>JAFGTV010000001.1 GCA_016938875.1 Paracoccaceae bacterium
GAATTGCACGAACAGGATCGCGGCTATTGCCCCGACCGGTGCCCACAGCTCGGCACGCACAAGGGCGCGGCCTTCGAGGCTGCGATCGCGAATCAGAACAAAGATGAATGCAAGAGTAATGATTATGGCCGCCCCGACCATAGCCCAAAACAGCGCAGCCCCGAAGATTTCCTCGAAGACCGCGATCAGGGTTTCCAGTGTCAGTTCTTTCATGGTCGCGTCTCCTTACGCTTTGCCGCGCAGCATGGCGTTATAGGTGGCTTTCAGGGCCACCTCTTTCATCAGCCAGGAAATCCAAAGCTCTTCGAGCGGTGCGATGACCCCCGGGAACGAAGGGGTGAGGTTGTTGCGGTAGTCGAATTCGACCAGCATGGCCCGGCCCACGCGGGTGATCAGCGGGCACGAGGTATAGCCGTTATAGATCGCCGGGCTCAGCCGGCCGGCGATATCGGCGACGATGTGATCCTCGGCCACGGGAACCTGCCATTTGACCGATGCGGCGGTCTTGCCCTTGGGCACGCCGGCGCTGTCGCCGATGGCGAAGACCTCGGGAAAGCGGGCGTGGCGCAGGGTTTGGGGGTCGACCTCGGCCCAGCCCTGATCGACCCATTTGCCAGTCTGCCAGGCCAGGTCCGAATTGCGGATCACGTCGGGCGCGACCATCGGCGGGATCACGTTGGTAAAGTCGTAATCCATCTCGACATCGCCCTCGGGCGTGGCAAAGGTCGCGATTTTCTTGCCCGGATCAATCGCCTTGATGACGTGGTTGTAATGGGTTTTGACGCCGCGATCCTCGAACAGCATGCGCACCTTTTCATGCACGATCGGCACAGAGAAAAGGCTGTTGGAATGGGCGGCATAGGTGATCTCGACCCGGCCGCGGCTGCCCTTTTTGCGGGCATAGTCATCGGTCAGAAAGGTGTATTTCAGTGGCGCGCCGGCGCATTTCATTTCCGTGGCGGGGCGGAAAAACAGCGCCTTGCCGCCCTCGTCGGTAAAGCGGTCCATCGCGCCCCAGGTGGCATAGGCCTGTTCGGGGCCGGCATAGACCGCGCCGATGCCGTTGGTGCCCACCAGGTCCATCGAGAACCCCTCGACCGCGTCCCAGTCCAGCTTTAGCCCGGTGGCCAAAACCAGATAGTCATAGGCGATCGTCTTGCCGCCTGCGGTGACGACCTTTTTGGCCACGGGGTCGATCTCGGCGGCGGCGTCCTCGATCCAGTCGATGTCGCGGGGCAGCCAGTCGCCGGTGCGCGAAACCGAATAGTCCTGGGATTTCAGGCCAGCGGCGATCAGCGTGAAACCGGGTTGGTACAGGTGCCGTTTGCGCGCGTCCACGATGGTGATCTTGGCGCCGTCCAGGCGGTCCACCAGGCGGTTGGCGATGGCGGTGCCCGCGGCGCCGGCGCCCAGGATCACGATCCGTGCGCTGCTCTTGACCTTTTCGGCACGGGCCGGGGCGGCAAGGGTTGCGCCCAGCGTCAGCCCGCCTGCGGCCATCCCCAGGAAGGCCCGGCGTGAGGCGGTGATGCGGTCCATGTCTTTCATGCGTTCTCTCCAGAAAACATTCGAATATCTGCATGTATCGCGCCGTTGATAGGCCCGAATCAATACCTGTGTCAAAGACTCATCTTTGTTTGAGGGGGGTTTTTCCAGCCGCCGTGCGGGGGCGAAAAACCGGTCTGCACCGAGGGGCGCGGACGGGGTAGGGGGCGGGTCCGTTTGGATCCGCCCCCTGGTCAGGTCGCCTTAGCCGCGACCGTTTCGGCTGTCTTCCATGACTTCGCTGTCAGAGTGCAGCTCCAGCCACATCGCGTTCACCACTGCAAAAAGCGCGGCGAGCGGAAGGCCGAGAATCCAGGCAAAATACCACATGGCCAGTCCTTTCTCAGTAAACGGAGTCGCTGTTTTCGATAACGCTCTCTGTGGTGACTTTACCCCAGAGCACTTTGTAGACCCAAGCCGTGTAGGCAAGGATCAGCGGCACGAAGATCACCGCCGACACCAGCATCACGAACAACGTCAGGTGCGAGGACGAGCTGTCCCAGACCGTAAGCGACGATTTCGGGTCGATGCTGGAGGGCAGGATGAACGGGAACATCGTCAGGCCGACCGAGGCGATGATGCCCGTGATCGACAGTTTCGATGCCAGCATTGTCCAGCCTTCCTTTCCGGCGCGAAAGCCGACAAAGGCCAGCGCCGCCCCGGCCAGGCCCAGGATCGGCGCAATGGCGATCCACGGACGCGTGGCATAGGCCGCCATCCAGCTGCCCCCCTTGGTGACCTCGCTCATCAGCGGGTTGGACGGACCGTCGGTCGCCACCTCGCCGACAAAGGCATAGGCATCGATCCCCGCGGCCATCCACAGACCGGCCAGCACAAAGGTCACGATCGTGGCCAGTGCCGCATAGGTGCCAAAGATGCGCGCCCGATGGGCGACGATGCCCTCGGTCTTGAGAACCAGCCAGGCCGCGCCGTGCATCACCAGCATCGACACCGACACCAGCCCGGCAAGGATCGCATAGGGGTTGAGCAGGCCAAAGAAGCTGCCCTCGTAGATCGGCAACAGATCCTCGGTCAGCCGGAACGGCACACCTTGCAGCACGTTGCCCATGGCCACGCCGAACACCAGCGCCGGCACGAAGCCACCCACGAACAGCGCCCAATCCCAAGAGGTGCGCCAGGTCTGGCTTTCCCGCTTGGAGCGATACTTGAACCCTACGGGGCGCAGGATCAGCGCCGCCAGGATCAGGAACATCGCCAGGTAAAAGCCCGAGAAGCTGACCGCGTAGAGCGGCGGCCAGGCGGCAAAGATCGCGCCGCCCCCCAGGATGAACCACACCTGGTTGCCTTCCCATACCGGGCCGATGGTGTTGATCGCCACGCGGCGCTCAACATCGGTTTTCGCCACGAACGGGAGCAGCGTGCCCACGCCCAGGTCGAAGCCGTCGGTCAAGGCAAAGCCGGTCAGCAAGACGCCAAGCAGCAACCACCAGATCACGCGCAGAACTTCGAAGTCTATGAATTGATGAAGGATCATTACACTTACTCCGCCGGTTGGACGTTGGCGTTGCCGCCATTGCCGCTGCATTTGAGCTGCTCTTCATGACGCTTGGTCCAGGCATCCGTCTCGGCCACGTCCATGTAGGGGCCCTTGCGGATATATTTGACCATCAGGCCCATCTCGATGATGAACAGCGTCGAGTAGAGCGCGACAAAGCCCGCCAGCGTGATCGCGACCTGTGTCACGCTCAGGTGGCTGACCGACAGGGCGGTGGGCAGCACGCCATCCACCGTCCAGGGTTGCCGCCCGAACTCAGCCACGAACCAGCCCATCTCGGCGGCGATCCACGGCGTCGGAATGACGATGACCGCGGCGCGCAGTGCCCAGCGCGGGAACCGCATCCCGTAGAACGAGGCCCGCACGAAGAAGTAGGCCAGCAGCGCGATGAACGCAAAGCCCAGCACCACCATGATGCGGAACGCCCAGAACAGCGGCAGCACACCCGGAACCGTGTCGCCAGAGGCCATCACGATCTGCTCCTCGGTCGCCAGGCGCGGATCCTCGACATAGCGTTTCAGCAGGAAGGCAAAGCCCAGATCCTCGCTATGCGCTTCGAACTGCGCGGTCATTTCGGGCGTTGCGTCCCCCTTGGCCGCGCGGATCTGCATCAGCGCGTCATAGGCGATGATGCCGTTGCGGATCCGGTCCTCGGCCTCTTTGACCAGTTCGTTGATCCCCGGCATCTCGTTGTTCAGAGAGCGGGTGCCGATCAGGCCCATCACAAACGGGATCTTGACGGCAAACTGGGTCTCGCGGGCCTCTCGGTCGGGGACGCCGACCAGGTTGAACGGTGCGGGGGCCTCATGGGTTTCCCACATGCCCTCGATCGCGGCCAGTTTCATCTTCTGGGTGTGCGTGGCCGAATAGCCCGATTCGTCGCCCAGGATCACCACCGACAGCGCCGAGGCCAGGCCAAAGCTGGCCGCCACGGCGATCGAGCGGCGCGCAAGCTCGGTATGGCGCCCCTTGAGCAGGTACCAGGCCGAAACGCCCAGCACGAAGACCGAAGCGGTGACATAGCCCGCCGAGACGGCGTGCACGAACTTGGCCTGCGCCACCTCGTTGAACATCACCTCGAAAAAGCTGGTCATTTCCATGCGCATCGACATCGGGTTGAACTCGGCACCTACCGGGTTCTGCATCCAGCCGTTCGCGATCAGGATCCACAGCGCCGAAAAGTTCGACCCGATCGCCACCAGCCAGGTGACCACCGCGTGGGTGACCTTTGACATCTTGTCCCAGCCAAAGAACATCAGCCCGACAAAGGTCGCCTCAAGGAAGAAGGCCATCAGGCCCTCGATCGCCAGGGGCGCGCCGAAGATGTCGCCGACATAGTGGCTGTAGTAGGACCAGTTCATGCCGAACTGGAATTCCATGGTCAGCCCCGTCGCGACACCCAACACGAAGTTGATGCCAAAGAGCGTGGCCCAGAATTTCGTCATCTGGCGCCAGATGGGGCGGTTAGTCATCACATAGACCGTCTCCATGATCGCCACGATGACCGACAGGCCAAGCGTGAGCGGCACGAAGAGGAAGTGATACATAGCCGTCATGGCAAACTGCAGCCGTGACAGCTCTACGATATCGAGTTCCATACGCGGACCTCCTTAGGGGTGATACCCGTTCCATTCCCTGGATACGCGCGCAGGACGCACATTTCCCTAACGTGCGAATGAACACACATTAGATTTGTTCTAGGTATACCTTCGTGGCCGGACTTTGACTTATGTCAATATTGCATGTCTCAGATGCGTATTATCGCATACGAATCACATGCGAATCAGTCGTCCGGCCCAGTCCCGTTCGGCCTGGCGGTGCGAGGCGGTCAGGATCGCCGCATTGGGCAGATGGTCGCGAATCCCCGCAAGGACACGGATCGCGGTGGGCCGGTCCAGCCCCTCGGTCGGTTCGTCCAGCAACAGCAGACGCGGCGCGCGCAGCAACGCGCGCGCCAAGGTCAGGCGCCGCTGTTCGCCCCCCGACAGGCCCGCGCCGTTTTCGGACAGGCGCGCATGCAAGCCGCCGCGCCCGGCGACGGTGCTGGACAGGGCCACGGCCTCCAGCACGGCCAGGGCATCGGCCTCGTCCAGGCGCGGTTCGGCCAGGGCCAGAATTTCATAAAAGCTTTGGCCCAGCAGGACGCTGCGCTGCGGCAGATAGGTCAACTCGGCGCGCAGATCCGATTCCGGCAGGCTGTCCAGGGGGCGCCCCGCCAACAGGATATGGCCTGCCTCGGGCGTCACCAGCCCGGCGGCCAGCGCCAGGACCGTGCTCTTGCCGCTGCCCGAGGCGCCGGTCAGCGCGACGCACTCTCCCGGGGCGATGCTCAGGGTAAAGCCCTCGATCACGGGCTCTTCGGCGCCGGGATGGCGATAGCTGACGCCGGAAATCTCCAGCGCGGGGGATTGGGCCTGCGGTGCGGGGCCTGCGGCCTGTGCGGGCACCGGGTCGGTTCCGTTCAGCGGCAGCAGCTTGCGCACCCGGCGCGCGGCGTCCAGCATCCGGCCCAGATCGGCCAGGCCCCGGCGCAGCGGCTGCACCGTTTCGGCCAGCGCCAGTGTCGCGAAAAATCCCAGCGCGGCCTGCGCCGGCGTGATCGTTCCGCGCGCGGCCAGCGCGCCGCCCAACCACAGTGCCGTGCCCGCCGACAGCGTTGTCGTCAGCGACAATGCCAACCCCGCGCGCCGTTCCAGCCGGTCGGTGCCCTCCAGGTTTTCGCGCATCCGGGTTTCGGCGGCGGTGACGGCGGCGCTTTGGTCGGGCAGGCGGCCATAGACCACCAAATCGTCGCGCGCCCGCAGCATGTCGATCAGCCGGATGCGAAACGCCTGAAGCGCCTTTTCCGCCCGGCGCGAGGGCGCCAGCGCATGACGCGCCATCCAGACCAGAACCACCCCAACCCCCGCAGAAAGGCTGAGCACGATCCACGCCGCCAGCAGTGGCGTGGTCAGCCAGGCCAGGATCGCGAAGGCCCCCAGGTAGACCACCCCCGCCGAGACCGCCGGAATGAACAGCCGCAATGCGATTCCGTCCAGCGCGTCCACATCGGCGACCAGGCGGTTCATCGTTTCGGCCCCGCGCAGCCGCGCCAGCCGGTCAAAGGGCAGGGCCAGAACCCCGCGCAACAGGCCCACGCGGATGTCGGTCAGGCTTTTCAGCGTGGCGTCATGGGTCAACAGCCGCTCGCCATAGCGCGCCGCTGTCCGGCCCAGCGCCAGAAAGCGCACCGCCGCCGAGGGTTGAAAGACGTTAAAGGCAATGCCGACGCCGGCCAGCCCCGCCGCGCCCGCCGCGGTGATGAACCAGCCCGACAGGCCAAGCAGCGCCACACCGGCGGCCACCACGGTCACCGCCAAGGCGGTGCCACGCAACAGCGCGCTGCGCTGGGCACGCCAGATCAGCCGCAGGACGTGAATGATGTCCTTCATGCCGCTTCCTCCGCGCGGGTGATGGCGATCTGGCGATCCATCTTTGCGGCCAGGGTGGGGTCATGGGTCGCCACGATCAGCGCCGCGCCCCCGGCCACCAGGCTGAGCAGCCCATCGGTGACCAGCGCCGCGGTTTCCTCGTCCAGGTCCGCGGTCGGTTCATCGGCCAGCAAAAGCTTGGGGTGGGCATGGGCCGCGCGCGCCACGATCAGGCGGCGCGCCTCGCCCCCCGACACACCCATGCCGGTTTCGCCCAAACGGGTGTTCAGCCCGCGCGGCAGCGTGGCCACCACCCCGTCGGCAGCCGCCAGTTTCAGCGCCGCATCCAGCGGCAGTTCGCGCCCCGGGCGCAGCGCCAGCGCCAGGTTGTGCCGCAGGCTGCCCGACACAAATCGCGGCTGCTGCGGCAGCCAGCCCAACCGGGCGCGCCAGGCATCGGCGTTTTCCGCGTCCAGCACCAGGTCGCCCAGGCGAACCTCGCCCTCGGTCGGTACGGCCATGCCCGCGATCAGTTTCAGCAGCGAGGATTTCCCGACCCCGCTGGGCCCGGTGATCGCCAGCGTCTCGCCGGGGGCAAGGTCGAAATCGGGGAACCGGATCAGCCGCCCGCTGGGCGGACGATAGGCCAGCCCCCGCGCCAGCAGCGGCGCGCGCGTTTCCAGCGGCGCGGCATTGGCCCCAAGCCCCAGGAACGTCGTCTCTTGCCGGCTTTCCAGCTCGGCCAGTTCGCGGGCAACGGCACTGGCATCGGCCTTGTCGTGCCAGGCGGCGGACAGATCGCGCAGCGGCTGAAAGTAGTCGGGCGCCAGCAGCAGCAGGAACACCCCCTCGGACACCGTCAGGGGCGTCGCCCAGGCGCCGAATTCCAACTCTCCCAGCAGGGAAAAGCCGACATAGACCGCGACCATGGCCACGCCCAGGGCGGCGAACAGCTCCAGCACGGTCGAGGACAGGAACGCGATGCGCAACACCTCCATCGTGCGCTTGCGCAGCCGGTCGGCAGAGCCGCGAAAGCTCTGGGTCGTGCGTTCGGACGCGTCCAGCAGGCGGATGTCCACCAGCGCGGTCAGCCGCTCCAGCAGCAGCACGTTCATGTTCGACAGCTCTTCCATCTGGCGTTCGCTGGCTTGTTTGGCGGCGATGCCGACCAGCGCCATGAACACCGGAATCAACGGGCCCGCGACCAACAGCACCAGGCCCACCGCCCAGGAAATCCAGAATGACACCGCCAGAATCACCAGCGGCACCACCAGCGCACGACGCCGCGCGGGGAAATAGCGGGTCAGGAACGGGGTCAGCGCGGCCAGCTTTTCCGCGGCCAGGGTCGCGGTCTTGGCCGCCGGCGGGCGGGCCGGGTCGTCGGTGGCGCGGCGCGCTTCGCGGGTGATCAGGCGCGCACGCTCCAGCGTCAGGACGGTGTCGGCGGCGTGAAAGGTCATCTCGCCCACCTTGTTGTCCAGCGCCGCGCGCAGCACGCCCACCGCGATAAACACCAATGCATAAAGGGCCGGATGCCCCGGCAGGCGGTCGGGTTCCAGCATCTGCCCGATCGCCATCGCCACGGCCCCGGCCTGCACCAGCCACAACAGTGACGACGTTGCAGCCACCGCGCCCGCGCGCTCCAGCGTGCGCATGACGGGGGCAGTCATCTGGGCCAGCCGGCGGGCGGCTGGATCGTCGTTCTTCGCTCTTTTCCGGCCCAAACCCTGCCCCGTTTTTTCCTGTTCGCGATGCCCCGCGCGCCCGGCGTGCAAGGGTCTTGCCTGATCTTTAACAGGCTCTATGCTCGATTGAACCCGTATGTGAGATAAATCATTATCCACGGCGGTTGGCAAAGAGAACCGTAGCGATGAGGTTGACCACACGCACCAATATCGCAATGCGAGCGTTGATGTATTGCGCCGTGAATGCCGGGCGCACCGTGCGCAAGTCCGATATCGCGACCGCCTGCAACACCTCGGAAAACCATATGGCGCAGGTGATCAACACGCTTAGCCATCATGGGCTCGTGCAAACCACGCGGGGCCGACACGGCGGGTTGACGCTGAATCGCGCGCCCCAGGACATCACCGTGGGCGAGGTGTTTCGCAACCTGGAAACCGGGGTGCCCTTTGCCGAATGTTTCGACCCCGAGACGAATACCTGCCCGATTTCGTGCTGCTGCCTTATGAAAGGCGCGATCCAGAACGCCCTGGCCGAATTCTACAAGACGCTGGATGCGGTGACGCTGGCCGATCTGGTGGTGGGCAACAAGGAACTGGAAGAGGCCCTGCTCTTGGCCTGAGGCCGTGCTGTGGCCACAAACCGTGGGCCTGATCCTGCCCGCCAATCGCAGGAGTGTGTGCCGACCATGCGCCCCCCCGTCGATGCCCCCGATTTTCTGCGCGCGCTCTTTGACGCTGCGGTAACCGCCGCCGATCCGATGCGCGCGGTGCCCGCCGCGCTGCCCGCCCGCCCGCCCGGGCGCGTGGTGGTGATCGGCGCGGGAAAGGCCTCTGCCCGGATGGCCGAGGCGGTCGAGGCCGCCTGGGGCCCCTGCGAGGGGCTGGTGATCACGCGCTATGGCTATGGCCGCCCCACGCGGGGCATCGAGATCGTCGAGGCCGCGCACCCCGTGCCCGATGCCGCCGGACAGGCGGCCACCGCGCGGATGCTGGACCTGGTCGCGGGGCTGGGAGAGGGGGATTTCGTACTGGCGTTGATCTCGGGCGGCGGCTCGGCCCTGCTGGTCCAGCCCGCGGGGGCGATCACGCTGGCCGAAAAGCAGCAGGTGAATGCCGATCTCTTGGCCTCGGGGTCGCCGATCGGGCAGATGAACACGCTGCGCAAGCATCTCAGCCGGGTCAAGGGCGGGCAACTGGCCGCTGCGGCCTATCCCGCGCGGATGCTTGCGCTGATGATTTCCGATGTGCCGGGGGATGATCCGGCCTTTATCGCCTCGGGGCCGACGGTGGGCGACGACACCACCCCGGCCGACGCCCGCGCGATCCTGGATCGCTGGGGGATCGTGCCGCCGCCCTCGGTCGCGGCGGTGCTGGCGGGCGCAACGGGCGTGCTGCGCCCCGATGATCCGGCCCTGGCGCGGGTCCAGAACCGGGTGATCGCCGCCCCCGCGCAATCGCTGGACGCCGCCGCCGGGATCGCCTGCGCCGCGGGGTGCCGCGTCGAAATGCTGGGTGACGCGCTGGAGGGCGAGGCGCGCGACCTGGCCGCCGCCCACGCGACCTTGGCGCAGGCGCGGCAGGCGGCGACGGCGCCGGGCGATGCCCCCCTGGTGCTGTTGTCCGGGGGGGAATGCACGGTCACCCGGCGCGGCGACGGCGTGGGCGGGCCAAATGCCGAATACGCGCTGGCGCTGGCCGTGGCGCTGGACGGGGCGCCGGGTCTCCACGCCATCGCTTGCGATACCGACGGGGTGGATGGCGCCGCCGAGGTGGCGGGTGCCGTGATCGGCCCCGATACCCTGGCCCGCGCCCGCGCAGGGGGGCTGGACGCGGCAGCGGCGTTGGCGCGCAACGACAGCCACGGGTTTTTCGCGGCGCTGGGCGACCAGGTGGTGACGGGACCGACCCTGACCAATGTCAACGATTTCCGCGCGATCCTGATCGCCCCGCCGGGCTGATCCAATCGCCGTGTGCAAAACCGCCCAAATCTTGGGCAAGTGCCCGTAATCCTGAACTTTCCGCGTGCCGCCACCTTGCGCGCAGGGGCGGCGCGCGCAACGCTGGGCCAACACCCGAGGCCGAAGAGACCATGACCAAACCCCCGCAAACCCTGCGCATGAAGCTGGCCGATCTTGTCGGTCGCATCTACCCCGAGCATGACCGCGACTGGCTGATCGGCCAGATCCTGGCGGCCTTCTGGCCCGAGGACAGCCACCCGCGGCGCCGGGCGCGCATGCCCTCGAACCGCCTGTGGTCGCCGCAGGACGCGATGGTGATCACCTATGGCAGCACCTTCAACGATGGCATGCATAAACCGCTGGATCTGCTCAACGACTTTCTGCACCGGCATTTGCAGGGATCGGTCAGCGCGGTGCACATCCTGCCGTTTTTTCCGTTCACCTCAGATGACGGGTTCGCGGTGACCGACTACTGCGCGGTCAACAGCCACCTGGGCGACTGGGCCGACATCCGGCGCATCGCCGAGGATTTCACCGTCATGTCGGACCTGGTTCTGAACTATGTGTCCAGCCAGTCGGCCTGGTTCAACGCCTATCTGCAGGGGCATGCGCCCTATGACCGCTTCTTTTTCGAGGCGTCGCCGGATGACGATCTGTCCACGGTCGTGCGTCCACGCACCAGCCCGCTGCTGCGCGAGGTCGAGACCGCGAACGGCCCCCGCCATGTCTGGTGCACCTTCAGTCACGATCAGGTTGACCTGGATTTCCGCAACCCCGAGGTGCTGTTGGAATTCCTGCGCATCATGCGGCTGCATGTGGACAACGGCATTCGCATCGTGCGGCTGGATGCGGTGGCCTTTCTTTGGAAAGAGGCGGGCACCCCCTCGATCCACATGCCGCAGACCCATGCCATCGTGCAACTGATGCGCGTGCTGTGCGATTTCGCGGTCGAGCCGATCATCCTTTTGACCGAAACCAACGTGCCGAACGTGGAAAACCTGTCCTACTTTGGCAACCGCAACGAGGCGCATGCGGTCTATAACTTTTCGCTGCCGCCGCTGATCCTGCATGCGTTGATGTTGGGCACGGCGGAATATCTGCACAGCTGGCAGGCGACGATGCCGCCCGCGCAACTGGGCTGTGCCTACCTGAACTTTTCCGCCTCGCATGACGGGATCGGGATGCGGCCCGTCGAGGGGCTGTTGCCCGACGAAGAGGTCGGCGCGATCATCGCCACCGTGCGCGCCCTGGGCGGAGAGGTGTCGATGCGCGCGCTGGCCGGCGGCGGCGAGGCCCCGTATGAGCTGAACATCACCTGGTTCGATGCGATGAAGGGCACCTTTGCCGGGGAGGATGACTGGCAGGTTGAACGGTTCTTGTGTTCGCAAAGCATCGTCATGGCGCTGGAGGGGGTTCCGGCGTTCTATATCCACGCGCTGCTGGCCACGCCCAACGATCACGCGGGCGTCGAAAAGACGGGTGTGAAACGGGCGATCAACCGGCACCGCTGGGATTATCCAACGCTGCGCGACTTGCTGGACGATCCCGCCAGCGTGCAGTCGCAGGTGCTGCGCCAGATGAAACGGCGCATCGCCATCCGCCGCCGCCAACCGGCCTTTCACCCCAATGCCACGCAGTTCACGCTGCATCTGGACAACCGGCTGTTCGGGCTGTGGCGCCAAAGCCTGGACCGCGACCAGTCGATCTTTGCGCTGCATAATGTCAGCGCCGAGGAGGTCTCTGTCTCGCCCATGTCGATCAACCTGATCGGCGGCGAGGGGTGGGTGGACCTGCTGTCGGGCGAGGCGATCTCGGCCACCGGAACGGACATTCCGTTCGCGCCCTATCAGTGCCGGTGGATCACCAACCGCGGATAGCGCCGCGCGCGGGGCGCGATCTATCCGAATTCGGCCATGTCCGCCGCGACGGCGGCCAGCATGTCGGCCATCAACGTGGGATCGGCGGAATGCACCCGGTTCCAGGTCGGGATGAACGGGGTTTCGGCGGGGTTGTCCAGAAACACCTGGCCGGCCTCGGTGATGTTGCGGGCGAAAAGCTCGATGATGTTTTCTTCGGCGTGGCGGTCCAGGCTCAGCCCGTTCATCCGCGCGTCGTTGTAATAGCAATCCAGCAGGTCCAGCGCGGCGCGGTAATAGGTGGCCTTGAGCGTGCGAAAGATCTCTTCGGAAAAGACGGTGCCATCGGCGGCCAGCTTGCGGAACATCGACTTGCAAATGTCGATCGACATGCGCGACAGGCCGGCGGCGGCGTCCTCTTCCGAAACCGGCTGATGCTTGTGGTCATAGGCGTCCGAGATTTCCACCTGGCAGACCGAATGCGGCGCCAGATTGCGCCATGCCTCGGACAGCACGCCGATTTCCAGGCCCCAATCCGACGGAATGCGCAGATCGGGCAGGGGGGCGGTTCGCATCGCGAATTCACCCGACAGCGGGTAGCGGAACGACCGCAGGTAATCCAGATAGTCGCGATCCCCGATCACCTTTTTCAGCGCGATCAGCACCGGGCTGACCAACAGCCGGGTAACCCGCCCGTTCAGCTTGCCCTCGCCGACGCGGGGGTAATAGCCCTTGGCCAGTTGGTAGGGGAAATTGGGGTTGGCGACCGGATAGACCAGGCGCGCCAGCATTTCGCGGTTGTAGGTCACGATATCGCAATCGTGCAGCGCAATCACGGCGCTGTCCTTGCAGGCCATGATATAGCCCATGCAGAACCACACGTTGCGGCCCTTGCCCGGTTCGCCGGGGTCCAGCTTGGCCGCATCCAGCCGGGCGTGGATCGCCTGCATCCGGGGGCTGTCGTTCCAGATCACCACGTGGTTTTGCGGCAAGCGCCCGAAAAAGCGCAGCGCGTGCGCGTATTGCCGCGCATCGGCGCGGTCCAGGCCGATGACGATGCGGTGCAGGTAGGGCACCTGGGTCAGTTCGTTGAGGATGGCGGGCAGCGCCTCGCCCTCAAGCTCTGAGAACAGCGAGGGCAGAATCAGGCTGATCTTGCGGCTTTCGGCAAAGGTCGTCAGCTCATGGGTGAGCATCTCTGTCCCGCCCGCCCTGAGGTTGTGAAGCGTCGCGACATTGCCGTTCTGGTGAAAATCCGCCACGCGCTGCTCTCCCGCTTATATGCTGAACTCAGTGATTACCTGTTCCATCGCGGTATTCCAACCCTTCGGGCCGGGGATGTCGGTGCGCAGGATGTGGCCCTTGTCCTCGCCCATCAGGGGCGGCAGGGGTGGGTGATGCGGGTTGGCGATGATGATACCCAGGTCGGCCTGTTCCAGCATCTCGGTATCGTTGGGCGCATCGCCCAGTGCCACGATGAAGGGCGTGGGATAATGCGCCGCAATCTCGGCCATGCGGCCGGCCTTGGTGCCGCCGAACGACAGGGTCAGGAACCGCCCGCCCGCGCGCGCCGTGACGCCCATTTCGCGCAGTGCCGCGATGAACTCTGCCTGCGCCGCCACATCGCCGGACCATATTCCCGGCTCGGAATAGCGGCGCTGGGCGGCCAGGGCGGCCTCTGCCAGGGGCAGGCCACTGCGCCGGGCGATCTCGTCGGGGCTCCAGTCGCCAAAGCCCTGGAATTGCGCGCGCATCCCGGCGGGCAGCCCGTTGAGTGTGGCGCGCAACTCGTCGTATCGCCCGCCCCCCGGCAGGGTGTCTTCGCCCGGGCCCAGGATGCCGGCGCCGTTTTCCACGATGGCGGGATAGTCCGAAAGGTCCAGCTCGGCGCGCAGCGGGGCGATTTCCGCGGCGGTCTTGGAGGATGCCAGGATCACCGGCACCCGGGCCGCGCGCAGCCGGGTCAGTGCGGGATCGGCGGCGGTGTGGGAATAGTCCTCATGGTCCAGAAGCGTTCCGTCGAGATCGGTAAAGACAAGTAAGGCAGGTCGGGGCATCGGTCCTCTCGGTCGGGCTTTTGTCCCAGCTTAGGGGGTTTTCACCAAAGCGCCAGCCCATGCGACTCTGCGCTTGCCCGACGGGGCCGTGGGTGCCTTACTGACCGCGAAGGGGGGCGCGATGGACCGGCCGATCTTCAGAACCGAGGGCGTGACCAAAGTCTATGACACCGGCGGCGCAAGGGTGCATGCCCTGGCCGGGGTCGATCTGGACCTGTTCGGCGGGGAACTGGCGGTGTTGCTGGGCCCCTCGGGCAGTGGGAAATCGACCCTGCTGAACATCCTGGGCGGGCTGGATCACGCGACAACCGGCCGCGTCTGGTTCCGCGAATTGGAGCTGACCGGGCTGGGCGATCGCGGGCTGACCCGATATCGGCGCAACCATGTCGGGTTCGTCTTTCAGTTCTACAACCTGGTGCCCAGCCTGAGCGCGCGCGAAAATGTGCAACTGGTGACCGATGTCGCCCCGAACCCGATGGCCCCGGCCGAGGCGTTGGCCCTGGTCGGGCTGTCGCACCGGCTGGACCACTTCCCGGCCGAGATGTCGGGCGGAGAGCAGCAGCGCGTGGCGATTGCCCGCGCCATCGCCAAGCGGCCCGAGGTGCTGTTATGCGACGAACCCACCGGCGCGCTGGACAGCAAGACCGGCGTGCAGGTGCTGGAGGCGCTCAACGATATCAACGACCGGTTCGGCACCACCACGGTCGTGATCACCCACAACGCCGCGATCCGAAAGATGGCGCATCGGGTGGTCCGCTTTCAGGACGGGCGCATCACCGGGGTCGAGGAAAACGCGACCCGCGTCGCCCCCCATGAGATCGCGTGGTAACCGGCATGCAGGCCCTGGATATCAAGCTCTTGCGCGACTTTCGGCGGCTCTGGGCACAGGCGCTGGCGATCGCGCTGGTGCTGGGCTGTGGGGTGGCGATCTTTCTGACCTCGTTCGGAATGTACCGCGCGCTGGAGGATACCCGCGCGGCCTATTACGAACGCAACCGCTTTGCCGATGTGTTCGCCGAAACCCGCCGCGCGCCGATCTCCCTGGTGCCAGAGATCGCGGCGATCCCCGGTGTCGCCGGGGTCGAGACGCGGGTGGTCGGCACCGTGGTGCTGGACATTCCCGGTCGGGTGCAGACGGCGGTGGGGCGGGTGATTTCGCTGCCCGATGACGGGCTGCCGCAACTCAACCGCCCGATCCTGCGCGCGGGAACGCTGCCCGATCCCGCGGCCACCGGACAGATCGCGGTGAACGAACCCTTTGCCACGGCCCACGGCTTTGTCCCCGGCGACGTGATTTCGGCCAACCTGAACGGGCAGAAACGGCCGCTGACGATTACCGGCACGTTTTTGTCGCCGGAATTCATCTACACCATCGGCCCCGGTCAGTTGATGCCCGACAACGAGGGGTTCGCCATCCTGTGGATGCCCCAGCGCGCGGCGGCCGCCGCGTTCGACATGACCGGGGCGTTCAACGGCATCAGCCTGAAGCTGACCCGAAACGCCGATACCGCCGAGGTGATCGACCGGCTGGATGACCTGCTCAGGCCCTATGGCGGGTTTGGCGCCTATGGGCGTGATATCCAGCTTTCCAACAGCTTTATCGACGCCGAGATCGAGCAGTTGCGCAATATGGCGATGATCCTGCCGCCTGTGTTCTTCGCCATTTCGGCCTTTCTGGTGAACATGGTGCTGGGCCGGATCGTCGCGCTGGAACGCAGCGAAATCGGCCTGATGAAGGCGATCGGCTATTCCAACTGGGAGGTGTGCCTGCACTACCTGATGCTGGCCGGGCTGGTGGCGCTGGCGGGCATCGCGCTGGGCTGGGCGGCGGGCAGTTGGCTCTCCCATGCGCTGGCGGTGCTGTACGCGGATTTCTTCGACTTTCCGTTCCTGATCTACCGGGTGTCTTATGATGTCTACGCGATCTCGGCGGTGATCGCGTTGGTGGCGGCCGGGCTGGGGGCGGTGCGCGCGGCGCTGGCGGCCGCGTCGCTGTCCCCGGCGGTGGCGATGGCCCCGCCCGCGCCGCCGCGCTATTCGCGCAGCCTGTTCGACCGGGCGCTGGGCGCGCTGCGCCTGTCGCAACCGGCGATGATGGTGGCGCGCGCGATCCTGCGCTGGCCGGTGCGCTCGGGCCTGACGGTGCTGGGGCTGGCGCTGGCGGTGGCGGTTATGGTGGCCGCGACGTTCTTTGACGATGCGCTGGACAAGATCGTGGACGGCGCCTTTTACCAGTCCAACCGGCAGGACGCGATCTTGATGTTTTCCCAGGATCAGCCGGTTTCGGTGCTGGAAGAGGTTCGCCGCCTGCCCGGCGTTCTGGCGGTCGAGGGACAGCTTTACCTGGCGGCGGATTTGCACCACGGGCATCTGTCAAAAAAGATCGCGATAGAGGCCCGCCCGCCGGGCACCGACCTGGCCCGCGTGGTCGATGCACAGGGGCGCGTGGTCGTGCCCCCGCCCGATGCCATCGTGCTGGCCGACCGGCTGGCGGTGCAACTGGGCGTGGGCCCCGGCGACCGGATCGAGGTGGAATTCCTGGGCGGGCGGCGCGAAACCCACAGCCTGCCGGTGGCGGCCCTGGTCACGCAGTATTTCGGGCTGGGCGCCTATATGGAGTTCGACACGGCCAACCGGCTGTTTCGGCAGGCACCACAGGTGTCCAGCGTCAATATCGCGCTGGACACCCGGGCCGAGGCCGCGCTGCATGCCCGGCTAAAGGACATGCCGGGGCTGGCGGGCACCATCATGATGACCGAAACGCGCCGTTCCTTCCAGGACACGATTGCCGAGAATGTGGTGATCATGACCACGGTCTATGCCACGATCGCGGTGCTGATCACCATCGGCGTGGCCTATAACGGCGCGCGGGTGCAATTGTCAGAGCGGGCGCGCGAATTGGCCAGCCTGCGCATCCTGGGCTTCACCCGCTCCGAGGTGTCGGTCATCCTGATGGGCGAGACGATGCTGCTGGCGTTGTTGGCGCAACCTATGGGGTGGGGGCTGGGCTGGGCGATATCCTGGGCGATGACGGCGGGGTTCACGTCTGATCTATATGCGGTGCCCTTGGTGTTGCGCCCGGCGACATTCGCGCGGGCCAGCCTGGTGGTGCTGGGGGCCAGCCTGATCGCGGTGTTGCTGGTCCGGCGCAGGCTGGATCGGCTGGACCTGGTCGCGGTGATGAAAACGAGGGAGTGACAGGATGAAGCTTTCCGCGCGCAACCTGATCCTGGTGGGCCTGCTGGCGGCGCTGGCGGGGGGCCTTTTCTATGCCTCGGTACGCACGGTGCCGGTGCCGGTCGATCTGCATGTGGTGGCGCGCGGCCCGATGCAGGTAACGATCAATGCCGATGGCAAGACCCAGATCCGCAACATCTATGAGGTGGCCGCGCCGCTGACCGGCACCGCGCGCCGCTCGCCGGTCGAGGTCGGGCAAAGGGTGATCAAGGACGAGACCCCCGTCGCCGTGGTCGAACCCGCCGCACCCAGCCTGCTGGACAGCCGTGCGCGCATCCAGGCCGAGGCCGCCGTGCGCGAGGCCGAGGCCGCCCGCCACCTGGCCGAAAGCGATCTGCGCAAGGCCGACGAGGATCTGGCCTATGCCCAAAGCCAGTTCGAGCGGGTCCAGACGCTGGTGGCGCGCGGCGTGTCCTCGATCACCCGGCTGGAGGATGAAACCCAGGCCCTGGCCATCGCCCGGGCCGCGCGCGACGCCGCTGCCGCGGGGCTCGATATGGCCGAAAGCTCGCTTGAACGGACCCGCGCCGCGCTGATCGCCCCCGAAGGGGACCAGCTGGCCGGGGCGAACGGGGAATGCTGCGTGGTGCTGCGCGCGCCCATCGACGGCACCGTGCTGGAGGTCGACGTGATCTCGGAACGGCCGGTGACCATCGGCACCCGGCTGCTGTCGATCGGCCAGCCCGACGATCTGGAGATCGTGGCCGATCTGTTGTCGGCCGATGCCGTCCGCCTGCGCCCCGGCGCGCGCGCGATGGTCGAACGCTGGGGCGGTGACACGGTGCTGGAGGCCCGTTTGCGCAGGGTCGAACCGGTGGCCCGCACCAAGGTCTCGGCCCTGGGCATCGAAGAGCAGCGCGTCGATGCGCTGTTCGACATCCTGACCCCGCCCGAGGGCCGCGCGGGCCTGGGCGAGGGGTTCGCGGTGTTCCTGCGCATCGTCGAATGGCAGGCCGATGACACGCTGCAGGTGCCGCTCTCGGCGCTGTTTCGCAGGGATGGCGGCTGGGCGGTGTTCACCGTCACGGACGGGGTGGCGCAGCTGACCCCGGTCCAGATCGGGCGCCGCAGCGAAACCGCCGCCCAGGTTCTGTCCGGGCTGGTGCCGGGGGCGGTGGTCATCACCCACCCCTCGGACGCCATCGGCGCTGGCGTCGCGGTGGTGGATCGCACCACGCTGGAGTGAACGCGCTGCACGGTTTTGCTGGCGACATGCGCCTTTGGTCGGCGGCGCGCGCCTTGGGCGTGGCCCTCAGACCCCCAGATAGCGGTCGGCCAGTGCCTGGGTCATCGCCGCCATCGGCCCGGTCCAGGCGGTGCGGCCCTTTTCCAGGATCACCGCGCGGTCCGCGACATGGCTCAGTTCGCGCAGGGATTTGTCGACCACCAGGATCGCCAACCCGGTTTCGGCCTTCAGGCCGCGGATCGCGGACCAGATTTCCTGCCGGATCAGCGGGGCCAGCCCCTCGGTCGCCTCGTCGAGGATCAACAGGCGCGGGTTGGTCATCAGCGCGCGCCCGATCACCAGCATCTGCTGCTCGCCCCCCGACAAAAGGGCCGCGTCCTGGCCGGATCGTTCCTTTAGCCGGGGAAACATCGCGTAAACCCGCGCCCGGTCCCACGGGCCGGGGCGGGCGGCGGCGATCAGGTTTTCCTCGACGCTGAGCCCGGCAAAGGCGCGCCGCCCCTCGGGCACCAGCCCCAGCCCCAGCCGCGCGGCCCGGTGTGCGGGCAGGCCTGCCAGCGATTGCCCGGCAAACCGAATGGTGCCCGCGCGATGCGGCAGCAGGCGGGTGAGGGTGCGGATCGTGGTGGTCTTGCCCATGCCGTTGCGCCCCATCAGGGCGACGACCTCGGCCTCGGCCAGGTCCAGGTCGACGCCGAACAGCGCCTGGGAATGGCCATAAAAGGCGGTGATCCCCTGCATCTGCACCAGCGGCGTCATTCCAGAATCTCCTCGCCCAGATAGGCGCGGCGCACCTCGGGGTCGGCGCGGATCTGGGCCACCGTGCCGCTGGCGATGATCCGGCCCGAGACCAGCACGCTGATCCGGTCGGCCAGGGCAAAGACCGCGTCCATGTCATGTTCCACCAACAGGATCGGCGCGCGGTGCCGCAGATCGTCCAGCAGGGCCGTCATCTCGCGCGCGCCATCTGGGCCCATCCCGGCCATCGGTTCGTCCAGCACGAACGCGCGCGGCGCCAGCGCCAGCGCCATGGCCAGTTCCAGCCGCCGCCGTTCGCCATGGGCCAGATCGCCCGCGACCACCCTGTGACGCCCGGTCAGCCCGACGCGGTCGATATCGCCCATCGCGGCGGCGCGCAGCGCGGCGTCCGCCAACACCGGCCGGACAAAGCGGAAGCTGCCCCCTCGCGCGCCCTGCACCGCAAGCATGACGTTTTGCAGAACGCTCAGTTCCGCGGCGACCGACGACACCTGGAACGTGCGCGCCAGGCCTGCGCGCGCCCTGCGGACCACATCCGCGCCGGTCACGTCGCGCCCGTTCAACAGCACCTGGCCCGCATCGGGGCGCAGCGTGCCCGCGATCAGCCCGATCAGCGTCGATTTCCCCGCCCCGTTGGGCCCGATCAGCGCGTGGATCTCGCCCGGCAACAGGCGCAGCGAGACCCCGTCGGTGGCCTTGAGCGCGCCAAAGGACAGGTGCAGATCGCGGGTTTCCAGCACGGGCGCGGGCCTAGTCATGGGCATCCTCGCGCCCGGCCAATGTGCCGATCAGACCGCCGCGCGCGAACAGCACGATCCCCAGCAGGATCAGGCCCAGGAACAGTTTCCAATAGTCGCTGACGCCGCCCAGCCAATGTTCCAGCAAGATGAACAGTGCCGCCCCGGCCACCGGCCCGAACAGCCGCCCAACCCCGCCCAGGATCACGAACACCATGATCTCGCCCGAGGTTTGCCAACTCAGCATCGAGGGGCTGACGAACCGGTTGAGATCGGCATAAAGCGCCCCGGCCAGCGCGGTGATCGCCCCGGAAATCACAAAGGCGCTGAGATGCAGCGAAAACGGCCGGATGCCCAGCGCGGCCAGCCGCCCGGGGTTTTGCCGCGCCCCCGCCAGCGCCAGGCCAAAGCGCGCGCGCACCATCATGTGCGTCAGGGCCAGCACCGCCATCAACAGACCATAAGCCAGCGCAAAGAACTGGATCGGGTCCAGCGTGTTCAGCCCCGCAAAGCCGTTGCGCACATAGATCGAAATGCCGTCCTCGCCGCCATAGGCGGGCCAGGAAATCGCGAAATAGTAAAGCATCTGCCCGAAGGCCAGCGTGATCATGATGAAATAGACCCCCGCCGTGCGCAGGCTGAGCGCGCCGATGACCAGCGCCGCCAGCGCCCCGGCGCTCATTGCCGCCAGCCAGATCAGCGGCATCGACTTGGTGCCCGGCACCTCGAACGGCCAGCTCATCAGCAAATCAAAGTTCTGCACCGGGGCGGCCAGCACCGCCATCGCATAGCCGCCGATTCCAAAGAACGCCGCATGTCCCAGCGAGACCAGTCCGCCATAGCCCAGCGCGATGTTCAGCCCCGCCCCGGCCAGCGCCAGGATCGCCACCTTGGTGGCCAGCGTGATGACAAACGGTTCGTCCAGCGCCCAGGCCGCCAGCGGCACCGCCAGCAGCGCCAGCGCCAGCACACCGTTCAGCAGGGGTTCGCGCCGCATCGCTCAGGCCCGCCCGTACAGGCCGCCGGGGCGCAGCACCAGCACCACGGCCATCAGGATATAGATCAGCATCGAGGCCAGCGCCGCCCCGATCGCGCCCGCATCCGATCGCGACATGACCGTTCCCAACGCCAGCGGCAGCACGAACCGGCCCAGCGTGTCGGTCATCCCCACCAGGATCGCGCCCACCAGCGCGCCCTTTATCGACCCGATCCCCCCGATCACGATCACCACGAAGGCCAGGATCAGCACGGGTTCGCCCATGCCGACCTGCACCGATTGCAACGCGCCCACCAGCGCGCCGGCCAGCCCCGCCAGCGCCGCCCCCAGCGCGAACACGATGGTATATAGCCGCGAAATATCCACCCCCAGCGCTGCGATCATCTCGCGGTCGGCCTCGCCCGCGCGGATGCGGATGCCCAGGCGGGTGCGCCCGATCAGCCAGAACAACCCCGCCGCCACGCCCAGCCCCACCCCGATCAGCACAAGGCGATACAGCGGATACTCCAGCCCCCCCGGCAGGGTCACGGGCCCGGCCAGTGCGGCGGGAATGTCCAGATAAAGCGGGAAAGAGCCAAAGGCCCAGCGCGTGCCCTCGGAAAACACCAGGATCAGCGCAAAGGTGGCCAGGACCTGGTCCAGGTGATCGCGCGCATAAAGCCGCCTGATCACCGTCATCTCGACAATGGCGCCAGCGGCGGCGGCTGCGGCCAGGCTGGCGGCCAGACCCAGCCAGAAACTGCCCGTGGCCCCCGCCACCGCCGCACAGGCAAACGCCCCCACCATGAACAGCGAGCCGTGGGCGAGATTGATCAGCCCCATCACGCCGAACACCAGCGTCAGCCCGGCGGCCATCAAGAACAGCATCACGCCGTATTGCAGGCCGTTCAGGGCCTGCTCGATCAAGAGCATTGCGGTCAAAAAGGGGGCTCCGGCAGGGGCAGGGGCAGGGGCGCGGGCGTGCCGTCGGGGCCGCCCGCGCGCGGGGTGCTTACATCTTGCACTCGCCCTCATAGGGGTTGCCGCGATCGGTCATCGCGGTGCCGACGATCTTGTTGGTATAAAGATCGCCCTCTTTGACCACCTCGCGGACATAAAGATCCTGGATCGGGTGGTTCGCGGGACCAAAGGCGAATTTGCCCCGGACCGAGGCGAAATCGGCCGCCTTCAGCGCCGCGCGAAAGGCCGGGGCGTCGGCGACGCTGGCCTTGGCCATGGCCGACAACAGCAGGTTTGCGGTGTCATAGCCGTAAGAGGCGTAGACCGAGGGCAGGCGATCGTATTTCTCGGCAAAGGCGGTGACAAAGGCGGCGTTGGCGGCATTGTCCAGATCGGGCGACCAGTTGGCGCCGTTCAACGTGCCCAGCGCCGCATCGCCCATCGCCTGAAGGATCGACTGATCAAACGAGAACGCCGGGCCGATCAGCGGCAGGCCGACACCGGAATCGGCATATTGCTTGACGAAGGAAATCCCCATCCCGCCGGGCAGGAAGATGAACACGCCGTCCGCGCCAGAGGCGCGGATCTGGGCGATTTCGCCCGCGTAATCGGTCTGGCCCAGCTGGGTATAGACCTCGCCCACCACGTCGCCCTCGTAGAACCGCTTGAACCCCGCCAGCGAGTCCTTTCCGGCCGGATAGTTCGGCGCCATGATAAAGGCCTTGGTGATGCCCGCCGTCGCGGCATAGGCCCCCGCGGCCTCGTGCAGGTTGTCGTTTTGATAGCTGACCGCGAAATAGTTGGGGTTGCAGCCCTTGCCCGCCAGTTGCGACGGCGCGGCGTTGGTCGACAGATAGAATTTCCCCTGCGCGGTGGCGGCGGGCACCACGGCCATCGCCAGGTTCGACCACACGATGCCGGTCAGCACGTCGACCTTGTCGGACTGGATCATCTTGTCGGCCAGTTGCACGGCCACGTCGGGCTTGCGCTGATCATCCTCGATGATCACCTCCAGATCCGGGTTGTTCGCCATCCCTACCGCCAGCATAAAGCCGTCTCGGGTGTCGATCCCCAGGCTTGCCCCGCCGCCCGACAGGGTGGTGATCATGCCGACCTTTACCGGCTCTGCCGTGGCGTTGTCGGCCATGGCCACGGCGGCAACGGCCGCCATAAGGATAGTCTTGACGTTCATCTGTCTCTCCCGTTCGGTTTTTGTGCCGCCCTTGTAAAGGCCGGGCAGGTCGCGGGCATGCTAAGCCGCGCGGCGCGCACCCCGCAAGCAGCTATTGCGCGCCGGGCGGGGGGCGCATTCAGGCGTCTGGCGTGCCGGTGCCGTGCGCCCGGTGATACCATTGCAGCACTTGCGTCCGAACCTCGGCGGGCAGAACGCGGCTGCCACCGGCCAGCAGCAGCTTGCCCAGCAGCGCGTGTTCGGCCGGATCCTCGATGATGCGCAGAAACGCCGCGCGATGCCAGGCGACCGCCGCCCGGTGCAGATCCGTCACGCCGGGAATGGCCTGCAGCCGGTCCAATGCGTCCTGCGTCGCCGGGGCCATCGCCGCGATCGAGCGGTCCTGAACGGTGTTGAAATTACGCTCTACCCAATAGGCCAGGTCGATGGATTTGCCGGTCCGGTTGGGCAACCCGCGCGCGCGCTTGACCATAAAGCTCTCGGCCGACTTGATCGAGTAGTGGTTGATCTCGGCCAGCGCGCGCCCCGCGCCGGTCCCCATCAGCGACAACCGCCCCGCATGGCGCGCGATCCCGGCAGGCAGCGGCGCGCCGGACCCATCCACCCAAACCGGCACCGCGGCCTTTTCGGGCGACTTCTGGCGCGGACGATGCACGCCCAACTGGTTGAACGGCCCCGCGGCGCGAAACAGCGTCTTGAAGAAGGTCGCGGCCACCGGATAGCTGCAATCGGGCGGCATGGCGGCGGTGAACTGTTTGGTCACAGGCGCATCGTCGAATGCAAAAACCCCGTTGTCGCCGAAAAACCGCCAGGGCAGGGCGATGGCATCGGTGCCCCGGGGCAGGGCGTCCAGCAGATCGGTGAACCGGTGGCCTGGCACGTGGATGTTCACGAACTCGTCCAGATCGACCCCCAGGATCCAGTCTGCCTGGCGGCGCAGCGGATGTTTCCACGCCGCGCGCAGGGCCTGCCACTGGATGCTGCCATCGGGTGGCGCGCTGTGCGGCACATGGGTCAGCACCCCCGCCCCGGCCAGGGTGTCCAGCAGCGCGTCGGTGCCATCCTCGCAGTCGTTGGAATAGACCAGAATGTCGCGCGCCCCCGCGCCCAGGTGATGG
This sequence comes from Paracoccaceae bacterium, assembly GCA_016938875.1. GTDB lineage: Bacteria > Pseudomonadota > Alphaproteobacteria > Rhodobacterales > Rhodobacteraceae > Rhodovulum. Next base: position 24,193 of record JAFGTV010000001.1, read on the forward strand.
GCCAGCCATTCCAGCACAAACGGCCCCTCGTTGCGGGCGGTCGTGACGATCAGGATGCGTTGGCTCACGGGGCGGCCCTTTTTGGTATGCGCCCCCATGCAGGGGTGCGATCACGCAGGTGTCAAGCGGGCACAGCCTCCCACCGGTCGGGTGTCAGCGCCTGGCTAAAGGCCGCCAGCACCGCCGCGCCCGCGCATGGGGCTTGTCGATGCGCGCGCCATCCGGTCCCGGCAGGCGCTGGCACAGTGCCGTTTCTTGGCCCGGCCGACGCACGGTTGCATAGCCCGCACGGGGATGCCATTCAATCGCCCTGTCCTGATTGCCGGGAAACCCCATGCATCCGATCCCCCGCCGTCCCGCCCATAGGTCCGTGCCGCACCAGTCCTGCGTTGCGGGGCATTTTGGCGAGCTGGTGCAGGGGCGGTTGGGCCCCCGGGGGCCGGTTGTGCTGATCACCCTGCCGTGCCGCGCGCTGGCGGTGCGCGCGGTCTGGCAGCCGGGGGGCGGCCCGGGGCTGTGGCAGGGGGCGCGGCCGGTGCTGTCGCGGGCGCAACTGCTGGCGCTGCACGGCGCGGTGCGGGGCGGCGCGCCGGGGGGACGGTTGCGCATTCTTGCGGGCATGGTGCCGGGGGGCGGGGCGGGGGCCTCGACCGCGGCGCTGTTGGCGGCGATGCGCGCGATGGCCCGCGCCCCGATGTCCCCCCGGGCCGAGGCCGCGCTGTGCCTGGCGCTGGAGGGGGCGAGCGATCCGTTGATGCACCCGGCGCCTGAGCGGATCTTGTGGGCGCCGCGTGTGGGCCGGGTGCTGGCGCCCCTGCCACCCTTGCCCGCGTTCGAGGTTCTGGGCGGGTTCGCCGGGCCGGGGCGGCGCACCGACCCGGTGGACATGCGGTTTGCCGATGTCAGCGACCTGGTGTCCGCCTGGCGCCGGGGTCCGGGGCGGGCCGAGCTGGCCGCACTGGCCAGCGAAAGCGCGCGGCGCAATCACGCGCTGCGCGGCGGGCCGGACCCGGCGGTACTGGGGCGGATCGGGCCGGGGCTGGGGGCGCTGGGCGTCGTCGCGGCCCATACCGGCACGGCGCTGGGGCTGCTCTTTGCGCCCGGCACGGTGCCCGGCGGTGCGCAGGCCGCCCTGCGCGCAGCGGGGCTGAAGCGGATCGTGCGGTTCAAGGTTGGGGGCGAGGGATGAGCGCGGCTGCGATGTTGATCGCCCTGGCCGTCGAGGGGGCGCTGGGCTGGCCCGATCGGCTGTATGCCCGGATCGGTCATCCGGTCACCTGGCTGGGGGCGCTGATCGCCGGGCTGGAACGGCGCTGGAACCGCGCCGATCTGGGCGCGCGCCGCCGCCAGTTGCTGGGCGCCGCCACCGTGGGGCTGAGCGTTGCCGCCGCCGCCCTGCCGGCCGTGGTGCTGGTGGCGCTGTTGCCAGGGGGGGCGTGGGGGGTGATCCTGACCGGGCTGGCTGCCGCGCCGCTGGTCGCGCCGCGCAGCATGTATACCCATGTCGCCGCGGTGGCCCGGCCGCTGATGGCGGGCGATCTGGACGCGGCGCGCGGCGCGGTGGCGATGATTGTTGGGCGCGATCCGGCGCGGCTGGACGGTGCGGGGGTTGCCCGCGCCGCATTGGAAAGCCTGGCCGAGAATACCTCGGACGGGATCGTGGCGCCGGTCTTTTGGGGGGTGGTGCTGGGCCTGCCGGGGATTGCCGGATACAAGGCGATCAACACCCTGGACAGCATGATCGGCCACAAATCCGACCGGTATCGCGATTTTGGCCTGGTTGCGGCGCGGCTGGACGATCTGGCGAACCTGATCCCCGCGCGGCTGACGGGGGGGCTGTTCTGCGCGGTCTCGACCCGGCCCGTCACGGCCTTTCGGGTGATGATGCGCGACGCGCGCGCGCACCGCTCGCCCAATGCCGGCTGGCCCGAGGCGGCGATGGCGGGGGGGCTGGGCGTGCGGCTGTCTGGTCCGCGCAGCTATGGGACGGAAATCAGCGCAGAGCCTTGGCTGAACGCCGCCGCCCCTGATCCCGGCGCGGTGGACCTGGCGGGGGGCCTGGTGCTTTATCTGCGGGCGATGGCGGGGGGCGCGCTGATGCTGGCGGGGCTTGCCTTTGTCGGCTGAGCGGGGGAAGACCGCACCATGACCCAGACCAGAGATCACGGCGGCGATCTGTCCGCGGCCATCGCGCGTTTTGGCGGGCGGCCCGAGGGGTGGATCGACCTGTCCACCGGGATCAACCGCGTGCCCTACCCGCTGCCCCGGCTGGGGGCCGCCGACTGGCGTGACCTGCCGGGCGGCGCGGCGCAAGCCGGGCTGATCGCGGCGGCGCGGGGAGCCTATGGCACGGGCTGGCCGGTGCTGCCGCTCGCGGGCGCGCAGGCGGCGATCCAACTGCTGCCGGGGCTGGCGGCCCCGGGCCGGGCGCGGATCGTGGCGCCGACCTATAACGAATACGCCGCCGCCCTGACCGGCGCGGGCTGGCAGGTGGCCCAGGTCGCCGATCCCGCCGCCCTGGCGGGGGCCGATCTGGGCGTCGTGGTCAATCCCAACAATCCCGACGGGCGTCGCACCCCGCCCGAGGCGTTGCGCGCGCTGGCGGGCGATGTCGGGCTGCTGGTGGTGGACGAAAGCTTTGCCGATGCCGATCCGGGGGTGTCGCTGTTGCCCGGGGACTGCCCCGGCAATGTCATCGTGCTGCGCTCGTTCGGCAAGTTCTACGGGCTGGCGGGACTGCGGCTGGGCTTTGCCCTGGGGGCGCGGGCGCATCTGGACCGGATGGCGAGGCAGGCAGGACCATGGGCGGTGTCCGGCCCGGCGCTGGCGGTGGGGGCGGTGGCGCTGGCCGATACGGAATGGCGCGCGGCCTCTGTCGCGCGGCTGATGATCGACGGCGCGCGGATCGACGCGCTGGCCGCGGGCGCGGGCTGGCAGGCGGTGGGGGGATGCGCGCTCTTCCGGCTTTATGATACGCCCGGCGCGACGGCGGCGCGCGACCGGCTGGCGCGGGCGCATATCTGGTCGCGCCTCTTTCCCTATTCCGACCGCTGGCTGCGGCTGGGCCTGCCCGGCACACCCGATGAATGGGCGCGCCTGGCCGCCGCGCTGGGCTAGACCCGGTCCGCCGCGGCGAAAAGCGCGTCAAGGTCCATGTGGGTTTCCAGGTGCCGGGCCAGCGCGTCCAGCGTCTGCTCTACGGCGGCGCCGTGCGACAGCGGCCCACCCGCCACGCCCAGGCCGGCCAGCCACGCCCGGCGAAAGCCATCCTCGCCGAACAGCCCGTGCAGATAGCTGCCCGCGATGCGGCCGCAGGCCGATACGGCCCCCTCGGGGCGCGCGCCGTCGACAAGGGCAAAGGGGCGGGTGCGATCCGGGCCGTCGGTCTGACCGATATGGATTTCATAGCCGTGCAGCGGGGTGCCGGTGGCGGCATGGGTCGCGGTGACACGGGTCAGGGTCTTTTGCGGGGCCATGGTGGTCTCGAGGTCGAGCAGGCCCAGCGCCTCGGTCTCTCCGGCGGGGCCCTCCAGGCCCTCGGGGTCGAGGATGCGTTTGCCCAGCATCTGATAGCCACCGCACAGCCCCAGCACCCGCCCGCCGCGCCGCAGATGGGCGGCAAGGTCCACGTCCCACCCCTGGTCGCGCAGGAACGCCAGGTCGCCCCGGGTCGATTTCGTGCCCGGCAGGATGACCAGGTCGGCATCCCCCGGCAGCGGACTGCCCGGCGGGATCATGCTGAGCCGCACGCCGGGTTCCAGTTTCAGCGGGTCCAGATCGTCGAAATTGGCGATACGTGACAGCATCGGGCAGGCGATGTGAAACCCGCCGCTGCCCTGTGGCCCGCCCAGATCGACCGCATCCTCGGCCGGCAGGCGGTGCGCGCCGTCGAACCACGGGATCACGCCGAAGCCGGGCCAGCCAGTGGTGCGCGCGATCAACGCATACCCGTCATCGAAAAGCCGCGGATCGCCCCGGAACTTGTTGATTGCAAAGCCACGGATCATCGCGGCGTCGGCGGGATCCAGCACCGCCTGGGTGCCGATGATCTGGGCGATCACGCCGCCCCGGTCTATATCGCCCACCAGCACGACGGGCACGCCAGCCGCCCGGGCAAAGCCCATATTGGCGATGTCGCCCTTGCGCAGGTTGACCTCGGCGGGACTGCCCGCGCCCTCGACCAGCACCAGGTCGACGGGGGCGGCCAGGCGGTGAAAGCTTTGCAGGACCGGGGCCATCAGGTTGGGCTTTTCGCCCGTATAGTCCCGCGCCAGCCAGTTGCCGCGCGCGCGGCCCTGCACCACGACCTGGGCGCCGGTATCGGTTTCGGGTTTCAGCAGCACGGGGTTCATGTCGGTCATCGGCTCCAGCCCGCAGGCCAGTGCCTGAAGCGCCTGGGCGCGGCCGATCTCACCGCCATCGGCGGTGACGGCGGCGTTGTTGGACATGTTCTGCGGCTTGAACGGGGCGACGGTCATCCCGCGCGCCCGCGCCGCGCGGCACAGCCCCGCCACCAGCATCGACTTGCCGACATTCGACCCGGTGCCCTGGATCATCAGCGCGCGGGTCATCGCCGCGCCCCGATCCGGCGGGTCGCGCGCGGGGCCAATGCCGCGCCATGGCTATTTGAACCAGGAAGAGACGGGCCGGGCGGGCAAGAACGGCTGGGGCGCATGGGGTGTCCTGTTGGTGGCGCGGCGTTCGGTCCCGCGGGCTGATCGCGATTGATGCCCCGGCGGCGCGGCCCTAAGAAGAGCGCGCACATCATCCGGGAGTGGGCATGACCCTAGGAACGACATTCGCCGCCGATCTGCAACGCAAGATCGACATGAAAACGAAACCGCTGGGCGCGCTGGGCCGGATCGAGGAATTGGCCGCGCAGATCGCCACGTTGCAGGGCACGCTCAGCCCGCGCATGGCATCGTGCCAGGTGACGATCTTTGCCGCCGATCACGGCATCGCGGCCGAGGGCGTATCGGCCTTTCCCCAGGAGGTGACGCGCCAGATGGTGCTGAATTTCCTGGGCGGCGGGGCCGCGGCCAACGTGTTCGCCGCCAGTGTGGGGGCCGATCTGCGGGTCGTGGATGCCGGTGTGGCGGGCGACCCCTTTGGGATGCCGGGACTGATCGAGCGGCGGATCGGGGCGGGCACGGCCAGCTTTCTGACCGGCCCGGCGATGACGGCGGATCAATGTGCCGCGGCCCTGCAGGCCGGGCGCGCGCTGGGCGCCGATGGCGATTGGGACGCGGTGGCCTTTGGCGAGATGGGGATCGCCAACACCGCCACCGCCGCGGCGCTGGGACACAAGTTGACCGGCATCGGTCTGGACGTGCTGGTCGGGCGCGGCACCGGGTTGGACGATGCCGGGGTGGCGCATAAACGCGCGGTGCTGGAACGCGCGGCGGCGCGCACCGGCGATCTGTCCCCCCAGGCCGCCCTGGCCGAGTATGGCGGGTTCGAGATCGCGATGATGGCCGGGGCGATGCTGGGCGCCGCCGCGGCCCGCCGGGTGGTGATCGTGGACGGGTTCATCGCCACGGCGGCGGCGCTGGCGGCGGTGCGGATGGTGCCCGAGGCACGCGCGGCGATGGTCTTTGCCCATCGCTCGCAAGAGCAGGGGCATGGCGCGCTGTTGGATGCGTTGGATGCGCGGGCGCTGTTGGACCTGGGGCTGCGGCTGGGCGAGGGGACCGGTGCGTTGCTGGCCTGGCCCTTGTTGAAGGCGGCGGCGGATATGTTGAACCGCATGGCCAGCTTCGACGAGGCCGGGGTGGACGGCCCGGCATGAGCGGGGCGCGCCGGGCAGAGGCGGCGCTGGCGCTGCAATTCCTGACCCGGCTGCCGCTGGGTCGCGGCGCGCCCTATTCGCCCGAGGCGATGGCCCGCGCCGTGGCCTGGTTCCCGGCCGTGGGACTGGTCACGGGCGGGCTGGCCGCGGCGGTGTTCTGGGCCGGATGGGCGATGTTTTCCGCACCGGTCGGCGCGATCCTGGCACTGCTTGCCGGCGTTCTGGTCACCGGCGGTCTGCACGAGGACGGGTTGGCCGATCTGGCCGACGGGCTGGGCGGCGGGGCGACCCGCGCGCGCGCGTTGGAGATCATGCGCGACAGCCGGATCGGCAGCTATGGTGCGCTGGCGCTGGGCTTGGGCCTGGCGCTGAAGGCGGCGGCGCTGGCGGGCATGGGGCCGGGCGCGGCGCTGGGCGCGCTGGTCGGGGCGCACGTGCTGGGGCGCTATGCGATGGTCTGGCTGATGGGCGCGCTGCCCTATGCGCGAACCGACGGGGCCGCCGGGTTCGCGCGACCGGGACTGGACGCGGGCGGTCGGCGGCTGGCGCTGGGCACTGCGCTGGCGGCGCTGGCGGGCATCTGGATCTTGGCCGGGATCGGGGCGGCGCTGGTGGCGGCGCTGTGGGTGGCGGTGTGCGGGCGGGTATTTGCCGGCTATCTGCACCGCCGGCTGGGCGGCTATACCGGGGACGCGCTGGGCGCGTTGGAACAGCTGATCGAGGCCGGGGTATTGCTGTGCGTGCTGGCATGGGTCTGACCCTGCTGCGCCACACCACGCCCCAGGTCGCCCCGGGCACCTGCTACGGGCGCCGTGATCTGCCGCTGGCGTCCAGTTTCGCGGCCGAGGCCGAGGCGGTTCTGACCGATCTGCCCGACACGGCGCGGATCGTCAGCAGTCCGGCCCTGCGGTGTCATCGGTTGGCCGCGTGGATCGGCGCCGCGCGTGGGCTGACGCCGCAGGTTGACCCCCGGCTGGCCGAGATGGATTTCGGCACGTGGGAGGGGCAGCCATGGGACGCGGTGCCGCGCGCGGGGCTGGATGCTTGGGCCCGGGATTTCATGCAGGCCCGCCCCCATGGCGGCGAGAGCGTGGCGATGCTGGTGGCGCGGGTGCGCCCGGCGCTGGCCGATCTGCGCGGTGCAGCCACGGTGCTGGCGGTGACCCATGCGGGGGTGATCCGCGCGGCGCTGGCGCTGGCGGGGCGGGCGGATCCCTGGCAGGCAAAGGTCGGGTTCGGGCAAACCGTGACGCTGGAGTGGGACGAGATCGCGGCGCTGTGACGGGCGCGCGGTTTCAGATGGCGGACAGCCGGGGCGCGGCACGCCCCGGTCCGGCCAGCCAGTCGGCCACGCCCTGGGACACCGCGCCATGCACGGCGCGCCCGACCGCCTCGCCGATCTCGGTGTGCAGGCCGCAATAGGCGTTTTGCCCGGGCGGGCTGGCGATTGCGATGCAGTCGGTTCCGGTCCCGGTCGCGCGCCCGGTGCTCAGGTCCAGGCCGGCCTCGATCACCGCGGTGGTGCGGGCCTGTGTGGCGATGCTGGCGGCCTCGATCAGCGCGGGGTCGGTCAGGCCGGGCGTGAGGCGCACCAGCAGGTTGATCGTGCCCCAGCCGGTCATCGGATCGCTGCGCCGCGCCCCCACCCGTTCGGCATTCGACAGCCCCACGGTGGCCAGGCACGTGGCCTGCGCGGTCCCGACATGGGCGGTGTGGCGGGTGGCGGCGTCCAGGCTGCGCGAGGTCAGCATGGTCACGGCATCGGCGGCACCGCGGGCCTGCAACGCGGCGGCCAGCCAGGTGGGCACGTCCAGATCGGGGGTCAGGTCGGCATCGCGCACCTCGCGCCAGGCGACGCGGCGGGCGGTGCACAGTCCGGGCCGGTGGGTGGCCCAGCTGAGCACCCGGTGCGGCGCGCCCAGGTCGGCGATCAGCCAGGGGCCGTCGCGGGTCAGGCGCAGTTGCTCACTCATCGCCGGAAAGGGTGCGGCGGCGGGCATCCATCCGGGCCACGGCACGCAGCACATGGGGCGTGCCGCAGACCCAGTCGGGCCCGCTGAACATCGGGACGGCGGCGGCGCGGGTGGCGCGCAGGGCGGGGTGGGCCATGACCTCTTCGGCGCGCGAGGTCGCGGGATAGGGGCGTGACACGATCAGCAGGTCGGGATCGGCCATCACCAGCTGTTCCAGCGCCAGCCGCCCACCGCCGCTTTTGCCCAGGCGCGCGGACAGGTTGGCAAAGCCCGCGTGGGTCAGGATGTCGTCCGACAGCGTTCCGGCGCCCTGGGTATAGCCGTTGGCGTAAAAGAACGCGGCCTCGGGGCGCATCGTGTCATCGCCGCCCAGCCGGGCAAGGTTGGCCTCGAACTCTGCGATCAGCGCCTCGGCGCGGGCCTCGCGGCCCAGCGCCTGGCCCATCTGGCGCAGCCGGTCGGGCACCTCGTCCAGGCGGCGGGTCAGATCGAACCGTTCGACGCGGACCCCCAGCCGACGCAGCATGTCCACCGTGGCGGGATCGGAAAACCGGCCCGCCAGCACCAGGTCGGGCCGCATCAGGAAAATCTCTTCGGCCTGGCCAGAGTTCAGCGGATAGCCCCGTGCGGCCTCCGGCATGGCCGAACTCATCGGATCGGCACCCAGCTTGCTGACCGACACGATCTGGCCCGGATCGGCGACCAGCAGGGCCAGCTGATCGGTGCACAGGTTCATCGAGACGACCCGAGAGGGCCCCTCGGCCATGGCAGGCGCCGCCCCGGACAACACCAGGGCGGCGACCAGCGATATCAGCCTAGAACGACGCACGCAGCCCCACGTAAAGCGCGCGGCCAGAGGCGTTATAGCCCCTGAGCGGTTCATACTCTTCGTCCAGCAGGTTCTCGACACGCAGATAGCCCTGCGCCCGGTCGGTGAAGTCATAGCTGACCCCGGCATTGACCAGCGTATAGTCATCCAGCGCGTCGACGGTGGGATAGGTGGTGTAATCCACCTGGCCGGTGACGCGCTGCACCGACATTTGCCCCTTCAGCCGGTCCGAAAGCGTGGCCTCGACCCCGACGATCAGGTCGTTGCGCGGCACCCGCAAGGCGCGTCCGCCAGGATTGGTCGCGTCCGTGTAGGTATAGTTGCCGAACACCGCCAAGGTGTCGGACAGCGCATACCGGCCCGACAGTTCGATCCCCGAGCTGCGCGTGGTCCCGGGCACCTGGTTATAGGCGGACAGGCCGAAATCATAGTCGATCAGATCGTCGATCTCGGCGTAGAACACGGTCGCCTTGGCAAAGCTGCCGTTGTCATAGCGTTTCTCGATGCCGATCTCGGCGCTGCGGCTGGTCTCCGGCGATAGGGTCGGGGTGCCAAAAGGGCCGAACCGTTCATAAAGCGAGGGCGCGCGGTATCCGGTGCCCAGCACGGCGCGCAGGATCAGGTCGTCGCGCATCCGCCAGGCCAGTGCGCCGCGACCCGACAACTGGTTGTCGAAATCCGAATAGGCGTCATAGCGCAGCGAGAACGACAGATCGATCGCGTCCGAGGCGGCGTATTGCACCTCGCTGAACACCGCGCTGCTGTCGGCGCTGATGCGGGTGCCATCCAGGGTTGCCTTTTCCTCGCTCCACTCGGCGCCAAAGGCCAGCTTTGCCGCCGTGCCCAGGTCGGTCGTGCCGAGATAGTCCACCTTGGTGCGGTCGCCCTGGAACTTCCGGGTAAAGCCGCCCGCGTCAAAGCGGTTCGTCTGGACCCGCGAGACGGCGAATTCATGCTCCACCGCGCCGGTGGTGAATTGCGCAAAGGCGCGCAGCCCCTTGCGGGTCTCGTCGAGCGAGCCGGTGGGATCGGTGGCCGAGCGGTCGAAATCCGAGGTGCCGTCGGAATAAAGCGCCGAAAAGCCCAGCCGCAGGGTGTCGGTCACGTCATAGGCGGCATAAAGCGTCAGCAGATCCTGCTCGAACCCGTCATCCTCGGTGTCGGTGTTGCGTGCCGAAAACCCGTCGGTCGTGACATGGGAATAGCTCAGCGCGATTTCGCCGCGCTCGCTCATCTGGCCCAGGTTCAGCGTGCCCGAAGAGGTGCCATAGCTGCCCACCTCGACGCTGGCGGCGCCGGAAAAGCCCAGGGTTTCGGGGCGCCAGGTGGTGATATCGACCACGCCGGCAATCGCGCTGGAACCGTAAAGCGCCGATTGCGCCCCCTTGAGAACCTCGATCCGGTCCGGCAGGCCCGCGGTCAGCGTGCCAAAGTTGAACGCGGTCTGGGTCGAGGAGGGATCGCTGATATCCATCCCGTCGATGCGCACCCCGATATAGCTGCCCCCAAGCCCGCGCAGCCGCAGCGTCGAGGTGGTCCCGAGCCCACCGTTCGAGGTTAGCGATACACCCGGCAGACGCGCCAGGGTCTGGCCGACATCCTGCCCGCCCTCGGCGATCTCGTCCTGGTCCAGGGTTTCGACGGTGGCGCCGGTGCGGTTGACCTCGACCGGGATCAGCCCGGCAGAGGCAACGATCTCGTCCAGCATCAAGGCGTCTTGCGCAAGCGCGGGCAGCGGCGCGAGGGCGCACAGCCCCAGGCCAAGTGTCAGGGTGTTCTTCTTCATGTTCGTCCCGTTTCCGTTCCGGTGACCGCCAGTGTCCGGCGGACCGGTCTTTTGATGTTATCCGTGGAAAGGAGACCCCTTCCGCAGACGGTGAACATCACCACTGCGGAACCGTCCGCCGCCCGCGCCACTCCCCGTGACTGGGCTGGGTGATCGTCCTGGCAGGTCTCCTGGCTTGCGGGTCGTCGCTTGGCTGGCCTTCCCGGGCAGGTGCCCAGTGGCATAGTCAGCCTCGCTCGCCGCTTACAGTTGCGGGGGCAGCCACGGAGTTGGCCTTTCGGCCGCACCGCGTTCCCTTTTCATCACCCGTCACCCCCTGGGGGGAAACGGCTGAACCAAGACGCGATGGGCGTAGTCCCGCCCCGTGCCCCTGTCAAGCGGCGCGGTGGGAAAACGATTGATCCGGGACGGGTGGTGGCCGGGCGCGGCTAGGCGGTCCAGCACAGCACATGGGTGCAGCGCGTGGCGCGCAACAGGGCGACCAACGCGGCGCCGTCCGGCGCCATCTGCGTGAACAGCACGCTTCCCGGTCCCAACCGTCCCAGCACCGCCAGCAACGCGGGATCGGTGCCAGATGCGAGGCCGGGCGCGGTATCGGGCGGCGTGTCGGGTTGGGCCAGCACACGCAGCGGTCGCGCGGCGTGACTGGCCGCGACATCGGCCGCCCGTCGCAATGGCGCGGCGGCAGGCGTTTGCGGGGCCGATAGCAGGACGATGTCGCGAATCGGGCTGCGCAGTGGTCCCGCGGCCACCACCAGCAGATCACCGGGTTCGGCCAGATCGGCCAGCGCCCCGGCCAACGATCCGCCCAGGCGGGCAAAACGCCAGCCCAGGGCGGCGCGGGTGGCGGCCTGTTGCAGCCCGTGCTGGAACCGGGCGGCGTCGCGGGCCAGGGCGGCGCGCATATCTGCGGCGGGGGGCGGTGCCACGCTCTGCCCGCCGGGGGCGATGATCTGCGCGCCATGGGCAGAGCTCAGCGCCAAGACCTCGGCATCGTCGATCATCAGGCCCAGCAGTTCCGCCCCCGCATCGACGGCCAGGGCGGTGGCCAGCGCCAGGCTTGCCTCGGCCTCGGCAAAGCTGGTGGCGCCCAGGATCACCCGTGTCATGGCGCCGTTCCCGGACCGCCACGCCGACCGGGCGGCATGGAAAAACGGCGCCGCGCCTGGGCAAAGCCGCTTAGCCGAGCCTCGGCGCGGGCGTTCACGCTGTCGGCGGGAAAGGCGCCGTCGGGGCCGCGTTCCCCTGCCGGATGGCCGGTCAACAGCGTCAGGCCCTGATCGACAGTGGCGATGGGGATCACGCGAAATTGCCCCTCGGCCACCGCCGCGCGCACCCGGTCGCGCAGCACCAGGTGTTTGACGTTGGAGTGCGGGATCAGCACGCCGTGCGATCCGGTCAGACCGCGCGCGGCGCAGATGTCAAAGAACCCCTCGATCTTTTCGTTGACCCCGCCGATGGCCTGGATATCGCCAAACTGATTGACCGATCCAGTGACCGCCAGCGATTGCGAAATCGGCAGCTCTGCCAGCGCCGAGATCAGCGCGAAAAGTTCCGCCGCCGAGGCGCTGTCGCCCTCGACCCCGCCATAGCTTTGCTCGAACACGATGCTGGCCCACAGCGACAGCGGCAGGTCGGGCACATATTGCCCGGCCAGATAGCCCGACAGGATCATCACCCCCTTGGAGTGGACTGGCCCGCCCAGGTCGGCCTCGCGTTCGATATCGACCAGCTTGCCCGCGCCCATGCGCACCCGTGCGGTGACCCGCGAGGGGCGGCCGAACCGTGTCTTGCCGATCTCCAGCACCGACAGGGCGTTGATCTGGCCGACCCGCGCGCCCTCGGTGTCGATCAGCAGGGTGGCGCGGGTGATCGCCTCCTGGCTCTGCTCGGCCAGGCGGCCGGCGCGGCGCTCGGCGGCGGCGATGGCGGTGTCGATGTCGGCCTGGCGGATCGCGTCCGCCCCGGCCTTGCCGGTCCAGTGATCGGCCTCGTGCAGGATATCCGACAGCGCGCCCAGATTGAGGGTAAAGCGTTCGGCGTCCTCCGACAGGCGCAGGCTTTCGGACAACAGGCGCGACACCCCCTCGACGCTGACGGCGCGCAGCCCGGCCCCGTGCGCCAGCGACCCGATCAGCCGCGCGAACAGCACCGCATTGTCGGGTGTGCGGGGCATGTGGTCGTCGAAATCGGCCTCAAGCTTGAACAGCCGGGCGAAATCGGGGTCAAGCGCCACCAGCAGGTAATAAAGCCGCCGCTCGCCCACCAGCACCACCCGCAATTTCAGCGGGATCGGATCGGGTTCCAGCGTCTCGGTCGAGATCAGGCTGAACCGCTCCCCGGCGGAAAAAATCGAAATCTCGCCGCCCCGGATACAGCGTTTCAGCGCGTCCCAGGCCAAGGGTTCGGTCAGCACCTGGGCGGCATCCAGGATCAGGAACCCGCCATTGGCCCGGTGCAGGGCGCCAGGCCGGATCATGGTGAAATCGGTCAGCAGCGCGCCCTGGTCCGAGGTGTATTCGATCCGTCCGATCAGGTTGGCCAGGGTGGGCAGGCTTTCCTCGATCACGGGGGCGCCGGCGGGGGTGCCGTCGGGGCCGTCCGCGCGGTGCGAGACCATGACATTGACGGCATAGCGCTGAAACTGTGGCTTTTTGTAATGCCGCGTCGTGGCGACGGGAAAGGCGCCGGCCTGGGGGCCATCCTCGCGGATCAAGAACAGTTCCGCGTTGTCGATCAGATCCTGACGCATCGCCGCCAGGTAGCGCGAGACCGCCGGGTGGCCCTCGAACCGGGTTTGCAATTCCCGGATCGCGTCATCCACGCCCTGTTCGGCCATCGAGATGTTCAGCTCTTCGACCTCTTGTCGCTGGGCCTTCATGCCGTTGGGCATCTCTTTGAGGATCTCCTCCAGCTTCTGGCGGATCTCGTCGATGGCGGAATCGATGCGCTCTTGTTCGGCCTTGGGCAGCTTTTCATAGGCCTCGGGCGGCAGGATCTCGTCGTCCTTGCGCGCGGCCACGCCAAAGCCCATCGGGGTGCGCACGATCGCCACGCCCTTTTCGCGGGCGGTGTCGGCCAGCGCGCTCATCGCCTGCTCGTGGCGGTCGGAATAGGCGTCCTCGATGGTGCGGCGGCGTGTCTGGTAATCCTCCGAATCAAAGATCGCGGGGATATCGTTGGCCAGGTCGTTGATCAGCGTCTGCACCGCCTGGCGCAGCGCCTCGGCCTGGCCCGGCGGCAGGGCGATGGCGACCGGGCGGCGCGGATCGTCGAAATTGGCGACATAGACCCAGTCGTCGGGCACCGGGCGATCGGCCGCGACCCCGCGCAGCAGGGTGCGCGTGGCACTGTGGCGCCCGGTGCCGGGGGTGCCCAGCACGAAGAGGTTGAAATCGGCATGCCGGGTATCGGCGGCCAGGTGCAGCGCGTCCAACGCGCGCGCCTGTCCCGGCCAATCCTGCATCGGGTCCAGATCCGCGGTGGTGGCAAAGGACAGGCCGAAATCCTCGGCCCCGGCCAGGGTTGCGGGATCCAGGGGGGTGCCGGGAATGATGCGATCCATCTGCCTGCCCTCGTTGGGATGCAGGTCCGACCGGTTCGGTATCCGGGCAGGCCCGCCGATGCCTTCAGCCAACACCGCTTGGTGCGAGGACGCAAGGATAAGCTGCGCTGCCCCGGCGGGCGGCGACGGGGATCAAGACGCCAGGCGGCGATCCACCGCATCGGGGGCAATTGCGCCGGGGCCGAAGGGTGCGCTATTGCTGATAGAAATGCTCAGTTATTATGCGCCCCTGTCAGGGGGCTCTTGCGGAGGGTGCGGTTTGGAGATCGGGCATCACAAAGGACGTGGCGGTGGCACCGGCGGCGGCACCGGCGGCGGTCGGGGGCGCGGGGCGGCCGCGGGCAGCCCGGGCCATGCGCTGTGGCTGTCGCCGCACCGCCCGTTTTTCGCGCTGGCGGCACTCTGGTCGGTGCTGGCGCTGGCCTGGTGGCACTGGGGCGCGCGGCTGAACCTGCCGGTTCCCAGCCTGGGCACCCCCACGTTGTGGCATGCCCACGAGATGATCGTGGGGTTCGGTGGGGCCTGCATGGCGGCCTTTTTCCTGACCGCGATGCCCAACTGGACCGGGGTGCGGCGCATGTCGGGGGCGCCCTTGATGGCGCTGGTGGGGATCTGGGTGCTGGCCCGGCTGGCGCTGGCGCTGGGCGAGGCGCTGCCGCTGGCGGTAGTGGTCGCGCCGGGGCTGGCGTTTTACGGGCTGTTCGGGGCGACTTTTGCGCGCGCGGTGTGGCAGGGGCGCCGGGGCGACCGGGTCTTTCTGCCGGTGGTGATCGTGGCCCTGGGACTGGCCGATGCGGTGTTTATCGCCGCGGCGCGCGGGGCGATTTCCTGGCCGGACCCGGCGGTGATGACGCGGCTGCTGGTGCTGTTCTTTGCCATCAAGGTGTCGGTGGTCGCGGGCGGCATGACACCGGCGTTTACCGCCAACTGGCTGCGGGTGGCCGGTGTGCCGGGGCCAGCGCCAGGGCGGCGGGAACAGGCGACAAGGCTGGGGCTGGGGCTGTTGCTGCTGGCGCTGGGTCTGACGCTGGTGGGCTGGCCGCGCGTGGCGTCGGGACTGCTGGTGGCGGCGGGGCTGGTGGAGCTGTGGCGCTTGACCGGCTGGCGCGGGATCCGTGCGCGGCGGTATCTGCCTGCGCTGATGCTCCACCTGGCCTTTGGCTGGCTGCCGCTGGGGCTGGTTCTGACCGGATTGGCAGGGCTTTTCGCGACGCCCTGGGACGAGGTCGATGCGATCCACGCCTTGATGATGGGGGCGATGGGCGGGCTGGCGATGTCGATTGCCGGGCGCGCGGCGGCCCGGCGCGAGGGTGCGCTGCTGCGCCCCGGCCCGGCGCTGGTCACCGCCTATGGGCTGACCTGGGGGGCGGCAGGGTTGCGGCTGGCGGCACCGATGACGGGCGGCGGATATGCCCTGTTTCTGGACCTGGCGGCGGGGGCCTGGTGCGCGGGGTGGGGGGTATTCATTCTGGGCTATCTGCCCGCCTTGCGCGGGGCGGTGCCGCGCCCGGTGTTCAATGCCACGGAGGCCGGGCATGGCCATGGCGGCGGTCAGGGTCGGGGCCATGGCGGCGGTCAGGGCCATGGTGGTGGTCACGGCGGCACTGGACGCTGCGGCGCCAAGGGGCAAGGCTGCGGTGGCAGGGGGCGTGGACGGCTGGTGCAGATCACGACATGATCCGGCACCTGGGCGGTTCACCGCCGTCGGACCGGCCTGCGCCGATCAGAAATCCCTGAGCCGCAGGGTCGTTTCGGGGTCCAGGAACCCGGCCACGGTGGCATCGGTTTCCAGTGCCATCGCGCGTTCCAGGTCGGGCAGGGCGGCGGCGTTCAGCACCCGCTTCATCGCGCGCAGCGACAGGGCGGGCAGGGCGGCAAGCCTTTGTGCGGTTTCGGTCGCGCAGGCCATCAGCTGGTCATCGGCGACGACCCTCCAGGCCAGGCCGATCTCGCCCAACTCCCGGGCGGTATAGCGGTCGCCGAACATCAGCATTTCGCGCGCCTTGTTCAGCCCCACCAGCGCGGGCAGCAGCGTCGTCACCGCGCCGGTGACGAACAGGTTGAGCGACACCTCGGGGAAAAAGCCCTGCGCGCTGTCGGCCCAGATCGCAAAGTCGCAGTTGATCGCCCATTCGAACCCGCCGCCCACCGCCCAGCCGTTGATCGCGCCCACGACCGGCTTGGGCCCCAGTGTTATCGCACGGGTGGCGCGCTGGATTGCCAGGACCAGGTCGCGGGCGGCCTCTTCGGTTTCGGGGTGGACATGTTCGCGGCGGTCGTCGCCGGCACAAAACGCCTTGCCCGCGCCGGTCAGGATGATCACCCGCGTGGCCGCATCGGCATTGGCGTCGTCAAAGGCGCGCGCCACATCGTCGATCAAGCGCCGGTTCATCGCGTTCAGGCGGTCGGGGCGGTTCAGGGTGATGGTGCGCACGCCCTGCGCATCCAGGGTGCTGTGCACGGTGTCATAGGTGAAATCGGTCATGGGGTGCCTCTGATGACGCGGCGGGTCTTGCCCTGGGTTCTGGGAAAACTGCCGGCGGGGTGCAGCGTGACATCCGCCGTGGCGCCCAGCCGGGATTTGATGGCCGCGGCGATACGCCCGGCCAGATCGGGGGCGGGATCCACGCCGGGGGCAAGCTCGGCAATCACGGGCAGGGTGTCATGCGGTGGCGGTGTGGTCAGATGGATGCGGTATTCGCCCGACAGTTCGGGAAACTGGTGGATCACCGCGGCGACCATTGTGGGAAACATGTTCAGCCCGCGCACCACGACCATGTCATCCGACCGCCCCACCACCGAAAAGCGAAACCCGGT
Source organism: Paracoccaceae bacterium (assembly GCA_016938875.1). Classification (GTDB taxonomy): domain Bacteria; phylum Pseudomonadota; class Alphaproteobacteria; order Rhodobacterales; family Rhodobacteraceae; genus Rhodovulum. The sequence goes on from JAFGTV010000001.1 coordinate 40,951, forward strand.
GCGCCCACAGGCGCAGGGATCGGTTTCGGCGATCCGAATGATGTCGCCGGTGCGAAACCTGACCAGGGGCTGACAGTCGCGCACCAGATGGGTCAGCACCAATTCGCCGCTCTGACCGGGGGTCAGGGGCAGGGGGGCGGCCGTATCGGGGTCGATCAGTTCGGCATGCAGCACATCGGCGGCCATGAAATGCAGGTGCGTGTCATGGGGGCATTCCGCCGCGAAATTCGAGAAGACATCGGACACGCCGTAATTGGCATTGCGCGGCTGCATGCCCCAGGTGTCGGCCAGACGGGCACGAAAGGCGGGCTCGTCCAGCCCCGGTTCCCCCCCGAAAAGCCCCAGCCGCAGGCCCAGATCGCGCGGTGCCAGGCCGGGAAACTTCTCGGCGATGACGCGCTCCAGCACGGCCGGATAGGACGGGGTGCAGGAGATGGCGGTGATCCCGACCTCTTGGATGGTGCGCACCAGCAATTCGGTGGACCCCACGCCAAAGGGGACGACCAGCGCGCCCGTGGCCTCCAGGGTCAGATGATCGGTCACGCCGCCCATCCACATCTGATAGTTCAGGCAATGCACCACCGTGTCTTCGGCGGTCAGGCCCGCCGCGCTGTGGCAGCGCCCGCCGACCTCTTGGGTGATCCTGGTGTCGCGGGCCGACAGCGCCAGGTTCATCGCCTGCCCCGTGGTGCCAGAGGTCCGATGCAGCCGGTTGACGCTGCGCCGGGGCGTGGCCAGGTAATCGCCGAACGGCGGGTGGGCGGCTTGGGACAGGCGCAGCTGGGCCTTGTCCGACAGCGGCAGCGCGGGCAGGTCGCGCAGGTCCGCAGGGGGCGTGCGGCCCTGCCACAACCCACGGTAAAAGTCCGAGTTTTCAGCAACATGTGCGCGCTGGCGTTGCCATGCCGCGGCGCGGTGGGCCTGAAGCGCGGCCAGCGGCGCGCGGTCGGCGTTTTTCAGGGTGCTCATCGGGTCATGCTCCGCGTCCAGATCAGGGTCGGAGGGTCCGCCAGCGCCGCGCGGTCGTGCCAGATGGCGGCCCGCGACGGCCCCGACAGATGCGAGGCACCCCCCCCGCCGGCATGGGGCCGGGGGCGGCGTCATCCAATGGCCCGCCCGGCGCGCGTTTCCCCCGGAAAGAAAGCTTGCGGTCCGGCCTGACAGGGGGGCGATGGGTTTGGACCCGCGGCGGCCGGGGAACCGGGGGGGACGCGCGTTCGGCGCCGCCGCCACGGTGTCCTGCCACGCATCCCCGGGGCGTCGGGTTCGCGCCTTGGGTCAGGTTTGGTGCAGGGGATTGCTGTGACATCGGCGCGGCTCCTTGCGGGGCATGCCTGCGCGTCTGGTCAGGCGGACCCAAGACCCACAATGCCCCGACAAGCGACGTTGCCGCAACACCGCAGCATGGCGTAAGAATTCCATGCCAGCGTTTGTGGCATCCAAGGGGTAGGCTACGACATCATTAGGCCCCAAAGAAGAGTTAGGTCCAGCCATGCAGATCGAGAAAACCGCCCTTGAGGGTGTCATGCTGATCACGCCGCGCCGATTTGGCGACAGCCGGGGCTTTTTCGCCGAAACCTACAACGCCAACGTCCTGAAAGGCGCGGGCATAGAGACCGTCTTTGTGCAGGACAATCATTCGCTCAGCGCACGGCCCGGCACGGTCCGTGGCCTGCATTTCCAGGGCCCGCCCCATGCGCAGGCCAAGCTGGTGCGCTGTGGCCGGGGACGATTGTTCGATGTCGCCGTCGATATCCGCAAGGGCAGCCCGACCTATGGGCACTGGGTGGGGTATGAACTGTCCTTTGAAAATGCGTGCCAACTGTTGATCCCCGCCGGCTTTGCCCATGGCTTCATGACGTTGGAACCGGGCACGGAGATCGTATACAAGTGTTCCGATTTCTACGCCCCCGAAACGGAGGGCGCCCTGATCTGGAACGATCCCGATATCGGGATCGACTGGCCAGTGCAGGGCAAGGCCCCGGTGCTGTCCGAAAAGGATGCGGCGGCGCCCGGCTTTGCCGGGTTTGACAGCCCCTTTGAATATGGGAGCATGGCATGAAACTGCTCGTCACCGGCGGTGCCGGATTCATCGGGTCCGCCGTGGTGCGGCGGGCCATTGCCCAGGGGCATAGCATCGTGAACGTGGATGCGTTGACCTATGCGGCCTGTCTGGAAAACCTGGCGACGGTTGCCGAAAACCCGCGCTATGCCTTTGAAAAGGCGGATATCTGCGACCGCGCTGCACTGGACCGGATTTTCCAGCACCATCAGCCTGACGCGGTGATGCACCTGGCCGCGGAAAGTCATGTGGATCGCTCGATCGACGGGCCCGCGCGGTTTGTCGAGACCAATGTGATGGGCAGTTTCCAACTGCTTCAGGCCGCGCGCGCCTATTGGGACGAACGTGGGCGGCCAGGGGCGTTTCGCTTTCACCACGTCTCGACCGACGAGGTGTTCGGGTCACTGCCCGCCGATCCGGCGGTAAAGTTCACCGAAGACACGCCCTATGATCCACGCTCGCCCTATTCCGCGTCAAAGGCCGCCTCGGATCACCTGGTGCGGGCATGGCATGACACCTATGGCCTGCCTGTCGTGCTGAGCAACTGTTCCAACAATTACGGCCCCTACCACTTTCCCGAAAAGCTGATCCCGGTCGTGATCCTGAACGCCCTGGCGGGAAAGCCGATCCCGATCTACGGACAGGGTGAAAACGTGCGCGATTGGCTGTATGTCGAGGATCACGCCGAGGCGCTGTTGCTGGTCGTGCAAAAGGGGGCGGTTGGGCGCAGCTATAATATCGGGGGCGAGAACGAGGCGCGAAACATTGACCTGGTGCGGATGATTTGCGCCATCCTGGACCGGCTTCGGCCCACGCAATCCCGCCATGAGGATCTGATCACGTTTGTCACGGACCGGCCCGGGCATGACCTGCGCTATGCGATCGACCCGACCCGGATCCGCCAGGAACTGGGCTGGCGTCCCTCGGTCACGCTGGAAACCGGGCTGGAGCAGACCGTGCGGTGGTATCTGGACAACGAGCCCTGGTGGCGCGCGCTTCAGCAACGGGACGGCGTGGGCCAGCGATTGGGGCTAAAGGCATGAAGGTCCTGGCTTTCGGCAAGACCGGACAGGTGGCCATTGAATTGGCCCGGCACGTGCCGGGTGGCGCGACGCTGATCGCGTTGGGACGCGATCAGGCGGATCTGTGCGACCCAGCGGCCTGCGCCGCGGCGATCCGCAGCCACGCGCCGGACATCGTGATCAATGCGGCCGCCTATACGGCCGTCGATCGGGCCGAAGAGGACGAGGCCACGGCGCTGCGTGTGAATGGTGCGGCACCGGGCGCGATGGCGGCGGCCTGCGCGGCCCTCGGCATTGCGTTTGTGCATATCTCGACCGACTATGTTTTTGACGGATCGGGCACCGCGCCCTGGTGCCCGGGTGACCCGACGGCGCCGCTGGGCGCCTATGGTCGGTCCAAGCTGGCCGGCGAAGAGGCGGTGCGCGGCGCCGGGGGACGGCATGTGATCTTGCGCACCTCTTGGGTGTTTTCGGCCCATGGCGGCAATTTCGTAAAGTCGATGTTGCGCCTGTCGGAAACGCGCGACCGGCTGAGCATCGTTGCCGATCAGGTTGGCGGTCCGACCGCGGCGGCGGATATCGCCGTGGCCCTTTGGACGATAGCAGGGGCGATGGTGCGCGGAACCGGCCCGTCCGGCACGTATCATTTCGCCGGGCATCCGGCGGTCAGCTGGGCCGATTTCGCCCGTGAAATTTTCGCCCAGGCCGGTCGCAGGGTCGAGGTCGTGAAGATCCCCGCCTCAGCCTATCCGACCCCGGCAAAGCGCCCGTCGAATTCAAGACTGGATTGCACCGCACTTGCCACGGATTTTGGAATCGAGCAGCCCGACTGGCGCAAGAGCCTTCGCGGGGTGATCAGCGAATTGAAGGAGATGACACTTTGACCAAGCGCAAAGGCATCATTCTGGCCGGTGGGACGGGCACGCGCCTTTATCCGATCACGATGGGCGTCAGCAAACAACTGCTGCCGATCTATGACAAGCCGATGATCTACTATCCGCTCACCGTGCTGATGCTCTCTGGCATCCGCGAAATCGCGGTCATCACCACGCCCTATGACCAAGAGCAGTTCCGTCGCCTTTTGGGCGACGGTCGGCAATGGGGTATAGAGTTCAGCTATATCGTGCAGCCCTCTGCGGATGGCCTGGCACAGGCCTATCTGCTGGCAGAGGAGTTCCTGGCAGGCAGTTCATCCGCCATGGTGCTGGGCGACAACATCTTTTTCGGGCACGGCCTGCCCGAACTGCTGCAACAGGCCGATGCGCGCGAACGCGGCGGGACGGTCTTTGGCTATCACGTGGTCGATCCCGAAAGGTATGGCGTCGTTGCCTTCGACGCCGAGGGACAGGCCCGCGAAATCATCGAAAAGCCCGCCCGCCCGCCCTCCAACTATGCGGTGACGGGGCTCTATTTCCTCGATGGATCGGCCCCGGAGCGGGCGCGCAGGGTCCGACCGTCCCAGCGCGGCGAGCTGGAAATCACGTCGCTGCTGGAGACATATCTGCGCGATGGTACGTTGGACGTTCAGCGCATGGGCCGCGGCTATGCCTGGCTGGACACCGGCACCCATGCCTCCTTGTTGGACGCGGGGAATTTCGTGCGCACGCTTGAGGACCGCCAGGGCCTGCAGACCGGCAGCCCGGACGAGATCGCCTTTAACAACGGGTGGATCGACGCCGCGGGTTTGGCGCAGCGGGCCGAGCTGTTCCGAAAGACCGACTATGGCCGCTATCTGCTGGCCCTGCTGGAGGAGTGAGGCGCGCCCCGTGTGACGGCCCGCGTATCGGCGCGTTGCCGGCCGATCTGGGCCATGATCCGCGCCCCTCGTCCAACGCATCGGGGATCGGGCATGGCGCGGTGATCGGCCGGGTGATCGCAACCGGCCCCGGCCAGGACACGGCAACCCGGGCGCGCGGCGCGGTCACCAACCCGCCCGCTGTGCCCGGCGCGGCATCCGGCCCTTGGGCCACGGACCCCCGCCAGGCCCGCCAGCAGCACAAGCCGCAGCGACAGGGGCGCGCATGCCCCGTGCGGGCGGTGCTTGCGCGTGTCCGCGGGGGTCGTTTTGTGTTTTGCACGCGGCGCTGTAACGGGGCACCATGCGGGTGCGGCGTTGGCCATCGGTAGGGTATGGGATGAACGAACGGGAAACCTCTGCCGACGGGGCGCGGCGCTGGCGCAGGTTGCCCGCCGGGATCTGGGCGTTGGGCTTTGTGTCGCTGCTGATGGATGTCTCGTCCGAGATGATCCACGCCTTGTTGCCGCTTTATCTGGTCGTGGGTTTGGGGGCGACCGCGCTGACCGTGGGCGTCATCGAGGGGATCGCCGAGGCCACGGCGGCCATCACCAAGGTGTTTTCCGGCGCTTTGAGCGATCGCATCGGGCGGCGCAAGGAACTGGCCGCGCTGGGCTATGGGCTGGCGGCGCTGACCAAGCCGGTGTTTCCGTTGGCATCCTCGGTGAGCTGGCTGGTTGCGGCGCGGTTCGTTGATCGGGTGGGCAAGGGGATCCGGGGCGCGCCGCGCGATGCCCTGATCGCCGATATCAGCCCGCCCGAGTTGCGCGGCGCCAGCTTTGGGTTGCGCCAGTCGCTGGACACCGTCGGGGCGTTCCTGGGGCCGCTGATGGCGATTGGGCTGATGTGGCTTTTCGTCGATGATTTCAAATCGGTGTTCTGGGTGGCGGTGATCCCCGCGGCGCTGGCTTTTGGGTTGATCCTGTTCGCGGTCCGCGAACCGGCGCGCCCGGCCGGCCTGCGCAAGGTGCGCAGCCCACTGAGCCGGGACGAACTGGGGCGTTTGGGGGCGGTCTATTGGTGGGTCGTCGCCGTGGGCGGGGTGTTCACCCTTGCCCGGTTCAGCGAGGCGTTCCTGATCCTGCGCGGCCAGGAGGCGGGCTTGGCGCTGATGCTGGTGCCGCTGGTGATGGTGGTGATGAACATCGCCTATGCCCTGTCGGCCTATCCGGTGGGGGTGGCATCGGACAGGATGAACCGTGTCAGCCTGCTGATCCTGGGAATGGTGCTGCTGATCGGCGCCGACCTGGTTCTGGCCTTTGCGCCCGGCTTGGCGGGGGTGTTGGGCGGGGTTGTCTTGTGGGGGCTGCACATGGGCTTTACCCAAGGTTTGCTTGCAACACTGGTGGCCGATGCCGCCCCGGCCGAGCTGCGCGGCACCGCCTTTGGCATGTTCAACCTGGTGACCGGGGGGGCGCTGTTGGCCGCCAGCGTTATCGCAGGGGCCCTGTGGCAGGGCTTCGGGTATCAGTGGACCTTTGCCGTGGGGGCCGGGTTTTGCGTGCTGACGATCGCGGGGTTGATCCCGCTGCGCAGGCGACTGCAGAACGGTGCCGAAAGGGGGGCCGCGCAATGACCGACAGCAAGGCCGATCCGAACCCTTGTCCGCCCGGGAAAGCGCCGAGCCCGGCAGGCCCCGCGCCGATCGCGCGGCCCAGGACCGTCCGGGGGCGTCCTGCCCCGGCGGCGCCGGGCGGTGCCGGCAGCCGCCCCCGCGTCGGCCTGATCGCGTTGCTAATCGGTCTGCTGTCGGCCTTTGGCGCGGTGTGCATCGCGGTCGCCACGGGCGCGACGGGGGCATTTGACGCCGCGATCCTGCTGGCCCTCAGGGAGCCGGGCGATGTCGCACAGCCGATCGGGCCACCCTGGATGCTGGAAACGATGCGCGACTTTACCGCGCTGGGCAGCACCGGGGTGCTGACGCTCTTGACGGTGGGGGCTGCCCTTTACCTGCTGGTATCGGGGCGGCGACGGACGGCGGGCCTGGTGCTGGTCGCGATGGTGGGCGGGCTGGTTCTGAACAACCTTTTGAAACTGGGGGTCGCCCGGCCAAGGCCCGATCTGGTGCCGCATGCCGTCGCGGTCTTTACCAAAAGCTTTCCCAGCGGGCATGCGATGAATTCGGCGGTCGTTTACCTGACCCTTGGCACCCTGCTGGCGCGCACGCAGCGCGCGCTTGGGCCGCGGAGCCTGGTGATGACGCTGGCGGTGGGCCTGCCCGTGCTGATCGGTGTCAGCCGGATCTACCTGGGGGTTCACTGGCCAAGTGACGTTCTGGCGGGCTGGACCCTTGGGGCGGGATGGGCGCTGGCGGTCTGGCTGGTGATGTCCCGGGGGCAGGGCGCGCAATAGGCCGGGCCGCCGCGGTCGTCAGGGGGCAGGGGGCGTTGCCCCCTCTGGCCCCGGGGCGGGGCCATTCACCCCCAGGATATTTCGAACCAGAAGAAGGGGCAGGGTCAGACGAAATCCACGCTTTGGGCCAGGGGCAGGGTGCGGATGCGTTGCCCGGTGGCCGCGAAGATCGCGTTGGCCAGGGCCGGGGCGGCGGGGGGCACGGTCGGCTCGCCGATACCGCGGATGGGGGCGCCGGTTTCCAAGGCACGCACGATGATTGGGGGGCATTGATAGAGGCGCATCGCGGGGTAGGTGTCGAAATTTTGCTGTTCGGGCCGGCCGTCGGCATAGCTCAGCTGCGCGCCTATCGCGTGGCCCAGGCCCCAGACCACGCCGCCCTGCATCTGGTTTTCGATGTTCACCGGGTCCAGCACGCGGCCCACGTCGGCCACCGCAAAGACCCGGTCGATGCGGATGCCCGCGTCGGTCGCGGTGACCTCGACCACCTGGGCCGAGGGCACGCCGAAGGACAGGGTAAAGGCCAGCCCGCGCCCGCGCCCGGGCGCCATCGGGCTGCCCCAGTCCGCCATCTGGCCCAGGGTTTCCAGCACCTGCGCCGAGGCGGCGTGGGTGCACAGTCGCAGCCGTTCGGCCAGCGGGTCCGCCCCGGCGGCGTGGATCGCCTCGTCCAGCAGGCATTCATGGAAGAACCCGTTGCCCGAGGCCCCCACCGACCGCCAGGAGCTGACCGGCACGGTTTCCGGCGCGCGGTAGCCGGTGACGCGGTAATCGGGGATGGCAAAGGGCTGATCCCAGGCCCCCGCGACGATGGCGGTATCGGGTCCGGGCGACGACATGCCCAGCCGTCCCATCTGCGAGGCCCCGACCGAGGGCGTGGCGATCGACAGATCGAGCGCGCGCAGCTGTCCATCGGTCGCTTTTGCGCGCCCGCGTGCGATGGCGGCGGGGCGGGGGAAATCGTGGGTCATGTCCTCTTCGCGCGACCAGGTCAGCTTGACCGGGGTGCCCTCCATCGCGAGGGCCAGTTCGACCGCCTGGGCGATGAAGTCATCCTCTAGCCGGCGACCGAAACTGCCGCCCATGGGCAGGGCGTGCAGGGTGATGGCGTCCTGGGGAAGGCCGCTGACCCGGGCGGCGGTTTTCACCGCAAAGCGGGGGATCTGGGTGCCTGCGCGGATCTCAAGCCGCCCGTCGTGCAGCCAGGCCAGGGCGGTCATCGGTTCCAGCGAGGCGTGGGCGAGAAAGGGGATGCGGTATTCCGCCTCGATATCGGCGTCCCTGGCCAGGGCGGCGTCGACGTCGCCATCATCCCGAAGGCGGCTGTCGCGGGTGGCCGGATCAAACGCCCCGGCGATCGTGTCGAACAGGGCCGCGGTGTCGGCGGGATAGGGGGCCGGGCCCCAGTCAAAGCGGATCGCCGCGGCGGCCTGAAACGCGCGCCAGGTGTTGTCGGCGATCGCCCCCGCGCCGCCGGTGATCGGCACGATTTTCAGCACCCCGCGCATGGTTTGCGCCGCGCTGGCGTCATAGCCCCGCACCCCGCCGCCGATACGCGGATTGATGCGCACCGTGGCATGAACCATGCCCGGCTGCGTCTCGTCGATGCCATAGCGCGCGGTACCAGTGGATTTCGCCACGATGTCGAGCCGTTGCATCGGCTGGCCGAGGTAACGCCAGTCGGCGGGATCCTTTGGCAACGGGGGAACGGATGGGGTGATCCCGGCGGCGGCCTCGGCCAGGTCGGTATAGGGCAGGCGGGTGCCGTCGGGGGCGATCACCGCGCCGTCGCGGGTGCGCAACCGGTCCGCCGCCACGCCCAGCCGATCCGCCGCCGCGCCGATCAGCATGGCACGCGCGGTGGCGCCCGCGTGGCGCAGCCGGTCATAGGCGTCGGGCACCGTGGACGAGCCGCCGGTGATCTGAAGCCCCATCAGCTTGCCCAGCGCGCCGCCCATGCTGCGCGCGCCCTGGGCTATCCAGCCCGCGTCGGTCGCGGCAAAGGGCATCCCCTCGGCCACGATGGCGGCGTTGTAATAGGCCGCGGAGGGCGGGCCGGGATCGGTGCGCACCGCGTCCCAGGCCAGGTCCAGTTCCTCGGCGATCAGGGCGGCCTGCACAGAGGTGGCGCCCTGTCCCATATCGGCGCGCGGGGTGATCAGCGTGACCCCCGTGGCGTCGATCAGCACATAGGGCGTCAATGCTGTCGCCCCCGGCGCCAGCTCGTCCAGCAGCGGGTTGGCGGGCGGTTTGCGATAGGCGTAATAGCCCACGGCAAAGCCCCCGGTAACGGCCGCCGTGCCGATCAGAAAGCTGCGCCGCGCGATCTTGCCTGCCTTTGACATCGCTCAGCCCTCGCTCAGCTTTTGCGCGGCGGTGGCCACGGCGGCGCGTAGCCGCGGATAGGTGCCACAGCGACACAGGTTGCCCGACAGCGCGTCGTCGATCTGGGTGGCGGTGGGGGTGGGAACCTCGGCCAGAAAGGCCGCCGCGGCCATCACCTGGCCTGACTGGCAATAGCCGCATTGCGCCACCTGGTGTTCGATCCAGGCGGCCTGAACGGGATGCGGGGCGTCGGGGGTTCCCAGCCCCTCGATCGTGGTGACGGGCCCCCACAGATCGCCCACCGCGATCTGGCAGGATTTCTGGGCCACGCCGTCCACATGCACCGTGCAGGCGCCGCATTGCGCGATGCCGCAGCCGTATTTCGTGCCGTGCAGCCCCAGAATATCGCGCAGCACCCACAACAGGGGCATTTCGGGTTCGACATCGACCTCATGCACGATCCCGTTGACGGTCAGCTTCATGGTGCCCGGTGCTCCTTGCCTGCGACTCCGCTTTGCCTCAGCTTAGGGCAGCTTGTCGACAAATCATCCGGCATTTGCACAAAACGTGACCGAGGGGCCGCATTTGTCCATAAGGGTCAGCTTGCGCTTGAAGCGGGCGAGGTTTTGCGCGCATATCGCGACAACGCCACCCTTTTGCCCTTTCCCCTACTGGAGGTTCGCCCGTGACCGCCGCAGACCTGCGCGACAGCATCCTGAGTCATCTCCGCTATGGGCTGGGCAGTGACCCGGATCACGCCACCCTGCACGATTGGCGCATCGCGCTGTCGCTGGCGGTGCGCGACCGGCTGGTGGATCGCTGGTTCGCCGCCGCGCAAACCGCGCGCAAGGCGGGGGCCAAGCGGGTCTATTACCTGTCGATGGAATTCCTGATCGGCCGTCTGCTGGAAGATGCGATCGTCAACCTGCGGCTGGAGGATCAGGCCCGCGGCGCGTTGACCGACCTGGGCCTGTCGCCCGATACGGTGATCGCCGATGAACCCGACGCGGCGTTGGGCAATGGCGGGTTGGGCCGCCTGGCCGCCTGTTTCATGGAATCGTTGTCGACCATCGGCTGCCCGGCCTTTGGATATGGCATCCGCTATGAACACGGCCTGTTCCGCCAGTCCTTTGACGAGGGCCGCCAGATCGAGGCCCCCGAGGATTGGCTGAGCCAATACCACGCCTGGGAGTTCAAGCGTCGCGATGTCCGGCTGCGGATGTGTTTCGGCGGCGAGGTGGTGCAGGAGGGCGGCAAATCCGTCTGGCACGGCGCCGAGGCGGTGATGGCCCAGGCCTATGATACCCCGATCATCGGCTGGAAGGGGCGCTGGGCCAACACCCTGCGGCTGTGGTCGGCAGAGCCGCTGCATGGCTTTGACCTGGCGCGGTTCAACCGCGGCGAATACGCCGCCGCCGCCGAGGCAGAGGCGCTGGCGCGCACGATCAGCCGGGTGCTGTATCCCGACGACACCACCGAGCAGGGCAAGGAATTGCGCCTCAAGCAGGAATATTTCTTTACCGCCGCGTCCCTGCGCGACATCCTGCGCCGGTTCGAGGCAGAGGGCCACGCGCTGCCCGATCTGCCCAAATACGCCGCGATTCAGCTGAATGATACACATCCGGCGATTGCCGGGCCGGAACTGGTGCGGCTGCTGCACGATGAACGCGGCATGCCGCTGGACCAGGCCATCGCAACCGCGCGCGGCTGTCTGAGCTATACCAACCACACGCTGATGCCCGAGGCGTTGGAACGCTGGTCCGAGGGGCTGATGGGTCGCCTGTTGCCGCGTCACATGCAGCTGATCGAGCGGATCGACGCCGCCCATGCCGCCGAAACCCCGGGGCGCAAGCTGTGCATGGTCGAGAACGGCGAGGTCAAGATGGGCGAGCTGGCCTTTGTGATGGCGCATAAGGTCAACGGCGTTTCGGCGCTGCATACCGGCTTGATGAAAGAGACGGTGTTTTCCGAATTGCACCGGCTGCATCCCGATCGGATCGTGAACCAGACCAACGGCGTGACGCCGCGCCGCTGGCTCTTGTCGGCCAATCCGCGGCTGAGCGGGCTGATCACCGACACCATCGGCGAGGGCTGGGTGGACGATCTGGAGCAGTTGGAAAAGCTGGAGCCCAGCCTGGCCGACCCGGCGTTTCTGGACGCCTATGCCGGGGCCAAGCAGGCCAACAAGGTGGATCTGTCGAACTGGCTGGCGGCCGAGCATGGTTTTCACGTCGATCCGCAGGCGATGTTCGACGTGCAGATCAAGCGCATCCACGAATACAAGCGCCAGCACCTGAATATCCTCGAGGCGATCGCGCTGTGGCGCGACATCCGCGCCAACCCCAACAACGGCTGGGTGCCGCGGGTCAAGATCTTTGGCGGCAAGGCCGCGCCGGGCTATGTCTTTGCCAAGGAAATCATCCGCCTTATCAACGACGTGGCCGCGGTTTTGAACGCCGATCCGGTGACCAGCCCCTATCTCAAGGTGGTGTTCCTGCCCAACTACAACGTCTCGCTGGCCGAAAAGCTGATCCCGGCCTCTGACCTCAGCGAGCAGATTTCGACCGCCGGCAAAGAGGCCTCTGGCACCGGCAACATGAAATTCGCGCTGAACGGGGCACCGACCATCGGCACGCTCGACGGGGCCAATGTCGAGATCCGCGAGCGGGTGGGCGCGCGCAACTTCTTCCTGTTCGGCATGACCGCCGAAGAGGTCGAGGCCCGCCGCGCCGTGCCCGATCATGCCCGCCAGGCCATCGCCGCCGACCCGCGCCTGTCGGGCGCGCTCAAGGCGATCTCGCAAGGGGCGTTCTCGGCCGGGGACCGGCACCGTTATCGTGGCGTGGTGGCCAACCTGTCGGGGGATGACTATTTCCTGGTATGCTCGGATTTCACCGCCTATTGGGACGCCCAGCGCCGGGCCGACGCGGCCTTTGCCGATCCCGATGTCTGGCGGCGGATGGCGGCGTGCAACACGGCGCGCTCTGGCTGGTTCTCGTCGGATCGCACGATCCGGGATTACATGGCCGACATCTGGGACGCCAAGGCGCTGGTGGCCGGTCCGGCCGCGCCATTGCATTCCCCGCCCGGCACCATAGGCTAGGCCCATGACCCGCACCCGGACGACATCGCCGCCCCCGTTCCCGTCGTCCCAGGACGCGTGCCTCCTGCAAGAGGGGCGCCATGACGACCCGTTCGCGGTGCTGGGCCCACATATGCACGCCCGCCGCCGGCATGTGGTTGTGTTCCACCCCGGCCTGTCCACGCTGGAGGCGCTGGTCGGCGACAAGGCCTATCCGCTGATCCGTCACGCGGACGCGCCGGATCTGTTTTCCGGGCCGGTGCCGGGCAAGGCGGCCTACAGGCTGCGCGCGACGGATGGGGCCGGGCATGTCTGGGACTTCGACGATGCCTATCGCCTGGGCCCGGTCATCGGCGAGATCGACGAATACCTGTTGGGCGAGGGTACCCATCAGCGCCTGTGGCAGGTGCTGGGCGCGCATGTGGGCGAACACGAGGGACTGGCGGGCACCCATTTCGCGGTCTGGGCCCCCAATGCACGGCGGGTGTCGGTCGTGGGGCCGTTCAACGCCTGGGACGGGCGGCGCCACCCGATGCGCCGGCGCGGCGCCACTGGCGTGTGGGAAATCTTTCTGCCCGGCATCGGTGACGGCGAGTGCTATAAATACGAACTGGTCGGTCCCGACGGGCAGGTGCTGCCGCTCAAGGCCGACCCGATCGGCTTTGGCGCGGAACATCCGCCGAAAACCGCCAGCGTGGTGCGCGACATCACCGGCTATGGCTGGCATGACGGCGACTGGATGGACCGGCGCGCGGGGCCCAACGCGCGCACCGCGCCGATTTCGGTCTACGAGGTGCACCTGGGCAGCTGGCGCCGCTGGACCCGGGACGGCGACCGTCCGCTGTCCTATCGCGAGGCCGCCGTGGAACTGGTCGACTACGTCTGCGACATGGGCTTTACCCATATCGAGTTCCTGCCGCTGTCCGAGCATCCCTTTGACGGCTCGTGGGGGTATCAGCCGGTGGGGCTGTTCGCGCCCACCGTGCGCCATGGCCCGCCGCATGAGTTTCGCGACCTCGTCGATGCCGCCCATGCCCGCGGTCTGGGGGTGATCCTGGACTGGGTGCCGGCGCATTTCCCCTCGGACGTGCATGGGCTGGCGCGATTCGACGGCACCCCGCTTTATGAACATGCCGACCCGCGCGAGGGGTTCCACCACGACTGGAACACGCTGATCTATAATTTCGGCCGGGTCGAGGTCGCCAATTTCCTGGTTTCCAACGCGCTTTACTGGTTCGAGGAATACCACGTCGACGGGCTGCGCGTGGATGCGGTGGCCTCGATGCTGTATCGCGACTATTCCCGCCCCGAGGGCGAATGGGTGCCCAATGTCCATGGCGGCCGCGAAAACCTGGAGGCGATCGCCCTGCTGCAACGCATGAACACCATCAGCTATGGCGAGGTGCCCGGCATCCTGACCGTGGCCGAGGAAAGCACCTCTTTCCCCGGTGTTTCGCGGCCGGTGGATGGCGGCGGGCTGGGCTTTGGCTACAAGTGGAACATGGGCTGGATGAACGACACGCTGGAGTATTTCAGCCACGAAACGGTGCATCGCAAATACCATCACCACCAGCTCAGCTTTGGCCTGCTTTACGCGTTCTCGGAAAACTTCATCCTGCCGATCAGCCATGACGAGGTGGTGCACGGCAAGGGCAGCATGCTGACGCGGATGCCGGGAAATGACTGGGAACAGTTCGCCAACCTGCGCGCCTATTACGGGTTCATGTGGGGCCATCCGGGCAAAAAACTGTTGTTCATGGGCCAGGAATTCGCCCAGCGCGCCGAATGGGACCAGGCCGGGCAATTGGACTGGGGCGTGTTGGACGCGCCCTGGCATGCCGGGATGCAGGCGCTGGTGCGCGACCTCAATACGCTTTACCGGGCCACGCCCGCGCTGCACGTCAAGGATTGCGAGGCCGATGGCTTTCGCTGGATCGAGGCGAACGCGGCGGAAATCTCGGTCTTTGCCTGGCTGCGGCTGGGCGGGGCGGACGATCCACCGGTCGTGGTGATCTGCAACCTGACGCCGGTGGAACGCACGGGCCTGCGCATCGGTTTGCCGCGCGCCGGGCGCTGGCGCGAGGTGCTCAATACCGACGCGGCGATTTACGGCGGGGGCAACCGGGGCAACCTGGGTGGTGTCGAGGCAACACAAACGCCGCATCACGGCCTGCCCGCCTCGGCCGACGTGACGCTGCCGCCGCTGTCGGTGCTATTCCTGATGCCGGACGGCGCCTGACCCAAGAGGAGGACGACGCATGGAAATCCGCTATACCAGGCTTGCCAGCCGGACGATGGCCTTTGTCCTGGCGGGGGGACGCGGCAGCCGCCTGAAAGAGCTGACCGATACCCGTGCCAAACCGGCGGTCTATTTCGGCGGCAAGACACGGATCGTCGATTTCGCGCTGTCGAATGCGCTGAACTCGGGCATCCGCAAGATGGCGGTGGCCACGCAATACAAGGCCCACTCGCTGATCCGTCACTGTCAGCGCGGCTGGAGCTTTTTCCGCGCCGAGCGCAATGAATACCTCGATATCCTGCCGGCCAGCCAGCGGGTGGCGGAAAACAAGTGGTACCTGGGCACCGCCGACGCGGTCACCCAGAATATCGACATCGTCGACAGCTATGACGTCGATTACGTGCTGATCCTGGCGGGTGACCACATCTACAAGATGGATTACGAGGTGATGCTGCGCCAGCATGCCGAGAGCGGGGCGGATGTCACCGTGGGCTGTCTGACCGTGCCGCGCGAAGAGGCCAGCGCCTTTGGCGTGATGGCCGTCGATGGCACCGGGCGGATCACCGATTTCCTGGAAAAGCCCGCCGATCCGCCCACCATGCCCGACGATCCCACGATGTGCCTGGCCTCGATGGGGATCTATGTCTTTGATTGGAAATTCCTGCGCGACCTGCTGCTGCGCGACGCCGAGGATCCCCATTCCACCCACGATTTCGGCGGCGACCTGATCCCCGATATCGTCAAGAACGGCAAGGCGATGGCCCACCGTTTCACCGATTCCTGCGTCAAGGATCGCCCCGACGCGCCCGCCTATTGGCGTGACGTGGGCACGATCGATGCCTTCTGGAAGGCCAATATCGACCTTACCGGGTTTACCCCCGATCTGAACCTGTGGGATCGCAGCTGGCCGATCTGGACCTATTCCGAAAGCGTGCCACCGGCCAAGTTCGTCCATGACGAAGAGGACCGGCGCGGCACCGCGGTGTCGTCGATGGTGTCGGGGGGCTGCATCATCTCGGGGACCGAGGTGCGCAATTCGCTGCTGTTCACCATGGTGCACACCAATTCCTATGCGGTGCTCGATCACGCCGTGGTGCTGCCTTATGTCGAGGTTGGCCGCAAGGCGCGGCTGTCCAACGTGGTGATTGATCGCGGCGTGGTGATCCCCCAGGGCCTGGTCGTGGGTGAAGACCCCGAAGAGGATGCCAAGTGGTTTAGGGTAACCGACAGCGGCATCACCCTGATCACCCAGAAGATGCTGGATAAAAGGGCGCGCGCATGATCCGTGTTCTGTCCGTTGCCTCGGAATGCGTGCCGCTGGTGAAAACCGGCGGGCTGGCCGATGTGGTCGGCGCGCTGCCCGCCGCGCTGGCCCCCGAGGGGATCGAGATGCGGGTTCTGGTGCCGGGCTATCGCGCGGTTTTGGCGGCGGCCGGGGATGCGGCGGTGGTCTGGCGGGGCGCGGATCTGTTCGGCGGGCCGGCGCGGCTCTTGTTCGGGCAGATCGCGGGTCTGTCGCTTTATGTGCTGGATGCGCCGCATCTATTTGATCGGGACGGCGGGCCCTACCTGGACGCCACGGGGCGGGACTGGTCCGACAATGCCACGCGCTTTGCCGCGTTGTCGTGGATCGGCGCGCTGATCGGCGCCGAGGGTGCTGCGGACTGGCGCCCGGACGTGGTGCAGTGCCACGATTGGCAGGCCGGCCTGACGCCGGTTTATCTCAAGGCGCGCGGCGTCGACCTGCCCAGCGTGATGACGGTGCACAACATCGCCTTTCACGGGCTGATGCCGGCCGAGATGATGGGGCCGCTGGCGCTGCCGGCCTGGGGGTTCACGCCCGAGGGGTTCGAATACTGGGGCCAGGTGTCCGCGCTGAAGGCCGGGCTGGTGCACGCCTGGAAGGTGACAACCGTCAGCCCCACCTATGCGCGCGAGCTGAGCACGCCCGACTATGGCGAGGGGCTGGAGGGGGTGATCGCGGCGCGCGGCGGCGATGTCATCGGCATCCTCAACGGCATCGACCCGGCGCTGTGGGATCCTGCCACCGATCCCCATATCGCCCCCTACAAACAACCCCGCGGCAAGGCCAAGGCGCGCAACGCCCTGCTGGCGGAAATGGACCTGCCGCAGGGCGCGGGGCCGCTGTGCGTCGTGGTCTCGCGGCTGAGCGGGCAAAAGGGGCTGGACCTGCTGCTGGAGGCGCTGCCGGGGCTGCTGGCGCGCGGCGGGCGATTGGCGCTGCTGGGGTCTGGCGATCCCGCGCTGGAGCAGGCCTGGCAGGCCGCCGCCGCGCAGCATCCGGGCGTCGCCGTCACCATTGGCTATGACGAGGCGCTGTCGCACCGGATGATCGCCGGGGGCGACGCGATCGTGGTGCCTTCGCGGTTCGAACCGTGCGGGCTGACCCAGCTTTTCGGGCTGCGCTATGGCACCGTGCCGGTGGTGGCGCGCACCGGCGGGCTGGCTGATACGGTGATCGACGCCAACCCCGCGGCGCTGGTCGCGGGGGTGGCCACGGGCGTGCAATTCGCCCCGGTCACAGCGCGCGCCCTGGCCACCGCGCTGGACCGGCTGTGCGATCTTTACGCCGACCCGGCGGGCTTTGCGAAAATTCAGCGCAACGGCATGCGCGCGGCCGTCGGTTGGGGGCCGTCGGCGGCGGCCTACGGGGCACTTTTTCGGGGGCTGGTGACGGCTTGATGGACATCCCCTTGACGATGACGGCCGGACAGCCCGCGCCGCTGGGCGCGCATTTCGATGGCGAGGGCGTCAATTTCGCGGTGTTTTCCGAACATGCCAGCCGCATGACCCTGTGCCTGTTCGACGAGGGCGGACATAACGAGATCGCCAATATCGACCTGCCAGAGCGGACCGACCATGTCTGGCACGGCTATATCGCCGGGCTGCGGCCGGGACAGCATTACGGGTTGCGCGCCAGTGGCCCCTATCGCCCCGACGAGGGGCACCGGTTCAACCCGCACAAGCTGTTGATCGATCCCTATGCGCGGCGCATCACCGGCCACCCGCGCTGGCACGACGCGTTGATGGGCTATGAGGTGGGCGCGCCGCGCGCTGATCTGAGCTATGACAAGCGCGACAGCGCCCCCTACATGCCGCGCGCGGTGGTGGTGGCGCCGGGGTTCGACTGGGGCGATGACAGGCCCCCCGCGACGCCGCTGACCGATACGGTGATTTACGAGGCCCATGTAAAGGGCCTGACCGCGCGCCACCCGCGGGTGCATGCACCGGGCCGGTTCCGCGCGCTGGCCTCTGACCCGATGCTGGATCACTACGCCAGCCTGGGCATCACCGCGATCGAGCTGTTGCCGGTGCATGCCTTTCTCAACGACCGGTTCCTGGTCGAAAAAGGGCTGACCAATTACTGGGGCTATCAAAGCATCGGCTTTTTCGCGCCCGAGCCGCGCTATATGGAAAATGGCGATATCGCCGAGTTTCAGCGCATGGTCGCACGCCTGCATGCCGCGGGGATCGAGGTGATCCTGGATGTGGTCTACAACCACACCGGCGAGGGCAACGAGATGGGCCCGACCCTCAGCTTTCGGGGGTTGGACAATGCCAGCTATTACCGGCTGGCCGACGATCGGCGCCACTATGTCAACGACACCGGAACCGGCAACACGTTGAACACCGGGCATCCGATGGTGCTGCGCATGGTGATGGACAGCCTGCGCTATTGGGTCGAGGTGATGCATGTGGATGGCTTCCGCTTTGACCTGGCCGCGACGCTGGGGCGCGAGGCGCAGGGGTTCAACGGGCGGGCGGCGTTCTTTCAGGCGGTGCGCCAGGATCCGGTTCTGGGCCGGGTCAAGCTGATCGCCGAGCCGTGGGATATCGGCCCCGGCGGCTATCAGCTGGGGGCCTTTCCAGCACCGTTTTGCGAATGGAACGACCGGTTTCGTGACGGTGTGCGACGGTTCTGGCGCGCCGATCCGGGGCGCGCGCCGGACCTGGCGGGGCGGATCACCGGATCGGCGCCGCAGTTCGACCATTCAGGGCGTCCGGCCACCTCCTCGGTGAATTTCATCACGGCCCATGACGGCTTTACGCTCAGCGACGTGGTCAGCTACGCCTCAAAACACAACCTGCCCAATGGCGAGGAGGGGCGGGATGGGCACAACGCCAACTATTCGGACAATTTCGGCGTCGAGGGTCCGACCGAGGATGCCGATATCCTGGCGGCTCGTGCCCAACGGCGGCGCAACATGATGGCGACGCTGATGCTCTCGCAGGGGGTGCCGATGATCCTGGCGGGGGACGAATTGGGCCACTCTCAGCAGGGCAACAACAACGCCTATTGCCAGGACAACGCCACCGCCTGGATCGACTGGCAGACTGTGGATGACCCGTTCCTGACCTTTACCAAGCGGATGATCGCGTTCCGCAAGGCCCATCCGGTGCTGCGCCAAAAGCTGTTCTTGCATTCGCGCGAAAGGGCCATGGACCGGATCGAGGATTTGTTCTGGCGCCGCGCCGATGGCGAGGCGATGCGCCGCCCCGATTGGGAAGATCCCGAACTGCGCCTGATCGCGGTCGAGTTGCGCACTGCCTCTGGTACCCCGGAATATGCCGCGCTGGAATACGCGCTCTTTGCCGTGTTCAACGCCGGGGATGCGGTCGAGGTGACCGTGCCAGACGCCCCCCCCGGCCAACGCTGGAGCCTGCATCTGGACAGCGCGCGCCCCGACCTGGCGCCCACGCCCGTGTCCGGGGCGCTGGCCATGTCCGCCCAGGCCGTCGCCGTTCTGGTGCTGGAGCCCACGGCGTGAGCGACGCGCTCGGCGCACTGGCCGCGCAGGCGGGTATCCTGCCCAGCTATCACGATCTGGCCGGGCAGGTGCAGACCACCACGCCCGAAACCGCCCGCGCGCTGCTGGCCGCGATGGGCCTGCCCGCCGCCACCCCCGCCGAGGCCGCAGAGACTCTGGCCGCCCGCCTGGCGATCGAGGTCGCGCGCCCGCTGCCGCCCTGGATCGTGGTCGCGGCGGGCAGCGCGCCGGTTTTGCACCCCGGCCACGGCGGGGGCTGGCACCTGGTGCTGGAGGACGGCACCCTGCGTGAGGGACACGCCGACGCGGCCCTGCACCTGCCCAACCTGCCGCTGGGCCTGCACCGGCTGTGGTTGGCGGGGCACGAGGTCACGCTACTCAGCGCGCCGCCCAGCCTGCCGCTGCCGCCGCGCGGTTGGGGGGTGACGCTGCCGCTTTATGGGCTGCGCGACGCGGCGCGGGGCGGGCTGGCCGATTATGCCGATCTGGGCGCGGCGGTTCTGGGGATCGGCGCGCTGGGCGCGGGGTTCGTCGGCATCAACCCGATCCATGCGGGGTTTCCCACCGATCCCGGCGCGATCAGCCCCTACTCCCCGTCCAGCAGGCGCCGGTTCAACGTGGCCCACATCGCCTGTCCGGGCGAGGCGGCCACACCGCCCGGCGGCCCGCTGGTCGATTACCCCCCCGCGATCACCGCGCGGCTGACCGCGCTGCGTGCCGCGTTCGATGCCATGTCCCCCGATGAGGACGCGGCCCTGGCAACCTGGCGCACGGCCCAGGGCCCCTCGTTGATGCGTTTTGCCATCCATCAGGCCCTGTCGGATCGGTTCGGTCCCTATTGGCCCGACTGGCCAGCCGCGTTTCATCGCCCCGACGGGGCCGTCGTGGCGCGGTTTGCGACCGAAAACCCCGATGCGGTGGCGTTTCACGCCTGGCTGCAATGGCGCGCCGAGGACCAGTTGGGCGATCTACGCGCGGCGGCGCGCGCCGCGGGGATGGCCCAGGGGCTTTATCTGGATCTGGCCGTGGGCACCCACCCCGCCGGGGCCGAGACTTGGGCCGACCCCGGCCTTTTCGCGCGCGGTGTATCGCTGGGCGCACCGCCGGATCCCTTTGCCCCCCAGGGCCAAAGCTGGACCCTGGCGCCGATGATCCCCGACGCGCTGGCCGCGCGCGGCTTTGCCCCCCTGGCCGAGATCCTGCGCGCCCAGCTCGCCGTGGCCGGGTTGCTGAGGATCGACCATATCCTGGGGTTCGAGCGCGCCTTTTGGGTGCCTCAGGACGGCCCCGGCGCCTATGTCGCCATGCCCCGGGCCGCGATGCTGGCCGTCGCCCGGATCGAGGCCGCGCGCGCCAATGCGACCCTGGTGGGCGAGGATCTGGGCGTCGTCCCCGAGGGGTTGCAGGCCGAACTGGCGGTCTCTGGCCTGCTGGGGTGTCGACTGGCGATGTTCGACCCCGATCCCAAATCCTGGCCCGAGGCGGCGCTGGGCAGTTTCGGCACCCACGACCTGCCGCCCTTTGCGGGATGGCGCGCGGGGGGCGATCTGGACTGGCACGAACGGCTGGGCCATCTGACCCCGGCCCAGTCCGCCGAGGCCCGGGTCGCACGCACCCACGCCGTTGCGGCCTTTGATGCCCGCGCGGGCGGGGGCGGTGTGGACGCGCTGCATCGGGTGCTGGGCAACACGCCGGCGCGGCTTGTGGCGCTTCAGATCGAGGATATCCTGGGGCTGAGCGCGCAGGCCAACCTGCCCGGCACTGTCGACAGCCACCCGAACTGGCGCCGCCGGCTCGGTCCCGATGCCCGCGAACTTGCACGAATCGAACATCTGGGCGCCGCTGCCCGGATCATGAAAGAGACAGCACGATAGGATCCCACCCGATGGAAAAGATCACTGTTCCAACCCGGCCGATCGAGGGGCAAAAGCCCGGAACCTCTGGTTTGCGCAAGAAAACGTCGGTTTTCATGGGTCCGCATTACCTGGAGAATTTCATTCAGGCGACATTTTCCGCGATTGGCGGGGTCGCGGGCAAGACGCTGGTGCTGGGCGGGGATGGTCGATATTTCAACAACCAGGCCGCGCAGGTGATCCTGCGGATGGCCGCGGCGGGGGGCGCCGCGCGGGTGATCGTGGGGCAGGACGCGCTGCTATCGACCCCCGCGGCCTCGCACCTGATCCGCAAACGCGCCACCGATGGCGGGCTGATCCTGTCGGCCAGCCACAATCCCGGCGGCCCGGACGAGGATTTCGGGGTCAAGTTCAACATGCCCAATGGCGGCCCCGCCCCCGAAGAGGTCACCGCGCGGATCTATGCCGAAACCACGCGGCTGACCTGCTATGACATCCTTGAGGCGCAGGATGTCGACCTTTCGCAGCCTGGCACCACCACGCTGGGCGGCATGGTGGTCGAGGTCGTCGACCCGGTCGCCGATTACGCCGCGCTGATGGCGGGGCTGTTTGATTTCGACGCGATCCGGGCGCTGATCGCGGGCG
Source organism: Paracoccaceae bacterium (assembly GCA_016938875.1). GTDB lineage: Bacteria > Pseudomonadota > Alphaproteobacteria > Rhodobacterales > Rhodobacteraceae > Rhodovulum. The sequence continues at coordinate 63,116 of JAFGTV010000001.1, forward strand.
GCTTTACCCTGCGGTTCGACGCGATGCACGCGGTCACCGGGCCCTATGCGCGGGCGATCCTCCAGGGGATGCTGGGCGCCCCCGAGGGCAGTGTGATCAACGCCGTGCCGCAACCCGATTTCGGCGGTGGCCACCCCGATCCGAACCCGATCTGGGCAAAGCCGCTGGTCGATCTGATGATGGGCCCCGACGCGCCCGATTTCGCCGCCGCCTCGGATGGCGACGGCGATCGCAACATGGTCCTGGGGCGCGGCCTCTATGTCACCCCTTCCGACAGCCTGGCGGTGTTGGCGGCCAATGCCCATCTGGCGCCGGGCTATGCGGCAGGGCTCAAGGGGGTGGCGCGTTCGATGCCGACCTCGCGGGCGGTGGACCGGGTGGCGGCGGCGCGCGGGCTGCGCTGTTACGAGACGCCCACGGGGTGGAAATTCTTTGGCAATCTGCTGGACGCGGGCCGCGCCACCCTGTGCGGCGAGGAAAGTGCGGGCACCGGTTCGGACCATGTGCGCGAGAAAGACGGGCTTTGGGCGGTGCTCTTGTGGCTGAACATCCTGGCCAGCACCAAACTGTCGGTGGCCCAGATTCTGCACGCCCATTGGCGCGAATTCGGGCGCAACTATTACACCCGCCACGACTATGAGGCGCTGGACGCCGCCACCGCCGAGGCGATGCTGGACGATCTGCGCGCGCGCCTGCCCAACCTGCCGGGCCGGGTCTTTGCCGGACGCACCGTCGCCAGCGCCGACGAGTTTGCCTATGACGATCCGGTGGATGGCTCGCACAGCGCGGCGCAGGGGCTGCGGATCGCGTTCGAGGGCGGCGCGCGGATCGTGTACCGGCTGTCGGGCACCGGTACGGTGGGCGCCACGCTGCGGGTCTATCTTGAGGAGTTCGTCGACGATCCCGACCGGCTGGACCTGGCCCCCGAAACCGCCCTGGCCGCGATCATCGCCGCTGCCGACCAGATCGCGGGCATCCGCGCCCATACTGGCCGCAGCGCGCCCGATGTAACGACCTGAGCACGCGACCGGACCGCGCGCCCGTGGTGCGGGAAGCGCCGTGGATATTTGTGACCAGAAGAAGGGGGTGGATCTTCTTCTGGGTTTAAATATCAAAAAAAACAGCGGCTTAAAGCGCGGCGAACGGATCTTCGGGATAGCCGACCTCGGCCAAGTACAACCCCTGCGGCGGGCAGACCGGGCCACAGGCGGCGCGGGCGCGTGCCTCTAGCGCGGTTTTGACATCCTCGGGCGTCCAGGCCCCGGCGCCGACCCGTTCCAGTGTGCCGACAAAGCTGCGCACCTGGTTGTGCAGGAAGCTGCGGGCACAGACGTGAAAGCGGAACTCGCGACCATGGGGGAAGGGTCGTTCCTCGATCTCCAGCGCGTCGAGGGTTTTGACCGGCGAGGCGGCCTGGCACATCGCCGCGCGAAAGGTCGTAAAGTCGTGGCGGCCCAAGAGGTGGCGCGCGGCCTCTTGCATCGGGGCCAGGGTCAGCGGATGGGGCACGCGCCAGACCTGGCCGCGGTCGTGGGTCAACGGCGCGCGGCGGCTGACCAGGCGAAACAGATAGCGCCGTTCCATCGCCGAGAACCGGGCGTGGAAATCGTCGCTGACGCGGGCACAGGCCACCACCGCAACCGGCGCGGGTTTCAGATGGTGATTCAGCGCGGCGGCCAGGCGGAACGGATCCCAGTCGCGCGTCATGTCGCAATGCGCGACCTGGCCCAGGGCATGCACGCCTGCATCGGTGCGCCCCGCCGCGGCGATCGAGGGCAGGTCGGGTTCAAGACGCGCCAGGGCGGCCTCGACCGCGCCCTGCACGCTGGGATGCGCGGCCTGGCGTTGCCAGCCGGAAAACGGCGTGCCGTCATATTCGATTTTCAGTGCAAAGCGGGGCATGGCCCCGGTTACCGCGACAATGCAGCCTTGGCAATCGCTCTGCTGGGGCTGGCGGGACGGGCGGGGCGTGCTTAACTTATCCGTAGTCATGAGAGGAACGGTTGTGCGCATTGGCGACATAGCGGACGGGGTGGTGCGCGGGGTCGAGGGCCTGTCGGCCTCGGTTTCGGAAACCTTTATGGAGCCGGTGATCCGGCTGGGGGTGACGGGTCTGTCGCGCGCGGGCAAGACGGTATTCATCACCTCGCTTGTCGCCAACCTGATGGAACGGGGGCGGATGCCGCAGTTGCGCGCCGCGGCCTCGGGCGCGATCACGGCGGCGTATTTGCAGCCCCAGCCCGACAACACCGTGCCGCGGTTCGATTTTGAAACCCACCTGGCGGCGTTGACCGGGCGCGATCCCCATTGGCCCGAGTCGACCCGCGCGGTGTCCGAGTTGCGCCTGTCGCTAAAGGTGCGGCCGGGCGGGTTCGGCGGGCTTTTGGGGGCGGTGACGGGGCCGCGCACGGTGCATCTGGACATCGTGGATTATCCTGGCGAGTGGTTGCTGGACCTGGCGCTGCTGGACAAGAGTTATGCCGTGTGGTCGGCCGACACCCTGACCCGGATGCAAGAGCGCCCGGGGGCCGAGACATTCCAGGCCCTTCTGGCGCGCACCGATCCCGCCGCCCGCCTGGACGAACCGGTCGCCCAGGGGCTGGCCGGGGCGTTTACCGCCTATTTGCAGGCCGCGCGGCTGGCGGGGTTTTCCGATTGCACGCCGGGGCGGTTCCTGTTGCCTGGCGATCTGGCGGGCTCGCCGGTGCTGACCTTTGCGCCGCTGCCGGCCCCCGGCGCGGCCACCCCGCGTGGCAGTCTCTGGCGCGAGATGGAGCGGCGCTATGAGGCCTACAAGGCCGAGGTGGTCAAGCCGTTCTTTCGCGAGCATTTCGCGCGGATCGACCGCCAGGTTGTGCTGGTCGATGCGCTGGGCGCGATCCATGCGGGTCCGCGCGCGGTCGAGGATCTGCGCCGTGCGATGACCGAGATCCTGGGGGCCTATCGCCCGGGGCGCAATGCCTGGCTGACCTCGCTGTTCATGGGGCGGCGGGTGGAAAAGATCCTGTTCGCCGCGACCAAGGCCGATCATCTGCACCACACCCAGCACGGCCGGCTGACCGCGATCATGCAGGCGCTGATGCGCGATGCGCGCCGGCGTGCCGATTTCGCCGGGGCCGAGACCGCGGCGATGGCCATTGCCGCGCTGCGCGCCACGGTCGAGGAAACCCGACCCCATGGGGGCGAGACGCTGGAATGTGTGCGCGGCACCCTGCTGGAAACCGGGCGTCAGGCCGCGCTTTATCCCGGCGAATTGCCCGAGGATCCCGCGCTGTTGCTGGACCCCGCCCGCGACGGCGCCGCCGAGTGGCTGGAGGCCGAGTATAACCTGATGCATTTCGCGCCCGCCCAACTGACCCTGAAACCGGGCGAGGGGCCGCCGCATATCCGGCTGGACAAGGCCGCCGAGTTCTTGTTGGGGGATCGCCTGAGATGACCCGCCGCCCCGTAGTTTTCGACCTGGAGGAGGAGGCCGCCACCGCCCCCCCGCCGACGCCCGCCAGCGCGCCCCCGGTGCCTGACCCCGATGCGCCGCCCCCCGCCCAGGGCCGCGCGATGCAGACCATGGCGGTGCTGGCCGCGCGGCGATCCTCGCGGGTGGGGCGGTTCTTTTGGGTGGTGCTCAGCGGGCTGTTGGGGCTGGTGATCTCGGTGGCGGCCTGGGATTTCGTCACCGGGCTATTCACTCGCAACACGGTGTTGGGCAGTGTCGCGCTGACGTTGGTGGGGTTGGTGGCGCTGGCGGTCCTGATAATGGCCCTGCGCGAGATGGCGGCGTTTTCCCGGCTGCGCCGCCTGGACACGCTGCACAAGGCGGCGGATGCGGCGATTGCCGCGCAGGACCTGGGGGCCGCGCGCGATGTGCTGGATCAGCTTTTGCGGCTTTACGCCCATCGCGCCGACACCAAATGGGGCCGCGACCGCCTGGCAGAGCGGCGCGACGAGGTGCTGGATGCCGACGCCCTGCTGGGGCTGGCCGAACGCGAGGTGCTGGCCCCGCTGGACGCCGCCGCCACCCGCGAGATCGAGGGGGCCGCGCGCCAGGTCGCCGCGATCACCGCGTTGGTGCCCATCGCGCTGGCCGATCTGATCGCGGCGCTGACCGGCAATCTGCGGATGATCCGCCGCATCGCCGAGATCTATGGCGGGCGCGGCGGTCTGCTGGGCAGTCTGCGACTGGCGCGCGCGGTGCTGACGCATCTGGTGGCCACGGGGGCCGTGGCGGTGGGCGATGACATGATCGGATCGCTGGCCGGGGGCGGTGTCCTGGCCAAGGTGTCGCGCCGGTTTGGCGAGGGGGTGGTCAACGGTGCGCTGACCGCCCGCGTCGGCGTCGCCGCGATGGAGGTCTGCCGCCCGTTGCCGTTTCGCGAGGTCCGCCGCCCCTCGGTCAGTGCGCTGGTCAAGCGGGCCTTGGCGGGCGTTTTCAACAAGGCGCAGCCCTGATTGCCGCGTCGCGGCGTCCCTTTACGCCCCTTGTTTTGCGGCCTATAAGCCGGGCCATGACGGACAGGACCGCGCACGTTCTACGAATTACCGGCCCGGCGCTCTGAAAACAGGGCCGCCGGGACAAGGCGCATGATCCTTCGCGCCGCGCCATTCCGCCATTGCCAGGACCGCCCGAGGACCACGCCCAAGGATTCCGCCCCATGTGTGCCGAAATGCCCGACTACAAAGATACCCTGAACCTGCCCGAAACCGACTTTCCGATGCGCGCCGGCCTGCCCAAGCGCGAGCCCGCCTGGCTGGAGCGTTGGGAAAAGATCGGCGCTTATGACCGGCTGCGCGAGAAAAAGGGCCGTCCGCCCTTTACCCTGCATGATGGCCCGCCCTACGCCAACGGGCATCTGCATATCGGCCACGCGCTGAACAAGATCCTCAAGGATTTCATCGTGCGCAGCCAGCAGATGATGGGCAAGGACGCGCGCTACGTGCCCGGCTGGGACTGCCACGGCCTGCCGATCGAGTGGAAGATCGAGGAGCAATACCGCGCCAAGGGGCTGGACAAGGACAAGGTGGATATCGTCAATTTCCGCCAGGAATGCCGCCGCTTTGCCGAGGGCTGGATCGACATCCAGCGCGATGAGTTCACCCGCCTGGGGATCACCGGCAACTGGGCCGATCCGTATCTGACGATGGATTTTCACGCGGAATCCGTGATCGCGCAGGAATTCATGAAATTCCTGATGAACGGGTGCCTTTACCAGGGCTCGAAACCCGTGATGTGGTCGCCGGTGGAAAAGACCGCCCTGGCCGAGGCCGAGGTCGAATACCACGACCACCAAAGCCACACGATCTGGGTGAAGTTTCCGGTCGTGGCCGGGGCGCCTGCCGACATGCAGGGCGCTTTTGTCGTCATCTGGACCACCACCCCCTGGACCATCCCGCAGAACCGCGCGGTCTGCTTCGGCCCCGGGATCGGCTATGGCCTGTATGAAATCACCGGCCGCCCCGAGGAATGCTGGGCCCGGATCGGGGATCGGTACCTGCTGGCCGATGCGCTGGCCGAGGATGTGATGCGCAGCGCCCGGCTGGAGCCTGAGATGTATCGCCGCCTGCGGGATGTGTCGGCTGACGAACTGGCTGCGCTGACCTGCGCCCACCCGCTGCGCGGGGTCGAGGGCGGCAACGCCGAGTGGGACTATGACGTGCCCCTCCTGCCCGGCGACCACGTCACCGACGACGCGGGCACCGGGTTTGTGCACACCGCGCCCAGCCATGGCGACGACGACTACCAGATCGGCCTGAAATTCGGCCTGCCCATGACCTATAACGTCATGGAAGACGGCTCTTTCCGCGCTGATCTGCCGCTGTTCGGCGGGGGCGTCATCACCAAGCCCAACGGCAAGGAAGGCGACGCCAACCGCCGCGTGATCGACACGCTGGCCGAGGTGGGCGCGCTGATCGCGCGCGGCCGCCTGAAACACAGCTATCCGCATTCCTGGCGCTCCAAGGCGCCGCTGATCTATCGCAACACGCCGCAATGGTTCGCTGCCATCGACGCGCACCTGGACGACGGCATGGGCGCCTATGGCGACACGATCCGCAGCCGCGCGCTGACCTCGATCGACCAGTTGGTGAAATGGACGCCGCAGACCGGGCGCAACCGCCTTTACGCGATGATCGAGAGCCGCCCCGACTGGGTGCTGTCGCGTCAACGCGCCTGGGGGGTGCCGCTGACCTGTTTCGTGAAAAAGGGTGCCCAGCCCACCGACCCCGATTTCCTGCTGCGCGATCCGGCCGTCAACGCCCGCATCGCCCAGGCCTTCGAGGAAGAGGGCGCCGACGCCTGGTACAAGCCGGGCGCCAAGGAACGGTTCCTGGGCAACGACCACGACGCCGAGGCCTATACCCAGGTGTTCGACGTGCTGGATGTGTGGTTCGATTCCGGCTCGACCCACGCCTTTGTGCTGCGCGACCGGCCGGATGGGTCGGCGGACGGCATCGCGGACCTCTACCTCGAGGGCACCGATCAGCACCGCGGCTGGTTCCATTCCTCGATGCTTCAGGCCTGCGGCACCATCGGGCGGGCGCCCTATCGCGGTGTGCTGACCCACGGGTTCACGCTGGATGAAAAGGGCAACAAGATGTCCAAATCCCTGGGCAACACCGTCGCGCCCGAGGATGTGACCAAGCAATACGGTGCCGATATCCTGCGCCTGTGGGTGGCCCAATCGGATTACAGCGCCGATCTGCGCATCGGCCCGGAGATCCTGAAAGGCGTGGCTGACAGCTATCGCCGGCTGCGTAACACCATGCGCTTCCTGCTGGGCAGCCTGTCAGGCTTTACCGAGGCAGAGCGGGTCGATCCCGCCGACATGCCGGAACTGGAACGCTGGGTGCTGCACCGGCTGGCGGAACTGGACCTGCGGGTGCGCGCGGGCTTTGACGCCTATGACTTCCAGGGGGTGTTCCAGGCGCTGTTCAACTTTGCCACGGTGGATCTGTCGTCGTTCTATTTCGACATCCGCAAGGACGCGCTTTACTGCGATGCGGCCGACAGCCTGCGCCGCCGCTCGGCGCGCACGGTGCTGGATATCCTGTTCCACCGGTTGACCACCTGGCTGGCGCCGATCCTGGTGTTCACCATGGAAGAGGTCTGGCTGGAACGCTTCCCGGGCGAGGACAGCTCGGTTCACCTGACCGACATTCCCGACACCCCGTCCGCCTGGCGCGACGAGGCGCTGGCGGCGAAATGGGCCAGCCTGCGCCAGGTGCGCCGCGTGGTCACCGCCGCACTGGAGGTGCAGCGCCGCGACAAGGTGATCGGCGCCAGCCTGGAGGCCGCCCCGGTGGTCCATGTGCGCGACGCCGAGGTTCTGGCCGCGCTGAAAACGGTGGATTTCGCGGATCTGTGCATCACCTCTGCGGTGCAGCTGACCGCCGATCCCTCGCCGAACGAGGCGTTCCGCCTGCCCGAGGTCGAGGGGGTTGGCGTGGTCTTTGAAAAGGCCGAAGGGGCGAAATGCCAGCGCTGCTGGAAAATCCTGCCCGATGTCGGCCACCATGCCCATGCCGCGACCTGTGCGCGCTGCAACGAGGCATTGGGGGGCTAGGCCCGGTCCGCGCGGCGGCCCGATGCGGGCCGTCGCCACCGCCTAGCTGGCGGGCCGGATCTGTTGCGCGATGCCCGCGCCCAGCAGATAAAGGCTGCTTAGGCCCAGCACCCACAGCGTCCAGCCGCCAGTCTGGAAATCGTGCCAGGCCAGCCAGCCCGCCACCCCTGTCCAGATCAGCGCCACCGGCAGCGACAGCGCGCGCCAGCGCATGGTGCGCACGGGGTGGATGAATTTCAGCGGCAGGAACATCGCCACCGCCAGCACCGCCACCACGCCCAGGATTACCCAGAAACCCGGCTTCAGGGCGAACAGCACCAGCACCACCATGTTCCAGCAGCCCGGAAAGCCGGAAAAGGAATTATCGGCGGTCTTCATCCGGGTGTCGGCGAAATAGACCACGCTGGCAAAGGTGATGATGATGATCGCCAGCCACCCGGTCCAGCCCGGCAACAACCCCGAATGGAACAGCGCAAAGGCGGGGATGAACACATAGGTCAGATAGTCGATGATCAGGTCCATCAAGCAGCCGTCGATCACCGGCGCGTTGGTCCTGACATCGAACCGGCGCGCCAGCGGGCCGTCGATCCCATCGACCACAAAGGCCACCACCAGCCACAGGAACATCTCGTTCCAGGCCGATCCGACCGCGGCCAGCATGGCCAGCATCGCAAAGACCGCGCCGGTGGCGGTCAAGAGGTGTACGGACATTGCGGGAAATTTTGGATTCATCCGCCCGTCATCGGGGATTTGCCTGCCCCGTGCAATGGTTATTGATGCGCGCCTTGGGATGCGCGGCCTCGTAAACCTCCATCAGGCGGGCGGTATCGACGGCCGTATAGGCCTGGGTCGTCGACAGCGAGGCATGGCCCAGCAATTCCTGGATTGCCCGCAAATCGCCCCCCGCGCCCAGCAGATGGGTGGCAAAGCTGTGGCGCAGCGCATGGGGCGTGGCGCTGGCGGGCAGGCCCAGCCGCGCGCGGGCCTGTTCCATGGCGCGCGCGATCAGCCGCGGGTTCAGCGCGCCGCCGCGCAGCCCGCGAAACAGCGCGCCATCGGGTGTCAGCTCATGCGGGCAGGCGGCGCGATACAGCTCGACCGCCTCGCGGGCGGCGGGGATCACCGGCACCATCCGCTCCTTGTCGCCCTTGCCACGGATGCGCAGCACCTGCGGCAGGGGGGCGTCGCGCCCGGTCAGGCCCAGGGCCTCGGATATCCGCAGCCCGCACCCGTAAAGCAGCGTGACCACCGCCATGTCGCGCGCGGCGACCCATTGCTCGCGCGGGCCCTCGCCCACGGTGCCGATCATCGCGCGGGCGGCGTCCTCGGCCAGGGGGCGGGGCAGCTTGCGCTGAAACTTGGGCGCGCGGACGGACAGAACGGCGGTGGGCGCGAACCCGTTGCGCCGCCCCAGCCAGCGAAAGAACGTCTTGACCGCCGACAGCGCACGCGCCAGCGACCGCGCCCCAAGGCCCCGCCCGCGTTCATGGGCCATCCACGCGCGCATGTCGCCCAGGCTGATCGTGGCCAACCGCGCGGGGCCGGCGGGCGCGCCGTCATACGTGGTCAGAAAGGTCAGGAACCCCGTCACATCCGCGCCATAGGCGGCGATCGTGTTCTCGGCGGCGGCGTTCAGCGCGCGTTCCTCGGCCAGCCATTGGGCCAGCGCGTCGCGCGCGGCGGGGCTGAGCGCCAGGCTCATCCCAGCCAGCGGCGCATGGTCCGTTCGAACACGCCGGCAAAGAAGGTCAGCAGATCGGTGCCCTGGTTCGGCGCGAACTGATGCGGATCCTCGGACCCCAGCGCCAGCATTCCGGGCAGCCGCCCCGCGCCCAGGTCCAGCCGCAGCAGGGCCTCGGAGCGCAGATCGCCCGCCTTTTCGCCGTAAAGCGCGTCATTGCCCGGGATCTGTTGGCGCAAGGTGACGGTGCGCGCGGTGCGCCCATGCACCCCACCGGCATAGGCCTGTGAAAATCCCGGAGGGGCAACATGCACCACGGATCCCAGCGCACCCAGGGCCGTGCCCTCGGCGTCCTGCGCCGATTCCAGCACCAGGCGGACGCAATCGACCCGCAGGATCGCGGCGATGTCGTCATCCAGCGAGGCGATGAAATCCTCGAAATCCAGCGGGTCCAGCAGGCGCAGGATCGCGCGGTGGATCTGGTTGGTGCCCGCCAGGTTCTCATAGGCCGCGGCGATGACCGAGCGGTGGGTTTCCTCCAGCCGGTCCAGCCGGACCTCCAGTCGATCCATGGCGATACCGCGCATGTCGACGATATTGGCACCCAGCATCTTTTCGTTGGCCGATACCAGGGCGCGCATCACGCCCGGATCGTTCAGGATAACACCGGGTTCTGCGATGATCTTCTCTCGAAGATCGTCGCGAATTGCGGGACTGCTGCTCATCTGCGCCTCGTTTTTGGTCATCGGGCCTGTCTCTTTGCGCGGCACGTTACACCATTGTCACAGAATTTTCTGCCCCGTTTTTTGCCAATCGGCCATGAACGTGTCCAGCCCGCGCTCGGTCAGGGGATGTTCGGCCATCTTCTTGAGGACGGCGGGCGGCGCGGTGGCCACGTCGGCGCCGATCTTCGCGACCTCGGTGATATGGTTGACCGAGCGGATCGAGGCGGCCAGTATCTCGGTCTGGAATCCATAGTTGTCATAGATCGCGCGGATGTCGGCGATCAGTTGCAGGCCGTCCAGGTTGATGTCATCCAGCCGTCCCAGGAAGGGCGAGACGAAGCTTGCCCCGGCCTTGGCCGCCAACAGTGCCTGCGCGGCGGAGAAACACAGCGTGACGTTGACCATCCGGCCCTCGCCCGACAACACCTTGCAGGCCTTCAGCCCGTCCCAGGTCAGCGGCACCTTGACCGCGATATTGGGGGCGATCTGCGCCAGTTTGCGCCCCTCCTCGATCATCGCAGGGGCGTCCAGGGCGATCACCTCGGCCGAAACAGGGCCCTCGACGATCGAACAGATTTCCTTGGTGACCTCCAGGATGTCGCGCCCGGATTTCAGGATCAGCGAAGGGTTGGTGGTCACGCCATCGGCCATGCCCAGGTCGTTGAGTTCGCGGATCGCGTCCACATCGGCGGTATCGACAAAGAATTTCATGGGATACGTCCTGCGCTTTGCTGCAATTGGTCGCGCCCGTGATAGCCGATGCGCGCAGGCGCCGGAACCCCGACTTTGCGGGGCCGCGGGATGACTGCTCAGCACTTTGCCCCGGATGCGCGGGTGGCTGTGCTCAGCGCCCAGCCGCTGGGCCGCCTGCTGGATTACCGCGCCCCCGAGGGGGGCTGCGCGCTGGGCGATTTCGTCGAGGTGCCGCTGGGCCCGCGCCGGGTGCTGGGGGTGATCTGGGGGCCGGGCGAGGGGGCGTTCGACCTGTCCCGGCTGCGCCCTGTCACCCGGGTGCTGGACGCCGCCCCGATGCGCGACGAGATGCGCGAGTTTCTGATCCGGGCGGCGGATTATACGCTGACCCCGCTGTCGGCGATGCTGCGGCTGGCGACCCGCGCGCCGGGGCTGGGCGATGCGCCCTCGATGCAAAAGGTCTATCGCCGGGGGACGAGCCTGCCGGATCGGATGACACCGGCCCGCACCCGCGTGATTGATCTGCTGGAGGAGTATGGCGGGCTGGCCTTTACCCTGGGCGAGTTGTCCGCCCAGGCGGGCGTTTCGAACACGGTGATCAAGGGGTTGATCCCCTCTGGAGCGGTGCTGGAGGAGGACACGCCGCGCGACCGGCCGTATCCGCGGCTGGACCCCGCCCGCCCCGGCGTGGCGCTGGCACCCGACCAGGACGCGGCGGCGGCCAGCCTGCGCGCGGGCGTGGCGGGGGGCGGCTATGGCACCACCTTGCTGCGGGGGGTCACCGGATCGGGCAAGACCGAGGTCTACCTGGAGGCCGTGGCCGAATGCCTGGCCCAGGGGCGCCAGGCGCTGGTGCTGTTGCCCGAGATCGCGCTGACGGCAGAGTTCCTGACCCGGGTCGAGCAACGCTTTGGCGCGCGCCCGGCCGAATGGCATTCGGGCGTGACCATGACCGAGCGGCGGCGCTGTTGGCGGATGGTGGGGCGCGGCGGCGCGCAACTGGTGGTGGGCGCGCGCTCGGCGCTGTTCCTGCCGTTCCGCGACCTCGGGCTGATCGTCGTGGATGAGGAACACGACAGTTCCTACAAGCAAGAGGACGGCGTTCTTTACAACGCCCGCGACATGGCGGTGCTGCGCGCCTCGCTGGCCTCGGCGCAGGTGGTGCTGGCCTCGGCCACGCCCAGCCTGGAAAGCTGGGCCAATGCCGAGGCGGGCAAATACACCCGGCTGGACCTGGCGGCCCGGTTCGGCACGGCACAGCTGCCCGACATGCGCGCCATCGACATGCGGGCCGAGGATCTGCCGCCGGGCCGCTGGATTTCACCCACCCTGCAAGGGGCGGTGCGCGACCGGCTGGCGGCGGGGCAGCAGGCGCTGCTGTTTCTCAACCGGCGTGGCTATGCGCCGGTGACGGTGTGCCGGGCCTGTGGTCATCAGATCGGCTGTTCCCAGTGCGACGCGCGCATGGTCGAGCATCGCTTTCTCAAGCGGCTGGTGTGCCATCAATGCGGCGACAGCATCCCGATGCCGCTGGCCTGTCCCTCGTGCAAGGTCGAGGGCAAGCTGGCCGCGGTGGGGCCGGGGGTCGAGCGGCTGGCCGAAGAGGCGGCCGCGCTTTTTCCCGAGGCGCGGCTGGCGGTTCTGTCGTCGGATCTGTTCACCTCTGCCCGCGCGCTGAAAGAACAGATCGCGGCGATCGCGGCGGGGCAGGCCGACCTGATCATCGGCACCCAACTGGTGGCCAAGGGTCATAATTTCCCGCTGTTGACGCTGGTCGGCGTGATCGACGCCGATCTGGGCCTGCAGGGGTCGGACCTGCGCGCGGCCGAGCGGACCTTTCAGCTGATGCGGCAGGTGTCGGGCCGGGCCGGGCGCGGGGCAGCGGCGGGGCTGGCGCTGCTGCAGACCTGCCAACCCGAACATCCCGTCATCCGCGCCATCCTGAGCGGCGACGAAGAGGGGTTCCTGCGCGCCGAGGCGGGCGAGCGTCGCGCGGCGGGCGTGCCGCCCTATGGGCGCATGGCCGGCATCATCCTGTCCGCCCCCGAGGCCAGGGCGGCCTTTGATCTGGGCACCGCGCTGGCGCGTGCCGACGCGCCGCTGCGGGCGATCGGCGCACAGGTGTTCGGCCCGGCACCGGCCCCCATCGCGCGGGTTCGCGGGCGGCACCGGGTGCGCCTGTTGGTCAAGGCCGACAAGGGCGCGCCGTTGCAGGCCGCGCTGGGCGCGTGGCTGGCGCAGGTCAAACCGCCCGCGAATGTCCGCGTGGCGGTGGATATCGATCCGCAGAGTTTCCTTTAGCGCCACAGGCCAAGGCCCTGTGGCCGCTGAATTTCACGACGCAGGGCGTTGCGCGCGTCTCAGGCCGCCCGCGTGGCGCCACGGTTCTGGTCCACCAGATAGTCAGTCGCCATGCCGCCGATCCACATCGCGAACAGCGCGGCCCACATCGTGCCGGCAAAGATCGACCCGCCGGTGACGCCGGCCCCGATCGAACAGCCGCCCGCCAGCATCCCGCCAAAGCCCATCAGCGCCGCGCCGATCATCGCCTTGCGCATGTTCACCTCGTTCTCGAACCCCTGCAACCGCAGATCACCCGTGACCAGCGCCGCCAGGAACGAGCCCAGGAAAACGCCCGGCACCAGTCCGACATCGAACTCCAGGATCGCCGGGCGCTCCAGAAAGAACATCAGCATGTTGGCCGAGGGGCCGGTGAAGGTCAGGCTTTCGATCTGCATGGGCTCAAAGCTGACCTCGCTCAGCGCAAAGGTCAGCACCCAGCCCACCGCCACCGCAAAGCCCACGCCCGCCCCGAAAAAGAGCTTTCGGAACGAAATGCGGTTGCGTTTGGCCATCCACAGCGCAAGCGCCGCAAAGACAAAGCCCAGCAGCAGCCCCGAAAAATCCGGCAGCCCCGCCGCGTCGATCAGGTTGACGTTGCGCCCGCCCGGCGTGATCCACATCGCCGCCAGGTCGTCGCGCACCGGCGACAGCCAGCCATGCAGGCTCATCTGTGCGAGCACCGCGAAAATCAGCCCCGACACCACCGAGCGCAGGTTGCCCGTGGCCGCCAGCACCAGCAGCCGCCCGGGACAGCCGCGCGCCAGCACCATGCCCACGCCAAAGATCAGCCCGCCGATGATCGCCCCCGACCACGAGCCCGGCACCGCCATCATCCGCGCATCCTCGGACCGCATCAGGCCGGTCAGGTCGGCGGCCTGCACCCAGACCAGCGCGGTGGAAAAGCACAGCAGCCACACCGCCACCTTGGGCCCCAGGTGGCCACGGGCAAACTCGATCGTGGCGGCGCGCAGGCAGAACGAGGACCGCTGCGCGGCCACGCCGAAGATCATGCCGGTGATCAGCCCGAAAACGGCTGCCGTCGGCCCTTCGCCGATCCGTTCAACGATCGAAAGGATATCCATGCGCAGGTCTCCCGAGGTCTGCGGAATTGATTGTGGATGCAATAATACCCGGAACGCCGCCTTGATCCAGATCAGCCGTAATCCTGGGCGGGCGGGTCTGAAACCGACCGTTTCGGTGTCGTGAAAGGGCGCGAATCGCGTTTTTTTCGCCAGTACCATCGTTCGATCACGCCCCGGTGGGGCGGCGCCAGGGAGGAGCGGCGATGGAAATCCAGGTAGACGCCTTCGGGCGGGCAGAGGCGTTTTCGGTGGATATGGGTCTGTTGGAGCGCGAGGGCGGGCATGATCCGGCCTTTGGCAGCGTGACGTGGCGCACCCTGATCTGCGCCGACCGCACCCCGTCGCGCGACATGGTGCTGGGCATCGCCGAGTTCGGCCCCCAGGGCACCCTCTTGCCCCATCGCCACACCCACGCGGAATATTACCTCGGCCTGTCTGGCGAGGGCGTCGTGACGGTCGAGGGGCAGGCCCATCGTATCGCGCCGGGCATCGCGCTCTACCTGCCGTCCGAGGCCGAGCATTCGGTGCTGGCGGGCCCCGAGGGGCTGAGTTTCGTCTACGGTTTCGCCGCGCATCGTTTTGAAGAGGTGCAATATCGTTTCAGCGCGGCGGTGGCGGGATAAGGCGCGCGAATTTACGCTCGCCAGCCGTGTTTTTTCGGCGTAAAGGGCGGCCATGATCCGACTTGTCCGCCTGGCCGAGGCACAGGATTTGCCGCTGTGGCGACGTCCTGTCAGCCTTTTGTTCCTGATGGCTTTCGCCATGCCGGTGGCGTTTGCCACCTGGTCTGCGCTGCTCAACAACTTTGTCATCGAGGCGGCGGGGTTTACCGGCGTCGAGATCGGCTGGCTGCATAGTGTGCGTGAGATCCCCGGCTTTCTGGCGGTGGGGGTGATCGCGCTGATCCTGTTCATCCGCGAGCAGGTTCTGGGCGTGGTGGCCTTGATGATGCTGGGCATGGCGACGGCTGTGACGGCCTGGTTTCCCAGCCTGGGCGGGCTGTTGACGGTGACGATGCTCAGCTCGATCGGGTTTCATTATTTCGAGACCGTCAACCAGTCGCTGCAACTGCAATGGATCGACCGCGAACGTGCGCCCCAGACCCTGGGCTGGCTGGTCGCGGCGGGGTCGGCCGCGTCCCTGCTGGCCTATGGCCTGCTGGTGCTGACGTGGAAGGCGTTCGATCTGTCCTACAACTTCGTCTATCTCGTGTCGGGCGGGTTCACGGCGGCGGTCGCGGTGTTCTGCCTGCTGGCCTATCCGCAGTTCGAGGCCCCCAACCCCCAGGTCAAGCGGCTGATCCTGCGGCGGCGGTACTGGCTGTATTACCTGCTGCAATTCATGGCCGGCGCCCGGCGGCAGATCTTTGTCGTCTTTGCCGCCTTCATGATGGTCGAACGGTTCGGCTTTGAGGTGCACGAGGTTACGGCGCTGTTCATGATCAACTTTCTGGCCAACATGGGCTTTGCGCCGCTGATGGGCCGGGCCGTGGCGAAATGGGGCGAACGGCGCGCGCTGGCCTTTGAATATGTCGGGCTGATCGTGGTGTTCCTGGCCTATGGGGGCATCTATTATTTCGGCTGGGGCGTGGTGCTGGCGGCGACGCTTTATGTCATCGACCACATGTTCTTTGCGCTGGCCTTTGCGCTGAAAACCTATTTCCAGAAGATCGCCGATCCCGGCGACATCGCCCCGACGGCGGCGGTGGCCTTTACCATCAACCATATCGCGGCGGTGTTCCTGCCCGCCAGCCTGGGCTATCTTTGGGTGACCTCGCCGGGGGCTGTTTTCATCCTGGCCGCGGCGATGGCGGGGGGATCGCTGCTGTTGGCGCTGATGATCCCGCGCCATCCCGAGCCGGGCAACGAGACGGTGTTTTCCAGCCTGATGCCCGCCCCTGCCGAATAGCGCGACGCGCGCGGCCTATTGTTTGCAAAGTGGCGTGATGTCAAAGGCGATGATCTGCCCCTTGAGCACCTCGAACGACAGTTTCGAGGCGCATCCGCTGGCGGTGGTGGCGGTTCCGCCCAGCCGGGTGCTGGTTCCGTCCGCCGCCAGCGAGGTGAACGAGACCTGCGCATAGGGGGCGACCCCGGCAAAGGTCTCTTGGAAATAGGGCAGGGTGTACTGCTCTTGCAATTGCGGATGCAGCAGGGTGCGGGCCTGCGGGTATTGCCCGGTGCTGGTCAGGATCACGAACTGGCGGGCGATGTCGCGCTGGCCAGAGGTGAAATAGATCACCGCCGCGTATCCGATGACCCCCAGCACGGCGAGGCCGAGGACGAGTTTCAAAAAGGTCTTCATGGCGGCCCCCGGCGGGATTGGTCGGTGCATTGCTTGCCTCAGCCTGCGCCCGTAGCCCAAAGCCGGGCAAGCGGCTCTTTTGGCGCAGGGTTGAAATCCGCCGATCGCGGGCGACATTGTTCCGAAACGCAAAGGGAGTTGCGCATGTTTTCCTTTCTCAGCCGCAAGACCGACATGGTGAGCGCGGGCGAGGCCCTGCCGGGCCGCGCCGATCCGATCGCCACCGCCGCCACCCATCACGTGCTGGATCGCCCGCTCAAGGCGCCCATCCCCGAGGGCATGGCGCAGGTGATTTTCGGCATGGGGTGTTTCTGGGGGGTTGAACGGCTGTTCTGGACACAGCCGGGCGTGTGGCTGACCGCCGTGGGCTATGCCGCGGGCTATACCCCAAATCCCACCTACGAAGAGGTCTGTTCGGGCCGCACCGGCCATAACGAGGTGGTGCGCGTGGTCTATGACCCGGCCGTGATCTCGTTCGACGATCTGTTGCGGATCTTCTGGGAGGGGCACGATCCCACCCAGGGCATGCGCCAAGGCAACGATCGCGGCACGCAGTATCGTTCGGGCATCTACACGTTTACCCCCGAACAGCGCGATGCCGCCCTGGCCAGCAAGGCGGCCTTTGCCCCGCGTCTGCGCGCGGCGGGGCATGGCGCGATCACCACGGAAATTCTGGATGCCCCGAATTTCTACTATGCCGAGGGGTATCACCAGCAATACCTGGCCAAGAACCCCGGCGGGTATTGCGGGCTGGGGGGCACCGGGGTCAGCTGTCCCATCGGCACCGGCGCTTGACGGCGGGCGGGGGCGGGTCTAGGCCCGGCCCACCCAAGGCAGGAGCCCGCGCCATGACCACCTTTACCGCCCTGACCACCCTTTCGGGCAAAGCCGCCGCAGATGAGCTGGGCGCCGCGCTGGAGCGGCTGGACCCAGAACCCATCGGCGTTGGCGTGGTCGAGATCGAGGACGGCTCTGGCCTGTGGGAGGTGGGGGGCTATTTCACCGAAACCCCCGACATGGCGGGTCTCGCGCTGTTGGCCGCGATGCACGGCGCGCGCGATTTCACCATCTCGGAACTGCCCGACACCGACTGGGTGGCCAAGGTCAAGCGCGAGCTGGCCCCGGTCGCGGCGGGCCGGTTTTTCGTCTATGGCAGCCATGACGCCGACCAGGTGCCCGCCGACAAGGTCGCGCTGCTGATCGAGGCGGCGATGGCCTTTGGCACCGGCCACCATGGCACGACCCAGGGATGCCTGCGCGCGCTGGACCGTCTGGCCGAAGAGGGGCTGACCCCCCGCGCCGTGGCCGATATCGGCTGTGGCACGGCGGTGCTGGCGATGGCGGCGGCGCATCTGTGGTCGGTGCCGGTGCTGGCCTCGGACATCGACCCGGTGGCGGTCGAGGTGGCGCAGGCCAATGTCGCGGCCAATGGCCTGACGGGCCGGGTGCAGTGCCTGGAAGCCACCGGTTTCGATCATCCCGACCTGGACGCGGCCGCGCCGTTCGACCTGGTGCTGGCCAATATCCTAAAGGCGCCGTTGATCGCGCTGGCCCCCGATATGGCGGCGCGACTCAGCCCCGGCGGCTATGCGATTCTGTCGGGCCTGCTGACCGAACAGGCCGCCGATGTGGCCGCTGCCTATGCCGAAAACGGGCTATTGGTTCACGCATCCGAGGCAATCGGCGAGTGGACGACGCTTTGTCTCATAAAACGCGTTGGATAGGCCGCATTCCTGCCGTATTCTCCCCGCAATATGGTCATCTTACGGCGCAACGGGAGAGTGCCATGTACGATCCACAGTATCAGGAGTTTCGCGGGCGTCTGGCGCGGCTGGATCGCATGCACCGGCGCGGCTATGGGTTTGAGGCGCCGGGAACGATCGGCCGCTCTTACTATACGCGCCAATCGCGTCGCCGCATTCCGCTGGTGCGTTCGCTCGGGGTGATTGCGCTTTGCGTGATCGTGGTCAAGGCGGTGATCCTGTCGCAGATCGGATCGGCCGACTACAACGAACGCCTGGCGCGCGCCGAGGGGGCGTCGATCGTCCAGCAGGTGTCGGTCTACATCATGCAGATCGACCCGATTACCGAGTGGACCGCGACGCAACTACGCGCAATCATGTCTGGGTTGGGCTAGGGCGGACTGCCCGGCCCGTCCGCAACGCATCGGCCGCCGCCCATCGGGATGCGCACCATTTCGCGACACCCCCCAACGCACGGGGCACCCATGCCCAAGCGACGCCCGGCCGGGGCGCCGCACCTGATCAAACAGCGTGACATGGCCCGTGGCGGGCCACAGGATCAGCGGGTCAGCGCGTCGATATCGGCGCGGCACAGCCCGATATCGTCCAGTTCCCGGTCGCTGAGCCGCGACAGGGCGTTGCGCGTGACCCGTGCCTCGTTCCAGGCGTTGAACCGCGAGATCAGCCCAGAGAGCAGGTGCCCGCCAGCATGGTGAACGCCCGCCTGGGGGCGCGTGGTGCTAAAAACAGTCATGATGATCATCCTTGTGCCGGGCCGCGTCTGGCCTTGGCTCTTCACGACGTCAGGTATTGCGCGGCGGCCCACGCCACAAGGCCCAATCCCTGCATATGAAACATGCGTTTTTCGCATGGCGCGCAGGCCTTCATGTGCCAGGCAGGGCCGGGCGGGAGTATTGGCGCTGGCCGATGTTCCCTTTTCGTGCTAATGCCTTGGGCAAGGAATAAGAATGGGGCGAGCATGCGCGTTTTGGGGGTTGATCCCGGCCTTCGCAATATGGGCTGGGGCATGATCGAGCTGACGGGCGGGCGATTGCATCACATCGCCAACGGCGTCTGTTGCACGGCCTCTGGCGGGATTTTGGCAGAGCGGCTGTTGTCGCTATACGATCAGCTCAGCGAGGTCGTCACGCGCTTTGCCCCGCAGGCGGCCGCGGTCGAGCAGACCTTTGTCAACCGCGACGGGGCAGCCACGCTCAAGCTGGGGCAGGCCCGCGCGATCGCGCTGTTGGTGCCTGCGCGGGCCGGGTTGACGGTCGGCGAATACGCCCCCAACGCGGTGAAAAAGACGGTGGTCGGGGTCGGTCACGCGGACAAGCGGCAGGTCGATCACATGGTGCGCCTGCAATTTCCGGGCATCCAGATCGCCGGCCCCGATGCCGCCGACGCGCTGGCGGTGGCGCTGTGTCATGCCCATCACATGGGGTCCAACGGGCGGCTGGCGGCGGCGCTGGCCAAGGCGGGCGCATGATCGGGCGGCTCAGCGGGCACCTGGTTCATCGCGGGCCGGATCACGTCATGATCGACGTGGGCGGCGTGGGCTACGTGGTGAATGTGTCTGATCGCACGCTGGCAGCCATGCCGGCCCTGGGCGAGGCGGTGGCGCTGTTCACCGACCTGCTGGTGCGCGAGGATTTGTTACAGCTTTACGGCTTCCCCACCCTGCTGGAGCGGGAATGGCACCGGCTGCTGATGGGGGTGCAGGGGATCGGGGCCAAGGCCTCGATGGCGATCTTGGGCACCCTGGGGGCAGAGGGCGTGGGCCGGGCGATCACCCTGGGCGATTGGGCCGCGGTCAAGGCCGCGCCGGGGGTCGGCCCCAAGATCGCCCAGCGCGTGGTCAACGAACTCAAGGACAAGGCGCCGGGCGTGATGGCGCTGGGCGGCAGTCTGGACCAGGCCATGGGGCAGAGCCGTGCCGAGGCCCAGGTGATCGAGCCATCGGCGCCCCGCCCCGGCCCCGCCGCCGCCCCCGCGCCCTCGGCCCAGGCGGATGCGCTGTCGGCGCTGGGCAATCTGGGCTATGCCCCGTCTGAGGCCGCCCAGGCCGTGGCCCGTGCCGCGGGCGATCTGCCCGGCGGCGACACGCCCGCGCTGATCCGCGCGGCGCTAAAGCTTTTGGCGCCAAAGGGGTAGGCGATGACCGAACCTGACCCCACCCTGCGCCCGGCGCCCCAGCCCGAGGATGCCGACCGCGCCCTGCGCCCGCAGGTGCTGGACGATTTCATCGGCCAGGCCGAGGCGCGTGCCAACCTGCGCGTTTTCATCGAGAGCGCGCGCCGGCGGGCCTCGGCGATGGATCACGCGCTGTTTCATGGCCCCCCCGGCCTGGGCAAGACCACGCTGGCGCAGATCATCGCCCGCGAACTGGGGGTGAATTTCCGCATGACCTCGGGTCCGGTGCTGGCCAAGGCCGGGGATCTGGCCGCGATCCTGACCAACCTGGAGGCCCGCGATGTCCTCTTCATCGACGAGATCCACCGGCTGAACCCCGCGGTCGAAGAGGTGCTGTATCCCGCGCTGGAGGATTTCGAATTGGACCTGGTGATCGGCGAGGGGCCTGCCGCGCGCACCGTTCGGATCGAGTTGCAGCCCTTTACCCTGGTCGGGGCGACCACGCGGCTGGGGCTGTTGACCACGCCGCTGCGGGACCGGTTCGGCATTCCGGTGCGGCTGCAATTCTATACCGTGCCAGAGCTGGAACATATCGTGGCGCGCGGTGCCCGGCTGATGGGGATCGCCGCCGACCCCGAGGGGGTGCGCGAGATCGCCCAGCGCGCCCGCGGCACCCCGCGCATCGCCGGGCGGCTGCTGCGCCGGGTGGTGGATTTCGCGCTGGTCGAGGGCGATGGGCGGATCACCCGCGCGGTGGCCGACAACGCCCTGACCCGGATGGAGGTGGACGCGCTGGGGCTGGATGGCGCGGACCGGCGCTATCTGCGGCTGATCGCCGAGAATTACGCCGGTGGCCCGGTCGGGATCGAAACGCTATCGGCGGCGCTGTCGGAATCGCGCGACGCGTTGGAAGAGGTGATCGAGCCCTATCTCTTGCAACAGGGGCTGATCCAGCGCACGCCGCGCGGCCGGATGCTGGCGGCGCGCGCCTGGACCCACCTGGGCCTGCCTGCGCCGGGCGCGCCGGGGCAGGGGGGGCTGTTTGACGCCTAGCGCCATTGCCCGCCATGGAACGAGCGATTAAGGCTGGGATTTGGGTAGTTTCACCAGGAAGAAGGGGGCGGGCATGACGCCTGAGCAGATCGAGGCGCTGTTCACGCGGGGTGACGGGACGTATCTGTTTGCACGCTGGGGGCGGCCGATCGCGCCGGTGGTGTTCGGCGTGGACGAGGACAGCCTGGCCACCGTCAAGGGCGCGGCCGAGGCCGTGGTGGCCCTGGCAGGTCACGCCATGGCCGAGACTGACCCCGAGATGGGCGCCAACCTGATGGTGTTTTTCCTGCGCGACTGGGACGAGCTGATCCAGACGCCGGACCTGGAGCATCTGGTGCCCGACCTGCGCGCGCTGGTGGCCCGGCTGACGGCGGCGGGGGCGAACCAATACAGGTTTTTCCGGTTCGACGCGTCCGGCGCGATCAAGGCGGCGTTCGTGTTCGTGCGCATGGATGACGCGCTGGCGGCGTTGCCCGCCGAGGCGGTGGCGTTGAACCAGATGGTGCAGGTGATCGTCTTGTGGTCCGACACAGCATTCAGCGAGCTTACCCCCCTGGCACGCACGCCGGGCGGCGCGCTGGTGCTGCGCCCCGAAATCGCCCAGGTGATCCGGGCGGGCTATGATCCGGTGATGCCGGCGGTGGCGCGCGATCCCAGCCACGCCTTGCGCCTGGCCGCGCGGATCGGGGCCATGCAGTGACCCACAGATTTGAAATCCGCGTCTATTACGAGGACACCGATCTGGCGGGGATCGTCTATTACGCCAACTACCTGAAATTCATCGAACGCGCCCGGGCCGAGTGTGTGCGTGGCTTGGGCGTCGACCAGCTTCGGCTGAAGGCGGACGAGGGGGTGGTGTTCGCCGTCCGCCGGGTCGAGGCCGATTACCTGGCCCCCGCAAAGTTCGACGATCTGTTGCAGGTCGAGACCGCGCTGGTGCAGGTGACCCCCGCCCGGTTGGTGCTGGATCAGGTGGTTTTGCGTGGGGCGTTGCGGTTGTTCCAGGCGCGGGTGACGGTGGTCGCGCTGGGCCCCGGGGGGCGGGCGACGCGCCTGCCGGCAGAGTTCCGCCGAAAGTTGGCCCAACCGTAAGCAAGCCGCCGCATTGACGCGGTTGTGTTGGCAATCTGGGTAAAAAACGGATAACGTGCGGTGTAATCAGAGCCGAGCGTAACGCGGCCCAACAAACGAGCAGGCAGTATGGAAACCGAAACCCTTGCGATGGCGCAGGAGATTGACTTCTCACTGCTGGCCCTTTTTGCGCGCGCGACCTTTACCGTCAAGATCGTGATGCTTTTGCTGATCATCTCTTCGTTCTGGTCGTGGTCGATCATCATTCAAAAGCTGATCGCCTATCGCCAGGCCAGTTCCGAATCCGGTGTGTTCGACGCGGCCTTTTGGTCGGGCGAGCCGTTGGATGAGCTTTTCGAAAAGATCGGGCCGGATCCCCAGGGCGCCTCGGAGAAGATCTTTGTCTCGGGCATGATGGAATGGCGGCGCAGCCATCGCCAGGACGGCGGTCTGATCGCGGGGGCGGCGGCGCGCATCGACCGCTCGATGGATGTGGCGATCGCCAAGCAGGCCGAGGCGTTGAACAGCGGGTTGTCGTTCCTGGCCACCGTCGGGTCTACCGCGCCCTTTGTCGGGCTGTTCGGCACGGTCTGGGGCATCAAGCATGCGTTCGAGCAGATCGCATTGCAGCAAAACACCAACCTGGCCGTCGTGGCACCGGGCATTGCCGAGGCGCTGTTGGCCACGGCGCTGGGCCTGTTGGCGGCGATCCCGGCGGTGGTGTTCTACAACAAGCTGTCGGCCGATAGTGACCGGATCGTTGGCGGCTACGAGTCCTTTGCCGACGAGTTTTCCACCATCCTTTCGCGCCAGTTGGACGCCTGAGCGGTGGGGGCGTCACTGACCCCGCGCAAGGGATCCGGCGGGCGGCGGTCGCGCGGCCATGGCCGGCATCCCGCCGCGATGTCCGAAATCAACGTCACGCCCATGGTGGATGTGATGCTGGTGCTGTTGATCATCTTCATGGTGGCCGCGCCGCTGTTGACGGTGGGGGTGCCGGTCGAATTGCCCAAGACCGCTGCCAACGCCCTGCCCGCCACGCAAGAGGCGCCGCTGACCGTGACCCTGACCGCCGATGGCCGGCTGGTCCTGCAGGAGACAGAGGTTGCCGCCGCCGACCTGATCCCGAAACTGCGCGCGGTCGCCGCCGAGCGTCAGGATGACAAGGTGTATCTGCGCGCCGATGGCGCCATCGCCTATGAGCGGGTGGTGCAGATCATGGGTGCGCTGAACGCGGCGGGCTTTCGCGACATCGGGTTGGTGACCGATACCGGGGGCCCGTCGATGGACGGGCGCGACGGGTAAGGCGGTCCGGGCATGAATACCGGCACCTATATCTCTGGGGCGGGCCACCTGGCGCTGATCGCATGGGTGTTGCTGGCAGAGCTGTTTTCCGCCCCCGCGCCGCGCCCGATGGAGGTCACGGATGTGACCATCCTGTCGGGCGAGGAGTTCGCGGCGCTGAGCGCGCCCGCCGCCGGTCCGACCCAGGATGTGACCCCCCCCGAGACGCCGGCATTGCCCCGCTCGCCGCGGCCCGCCCCGACGCCCGAGCGTCGGCCGGAGCCCCCCGCGCCGCCCGCCCCGCAAGAGCCCGCCACCCCGGACGCGGCGCCCGACACCAGCGGGATCGAACCCACGCCCCCCGCCGAGGTCGCCGATACCGCGCCGATCCTGACCCCTCCGCCGCTGAGCGAGGTGCCCGAGGCCCCGGTGCCCGACACCGCGCCGCCGCGCCCCTCGCCGCGCATCGCCCCGGACCCCGCCGCGCCGCCGCCCGACGAGGTGGCGATCGCCGATCTGCCTAGCCAGGCCACGCGCCCCGACCCCGCCGCCGCGACCCCCGTCCCCGAGGCGGACGACGCCGCGCCCGAGGAGGCCACCACCCAGACCGTGACCGAGGCCGATGAGCGGCCCGAAACCGGGCTTGCCCTGGCCGCATCTCCGCGCCCGCGCGCCCGGCCCGCGGCCCCTGCGCGCCCGACCGCCCCCGCCGCACCGACCGCCCCCGCCGAGGATGCCATCGCCGACGCGGTGGCCGATGCGGTGGCCGCCGCGATCGCGGGCGGCGAGGCCGCCCAGGCCGGGGCAGGCACCGCGCCCACCGGCCCGCCGCTGACGGCGGGTGAACGGGACGCGCTGCGGGTATCGGTGTCGCGGTGCTGGAACGTCGGGTCGTTGTCGTCCGAGGCGCTGGCCACCACGGTCATCGTCGGGCTGGAGATGCAGGAGGATGGCCGCCCCGTCGCTGGCACGATCCGCCTGATGTCGTGGTCCGGCGGGTCCGAGGCCGCCGCGCGCCAGACCTTTGAATCCGCCCGCCGCGCGATTATCCGCTGCGGCGCGCCCGGTTTTCCGCTGCCTGTTGAGAAATACGCCCAGTGGCGTGATATCGAGATGACATTCAATCCCGAGAAGATGAGGATCAGATGATGCTGCGCCTATTGACCTTGTTGCTAGCCATGGCGATGGGCCTGTCCGCATCGCCGCTGCTGGCCCAGTCCGGCCCCCTGCGGATCGTGATCGACGAGGGCGTGATCGAGCCCTTGCCCTTTGCCATTCCCGATTTCGTGGCGGAAAACGCCGCCGCGTCCGACTATGCGCGCAACATCAGCCGGGTGATTGCCGCCGACCTGGCGGGCACCGGGCTGTTCCGGGAAATTCCGGCGAACGCGTATCTGTCCAACGTCACCAGCTTCGCCAGCCCGGTGCAATATGCCGACTGGAAGGCGATCAACGCCCAGGCGCTGATCACCGGGGCGGTGGCGCTGGACGGCAACGGGCGGCTGACGGTCAAGTTCCGGCTGTTCGACGTGTTTTCCCAGGCGCCGATGGGCGACGGGCTGCAATTCGGCGGCTCTGCGGGCAGTTGGCGGCGTGTGGCCCACAAGGTGGCCGACCAGGTCTATGCCCGGATCACCGGCGAGGGCGGCTATTTCGACAGCCGCGTTGTTTTCGTCTCTGAGACCGGCCCCAAGAATGCCCGGCAAAAGCGGCTGGCGATCATGGATTACGACGCTGCCAACGTGCAGTATCTGACCGACGCGTCGTCGATCGTGATCGCGCCGCGGTTCTCGCCCACCGGCGACCGGGTGCTTTATACCAGTTACGAAAGTGGCTTTCCCCGCATCTATCTGCTGAACGTCGCCAGCGCCGGGCGCCAGGCGCTGGACGAACAACCCGGCACGATGACCTTTGCGCCGCGCTTTGGCCCCGATGGGCGTCGGGTGGTGTTTTCGCTCTCGCAGGGGGGCAATACCGACCTTTACACGCTGGATCTGAACAGCGGCCAGCGTCAGCGGTTGACCCAGGCCCCCTCGATCGAGACGGCGCCCAGCTATTCCCCCGATGGCAGCCAGATCGTTTTCGAAAGCGACCGCTCGGGCACCCAGCAGCTTTACGTCATGCCCGCGGGCGGCGGAGAGCCGCGCCGGATCTCGTTCGGGCAGGGGCGCTATGGCACCCCGGTCTGGTCGCCGCGTGGTGACCTGATCGCCTTTACCAAGCAGAACCAGGGCCGGTTCCACATCGGCGTGATGCGCACCGATGGTTCGGAAGAGCGGCTGCTGACATCCTCGTTCCTGGACGAGGGGCCCAGCTGGTCGCCCAATGGCCGGGTCATCATGTTCACCCGCGAAACCGCCGGGGCCTCTGGCGCGCCGGGGCTCTATTCCGTCGACATCACCGGGCGCAACCTGCGCCGTGTCCCCCTGGAGGGGTCTGGCTCGGATCCGTCCTGGTCGCCGCTGCTGCCCTGAGGGCTGCGCGTTTTCAAACCCTTTTCCGGCTGATAGGATGCCCCCATCGGTCCGGCCCAACCAAACGCCTGAATATGAGGATGACCCCATGACCCCGATTTCCAAGACCCTTCTGGTGGTGGCCGCGCTGGCCGTTTCGGCCTGTTCCAACCCCGACCGCTTTGGCATGGGCGGCGGTGGCGCGGGCGGTGCCTACGGCGCAAACGGTGCGGTGTCCGACCCGACCTCGCCGGCCTATTTCCAGCAGACCGTCGGCGACCGCGTTCTCTTTGCGGTGGATGAAAGCACGATCAGCGAAACCGCGCGCGTCACCCTAGAGGCCCAGGCGCGCTGGCTGATGGACAACGCCGAATACGCCGCCATCATCGAGGGCCATGCCGACGAGCAGGGCACCCGCGAATACAACCTCGCCCTGGGCGCGCGCCGGGCCAATGCGGTGCAGGAATACCTGGTCTCGCGCGGGGTGTCCCCGGCGCGGCTGCGCACCGTCAGCTATGGCAAGGAACGCCCGCTTGAGATCTGCTCGGCCGAGGCGTGCTATGCCAAGAACCGCCGCGCCGTCACCGTGGTGACCGCCGGCGCGTCCAGCTGAGGGGGCGGGAATGCGTGTCGCCGCGCTGGCCCTGTCGGTCTGCCTTGCGATGGGCGCGGTGCATCCCGCTGCGGCCCAGTCGCGTGAGGAGACCCTGGCCGATATCCGTCAGGAGTTGTCGGTGCTGTTCGTCGAGGTGCAGCGTCTGAAGCGCGAGCAATCGACCACCGGCGCGGTGGCGCTGCCCCAGGCGGGTGGCACCGCGCTGCAACGGATCGACGCGATCGAGCAAGAGTTGCAACGCCTGACCGCGCGCACCGAAGAGCTGGAATTCCGCATCGCCAAGGTGGTGCAGGACGGCACCCGGCGCATCGGAGACCTGGAGTTCCGCCTGGTCGAGCTGGAGGGGGGCGACGTCAGCAAGCTGGGCGAGACGACGACCCTGGGCGGCGTCGACCTGGCGCAACCCGGCCCCGCACCGGCCCCCGGCACGATCAGCGCAGGCAGTGGCGGTGCCGAGCTGGCCATTGGTGAGCAGGCCGACTTCGACGCCGCCCATGCCGCGCTCGATGCCGGTGAAAACGGCCGCGCGGCCGAGCTTTTCGCCGCCTTTACCCAAGGCTACCCGGGCAGCCCGCTGTCGGGAGAGGCGCATTTCCTGCGGGGCGAGGCGCTGACCGCGCTGGGTGAAACCTCGCAGGCGGCGCGGGCCTACCTGGACAGCTTTTCCGGCACGCCGGGCGGGGCCTTTGCGCCGCAGGCGCTGTTCCGGCTGGGCATGGCGCTGGAGGAGTTGGGCCAGACCCGCGAGGCCTGCGTGACCCTGGGTGAGGTCGGCCAACGCTTTCCCAACTCGACCGAGGCGATGGACGCCGACGCGGCGATGGACGCCATCGGGTGCAACTGACCGGCGTCGATGCGGCGCTGGAGGCCGCGCTTGCGCGGTATTGCGACGGGCCCGCGCCGCTGGCGGTGGCGGTCTCGGGCGGTGGGGATTCCGTGACACTGCTGCTGGCGCTGGCCGCACGCGCGGCGCAGGGCGGGGCGGTGCCCCACGCCGTCACCGTCGATCACGGGCTGCGCCCCGCCGCGGCGGACGAGGCGGCGTTTGTCGCGGCGCTGTGCGATCGGTTGGGGGTGACGCATGCCACGTTGCAGTGGCGCGGCTGGGATCGGCGCGGCAATCTGCAGGACGCCGCGCGGCGCGCGCGCCAGGGTCTGATCGCAGATTGGGCGCGGGCGCAGGGCATCGACCGCGTCGCGCTGGGCCATACCCGCGATGACCAGGCCGAAACCGTGCTGATGCGTCTGGGGCGTGGCGCGGGCGTTGACGGGTTGTCCGCGATGGCACCGATGCGATCCGCGCAGGGGGTGATGTGGCTGCGCCCGCTGCTGGACATCCCGCGGGCCGATCTGCGCAGCTATTTGCGCGCGCGCGGCCAGGACTGGATCGAGGATCCCAGCAACGAGGACAGCCGATATGCCCGGGTGCAGGCGCGCGCCGCACTTTCGCTGCTGGACCCGTTGGGGGTGACGACCCGGGGCCTGGCGGAGACCGCCCGGCGGCTGGCCTCGGCGCGCGCGGCGCTGGCCGCCTGCACCGCCGAAACAGCCGCGCGCATCGTCACCGTGGACCGGGGCGACGTGCTGGTGTCGCGCGCGGGCCTGGCCGCCGCCCCCGACGAGATCGCCCGCAGGTTGGTGAACGCCGCGCTCTGCTGGGTGTCCAGCGCACAGTATCCGCCCCGCGCCGAGGCCCTGGCCGAGACCCTGACCGCGCTGAGCCGGGCGCGCCGCGCCACACTTCACGGATGCTTGATCACGCGCGAGGCGGGGCGGCTGCGCATCGCGCGCGAATACGCCGCCGTGGCCGAAACCGTCGGTCCCATTGACCGGCCCTGGGACGGGCGCTGGATCGTCAGCGGACCCGCGACGGGCCATGAAGAACTGCGTGCGCTGGGCGAGGCGGGGCTGGCGGGCTGCCCCGACTGGCGTGGTACGGGACTGGTGCGCTCCTCGCTGCTGGCCTCGCCCGCGGTCTGGCGCGGCACGCGGCTGATCGCGGCGCCATTGGCTGCGCTGGACAACGGTTGGCAGGCCAAACCGTGCGTTGCGTTCACTTCGCGTATACTATCGCATTGAACATGACGGTCTTATCTCTATCTTAGGTCAACGGATGGGCGGCGCGCGCCCCTCCGCCTGAAATTCAAGGAGAACATAGTGGGCAACGCGAGACAAATCGCCTTTTGGGTCGTCCTGTTTCTTTTGATCCTGGCCTTGTTCAACCTGTTCAGCGGCAGTCAGTCGACGATGGCGACGCGCACGATCAGCTATTCCGAGTTCCTGCAAAGCGTGGACGAGGGCAAGGTGTCGGGCGTGACCCTGGACGGCGAACGGGCGATCATCCGGGAAACCGATGGCACCACCGCCACCGCAATCGTCCCGCGCGGCGCCGATGTCACCGACCGCCTGATCGAGAAAAACGTCGATCTGCGCGCCGAGTCGCAAGAGCAGAACGGCCTGCTGGCCTATGTCGGCACGCTGTTGCCCTTCCTGATCCTGATCGGTATCTGGATTTTCCTGATGAACCGCATGCAGGGCGGCGGCAAGGGCGGCGCGATGGGCTTTGGCAAGTCCAAGGCCAAGCTCTTGACCGAGAAACATGGCCGCGTGACCTTTGACGACGTGGCCGGCATCGACGAGGCCAAGGAAGAGCTGGAAGAGATCGTCGAGTTCCTGCGCAACCCGCAGAAATTCAGCCGCCTGGGCGGCAAGATCCCGAAAGGCGCGCTGCTGGTGGGCCCCCCGGGTACCGGTAAGACGTTGCTGGCGCGCGCCATCGCGGGCGAGGCAGGCGTGCCGTTCTTCACCATCTCGGGGTCCGACTTCGTGGAAATGTTCGTGGGTGTCGGCGCGTCCCGGGTGCGCGACATGTTCGAGCAGGCCAAGAAGAACGCGCCCTGTATCGTGTTCATCGACGAGATCGACGCGGTCGGCCGTTCGCGCGGGGTGGGCTATGGCGGCGGCAACGACGAACGCGAGCAGACGCTGAACCAGCTGCTGGTCGAGATGGACGGGTTCGAGGCAAACGAGGGCATCATCATCGTGGCGGCGACCAACCGTCCCGACGTGCTGGACCCCGCGCTGCTGCGCCCGGGCCGGTTCGACCGCCAGGTGCAGGTGCCCAATCCCGACATCAAGGGCCGCGAAAAGATCCTGGGTGTGCATGCCCGCAAGGTGCCGCTGGGCCCCAACGTGGACCTGCGCATCATCGCGCGCGGCACCCCCGGCTTTTCCGGTGCGGACCTGGCCAACCTGGTGAACGAGGCCGCGCTGATGGCCGCGCGCATCGGTCGTCGCTTCGTGACGATGGAGGATTTCGAAAACGCCAAGGACAAGGTCATGATGGGCGCCGAGCGCCGGTCGATGGTGATGTCCGAGGATGAGAAAAAGCTGACCGCCTATCACGAGGCTGGCCACGCCATCGTCGGGCTGAACGTGCCCCAGCACGACCCGATCCACAAGGCGACGATCATCCCGCGCGGTCGTGCGCTGGGCTTGGTGCTGTCGCTGCCGGAACGCGACCAGCTTTCGGTGAGCTTTACCAAGTACACCTCGAAAATCGCCATGGCGATGGGCGGGCGTGTGGCCGAGGAATTGGTGTTCGGGCCCGAGAACGTGACCTCGGGGGCGGCCAGCGACATCCAGCAGGTGTCGCGCATCGCGCGGGCCATGGTCACCCAGTTCGGCTTTGCCGAAGAGTTGGGCTATGTCGATTACGCCAACGAGCAGCAGTCCTATCTGGGCTCTTACGGGGGTGGAACCAACCACTCTGCCGCGACGCAGAAGGTCATCGACGACAAGGTGCGCGAGCTGATCGACGAAGGCTATGAAACCGCCAAGCGGATCCTGACCGAAAAACGCGAGGATCTGGAGCGCCTGGCCCAGGGTTTGTTGGAATACGAAACCCTGACCGGCGTCGAGATCACCAAGGTGATCGCCGGCGAGCCGCTGAACCGGGGCGATGACGAGGATACCCCGCCCTCCAGCGGCAATACCCCCTCGCTGACGGCGATCCCCAAGACCAAGCCGCGGCCCAAGCCGGGGCTGGAACCCGAACCCTCGGCCTGATCCGGCCACGAGACCTGAACCCGCCGCGCCCTGATCGCGGCGGGTTTTCCTTTGTCTGCCCCTCAGGTTGCGCGCGTGAGGCGCACCCAAATCGTCCGGACCTTGCCGCGGCCGCGGGCGTGGGGGATTGTGCGGGAAATGCTGTGCGTAGGATCCAGGTGGGCTATATCGCAGGCGCAACCCATTGTGGTGTCACGAAAGCGAGGAAGAGCCATGGCCCATTTGACGGATATCGAGATTGCCCGTGCTGCACAAAAACGCCCGATCCAGCAGATCGGCGCAGAGCTGGGCATTCCCGAGGCCGATCTGGTGCCATACGGCCATGACAAGGCAAAGCTGAGCGCGCCATTCATCGCCGGGCTGGCGGATCGGCCCGATGGCCGGCTGATCCTGGTGACGGCGATCAACCCCACCCCTGCGGGGGAGGGCAAGACCACCACGACCGTGGGGTTGGGCGATGGCCTGGCACGGTTGGGCAAGCGCGCCGCGATCTGCATTCGAGAGGCCTCGCTGGGTCCGTGTTTCGGGATGAAGGGCGGGGCGGCCGGCGGCGGTCATGCGCAGGTGGTTCCGATGGAGGACATGAACCTGCATTTCACCGGTGATTTCCATGCGATCACCAGTGCGCACAACCTGTTGGCGGCGATGATCGACAATCACATCCATTGGGGCAACGATCTGGGCATCGACCAGCGCCGTGTCACCTGGCGCCGGGTGATGGACATGAACGACCGGGCGCTGCGCGACATGGTCTGTGCGCTGGGCGGGGTGGCCAACGGGTTCCCGCGCGAGACCGGGTTCGACATCACCGTCGCGTCCGAGGTGATGGCGATCCTGTGCCTGGCCACCGACCTGGCGGATTTGCAGCGCCGCCTGGGCGACATCATCGTGGGCTATACCCGCGACAAGGCGCCGGTTCTGGCCCGCGATCTAAAGGCCGACGGGGCGATGACGGTGCTGCTGCGCGATGCGATGCAGCCCAACCTGGTGCAAACGCTGGAAAACACCCCGGCCTTTGTCCATGGGGGGCCGTTCGCCAATATCGCCCATGGCTGCAATTCGGTGATCGCCACCACGACCGCGCTTAAGCTGGCCGATTACGTGGTGACCGAGGCCGGGTTCGGCGCCGATCTGGGGGCCGAGAAGTTCATGAACATCAAGTGTCGCAAGGCCGGCCTGGCGCCTGCGGCGGTGGTCATCGTGGCGACCGTCAAGGCGCTGAAGATGAACGGCGGCGTGGCCCGCGATGCCTTGGGGGCCGAGGATGTGGCAGCGCTCCGGGCCGGGTGCGCCAACCTGGGGCGTCATATCGAGAACGTGAAATCCTTTGGCGTGCCGGTAGTCGTGGCGATCAACCATTTCACCGGCGACACCGAGGCCGAGATCGCCGCCGTTCAGGCCTATGTCGCCACCCAGGGCAGCGAGGCGATCCTGTGCACCCATTGGGCCGAGGGCGGCGCCGGGGCCAAGGCGCTGGCCGCGCGCGTGGTCGAGATCGCCGAGGCGGACGGGGCCGATTTCGCGCCGCTCTATCCCGACGAAATGGGCTTTTTCGCCAAGATCGAAACCATCGCCAAGCGTATTTACCGCGCTGACGAGGTGCTGGCCGACAAATCCGTGCGCGATCAGCTGGACGCGTGGGAGCGCGCCGGTTACGGCCATCTGCCGATCTGCATGGCCAAGACGCAGTATTCCTTTACCACCGATCCGACCCGGCGCGGCGCGCCCGTGGGCCATTCGGTTCCGGTGCGCGAGGTGCGCCTGGCCGCAGGGGCCGGGTTCGTCGTGGTGATCTGCGGAGAGATCATGACCATGCCGGGTCTGCCCCGCCACCCCGCCGCCGAGACGATCGGGCTGAACGATCTGGGCCAGGTCGAGGGCTTGTTCTAGGCTTGCACGCATTGCGGCGCACGCATCGGCGCGGTAACACTCGACCTGAGTTTCCCTGCAACAGGACGCGCAGATGATCCCGCCCGAAGCCTGCCAAGACATGACCGAGTTGCGCGTTCAGATCGACGCGCTGGATCGCGAATTGGTGGCGCTGCTGGCCCGACGGGCCGGCTATATCGACCGCGCCGCCGAGCTGAAGCCCGGCGAGGGGCTG
The DNA here is from genome assembly GCA_016938875.1 of Paracoccaceae bacterium. Classification (GTDB taxonomy): domain Bacteria; phylum Pseudomonadota; class Alphaproteobacteria; order Rhodobacterales; family Rhodobacteraceae; genus Rhodovulum. The sequence goes on from JAFGTV010000001.1 coordinate 96,024, forward strand.
CCGGCGCGCATCGGGTCGCGCATCGACGACGTAATCGCCAAGGTGCGCGCGCGCGCCGGGGAAGAGGGGCTGGACCCCGATCTGGCCGAGGCCCTGTGGCATGAGCTGATCGAATGGGCGATCCGGCGCGAAGAGGCCGCGATGGCCAGCAGAAAGGACAACCGATGAGTGCGACCCTGATCGACGGAAAGGCCTTTGCCGCGACCATCCGCGCCAAGGTGGCAGAGCATGTGCGCCATCTGCGCGACGAACATGGGCTGACCCCGGGGCTGGCCGTGGTTCTGGTCGGCGAGGATCCCGCCAGCCAGGTCTATGTGCGCAACAAGGGCACCCAGACCGAAGAGGCCGGAATGGCCTCTTTCGAACATCGCCTGCCGGTCGAGACCGCGCAGGAAGAGTTGCTGGCGCTGATCGCGCGGTTGAATGCGGCACCTGCGGTGCACGGAATTCTGGTGCAACTTCCGTTGCCTGGCCACATTGATGCGGCCGAAGTTCTGAATGCCATCGACCCGGCCAAGGATGTCGATGGCTTTCACATTTCGAACGTCGGGCTCTTGGCGACGGGGCAAAAGGCGATGGTGCCCTGCACGCCCCTGGGATGCCTGATGATGCTGCGCGATCATCTGGGCGATCTGTCCGGGCTGGACGCGGTCGTCGTGGGCCGGTCCAATATCGTGGGCAAGCCGATGGCGCATCTGCTGCTGCGCGACAGCGCGACGGTGACGATCGCGCATTCGCGCACCCGCGATCTGGCCGCGGTGTGCCGCCGCGCCGATATCCTGGTGGCTGCCGTGGGTCGCCCGCAGATGATCCCGGGCGATTGGGTGAAACCCGGCGCCACGGTGATCGACGTGGGCATCAACCGCATTCCCGCGCCGGAACGTGGCGAGGGCAAGACGCGGCTGGTGGGCGACGTGGATTTCGACAGTGCCGTGCAGGTGGCCGGTGCAATCACCCCGGTGCCCGGCGGCGTGGGGCCGATGACCATCGCCTGCCTGCTGGCCAATACGGTCACCGCGTGCTGCCGCGCCCATGGCCTGGCAGAGCCCGAGGGGCTGACCGCCTAAACCGGCACCGGCACCATCGTGCCCAACAGCGTCGCGACGTGACGCTGCCCTGCGCCATCTTCGGCGTGGACATCGGCGCGCACGATCACCAGGCGGCGGCCTGCCTTGATCACCTCGCCGCGCGCGATCAGCCGGCTGCCATTGGCGGGGGCCAGCAGGTGGATCTTCATCTCGCTGGTCAGCACCTCGTGGCCCGGGGGCATCAGGCTGAGGGCCGCATACCCCGCCGCGCTATCGCCCAGCGCAAAGGCAATAGCGGCATGGGCGTAGCCCTGTTGCTGCCCGAATTCGGGACGGATCGGGGCCGCGATCACCACCTTTCCGGGGTCCAGCGCGACGATTTCAGCGCCAAGGCTGGACATCATCGCTTGGGCGGCAAAGCTTTGCTTTACGGTTTTGGCGTAATCGGGATTCTGAGGGGGTGAGACCATCGGCGCGGCTTTTCTGCTGGGGACGGGGCCAGCCTAAGCCCCTGCGACGTGAGAGCACAAGGGCCGGGGGTGCGCAGCCTTGAACCTTCCTGTAGCGGCAGGCATTGTGCCCTGCGCGATGTCGCGGGACGGGGATTTGAGCCGAACTGATATTCTGATAATTGAACAATTATAATAAGTGGATCTTTTGACGTGCTAGGTGACCTGAAGGCGGCGCTGCTGCACCCGGCCACGCTGGTTGTCTGGGCCGTATTGTCGGTTTGGCTGACCCTGTCGGGCCCCTTTGCAACCTACGAGGCGGCGTCGTTGGCGCAGCGGGCGTTTTATTGGCCCTTGGTGGCGGGCCTGGGCGTCGTGGCGGGCGTGTCCCTGCGGCTGGCGATTCGTCGCCGGATGCCCTATCTAAGTTATTGGCAAGCTTCAGCAATCAGTGCCAGCACGCTGTCGGTGGTGTTGGCGGTTCCGGCGGCCCGGCTGACCGCGGCGATGGCCGGGCAGTCGCAGGATCCCGGCGCGGTGCCCAGTGGGATAGAGGCCGCAGGCGCGATTTTTGCCGTTGCCATAGGGATGAATGCGCTGCGCTATGTCCTGAGCCCGGGCCACGCCCGCTCCGCGCCCCCCGCGCCGCCGCTGCCGGTCCTTTTGGACCGGCTTGCGGTGGACAAACGCGCCCCGGTGATCCGGCTGAGTTCGTCTGACCACTATGTGCGGGTCGTCACCGAGTTGGGCGAGGAAGAGGTATTGATCCGCTTTGCCGACGCCATCGCGGAACTGGAGGGGGCGCAGGGGCTGCGCGTGCACCGCTCGCACTGGGTCGCGATCCCGGCCGTGCGCGGGCACGTGACCGAAAAAGGCCGGGTTTTCGTGATCACCACCGACGGTGCGCGGGTGCCGGTCAGCCGCAGCTATCGCGCCGAGGTCGAGGCGCAGGGCCTGTTGCGCGACGCATAGGCAGCGCGTGGGCGCGCGGCCCCAGAACGATCGCCATCGCCTCGGGGCCCATCAACGCGTCCAACACCGGCGCGTCCAGCGCCAGCCCCCCGGTATAGGCGCCATAGGCGGGCAGGATCACGCGCGAAGGGTCGGCCAGGAAACAGGGCCGTGCCACCCGTCGCCCCGCCAGGTTCAGCCGCATCTTGGGGTGGTAATGGCCCGACACCTCGGCCCGGGCATCGGGCCGGGCGATATGGCGAAAGGTCAGCGGCCCGTGCTGCCACTCGGCCAGCGCGGTGCCGCCAAGGGCCACCGGGCCGGGGTCGTGATTGCCCGCGATCCAGATCCATCGCCGCCCGGCGGCCAACTGCATCAGCCGTGTCGCGATGTCCGGCGCCAGCGTCGAGGCCGCGGTATCATCGTCGAAACTGTCGCCCAGGCAGATGACCACGCGCGGCGCGGTGGCGGCGATGTCGCCCTCTAGCCGGGACAGGGTTTCGGCGGTGTCATAGGGCGGCAACAGGGCGCCGCCCCGGCGTGCCAGTCGCTCGGCCTTGCCCAGGTGCAGGTCAGAGACCACCAACACCCCCGCCGCGCCCCACCACAGCGCGCCCGAGGGGCAGGCGGTCAGCCGTGCACCGGCCAGGGTGAAATCATGCCCGTTCATGGCCCCGTGTCGATCCCATCGCGGCGCGAATTGCAAGGGGTCAGCCCAGCCCGGCCTCTTGCATCAGCCGCGCCGCGGCGGCCTCGATCAGGCGCTCTTCGGCGCTGCCATGGACCGGGATGCGCCCGGCCTCCAGCAGCAGGGGGGCGGCCAGCGGGGGGATGCGGGCGCAACGCACATGATCGACGCGCCCGCGCACGCGGGTCAGCATGTCCTCGATCCGGGCGAAATCGACCAGCCCTTTCATCGCCTCCTCGCGGGTGATGTCCAGCAACAGGTGGTCGGGGTCGTATTTCAGCAGCGTGTCATAGAGGATATCCGAGGAAAAGGTCGCCTGCCGCCCGGTCTTGCGCCGCCCTGGGCTGTTACGCTCGATCAGCCCGGCGATCACGGCGGCACTGCGAAAGGTGCGTTTCATCACCGCGTTGCCGGCCAGCCAGCCCTCGAACGCCGCGCGCAGCCCGCCGGCGTCCAGCAGGGCGGCGGGGTCGGGGATCTCATCCAGCCCCCAGATCAGCGTGGCATAGTCGGTCGCGACAAAGCCCAGCGGCGCCAGCCCCGCCGCCTCCATCCGCTGGGTCAGCAACAGGCCCAGCGTCTGCTGCGCGTTGCGCCCGGCAAAGCCGTGGACACACAGATGGGCCCGACCGTCATGGGCAAAGCTTTCCACCAGCAGCCGGTCGCGGCTGGGCAGGCGTGACACCTGCCGTTGCAGCGCCAGCCAGTGGGCGGTGTGGTCGGGCAGGTCGGGCCAGTCGGGGCCCTGCATCATCGCCAGGATACGCTCGGCCAGTTGGGTCGAGGTGGCGAATTTGGTGCCTGCATAGACGGCGATCTTGGGGGTTTTGGTGGCGGCGCGGCTGACCTCGACCACCATGTCGCGCAATCCCTCATAGCGTACGATCCGCCCGCCGATCAGAAAGGTGTCGCCCGGCGTCAGGGTGGCGGCAAAGGCCTCTTCGATCTCGCCCAACGGCGCACCGCCGCCGCGCGCGGGCCGCATCCGCACCTTGAGCATCTCTGCCGCGACGATGGTGCCCAGGTTCATGCGGATCTGGCGTGCCGTGCGCGGGTCGCGCAGCGCCCAGCGCCCGTCGGGGCCTTGTTTCAGACGCTGCCAGCGGTCATAGGCGCGCAGCGCATAGCCGCCGGTGGCCACGAACTCCAGGCAGGCGTCGAACTGCGCGCGCGGCAGATCGCCGTAGGGGCCTGCGGTGATGATCTCGGCATAAAGGGCGTCGGCGGCAAAGGGTCCGGCGGCGGCGCTGGCCAGGATATGCTGGCACACCACATCGCGCGGCCCCGGCCCGCGCGGCGCCCCGTCCAGGTCGTGGGCGCGCACGGCGGCCAGGGCCGCGTGGCATTCCAGCACCTCAAAACGGTTGGCCGGGACCATCCGCGCCTTGGACGGCGCGCTATAGCGGTGGTTGGCCCGGCCGATCCGCTGCACCAGCCGCTTGACGTTTTTCGGCGCGCCGACCTGGATCACCAGATCCACATCGCCCCAGTCGATCCCCAGGTCCAGCGACCCGGTGCAGACCACCGCGCGCAAGGCCCCTGTCGCCATCGCCGCCTCGACCTTTTCGCGGGCCTCGCGCGACAATGAGCCGTGGTGGATCGCGATGGGCAGCGCGTCGTCATTGGCCAGCCAAAGATCGCGAAAGAACAACTCGGCCTGGGCGCGGGTGTTGTGAAAGATCAGCGTGGTGCGGTGGCGCGCGACCTGTTCCAGGATCGCCGGGATCGCATAGCGCCCGCCGCCGCCCGACCAGGGCGGTGGGGTGCCGGTGTCCAGCATGGCGATGTCGGGCGCGGGTCCGGGATCGGCGGTCACGATCGCGCAGGGGTCGGGGTACGGCGCCAGGAACCGGCCCAGCGCGGCGGGATCCTCGACCGTGGCCGACAGCCCCACCCGGCGCAGCCCGGGGCACATCCGGCTGAGCCGCGCCAGCCCCAGCATCAGTTGATCGCCGCGCTTGGACTCGGCCAGGGCGTGCACCTCGTCCACGATCACCCGGCGCAAACCGGCGAATATCCGCGGCGCGTCCTCGTAGCTGAGCAGCAACGCCAGGCTTTCGGGGGTGCTCAGCAGGATATGCGGGGGATCGGCGCGCTGCTGCCGCCGCCGGGTCTGCGAGGTGTCGCCGGTGCGGTCCTCGACCCGGATCGGCAGGCCCATCTCGGCGATCGGGGTGCCCAGGTTGCGGCGGATGTCCGCAGTCAGCGCCTTGAGCGGCGAAATGTAGAGCGTGTGCAAGCCCGGGGCAGGGTTTTGCGCAATTTCGGCCAGCGAAGGCAGGAATCCTGCAAGTGTCTTGCCCCCGCCCGTCGGCGCGATCAACAGCAGCGCAGGCGCGTTCGCACGCGCCATCAGCGCGGTTTGGTGGGGATGGATGGTCCAGTCGCGGGCGGCGAACCAGTCGGTGAAACGGGCGGGCATCTGCATGGGGTTGATTTAGCGCCCAGCGTGGGGATTTTCAGAAAAAGTTTTGTCCGAAACGCGTTGAATGCTCGACTGCGCGTCCCTGCCGAGGCCGCTCAGCCCTCGATCCAGATTGTAACCGGCCCGTCATTGACCAACGACACGGCCATGTCCGCGCCAAAGCGCCCGGTGGCGACCGTCACCCCCAGATCGCGCAGCGCCTGGGCAAACACCTGGTAGAGGTCCGCCCCGATTTCTGGTGCGGCGGCGGCGGAAAAACCGGGGCGATTGCCGCGTGTCGTATCCGCGGCCAGGGTGAACTGGCTGACCACCAGCGCTGCGCCCCCGGTGTCCAGCAGCGCGCGGTTCATCTTGTCCGCGTCATCCTTGAATATGCGCATCCGTGCGATCCGTCCGGCCAGCTTTTCGGCGCGGGCCGCGTCGTCCTCCGCCATCGCGCAGACCAGGATCAACAGCCCCGGCCCGATCTGGCCGATCACCTCGCCGTCGACCCGCACGGCGGCCTCGCTCACCCGCTGAACCAGTGCCCTCATGACGAATTCCTTTCCTCAGGCGGGGTGGTGCCCGCGCGTGTGATGGTGACGGCGGTGGCGCGCATCCCCGGCGCCGCGCCCGCGCACAGGATCATCGCCGCGGCCCGTCCTACCTAGTGTCCGCAGCGCGCCTATCCTTGCTGAAGCGCCGTGAAATAGCCGATCCCGGCCGCCAAGAGCGCGCCGATCAGCACGGCCAAGGCAATCTTCCAGGCCGACCAGGGGCGTTCGCCCTGCACCCGGCCCGATTGCCCGTTGACCACAAAGCGGTAAGTCTTGCCGCGATATTTATAGGCGGCCAGCCAAACCGGCAGCAGCACATGCTTGAACGTCACGCCAGAGACCTGGGTTTGCAGCGAATTGATCTGTTGGCGGTCGCCGCCGATGTCGAATTTCACATCGCGCCGAATTACGCGGTCCATCAGCGCGCGGGCCTCGTCATAGCCGTCGGTCAGCGCCACCGTATACCCCTCGGCGCGAAAGCCGGCCAGGTATTCGGGCCGGTAGGGTTCCAGCGCCGAGAGATCCCACGGCTCCAGCGCGTCGGTATAGCGTTTGGGCAGGCTTTGCGAGGCCAGCACCAGCACATCGTCGAAAAACCGCGCCACCCGGCCCGAAACCGGCGTCCAGCGCACCTTTTGCACGCGCTCGGTCTGGGTTTGGCCGTTGCGGGTGACATGGCGGGTTTCATAGTAAACCGTGCCCCGCGCCCCGGTATAGGCAGAGCGGGTATCGGCGTCGAAGGTCCAGAAGGGGACATAAATCCCCTGCATTTTCCGGCCCTTGCGCGCGTAGTCCTTCAGACCGTTGGGGGCGAACCACAACCGGCCCAGCCAGTCGTTCATCGCGCTGTGGGCGGCGCGTTCCTCTAGCGCGAAGGGCAGCACGCCGCGCGGTTTGATGCGCCGTTGCGGGCCGGTATCGGTGACCACGGGGGTGGCGCAGAAGGGGCATTCGGTGGCGTGATCCACCCCGTCCACCTCGAACTCTGCCCCGCAATTGGGACATTTGAGGCGGCGGACCTCCTCCATCTCGACATGGGGCAGGGCGGCGTCCAGCGCGGCGCGGAAATCCAGCTCGGCGATGGGTGCGGCGGGGGCGGTCGCGATCGGCGCGGTATGGCCGCAATGGTCGCACACCAGCATCCCCTCGGCGGGGGAAAAGCGGAAATCGGCCCCGCATTGATCGCAGGGAAAGCGGTGTTCGGTCGGCGCGGGGGGCGGCGCGGTGTCGGGCATGCGGATGCCTCCGGCAGGGGTATTCATGCCAACAAGAAGAGGCGGTTACACACCCGGCGGCGGCGGTGGCGGGGCCACGGTGAAAAGCTGCGCCAGTTCGGCCACGTCCTCGGCCCGTTTCCAGCCATCCTGACCGGCGGTCCAGACATGGGTTTGCCGCGTCAGGCGCCCGTCGCCGGCCATCTGGCCCATGGTGGCGCGGGAAAACGGGCCGCTGGTCTGGCCGTTCGCGGCGATGTGCCAGACATGCTCGACCGGGGGTGGGGGCGGGGCCGGCTGGGGGGCAGGGGCTGGGCCCCAGGGGCCGGGCCGGGCTATCTGGCCCGCCATTGCCATGCCCATGCCCGCACCCAGCCCCGCGGCCATGCCGCCACCGGCGGGGTTCTGGGCGGCCGCAGTCATCGCCTCGGCGGCGGAATACTGGGTAAAGCGGCCCAGATCGCCCGCCAGCCCCATCGAGGTGCGTTTGTCCAGGGCGGCCTCTACCGCGGGGGGCAGGCTGATGTTTTCAATGTAGAATTCCGGCATGGTCAGGCCGTAAGCCTCCAGCGGTTTCGACACTTCGGCGGCGATCAGCTTGCCCAGGTCGGCGGTATTGGCGGCCATGTCCAGCACCGGGATGCCACTGGCGGCGATCATGCGGGAAAATTCCTGCACGATGATATTGCGGATCTGATAGCTGATCTCGTCCATGGTGAATTCGCCGTCGGTGCCGACGATTTCCAGCAGGAAACGCGCGGGGTCCGTCACCCGGATCGAATAGGTGCCATAAGCGCGAATGCGGGTCGGGCCGAATTCGGGATCGCGCAGCATGATGGGGTTCTTGGTGCCCCATTTCAGATCGTTGAAGCGCGTGGTGTTGACGAAATAGATTTCCGACTTGAACGGCGATTTGAACCCGTGATCCCAATGCTGAAGCGTGGTCAGCACCGGCATGTTGTTGGTTTCCAGCATGTAGAGACCGGGGGTGAACACGTCGGCCAATTGTCCCTCGTGGACAAAGACGGCGGCCTGCCCCTCGCGCACGGTCAGCTTGGCGCCGTACTTGATCTCGTGGCCCTCGCGCTCGAACCGCCAGACCATGGTGTCGCGGGTATCGTCAACCCAGTGGATGACGTCGATGAATTCGCCGGAAAGGAAATCGAAAATGCCCATGGGTCAGGTCCTTTGGATCGGGTTGGGCGCAGTATAGACCGGAGCGTTTGACAAGGTCACGCGGAACCGGGGGCGCGGTGCTCAGCTCTCGCCGCCCATCAGTTCGGCGGCGATGGTGTCGATCAGCGGGCGGGCCTCGGCCTCGGTCATGCCGGGGCGCAGACGTCGGTCGTAAAGGATTTGCAGCATCAGTTCATCCTGGGGGGTGAGCAGGGCGAATTCCTCGTCGTCGTTAAAGATCGAGGGACGCGCGGCGGGGCTGTCATTGGCCAGGCCCATGCCCTGGGCCAGTTCCTCGTGGATACACGATTGGCGCAGCCGGGCGGGGTGTTCGGCGCGAATCACCGCGACGGCGTGGGAATAGGTGCTGGTCGGCCCGCGCGAGAAGGCCAGCACCAGGCAAAAGGTCGAACGCGGGATCGTCGCGATGGTCTGTTGCGCGGTGGTGTCGATGCCGGGCACCAGGCGGCGAAGGTCGGGGCCAAAGCCGCGGCGTTCATCCTCGCTGAGGATCAGGACGTGGAAATTGGCATCCTCGGGCGCGCCCAGCCGAATGGGAATCCCGGTCAGCCGCGACAGTCGGCGGGTGTATTGCTCGATTTCCCGGGTGTCGGTGCGGCGCTGTTCGGTGCTGACAGAGGGGCCAAAGACCAGACCCATGCGGATCGGATCTTCCCAGCGGCGCAGACGGCTGACGGTTTCACGCGCGACCAACTGGCCCGACTGGGCGACATATTCATCGTAAAGCGCGATGCGGATGAAGTTCTCTACCAGGTTGCGGCGGGAAAACGGCACATCCACCCCGCCGCCATCGCTGCGCAACAGCCCGCGCGACACCAGGTCGGCCTCGACCCGTTCGAAATGGCGCGCGATGGCCTGGCTGGCGGGCGAGGGGACGCGCGCGGTTTCCACCGGCCGGGTTTCGGGGCGGGGGCCTGCGCCGTCCATCGGCATGACGCACCCTGCCACCCCGAAAAGGGCGGTTCCGGCAACGGCAAGAACGCTACGGCGCAGGCCCACGGTGCGATCAGACCCCCGGAACGGCGCCAGCGCCGGTTGCGCGCGACTTGGCGGCGGCCAGGGTATCGCGCAATTCGGCCTCCATTTTCTTGAGGTCGTCCTCGGCCTTGGCGCGGCGGGCCTTGCCCTCGTCCGCGATCTGAAGGCTTTCCTGGATGGTCGCGATCAGGCTGGCATTGGCCTGTTTGACGGCCTCGATGTCGAACACGCCGCGCTCCATCTCTTCGCGCACGATCTTGTTGGCCGAACGCAGGTTTTCGGCATTGGCGGTCAACAGCTCGTTGGTCAGGTCGGTGGCGTCGCGCAGCGCCTCTGCGGCCTCTTTCGAGCGCTGGATCGTCACCGCCTGGGCCAGTTGCGTTTCCCAAAGCGGCACGGTGTTCACCAGCGTCGAGTTGATCTTGGTGACCAGGGATTTGTCGTTTTCCTGGACCAGCCGGATCGAGGGCAGCGATTGCATCGTCACCTGGCGCGTCAGTTTCAGATCGTGCACCCGGCGTTCCAGGTCATCGCGCGCGGCGCGCAGGTCGCGCAGTTCCTGGGCCTTGAGCACCTGATCGACCTCGGGGGTGGCGGCAACGGCGGCCTCCATCGCGGGGATGTCGGTGGCGTCCAGGATTTTCAGCTTTTCTTCGCCGGCGGCGATGTAAAGTGCCAGCTCGTCATAAAAATCGAGGGTCTTTTCGTACAGCTTGTCCAACGACTTGATATCCTTGAGCAGCATGTGCTCATGGGTCAGCAGGTTGTCGGTGATCTTGTCGATCTGGGCCTGCACCGTCTCGAACCGGGCGACGAAATTGGCAAAGGGCGCGGCGCGGCCCAGCAGTTTTTCCCACCAGCTGCGTTCGCGGCGTACATCCAGTTCGGACACCGAAAACCCGCGGATCGTGGTCACGATCTGGCGCAGGGAATCGCCTGCGGGGCCGACATCCTTGTTGCGCACATCGGCCAGCATCGCCTGGCTGATGACCTGCAATTCGGCCTGCGCGGACGACCCAAAGCCGATGATGGAATTGGTGTCGGACATGTCGATCTCGTCCATCCGGGTGCGGATGCCCAGCGCCGCGGCGGGTTCGGCGGACTCTAGCGGGACAATCTCGGCCGCGGGTTCGGGCAGCAGAACGGCGGTCAGCTGCTCGACCTCTGCGAGGGCCTGCTCGGCTTTTTGGCGGACGGTGTCGGACATAATCACTCTCCCAAATTGCGCATGTCCCCGTTGGGGTGCACGCCTTCACGCTGCAATCTTTCGCGCAGCACTTCAATCTCGACATCCAGATCGGATCGGTCATCCAGCAAGAGCGCGCGTGTTCTTGCCGAAAAATTGGACTCCAGATCGGCCAAAAGGGCCTCGTAATCGGCACGCGCGGAAATATCGCGCGTGCGGCTGTAAAGGTCGGCGAATTTCACCGTCGCGTCGCGCGCACCCAGCAGGTAGACGACCAGATACTTGCGCGCCGCGGTCAGGTCGCGGGGGTCTTCCTCGACGGTGCGAAACATCTCGCGCACGGTGCTTTGAAAGCGGTCCACGCGCGCCTCCAGCCCGCGATCCCCGGCGCGCCGGATCGCCTCTGTCATGGTGGTCAGGTGCTTTTCGGCCTCGTCGATGACGCGGGCCACGCGATCCTGCTGAAAGGTATCGACCCCCTCCATCCCCTTGTCGCGCAACGGGTCCAGCCCAAAGGCCGCGCTGTGCAAAACGGTGCCCAACACCGCAAAGATCGCAGGCGGCACAAAGCCCGCCTCGGGGCCGATGCCCGCCAGGAACAGCCCCGCACCGGTCAGCGCGGAACCAAAGATCTTGCGCGGGATCGCCGGGCGGCGGGCGATCTTGCGCGCGGCCCAGGCATCCTCGGCGCGCAGCCCCTCTCGGGTCAGCCAGGCGGCCAACAGCAACAGACCAAACGCGCCCAGGCTCAGCGCCAGCCCGGTGGGGTCCGAGGCAAAGGCCCGCGGTACCAGCGCCAGCGGCACAAAGAACATCGCATTGGCCCGTCCCCCCGCACGCGACGGAGCCTTGCCATGAAACGGGTGGCGCGGCGGCGGGGTCTGGCCGCCGGTCTGGCCGGGTGTTTCGCCCGGGGTGGGGCTGAATTTTCCACCGTAGCGTTGGGCCATCACGCGCCCCCCACGAACGCAACATAAAGGATCAGCGCGACCAGCAGGAAGAAGGCCAGCTTTTTAAGCCCGGTATCCGACATGGGCCCCCCTTTCGCCACGACTGTCATCTTGCCCATGGGATGCGACAGCGCGGTGAAATGCAAGCCTTCAGGTGCGTGGCCACGCGGGGACTAGCGTATACGGCGGGGCGCGCGCTTGGGGCGCGGTTTGGCGGCGGGTTCACCGGCCTTGTCCAGGCCCAGCTGATCGCGCAGTACGCGCGCGCGGATTTCCTCGACGGCGCCGGGTTTCAGATCGCCCAGCTGAAACGGGCCATAGCTGATGCGGATCAGCCGGTTCACGGTCAGCCCCACGGCCTCCATCGCGCGGCGCACCTCGCGGTTGCGTCCCTCGCGGATGCCGACGGTCAGCCAGGCATTGGCGCCCTGCTGGCGGTCCAGGGCGACCTCCATCGGCTGGAACTTTTCGCCCTCGATCACGATGCCCCGGCGCAGCGGTGCGATCGTCTCGTCGCTGGGCGCGCCCTTGACCCGGACGCGATACTTGCGCAGCCAGCCGGTCGAGGGCAATTCGAGCCGCCGCTTGATCCCGCCGTCATTGGTCAGCAGCAACAAGCCCTCGGAATTGATGTCCAGCCGACCCACCGACATCACCCGCGGCATGTCCTCGGGCAGGGCGTCGAACACGGTCTGGCGGCCCTTTTCGTCGCGCTCGGTCGTCACCAGGCCCACGGGCTTGTGATACAGCCACAGCCGGGCGGGTTCTGCCGCGGCCAGCGGCGCGCCGTTCACGGTGATCTTGTCGGCGGGCGTGACGTTCAGCGCGGGGCTATCGATCCGCTTGCCGTTGACGCTGACGCGACCGGCCTCGATCATGCGCTCGGCCTCGCGGCGCGAGGCGACGCCCGCGCGGGCCAGGACCTTGGCGATACGCTCGCCCTGTTGTTGGGTGTTGTTCTCCATGGGCTTTCTTTACGCGGGTTTCGCGGCGCGGGAAAGCGGCTTGCGCGTGCGCGGTGCGCGCGGCATGACAGGGGGATGAGCCCGTTTCGCAGCCATATGGCGGCCGCCCTGGCCGAGGCCCGCGCCGCCGCCGCGCGCGGCGAGGTGCCGGTGGGGGCCGTCATCGTGTCGCCCCAGGGACAGGTGGTGGCCGCCGCGGGCAACCGCACCCGCGAGCTGAGCGATCCAACGGCCCATGCCGAAATCCTGGCGCTGCGGGCGGCCTGTGCGGCGGCGGGGTCGGAACGGCTGCCCGGCCATGACCTTTACGTGACGCTGGAACCTTGCGCGATGTGCGCCTCGGCGATCAGCCAGGCCCGCATCGCGCGGCTCTATTATGGCGCGGCGGACCCCAAGTCGGGCGGCGTGGCGCATGGCGCGCGGGTGTTTCAGCACCCGCAATGCCACCACGTCCCCCAGGTCTATGACGGCATCGCCGCCGCCCAGGCCGAGGCCCTGCTCAAGAGTTTTTTCGCCGGGCGGCGTTAGGGACCGGGGCGCGCGCTCAGATCTCGATCGGCACCAGCACCTGCGGCTCGATCACGTCGATCCCCGGCAGCGCCTCTGCCAGCACCTGTGCCGACTGCTCAAGCAGCGGGAAGGTGCGGTAATGGCACGGGATCACCGTCTTGAAGTTGAAAAATGTCCGCGCCGCATAGGCTGCGCGTTTCATGTCCATGGTGAAATGCCCGCCCGCGCACAGGATGCCGATATCGGGGGCGTGCAGGTCGTTGAAAATCTCCATGTCGGCCATCACGTCGGTATCGCCGGTCACATAGATCGTGTGCCCCTCGCCCGCGATCATGAAACCGGATTCGGTCCCCGCATAGACCGGCCCCGACGGCCCGCCCAGGGACGAGGAATGCACCGCGTTGACCATCGTGACGGCGACATCGCCCAGCCGCACCGTGCCGCCCTTGTTAAAGCCGATGACGGCGATGCCCTCTTTCTCTTCCCACCAGCTCATCAGGTCGTAGATCCCGACGCAGGGGATCGACCCCTCGCGCGCGATCGCCAGGGCGTCGCCGGTGTGATCGCCATGCCCGTGGGTGATCAGGATATGGGTGGCGCCCGCGATGGCCTCGGCCCGGCGGTCAGGCGGAAACATCGGGTTGCCGCTCAGCCAGGGATCGACCAGCAACACCTGGTCCGCGATCTCGATACGAAAGCCTGAATGGCCCAGCCAGGTGATTTTCATCATCCCCTCCCTATCTGTCTGTCACAACGAATCCTAGCAGAGCAGGGCCGGGTTTCCCATGGACTGGATGCAGCAGATCGACGCCTATTGCGAACGGACCGGGCCCGCCTATTGGGCCGAGCCGGTCAATGCCCTGAGCAACGCGGCCTTTGTGATTGCCGCACTGATCGCGTGGCGGCGCACCCGTGGGCTGGCGCTGGGTCGCGCGCTCAGCGTGGTGTTGGGGGCGATCGGGGTGGGCAGCTTTCTGTTTCACACCCACGCCACCGCCTGGGCCGGGGTCGCGGACGTGGTCCCGATCATGGGGTTCATCCTGCTTTATCTTTATGCCGCGAACCGGGCGTTCTGGGGGCTGGGACGCGGGACCGCGCTGGGGCTGAGCGCGCTTTTCGTGCCCTTTGCCGCGCTACTTGCCCCGCTCTTTGCGCTGATCCCCGGATTGGGATCGTCGGCGGGCTATGGGCCGGTGCCGCTGGTGATCTTGATCTATGCCGCGCTGTTGGGCCGCCGCGCGCCCGAAACCGCGCGGGGATTGGCGCTGGGGGCGGGGCTGTTGATCCTGTCGCTGGGCTTTCGCACGCTGGATGGGCCGCTGTGCGCCACGCTGCCGCTGGGCACGCATTTCATGTGGCACCTTGTCAACGCCACGATGCTGCTCTGGATGATCGAGGTCTATCGCCGCGCCCGGGTCTGAGCCTGCCCGCGCCCCAGATCGCGCGCCCCCGGCACGACCGGGGCAGGGGGTGTTGCGGCCCAGAAGACGATCAAGTGCCCTTCTTCTGGTCAAAAATATCCAAAATGACGACCGGGTCGGGCCGGGGGGAACGGTCGGGCGGCGCGGCCTAGCCGGGCATGAACACGACGGTCTTGTGGCCATTGGCCAGCACCCGGCGTTGCAGGTGCAGCCGCACGGCACGGGCCAACACGCGGCTTTCGATATCGCGGCCCACGGCGACATAATCCTCGGGGCTGAGCGCGTGGTTCACCCGTTCGGTTTCCTGCTCGATGATCGGCCCTTCGTCCAGGTTGGCGGTGACGAAATGCGCGGTCGCGCCGATCAGCTTGACGCCGCGTTCATGGGCCTGGTGATAGGGTTTGGCGCCCTTGAACGAGGGCAGGAAAGAATGGTGGATGTTGATCACCCGCCCCGCCAGCGCCCGGCTGAGATCATCCGAGAGCACCTGCATATACCGCGCCAGCACCACCAGTTCCGCACCGGTTTCAGCGACCAGTTCTTTGACCTTCGCCTCTTGCTCGGGCTTGGTGTCGCGGGTCACGGGCCAGTGGTGATAGGGGATGCCGGCGGCCTCGGCGGTGGGGCGGCTGTGGTCGTGGTTGGACACGATCCCGACCACCTCTGCGCGCAGCCAGCCCACCCGGATCTGGTAGAGCAGGTGCAACAGCGCGTGGTCGAATTTCGACACCATCAGGATGATCTTGGGGCGGCGCTCGGCGTCCACCACCTCGGCCTGCATGCCATAGGCCGCGGTCACCGATGACAGGCGGTCCAGCAGTCCCTCGGGCGTGGCCGGCGCTTCGGTGTCAAAGGCGATGCGCATGAAAAAGCGGTTGTTCTCGGGATCGCGGAACTGATCGCTTTCGCGGATATTGCCGCCCAGCGCCGTGATCGCGTTCGACACGGTGGCCACGATTCCGCGCTGGTCGTCGCAGGTCAGCGTGAGGATGAAATTGGTCGAGGACATCGCGGCTCCTTGGCTTTCTGACGGGGCGGGCTGCCCGGACCCCGGACGGGGGTGTTATGAAGAAGGCCGCGTGTCGAATGCAAGCGCCATTCCACCGCCGGCGCTTTGCCGCGCAGCCGCGACATGGGGGCGGGATGTTCGCCGCTCTTGCGGCCCGGGCGGTGCGGGGATAAATGCGAAGGCGAAATTTCAGCAGAACGAAAGGCGGCCCCATGTCCATCGACATCGACACCGCACGCCGGGTGGCGCATCTGGCCCGGATCGCCGTGAAAGAGGATGACCTGCCCGCGTTGGCCCGCGAGTTGTCGGGCATCCTGACCTTCATGGAACAGCTGAACGAGGTCGACGTCGAGGGGGTCGAGCCGATGACATCGGTCACCCCCATGCGGCTGAAACGGCGCGCCGACGTGGTGACCGACGGCAACATGCAGGACAAGATCCTGTCCAATGCCCCCGACGCCCGCGAGGGGTTTTTCGCGGTGCCCAAGGTGGTGGAGTGAGTGTCATGAGTGATCTGAGCAAGCTGACCCTGGCCGAGGCCCGCGATGCCCTGCGCGCCGGCGAGACCACCTCGGTTGCCCTGACCCAGGCGTGCCTGAGCGAAATCGAAGCGGCGGGGGCGCTGAACGCCTTTGTCCACATGACGCCCGAGATCGCGCTGGAACAGGCGCGCGCCGCCGACGCCAGGATCGCCACGGGCGATGCCCCCGCGATGTGCGGCATGCCCCTGGGGATCAAGGATCTGTTCTGCACCAAGGGGGTGCCCAGCCAGGCCGCCAGCCGGATCCTGGAGGGATTTCGCCCGGAATACGAATCCACCGTCACCCAGAACCTGTGGGATGCCGGTGCGGTGATGCTGGGCAAACTGAACATGGACGAGTTCGCGATGGGCAGTTCCAACGAGACCTCGACCTATGGCAACGTGGTCAACCCCTGGCGGCGCGGCAACGACGACGCGCCGCTGACCCCGGGCGGCAGTTCGGGGGGCTCGGCCAGCGCGGTGGCGGCCGATCTGTGCCTGGCCGCGACCGGCACCGATACCGGCGGGTCGATCCGCCAGCCTGCGGCCTTTGTCGGGATCACCGGGTTGAAACCCACCTATGGGCGCTGCTCGCGCTGGGGGGTGGTGGCCTTTGCCTCGTCGCTGGACCAGGCCGGGCCAATGACCAAGACGGTGCAGGATGCCGCGATCATGCTGGGCGCGATGGCCGGGCATGACGCCAAGGATTCGACCAGCGCCGACCTGCCCGTGCCCGATTTCGAGGCGATGCTGACCGGCGACATCCGCGGCAAGACGATCGGCATCCCCGCCGAATACCGCATGGAGGGCATGCCCGAAGAGATCGAGGCCCTGTGGACCCGGGGCGCCGAGATGCTGCGCGACGCGGGCGCGAAGATCGTGGATATCAGCCTGCCGCACACCAAGTACGCGCTGCCCGCCTATTACGTGATCGCGCCCGCCGAGGCGTCCAGCAACCTGGCGCGCTATGACGGGGTGCGCTATGGCCACCGCGCCAAGCTGGCCCAGGGCGACGGCATCGTGCAGATGTATGAAAAGACCCGCGCCGAGGGGTTCGGCCCCGAGGTGCAGCGCCGGGTGATGATCGGCACCTATGTGCTGTCGGCGGGGTTCTATGACGCCTATTACAACCGCGCCCGCAAGGTGCGCGCGCTGATCAAGCGGGACTTCGAGACCGTGTTCGCCGATGGGGTCGATGCGATCCTGACGCCCGCCACGCCCTCGGCCGCGTTCGGGCTGGGCGAGATGGCCGAGGCCGACCCGGTGCAGATGTATCTCAACGACGTGTTCACGGTGACGGTCAACCTGGCCGGCCTGCCGGGCATCGCGGTGCCCGCAGGGCTGGACAAGCAGGGGCTGCCGCTGGGGCTGCAACTGATCGGGCGGCCGTGGGAAGAGGGCGATCTGCTGAATACCGCACAAGTGCTTGAGCGCGCCGCGGGCTTTGTTTCCAAGCCGGGGAAATGGTGGTAGACGCTGCGCCCAATTGAAACCACAGCGGGGTAGGTGAGATGCGGCTTGGTCTGAGTGTTCTGGCGGTGCTGGCACTGGGCGCATGCGATCCCAAGGTGCCCGATTCCGCCGCCGGGGCGGGGTTTGACAGCTATTCGGCCTATAGCGCGCGTCGCGAAACCGCCCTGCATTCCGAGATGACCGTGCGCCCGCCCGTCCAGGATGGGGCGCAGGGCGGGACACTGGCGCCGATGTCTGCGCTGGATCCGCAGGCCGGCGTGGTGCCCGCGACCGACAACCCCGGCCTGTCGGATGAGCAGAATTTCGCCGCCGTCGCCTCGCGCGAAACCATCGAGAGCGATCGGGAACGGTTGCAGGCCCAGCGCCAGGAATACATCCAGGTCGCCCCGACCGCGATCCCCAGCCGCAGTGGCGACAGCGGCCCCAATATCGTGCAATTCGCCCTGAGCACCACCAACCGGGTGGGCGAGGAACGCTATCGCCGCGGGATGTTCGGCAAATCGCAATTCGCGCGCAACTGTGGCCGCTATGCCTCGTCCGATCTGGCGCAAGAGGCGTTCCTCAAGGCCGGCGGCCCGCAGCGGGACCGGCTGAACCTGGATCCCGATGGCGACGGGTTTGCCTGCTACTGGGATCCCACCCCGTTCCGCCAGGCGGTGAACTAGGCGCGATGGATCCGCTCTGGCGGCCCTCGCCCAATTGCGGGCCGCGGCGCGGGGGCGTGCTGCCCGACATGATCGTGCTGCACTATACCGCGATGGTGGATGCCGAGGCCGCCTTGGCGCGCCTGTGCGATCCCGGCGCCGAGGTGTCGGCGCATTACCTGATCGCCCGCGACGGTCGGCTGTTCCAGATGGTCGAAGAGGGCGCGCGCGCCTGGCATGCCGGGGCGGGCCAATGGGGGGCGGTATGCGATGTCAACTCGCGCTCGATCGGGATCGAGCTGGACAATGACGGGGCGCAGCCGTTTTCCCAGCCGCTGATGCAAACGCTTGAGGGGCTGTTGCCCGGTATCATGGCGCGCTGGGGCATCGGTGCGCCGCGGGTGATCGCCCATTCCGACATGGCGCCGGGGCGTAAATCCGATCCGGGCCGGCGGTTCGACTGGCGCCGCCTGGCGCGGCAGGGGCTGTCGATCTGGCCCGATCCGGACGTCGCCCCCGCCGATCCCACCCCGCCGGACGAGGCCATGTTTCGCGTCGCCACCGCGCGCATCGGTTATGGCGCCGACTGGCCCACCGCGGATGTGCTGGAGGCGCTGCGCCAACGCTTTCGCCCCTGGGCGCACGGCCCCTTGGGCGCCGAGGACATGGCGCTGGCCCGCACCCTGGCGCGCCGCTTTCCCGTTGACGCGCCCCCGGCCAGTTCCTAAGTGGATCAGGCGCGGATGGCTGGATGGCCGCGGGGGGGCGCCCCCCGAGGAAAGTCCGGACTCCACGAAGCAACGGTGCCGGGTAACGCCCGGCGGGGGAAACCCCAGGGAAAGCGCCACAGAGAACAGACCGCCCCTGTCCGCAGGGGTAAGGGTGAAACGGTGGGGCAAGAGCCCACCGCGGGACTGGCAACAGGACCGGCACGGCAAGCCCCACCGGGAGCAATGCCGAATAGGGATCCCGCGCGGCGCGTCCGCAGGGCAGCTTCGGCCCAGGGATCCGGGTTGGCAGCTAGAGCGGGTCGGTAACGGCCCGCCCAGAGGAATGGTCATCCAGGGGGCGCGCAAGCGTTCCCGGACAGAATCCGGCTTACAGGCCATCCGCGCGACATTCCGACCATTGGGGAACCGCGGGCTTTGCGGTTAGGCTTGCCCTTGGGGGTATGCCCCGGAAACGCGCCCAGCCAAAGGGATGGATCAAGCCACATGAGTTTTGTCAAAACACTGGCCACCCTCGCCGTCGGTTTCGCCGCGGCCAAGGGCATGGAGAAATTCCAGAAGATGGGCGGCGGCGCGGGCCTGGCCCGGTCGATGCAATCGGCGGCCTCGGGCGGCAAGATCGGCCCGCAGGTCGGCGCGCTGCTGGAACGCATGCAGGTGCCCGGCGGGGCCGGGGCGCTGGGCGAGACGCTGAAAAAGCTGGGCGGCCAGGTGCAGGGTACGGGCGATGGCGCGGCGATGGGTCTGGGCGGGCTGATGTCCGCGCTGGGCGGCGCGGCCTGGGCCGGTTCCGGAAACGCGCGCGACATGCTGGGTGCATTGGGCAGCGGCACGCCGCCCTCGGGCACGATGGAGCTGAACGCCCAGCTGATGATCCGGGCGATGATACAGGCCGCGCGCGCCGATGGCGAGATCGACGCCGACGAGCAGGCGCGCCTGGACGAGGTGTTGGAGGATCTGGACCTGGACGAGCGCGCCTTTGTCGCCGCCGAGATGGCCCGCCCCGTGGATCCCGAGGCGCTGGCCGCCGAAACCGGCTCGCACCAGCGCACGGCGGTCTATGCGGTTTCGGTGGTCACCACCAACATGGATAGCCCCGCGGAACGCGCCTATCTGGACCGCCTGGCAGCCGCACTGCACCTGGGGGCC
Source organism: Paracoccaceae bacterium (assembly GCA_016938875.1). Classification (GTDB taxonomy): domain Bacteria; phylum Pseudomonadota; class Alphaproteobacteria; order Rhodobacterales; family Rhodobacteraceae; genus Rhodovulum. The sequence goes on from JAFGTV010000001.1 coordinate 116,045, forward strand.
GCGGCCCGTCAGCGGGTGCACAAGGCGATGCGCCTGCCGCAGGTTCTGTAACCCGCGCGGGGGCCCAGAACCCGCTTGACTCGGGGGCTTGGATCGCTACAACGCGGGCTTCATGGATTTTAAGGGCGGCCCCGTGCCGCCCGCGCGACGGAGACCTCAAATGGCGAAGCCGACCACCATCAAGATCCGCCTGAACTCGACCGCGGGCACCGGGCATTTCTACGTGACCAAGAAGAACGCCCGCACGATGACCGAGAAAATGGTGATCAAGAAATACGACCCCGTCGTGCGCAAGCACGTCGAGTACAAAGAAGGCAAGATCAAGTAAGCCTTCTTCGTTCGGGACAGATAGACCGGGCCGTGCCTTTGGGTGCGGCCCTTGTCGTTTGGGGCGGGGGCGTCACGGCGACGGCGGGCTATAGAACGCGCAGCCGCCCGCCCAGCCAGGGCAGTTCGGCGGTGACCGTGTCGACCACGATCTCTTGCAGCAGGGGGCGCAGGCGGGCGGCCATCCGTGCGGGCATGTCACCCATGATCCCCGTGCGCGCACTTAGCACGATGCGGCGCGTCAGCGGCGCCAGCGGCAGGTCCATCACCGTCACCGCGTCGTGGAACCGGCGCGCATGCAGCCATCCCAGCGGCGTCAGAATCGTCCAGCCCGCGCCGCCCGCCACCATCGCCATGATCGCGTGATAGCTATCCAGTTCGAACCGGCAGGTGGGGCGCAGGGCCTGATCGTTCAGATGGGCGGCGATCTGGCGCCCCATCTGGTGGCGCTGGGTGTATTGCACGAATGGCAAATCCATCAGCTGGGCCAGCACATCGCCGCGGCCCCCGATCCGCCCGCGGGGGGCTGCGACGACAAAGGGTTCCTCCAGCAGCGGGTGTATCTCCAGTGCCGCGGCGGTCTGGCCGGGATCGGCGGCGACCGCGACATCCAGCGTGCGCGCATCCAGCAACCCCAACAACCTGTGGCTGGGCCCGGTTTCCAGGTGAAACCGGCTGCGGGTCAACTCGCCCGCCATGTCCGACAGCAGGCGCGGCGTTACGTCGGCCTCGAAATCCTCGATCATGCCCAGCCGCAGCAGCGGCAGCGCGGCCAGATCCCGCGCGGCGATCTCGGCGCGGGCCTGGTGTGCCTCGGACAGGATGACGTGGGCGCGGCGCAGGAACATCGCCCCCTCGGGCGTCAGGGCCATGGGGCGCACGCTGCGCTCCAGCAATGCGGCCCCCAGCGCGCTTTCCAGGGTGGCAAGCTGTTGCGAAACCGCCGAGACGCTGGCCCCCAGCCGCCGCGCCGCCGCCGACAGCGTGCCCTCTTCGGCGCTGGCCAGGAATACCTCGATTCCCCATAGCGTGATACGGCCGGGCGGCTGGCCCATTGTGCACTCCGGTCGGTTCCGTCTGCCCCGACGCTACGGCCCCGGCGGCGCCCGCGCAACGGCGATTGCGCATGGCGCGGCGCGGATATAGCCTGCGCCCACACCGCCCATCAGGAGCCTGAACTCATGCCCGATACCGCCCTCAACAGCTGGGAATCCCGCGCCGAGGCGCATACTTTCTACGGCTTCACCGACCTGCCCACGATCCACGACCGCGGCACCGTGGTGCTGACCCATGGCGAGGGGCCCTATGTCGTCGACACCCACGGGCGGCGCTATCTGGATGCCAATTCTGGGCTGTGGAACATGGTCGCCGGGTTCGACCATCCGGGCCTGGCAGAGGCGGCCAAGGCGCAATATGACCGCTTTCCCGGCTATCACGCGTTTTTCGGGCGGATGTCGGACCAGACCGTGATGCTGAGCGAGCGCCTGGTCGAGGTCTCTCCGTTCACGGACGGGCGGGTGTTCTACACCAACTCGGGGTCCGAGGCGAACGACACGCTGGTCAAGATGCTGTGGTTCCTGGCCCGTGCCGAGGGCAAGCCCGAGCGGTGCAAGATCCTGACCCGCAAGAACGCCTATCACGGGGTCACGGCGGTGTCCGCCTCGATGACCGGCAAGCCCTATAACGAGGTTTTCGGCCTGCCGCTGCCGGGGTTCTTGCACCTGAGCTGTCCGCATTACTGGCGCGAGGGGCGACCGGGCGAAAGCGAGGCCGAGTTCACCGCCCGTATGGCGAGCGAGTTGGAGGAGGTGATCGCGCGCGAGGGGGCCGACACCATCGCGGCGTTCTTCGCCGAACCGATCATGGGCGCGGGCGGGGTGATCCCCCCCAGCGCGGGCTATTTCCAGGCCATCGCGCCGATCCTGAAACGCCACGGCATCCCGCTGATCTCGGACGAGGTGATCTGCGGGTTCGGCCGCACCGGGCAGGTTTGGGGCTGTGAAACCTACGATTTCATGCCCGATGCGATCATCAGTTCCAAGGCGCTGACGGCGGGGTATTTCCCGATGGGGGCGGTGATCCTGGGCCCCGATCTGTCGGACCGCCTGCACGCCGCCGCCGAGGCGGTCGAGGAGTTTCCCCACGGCTTTACCGCCTCGGGGCACCCGGTGGGTTGTGCCATCGCGCTCAAGGCGATCGACGTGATCCTGAACGAGGGGCTGTTGGAAAACGTGCGCGCGCTGACGCCCCGGTTCGAGGCCGGGATGGCCCGGCTGGCCGAGCATCCCAATATCGGCGAATGGCGCGGCAAGGGATTGATGGGCGCGCTGGAGGCGGTGGCCGACAAGGACACCAAGACGCCCTTTGCGTCGGACCTGTCGGTGTCGGAACGGATCGCCAACACCTGTACCGATCACGGGCTGATCTGTCGCCCGCTGGGCCAGTCCATCGTGCTGTGCCCGCCCTTCATCATGACCCAGGCGCAGATGGACGAGATGTTCGACAAGCTGGGCGCGGCGCTGAACGCGGTGTTCAAGGGGTTGGCGGCCTAGGGCAGGGCGCCGTCACCGCACGACCCAAAGGGAGAGAGGGGCGCAACGAGCGCCCCTTTCGGACAGCGGCGCCATGCGGGCGCCACGTCCTGACCGTTCAGAAGCTGAAGATGTCGCCGATATTCTCGATGATCGCCACGAGAAGCATCGCACCGACGATCACCAGCAGCATCCACCAAAAGAACTGGAACACGATCGCCCCGGCGCCAAGGCTGGTGCCATAGACGGCATAGCGCCAATTCTCGCGCAGCACCCCCGAGATCACCGACAGCACCACCGCGATGGCCCCCAGGATCGGCGCGGCCAGCGCCAGATAGGCCGAAAACGGGGTGGCCTGAACCTCGGGCTCCGGTTTGGGTAGGCCAAGGAAGGAGCGCCAGGCAGAGCGTTTGATCTCTCCGGCGATCTCGCCGATCTGGCTGGCGGCAGAGGGTTTCGGCTCGAAGGTCGGGCCAATGATCTGGATAAAGACGAGCGCCAGCGCGAGCGCCCCGATCCCCACGGCCCAAATACCCCAGCTCCGAAACGGGGCTGGCCATTTTCCATCTGATGCGTTGGTTTGACTGTCCATAGCGGCAGTATATGCGCAACTATGGCAAAAGTTTGGAAGGGAAACGACGTGCGGACCCACGCGTCGCGACTGAGGGCGATCCTTGTGGCCGGGGCGGTGCTAGCCGTTCATCTTGGAGAGCTTTTGCTGCAACTCGGCCAGTTGCTTCTTGATCTCGTCCAGGTCGGTGGCGTCGTCCTGGCTGCCGGGGGTCGTGCTCGCCGGGGTCGGCCAGCCGCCGGTCATCGCCTTTAGAAACGCCTCTTGCTGGGCCTGCATCGCCTCGAAGCCGGGAACGGCGGCGATGGGGTTTATCTTGCCCATATTCTCGATCATCTTGGACTGGCCGTCGCGCAGCATCTCGAAACTGGCGGCCAGGAACTGCGGCACGACGCTTTGGGTCGAGGTGGTATAGCTGCGCACCAGATCGGTCAGCACGTTGATCGGCAGGACGCTTTCGCCCTTGCTTTCGTGCTCGGCGATGATCTGCAACAGGTATTGCCGGGTCAGGTCGTCACCGCTTTTCAGGTCGATGATCTGGACTTCGCGGCCCTCGCGGATCACCCGGGCGATATCCTCTAGCGTGACGTAATCGCTGGTCTCGGTGTTGTAGAGACGGCGGCTGGCATAGCGTTTGATCAGCAGCGGCTGTTTCGCGTCGGTCACGGGTGCCTCTCCCTAGATGGTGCTGCCATTTTCTGCAGCGCGACAAAGGTTACGCGCAGCCGCAGCAAAAAGAAAGGGCGGGCACAAGCGGCCCGCCCTGGTAGGGGGCCACGACCCGGTAAAGGGGTCGTGGGCAATCGTGTCGCTGCTGCTTATTTCGCAGCGGCGGTCGCTTTCTTGGCGGCCTTGGTGGCCTCGGCGGTGGCTTTGGTCATCGCCGAGGTCGCATCCTCGGAGAAGTCCTTGCCAGCGGCCAGCATCAGTTCGACGGTTTCCATCTGAACCTTCTTGGCCACTTCGGCAAAGGCGGCCATGTTCTCGGCGGCCATTTCCGCGGCGGTCGATGCGAAATCGGTCATCGCCTTGGTGTAATCGGTCGGCTCGTCCTTGACGGCGGTGATCGTGCTGGCCTTGGCCAGGGTGTCCTTGGTCCATTTGGCCGAGATTTCGGTCGATTTCTCGGCCGCCTCAAGCGCAACTTTGGACATCTTTTCGGCCATGGTGGCCTGGGTCTTGAACGCGTCCTGCATCGCCGTCGGGTCCATCGAGAAGGTGGACATCATGTCTTGCATCATCTTGGTGAAGTCTTGTGCGTCGGCCATTTTATCTCTCCATGTTCCGGGCGGTTTTGGCCCGTTCGGTGTTCTATTCCTGAACAGAACATACATGCTGCACCGCAGCATTTCAAGATATTTGCGCTGCGGTGCAGCAAGAAACTTGCAACCTGCGGGATTCAGGAGGCTTTGGCACCCTTTACATAGGTGCCCGGTGCGTCGCACAGGGCCGGATGGTCCGCCGTTCCGGGGGTCCGCGCGGGCACCTGCCGCCCCGAACGCCGACTCAGCCAGTCCCCCCAGCGCGGCCACCACGAGCCCTGGTGAAAGGTCGCGCCCTCGCGCCATTGCTCGGCGGTCAGATCCTTCAGCGGGGCGTCATTGGTGTAGTGGCCGTATTTCTTCTTGGCGGGCGGGTTCACGATGCCCGCGATATGACCCGACTGCGACAGGATAAAGGTCTTGGAACTGGCGCCCATCTGCCGGATGCCCTGATAGCTGGCGTTCCAGGCCGCGATATGGTCGGTCTCGCAGGCGATGGCGCAGACCGGCACCTTTACCTCGGCGATCTTGACCCGCTCGCCGCAAATTTCGAACCCGTCGCGGGCAAAGCGGTCCTCTTGGCACAGCCCGCGCAGGTATTCCACGACCATGCGCGCCGGCAGGTTCGTGGAATCCGCGTTCCAGAACAGCAGATCGAACGCCGGCGGCGCCTCGCCCATCATGTAGCTGCGGATTGCGGGGCGATAGATCAGGTCATTCGAGCGCAGATAGGAAAACGTCCGCGACATGAAGAAACTGTCCAGATAGCCGGTCACCGCCACCTCGCGCACGATCCCGTCCACGAAATCGTTGTCCAGAAACACCCCGACCTCGCCCTGGTCGGAAAAATCCGTCAGCGTCGTAAAGAACGTCGCCGAGCGGACCGATTTGTCCCCGCGTTTCTTCATCAGCGCCAGGGTCAGCGCCAGGGTCGTGCCCGCGATGCAATAGCCCACCACGTTGACCTTTGGCTGGGCGGTGATCGCTTTGACCTGCTCGATCACGCGCAGATAGCCGTCCTCGACATAGGTATCCATTCCGACATCGGCATAAGAGGCATCGGGGTTCACCCAGGACACCACGAACAGCGTATAGCCCTGGTCCACGATCCACTTGATCAGCGAATTCCGCTCGGTCAGGTCGAGGATGTAGAACTTGTTGATCCAGGGCGGAAAAATGATCAGCGGCGTGGCATGCACGGTTTCGGTGCTGGGGCTGTATTGGATCAGCTCCAGCAGGTGGTTGCGAAACACCACCTTGCCCGGGCTGGTGGCCAGGTTCTCGCCCACGGCAAAGGCGGATTTATCGACCAGCGACACCTGGATGTCGCCCTGGTTGGCCTCGATGTCGCGCACCAGGTTCTCCAACCCGTCGACCAGCGACTGGCCGTCGGTTTCGACCGCGCGCGACAGCGCCTCGGGGTTGGTGCCCAGGAAGTTGGCCGGCGAGAACAGGTCGATGATCTGGCGGCTGAAATAATCCAGCCGCTTGGCGTCGCGCGGGTCCAGCCCCTCGATGCTGCGCACGGTGTTGGCGATGGCCTCGGCGCTCATCAGGTATTGCTGCTTGATGTAGTTGAAATAGGGATGGGTGCGCCAAAGCGGGTCGGCAAAGCGCGGATCGGGCGGGGTGTGGTCCTCGGGCGGTTCCAGCTTGCCCTTGGCCAGGGCCTCTTGCGCCTCGACGTAGTGCTTCAGCGCCTTGCCCCAGTAGGATACCTGTTGCTCGATCAACCGCGAGGGGTTGTGCATCACATCCGCCAGATAGGCGGACGTGGCTTTCATCAACAGATCCTGACCCGGCCCTTGCAGGTTCGGGTCGATCTTTCGTTTGTTCGCCACCGCCGCGACCAGTCTCTCGGTCAGCCCCTCCAGCTTCACGAGATTCTCGTTCAACCGCTCCAGGTCGGTGCCGGGCGCGTCATCTTCAGTTGTCACGGCGCGGTTTCCCCCTTACCTTCGCACGCGCAGCATCGCCGCCTCCCCGGCTCTGCTGACCCGCATCTCCGATATACTATCGGAAAAGGAGTGGCGAATGAAATACATGGCAACCTATGACTGGATGGAAACGATGCGCACCACCAACCAATGGTTGGGCGCCTCGGCCAAGGCGATGGGATCCTACCCGTCGGTCAGCATGGTCCCGCACCCGTTCTTCAAGATGATCTCGGCCTGGGGAGAGGTGACCGAGCGCGCCTTTGGCCGCATGATCGCCAAGCCGGACTGGAACATCAACACCGTGGTCGGCGCCGATGGGCGCGACCATATCGTGTCGGTGGAAAAGATCGTCGAGCGGCCGTTCGGCGACCTGATCCAGTTCAAGGTGCACGGCCGCCCCGAGATGGCCCGCCGCGTGATGCTGGTCGCCCCCATGTCGGGCCATTACGCGACGCTCTTGCGCTCGACCGTGGCCAGCCTGTTGCCCGATTGCGAGGTGTTCATCACCGATTGGCACAACGCGCGCGACATTCCGGTGTCGCAGGGCAAGTTCGACGTCGAGGATTACACCCTCTACCTGGCCGATTTCATGAAGCAGATGGGCCCCGATACCCATGTGATCGCGGTCTGCCAGCCCGCGCCGCTGGCGCTGGCCGCCACCGCGCATCTGGCGGCAGAGGATCCCGCCGCCCAGCCCCGGTCCCTGACGCTGATCGGTGGGCCGATCGATCCCGATGCCGCGGCCACCGATGTGACCGATTTCGGGCGCCGGGTGACCATGGGTCAATTGGAAGAGCTGGCGATCCAGCGGGTCGGGTTCAAATATGCCGGTGTCGGGCGGATGGTCTATCCGGGCCTGTTGCAGCTGGCCTCTTTCATGTCGATGAATTCCGATCGCCATTCGCGGGCGTTCTCTGATCAGGTGCTGCGCACGGCCAAGGGAGAGGCCGCCGATCACGACAAGCACAACCGGTTCTACGACGAATACCTGGCGGTGATGGACATGCCGGCGGAATTCTACCTGTCCACCGTCGAGCGGGTGTTCAAGAAGCGCGAGATCGCGCGCAATGTTTTCGAGGTGGCCGGACGGCGCGTCGATATCGGCGCGATTACCCAGGTCGCGGTCAAGACCGTCGAGGGGGCCAATGACGATATCTCGGCCCCGGGACAGTGCATCGCGGCGCTGGATCTGTGCACCGGCCTGCCCGATGAGAAAAAGGCCAGCCACCTGGAACCCGGCGCGGGCCATTACGGCATCTTTGCCGGCAAGAGCTGGCGCACCAATATCCGGCCCCTGGTGCTGGACTTCATCGACGCCAATTCCGCAGCACCCAAACCCCACCCGCATCTGAAAACCGCCTGAGCGGGGGCGCGCTCGCCTGTGTCGCGTGGGTAGTCCTACCGAAAAGCAAAGGTCCGGATTTGTTCGATCCGTGCAAGTCCGGTGGACAGTGTTCTTTGTAACGGGCGCTTTCAGCCGGCCGATCCAGGCCAAATGTGCGAAATGTGCAAGCGGGGACTAGGCGCCCAGCACCTCGCAAATCGCGGCTTCGATCAGGGTCAGGGCCGGCGCGTCTGAAAACCGGTGATCGGCGCCCTTGACCAGGGTCAGGCGCACATCCGGCCCCTCGATATGGTCGAGCAGGCGCAGCGCGACGGCGGTGTCGACATCCTCGTCCGCGGTGCCCTGCAACAGGCGCACCGGACAGGGCAGCGACAGCGGCGTGCGCAGCACCAGGTTGTCGCGGCCATCCTCGATCAGGCGGCGGGTGATCGTGTAGGGGCTGTCGGCATAGGCCGAGGGGATCTCGATCCGGCCCCGTTGCATGATCTCGGCGCGCTCTGCCTGGCTGAACCCGGCCCACATGCTGTCCTCGGTGAAATCGGGGGCGGCGGCGATGCCGACCAGCCCGGCCAACCGCTCGGGCATGGCGCGCGCCAACAACAGCGCGATCCAGCCGCCCATGGATGACCCCACCAATACCTGCGGCCCCTCGGTCAGCGCGTCGATCGCGGCCATGGCATCCGCGGCCCAGTCGCCAATGCACCCTTGGGCAAAGCGGCCGCCGCTTTGCCCGTGCCCCGAATAGTCGAACCGCAGAAAGGCCCGGCCCTGGGCGCGCGCCCATTGGTCCAGGTGCACCGCCTTGGTGCCCTGCATGTCGGACATGAAACCGCCCAGGAACACCACCCCCGGACCGGTTCCGGGACTTTGGTGATAGGCCAGGCGGCGGCCCTGCGGGGTGTCGAGATGGGCGGGCGTGGTCATGTGATCCTCCGGTCTGGCGCGGGATGACCCTAGGCAGCGCCCGCCCGTGCCGCAAGCCACCCCTTGCCCAGCGCCGTGATTTGCGGTTTTGTCCGGCCATGATCGGACCCCGTTACACCGCGCTCGTCCAGAGCCTGCCCGCCACCGTTCCCTTTGTCGGTCCCGAAACCCAGGAACGCAGTCGCGGCCGCCCATTTCGCGCCCGCCTTGGCGCGAACGAAAGCATTTTCGGCCCCTCGCCCCGGGCCGTGGCCGCGATGCAGCAGGCCGCCGCCGAGACTTGGAAATACGGCGACGCACAGAATCACGACCTGCGCCAGGCGCTGGCCGCCGATCTGGGCGTGGCCCCGCATCACGTGATGGTCGGCGAGGGGATCGACGGGCTGCTGGGCTACCTGGTTCGCATGCTGGTGGCGCCGGGCGATGCGGTCGTGACCTCCCAGGGGGCCTATCCGACCTTCAACTACCACGTGTCCGGCTTTGGCGGGGTGCTGCACAAGGTGCCCTATGCGGGGGACCACGAGGATCCCGAGGCGCTGATCGCCCGCGCGACCGAGGTCGGCGCCAAGCTGGTTTACCTGTCGAACCCCGACAACCCGATGGGCAGTTGGCACCCCGCCGACCGCATCCAGGCAATGATCGACGCGGTGCCCGAGGGCACGCTGATGATCCTCGACGAGGCCTATATCGAGTTCGCCCCCGCGGGCACCGCCCCCCCCATCGACCCCGAGGATCCGCGGGTGATCCGCATGCGCACCTTCTCCAAGGCCCATGGCATGGCCGGCGCGCGGGTCGGCTATGCGGTGGGCGCGGCGCCGCTGATCGAGGGGTTCGACAAGGTGCGCAACCATTTCGGCATGTGCCGGATCAGCCAGGCGGGCGCGTTGGCCGCGCTGGGCGATCCCGACTGGCTGGCCTGGGTCAAGGGGCAGGTGGCCACCGCGCGCGACCGCATCGCCGGGATCGCCGGCGAGAACGGGCTGGTGGCGCTGCCCTCTGGCACCAATTTCGTGACGGTGGATTGCGGCGGGGATGGCGATTTCGCCCGCCGGGTGCTGGCCGAACTGACCGCGCGCGATGTGTTCGTGCGGATGCCGGGGGTGGCGCCGCTGGATCGCTGCATCCGAATCTCGGCCGGGCCACGGGATCACCTGGACGTGTTGGCCGCCGAACTGCCCGGCGCGCTGGCCGCCGCGCGCGGATAGGGCGGGGCGCGCGCGCTCACATCCCCGTGATCGGGGCAGATCCCCCATCGCAAAACCTGCATGAAAAATGCATCTAACGGGTCAAGGGCGCCCTTGCCCTCACCGCAACATGCAGGATGCGCTATGAAACAGACCCTCTTGATGGAAAAATACCCCGTCTTCGACCTGGACCTGCCGAAGTCGGAAACCAGCTGTGCGACCGTCGATGACATCCTGGCCGTGCTCAAGGCCAAGATCGACGCCCACCCCAAGGTCGCCTATATCGCGTCTTTCGATCACTTCAGCCACACCAAGGCCATCGAGGGCACCATCGCCGAGTCGATCAAGGACGCGCGTAACATCGTGTTCTGCTTCGGCGTGGCGCTGCCCAATGCCCATGTGCTGGCGGTGCGCCCCCGCTCGATCGGGGTGGCGGATCTTGGCGACCGGTTCCACATCACCTTCATGGAACCGCCGATGGAGCTTGCCACGAACGAGATGGAAGCCTGGTGCAAAGGCCTGGCCGACAAGGCCTGATTTCCGGGCGCGTCTCCCCCGCCCGACCGGCCGGGCCGCCCCCATGCGCGGCGGCCCGAACGCCCCCTTCTTCTGGTCAAAAATATCCAGATCCGACCGCGCCCCCGGCGCGGCGCGCGGATTTGTGCGCTATAGCGGCCACAGCAGCGGGATCAGCAGCGACGCCAGAACCCCGACGCTCAGGTTCAGCGGGATCCCGACCCGCAGGAAATCGGTGAACCGATAGCCGCCTGGCCCATAGACCATCATGTTGGTCTGATACCCGATGGGCGTTGCGAAACTGGCCGAGGCCGCGACCATCACCGCCACCACCAACGGGCGCGGATCGACGCCCAGCGCCTGGCCCAGCCCGATGGCGATGGGCGTGACGACGACCGCCACGGCGTTGTTGGACACCAGTTCGGTCAGCACCGAGGTCAGCAGATAGATCGCCCAGACGATCAGAAACGGCGGCAGGTTGGCCAATGCGGGCGCGGCCGCCTCGACCATCAGCCGCACCGCGCCAGAGGCCTCCAGCGCGGCGCCGACGGTCAGCATCGAAAAGATCAGCGCCAGCAATCGGCCGTCGATGAACGAAAACGCCTCTTCGGCATCGATGCAGCGGGTCAGCAGCACGACCGCCACCGCCGTCACCGACAGCATCAGGATCGGCGCGGCACCCAGGGCGGCCAGGATCACGATGCTGAACAGGGCGGCGATTGCGATGGGCGCGTGGTTGCGCCGATAGGCCCGCCCCGAGGGTTGCGAGATATCCACCAGCCCCATGTCAGAGGCCAGCCGTTGGATGTCGCCCGGCGCCCCCTCCAGCAACAGCGTGTCGCCGACCCGCACCACCAGGTCGTCCAGCTTGTGCCCGATGTTCTGGTTGCGCCGGTGCGCGGCCAGCACATAGACCCCATAGCGCCGCCGCAGCCGCAGTGCGCCCAGGGTCTGGCCGATCATCTTGCACCCCGGAGAGATCAGCACCTCGACCGTCGAGGTTTCCACCGCCGAGAGCTGATCGACCCGGCGCAACGACTTGTCGCGTTGCAGCGAAAGCAGTTCGGTCACCGCGGTGCGCAGCACCACCCGGTCGCCGACCTGCAACTCCAGCCCCTGCATGTTGCGGCGCAGGGATTCGTTGCCGCGGATCACATCGATCAGCCGCACGCCCTCGCGCTTGAACAGTTGCACGCCGCTGACCTCGCGCCCGATCAGGTTGCTGTCGGGGGGGATCACCGCCTCGGTAAAGAATTTCATCCGCGACTTGTCGGACAGCAGGTTCGCCATGCTGTCGCGTTCCGGCAGCAGGCGGCGGCCAAACAGGCGCAGGTAGATCATCCCCCAGGCCACCAGGATCACCGCCAACGGCGTGATCTCGAAGATGGTGAAGGGTGCCATCCCGTGGCTGCGCGCGACGCCATCGACCAGCAGGTTGGTCGAGGTGCCGATCAGCGTCAGCGTGCCGCCCAGGATCGCCGCATAGCTCAGCGGGATCAGCAGTTTCGAGGCCGATACCCCCAGGCTGCGCGCCAGTTGCACGAAAACCGGGATCATCACCACCACCACCGGCGTGTTCGACACCACCGCCGAGGCCCCCACAACAAAGGCCATCAACACCGCCACCGCCACCTTTGGCCGGCGCTGCACGTTGCGTTCCGCCGCCTGCGTCACCCAGTCCAGCGCGCCGGTCCTGACCAGCGCGCCCATCACGATGAACATCGCCGCGATGGTCCAGGGGGCGGGGTTCGACAACACCTCCAGCGCGCGGTCATAGGGCAGGATGCCGGTGATCAGCATGACCGTGGCCCCGGCGATGGCGATCACCTCGGCGGGGTAACGCTCGCGCACGAAAAACACGAACATCACCGCCACGACCAGCAGCGAAAGGATCGCCATTGCGGTGGGCGAAAGGGTAAGCGGGATCATCGGCGGGCCCTTGGGTGAGGTCGGGAAATATCTTTAGCGCGGGCCGGGGTCGGCACAAGCGTCGAATTGGGGCGCGGTTGCACCAGGGCCAGCCCCGCGAACATCACCGCCATCGCCGCCCAGACCCAGCCGGAATAGCTTTCCCCCAGCAAGAGCCGCGACCAAACCACGCCAAACCCGGTGACCAGATAGGCCACCTGCGCGGCAAAGACCGCCCCGGCCCGCGCCACCAGCCAGACATACCCCGCATAGACCGCCACATGCACGCAAGACGACAGGACGATCGCCAGGTCCGGCGCGCCCCAGGGCGGCAGCGGCGAAATCCACTGGCCCGTCACCAGCGCCAGCGCCGCCGCCACCGGCAACCCCACCAGTGCCGCCCCCAGCAACAGCGTGATCGGGTCCAGCCCTAGCGTGCCGCGATGGGCGACCAAGTTTCCCTCGACCCCATAGAAGAACGGTCCCACCAGCGCCAGCGGCACAAAGGCCAGCATCGCGCGTTCCGGCAGGCCGCCCTGGGGCGCGACGATCAGCACTACCCCCAACAGGCCCAGCGCCAGCCCCAGCAGGCGCAGCCGGTTCAGCCGTTCCGTTCCCAGCCCCATGGCGATGGCAAAGGCAAACATCGGCACGGTCGACAGCAGGATCGCCAGGATCCCCGCCGGCAGATGCACCGCCGCCTGGTACGAGGCCGCGTTGGGCAGGATCGTGCCCACCGCCGCGATCGCCGCGTAAAGCCGCAGATGCGCCGGGCCAATCGGCAGGCGCATGCCGCGTGCCGCCACCAGCGGGCCCAGGATCGCCACGCCCAGGGCCAGTTGCCAAAAGATGATGCCGAATTGCCGATACCCGTCTGAAACCGCGATCTTGGTCAGCGGCGGCGTGATGCCCCAGCCCGCCCCCAGCAGCACCAAAAGCGCCAGGAGCGCGCCTTTGGGCGGGATCATGGCGCGGCTTGCTCCAGTCGTCCGCCCTGGCGGATCATGCGGATGCGGGTGGTGCGGCCGGTGCGGTCGTCGGTCTCGACATAGACGCCCGACAGGGTGGCCTCGCCCGCGGCGGGGGTAAAGCGGGTCTTGGACATGCCAGTGATGAAGCGGCGCATCGGTTCGGCCTTTTCCATGCCGATGACGGAATCGTAGTCGCCGCACATGCCCGCATCGGTCAGATAGCCGGTGCCGCCGGACAGGATCTGCGCGTCGCCGGTGGGCACATGGGTGTGGGTGCCCACCACCAGGCTGGCGCGACCGTCGCAGAAATGCCCCATCGCCATCTTTTCCGACGTGGCCTCGCAATGCATGTCGACGATGGCGGCCTGGGCCAGCCCACCCAGCGGGTGGGATTTCAGCACCGGCTCGATCGCCGAGAACGGATCGGCAAAGGGGCGCTTCATGAACACCTGGCCCAGCACCTGGGCCACCAGAACCTTGCGCCCGCCGCGCGCGTTGAACAGGCGCGCGCCCTTGCCCGGGGCGCCCTTGGCATAGTTCAGCGGACGCAGGATGCGCGGCTCGCGCTCGATAAAGGTCAGCATGTCCTTTTGATCAAAGGCATGATCGCCCAACGTCACGCAATCGGCGCCCGCGTCCAGCAGGATCTGGGCATGGGCGGCGGTCAGCCCGGCGCCGGAACTGGCGTTTTCGCCATTGACCACGACAAAATCGAGGCCCCAGGCCTGGCGCAGCTGGGGCAGGCGATCACTGATGGCGGCGCGCCCCGCGCGGCCCATCACATCTCCGAGGAACAAGAGTTTCATGCCGCACAGGCCTAGGGCGCAGCGCGCCCGAGGGCAAGGGGCCAGCCGCCGCAGGCGGCAAAAAGGGTGGGTCCGCGCCGCAGGCGGCAAAAAGGGCGGGTCCGCGCCGCAGGCGGCAAAAAGGCCGGGTTCACCGCCGCAGGGTTCCCCAAGCCGGGTGGATCAGGGCAGGGCGGGCAGGGACCCGGTGGGCAGGATCACCGCATCCTCGGTGACGATGGCATCCAGCGGTTGATCGGTCGGATCGGCCGGCAGGTTGGCCAGCTCCTGCGCGCCATAGGCCAGCCCCACGGCCAAGACCGGCCCGGCCGCGCGCAGCGCCGCCAGGGTGCGGTCGTAAAACCCCCCGCCATATCCCAGCCGGGTGCCGCTGCGGTCAAAGGCCACCAGCGGCACGATCACCACCTGGGGCACTATCGGGGTCTGGGCGCAGGGAACCTGGGCGCCAAAACGGCCGGGCTGCATCGCGCAGTCGGGGGTCCAGCGGTGAAACGCCAGCGCCTGACCCATACCCACGATCACCGGCACGCCGACGGGGCCAATCGCGGCCAGCCGGGCCATGGCGGGACGCGGATCAATCTCGTCGCGCATCGGCATATATCCCGCCGCCGGGCGCCCCAGACAGGGGGTCAGCAGCGTCAGCAGCCGCCCACAGGCCGCCGCATCACGCGCCGGGTCTCGGGCCGCCGCCCGGCGGATCAGCGCGGTCTTGCGCAGGGCGGCCTTGTCGGCGCCGTTCACAGCAGGATCAGGCTGGCAAGGCCGAGGAAGGTGAAAAAGCCCACCACATCCGTCACCGTCGTCACGAAGGTGCCCGAGGCCAGCGCCGGGTCCACCCCCAATCGGTCCATCGTCACCGGGATCAGGATCCCCGCCAGGGCCGCCACGGCCAGGTTGACCACCATCGCCACCGCGATCACCAGTCCCAGGTCGGTCGAGCCGAACCAGAACAGCCCCACCCCCGCCATCACGGCGGCGAAGATCGCGCCATTGACCAGCCCGACCGCCAATTCGCGCCGCACCACGCGCCAGACGTTCGACCCGGTCAAGTCCTTGGTGGCCAGCGCGCGCACCGCCACGGTCAGCGACTGGGTGCCCGCGTTGCCGCCCATCGAGGCGATGATCGGCATCAGCACGGCCAAGGCCACGACCTGGGTGATCGCGGCCTCGAACTGGGCGATCACCATCGAGGCCAGGATCGCCGTGATCAGGTTGACGAACAGCCAGGGAAAGCGCTGGCGCGTGGTTTCCACCACCCGGTCGCTCAGGCTGCCCTCGCCGACACCGGCCAGGCGCAGGATGTCCTCTTCGTGCTCTTCATCCAGCACGATCATCGCGTCGTCGATCGTGATCACGCCCACCAGCCGCCCGCCATCATCGACCACCGGGGCCGAGATCAGGTGATACTGGTTGAACGCATAGGCCACCTCGGATTCGGGCTGGGTGACGGGGATGGTGCGAAAGCTGTCCTCGAGAATGTCATTCAGCTTGGTCGTGCGCCGGGACGACAACAGCTTGCCCAATGTGACATAGCCGACCGGTCGCATCCGCGGGTCGATCACGATGACATGGTAGAACTGATCGGGCAGCACCTCGTCCTGGGTGCGCAGGTGGTCGATGGTTTCGCCCACGCTCCAGTGTTCGGGGGCCATCACGACCTCGCGCTGCATCAGGCGACCGGCCGAGAATTCGGGATAGGTCATCGCCTGTTCGACGGCGACCCGGTCTGCATCCTCCAGCGCGTCCAGGATCACGTCCTGCTGGCTCTTTTCCAGATCCTCCAGCAGGTCGACGACATCGTCCGATTCCAGCTCGCGCACGGCCTCGGTCAGCACGTCGCGCGGCAGGAACTCGATCACCTCTTCGCGCAGACCCTCGTCCAGTTCCGACAGGATTTCACCGTCGAAAAAGCCTGCGCCCAGCAACAGGATCTCGCGCCGGTGACCGCTGTCGACCTGTTCCAGAAGGTCAGCGATGTCAGCCGGGTGCAGCGGTTCCAGCAAGGCGCCCAGGCGCGCGCTATCGCCCGCGGCCACGGCCAGGCGGATTGCGGACACCGTGCGGTTGTCCAGCCCATAGCCCTCTTCATCGGGGCTTGTTTGTTCGATCACGTCTTCGCTCATGTGCGCCGCCCTGGCCGGTGCTTTGGCCGCACCATAGCCAAAGGCGGACGGGGGCAACAGGCCCTGATGCGCGATTTACGCGGGCCGGAAGTGGACCTAGGTTGGGCGGGTCCACGCGATGGAGGGGCAAGATGCATGATGGTGAGCTGATCCTGGGGCAAGTGCTGCGGTTTGCCGGCGATCCCTTTGTCCAGGGGGCCGACGCGGCCCGGTTCGAGCGGCGCGGCGGGGTGCTGGTGGCGCACGGGCGGATCGTGGCGGTGGGCGCGGCCGAGGATCTGCGCCGGGCCCACCCGCAGGCGCGCATCACCGACATGGGCGACGCGCTGTTGTCGGCCGGGCTGATCGACGCCCATGCCCATTACCCGCAGACCGGCATCATCGCCAGTTGGGGCAAGCGGCTGATCGATTGGCTGAACAGCTACACGTTTCCCGAAGAGATGCGCTTTGGCGACCCGGACCATGCCGCGACCGTGGCCGCGCGCTATCTGGATCTGTTGCTGGCCCATGGCACGACCACCGTGGCCAGCTATTGCACCACCCATCCTGTCAGCGCCGAGGCGCTTTTCGCCGCCGCGCGGGACCGGGACATGCGCATCGTCGCGGGCAAGACCTGCATGGACCGCAACGCGCCGGCGGGCCTGTGCGATACGGCCCAGAGGGCCCATGACGAAAGCGCGGCCCTGATCGCGCGCTGGCACGGGCAGGGCCGGGCGGTCTATGCCATCACCCCGCGGTTTTCGCCCACCTCGACCCCCGAACAGCTAGAGGCGCTGGGCGCGCTGTGGTCCGCGCATCCTACCTGCTTGATGCAAACCCACCTGAGTGAACAGCTCGACGAGCTTGAGTGGGTGCATGACCTCTTCCCCGAGGCGCGCGATTACCTGGACACCTATGAACGTGCCGGGCTGCTGGGCCCCGGCGCCGTCTTTGGGCACGCGATCCACCTGACCGGGCGCGAGCGGGGACGGCTGCGCGACAGCGGGGCGGCGCTGGTGCATTGCCCGACCTCGAACACGTTTATCGGCTCGGGCCTGTTCGACATGCAGGGGCTGATCGCCGAGGGACAGCGCATCGGGCTGGCCACCGACACAGGTGGCGGGTCGTCGTTTTCCATGCTGCGCACCATGGCGGCGGCCTATGAGGTCGCGCAGTTGCGCGGCTTTGCGATCCATCCCGCACAGCTTTGGTGGCTGGCCAGCGTCGGGTCGGCCCGCGCGCTGCGGCTGGAGGACCGGATCGGCAACCTGGCCCCGGGGCTGGAGGCCGACATCCTGGCGCTGGACTTGGCCTCGACCCCCGCGATCGCCCAGCGCGCCGCCCGCGCCGGCGATCTGTGGGAGGCGCTGTTCCCGACCATCATGATGGGCGATGACCGCGCGGTGGCGGGCGTCTGGGTGAACGGGGTGCGCCGGGTCGGCGCGTCGGGCTAACCGGCGGCCAGACGTTGGGCCAGACGGGTTTGCGCCGCGATCACGCGGGGCAGGTCAATGGTGGTCACCTGCCCGTCGCGCACCACCTGCCGCCCCTCGACAAAAAGATCGCGCACCCGCGTGGGTCCGGCCAGCAGGATCGCCGCGCGGTCCCAGTTGCCCGCCGCCTCGATCCCCGACATGTCCCAGATCGCCACATCCGCGCGCTTGCCCGGGGCCAGCCGACCGCAATCGGGCCGGCCCAACACGTCCGCACCGCCGCGCGTGGCGATCTCCAGCGCTTCGCGGGCGCTCATCGCGTCGGCGCCAAAGGCCACGCGCTGCAACAACATGGCCTGGCGGGCCTCGCCGATCAGGGTGCCGCTGTCATTGCTGGCCGACCCGTCGACCCCCAGCCCGACCCGGACCCCCGCATCGCGCATCGCCCGCACCGGCGCGATGCCAGAACCCAGCCGACAGTTGGAACAGGGGCAATGGGCAACCCCCGTGCCGGAATGTGCGAAAAGTGCAATTTCGCGCGCATCCAGTTTCACGCAATGGGCGTGCCAGACATCCGCGCCCGTCCATCCCAGATCCTCGGCATACTGGCCGGGGCGGCAGCCGAACATTTCCTGGGAATAGGCGATATCCTCTTGGTTCTCGGCCAGGTGGGTGTGCAGCCGCACCCCCTTGTCGCGCGCCAAAAGGGCGGCGTCGCGCATCAATTCCCGGCTGACCGAAAAAGGAGAGCACGGCGCCACGCCAACACGCACCATCGCCCCTTCGTTCGAATCGTGAAAGGCGTCGATGACCCGGATGCAGTCGTTCAGGATCGCGTCTTCGCGCTCGACCAGGCTGTCCGGGGGCAGGCCGCCCGCGGTTTCCCCGATGCTCATCGCGCCGCGGGTGGGGTGAAAGCGCAGGCCCAGGTCCACGGCGGCCGCGATCGTGTCGTCCAGCCGCGCGCCGTTGGGGTAAAGATACAGGTGGTCGGAACTTAGCGTGCAGCCCGACAGGGCCAGCTCGGCCAGCCCGGTCAGGGCAGAGATGCGCATCTCTTCGGGACCGAACCGCGCCCAGATCGGATAAAGCGTCCTGAGCCAGCCAAACAGCAACGCATCCTGCGCGCCGGGCACCGCGCGGGTCAGGCTTTGGTAGAGGTGGTGATGGGTGTTCACCAGGCCCGGGGTCACCAGGCAACCCGCGCCCTGCACGATCTCGGCCCCCTCGGCGGGCAGGGCAGGGCCGATTTCGGCCACGATGCCATCGCGGATCCGCAGATCTGCCCCGGCCAGTTCGCGCCGGTCGTCATCCATGGTGACGATCAGGTCTGCCGCGCGGATCAGCACATGGGACATCGGCTCAGCCCTCTGGCGTCGCGGCCAGCAGGGCCAGCGCCTCGGCATGGATGGCGGGATTCGCGGCGGCCAGAACCCGGCCACCGTTCTGCGCCGGTCCCCCCTGCCAGTCGGTCACGACCCCACCCGCCGCCTGGATCACGGCGATCGGGGCGTGGATGTCATAGGGGTGCAGACCGGCCTCGACCACCAGGTCGATCTGGCCCAGCGCGACCAGCGCATAGGCATAGCAATCCATGCCATAGCGGGTCAGCCGCGCCCGGGCGGACAGGTCGGCGAAGGCGCGCCCCTCGGCCGGGCTGCCAACCTCGGGGAAGGTGGTGAACAGTACCGCCTGCGACAGCGGGCGGGCGGGGCGGGTCGCCAGCGAGCGGGTGCCGTGCGGGCCGGTCAGCGTGGCCTGTCCCAGCCCGCCGATGAACCGCTCGCCGATATAGGGTTGGTCGATCACGCCCAGGATCGGACCATTGGGGTCCGATACCGCGATCAGCACGCCCCAGGTCGGCGTGCCTGACATATAGCCGCGGGTGCCGTCGATCGGGTCCAGCACCCAGGTCAGCCCGCTGGTGCCGGTGGTGGTGTGCATCTCTTCGCCCAGGATGCCGTCATCGGGGCGACGGGCGGCCAGGATGGCGCGCATCGCGGCCTCGGTCTCGCGGTCGGCGCGGGTGACCGGATCAAAGCCGTGGCCGGCCTTGTTTTCCACGCCCAGCGTGCCATCGCGAAAATGGATCAGCGTGGTTTCACGGGCAGCATCGGCCAGCGCATGGGCGGTGGCGATCAGGCTGTCGGCGTCGGGGTGGGGCATGGGATCTCCGGGCTGACGGGCGGGCGGGTGTGCGGCACCGCCCCGTTTACCGGGCGGTAGCCGCGCGCGCGCATCCCGTCAAGCGCGGGGCTCAGGCCACGTCGCTGAGCACGCGGGCCAGTTCAAACAGCCGGCGGCGCTGATTTTCCGGGATCGCGTAGTAGGAGCGCACCAGTTCCAGGGCCTCTTTGTCCGAAAGGATGTCGTCGGGCATTCCGTTCGTGGCATTGGTCTGGGACTTGCTGTCCAGCCCGTCAAAGAAAAAGCTGACCGGCACCTCCAGCGCATCGGCGATGTCCCACAGCCGAGACGCGCTGACCCGGTTCATGCCGGTTTCGTATTTCTGGATTTGCTGAAACTTGATCCCGACCCGTTCGGCCAATTGCTGTTGGGTCATGCCAACCATCCAGCGACGGTGACGGATGCGCTTGCCTACGTGGACATCAACGGGGTGTTTCATTGGGGCACTCCTCTTTCACACGGTGATAAAGCAAGTTGCGTGCCAAATTCCCAAATCGTGCATCCTGCACGGGTATTTTTTCATCAAGACCCTGCCAAGAAAAGGAAGATTTTATCTTCGGGTAAATAGAACATGACGGATCAGGGGGGAATCGGTCCGACTCACGCTCTGCTGGGGGTTGCAGGGCGCAAAGATCGGGATGGATATTTGCAATATGCAAAGGCTCGCGGGCCCCGGTTCGTTGCATTTTGCAAAATGCGATCCGCTGGTCAGGCCCGGATATCGGCGCTACCCTATGATCTTGACGCTTTTTTCCCTGAGGAGCCCTGAGCGATGCGCGCCTTTCAGATCGCCGAATTCGGTGCCGACCCGGCGCTGTCCGACGCGCCCGTGCCCACCCCCGGTCCCGGAGAAGTCGGCGTGCGGATCGCGGCCTGTGGGCTGAATTTCGCCGATCTGCTGATGATCAAGGGGCAATACCAGGAACGCCCCCCCTTGCCTGTGACGCTGGGGATGGAGCTGGCGGGCACGGTCGACGCGCTGGGCCCAGGGGTCGATCCGGCCCTGATGGGGCGGCGCGTGGCCGTGTTCGCGGGGTCCGGTGGGTTGGCGGAGCGCGGGTGTTTTCCGGCCGCGCGCTGCGTGCCGCTGCCCGATGCGATGCCGTTTGAGGACGCGGCGGCCTTTCAGGTCGCCTATGGCACGTCCCACGTGGCCCTGGATCACAAGGCCGGGCTGAAACCGGGTGAGACGCTGTTGGTGCTGGGGGCCGCGGGCGGTGTTGGGCTGACGGCGGTCGAGATCGGCAAGCGGATAGGCGCGCGGGTGATTGCCTGCGCGCGCGGCGCGGATCGGCTGGCGGTGGCGGCGCGGGCGGGGGCCGATCACCTGGTCGACAGCGAAACCGACGATCTGCGCGGCGCGCTCAAGGCGCTGGGCGGGGTGGATGTGGTCTATGACCCGGTGGGGGGCGATCTGTTCACCGCGGCGATGCGTGCGTGCAATCCCGAGGCGCGGATCCTGGTGATCGGTTTCGCCAGTGGCACCGTGCCGCAGATTGCGGCCAATCACCTGCTGGTCAAGAACCTGACCGTTATGGGCCTGTATTGGGGGGGCTATCTGGCCTTCCGCCCCGAGGTTCTGACCGACAGCCTGGCCACGCTTTTCAAATGGTATGGGGCGGGGGATCTGCGCCCCCATGTCAGCCATACCCTGCCGCTGGCCCGCGCGGGCGCGGGGCTGGAGTTGCTGCGCACGCGCAAGGCCACCGGCAAGGTCGTCATCACCATGGACCCGCGGGATTAACGCGCCGCGTAGGCCTGGCGGATCAGCGCGGCCAGTTCCTCGGTGACGTGGCCCGCGGACACGTCCGAGACATAAAGGTTGATCTTGGTGGTGGTCAGGTCGGGCAGCGCGCCGCCATGCTGGATGCGTTCCACATAGGGCGGTTCGGTCCCCTCGATCACGGTATGGACGGCCAGATCGGCGCTGACGCTGGCCTCGATCGTGCGGGTCGATTCGCTCTCGACCGCCATTTCCCAGGGGATGCTGGCGCGGTCCAGCGCGGCCTGAACGCGGTTGCGAAAAATGCAGTTATGTTCATAGGCCAGCCGCAGCGGGCGCGATTTCCACGCGTTGCCATTGATCGCGCCGACCCAGATCAGCGGCAGTTCGGTCAACGTCTCGCCGCCCGGCCCGCAGGCGCCCTCGGTGGCCAGGATGATGTCGGCCTCGCCCCGGGCGAACTGGTCCTTCAGCCGCGTGGTGAAGGATGACAAAAGCTGCACCTTGACCCGCGGGTATTCGGCGGCAAAGCGGTTCAGAACCTGCGGGATCGCGGGGTAGACGATGTCATGGGGAACGCCCAGCACGATCTCGCCCTCGAATTCCTGGGCGGTCAGGCGGGCAAAGACCTCGTCGTTGAGGCTGAGCATTCGGCGGGCATAGCCCAGCAGTTGCTCGCCCGCCCCGGTCAGCGACACCTTGCGCGCCGAGCGGTCGAGCAGTTGCAGCCCCATCGCGCCTTCCAGCCGCTTGAGCTGCATCGAAACCGCCGATTGGGTCAGGTTCAGAAAGCCCGCCGCGCGGGTGACCCCGCCCGCCTCGGCCACCGCCACGAAAGAGCGCAGGGCGGTCAGATCCAGATTACGCGGCATATCACATATCCTGATGCTATTCATAAGTATCATTCGTTTGAAGAATGAAACATGCCCTGCCATAAAGATCAAGAATGATGATGCACCCGGCGCATCTCATCACAGATGTTCAAGAGGCAGCCCATGGCACATATCACCACCACCCCCCGTTTCGTCACCCCCTGGTTTTCCACCGCCGGGCTTGTTCAGCGTATCCTTCTGGGCCTTGGCGCCGCAGAGCAGCGCCGCCGCCTGGCGCAACTGGACGACACGCAGCTGCGCGATATCGGCGTGACCCGCGAGGATGCCCGCACCGAGGCCAATCGCCCGGTCTGGGACGTGCCGCAAAGCTGGCTGCGCTGATCCCTTCGCGCGCGCGAAAAAAATTGCGCAAAATTCGGCCTTCTGCGCCTTGAAAAGGCCCCCGCCGCCGCCGATATTTTCTGGCAGTGGCGGGGTTTCCATGCGTGCCCGCCGGTATTGGACCATTCAGGAGGCAGTCAATGGCTGACTACAACACGATCCGCGCCGGTCAGGTAGGTGTGCGCACCACGCAGATCGACGCGGGGCTTCGCACCCACATGAACAAAGTCTACGGCACGATGTCCGTGGGCATGCTGATGACGGCGCTGGTGGCTTGGGCCTTTGGCTCGAACGACGCGCTGCTGTCGATCTTTCGCGATCCGATCACGCTGTCGCCCAACCTGCTGGGCTGGGCCGCGATGTTTGCACCGCTGATCATGGTGTTTGCCTTTGGCGCGGCGGTCAATCGCCTGTCGGCGGCGGGCGCCCAGTTGTTCTTTTACGCCTTTGCCGCGGTGATGGGGCTGTCGCTGTCCTGGATCTTCAAGGCGTTCACCGGCGTGTCGATCGCCCAGACCTTCCTGATCACGGCCATCTCCTTTGCCGGTCTGTCGCTGTGGGGCTACACCACGAAAAAGGACATTTCCGGCTGGGGGTCGTTCCTGATCATGGGCGTGATCGGCCTGTTGGTCGCGTCGATCGTCAACATCTTCCTGGGAAGCCCGGCGATCATGTTCGCGATCTCGATCCTGGGTGTGCTGATCTTTGCGGGCCTGACAGCCTATGACACGCAAAAGATCAAGACCGACTACATCCAGCACGCCCAGTCGATGGACAGCGAGTGGCTGGCCAAATCGGCGATCATGGGGGCGCTGAACCTCTATCTGGACTTCATCAACCTGTTCATGTTCCTGCTGCAATTCCTCGGCAATCGCGAGTGATCCGCACAACATAGACACCCTTGGGGGGCCGGTGGAAACGCCGGCCCCTTTTGCATGTGCGACAGTGTCCGCCGATGCGGGCCTCAGGTGCCATAGGCGCGCGGCGCGGCCTTGACGGCCTCGGCCGCGGCGATCAGGGCGTTGGCGATAAAGTCCAACTCATCGCGGGTCAGCCGGGCGGGCAGGCGCACATCGCAGGCCCGCATCAGCATCGCGCGGGTCTGCGGCAGATCGGGCAGCGGCCCGTCGATGAACTGCCAGTTCCAAAAGGCGCGCGCGTTGTCCTGGCTCAGCCCGAACACCTGTACCGCCACGCCGCGCGCCTTGGCCTCGGCCTGAAAGGCCAGGGCCTCGTCATCGCGGGCAAAGCCGACCAGGTTGAACTGGATCGAGTCCGGCGCGCGGCCCTCGGGGGGCAGGGGCGGGGGTACGTCCAGCCAGGGCGAGCCGTTCAAGAGCGCGGCCACATGATCGTGCCCGGCCAGCCCGTCGCGCACCCGCCGATCGATCTGGGGCAGTTGCGGGCGG
The DNA here is from genome assembly GCA_016938875.1 of Paracoccaceae bacterium. Lineage (GTDB taxonomy): Bacteria > Pseudomonadota > Alphaproteobacteria > Rhodobacterales > Rhodobacteraceae > Rhodovulum. Next base: position 140,395 of record JAFGTV010000001.1, read on the forward strand.
ATCACCGCCGCCGACAGGTTCTGCATGCGCAGATTGTAAAGCGGAAGCTTGTTCTGCCAGCGGGCAAAGCTGTTTTGCAGCCCGTCGTGTTTCTTCCAGTTATGCTCATAGGCGCCGGACATGATGACCGCGCGGGCCGCCAGATCGGGGTCGTCGGTGATCAGGATCCCGCCCTCGCCGGCATTCACCAACTTGTAGGACTGAAACGAAAAGCAGCCGATCCGCCCCAGCGTGCCGATCTTTCGCCCGTGCCAGGTGGTGCCCAGCGAGTGGGCCGCATCCTCGATCACCGGGATGTCGCGCGCGGCACACAGCTGCATGATCCGGTCCATGTCCGAAGTGTGGCCGCGCATGTGGCTGATCAGAACGGCGGCGATGTCATCGTCCAGCCGGGCGGCGAAATCGTCCATATCCAGGCGAAAGTTTTGCCCGACCTCGGCCAGCACCGGCTGGCAATCGGCATGCACGATGGCCGATGGCACGGCGGCAAAGGTAAAGGCGGGGATCAGCACCCGCGCCCCGCGCGGCAGGTCCAGCGCCTTGAGCGACAAGAACAGCGCCGCCGAGCAGGACGAAACCGCCACTGCGAACCGCGCGCCCATCAGGGCCGCGAATTCGCGTTCCAGCAGGGCGACAGGCGCGTCCTTGGGCGCGGTATACCGAAACAGATCGCCAGATTGCAGCAGACGCTCGATCTCTTCGCGGGCGGCCTCGGGGATCGGTTCGGCGTCATAGACGTTGGGGGCAAGGACCATGATTTCGGCTTTCCTGAAGGCATGTTTCAGGAAAACTGTAGATTATTCCCGCATAGAGGCAAATGACAGGACCATGACACTGCCCATCAGATACCGAGCGTGTCACGCAGGCCATACCATCCCATCGCCAGCGCCAGCAACGGCGCGCGCAACGCCGTGCCGCCGGGAAAGGCCGGGCAGGGCAGGGCGGCGAGGGTGGCGAAATCGGCGCTGTCGGTGCGGCTGGCCTCGGCCATCACACGCCCGGCCAGGGTGGCCAGGGCGACCCCATGTCCCGAATAGCCCGCCGCCGACAGGATCCCCGGCGCGGGGGCGGCCAGGTGCGGCAGCCGGGTGCGGGTGATCGCCAGCGTTCCGCCCCAGGCATGGGTCAACGCCACGTCGGCCAGTTGCGGAAAGACCCTGAGCAGCGGTTTGCGCACCAGCGCGCGGATGTCCTGCGGGAAGCGGTAGCCATAGCTTTCGCCGCCCCCGAACAAGAGGCGCCCGTCGGGCGAGAGGCGAAAATAGTTCACCACGAACTTGCTGTCGGCCACGGCCACGTCGCGGGCCAGCACACCCGCCGCGCGCGCGCCCAGCGGTTCGGTTGCGACGATGAAATTGTTGATCGGCATGACGCGGGCGGCGACGCTGCGCTCCAGCCCGCCGAGATAGCCGTTGCCGGCCAGGATCACCCGGTCCGCCGTCACCCGGCCCCGGTCGGTGACGACAACGGGGTTCGCGCCCGGCTCGACCCGCTCGACCAAGGTGCCCTCGTGGATCGTGGCGCCTGCCTCTGCGGCGGCCCGCGCGATGCCCAGCGCAAAGGCCAGCGGGTTCAGGTGCCCCGCCCCCCAATCGACCGCGCCGCCCTGATAGGCCGGCGCGCCGACCAGGGCGTGCATCTCGTCACGGGTCAGCGGCTCTATCAGGTCGTATTCATACTCTTCCAGCAGCTTGCGGGCATAGGCATGGGTGTGGACCACGTCGCGGGCGTGCCAGTCGGCATGCACCACGCCGGGGCGATAGTCGCAGGCGATGGCGTGATCGCGGATCAGATCGGCGACCAGCGCCTTGGCGTCCTCGGCCAGGTGCCACAGCCGCGTGGCGGCCGCGTCGCCCAGCATGCGTTCCAGCGCGTCTTGTTCCAGCCGCTGGCCGCTGCCGACCTGCCCGCCATTGCGCCCCGACGCGCCAAAGCCCACGCGATGTGCCTCGACCAGCACCACGTCGGCCCCGGCCTGCGCCAGGTGCAGCGCCGCCGACAGCCCGGTATAGCCGCCCCCCACCACGCAGACATCCGCCCGCCGGTCGCCATCAAGCGGCGCAAAGGGCGCCAGCGGCGGGGTCGTCTCGGCATACCAGCTGGCGGGATAGGCGCCGGGGCGGTCGTTGGCAAAGAGCAGGTTCATACGTTCAACAGCAGGTGTTCGCGTTCCCAGGGGCTGATGACATGCAGGAATTCCTTGTATTCCAGCTTTTTGACGGCGGAATAGACGGTGCAGAATTCCTCTCCCAGGACCGCGCGGATGGCCGGGGCCGCCTCGAAGATGTCCAGCGCCTCGGCGACGTTGCGGGGGATGTCCTCGTCGCTGGAATAGGCGTCGCCGGTGAATTCCGCGCGCGGATCGACGCCCTCGATCAGGCCCAGATAACCACAGGCCAGCGAGGCGGCGATGCCCAGATAGGGGTTGCAATCCATCCCCGCCAGCCGGTTTTCCACCCGGCGGCTTTCGGGGTCCGACACCGGCACGCGCAGACCCGTGGTGCGGTTGTCGCGGCCCCATTCCAGGTTGATCGGCGCGGCAAAGTCCGGGACATAGCGCCGATAGCTGTTCACGTAAGGCGCCAACAGCGCGATCACCGAGGGCATGTGGGTCTGCATCCCGGCGATGAAATGCAGGAACGCGGGGCTTTCCGACCCATCGGGGTTGGAAAAGATGTTGGCCCCGGTTTGCATGTCCACGACCGAGTGGTGGATATGCATGGCCGAGCCCGGTTCGGCCTCGATCGGCTTGGCCATGAAGGTGGCATAGCAATCGTGGCGCAGGGCCGCCTCGCGGATCAGCCGCTTGAAAAAGAAGATCTCGTCGGCCAGCTTGACCGGGTCGCCGTGGCGCAGGTTCATTTCCACCTGGCCCGCGCCGCCCTCTTGCAGGATGCCGTCGATTTCCAGGCCCTGGGCCTCGGCGAAATCATAGATGTCGTCGATCACCTTGCCGTATTCGTCGATCGCGCTCATCGAATAGGCCTGGCGCGCGGCGGCCCGCCGGCCCGAGCGGCCCATCGGCGGTTCCACCGGCTGGGCGGGATCGACGTTGCGCGCGACCAGGAAGAATTCCATCTCGGGGGCGACGATCGGTTTCCAGCCGCGGTCATTGTAAAGCTGCACGATCCGCCTGAGCACGTTGCGCGGCGCGGTCGGCACCGGCTGGCCCTTTTGGTCGGTGATGTCGTGGATCACCTGAAGCGTGAAATCCGCCGTCCAGGGCGCGGCCGTCGCGGTCGAGTAGTCGGGCGTCAGGATCATGTCGGGTTCGGTAAAGGCCTCTCCCTCGATCGCGGCCCAGTCCCCGGTGATGGTTTGCAGAAAGATCGAGTTGGGCAGGTAGAACTTTGCCTGCTTGGCGAATTTCGCCGCGGGCATCGCCTTGCCGCGGGCCACGCCGGCCAGGTCGGCGACGATGCATTCCACCTCGTCCAGTTTGCGCCCCACCAGGTAGCTGCGGGCCGCCTCGGGCAGTTGGTCGAACCAGTCGGACATGGGACTACACTCTTTCGATGAAAAAGCGCGCGATGCGGGATGCCATCGCGGCGGAATCGGTGGGATTGTCCAGCCGGGTGCGGGCCTCGGCCAGCACGGGGTCGGGCACGATGCCGGGCGCACGCACGGTCATCAGCCCGTCGGTATAGCCGCGGCTGAACTCGGGGTGCGGCTGAACCGTAAAGGCCCGGGTATCGTAAAGCAGGGCCGCATGGGCGCAGAAATCGTTGTGCCCCACGGTTTGCGCCCCCTCGGGCGGGGTGATCACCTGGTCCTGGTGCCAGGCGTTGAGGGTGTAGCACTGCCCCTCGATCTCGTAGGGTTTGGGACCGACGGACCAGCCGCGGGCGAATTTCTCGACCCGCCCGCCCAGGGCCTGGGCGATGATCTGGTGGCCGAAACAGATGCCGACCATTGGCACGCCCTGGGCATAGGCCTGGCGGATGAACGCCTCTAGCCGGGGAATGAAAGGGTGGTCCTCATAGACGCCGTGGCGCGAGCCGGTGATCAGCCATCCCTCGGCGTCGTGGACACTGTCGGGAAAGCTCATCCCCTCGACGTCCCAGGTGCGAAAGGTCAGGTCGTGGTCGGCGAACAGCCGGGCGAACATGCCCGGATAATCGCCATGCTCCGCCCGAAGCGCTTCGGGCGCGTGGCCAGTCTGCAAGATGCCGATCTGCATGGGGGTCTCGTGGTTGTGTGGGTTCAGCGTAGTCGGGCGCGTGAGGGGCGGCAAGGCCCCTCAGACAGTGTCGAGATAAAGCGCGCTTTGCGCCTCGTCGTCCAGTTCCGCGATGCGCCGCGCCTCTTGCCGCTTGGTCATGGTCAGGTTGCGGATCAGCCCGCGCGGGAACAGCCGCGCCATGCGCGCGCTGCCCTCGAAGGTATCGATCGCGGTGGCCCAGTCGGCGGGCAGTTGCGGCAGATCCTGGCCATAGGCGTTGCCGGTGATCGGCGGCGGCGGGCTCAGCCCTTCCTCGATGCCTTGCAGGGCGGCGCCCAGCACGGCGGCGATCATCAGATAGGGGTTGATGTCGCCCCCCGCCACGCGGTGTTCGATCCGGCGCGCACGCGGGCTGCCGCCGGGAATGCGGATCGCGGCGGTGCGGTTTTCATGGGCCCAGCAAATGCCGGTGGGGGCATGCACGCCCGGCACCAGCCGGTCATAGCTGTTGGCATGGGGCGCCAGGATCAGCGTCATGTCGGGCATCGCCGCCAGGCACCCCGCCACCGCCTGGCGCAGCACGCCCGATCCCTGCGGCCCGCCATCGTCGAAGATGTTGTTGCCGTTGCTGTCGAGCACCGAGAAATGCATGTGCAGACCGTTGCCCGCATGATCGGGATAGGGCTTGGCCATGAAGCTGCCGGCAAAGCCGTGTTTGCGCGCCAGCCCCTTGACCAGCATCTTGAACAGCCAGGTGTCGTCGGCGGCCTTCATCGCGGGGCCATGCATCAGGTTGATCTCGAACTGGCCCATCCCGGCCTCGGAAATCGCGGCATCGGCGGGGATATCCATCGCCTCGCACGCGTCATAGAGGTCGGTGAAAAAGTCGTCGAACGCGTCCAGCGTGCGCAGGCTGAGGATCTCTGCCGCCTCGCGCCGTTTGCCCGAGCGCGGCGAGCGCGGCGCGTGCAACTCGTCGTCGCTGTCGTCGATCAGGTAGAATTCCAGCTCTGTCGCGACCTGGGGCGACCAGCCGCGCGCGGCATAGGCGTTCAGCACCCGCGTCAGCGCATGGCGCGGACAGCCGTCAAAGGGCGCGCCATCCTCGGAAAACATCCACAGCGGCAACAGCGCGGTCGGTGCATCCAGCCACGGCATCGGAACAAAGCCCCGTTCGGTCGGGCGCAGCACGCCATCAGCGTCGCCGGTTTCAAAGACCAGCGGGCTGCCCTCGATATCCTCGCCCCAGATATCCAGGTTGAGAACCGACAGCGGAAAGCGGGTTCCCTCCTCCTCGACCTTGCCGGCAAAGCGGGTAGGCAGGCGTTTGCCCCGGGCCTGTCCGTTCAGATCGCAGGCGGCCACACGGATCGTGCGCACATGGGGATTGTCGCGCAGCCATTCACTCATCTGATCACCTGTGGGCGGAACCGGATCGGGCGGCGCGCCTCGCGCGGCAGATGCCGGTTCAGACGCCGGTTGACGAAACTAGAGATCGTGATGACGACCAGGGTCAGCAGGATGAAATAGAACGCCACGATCGGATAGGGGATAAACGGGTTGAACGTCTTGTCCGCGAAATAGCTGGCATAGTAAAGCGCGTCGCCCTTTTGCTGCCACGCCGGAAAGCCCGAGAAATAGACCAGCGTCGTGGCGTGAAAGAGAAAGATCGCCTCGTTGGTATAGGCCGGCCAGGCCAGCCGCAGCATGGTGGGCCAGATCACCCGGCGAAACTTGTGCCAGCCGGTCATGCCATAGGCATCCGCCGCCTCGATATCGCCCTTGGGCACCGAGCGCAGCGCGCCGTAGAAAATCTCGGCCGTATAGGCGGACGTGTTCAGAAACAGCACGATCAGCGCCCCGGCCCAGGCCCGCGTCAGCCAGCGCGTATCGGCGGTGATCTCGGTAAAGATCAGGTTGAGCTCGATCCCCGATTTGGGCAGCAGCACAAAGGCCTCGTAGGCCAGAAAGAACTGGATGAAGAGCGGCGAGCCGCGAAACACGAAGATGAACCATTCCGCCGGTTTGCGGATGATCCACAGCCGGTTGGCCCGCGCCACGGCCACGGCGGTGGCCAGGAAAAAGCCGAACAAGAGCGCGAACACCCCGAAATAGATGTTCCAGATCAGGCCAGAGCCGATCAGCGTGAACTGTTCGCACAGCGTGAAATCAGAGCGCGGCAACAACCGCTCGCCCATCCCGATCGAGCGCAGGGCATAGTCCTGAACCGTCTGTGCGCAACTCATCCGGCGGCCTTTCGCTGTGCTTCGCCTGCCAGCGTCGCCTGGCCACGGGACAGTTTCACCGTCACCCGGCCCAGCACGATTTCCGACAGCTTGGTCAGGCTCAGGTAGAACACCAGCAGCCCGAGGAAGTAATAGAGCCGCCAGTCGGGATGCGGATAGGCATAGATCGAGGTTTTCGACCCGCCCAGTTCGCGCGCCCAGTAAACGATGTCCTCGACCCCCAGCAGGAACAGCAAGGGTGTCGCCTTGATCAGGATCATCCACAGGTTCGACAGCCCCGGCAACGCATAGACCCACATCTGCGGCACCAGGATGCGCCAGAAGCTTTGGCGTTCGGTCATGCCATAGGCCTGGGCGGTTTCCATCTGGGCGTGGGGCACGGCGCGCATCGCGCCGAACAGCACGTTGGCCGCAAAGGCGCCGAACACCACCGAAAAGGCCAGCACCGCCAGGAAGAAGCCATAGGTTTCATGCACCCATTGCGGGCTGGTCGACAGCGGCAGCTTGGCCTGGGCGCAGACCACGAAATCGGATCCCTGGCGGATCGGTTCCTGCCAGTCGGGGCACTTGACCTTGTGGCGCATCCACTCCAGGCCCTGGTCCAGCGCGATCGGCACGAAAAGGAAAAAGGCGATGTCGGGAATGCCGCGCACCATCGCCGTATATCCCTTGCCCAGCAGGCGCAGCGGCAAGAACCGCGCGCGCGCCGCCATGGCCCCGCTGAACCCGAACAACAGCGCCGTGGGCGCCGTGATCGCCAGCAGGATCATCACCGTCCCGAAAGAGGTATAGAATCCCAGGTGCTTGCCGCTGGTCAGATAGCAGGCAAGCCAGGATATCCCCTCAAGGGCGGATGGGTCTGAGCAAGAGTTGAACATATCCATGAAAACGGCGGGGCCACCCAAGCGGCCCCGCCTGTCATCCCATCAGAACCGGGGCGATTCTTCGCCCAGCCACTTGACGATCATCTCGTTCAGGGTGCCGTCGTCCTTCATCGACTGGATTGCGGCGCTGAACTTGTCGCGCAGTTCGGGATCGGATTCGCGCAAGGCCATGCCGATGCCGCCGCCCAGCGGCACGTCATCGCCGACAAAGACCATCTCGCCGCCCGATTCCGCGACGATCGTCGACAGGAAATCCTTGTCGGCCATCACCGCGTCGGCCTCGCCGTTACGCACGGCGGCCACGGTTTCGTCGGGGGTGGGGAATTCCAGCAGCGTCGCGCCGGTGTCCACGACATGGTTGGCCTGGATCGTGCCGGTCTGGGCTGCGACCACGCCGCCCTCGATATCGGCATCCTCGCTGAGCGCGGCATAGGCCGACGGCGAGGGGGGGGTGTAGTTCTGGGTAAAGTCCACCACCTCGTCACGCTCGGGCGTGATGCTCATGCCCGCGATGATCGCGTCATAGTTGCCCGACACCAGGTTGGGGATGATCGAATCCCAGTCATTGGTGACCCATTCGCAGGTCAGCTCGGCGCGCGCGCACAGCTCGTCGCCCAGCTCGCGCTCGAACCCGTCGACCTCGCCGTTGTCATTGATGAAGTTATACGGAGGGTATGCGCCCTCGGTGCCCAGGCGGACGGTCATCGAGTGGCTCGCCGCAAGGGTCATCCCCGCGCTCAGCGCCAGCACCGCGGTGCCAAGGATCAGTTTTTTCATCGTCTACTCCCGTGTCATTTGTGGCGTGGCCCGATGGGCGTGCCGGTTGTTGCGCGGCCTCAGGCCGCGGTGGTTGCACTCAGAAATTGTTGCAGGCGTTCGGACTTCGGGGCGCCGAACAGTTGTTCGGGCGGGCCCTCTTCCTCGATCAGGCCTTGATGCAGAAACACCACGTGGTCGGATACGTCGGCGGCCAGGCGCATGTCATGGGTGACCAGCATCATCGTGCGGCCTTCTTCGGCCAGCACCTTGATGACGCGCACCACCTCTTGCTGCAACTCGGGGTCCAGCGCCGAGGTGGGTTCGTCGAACAACAGCGCGCGCGGTTCCATCGCCAGGGCGCGCGCGATGGCGGCGCGCTGTTGCTGCCCCCCCGAAAGCTGCGCGGGGTAGGCGTCGCATTTGTCGCCGATGCCGACCTTGTCCAGCAGGGCGCGGGCGCGGGTTTCGACCACGCCGCGATCCTCGCCCAGGACGGTGACCGGGGCCTCCATCACGTTTTGCAGGATCGACATGTGGGACCACAGGTTGAACTGCTGAAAGACCATCGACAGGTTGGTGCGGATACGGATCACCTGGGCCCGGTCGGCGGGATGGCGGTGCGGACCCGCGCCGCGCCATGTCACAGGCTCGCCCTCGAACAGGATATCGCCCTGCTGGCTGTCCTCTAGCAGGTTGGCACAGCGCAAGAGCGTGGACTTGCCAGACCCGGATGACCCGATGAGCGAGACCACATCCCCCTTTTTCGCGGTGATGCTGACACCCTTGAGAACCTCAAGCGCGCCGTAACTCTTGTGGAGGTCACGGATTTCCAGAACGGGTGGGTTCAATTGTGTCACGCGGGCTGCGTCTCTTGATGGATACGGCACCGGAGTAGGGCGCGATTCCACAGGGATTGCAACGGGGGCGCGACGATTTTCCATGCAATTGCACAGGATTTGGGCGCCCAGCCCCCGGATGGGGCGATCAGCGGTTTTATTAGCGCTGTTTGGACGTGCGATCAGGCGTTCCGGCCCTCGGCGCGGTGACGGGCCAGGGCGCTGTCGCGATCGTTCACGCCCAGCAGATTGGCCACCAGGCGCAGCATCGCGTCCTCTTCCTGGTCGCGGATGCCATCGGCCAGCACCACGTCCCACAGGGCCTCGACCACGGCCTCGCGGTCCTCATAGGCGACCGCGTCCTTGATCGCGCGGGTAAAGCGCACGGTATCCGGGGCCTCGGCCTCCAACTGCTCGGCCTGCTGGCGCAGGGACAGGGCGGCGGGGCCATCCAGGCCATAGCGTTTGGCCAGGATGCGTTCGATCCGGGCGGTCTCTTCGTGGGTGTATTCCCCGTCCGAGCGCGCGATGCGCACCAAGAGCGCGCCCAAGGCCAGGCGGGCGCCGGCATCGGGCAGGGGGGCGGGCTGGGGCTGAATCAGCCTTGTCAGGAAATCTGCAAACATGGACCCGATATAGGCCTCGGTCGTGCGCGGGAAAAGGCGGATTCAGTCGCCGTAGCCCTCGACGATCACCAGATCGCCGTCCGAAACCGGATCGCGCAGCGCCTTGGCGGCCTGATAGGCGGGGCTGTCATAGCAGGCCTGCGCGGCGGCAAGGCTGGGAAATTCGATCACGACGGTGCGTTTGCGCGCCTGCCCCTCGCGCAGCTGCTGATCGCCGCCGCGCACCAGGAACCGCGCGCCGAATTCGGCGAAGGGGGCGGCGTTGGCGGCCTTGTAGCGTTCATACGTCTCGGCGTCGCGCACATCGACATGGGCAACCCAATAGGCTTTGGGCATTGGTTTTCTCCCTTGGGGTCAGCCGGTCAGGGGGACGCAGCCAAAGCGGATATCGTCGATCGCGATGCCCCCCTTGTCCAGGTTGGTGATCGTCACACCGGCAATATCGGCCAGATTGTCGGGCCGTGCAAACCCGTACCCGGTGATGCCGCCGCCGGGCAGGTGCCGGATGCGGTCGATCCGGGCACCGTCGCGGGCATAAAAGGCAAAGGTCACATTGCCGCGATGGGCGCTGTTGCTGCCCAGGGCGTCGACATATTCGGTGTGAATCCGCACCGCCAGCGCACAGGTATCGCGGGCGAACAGGATCGCCACCACCCCTTCGCCGCGGGCCTCGGGGACGGGCCAACCCAGCGGACCCAGCGGATAAAGCGCGTTCGAGCGGAACGCGCGGTGGAACGACACGCTCAGCCCCGCGCCCGGCGCGCCGGGTTCCAGCCGCAGCGGGGGGGTGGGCAGACCGTCCAGCGTGTCATGCTGGCCATCTTGCGGGCCCGTCACGGTCAGCAGGGTCTGGCCCACGAACCGCTCGCCCAGCCGCGCGCCGGGGGCGGCATAGCCATGGGACAGATCATGGCCCGGCTCGGGCAAAGCGGGCAGGTCGTTGAAATCCACCCGCCCCGTCAGGCTGGGGGCCAGCGCATCATAGGGCAGCTCTTGCAGCGGCGGTGCCGCGCTGGCGGGCAGGGCCAGCGCCATCAGAACCATGGCAAGGGCTGTCCGCGCCGTCACACCAACCGCGAGGTTTCCACCGCGGCGCGCACGAAATCGGCGAACAGCGGATGGGGGGCAAAGGGTTTGGATTTCAGCTCGGGGTGGAACTGCACGCCGATGAACCAGCGGTGATCCTTCCACTCGACGATCTCGGGCAGGCGACCGTCGGGGGACATGCCGGAAAAGACCAGGCCCTGTTCCTCCAGCTTGTCGCGGTACTTGATGTCCACCTCGTAGCGGTGGCGGTGGCGTTCCTCGATCACGGTCGAGCCATAGATCTCCGCAACCTTGGACCCTTTGGTCAGATGGGCGGTATAGCTGCCCAGACGCATTGTGCCGCCCTTGTCGTCATCTGTGCGGCGCTGCACCTTGGCGTTGCCCTGCACCCATTCCTTGAGGTGATAAACCACCGGGGTAAAGCGTTTCGCCCCGGCCTCGTGGTCGAACTCTTCGGACCCGGCATCGGGCAGGTGGGCGACGTTGCGCGCAGCCTCGATCACCGCCATCTGCATGCCCAGACAGATCCCCAGATACGGGATGTCGCGGGTGCGGGCGAATTCGGCGGCCTTTATCTTGCCCTCGGTTCCGCGCTCGCCAAAGCCGCCGGGCACCAGGATCGCGTCGAACCCCTCCAGCCAGGGCGAGGGATCCTCGCGCTCGAAGATCTCGGCGTCGATCCACTCGGCCTTGACGCGGACGCGGTTGGCCATGCCGCCATGGGTCAGCGCCTCGGCGATGGATTTATAGGCGTCCTCCAGCTGGGTGTATTTGCCCACGATGGCGATGCGCACCTCGCCCTCGGCGTTAAAGACGCGGTCCGACACGTCCTCCCACCGGGTGAGGTCGGGCTTCGGTGCGGGGCTGATCTGAAACGCGTCCAGCACCGCCTGGTCCATTCCCTCGCGGTGATAGGCCAGCGGCGCCTCGTAGATAGATTTCAGGTCCTGGGCGGCAATCACGCTGTCGGGGCGCACGTTGCAGAACAACGCCAGTTTTTCACGTTCCTTGGCCGGAATCGGCCCCTCGGAGCGGCACACCAGCACGTCGGGCGCGATGCCGATCGAGCGCAATTCCTTGACCGAGTGCTGGGTCGGCTTGGTCTTCAGCTCGCCCGAGGCCTTGATATAGGGCAACAGCGTCAGGTGCATGAAGATGCATTCGCCCCGCGGCTTGTCCTGGGAAAACTGGCGGATCGCCTCAAAGAAGGGCAGCCCCTCGATATCGCCGACCGTGCCGCCGATTTCGCATAGCATGAAATCCACCTCATCCTCGCCGATCGAGATGAAGTCCTTGATTTCATTGGTAACGTGGGGGATCACCTGGATCGTCTTTCCCAGGTAGTCGCCGCGGCGTTCCTTTTCCAGCACGGTGGAATAGATGCGCCCCGAACTGACCGAGTCGGTCATCCGCGCGGCCACCCCGGTAAAGCGTTCGTAATGGCCCAGGTCCAGGTCGGTTTCCGCCCCGTCATCGGTGACGAAGACCTCACCGTGTTCAAACGGGCTCATCGTGCCGGGATCGACGTTCAGATAGGGGTCCAGCTTGCGCAAGCGCACCGAAAAGCCGCGCGCCTGCAACAGCGCCCCAAGGGCCGCCGAGGCCAACCCCTTGCCCAGCGACGACACAACCCCGCCCGTAATGAAAATGAACCGTGCCATGTGGCTGGCGCCCCCCGTGATTGTCGCTTGGTGCAATGTTCGACTCGGCATCGGAATACCGCAGCATCACGGGATTTGAGATATAGCGGATTCGCAAAGAGGCCGCAACAGACCGCAAGATGCTGGGGCGGCAAAGCCGCCCAAATCAAACCCTAGTGGTGTTCGATCTATGTTTTCAGCTTAGTCCGCGCGCGGTGGCGGCAGCGGCGCACCGCTGGGCGCGACCGGTGCGGGGGGCAGCAGCCCCTCGGCATCGGTGGCCGGGGCGGTCGTCTCGGGGACCTCGGGCGCTGCGGCCGCGGGGGCCTGGCGGCTGATCCGGTCGACGACCGATGTGCCTGCGGAATTCTCCGCGGCGATGATGGTCAGGGTGATCGACGTGCCGATAAAGGCGATGGCGAAAAGCCAGGTCAGCTTGCCCATCGGCGTCGCAGCGGCGCGGCCGGTGATTGCACCGCCCCCGCCCATGCCCAGGCCGCCGCCCTCGGAGCGTTGCAAGAGAACCACCCCGATCAGGCAGAGCGCCAGGATCAGATGCACGATGAGAATGACGTTTTCCATAAGGAGCGGCCCCGGTCTGGTTTGGGCGTGTACCTAAGCCGAACCGGGCTTGCCCGCAACCCCTTCACGCGTCCACGTCGTCCACATCCGCCTGACCCGAGATGCGCCGACGCACCCGGCTCCAGTTCAGGCCGATGCCCAGCACCAGCGAGGCCGCCAGGATACCCAGCCATATGTTCATGTCGGCATTGTCCGGCGACAGCCAGCCCTGGTCCAGCAAGAACCATGTCAGCGCGCCGAACAGCGCCACGATCAGGATCATGCCGAACGGCCCGATGGAACGCAGGGTCGCACGCAAATAGATGATGTAGCCGATCACCAGAATCAGCCCCAGCAACAACGTCAGCGGCATCTGGTCCGCAAACGCGCCCTGGGCCCAGGTGACGTAATTAAAGGTGGTCGGGTTATAGGTGGCGGCCAACAGGATGAAGGCAAACACCCAGCGCAACAAGAAGCCGGACATCGAAGTTCTCCGTTATTGTCAGTGACGAGTCGCGACCGAGTGTACCCCCGCACCCCCCCCCTTGCGGCGAAAATGTGGTTTGCCTCAACGTCGCAGGCAGGTATACGAACGCGGGTTTGCAGGCATCAACGCAAGGAACGTTCATGGCCAATGTCGTTGTCGTAGGCGCCCAGTGGGGCGACGAGGGAAAAGGCAAGATCGTCGATTGGCTGTCGGAACGGGCCGATGTGATCGCCCGATTCCAGGGGGGTCACAATGCCGGCCATACGCTGGTCATCGACGGGAACACCTATAAGCTGAACGCGCTGCCCTCGGGCGTGGTGCGTGGCGGCAAGCTGTCGGTCATCGGCAACGGCGTCGTGCTGGACCCCTGGCACCTGCTGCAAGAGATCGAGACGGTGCGCGCGCAGGGTGTCACGATCACCCCCCAGACGCTGATGATCGCGGAAAATACCCCGCTTATCATGCCCTTCCACGGGGAACTTGATCGGGCGCGCGAGGCGCAGAATTCGATGGCCAAGATCGGCACCACCGGGCGTGGCATCGGGCCATGCTATGAGGACAAGGTGGGGCGCCGGGTGATCCGGGTGGCCGATCTGGCCGATGACGCCACGCTGGAGCTGCGGGTGGACCGCGCCTTGGTGCATCACAACGCGCTGCGCAGCGGTCTGGGGCTGGACCCGATCGACCGCGACGCACTGCTGGCGCGCCTGCGCGAGGTGGCCCCGGCGATCCTGGAATATGCGGCACCGGTCTGGAAGGTGCTGAATGAAAAGCGAAAAGCGGGCAAGCGTATCCTGTTCGAGGGGGCGCAGGGCGCGCTGTTGGACATTGATTTCGGCACCTATCCCTTTGTCACCTCGTCCAACGTGATCGCGGGCCAGGCAGCCACCGGCACCGGCATCGGGCCGGGGGCGATCAACTTCGTGCTGGGGATCGTCAAGGCCTATACGACCCGTGTGGGCGAGGGGCCGTTCCCGACCGAGCTGCACGACGACGACGGCCAGCGCCTGGGCGAGCGCGGCCGCGAATTCGGCACCGTCACCGGGCGCAAGCGGCGCTGTGGCTGGTTCGACGCGGTTCTGGTGCGCCAGACCTGCGCGACCAGCGGTGTGTCGGGCATCGCGCTGACCAAGCTGGACGTGCTGGACGGGTTCGAGACGCTGCGCATCTGCACCGGCTATGAGTTGGACGGCGAGGTTCTGGACTATCTTCCGACCGCCGCCGATCAGCAGGCCCGCGTGACCCCGGTCTACGAGACGATGCCGGGCTGGTCCGACAGCACGGCAGGCGCGCGCAGCTGGAACGATCTGCCCGCCGAGGCGGTCAAATACGTCCGCCGCATCGAAGAGTTGATCCAATGCCCGGTCGCGATGCTGTCCACCTCGCCCGAGCGCGAGGATACCATCCTCGTCACCGATCCGTTCGTCGACTGATGGCGCTCAGCTATAAAGCCCGCCGTCGCTGGTCGCTGATCATCCTGTTGATCGGTCTGCCGCTTTACGTGGTTCTGGCTGTCACGGTGATGAACTGGCTGGACCGTCCGCCATTCTGGATCGAATTGCTGGTCTATCTGGCGCTGGGCATCGTCTGGGCGCTGCCCTTGCGGTTCGTGTTCCGCGGCATCGGCCAGCCGGACCCGGACGCGGCCCCCGCCCCGACCGAAAAGAAAGACCCGGCAAAGCGGTGACGCCTTGCCGGGCCGTGTGGTCCGTTAAGTGTTCGTGGCGCGTGCTCAGGCTTGGCGGCGCGCGGCCTCGCGGGTGCCGCCATCGACCAGGCCCGGCATCACGAACTGGCCGCGCTTGAGCTTTTTGAACGTGCCGATTCGCAGCAGCCCGCCAAAGGCGCGCAGCAATTCCTCGCGGTCGGTGTCCTGACCGATCACCGTTCCGGCCAGACCCATCACCCGCTGGCGGGTAAAGTGATCCTGGCCCTCTTCGATCAGGATATAGGCAGCCGCACTTTCCAACGTGTCGGCCATGCCCTTGGCGCCGCGACTCGCCGCGAAATCGGCAAAGCTGGTGGCCGAGGCAAAGATATTGTCGCCCTCGGCCTGGATGTCCTCTTCGTCTTCGGCGCGCACGGCCATTTCCTTGGTGACCCGACGCGGGCGAATGGCGCCCGGAACGCTTGCGGGATCGGGGCGGGGGGTATCGATGCGCTGTTCCGAGACCAGCATAAGCGGCGCCAGCCGTTCGTCCGCGCTGGGACGACGCGTGCCGCGCTTGCCGCGCACGACCTTGGCCAGCACCTGGCGATAGGGCCGCTTCTGGGTCTCTTCGTCTGACGATTCAGAGGCGTTGGGGTCCATCTTGCGATCGGCAAAGGTCGCCGCGACCGCCGCCTTGAGATGTGCGATCGAGGCCTGGCGACGTTTCTGTTCCGGCCCATCCAGCTTGGTGTTGGCCTCTTCCATCAGGCGGTTGAGGGCGGTTTCATCCCCTTCGACCCCGGCGGATTTCAGACGTGCGGCGGCCTCGTGCGGCGTGGCAGGGCGCTGGTCGGCTGCGTCTGCCTCCAGGGCGGCCAACTCGGCCTGCAACTCGGCCTCCAGCTCATCCGTCAGAGAGGTTTTCCTGTTCTGCTCGGCGTTCTCTTGCGCTTCGTTCCTGGCGGCCTCTTCGATGTCGGCACGCTTGAGCGTCAGCACGCGGGCCCGGGCGCGTTGCGCGGCGGCGGGCATATCGTCCTCGCTGGCCTCGTCCTGCGGGGCGTCAACCGCGGCAGGCTCGGGCGGCAAGGCGGGGGACAAGGACAAGGCGGCCATGACGTTGGCCGGGGAAAACCCGTCATCCTCGGCGGCATCGCCATCGTCGTCGGATTCAGCGGTTTCCTGGGCCTCGTCCTGGGCAAATTCCTCTTGTTCGGCAGGTTCTTCTTGCAGGGCCGGCGTCGCGGTGATGTCTTCGACAGCTTCGACAGCTTCGACAGCTTCGACAGCTTCGACAGCTTCGACAGCTTCGACAGCTTCGACAGCTTCGACAGCTTCGA
>JAFGTV010000003.1 GCA_016938875.1 Paracoccaceae bacterium
CAGGGCCAGGATCAGGGCCAGGATCAGGGCCAGGACGCGCCCTCCACACCGCCGCAGGCCAATGCGCCCCGCACGGGCGCACAGATGCCGCAGGTGCGCCGCCTTCCGGGCCAATCGGCTGTGCCCAGCCCCGACGCCGTGTCGCCCCGCGCCGAGACCGCCCCGGTCTTTGTCCCGGCCCGTGAGGGCAACACCTTTGCAGCCGAGGGGACGTTGCGCCGGGCGGTGCCGGGCGCCGAGACCACCCCGCCCGCCGTGCGCACCGGGCGGCTGCCGACCGTGGGCGACGGGCGCCCCGACGGGGGCTCGACCCTGCCGCCGGCCAGTGCGATCCGGCCTGCCCCCGAAGCGCGGGTCGTGGCCGCCCCGTCGCCCGATCAGGGTCCGGCCCTGGGTGCCCTGGCGCGCAACGCGGTGGCGTTTCGCAGCAGCGGCAAGCCGCTTTTGTCGGTGATCCTGATCGATGTCGGCCCCGAGGGGCTGGACCGCGAGGCGCTGATGACCTTTTCCTTCCCGGTGACGTTCGCGGTCGATCCCACCCGCCCCGATGCGGCCGAGGCGATGGCCGCCTATCGTGACGCCGGGTACGAGGTCGTGGCGCTGACCACCGGCCTGCCCCAGGGGGCGCTGCCGCGCGACCTGGAGGTGACGGTCTCGCGCCAGTTGGACCGGCTGAACCGCACCGTGGCGGTGATGGACGCCGAGGTCGGTGGATTTCAGGAGGATCGCGCGCTGTCGGCCCAGATGATCGCCATGGCCGCCGAGACCGGTCATGGGGTGGTCACCTATGACCGCGGCCTGAACGGGGCCGCGCGCATGGCCGGACGCGCAGGCGTGCCCAATGCCACCGTGTTCCGCGTGCTGGACGAGGACCGCGAGAACGCCCCGACGATCCGCCGGATGCTGGAACGCGCGGTGTTCAAGGCCCGCCAGGATGGCCAGGTGGTGATGGTCGGCCACAGCTATCCCGAAACGGTGACGGCGCTTTATTCCTGGGCGCTGGAGGCCGAGGCCGAAACGGTCAGCCTGGCGCCGATCTCGGCGGTGCTGCGCCAGCGCTAGGCGGGTCTGCCCCCGACTGTGCTGCGCCTGCACGGTCTGCCGTGGCGCTGCCTCGACAGGCGTCTTTTTGTGTCTTACCAAAGACGTGCCGCGGCCCCGGCCCCGGTCACAGCAAGGAGATGAGCGATGAAGCTACTCAGGGTTGGTCCCGCGGGGCAGGAACGCCCGGCGATCATGGATGCGGCGGGTGCGCTGCGCGATCTGTCGGGCAAGGTGGCCGATTTCGCAGGCCCCGGCGTCGCGCTTGAGGCGCTTGACGCGATCCGCGCGCTGGACCTGGCCGCGCTGCCGGTGATCGAAAACCCCGGCCGGATCGGGTCATGCCTGGGCTGGGTGCCGAATTTCTATTGCATCGGGTTGAACTATGCCCGCCACGCCGCCGAAACCGGGGCCGAGCCGCCGGCCGAACCGATCGTCTTTTCCAAGGCCAGCTCGGCGTTGTCGGGGCCGTTCGACCCGGTGGTGATCCCGCAGGGGTCGCAAAAGACCGACTGGGAGGTGGAACTGGGCGTGGTCATCGGGCGCAGCGCCCATAACCTGTCCGAGGACGAGGCGCTGTCCTGCGTCGCGGGGTATTGCGTGGTCAACGACGTGTCGGAACGCGCCTTCCAGATGGAACATGCCGGGCAGTGGATCAAGGGCAAGTCGGCCCCCACTTTCGGCCCGGTTGGCCCCTGGCTGGTGACCGCCGACGAGGTCGCCGATCCCCAGGCGCTGGCCCTGTCGCTGGACCTGAACGGCACCCGGGTGCAGGACAGCGCGACCGATGACATGATCTTTTCGGTGCGCACGGTGGTCAGCTATCTCAGTCGGTTCATGCGGTTGATGCCCGGCGACATCATCGCCACCGGAACCCCCTCGGGGGTCGGGATGGGCATGCGACCACAGCGGTTTCTGCGCCCCGGCGACGTGATGGAACTGCGGGTCGCGGGCCTGGGCAGCCAACGCCAGCAGGTCATCGCGGCGGGCTAGGCGGCCACGTCCAAGGGGCGCCCCGAGATCGCCTGGTCACAAGCGGCCAAGGCGCGATGGGGGCGCCGACATGTCCCGCAGGACAGGCGCGGGGAGCGGCTGCGACTGCGCCCCTGGCCGGGCACCCGACAGCCTGGCGCGATAAGGGGGGCAGGGCCAGGGGGGCGCCTGCCGATTGGCCGGTTGCAGGCCCCCGCGGGCGGGTGGCGGGCGGCGCGCTCTGGCCTGCGGGCTATATCGCGAACCGGCGCAGGATCCGGTCGGTGATCATCCGCAGCGCCAGCGTCAGAGCGACGATCAGGACCAGCGCCGCGAACATCAGGTCGATCTTCGAGCGCGCGTTGGCCATCAGCATCAGATAACCCAGCCCTTTTGAGGCGCCGACCCATTCCCCGATCACCGCGCCGGTGGGCGCATAGGTCACCGAGATGCGCAGCGCGGCCCCGAGATGGGGCAGCGCATGGGGCCAGCGCAGCCAGATGAAACTGCGCCCGCGCCCGGCATCGGCGATCCGCGCCAGGTCCAGCGCGCCCTGCGGCGTGGCCATCAGCCCGTCCAGCACCCCCGAGGCGACGGGAAAGAACACCAACAGGACCGTCATGGCCACCTTGGGCGCCGGGCCATAGCCGAACCAGATCGTCAGAACCGGGGCCAGCACGAAGACCGGCAGCGCCTGCGAGGCGGCCAGCACCGGCCCGCCGACCGCGCGCAGGGCGGGTGACAGGGCCATCGCGCTGGCGCTGATCAGTCCCAGGATGACGCCCAGCACCAGGCCGGCCAGCACCTCGGCCAGGGTCACGGCGCCGTGATCCGCCAACAGCGCGCCATTGTGTCCCAGCGCCCGCAGCACCGCCCAGGGCGAGGGCAGCACGAAGGGCGGGAGCAGCTGCATCTGGACCACGCCCTGCCACAGCGCGACACCCCCCAGCGCGGCCAGCAGCCTGTGCATCACGCCGCCCTCAGCCGGGTCAACAGCGCGCCGGTAGCCTGCGCCATGGCCGGGTGCGCCAGATCGCGCGGCACCGGCAGATCGGGGGGGAGCACGGCCGTCAGGCGCCGGGCATGCAACAACAGCACCCGTGCGCCCAGGCGCAGTGCCTCGGCGGGATCATGGGTGACCATCAAGACCGCCCGGTCCCGAAGCTGCGCAAAGGCCAGATCCTGCATCGTGGCCCGCGTGGCTGGATCCAGCGCGGAAAACGGTTCGTCCAACAGCACCAGGGGCGCGTCCTGCATCAAGGTGCGCGCCAAGGCGACCCGCTGACGCTGCCCACCCGACAGCGTGTCGGGGCGGCGCGCCCCGACCCCGGCCAGCCCGACATCGGCCAACAATGCCTCTGCCCGCGCCGGATCGGGGCGACGCCCGGCCAGATTGTCCAGCAGCATCACGTTTTGCAGCACGCTCAGCCGTGGTTGCAACAGATCGCCTTGCGCCATCCAGCCGATACGCTCGGGCCGGGAGATCCGGCCCGAGCAGCGCGCCCCGCAGGGCAGGCCCGCAATCAACCGCAGGATCGTCGACTTACCCGCGCCCGACGGCCCCAGCAGACAGTTCCACCCCGGTCCCAGCCGCAGATCAATACCATCCAGCAGCGTCGCACCGCCAACCCGCACCGTGCCGTGCAGGCCCCAATCGCCGGTCATGGCGCGGTGGGCTGACGGGCGATGTCGGACACCTGGGGGGGCGTGGCGATCAATCCGGCGCCCACCATGAAATCACCAAAGGCGGCATAGCGCGCGGTATCCAGATGCGCGGGGTCCGTGGCGAAATGGGGCACCGTATCGCCCCAGGCGGCGGCGTTCAGCGCATCGTCCAGTTCCGGGGCATAGGATTTGAAATCCTCCCAGCCCGCCGCCGGGTCCGCCACGATCTCGGCCGCCGCGCGCCCGGTCGCGGCCAGAAAGCGCGCGATGCGGTCGTCCCGTGCGGTTGCCGGGTTGGCCTCGTAGATCAGCTCGTCGTAAAGGGGTACGCCGTTCTCTTCGGGCAGGAAACAGCGTCCGCGCTCACCCACGGTCTGCATCTGGTGCGGCTCGAAATTGCGAAACGCGCCCGCGACCGCATCGACCTGCCCGGCGGCCAGCGCGGTGGTCAGGGCAAAGTTGACGTTGATCTGGCGCACGCGCGCGGGATCGACGCCGTTTGTGCGCAACATGGTGTGCAACAAGGCCTCTTCGATGCCGGGCACCGAAAAGCCGACCCGGCGCCCCTCCAGATCGGCCAGGCTGGCCACTGGTCCATCGGCATCGACCATGACACAGTAGAGCGGCCCGTCGATCAGCGTGCCCACCCGCATCACCGGCAGGCCCGCGTCATGTTGCAGGTAAAGCTGCGGCTGATAGCTCAGCGCCAGGTCGACCTGGCCGGCGGCGACCATCTTGGGCGGGTCGGACGGATCGGCGGGGGCGATGATCTGCACATCCAGTCCCGCCTGTTGGAAATAGCCGCGTTGCTGGGCCACGATGATCGGCCCGTGGTCGGGGTTCACGAACCAGTCCAGCATGACTGAAAGCGTGTCATCGGCCAGTGCCGCGCCACTCAGCGCCAGCCACAGGGCGGCGGGAAAAATCAGCTTCATCGGTCAGCTCCTTTGGTCAAAGAAATGGTCGGTCGGCCCATGGCCGTGCCCGACCCCCAGCCGAGCGGCGCCGCGAATGGCGCCCAGCGTATAGGCCTTGGCCGCGCGGGCCGCGCGCAGCGTGTCGCCGGTCAACGCCAGTTGCGTCGCCAGCGCCGAGGACAGCGTGCATCCGGTGCCATGGGTGTTTTGCGTGGCCAGACGCGGGGCCGCGATCCAGAGGCGGGCAGTGGCCGACAGGAAAAGGTCCGGGCTGTCCTCTGCCGCCAGGTGTCCGCCCTTGATCAGGATCGCGCGCGGACCCAGCGCCATCAGCGCCTGGGCCTGGTCCTCCATCTCGGCGCGGGTGCGGGCCTGGGGGCGGCCCAGCAGGTCCGCGGCCTCGGGCAGGTTGGGGGTCAGGATCGTGGCCAGCGGTAGCAGCCGTGTGCGCAGGGCCTGAACGACGGCCTCTTCCAGCAGCCGGTCCCCGCCCTTGGCCACCATGACCGGATCAAGGACCAGCGGTATGGCCAGCGGCTGCAAGGTGTCGGCCACGGCGTCGATGATCGGGGCCGTTCCCAGCATGCCGATCTTGACGGCGTCCACCCGGATGTCATCGAGGATCGCCTGGATCTGGGCGCGCACGAACGGTGGGGCCACCAGATCGAGGCCGAAGACGCCGGTGGTGTTCTGCGCGGTCAGCGCGGTCAGCACCGCCATCCCATAGCCGCCATTGGCCGAGATCGCCTTGATATCCGCCTGGATGCCCGCCCCGCCCGAGGGGTCCGATCCGGCGATCGACAGGATGTTCGGGATCATGCCGCGCCCCCCCATGCCAACGCCAGATCGCGCGCGGCGGCCCGTGGGTCCACCGCCCCCGCGATGGCCGAGACCACCGCCATGCCCGCCGCACCGGTTGCCCGGATCGCCGCCGCATCCGCCCGGCCGATACCGCCGATGGCCACAACCGGCACCGGCGACAGCGCCACGATCCGTCCCAGCCCGGCAAGGCCGATGGGGTCCGCATGATCGGGCTTGCTGGGGGTGGCGCGGACCGGGCCGGCGCCGATGTAATCGACGGTGCCCGGCGCCAGGCCGCGCAACTGGGCCGCATCCTCGATCGACAGGCCTAGCAGCGCGCGGGGCCCCAGTGCGGCGCGCAGGCGCACCGGGTCGCCGTCGGTTTGCCCGACATGCAGCCCCGCCGCGCCCGCCGCCAGCGCGACCCGCAGCCGGTCATTGACGATCAGCGGCACCCCGAACGGGGCCAACAGGCGCACCAATCGGCGCGCCTGATCCGTCATCGCCGCGTCCGAGGCGGTCTTGTCGCGCAACTGCACAAGGCGTGCCCCGCCGCGCACCGCGGCAAGGACGGTGGCGTCCGACACCCCGTCGGGTGTCACGAAATAGACCGACAGCGTCATGCGACGCTGACCCGGGCGCCGGCCGACACCGCCGCGGGCGTCAGACCATGCAGCGCATCCAGGAACGCGGGCTGGAAACTGCCCGGCCCGGTCGCGCGCCCTGCCGCGATCTCGCCGGCCAGCCCGTAATAGGCCAGGGCGGACACGGTGGCCTCGGCGGCGGGTTGCCCGGCCACAAATGCCCCGACAAGGCCGCTGAGCCCACATCCCAGCGCGGTCACGCGGGGCATGATCGGGTGGCCGTTGGCAATGTGCCAGGCCCGTGTCCCGTCGGTGACGAAATCGACCGGGCCGGTGACGGCGACAACCGCCCCGGTGGCCCGGGCCAGCTCGCGCGCGCCGGCCTCGGCGGTCTCGACCGCGTCGGCGGCATCGGCCCCCTTGCCGCGCGCGGCCCCGCCCGCCAGGGCCAGCACCTCAGAGGCGTTGCCGCGGATCACGGTGGGGGCCAGGGCCACCAGTTGCGCCGCAGTTTGGCGGCGAAATGCCGTTGCCCCGGCCGCGACCGGGTCCAACACCCAAGGTATCCCCTGCGCCCCGGCCTGTGCCGCGCTGGCCAGCATCGCCGCGACCCAGGGCGCGCTGAGCGTGCCGATGTTGATCGTCAAGGCGTCCGACAGGGCGGTGAACTCTGCCGCCTCGTCCAGGGCATGCACCATGGCGGGCGATGCCCCGGCGGCCAGCAGGACATTGGCGGCCACGTTCATGGCGACATAGTTGGTGATGGTGTGCACCAGCGGTGCGCTCTGGCGCATCGTGGAAAGCGGGCGGCCCCAATCGGTCATTGCGGTGTCTCCTGCGCGGGCCGGAGACAGACGACGACATGCACCCGCAAGGGGCATCCGCGCGACTTCCTCCGCCAGCATGATCTGGTTCAGGTTCAAAGGGTGCTTCTCAGCCCGGAAAGATCCGAACGCCCCTGTCACGCATCCATGGCTAGCGCATCACCCCGCGCCCTTGCAAGCGGGATCTGGGGCGGGTGCGCCTTGTGCGACCGGCCCCCCGGCGGCCGGGGCGGTCTGCGGCCAGGGTCGAACCCCACCGGTGCGCAGGGCAAGATGGGCACGCGGGCGGCGGGGGCGCGGGCGCAGCGGACGTCCCTGGCCCCTGTGCCGGCGGGCGGCCACCCGTCGCCCGTTCTTGAGCCTGCCGAACATGATCTCGGTCCGGTGACGTCTTTTGTCGGCGCCCGTCGCATTCGGCGGGCTTGCCGCGGGACGTGCTGCCCGGGCGCGCGCCCTGAAACGGGCCGATCGGTTGGCCTTGGGTGGTCAGATGTCGGTGACACGAGATGTGCCGATCCCCAAGGCCGTAGCGCCCCCATCGACACGGACCCCGTTTCGAATGTGCCGGTTCGGGATGTCCATCGCCGGGACCGGCTGGCGGGGGGGGCGGGCGCACTCCGCGCGCACTGGCCGGCCCATTCGAACGTAACTCTTTGATAAAAGGGCGACTCAACAGGGTTGAG
>JAFGTV010000004.1 GCA_016938875.1 Paracoccaceae bacterium
TACTAATGTGTGCGTTAGTAAAGCGACTCAGGCGGTGATGTAAGCCAGGTTGGGGTCTGCGAAGAATCCTCGGATTTTGCTGGTCTGCTTCTGGAGTCGGTGCAGCGCGCTGGTAACGATGGCGTTGAACTGCTCGCCGCTGGTGATGGTCTTCTTGCCGATCTGGTCGTGTTTGATGTTCTTCCATACCCATTCGTCGGGGTTGAGTTCGGGTGAGTAGCCGGGCAGGAGGTGCAGCTGGAGCCGCCCACCGGTGGAGGCGACGAACTCGGTGGTGGTTTTGGCGCGGTGAGCGGGGTGGCCGTCAACGATGAGGTAGACGGGTCCGTCGGTGTCGGCGAGCAGGCGTTTGCAGAACTCGACGAACACGGCCGCGCCGACGCTGCCCTGGCGCACCATGAATCGCAGCTGGCCGGTGGTGGTGATCGCTGAGAGCATGTTGAGCCGGTGCCGGGCACCGGTGGTGCGCACGACCGGTGTCTTGCCTGTGGGCGCCCAGGTGGTGCCGGAGTGGTAGTCCGAGCGCACTCCGGCCTCGTCGGCGAAATAGATCGTGGCGCCGGCTTTGCGGGCCTGTTTGCAGATCTTGGGGAAGGTCTCGGTCTTCCACTTTTCGACGTTCTCGGGGTCTTGCTGGAAGGCCCGCCGCAGCGGGCGCTGCGGCGTAAAACCCAGTTTGCGCAGAATGCGACCGACGGTGGTGCGATGCAGCTGCACCCCGAACTCGCGGTGCACCACGGTGGCGATCATCTCGACCGTCCACAGCCCGAAGTCAAACGACAGCTGCAGCGGGTCCTTGTGCGCCACGATGTCGGCCAGCCGCGCCAGCTGGTCATCGGTCAGCGTCGCCGGCCGGCCTGGCACCGGCTTGGCGACCAGCGCCTCCTTGCCGCCCTGCCTGTACTCAGCCCACCATCGATACACCGAACCACGGTGCAGGCCAAGCGTTTGCGCGACCTCGGCCGGGGGGGCGCCCGCCGCGATCCGGTCCACCGCCCGCATCCGCAGCACCTCCAGCGTGGCGTGGTCAATTTTTCGACCGTCGTTGTCCCGCATGGGAATAAGTCAACATGACACATCACCGATATGCCGACATTACCATCAGCATGTCGCCTTATTTATGCACGCCTTAGTAA
>JAFGTV010000020.1 GCA_016938875.1 Paracoccaceae bacterium
ATCGTGATGTAGCGCGCATAGCCGATCTTTTCCGACAGGTAGGTGGCGTAATAGATGAACTTGGGCCGGAAATAGGTGTATTTCTTTTTCTGGGTCAGAAAGCCCAGGTTCACCGCGATCCCGGCCTCGCGCAGCGCATCGTTGATGAACCCCGCATGGCGCGCCTCGTCGCGGGCCATCAGTTGGAACAGCTCGGTGATGTCGTGGTTCGTGCCGCGCCGCTTCATCTCTTTGTAGAGCACACAGCCCGAAAACTCGGCCGTGCAAGAGCTGATGAGAAAGTCGATGAACTCCTTTCGCAGCCCGGGCTCCATCCCGTCCCAATCGACGTGGTCCCAGTCCTCGTTCTTTCTGAAGTGGCCCTTGTTGGGGTCGGCCTTCATCTCGGCGATCAACTCGTCCCAGTCCTTGCGCACGGGGGTGACGTCGATCCCGTCCAGCTCTTCGAAATCGGTGGTGTAAAAACGGGGGGTCAGCAGGGTGTCCTGCATGGCGACGGCGGTCGCGGCCTCGCTGTCGAACTTGGCCTGTTCTTCCTGGATGGCCAGGCCCTCTTCGACGGTGGCGGCATCGGCGGTATGAACGTTCATAGCGTGGCCTCCCCCGAGAAAGAGAACTCGCACAGTTCCATGACCTCGAAATCGCCGGTCAGCCGGGTCCAAAGACGCTCGACCGACGAGGCGCGGGTGATGGTGGCGGTGCGTTCTTCGGACACGACCTCGCCATAGGGGGCCATGATCTCGGGGCCGTGCACCTGCACCTCGTCCCCGGGATAGATGACGGCCCCGTTGTTGAACCGCACATGCGCGTGAAGGCTTTCGAATTTGTGAGAGACTTCAACCGTGCAGGGCGCAGTCTCCTTTTGCCTGGTCAGTATTCCCATTTTTCGGTTCCCTGTTTTTTGATGCGAGAGGCATGTTTCCCTACCCCTCTTCGTCCAGCAGCCGCGCGAAGACTGCCTCGTTATCGGCGCCAAAGCCGATCAGTTCCGCGCGCCAGCCGGTCAGCTCGTCACGCAGAGAAAGCCGCCCGCTCTCGTAGCGGATCAGCCGAATGGGCGCGTCGAGCTGCGCCCCGGTCTTGTTGCGTTCGCGTTGCAGCACCCGCCAGACGCCAGCAATGAACCCCCCCTCGTCCGGCCCGAACTCGGCGATCACGTTGCCCTCGGTATCATAGACGGTGGCGGCACCCGACATGCTGCCGTTCAGAACGATATCGCGCTCCACCGCGATAGGCGCATCCTGGTCGGGCAACGCCGAAAGCGGCCGGTCGGTTACCCGTGCATAGGTCACGATCAACAAGACCGAGACGACAAGCACAAGCATGGCACGCAGCAGCACCGGCGGGATCTTATCCCCCCGTTCGGGCTGATCTTTGCGGGGGTCGGACGGTGCCATGGTTTACCCCGCGGCCAGCACATCATCGGGGATGCGCGCAATTTTCGGTTCGGAGACCCGCGTTTCCGCTGCCTCGGCGATCAGTCGTGCGACCTTCGCCGCGTCAGGGATGCAGCGGAACGCGGGTTCCGTGCGGGCCATCCGCCAGGGACGGATATGCGGCCAGCACATGAGATAAGAGAATTTCGTGTCCCCGATCAATTCGAATGCGATCGTTCCGACGCCCGATTTACGCAGATCCAGGCTGGCATTGCCGATCCAGGTATAGGGCAGGTTCAGGGTCATCGTCAGCGCCGCCCCAATGCGCAGCGCCACGCGTTTGTTGGTGACGGTATAAACCGCCGCCCGCGCCTGGATGAAGGCCGTGATCAGCAGCAAAGCGCAGACCACGGCCCCCAGGACCAGGAAGAACGAGCTGGCGATCGCCGCCTGCCACAGGGACATGGTCTCTGTCGCGACGATCGTCCGCCAGAGGAAGAGCACGACGAAATACCCCGCTACCCAGTAGAGCGCGAGGCTCTCTCGGGCGAGAGCCCACCAGTTGGGCGCCCCCTGCCAGAGGATTTCTTCCCCCTCCGGCAGCAACTCGGGCAACCCCTTGATGGGTTCAACGGCAAAGTCGTCGTGGGACATGCGTCCTCTCCTCAGAGCTGCGGCTCAAGCCGCGCCTTGGGGTCGGCATAAAGCTTGCCGCCCGCGTAGTAGCCGCAGATCTTCTCTTCTTCGAGCTTGGTGACCTGCGTCATCGATTTGGTCTGCGGCACATTGGCAAAATGCTTGCCATAGATCGAGTGCACGTTGACCTGTTTTTTCAGCCAGCCGAACCGGGCCAGTTGCATCGGCAGCAGGCGACGACCGCCGCCATGGGCGCCGTCCAGCTCCAGTTCGAGATAGCGCACGAGCTGTTCCGGCTCATCCACCCACATATCGACGATCGAGCCGACCGTTTCACCGTCACCGGCGACAACGGGCAGACCCCGCGGATCGCGACCCGCCGAGACCCGGAAGGTCTTGAGCGCCGCCATCGGCTGGATCTTCGGATGGCCGCGGCCGTCCAGTTCCGGCTCGTCCTTGCGCGCGCACCACGAAGCGGGGCCAACGCCGTCAATCATCGGATCGCCCGTCGGCACAAAGGGGAAGCCGTTGGGTTTGCCCGCCTTGCGCAGCGGCAGATCAGCATTACGCGGATCGGTCAGGCGGTTGGGAACGGTCAGTTCACCAGCGCCGTGCGGCAGCTTGAAGGTCTTGGGGCTGGGCAGCGGGAACATGCCCTGGTTGGGAGAGAGATTGCCCGCATCGTCTTCGAGCGGGTAGCCCTCATGCATGTTCATGCGCTGGAGGTAGTATACCAGGCCAGCAAAGAACAGCCAGAAAAGCCAGATCGAGAGACTGGCCAGATCGAAGTTTCCAAAGAAAGCATCCACCATGAGTTTGGTCCTCCGGGTCAGGTGGGAAAATCGGCCAGCCCGATCTTGGCCGAGGAATCCCTGTTGGGATGAGACATGTCCTGTGACCGCACAAGCGGCCCCAAAGCAATGAGTGTCACGAACAGTAAGGCGATCTCAATGTGGTAGACCGCCGCGTATCCAGTGGCCGGGGTTTCAAGCGCTTTGCCAAGCGCCCCGGACAAAGCCAGATGATTCAATCCGTCGCGCAAGGTGCCGCCGATGGCGACCGCCAGGCCCGCCGCGGTGGCCTGTGCAGCCCCCCACGCGCCCAGCGCCAGGCCGCGCCCGGCCGTGCCCTCGACTGGCATCGACATGGCCGCCGTCAGGGTGGCCACCGCGAAAAGGCCGCCGCCGAACCCGATCAGGCCCGCCCCGGCAAAGAAGATGACCACCGAGTCCAGCGGCGCGGCAAAGATAACCGCGGAAAACGCCACGATCCCCGCCAGGATGCCCAGCGCGCCCATGCGGTACGGGTTCATTCCGTCGGCCAGCCAGCGCGCCGCCAGGGCAAAGCCCCCCAGCGCGCCCAGCGCCCACATGCCGGTCAGCATTGTCGTGGACGACACCGACAGGCCCAGGATCTCGCCGCCGTAAGGTTCCAGCAGGATATCTTGCATGTTGAAGCCCAGCGTGCCGATCGCCACCACGGCCAGCAGGCGCCCGGCCTTGCCGCCGCGGGCGAAATCGGCCCACGCCTCGGAAAAACGGGGCTGCGGGGCGGCGCGCTCTTCCTTGGTCATGGGGTTCATCCGCTCCTGCTTCCACAGGGCGATGAGGTTCAGCACGATGGTCATCACCGCCGCCCCCTGGACCACGCGGATCAGGGTCAGTTGCGAAAAGTCGCGCAAGAGCCAGCCGATGATCAGCGCCGAAACGCCCATTCCGATCAGGAACATGACATAGAGCAGGGACACCACCCGCGGCCGTGTCTCGTCGCTGGCCCGGTCCGAGGCCAACGCCAGGCCCGCCGTCTGGGTCATGTGCAGCCCCAGCCCGGTCATCAGAAAGGCCAGCGCGGCCAGCACTTCGCCGGCCCAGTCGGGGCCCAGGGTCTGATCGCCAGACAGCACGATCAGCGCGAACGGCATGATCGCCAGCCCGCCCATCTGCCAAAGCGAGCCGAACCACATGTAAGGCACCCGCTTCCACCCGATGGCGGAACGGTAATTGTCCGATTTGAACCCCATCAGGGCGCGGAACGGGGCCACCAGCACGGGCAGCGCGATCATCATCGCCACGACCATCGCAGGCACCGACAGCTCGACGATCATCACCCGGTTCAGCGTGCCCAGCAGCATCACCGTCGCCATCCCCACCGACACCTGGAAGAGCGACAGCCGCAGCAACTGCTCCAACGGCAGATCGGCCGAGGCCGCGTCCGCAAACGGCAGATACTTGGCGCTGAGCCGGGTCAAACGGTGGGGTTTCTTGCTCACAACTCCAGCTCCATCGCTTGGGAGATGTAAAAGCCCTTGCTCACCCGCAACACCGGACGCAGCGCACCCTTGATGCCCACGTCGCGCAATGCACCGGCAATCCGGGCCTCGGAATGCGGAATGATCCGCGGAGAGCGGTCAGACCTGGGGAAAAGCTTGCCCGAGACATGCATCGCCGACAAGAGCGGCGTCTTGGGTGCGATGGTGAACACGATCTTTTGCCGCACCCGCGGGGCCAGGCGACCCAGGGCCGCGGCGATATCGGGGGCGCGGTAATGGATCAGGCTGTCCATCGCCATGGCATAATCGAACCGTCCCAGCGCGTCGCCCAGCATGTCACCAGCGACAAAGGTGATCTGGCGGTGCAATTTCTCGGGGATCCGCTTTTTTGCGACCTCCAGCAGGCTGGGAGAGATGTCGACGGCGACGACCTCTGCCCCGCGCTCAGCCAGTTCCTGGGTCATCGGCCCGGCACCACAGCCCGCATCCAACACCCGCGCGCCCGTCAGGTCGTCGGGCAGGCGCGACAGCATCCCTGCGCGCATCTGGTCACGCCCCTCGCGCACGGTCTGGCGAATCCGCGAGACCGGCGCGTCAGAGGTCAGCCGCTCCCACGTCTTGGACGCGGTGCGGTCGAAATAGGTTTCCAGCTGCTCGCGCGTGCGGGAATAGGTGTCCATCAATCGAATCCCAGCAATTCAAAGATTTCACGGTCGGGCAGCGGCGCGGGGGCCAAGGCCTCGGTCCCGTTCCACAGGGTTTCGGCCAGGCGGATATATTCCGCGCGGCAGTGCACGATGTCCTCTTCGTCGGGCATCTCGAACAGGGTCTTTTTCTTTAGCCGCGACCGGCGGATCGCGTCGACCGCGGGCATGTGCGCGATGCGCTTGAACCCGACCGTCTCGCAATAGCGGTCCACCTCGTCGGTATCGACCGAGCGATTGGCGACACAGCCGGCAAGCCGCACCTTGTAGTTCTTCGACTTGGCCTGCACGGCCGCGATGATCCGGTTCATCGCGTAAATCGAGTCGAAATCGTTGGCGGTCACGATCACCGCACGGTCGGCATGCTGCAAGGGGGCCGCAAAGCCGCCGCAAACCACGTCGCCCAGCACGTCAAAGATCACCACGTCGGTGTCATCCAGCATGTGGTGCTGCTTGAGCAGCTTGACCGTCTGCCCCACGACGTAACCGCCACAGCCGGTGCCCGCGGGCGGGCCGCCGGCCTCGACGCATTTCACACCGTTGAAGCCGACGGTGACGAAATCCTCGGGGCGCAGCTCTTCGGGGTGGAAATCGACATCCTTGAGAACGTCGATCACGGTGGGCTGCAAATGGCCCGTCAGGGTAAAGGTGGAATCGTGTTTCGGATCACAGCCGATCTGCAACACGCGCTTGCCCAGCATGGAAAACGCGGCCGACAGGTTCGACGAGGTCGTCGATTTGCCGATCCCGCCCTTACCGTAGACCGAAAAGACCTTGGCCCCCTCGATCTTCATTGAATCGTCTTGATGGACCTGGACAGAACCTTCTCCGTCCTCGCCTCTCAGCGTCGGGATGTCATCTCTGGGGCTCATGGTTCCCTCCGTTTGCGGCTCTATTCGGCCGCGATTCCTTCGAGCCGGTCTTCCAGCTCATCGGCCGCCGCCTGCAGCGCGGCCAGGGTTTCGGCGTCGGGCTGCCAGTAGTTGCGATCATGCGCCTCCAGCAGGCGGTTGGCCATCTTCGCACTTGCGGCGGGATTCAGGCTGGCCAGCCGTTTGCGCATTTCCTCGTCCAGAACAAAGGTTTCCGACAACCGTTGATACACCCAAGGCTCCACTTGGCCAGTCGTTGCCGACCATCCCAGGGTGTTGGTGACCTGCGCCTCGATCTGGCGCACGCCTTCGTGCCCGTGTTTCAGCATGCCCTCGAACCATTTGGGATTCAGGCTGCGCGACCGGGTTTCCAGTGCGACCTGATCTTGCAGGGTGCGCACCTTGCCTTCGCCGCGGGTCTGGTCACCGATATAGACGGCGGCCTCGCTGCCCTTGGCGCGTTTCACTGCGCGGGAAATGCCGCCCAGCGTATCGAAATAGTGGTCCACCGTGGTCACGCCCAGCTCCACGCTTTCGAGGTTCTGATAAGCGATATCCACGTCTTTCAGGGTCTGCTGCAACAGCGCGGCACTGGCCTTGGACTTGCCGTCACGGCCATAGGCAAAGCTTTTGCGCGCCTCGTAGGCATCGGCCAGCTCGTCCTCTTCGCCCCAGGCGCCACTGTCGATCAGGCCGTTGACGTTAGAGCCATAGGCCCCCTCGGCATTCGAGAAAACGCGCAGGGCTGCCGTTTCCATGTCCACGCCCATCTTTTCGGCATGGGCCAGCGAATGGGCCCGGACGAAGTTCATCTCCAGCGGCTCATCCTCGGCCATCGCGGCCTTGTAGGCGGCCTCGGCCAGCATCCGGGTCTGCAACGGCAGCAGATCGCGGAAAATGCCCGACAGGGTCATCACCACGTCGATGCGCGGGCGGCCCAACTCCTCCAGCGGGATGAGGTCGGCGCCGGACAGGCGGCCATAGCTGTCGAACCGGGGCTTGGCACCGATCAGCGCCAGCGCCTGGGCGATCGGGCCGCCGTCGGACTTGATGTTATCCGACCCCCACAAGACGATCGCCACGGACCGCGGGATGCTGTCATGGGTGTCCAGCAGAACCTGTGCCTGTTTCGCACCCTCGTTCAGGGCGAATTGCGTGGGCATGCGGAACGGATCGAACGCGTGGATGTTGCGCCCGGTCGGCAGCACGTCGGCCGACCGGATCAGGTCGCCGCCGGGAACGGGCGGGATATACCGCCCCCCCATCGCGCGCATCAGGGCGGGCAGTTCGGTGTCCTGTTGCAGCCAGTAATCCACCCGCGCGCGGGTTTCGTCATCGACATCGCACATCACGCGCAGATGCTCGATCCGTTCGGCATCGCTGGCGGTGCGACCGACGACATGCAGACCATCGGGGATCAGCGCGTCCTCGGTTTCCAGCAGCTTCAGCCACAGCTTTTCGGGGGGCGTGCCGCCCATATCCACGGCCTCGGCCTGCATGGCGATCAGCTCTTCCAGATCGGCGCGCTCGGTCGAGTCGGGGCCGGACTGACGCCAGCGGGTCAGGCTGTCCTTGAGTTCCTGAAGGCCCTTGTACAGGCCAGAGGCGGCCAGCGGCGGGGTCAGGTGGGTGATCGTCACCGCGTTCGAACGACGCTTGGCCAACGTCGCCTCGGACGGGTTGTTGGAGGCATAGAGATAGACGTTGGGCATGTCGCCGATCAGCCGGTCCGGCCAATCGCGCGCGCCCATGCCCGACTGCTTGCCCGGCATGAATTCCAGCGCGCCGTGCATCCCGAAATGCAACAGGACATCGGCGCGGAACGTGTTTTTCAACCAAAGGTAAAAGGCGCTGAAGGCATGGGTCGGCGCAAAGCCCCGCTCGAACAGCAGCCGCATCGGGTCGCCCTCGTAGCCGAACGTGGGCTGCACGCCGACAAAGACATTGCCGAATTGCGCCCCCATCACGAAGACACCCTTGCCGTCGGACTGAATCCGGCCCGGTGCAGGGCCCCAGGTGGCCTCGATCTCGCTCAGCCAGGGAGTGCCGCGCACGATATCGTCGGCGGGGACATGGGCGGCGACATTGGCCTCTTGGCCGTATTTCTTGGAATTGCCCTCCAGGATGGTCTGGCGCAGCTCATCCACGGTGGCGGGGGGCTCGACGTCATACCCCTCGGCCTTCATGCGGTGGAGCGTGTTGAACAGGCTCTCGAACACCGACAGATAGGCGGCGGTGCCGACGGCGCCGGCATTCGGCGGGAACCCGAAAAGAACGATCCCAACCTTGCGCTGCGCCACGTCCGAGCGGCGCAGGCGGGCCAGTTTCTCGATCCGGGCGGACAGAACCTCGACCCGTTCGGAACAGGCGGCCATTGCGGTGGTATCGGTCTTGCACTCGCAGGATTTCGGGCAACCCTGGCACCCGTCGGGGCCGTGGCGGCCGCCGAAAACGGTGGGGTTGGTCGCGCCGTCCAGTTCGGGCAGGGCGATCAGCATGGTGGTCTCGACCGGGCCCAGCCCCCCCGCGCTGGCACCCCATTGGCCCAACGTCTGGAATTCCAGCGGATGCGCGGCGACATAGGGGATGTCCAACCCCGACAGGGTCTCGACCGCGGCGGTGCTGTCGTTATAGGCAGGCCCGCCAATCAGGCTGAAGCCGGTCAGCGATACCAGCGTGTCGATATGCGCGCCATCCTCGGTGCGGAAATAGGCGTCGATCGCCGGGCGCGCGTCCAGACCACCGGCAAAGGCGGCGATCACACGGATATTGCGGGCCTCAAGCGCGCGGATGACCGCGTCGTAATGGGCGGTGTCCGAGGCCAGGATATAGCTGCGCATCAGCACCAGGCCGACGGTCGCCACGGGCTCTTGGGGACAGGGCAGCGCGGCCAGGTCGGTGGCGATGCGATGTTCGATATCGGGATGGTAAAGTCCCACCTCGGGATAATCGATCGGTGCCTCGGACGCGGCCCCACGCCAGGCCTTTTCATGGGCATAGCGCGACAGCAGAAAGCGCACCATCTGCTCGACGTTGTCGTCGGACCCACCCAGCCAGTATTGCATGGTCATGAACCAAGCGCGCAGATCCTGCGCCTTGCCCGGCACGTATTTCAACATCTTGGGCAGGCGGCGCAGCATCGCCATCTGCTTTTCGCCGCCCTTGGGCGCACCGTTGGTGCCCTCTTTGGAGCCGCGCAGCTTTTTCAACAGCTTCATCGGCCCCGAGCTGGGCTTGGACATGTCCAGATCGCCCATGCGGGTCAGCTTGACGATCTGACCGTCGGCGACGATGCCGATCATCGCGTCGCAGTCGTCGCGGCGGGCCTCCAGCTCGGGCAGGATGGCGGTGATGTGTTCCTCGATGAACAGCAGGTTGGCGATGATGATATCGCCGTGCAGCACGTCATCCTTTGCCTTCGCCAAAGCCTCGGGGTTTTCGGCCCACGTTGCGGCGGCATGGACAGAGACCTGAAGGCCGGGGAAATCGTCGGCCAGCCGATCCGTCACACGGGCGGCGGGACCGGCCGAGTGCGAGTCCAGCGTGACAATGACGACACGGTAGCCGGGGATATGGCGATCATCGCGCATAATGTGCCTTTGCCTCATACAAGGTTTCGACGCTTATTTCCTGCACGCCCTTTTCAAGCGCGAATTTCTCGGTGTTCCGCTTGGCCTTGCCGCGCACGAAGAAGGGGATCTTCTTGAGCTCTTTCTCGGCGCCCGACAGCCATACGATATCGCCATCGGCCGGGGCCGCGGTTTCGGCGACCTGCTGGGGGTCGGGCTCTGCCGGGCGGGGCGTGGCCTGGCCGCCGTGATGCGAGGCACCGGCGGCATCGTGAAACTCGAAATCCTCGCGGAACATGTGCAGCAGGTGTTCCTCCAGACCCATCACCAACGGATGGATCCAGGTGTCGAACATGACGTTAGACCCCTCCCACCCCATCTGCGGACTATAGCGGGCGGGGAAATCCTGAACGTGGACAGGGGCCGAGATCACGGCGCAGGGAATGCCCAGCCGCTTGCCGATATGGCGCTCCATCTGGGTGCCCAGGATCATCTCGGGGGCCAGTTCCTCGATGGTCTTTTCGACCTCGAGGTAATCGTCGGTGATCAGCGCGTCGACACCGTAGTCCTTGGCCAGGGCACGGATGTCGCGGGCGAACTCGCGGTTATAACAGCCCATCCCCACGACCTCGAACCCCATCTCGTCGCGGGCGATGCGGGCGGCGGCCTTGACGTGGGTGGCGTCGCCGAACAGGAACACCCGCTTGCCGGTCAGATAGGTCGAGTCGACCGAGCGCGAATACCACGGCATCCGCAGGCGGCTGTCGTCATATTTCGCCTCTACACCTGCCAAACCGGCAACCTCGGCGATGAAATCGCGGGTCGCGCCGACGCCGATCGGCACGATCTTGGTATAGGGTTGGTCCAGGTTACGCTCTGCCCAGCGGGCGGCGGCCTCGGCATGTTCGGGATACATCAGCACGTTGAAATGGGCCGCACCCATCCGGGCGATGTCGGCCGGGGTGGCGCCCATCGGGGCCACCACGTTCACACCGATGCCCATCTCTTCGAGCATCGCGGTGACTTCGGTGATGTCGTCGCGGTGGCGAAAGCCCAGCCCGGTCGGGCCGATCAGGTTCGCGGTGACGTGCTTGGTCCGCTCCATCGGGCGGGCCAGGGCCTTGACGATCTGAAAGAACGTCTCGTCCGTGCCAAAGTTTTCCTTGCGCTGATAGCTGGGCAGCTCCAGCGGGATCACCGGGACGGGCAGGCCCATGGTTTCGGACATGCCCCCGGGATCATCCTGGATCAGCTCGGCCGTGCAGGACGACCCGACGATGATCGCCTCGGGCTTGAACCGATCATAGGCGTCCTGGCAGGCGGTCTTGAACAGGTTGGCCGTATCGGTGCCCAGGTCGCGCGCCTGAAAGGTGGTGTAGGTCACCGGCGGGCGGTGATTGCGCCGTTCGATCATGGTGAACAGAAGGTCGGCATAGGTGTCACCCTGGGGGGCGTGCAGCACGTAGTGCAGCCCCTTCATGCCGGTGGCGACGCGCATCGCCCCCACGTGGGGCGGCCCCTCATATGTCCAGACGGTCAGCTTCATGCGGCGCCCTCCAGTCCGGTCAGCACGGCGCGGCGGCGCAGCGGGCGGGCGAACAGACCGGCCAGATCCCCGGCCTGCTCATAGAAATGAACAGGGGTGAAAACCAGCTCGA
This sequence comes from Paracoccaceae bacterium, assembly GCA_016938875.1. Taxonomy (GTDB): domain Bacteria; phylum Pseudomonadota; class Alphaproteobacteria; order Rhodobacterales; family Rhodobacteraceae; genus Rhodovulum. The sequence continues at coordinate 11,085 of JAFGTV010000020.1, forward strand.
TGGCCCATTTCGTCGCCATCCCCTCGGCCTCCAGCGGGTTGGCCAGGCCAAGACCGCAAACCGTCAGGTCAGGGCGCGCCGCACGGCAGCGATCCAGTTGCAGATCGACATCCTGGCCCTCTGAAATCACCGGCCCTTCGGCCAGCAGGTCCAGGTCGGGACCAACGATCTGCTTGTTGATAAAGGGGGCGCCGACCTCGACCGCCGTCATGCCGCATTCGCGGGTCAGAAAGCGCGCCAGCGGGATTTCCAGCTGGCTGTCGGGGAAGAAGAAGACGGACTTGCCGTTCAGCGTTTCGGTCGCGGCCGCGACGGCCTTGCGGGCCCGGGCGCGCGGGGCATCGGTGACACGCGCAAAGGTTTCCGCATCGACGCCGAATTCCTGCGCAACGGCCCACAGCCAGGCGGTGGTGCCTTCTTCGCCGAACGGGAAGGGCGCGGACAACAGGCGCGCGCCGCGGCGTTCCAGCAGGGCGGCGGTTTCATTCAGGAACGGCTGGGTCAGTGCCACCACCGTGTTCGGCCCGACGCCCGGCGTTTCAGCAGCACGGTGCGCGGGCAGGCAATGGATCGGATCTACGCCCATGTCGCGCAACAGGCTGACCGCCTGATCCTCGACCACGTCGGGCAGCGCGCCAACCATCAGCAACTGCCGCGCATCGGTATCGGGCAGGGTCGGAACCATCGCGGCCAGGCAGGCATCCTCGCCCTCGGTAAAGGTCGTCTCGATGCCCGAGCCGGAATAGTTCAGCACCCGCACATGGGGTGCATGTTTCTGGGTCAAACGCTCGGCCGCGCGGTGCAGGTCCAGCTTGATCACCTCGGACGGGCAAGACCCCACCAGGAAAAGCTGGCGAATATCGGGGCGGCGCGACAGCAGGCGGTCCACTTCGCGGTCCAGCTCTGCATTGGCGTCCGCCAGGCCCGCCAGATCCTTTTCCTCTAGGATCGCGGTGCCGAAACGGGGTTCGGCAAAGATCATCACGCCCGCCGCCGATTGCAGCAGGTGCGCGCAGGTGCGCGAGCCGACGACCAGGAAAAATGCGTCTTGCATCTTGCGGTGCAGCCAGATGATGCCGGTCAGACCGCAAAACACCTCGCGCTGGCCGCGCTCTTTCAGGACGGGGGTATTGCGGCAACCCTGGGCGGGCGGCTGCGGGGTCATGTCGGTCATGCCGCCACCCCGCCCTGCAGGCGCGCCATGCGCAATTTCCAGATGAACTGCCCGGCATTGATGACGTAGGTGGCATAGGCCGCCAGCGCCAGCATCATCAGTCCCATCGGGTCCAGCCCGCCGGTGATCAGTGCCCAGATATAGGCGGTGTGCAACGCGATCACGAGCATGCTGAACACGTCCTCCCAGAAAAAGGCGGGGGCAAAGAGATAGCGGCCGAATACCACCTTCTCCCAGATCGCGCCGGTGATCATGATCGTATAGAGAAACCCGGTCTTGACGATAATCGAGATCGTCGCCGCGTCATATCCCGCACCCGTAAAGACGTAGCGCAGCACCAACGCCAGCGAGACCAGAAAGGCCAGAAACTGCAACGGCGCAAGAACGCCCTGGACGACCGTCCAGACACTCTCATCCCGCCGGCGGCGTTCCTCCGGGGTATAGAGCTGCACCGCCTTGACGGCGCGTCCACTTTGCTTCGACATCCTCCGACTCCCTGACAGGCGGTGGCGGGATCGAAATAGACCCCGAGACGTGAAAGTGTCAATTGTAATTTACACTCTTTGCGTTTACACTCGATCCCGAACGAAGGGTCAATCATGTTTCGGGGTGACCTTAAAAGCCATTTGTTTTCATAGGGCTTGCATCGTCCCGGCTTGATTCCTCGCGGCAAGAGGGCAGAGAAGTGTCAATCGCGTTTGACAACGCTGGGCAGGGCAACGGTGGCCAACTCGGTTTGGCCGCGCGAATCCATTTCGAGCCCGTCACGCGGGGGATTGCCCATGGCTGACAACCGCAGGCCCCTGCCCGCCGAAACCGACGCCGTCCGCCACGGAGAGGTCGAATCGCTGGCAACCCAGGTTCTGTCGGCGCTTGCCCAACGGTCGGGCCACTCTGGCCAGGCGCTGGACGAGGCGGTGCTGGCCAATTTCTGCGCTAACATCCTCAGGGGGGGCACGGCGATCCGCACGGATTCCGTGGCCGAACTGCGCCGCCAGGGGATCAACGTCGCCACCGTTCTGGATGGCTATATTCCCGCCGCCGCGCGCGAGTTGGGCGATCGGTGGTGCCGCGATGAGCTCAGCTTTGCCGATGTGACGATCGGGGTGGCCCGCCTGCAGGCGATCCTGCGCGAACTGGGCGATCCGTGGATCATCGACGCGATGGCCGCCGCCGACGTGCCCAATATCATGCTGATCGTCCCGCTGGAAGAATTCCACACCCTGGGCGGCATGACCGCCGCCAGCCAGTTGCGCCGGATGGGCCTGTCGGTCTGCCTGTGCCTGGGTCAAAGCGAAGACGAAATCCTGCAAAAGGTGGCGACGCGCAAGTTCGACATGATCGCCGTGTCGGTATCGTGCGGTCAGCGCCTGTCCTCTGCGCGCGACCTGATCGAACGCCTTCGCATGGCGCTGCCCCGGCCGGTTCCGATCGTCGTCGGTGGCCTGGCCGTCGAGGGGACAGAGGATCTGTGCACCGTGACAGGGGCGGATTACGCGACATCCGACCCCAAAGAGGCCCTGCGCCTGTGCGGCCTCAAGGCGCCGGCGCAAAACGCGCCCGAACGCACGGCGAGGGGCTGAGAAGTGAGAGGGCGGATGATCACGCTGAGGGGACGCCGGTGACATCACGGGGCACAAAATACTGGAATAGCGGCGCGATCCCTCTCATCGCGCCTGAAATGCTGGGCGAGATCATCGCCACGGCCGCCGACATCGCGATCGTCATCAGCCTGGAGGGGCGGATCCTGTCGGTTCTGGTCAACCAGGGCCACCGCGCCCACGGCCAGTTGGACTATTGGGAAGGGCGCGACATCCGCGACGTGCTGACCGAGGACAGCCAGCCCAAGCTGGAGGCCCGGTTGCAGCTCTTTGCCGAGGGCGGTGAAAACAGCAAGTCGGTCGAGTTGAACCATGTCGATGGCGATAGCTGGGATTTCCCTGTGCGCTATTCGTTCCACCGGATGGGCCCCGATGGCGGTGTGCTGCTGATGCTGGGCCGCGACCTGCGCCCGATCGCCGAGATGCAGATGCAGCTGATCGAGGCGCAGATGGCGCTGGAGCGGGACTATGAAACCCAGCGCGAATACGACACCCGCTATCGCGTGCTGGCCGAATCCACGCGCGACGCCTTTGTCTTTGTCGGCACGAATTCTGGCCGCGTGGTCGATGCCAACGCGGTTGCCTGCGCGCTGCTGGGTGTGCCGCGCAACGAATTGCTGGGCAGTTCTTTCGCCCATGAGTTCGACGGTCGGCGCCGCGCCGAGTTCATGGAGGCGTTGAACCGTCAAGCCCTGGCCGAGGACGTGGTCCCGATCGAGGTCGAGACACGCCGCAACAAGACCCCCGCGCTGTTGGTGCCCAAGGCGTTCCGCGCTGCGGGCGAACAGTTGGTGCTGTGCCGCATCGACCCGGTCGAAACCGGCGAGCAGGGCGGCGACGAGATGAGCGAGAGCCTTCAGGCGCTCTATCACCAAGGGGTGGATGCGATCGTGTTCACCGACCGCGACGGGGTCATCCTGGCCGCGAACGAGGCCTTTCTGGGCCTGGCCGACGCGCCGCATATCTCGTCGGTCAAGGGCAAGTCGCTGGGCGATTACCTGGTGCGCGGCAGCGTCGATTTGCGGGTTCTGGTGGAAAACGCCACCCGCACCGGCCAGATGCGCATGTTCGCGACCAAGCTGTCGGGCGAATACGGCGCACAGATCTCGGCCGAGATTTCGGCGACCTACCTGGCCGATCAGGCGACGCCCTGCATCGTTTTTGTGATCCGCGACGCCAGCCGGATGGAGGTCGTTCGCAAACCCGGCGTGGCGGTCTCTGACGACGCGATGCGCTCTGTCATGGAATTGGTGGGGTCTGCCACGCTCAAGGACATCGTCGCGGAAACCACCGATGTGGTCGAAAAGATGTGTATCGAAACCGCGGTGGAACTGACACGCAACAACCGCGTCGCCGCCTCCGAGATGCTGGGCCTGTCGCGCCAGAGCCTTTACGTCAAGCTGCGCAAATACGGCCTGCTGAGCAGAGACGGGGGCGACGGTTGAGCCCCGCCAACAGGAACACGCGCCCCGAAAGGGGCCAGGAGAACGTGCCAACGACATGACCGATATCTCGAACGTGCCCGGCCGGCGCCTGCCGGAACCCGCCGCAATGGTGACGCTGATCAAGCCGATCACCTGGTTTCCGCCTATGTGGGCCTATCTGTGCGGCACCGTCTCTTCGGGGGTCTCGCCGCTGTCCAGCCTGGGGCTGGTGCTGTTGGGCATCTTTCTGGCCGGCCCCGTCGTCTGCGGGATGAGCCAGGCGGCGAATGACTGGTGCGACCGGCATGTGGACGCGATCAACGAACCCTACCGCCCGATCCCCTCGGGGCGCATTCCGGGGCGCTGGGGCCTGTATATCGCGCTGGCGATGTCTGCGCTGTCGCTGGTTATCGGCTGGCAACTGGGCCCCTGGGGGTTCGGCGCGACCGTGCTGGGCGTGGCGGCGGCCTGGGCCTATTCGGCCGAACCCGTGCGGCTGAAGAAATCCGGCTGGTGGGGACCGGGCCTGGTGGGCCTTTCCTATGAATCGCTGCCCTGGTTCACCGGCGCGGCGGTTTTGTCCGCCGGGGCGCCGTCGATCTATGTGGTAATCGTGGCGCTGCTTTACGGCATCGGCGCACATGGGATCATGACCCTGAACGACTTCAAGGCGCTTGAGGGCGACAAGCAGATGGGCGTCAACTCGCTGCCCGTCACGATGGGTCCGGAAAAGGCCGCCTGGGTCGCCTCGATCGTGATGGCTGTGCCGCAGATGGTGGTGATCGGCCTGTTGTTCCTGTGGGACCGTCCGTTCCACGCGGGCGGCGTGATCGCGGTGTTGCTGGTGCAATTCTGGGCAATGTCGGTGATGATGCGCGACCCCAAGGGCAAGGCGCCCTGGTATAACGGCGTTGGCGTCGTCCTGTATGTGTCCGGCATGATGATTTCGGCCTTTGCGATCCGCACGCTGGGGGCCGCGTAATGACGCTCAGCTGGCTTCAGATCGTTCGGCTGGGCCTGGTGCAGATGTGCCTGGGCGCAATCGTGGTGCTGACGACATCCACGCTGAACCGGCTGATGGTGGTCGAGCTGGCATTGCCTGCTGTGCTGCCGGGGCTGCTGGTGGCGTTGCATTACGGCATTCAGATCACGCGACCGAACTGGGGCTTCATGTCCGACACCGGTGGGCAAAGGACGCTGTTCATCATCGGTGGCATGGTGGTTCTGGCGCTGGGCGGGCTGGGCGCGGCGGCGGGTGTCGTGGTGATGAATACCAGTTTCTGGCCCGGCATGATCCTGTCGATCCTGGCCTACGGGCTGATCGGGCTGGGCGTGGCGGCCTCTGGCACCTCGCTTTTGGCGTTGTTGGCCACGGCCACGGCACCGCAGCGGCGCGGGGCGGCGGCGACGATCACCTGGCTGATGATGATCGCGGGCATCGCGATTACCGCCGGCACGGTCGGCGCGTTCCTGGACCCCTATACCCCCGCCCTGTTGATGAAGATCGTGGGCATCGTCGCCGGTGGCGCGGTGGTGGTCACCACCCTGGCCGTCTGGGGGATCGAGCGGCGCGTGATCGCCCGCAAGGAACCCGACGAGATGCCGTTCCTGGACGGGCTGAAAGAGGTCTGGGCCGAGCGCCGCGCGCGCATCTTTACCCTGTTCGTGTTCCTGTCGATGTCGGCCTATTTCATGCAGGAACTGATCCTGGAGCCCTATTCGGGCCTCGTCTTTGGCTATACGCCGGGCCAGTCCACCTCGTTGTCGGGGGCGCAGAACGGCGGCGTGTTCCTGGGCATGGTGCTGGTCGGGCTGGGCACATCGGTGCTGCGGATCGGGTCGCTGCGGGCCTGGGTGATTGCGGGTTGTATCGGGTCTGCGGGGGCGCTGGCGCTGATCGCGGGTATGGGAAATTTCGCCACCCACCTGCCGTTCATGCCCGCGGTGATCCTGATGGGCTTTTTCAACGGGATGTTCGCGGTGGCGGCCATCGGCGCGATGATGGCCCTGGCCGGCGAAGGGCGCGATGCGCGCGAAGGCACGCGGATGGGCCTGTGGGGCGCGGCCCAGGCCATCGCCGCAGGCTTTGGCGGCCTGCTGGGGGCGGCGGCGGCCGACACGCTGAGAACGATGATTGACGATGCACCCGCCTTTGGCGCGGTGTTCATGACCGAGGCGATCCTTTTCGTACTGTCCGCCTGGATGGCGCTGAGGATCATGGATGGCAACCGGCCAACAACCGAAAATGCGGGCCTGGTACCCGGGGAGTAAGACAGATGATCTATGATGTAGTCGTTGTTGGTGGCGGCCCCGCCGGGGCCACCGCAGCCGAGGATCTGGCACGATCGGGCAAGAAGGTCGCCCTTTTGGACCGCGAAGGGCGGATCAAGCCCTGCGGCGGCGCCATTCCGCCCCGGCTGATGAAGGATTTCGACATCTCCGACGAACAGTTGGTGGCCAAGGTCGATACCGCGCGGATGATCTCGCCCACGGGGCGGTTCGTGGATATCCCGATCGAGAACGGCTTTGTCGGGATGGTTGATCGCAAGGATTTCGACCCCTTCCTGCGCGCCCGCGCCGAACGCGCCGGGGCCGAGCGGCACACCGGCACCTTCCTGCGGATCGAGCGCGAAGAGGGCAAGACGTTCCTGATCTACCGCGACAAGCAGAGCCGCGAAGAGGTCAAGCTGCAAACCCGGTTCGTGATCGGCGCCGATGGCGCGCGGTCCGACGTGGCCCGCGCCGAGGTGCCGGGCGGCGAAAAGATCCCCTATGTGATCGCCTATCACGAGATCATCGACGCCCCGATCGCGGTGGGCAACTATGCGCCGAACCGTTGCGACGTGATCTATGACGGGCGGATCAGCCCGGACTTCTATGGCTGGGTGTTCCCGCACGGCACGACCTGTTCGGTCGGAATGGGCACCGGGGTCGATGGGTTCGACCTGAAACAGGCGACCGCCGACCTGCGCAAGATGGCGGGCCTGGAACAGGCCGAAACCCTGCGCAAAGAGGGCGCGCCGATCCCGCTGCGCCCGATGGATCGTTGGGACAATGGCCGTGACGTGGTCGTGGTGGGCGATGCCGCGGGCACCGTGGCACCCTCATCGGGCGAGGGGATCTACTACGCCATGTATGGCGGGCGGGTCGGGGCCTCGGCGGTGTCGGCGGCGCTGGCCTCGGGTCGGGCGTCGGACCTGAAACTGGCGCGGCAGATGTTCATGAAGGACCACAAGAACGTGTTTCGTGCGCTTCAGGCGATGCAGGACGCCTATTACAAATCCGACGAGCGGCGCGAACGGTTCGTATCGCTGTGCCATGACGTGGACGTGCAGACGCTGACCTTCGAAAGCTATATGAACAAGAAGCTGACCAAGAAGCGCCCGCTGGCCCATATCAAGATCGGCATCAAGAACGTCGCCCACCTGACCGGGCTCGTTTCGCCGCTGCGCACATGAGCGATATGATCCCGGCCTGGGTGAACGGCGAACTGACCCGCGTGGAAAAACTGGAGGCCCATCAAAAGGGCCTTCGCCACAAGGCGATCTCGGTCTTTGTGATGGATGGCGACAAGGTGCTGATCCAGCGCCGGGCACTGGGCAAGTATCACACGCCCGGTTACTGGGCCAATACCTGCTGCACTCACCCTGCCTGGGGCGAATCCTCTGAGGATTGCGCCCGCCGTCGCCTGAAAGAAGAGTTGGGGATCACCGGCCTGACATTGGATTACCGCGAGACGCTGGAATATCGCGCCGATGTGGGCGGTGGCCTGACCGAGCATGAGGTGGTCGATATCTACCTCGCCCCCGCGACGGCAGATCTGACATGGGATCTGAACCCCGACGAGGTGATGGATGTCCGCTGGGTCGCGCTGCCCGACTTGGCCCGCGAGGTAAAGGCGAACCCCGATGCCTTTACCCCGTGGCTGGCAATCTATCTGGATCAGCACGCCGACAGCATCTTCGGGTCGCTCTCGCCCGCCTGATCCCGCCGCCGATCCCCCGCCCGGTCCCGCGCCCGGTCCCCTAGGCCGCGAGCGTGCGCATCGCGGCGTATTGGGACAGGAAAACCTTGCCGGTCAGGTCGCTCAGAAACGGCGTGCGTTTCAGCCGATCCATGACCGGCCCCTTCACCTCTGACAGGTTCAGCGTCAGCCCCATGTCGCCCAGGCGGTGGTTGATCGCCTCCAGCGACTCCAGGGCGCTGGTGTCGATCTCGTTCACCGCCGAGCACATCAGGATCACGTGGCGCAGCGCCTTGTCCCCGACCACGCGGTCATAGATGTAATCCTCCAGGAACCTGGCATTGGCGAAATACAGGTTCTCATCCACCCGGATGGTGACGATATCGGGATGGGTTTCGACCGTGTGGCGCAGGATGTTGCGGAAATGCTCGGTCCCCGGAACAAGCCCCACCTCGGCGATATGCGGGCGTGACGTGCGATAGAGAAACAGCCCGATCGACAGCGCAACCCCCGCCGAAACACCCAGTTCCACACCAAGTCCCAGCGTCAGCAGGATCGTCGCGGCAACCGCCACGAAGTCGGCCTTGGAATAGCCCCAGGTGGTGCGCAGGATCTTGAAATCCACCAGGCTCAGCACCGCGACGATGATCGTCGCCGCCAACGTCGCCTTGGGCAGAAAGAACAGCAACGGCGTCAGCGCCAGCGCTGCCAGCGCGATCCCCACGGCCGTGAACGCCCCCGCCGCCGGGGTTTCCGCGCCCGCGTCGAAATTCACCACCGAGCGGGAAAACCCGCCCGTGACCGGATAACCCCCCGACACCGCCGCCGCGATGTTCGAGGCCCCCAGCCCGATCAGTTCCTGGTCCGGCACGATCCGCTGGCGCCGTTTCGCGGCCAGGGTTTGGGCGACCGACACCGATTCCACGAACCCGATGATCGAGATCAGCACCGCTGACCCCAGCAGGCTGCCCCACAGCTCCAGATCGAAATGCGGCACCGTCAGTGGCGGCAACCCCTGGGGCACCTGGCCCACGATGGCCACCCCATGCTTGTCCAGCCCCAGCACCCAGGTGAACAGCGTGGTGACCAGAACGGCGGCCACCGGTCCCGCCTTGGCCAGGATCTCGGCCAGGCGTGGCTTGATCCCCTTGGCGATCAGCAGGGGCTTCAGCCCCTTGCGCACCCAGAACAGGAACGCCGTGGCACTGCCCCCGATGAACAGCGTCCAAAGGTTGGTCTCGCCCAGATGCGCCCAGATCGACGCCAGCAACTCGGCCAGGTTGTGGCCCGATGCGGGGATGCCCAGAATGTGTTTCAACTGGCTGGTGGCGATGATGATGCCGCTGGCGGTGATGAACCCCGCGATCACCGGATGCGACAGGAAATTCGCCAGGAAGCCCAGCCGGAACACCCCCATCACCAACAGCACCAGCCCCGACAGAAACGCCAGCACGATCGCCGCGGCCGCATATTCCGCCGTCCCTTGCAGCGCAAGGTTGCCCACCGCCGCCGCGGTCATCAGCGACACCACCGCCACGGGCCCCACCGCCAGCGCCCGCGAGGTGCCAAAGACCGCATAGGCCACCAGCGGCAGGATCGAGGCATACAGCCCCATTTCCGCCGGCAAACCGGCCAACAGCGCATAGGCCAGCGATTGCGGGATCAGCATGATCGTGACGATGACCGCCGCGACCACGTCATTGGTCAGCGCGTCCCGATCATAGCGCCGCCCCCAGTCCAGAATGGGCAGGTAGCGGGTCAGCGAATTGAGGACAGAGGGGCGCACGGCGGGATTCTTTCATATTCAGAATTTGAAATACGAATAGCCCCCCGATAGACCATTGCCAAGGGGCCAGGGCCGGCACGCGCCCTTCAGGACGCCTTGCGCAGGGCGCGCAGGTCGGGATGCCGGCGCGGGCGGTCGGCTTGGGTGCGCAACAGGCAGGCAAGGTCGGCCTCGTCCACCCGCTTGGCCGCTTGGCGGGCGGTAAACCATCGCCGTTTGCGCGCGCGGCGTTCTTTCCAGTCGCGTTTCAACGTGCGCACCAGCATCGGAAAAACCTCGACCTCACACGGCAGGGCCGTTCCATCGGGCAGGATCTTGTCATAGCAATAGCGCCCGATCGGGTCGGTGCCGACGTGACCCACCGCGCCCGCCTCTTCCAACGCCTCGATTTCGGCTGCTTGCCAGGGTGTCTTGCCGTTCATCGTCCACCCCTTGGGCATCACCCAGCGCCCGGTCCCGCGCGAGGTGACCATCAGCACATAAAGCGCCCCCTTGTCGTCCCAGCGGACGGGCAGCGCGGCGATCTGGGCGCCGATCTGTGCGGGGGTGGGCTGGGGCATTGGTGCGAACCTGTCAAAGTGAGTGCGGTCGAATGTGGGTCGATCGGCGCCCGGGAACAGGCCAGATCGAAAGCATGGCGCATGTTTTTGGCAATCGAGGCAGGCCAAGCTCCTGGTTGGCAACAAAATTCCAGAAAATTCGTTGCAATTGACCTATTTTTTTCGCGCGGCGTGCCCTGATGTCCTCAAAATAGGCATTTCGGGGCCGCGGACCGCGATCGGCGGCTATCCCTTGCGTGCAAACAGCCCGACCAACGGGACCAGTACATGTCCCACCACCGGCATCAACAACAGGCCCAAGGCCAGCCCGATCAACCCGTCGATCACCGCCGTCACCAGCCATTCCACGCTATCTGCCATCTGCGGCACCGCGTGACCGGCGGCCAGCGCGACATGGTGGATCGCCTCATAGGGGGCGTGCAGCCCCAGTTCATGCGCGCCGTGCACGATGATGGACCCGCCGACCCAGATCATCGCCGCCGTGCCCACGACCACCAAAAGGCGCAGGAACCCCGGCATTCCGCGCACGATCATCGTCCCCAGGCGGCGCGTCGCGGCCAGCCTGCCCTTGGCCGCCATGGCCAGGCCCGCGTCGTCGGCCTTTACGATCAGGCCGACCGCGCCGTAAACCACCACCGTGATCATCACGCCAGCCAGCGCCAGCGCCAGCGCCGTCATCCACAACGGCAGATCGCCCGGCAGGGCCGCCAGGATGATCGTCATGATCTCGGCCGACAGGATGAAGTCGGTCTTGATCGCGCCGCGGACCTTTTGTTCCTCGAGATGCGCATCCGACAGCTTTTGCTGATAAAGCGCATCGCCGTTGTGGTCGGCGGGAAACAGGACATGCCAGACCTTTTCCGCCCCCTCGAAACACAGATAGGCCCCGCCCAGCATCAACAGCGGCGCAATCGCCCAGGCGGCAAAGATCGACAGCAACAGCGCGACCGGCAGCAGGATCACCAGCTTGTTGAACACCGATCCCTTGGCGATGTTCCAGACGATGGGGATTTCACGATCGGCGGAAAAGCCATGGACATATTTCGGGGTGACGGCGGCATCGTCGATCACGGCGCCCGCAGCCTTGGACGACGCCTTGACCGCCTGGCCCACCACATCGTCGACCGAGGCCGCCGCGACCTTTGCAATTGCCGCCACGTCGTCGAGAAGCGCCAGAAGACCGCTCATGCCAAACCCCTTGCCCGTGATCGCCTGCCCCGAGGATAGCGGCTTGCGCAGCGGGGGCAACGCGGTTCGCACCGTGATTTTCAGGGTTGCCGGAATTCCTTATTTCGGTTATTCATAAAATATGGAAAAAGAAGCTCTCGCCTGTCTCGCCACGCTTGGCCATCCTGGTCGGATGGCGCTGTTTCGCCTGTTGATGCGTCGCTATCCCGATGCCGTGCGCGCGGGCGAGCTGTCACAGGCGCTGTCGATCAAGCCCAGCACACTGTCGATGCATCTGGCCGCGCTGGCGCAGGACGGGCTGATCGCGCAAACCCGCGAGGGGACGGCGCGGCTCTATCGGATCCAGATGGACCGGGTTCAGTGGCTGATGGATTACCTGTTTGCCGATTGCTGCCGTGGGCGGGTGGATCTGTGCCCGATCCGGCCCGACGCGGCCCCGCCGCGCAAGTTCAATGTTTTGTTCATCTGCACCGGGAACTCTGCGCGGTCGATCTTTGCCGAGGCGATCTTGCGCGCCGAGGCCGGGGACAGGTTCATCGTCCATTCCGCCGGCACCCGGCAGAATTCCCAACTGAACCCGCTGGCCGTCGAGATGCTGAAGGCCAAGGGGCACGACATCACCCCGCTGCGCGCCAAGAACGTGGACGAATTCCGCGGCCCGGGCGCCCCCGAGATGGATTTCGTCTTTACCGTCTGCGACCAGGCCGCGAACGAGGAATGCCCCGCCTGGGAGGGGCAGCCGGTGACCGCCCATTGGGGCGTGCCCGATCCGGTCAAGGCGACCGGGTCGCTGGCCGAGCGGCGGTTGGCCTTTCAACAGGCCTATGGGCTGCTGCGCAACCGCATCCGCGCCTTTGCCGCGCTGCCGCTGGAAACACAGGACCGGATCGCACGGCAGACCGCCGTCGACCGGATCGCCACCATGGAAGGGCTGCAATGACCACCTATGCGCTGAACGGATTGGGCAGGATCGGAAAACTGGCGCTTAGGCCGCTTTTGGCGCGCGGCGCCGAGATCGTGCTGCTGAACGACCGGGTGGGCGATCCGGGGATGCACGCGCATCTGCTGGAATTCGACAGCGTGCACGGGCGCTGGCCCGCCACCTTTGGGCATTCGGACGACGGTCTGCGCATCGACGGGCGGCACCTGCCGGTCACTGGCCATGGCCGGATCGAGGATCTGCCGCTGGACGGTGTCGATGTGGTGATCGACTGCACCGGGGCCTATCGAACCGCGGCCGCCCTGGCCCCCTATTTCGCGGCGGGGGTGAAAAAGGTCATCGTCTCGGCCCCGGTCAAGGAGGCAGAGGCCGCCAACATCGTCTATGGCGTCAATCACGACATCTATGACCCGGCGCGGCACCGCATCATCACCGCGGCCAGTTGCACAACCAACTGCCTGGCCCCGGTGGTCAAGGTCATCCACGATGCGCTGGGCATCCGTCACGGCGCGATCACCACGATCCACGATGTCACCAACACCCAGACCATGGTCGACCGACCGGCAAAGGATCTGCGCCGGGCGCGCTCTGCGTTGAATTCGCTGATCCCGACAACCACGGGATCGGCCACCGCGATCACGCTGATCTATCCCGAACTGGCGGGCAAGCTGAACGGCCATGCCGTGCGGGTGCCGCTATTGAATGCCTCGCTGACCGACTGTGTGTTCGAGGTCGCCCGCGACACCACCCGCGACGAGGTGAACGCGCTGTTTCGCGCCGCCGCCGAGGGGCCGTTGCGCGGCATCCTGGGCTATGAGGAACGACCCCTGGTATCGGCCGATTACGTCAACGATGCGCGTTCGTCGATCGTGGACGGCCCCTCTACCATGGTGGTCGATGGCACCCAGGTTAAGGTCTATGCGTGGTACGACAACGAATGGGGCTATGCGCATCGGCTGGTCGATGTCGCCTGCATGGTGGGGGAAACGGTATGAGCCGCCCCGCCGGCCTGTCGGCCTATATCGCGGTCACAGCGGCCTATTGGGCGTTCATGCTGACCGACGGGGCGCTCAGGATGCTGGTGCTGCTGCATTTCCACACCTTGGGCTTTAGCCCGGTTCAGCTGGCCTATTTGTTCGTGCTTTATGAAATCGCGGGCATGATCACCAACCTGTCGGCGGGGTGGATCGCGGCGCGGTTCGGGCTGGGCTCGACGCTTTATGCCGGGTTGGGGTTGCAGGTGGCCGCCCTGGTGGCACTGGCGTTCCTGGACCCGGGTTGGGCGATCGGGGTGTCGGTGGCCTATGTGATGGCCGTGCAGGGCGTATCCGGCGTGGCCAAGGATCTGGCCAAGATGTCCTCGAAATCGGCGGTCAAGCTGTTGGCACCGACCTCGTCGGATGGGCTCTTTCGCTGGGTGGCGGCGCTGACGGGATCCAAGAACGCGGTCAAGGGACTGGGCTTTTTGCTGGGCGCGGCGGCGCTGGGGCTGGTGGGGTTCGTCCCGGCGGTCCTGGGCATGGCGGCGGTGCTGGCGGCGATCCTGGGCGCGGTGGCCTGGCGCATGCCGCCCGGCCTGCCCGCAGGGCGCAAGGACGCCAGGTTCCGCGAGGTGTTTTCCAAAAACCCCGACATCAACTGGCTGTCGGCGGCGCGGGTGTTCCTGTTCGGGGCGCGGGATGTGTGGTTCGTGGTCGGCATCCCGATCTATTTTTACGCCGTTCTTTCCGATGGGTCCGAGGCGGGCAACCGCGCGGCGTTTTTCCTGATCGGCGGGTTCATGGCGATCTGGATCATCCTTTACGGCGCGGTTCAGGCCGCCGCCCCCCGCCTGCTGGGATCGGCGCGCAAGGACCGCGCGGACCTGGTCGCCGGGGCCTGGCGCTGGGCGGGTGGATTGGCGCTGGTGCCTGCGGTTCTGGCGGTCCTGGTCTGGGGGGCGGGGGCACCGACGCCCTGGCTGACCGGCGCGCTAAGCGTCGGGTTGATGGTCTTTGGCGGGCTTTTCGCGATCAATTCCGCCCTGCATTCCTACCTGATCCTGGCCTTTACCCAGGACCGGCGGGTCACGATGGACGTGGGGTTCTACTACATGGCCAATGCGGCGGGGCGGCTGATGGGAACGGTTCTGTCCGGGGTCACCTATCAGGTGGGCGGGGTGACGCTGTGCCTGGCCACCGCCGCCGTGATGCTGACCCTCAGCAGTCTGTTGGCGACCCGGCTGCGGGGCACGGCCGACGCCCTGCCGGTTGGCTAGCCCCCCTACCACCGCGCGGGGGGAAGCGGTGTGAGGATGCCCGTGGGTTGACCCTGAGTGACGGCGCGATGCACGTTCTGTGCCGGTTTGGCGACGGCATCGCGGCCGTGCACATAGCTTTGTTCCAGAACGATCTCGCGATACGCCTTGTTCAGGGTGCGCGCCCGCTGGGCCGAGGGGAACAGCAGCACCGAAATATCCGCGCGCAGGGCGGCGGCGGCATCGGGCCGGACGTTTCCATCGGGGTCGATGAACCGCGCGATCACCTCGGCGTTGTTGCGAAACTCATCGCCCGCGCCGTTCTCTGCGAGATAACGCACCAATTCGCCACGCCCATCGGCGCGCAGTGGTTCGGGCGTGCCGACCAGGGATTTCTGGGTCCAGTGATACCAGCCACGCGCATGGGCGGTATCGGCGGACAGTTTGCGCGGAAAGGCAAACGCCGCGTCGTCGGTCACGCCCACACCGCCATGACAACCCATGCAGAACACGGTTTCCTCAAAGCTTTGCGGACGCAGCGCGCCATCGGCATCCTCGATAAAGGCCTGATAGCGCCAGCCGGTGCCATTGGCGATGCCGGTTTCCAGATCGCCGTCAAAGGTTATGATCCGATCGGGAAAATCGGACCGCTCCTTGGCCTCGGCCAGACCGGCCTGCTCCAGGTCGGCATAGGTCTGCCACCTGGTCTTGATGCCATAGCGCACCTCCTTGATGCGCGGGGCCATCGTCACCGTGCCCGAGGAAACGTCGATATAGCGCACCGTGTGCAGGAATTCGGTGCCCAATGGAAACAGCCCGGCTGCCAGCTTTTGGCCCTTGGCCGCGCCCACCCAGGACATGGTGCGCCCCTTTAGCGGGGCCCAGTCATAGGCGACATGCGTTGCGGTCCCGAGGGTGCCGTCCTTGTCCAGATCCACGCCCAGGCGGACCTCGTCCACCGGGTCGATGGCCACATCCGCACGGTTGATCAGCGCCTCGACCAGGGCAAGGTTCACCTTGTAGATCCCCGCGTCATAGGCGCCCGTGGCATCGCTGCGGAACGGGTGGTCCAGGCGGATCAGGACATCGTCGGTGGACCCGTTGGTGGGCCAGAACCCACCGGGCAGCGGCACATAGGCAAAGGCGCGCCAGCCCGTGGGACTGCCGTCGGGGGCGTGGTCGAACCCCTCGGCGTCAAAACTGAAGTGGCAATCGGGAACGTAACCCGCCCAGCGGCCATCGCCGTCCGCATCCCACGCGGCAGGCAGGTCGGCCAGAACGCGGGCCAGCGTGATCGTCCCGTCCGGGTCGAAATAGTTGTCCTCGGCAACATAGGCGTCAATCTGCCCATCGGACACGGCGGCGATCGCGGCAGACCGGTCGACAAAGAGGTTGGTCCAGGGATTTTTCAGCGCGGGCCCGGGCAGCGCGTATTCCAGCTGCAAATCCGCGTCGCCGATAATGTAGTTCGGCGCGCGCGCCCTCACATGGCAGGTCGCGCAGGGGTTATGCGCCTGACCCGACGCATCGAGCGTCGCGGTATAGCATTGCGACGGGATATAGGCGGTGGGGTTGCCCAGCGCCTTGTCCGCAAGATCGCGGGCGGGCGCAGGCAGGGCCAGCACCATCAGGGCCAGCGCGGGAAACAGGGAACGCATCAGCAGTCGCTTTCGTCAAAGGCAACGGGGGGCGCAACGCGCGCCCCCCGATCCGGATCGGGCCGGGCGGCCGTTCAGTTGGCCTTGAACGGCCCGACATAGCCGACATAGGCCATGGCATCGGCAGGATTGGCCAACTTGTCCTCGTCGGACTCGCCATAGGGATGCTGAACCACGGCCATCAGATAGCCCCAGCCGTTGATGTCGGGATAGTAATAGGGCGAGGTGGTTTCGGACCCGTAGGGCGTGGTCAGGATGCGGGTCAGATCGCCGTTGTCCAGGTCATAGGCCCAGATCGCGTCGTTCTGGTGGCCCGACCCGGTATCCTCGCCGATGATCAGCGTATTGGTGCCGGTCATGAAGGTCAGGTTGTCGGGGTTGGCGATGCCGTCGATGTCACAGCTATTGCCGGCAAAGGCACTGTCATCGGCGTATTTCATGGGCGTCCCGGCGACCAGGGCAGTCATGCTCTGGGCTACGTAATCCGATCCGATCCCGGCGTCCGCACCCACCGGCAGACCATAGACCGCGCCGCATTTGTTGGCCTCAAGCTGGATGTGATCGGGGCCGCCGATATCCTGCTTGGCGCCCGCTTCCATGCCCTTGGCAACCTCGGACATGGCAACGAACAGCGTGCCGCTGGCCGGGTCAAAGGTGACGCCCTCTTCCTTGCGCAGCTCGGTCGTGGCGCCCATCAGCGCGGCATAGCGGCGGGTTTCCAGGCGCGAGGCGGCGACCTCCATTCCCTTTTTCACCGCCAGGCATTCATGCCCGTTGGTCGTGTTGATCGAGGAAAATCCAGCCGGGCAGGTGCCATCCTCGGCCGGTGTCGCGGTGTCGAAGATGTCGGAAAATGCGGGCTTTGCGTCGATCACGGCCTGGATCTGCGCGCTGTTGGCATGACCCAGGCTGACCCACTCGATGTCGAACGCGCCCGCCCCCTCACCCGAGGTCTGGGTCAGCTTGGCCGCATAGAGCGTTCCGGCCCCCAGGTTCGCGGCCTCGTCGGCGACAAACATGAACAGGCCGACATTGGTGCCGTCATCGGTGATATAGGCGGTCTTTTGGTCGGGCATCACATAGGACAGTTCGACCGCCATCCGGCCCATCGCGTAATGCTTGGTCGGGGTGGCGGTGCCGTCGGCACTGACCGCGATTTCGGTCGGATAGCCATAGGCATAGGGGTTGAACACCCCGCGGAAGTCTTCCAGCGACATCTCGGCGGGGTTCAGGCCGAAATAGCGCGCCATCGGATAGTAGTAGTCATCGACATCCTCCAGCGACTTGGCCTCATCGACCGCGCGGGCGTCGGGTTCGTATTCCTCGGACCCCAGATGTGTGGTCCACGGGGTCACCGACCCGGCGCAGGGCACCCACAAACCGCCAACGGACGAGAAATCGACCGGGCGGGTGGCGACCGGGCTCAGCGCGCCGGTGGCGGCGTCCTGGCTCAGCTCGGTGACATACATCGCACCGGGGCGGGATTCGAAGTGGGTGACGTTGAACAGCTTGCCCCCGACCGGCAGCAGCGACGAGAAATCGGCCGACACGGACACGTTCTGCGCGCCATCGGCACTCAGCACCGGCGCGCCGGTCTGATCGGTCAGCACCGCAAAGGTGGTGTCACCGATCTGTTGGCCGCCGCGCATCATCACGTGATAGCCGATCGCCGAGGTCGTGCCGTTGATCGTGACGCTGTCCGAGGCGACGACCGCGCGCTTGAGTTCATCGGTGTCGGGGAAGGAAACGGGGGCAAAGTCCACGCCATCGGCAAAGGCGGCCGAGGCGGCCAAGGCAGCGGTACTGGCCAAAAGAAGGGTCTTGCGGGTCATGAGGAACCTCTGGGTCTGATGTTGCAATCCACGAAGCGACCACGCGCATCTTGCGCGCGCCTGTTCGGATGGCGACAAACTAGGATCCAGAGTTAATAGATTTGTGACATGCGCGGTGAAAGACGCCCCCGGTAGGGGCGCCTTTTCGGGCCGGTCGATATCGCCGCGTCGGGTCAAGGCAAGGGCGACACCGGCAACAGGGCGATAGGCAAGTCCGCGCGAGGCCCCGCCGTCCAAGACCTAGCCGGCGGGCAGTCCGGGGATGGGCACGCCGAAAATCTGGGTCAAAAGAACCATGTTCAGCGTCAGAACGATGGTCGCCCCCAGGATCGCAAGCGCGCGCACCACACGGCCCGTGCAAAACTGGCCCATGATGTCCTTTCGCCCCGAAAAGATGATCAAGGCCACCATCGGCACGGGCAAGGCGATGCTCAGGACAACCTGCGACAGGACCAGCGCGTTGGTCGCGTTCACGCCCAGCGCCACGATGACAAACGCCGGGATCATCGTGAAGAGCCGGCGGAACCAGACCGGCAGGCGCAAGTTGATGAAACCCTGCATGATAAGCTGGCCCGCCATCGTCCCGACGACCGAACTGGAAACGCCAGAGGCAATCAGCGAGACCAGGAACACCCCCGCCGCCGCGCCACCCAAAAGCGGCGTGAGCATGTGATACGCGGTTTCGATCTCGGCCACCTCGCTGTGCCCGTTGTGAAAGGCGCTGGCCGCCATCATCACCATTGCCATGTTCACCAGACCGGCCGCAGCCAGGGCCAGGATCACCTCGATGTTGGAAAAGCGCACCACCTTTCGGCGGTCGCTGTCGTTGCGCAGGACCGCGCGATTCTGGGTCAGGCCGGAATGAAGGTAAATCGCATGGGGCATGACGGTCGCGCCGATGATGCCCACCGCGATTGTCAACGCCGTGCTATCGGGCAACGACGGAGAGATCATACCCCACGCCGCATCGCCCCACGCAATCGGGGCGATAAAGACCTCGATCAGATAACAAAGCCCAATGACCGACACGAGGGCCGCGATAATCAACTCCATCGGGCGAAAGCCGCGCGCCTCGAACAGCAGGATGGCATAGGTCACGATGGCGGTGACCACCATGCCCGCCATCAGCGGCATGTGGAACAAAAGGGCCAGACCGATCGCCCCGCCCAGGAACTCTGCCAGGTCGGTGGCCATGGCCGCGATTTCGCTGACCACCCACATGACCAGCACGATCGGCCTGGGAAAATGATCGCGGCACAGCTCTGCCAGGTTGCTCCCGGTCACGATCCCCACCCGGGCCGACAACGACTGGAACAGCATCGCGATCAGGTTGGCCAAAAGCACGACCCACAAGAGCCCATAGCCATAGCCTGCACCGGCCTGGATGTTGGTCGCATAGTTGCCCGGATCCATGTAGGCGACCGACGCGATGATTGCAGGCCCCGCGAAAAGCAGCACGCTGCGCGGCCCACGGCGTGTCCCGGCAAGCACCTCTGACATGGCTGCTTGGGTTCGTCCGGTCGTCGTTTTGTCCATGACGTGCTTTCATTTCCCTTCGCGGCACGCAGCCTTGGCTGGCAAGTAAAGCCAGGGCTACACTTCTGTCAATCCGCGTTGTTCTTGGGCCGCATCCTTTTGGCGCGCATGGCCCTGAAATCTGAAAGGCTGTTTGCAAAATTTAGCCAAGCCTGCAATCTAAGCCCCACCCTGCCGATCGAGCCTGAAGCGCGAAACCGCGTGAGCCATGCAAAGAAGGCACATGACAAACGACCAAGACCAAACGTCCAACCCAACGGCACAGCCCGAGCGGTTCAATCAGGCCCGGGCCGCGCAGGCCGTGGCTATTCTCGAAGATTACGCCGAAATGATCGGCGACTTGATCGAAGAGATGGGCGAGGCCCGCATCACCGATATCGCCAGCCGCATGGGCGTGACCCACCCCACCGCGACCAAGGCCGTCGCCCGGTTGAAACGCGAAGGGCTGGCCGTTTCGCGCCCGTATCGTGGTGTGTTCCTGACCGAGGAAGGGGCCGCGCTGGCCGATCGCGTCCGCGCCCGCCACCGAACCGTCGTGGACCTGCTGGTCGCCGTGGGCGTCCCCCTTGCAACGGCCGAACTGGACGCCGAAGGGCTGGAACACCACGTCTCGGACGCAACGCTGGAGGCGTTTGACTCGTTCCTGGCAAAGTCCCGCAAGGATCAGGACTGAAACCGTGCGCGCCCTGCCATGGGCGCCGTGGGCCCCGGGACCAAGACGCCCATGGCAGGGCGTTACGTGCCCTCCGCCGTCTTTGCGACTGCCGCGCGCTTTACCTGCACCAGCACGATCGGCGCGACGAACAGCAGGCCGATGGCCATGGTTTTCAGCCCCGGAGCGATGAACAGCAGTGACACCAGCGCGACATACCAGCGTTCCAACCGCGACAGCGGCGCGATCAGATAGCCCGAAAACGCCACGCCCATCCCGCCGATACCCATCATCGCGCCCAAGAGCGTGACGGTGAATGCGCCCCAGGTGAACCCGTCCGCCACCAACAGCAGCGCCGGCGAATAGACAAAGACGAACGGCACCAGCGCCTTGGCGATCCCCAGGCGAAAGGCGGTATTGCCGGTCTTGAACGGGTTTGACCCCGCAATGCCCGCCGCCGCATAGGCCGCCAGCGCCACCGGCGGCGTGATATCGGCCAGCACCCCGTAGTAGAAAACAAAGAAATGCGCGACCAGCGGCTGCACCTGCAACTGTGCCAGCGCGGGGGCGGCAACCGCGACCAGGATGATGTAGGTGGCCGTGGTCGGGATCCCCGCCCCCATCACGATGCACGACACCGCGATCAGCACCAATGACACGAACAGCGCCCATTGCTCGATCGCGAAAAAGCTCAGCGGCCAGAGGGTGGACAGGAACCCGCCGATATCCGTCGCGGTCTGCACCACCACATAGCCCAGTCGGAACCCCACCCCGGTCAGGGTGACTACGCCGACCACCACGCCCACCGTGGCCGCCGCCGCGCCCACCGCCAGGGTGCTGCGCGCGCCATCGGCCAGCGCCACCCACAGATCGCGCACCGTCAGACGGTTCACCGGGTTCAACACCCCGACCACCACGCAGGCGATGATGCCGTAGACGGCCGCATAATCGGGCGTCTTTCCCGACAGGATCATGTAGACCAGAATGCCCAGCGGAATGATCGACAGCCAATGCTGGCGCAGCACCACCATGGCCTTGGGCAATTCCTCGGACCGCAGGCCGCGCAGGCCCAGCTTGCGCGCCTCAAGGTGGACCATGATGAAGATGCCGAAATAGTGCAAAAGTGCAGGAAACAGCGCCGCCGCCAGCACGTCGCGCAGCGGGATTTCCAGGTATTCCACCATGATAAAGGCCGCCGCCCCCAGGATCGGCGGGGTGATCTGCCCGCCGGTCGACGACGTGGCCTCGACCGCACCGGCGAAATGGGCGGGATAGCCCACGCGCTTCATCGCGGGGATGGTCAGCGCGCCGGTTGTCACCGTGTTGGCAATGGACGAGCCCGAAATCGTCCCCATGAAGGCAGACGAAAAGATCGCCACCTTGGCCGGTCCGCCGGAATAGCGCCCCGCGATCACCATCGCCAGGTCAATGAACAATTGTCCCAGCCCGATCCGCGTGGCCAGCACCCCGAACAAGATGAACAGGAACACGTATTGCGCCATCACCCCGATGGCGATGCCATAGATCCCCTGGTTGGTCATATAAAGGTGGTTTATCAGCCCCAGCCAACTGCTGCCGCCATGTTTCAGCGCGCCGGGCATATAGGGGCCGAACAGCGCGAACCCGATGAACATCATCGCAATCAGCGGCAGGGTCGGTCCGACCGACCGGCGCGCGGCCTCTAGCGTCAGCACCAACAGCGCGGTGCCCATCAGAACGTCGAACCGAGAGGGGTTGCCGACCCGTTCCGACACGATCTCAGGCGGCAAGAGCGGCAAGTAGAGCGCGGCCCCCACCGCCAGCAGCGAAAACGCGATGTCCAGGATCGACACCCCGCTGAAACGATACCAGGCCGGGGCCGCCATCTGTCCCTGGCCCGACCGCCGCCAGCCGAACAGCAAGAACACCAGCCCCAGCACGAAGGACAGGTGGATCCCCCGGTGCAACAGTTCACGCACCAGGCCAAAGCCCGAGGCGTAGAAGTGATAGACCGACATCGCCACCAGCGCGCAGGAGGTCACGACGGCCAGCACCCGCCCGGTCTGGCGAAACGCCATCTCGGGGTCGAACTTGCGCTCGATCTCCGACAGCTCCTCGGGGGTCAACTCGTGGTTGGGATCTAAGGTCATGGCGGACTCCGGCGAGGATAGCAACGCAAAGGCCCGGACCCCGTTCAGGGGGTCCGGGCCAATCTCATGTCGGCAGGGCGCGGCTTAGAGCAGCCCCACCTCTTTGTAGAACCGCTCGGCACCGGGGTGCAGCGGCACGCCAACCCCGCTCAGCGCGCTATCGGGCGTGATCGTCTTGCCCTTGGCATGGCCCACGTCCAGCAGCGTGCGGGATTTCTCGTTCCACAGCGCCTTGGTGATCTGGTAGATCAGCTCTTCGTCCTCTTTGGCCGAGGTGAACCACTGGGCGCCAACGGCCACGGTGGGGGTGTCCTCTACCCCCTCATAGGTGCCGGCGGGAATGTCGCTGGAGGCAAAGAAGCCGTATTTGGCGACCAGCGCATCCGCACCCGCCCCGTCGATCGGCACCAGCTTGATATTCTCGGCCGAGGCCAGTTCGACCAGCGAGCCGGTGGGATAGCCCGCCACGACGAAAAACGCATCGATCTTGCCGTTGCGCAGCGCCTCGGACGCGGCATTCCCCTTGAGCGCCTCGGCGGTCACGTCATCGATCGACAGGCCGTTGGCCTCAAGGATCAGCGTGGCGTCGACATAGGTGCCCGAGCCCGGCTCATCCAGCGACACGCGCTTGCCCGCCAGATCGGCGACGGAATTGATACCGCTGTCGGCCAGCGCGACCAGGTGGATATGTTCCTCGAACAGGGCGGCGATGGTGCGCAGATCCTCGGCGGGCGGCTTGCCCTCCATTGTGCCGGTGCCGGTATAGGCCCAATAGGCCACGTCCGACTGGGCAAAGCCGGAATTGCGCAGCCCCGACAGGATCGCGTTGACGTTGTCCACCGACCCGCGCGACGACACCGCCGAGGCGATCAGCCCGGGCACGCCACAGCTGCCGCCCTCGTCACAGGGGCGCGAACCGGGCGGGTTGGAAATCGCATTCGCGATGACACCGCCCACGGGGTAATAGGTATAGGCCGTTCCGCCCGTGCCGATGGTAAAGAATTTCAGATCCTGCGCGACGGCAGGGGCCGCAAGGCCAACGGCGACCGTCACGACAGCCGCAATCGCCCGGACGCCTTTGGAAAGGTAGGTCATTGGCTTCTCCTGGTATTTTGGGATGGGAACAGTGCCTTTGCGAAAACCGAATAACATGCTGGCATGTTCCAGACACGGCACCACGCTATGGCAAAGGCTATTGATCTGCAACAGCCCTGCTTGGTTCTGAAAACCCATTTTAATTCAGAGATATAGGGGATATCTCGCAGCGCGGCGCGCGCCCTGGCCCAGCGGTGGCATCGACCGCCGGCGCCTTGGGCCCGCGATGCGCGCGGCGAAACCGCAGGGCGGAAATGGCCCCGCGCGGGGTGTGCCAGCCACTGGGCGACCCGGCGGGACCGGTCGGTGAACGTCAAGGGCGCCCAAGAGCGCGGCGTTATCTGCCGCTCAGCGTTTTCCCCGGCGCGGCGGCTCGTTGCCTGCGCCTTGGCGGGGCTTGTGCTTGCCCGCTTTCGCCCCGCCGGCTCTCGGCTTGTCCGGTTTGCCCGGCCGCGAAACCCGTTTTGACGGATCGTTTGCGTCGAATTTGGCTGGCTTGGCGGCGCCTGCGGGTTTGGGCGAACGCGGCTTACCCGGCCCCGACTTGACCCCCTTGCCGGGGGTGGGGCGCCCTTCGGACACCTCCGCGCGCGCCTTGTAAGGTTTGCTCGCCGGGGCCTTGGGATGCGCATTCTTCCGGGCCGCGGGGGCCCTTGGCGCCTTGGGCCGTTCCGCGGGGGGCGGGGCTGCGGGGCGCGGCGGCGTTGCCGGGGCTGCGGGTTTTGACGCGCGCGGCTCCGGTCGCTCTTTGGGGGTCGAGGGGGCCTGGGCCATGGGTTCAGGACGCGGCGCGGTGGCGCGCTTCGGCGCGGCGTCGGGGCGGCGCGGCGCGGGTTTGCGGGTGGGCGCGCTCAGATCCGGCGGGCCGTCCAGCTGGCGGATCTTGATACCGTCCTCAAGCTCGCCACTCTCGCCAAGACAGGCGAGGAAATCCGCAACGGCCCCTTGGGAAAGCTCGACAAAGGTTTCCGCCTGCTGAACCCGGATCGCACCGATTGCGTCCTTGGTCAGATTTCCCGCACGGCACAGCAGCGGCAGCAACCACCGGGCCTCGGCGCGGCCATCATGGCCAACCGACAGGGCGAACCAGGTACTCGGGCCAAAGGCCTTGTGCTCTTTGGGGGCGGACATGGCACCGGGTGCGACCAGCTCTTCCGGGGCGGAAAGGCGCGCCCGGTAAAGACGCAGATAGGCGGTGGCAATCTTCTCGGGGGAATGCAGCGCCAACAGTTTCGCGGCAAAGGCCTCTTGCTCCGGGGTAGAGTCCTCGGTCCAGACCGGGTCGGTCAGCAGCCGCTCTTCGTCGCGGCGCAGGATCTCGTCGGCATCGGGTGGCGTTGTCCATTCCGCCCGAATCT
Organism: Paracoccaceae bacterium; assembly: GCA_016938875.1. GTDB lineage: Bacteria > Pseudomonadota > Alphaproteobacteria > Rhodobacterales > Rhodobacteraceae > Rhodovulum. Next base: position 36,218 of record JAFGTV010000020.1, read on the forward strand.
TGGCGAATTTCAAAAGCCGTTCGGCCTTTTTGGTATTCTTGGGCGTGATGATCAGGGCCGAGATACCCTTGCGGCCCGCGCGGCCGGTCCGGCCCGACCGGTGCAGCAGCCCCTCGGAATTCGAGGGCAGATCGGCATGGATCACCAGCTCGAGCTTGGGCAGGTCAATGCCACGCGCGGCAACATCGGTGGCAACGCAGACCCGGGCGCGCCCGTCACGCATGGCCTGAAGCGCGTGGGTGCGTTCGGCCTGGCTCAACTCGCCAGACAGGCTGACCACGGAAAACCCCCGGTTCGCAAGGCGCGCCGTCAGATGGGTCACCGCGGCCCTGGTGTTGGCGAAAATGATCGCGTTCTCGGCGTCGTGAAAGCGCAGAAGGTTGATGATGGCATGTTCCGCATCATGCTGCGCCACCCGCAGCGCCTGATAGGCGATATCGGAATGCTGGCTGCCACCGCCAAGCGATTCCACCCGGACCGCATCACGCTGGAACTGTTGCGCCAGCTTTACGATCAGCGGCGGCACGGTTGCCGAGAACAGCAAGGTGCGACGCTCGGTCGGGGCCGCGTCCAGCATGAATTCCAGATCCTCGCGGAATCCCAGGTCCAGCATCTCGTCCGCCTCGTCCAGAACAACCGCGCGCAGGCTGTCCATGTCCAGCGACCCACGTTGAATATGATCGCGCAGACGGCCCGGTGTGCCCACGACGATATGCGCCCCGCGTTCCAGCGCGCGCCGTTCATCGCGCATGTCCATTCCGCCGACACAGGACACCACGCGGGCCCCGGCATTGGCATAAAGCCACTCCAGTTCCCGCATCACCTGCAAGGCCAGTTCGCGCGTCGGCGCCACGACCAGCGCCAGGGGTGCGGCGGCGGGGCCCATACGGTCGCTATCGCCCAACAGGTTGCGCGCGATCGCCAACCCGAAACCAACGGTCTTTCCCGACCCGGTCTGCGCGGAAACCAACAGGTCGCAATCCTGAAGCGCGGGCGCCGTGACGGCCTCCTGCACTTCGGTCAGAACGTCATAGCCTCGCTTCGCGAGCGCGTCGGAAAGGGTCTTTATGATCATGGGGTGATTTGTCCGTGAGGTATCGGCGCGGCAAGCGCTATGCATCGGCGCGTCACGCCGCAGTCAACCCGATCCCCTAACGACAGTTTTGCGAAATGTATATGACCAATCCTTTGCCAACGGATTTCACGGATCTGGCGGCCGGGGGTTTGGATTCGAAAATCGCCGTCGCAAAAGGCGGGGATTTTGCCGATCGGCTGGCCTAGCGCGCGTGAACCTCGAAGGAGACGAGTTCGCGCACCGTGCGGCGTTCGCCCTGCTCGACGCTCAGCCGCACCGGCCCGCGCTGGGGCATCAAGGTCAGCCCCAGCCGAAGCGGCCCGGCAGTTGCAGGGTTCTGGACCTGGGCATTTATCACGAACCCCGCGGTTTCGGGGTATTCGGCCGCCGCGCAACTCAGGGCCACGCGGGTCAGCGGCGTACCCAGAAACGGCGCGGCACGCTCGCGCAGTGACCACCCCCGCCGCGTGCGGGGAATGAAAAGTGCATCCTGCCACGCGAGACCGGGAAACGCCGCATAGGGCAGGGTCGACATCGCGATGGCAAGGGATGCGATAAAGCTGTCAGGACGGGCATCGACCGCAACGATCCGCAGCGCGTCTTGGTCAAACTCTGCCTCCAGCCCCTCGCCAGAGGGCGATTCCAACCTGAAAAGCCCATTTTCCGTAAGACCGGCCCTGATGTGCAGATGTCCCCCCTGCCCCGCCTTTGGATCGGGATCGGGCGCCGCATCGCCACCGCCCGAGGTCGTGATCCACAAGCCCCGGCCGGGCAGCATCCCTGTCAGCAAGTCATGCATCGCGGGATTGGACAGCGCCGGGGCCAAAACCGAACCCTCTGGCGGCAGACCCGACGCGATCCAGCGGCGGCACTGCCCGTTTTCGGGATCGAGTTCCAGATAATTGGCCAGCCTGAACGGGCGGGTGGGCGCGCCAATTGCCGCCTCGGCTTGCGCCTGCAGGTGCAGATGCGGGACAGAGGAGCGCCCGGAATTCCCGATCCGGCCAAGCGGCGTGGCATAGCCCACCGACTGTCCCGGCTGCACCAGAACCGACCCCGCCATCAAATGACAAAGCGCGACATGGTCCCCGGCCCCAGAGCGCAAGATAACGTGGTTTCCCCAGTTCTCGCCGTAATTGATCTGGCCGAGCGGATTGTCCGGCACGCTGTTACAAACCGCGACCACGCTGCCCTGCACAGGCGCGAAAACGCTTTCGCCCCAGATCGAGGGACGGAACTCTCCGGGGGTGCCAATCCCGACGCGCGGCCGTTGCAGATCGACCGCATGGCGCCACGCACCAGTATGGGTCAGCGCCCCGTCAGTGCCTTGGGTGATCTCGACACTGCCCTGCACCGGCAAGACCAGCAGCGCCGCATCCCGGTCGCCCCACCGCGCGTGCAACCAGTCGGCGGTAATGCATGCCTGCTCGGGGGTTCGTCCGGCCGCGGGCGGAAATGGGCCGACGCGTGTGCCCCCCGCCAGCCGCCGCGCCATCAGCCCGGAGTAAAGCGTCAGCATGAACGGAAGCGGCAGATAGGAAATACCCGAATAGCCCGATTGAATTTGCAGAAAGGCGGCCAGAAGGGACGCCAGGACACCCGCAAAAATCGCCATCAACAGCCCTGACCAGCCCGGGCGCAGGAATACCGCCCCCAAGGCCATACCCGCCAAAAACCCGTTGCAAGAGGTCGGCACCCAGTCGACCGGCGCGCCCAGCATTGCCAGACCCATCGAGAAAACTGCGCCCGCCAGCCAACCGCAAATCCCGCTCAGGAACATGATTGGCGACCACGCAATCACCAAGAGCGCGACCACACCACCCGACAGCACAGAGGGCGAAAGGAAGAAAACCCCCAGGCTGGACAGCAGACCGGACGGCAGGCCCGTCAGTCCAGCGGGGGCCATCACCGGCCAGCTAAAATAGGCGGCCGAAACCGACGCGGCCTGCGGGAACAGCGTCAGCAACATCCCCGCGACCACGCAATAGGGCCAGACCAACAGCGGCAATCGTCCCCCCCGGGTGAGAACCCCGCCAAGATAGACGAGGTACAGCGTGACGATGACAATGGCGCCGATGATCAGCCCCTCCAGACCGGGGTGAAGTCCCATCGGCGCGACTAGCCAGCCAGTGACGAGCGCCGATAGAAGACCGTTCATGCGAAAATCGACGCCCAGGGTCGCGATGCCGCGTTTTGCCAGCAGCCGGCCCAACCCCTCGATCAGGACCAACGACAAAACCGCCAGGATCGCCAGGTGCGGCGTCATCAACAGCACCAGCCAAAGCCCCAAACCCACCACCGGCGAGCCGATCATCAGGATCGCGGACAACGGCGCCAGCAACATGTCGGCCATCAGGGTGACAAACCCCGATCCGCGCCCATGCCGCGCCCGCGACCCGATTGGCGTGGACGGGGGGCGGGCTTGGTCAGACATCTCCCCGCTCGGACAGATAGTCGGGCAGAACCTCGGCGCTCTCAACATCCTCAAGCCGCTCTCGGCGCCGAATGATATGCACCTGCGAATTGCGGTCGATCAGCACGGCCTCTGGCCGGATATGGATGAACTGCATCGATTGGCCAAGATTGTAGGCCCCGACAGGCCACAATGTCAGACGGTCACCAACCCGCAGTCGCGGCAGCGCGACATCCTCGCGGATCACGTCGATCTCCATGCACAAATCCCCCACCAGCCGCGCGGACTCGGGCATCTGGCGGGTTTCACGCGCGGGGCGCACCGAAATCTCGAACCACGCAGCGGTGTAAAGAAGGTTGATGCCGATATCCATGACATAGCTCGTCTTGGGCGCGCGGGTCAGAAGGCTGCTCTCCTTGATGCTCAGGGCGCTCAGACCCGTCGCATCGGGCAACGGGACGATGGGCGCATTCTTGACGGCCACGACGGTTCCCACAAGATAGCCGGCCTCGTCCACCAGGTGGCGTCCGCTCTCCAGCCGCAGTTGCGGGCGCTCTTTTTCCGGCAAGGCCATGAGTTCCGAGGTAATCGCCTCGGCATAGCGTTCTATGGGGGCGACGGCTGCCTCGGCGGGGCCGCGCATCCCGTGCAGCAGACTGTAGGACGGAAATCCGCCACCCAGATTGAGACAGGGCACCAGGTGGCCGGTATCCTCTGCGATCTCGGCCCGCAGACCCAGCATCGAGCGCACGGCGACCCGATACGCCTCGGGGTCCAGCATATAGGTGCCGATATGGGAATGCAGGGTGTGCAGCCTCAGCCTGGGGCTTTCGACGATGCGCACGGCCGCGCGCTGTGCCTCGCCCGAGGCCAGGGAGAAACCGAACTTTGACCAGATCGGTCCATGACCGGTGGCGAACCAGACCCGGATCCCGACGTCAAAGGTTCCGCCTAGGTCTGCGGCGGCCTCTTCCACGCGCTCAAGGTCGTCCCAGTTGTCGATCTGGATCACGGCCCCCTCTGACAGCGCGCGCCGGATCGAGGCGGGACTTTTGTATGGGCCGTTGAAAATGATCTCGTCGCCACGGTATCCCAGATGCCGCGCCTTGGCATACTCAAAGCCCGAAACGATCTCGGCGCCCCAGCCTTCGGATTTGAAGATGCTGCAAATAGCGTCGAGATAGTTGGTCTTGAACGACCAAAAGAACTGCGTATCGGGATAGCGCGACCGAAAGGCGGTCCGCATCCGATCCGCCTTTTCGCGTATGGTGCGTTCCGAAAAGACGAAAAGCGGCGAGCCGTGTTCGGCTGCCAGATCCTCGATCGCAACGCCGTCGATCTGATCCAGCACCTGCGAGACATACCCGCGCGCAAGCGGGTTACGCTCTGCCGACAGCGCCGAGGGAAGGTTCCCCAGCTCTGCCGAAATTCGCGGGCTTTCATAGGTTTCAGTCATGCGTCCACACTGCCCCGGTTATTGTCTTGGCCAATGGATGTATCGCCTGTTTCACGGTCAATGCTCAGGTCCGCGATCTGTGAAATATCTGCTACGATATCCTCGCAATGGCGCAGGAACATCGTCCCCGGCTTGCCTGGTGACAGATGCGGCACCGGCCGGCCCAGCGCATCGGCGGCGACCCAGGCCGGCAGGTTCAGCCCGATCTTGGCGGCAAAGGAAATCCAGGCCGGGAAGCGGGGATTGATTTCAAACAGGAAATGCGGCTGCCCCTGCGGTTTGACCAGTTCGATTTCAAGCGGTCCGCGCCATTTCAGGATGGCAAACAGGCGCTTGGTAATCTCATTGATGGCAGGATCATCGACCACGACCCCGGCAAACGCTTTTCCCATCCGCGACCGCAGCAATTTGCGAACGGCGACCGCGCCGACCACGCCGCCTTTGCCGTCGCCGACGGCCGCGATGTCGTATTCCTCGCCGTAAATCGCCTCTTGCACCAGGACGGGTCCGCCCCAGACCGAAAAGATCCCGCTAAAGGCGGACAGCAGCTGTGCCTCGGAATGGACCAGATGCGCCTCGTAGAGGGCCCCTTTGACAAAACACGGATAGCCGATCCGGGCGGCCTCTGCGGCAAGGCCCGCCGCGGTGCCCGCCATCCGGGTGCGCGGCGTCGCCACGCCCGCCTGTGGGCCAAGAACCTCCAGCATCGGTTTCGAGCGGGCGACAAGCGCGCCGCGGTCCGGGGCGACCACCGCAATGCCCATGCGGGCCAAGTCCTCTCGCAACGCGATCAGGTTCTCCAACTCGCTGTCCAGCGTGGGGATGATCAACGACAGGTTCTCGCGGGCGTGGACCTCTTTTATCCGGGTCAGCAGGCTTTCGGCCCCGGCCATCGGATAGGGAAACAGATAGGCCGCATCCGCGCGATCGCTGCCCTGTGAGAACAGGCCCGTCTCCATGATGTCATAGCTGATGCCGACAAAGCGTATCTCGGGGTCGTGGGCCCGAATGGACTGGATGACGGCACCGCCGGGCTGCGGACTCTCACCCCGGTGAAGGCCGCTGACAGCGATCACCGGGGCCTTTTTGGTTTGACCCATTTGTTATCCCCTAGACCCGGCGGGGATCAGGCCAAGTTCGCCAACCCGCGCCGCAAAATGCTCGACATCGCGCATCGCCGCACCCCGGTCGATACCGTATCTCTCGACCAGCCCGGTTTCGACATCGCGCCGGTTGCGCCCCGCGATAAGCTGACGGAGAATCCAAGCTCCCTCTTCGCTGATCGAGAAGAACATCCCGGACCGTGGATCGAACATGAAACGGTCGCGGAAAATCACCGGCTCGGGCGAATTGGCCTGCGCACCCTCACTTACCCCAGACTTTTCAAACACCAAGAAAGCACCCCGCGCTATAAGGCCTTAACCCTACGCCATAATGGCCCTTTTCGCCTTGACCCCAATCAATTTTCCTTTGGCAAAACGTGGTAGAATCCAAGGGTTCGCCATCCGCGAAATCCACTTTGGACGGGATGGCGCCAAAGAGGAGGAAGGCCCATGGCCATTGCAACGTTATCGTTTCGCAATTTGTTGACCGGTGCGGTCGTCGCCGCGTCGACTGCGCTGCCTGTGCAGGCAGGGGCTGACACGCTGCGGGCAGTGCCGCACGCCCAGCTCGAGGTTCTCGACCCGATATGGACCACAGCCTATATCACCCGTTCTCACGGCTATCTTGTCTATGACATGCTTTTCGGGCTCGACGAGAATTTCGAGCCGCAGCCCCAGATGGTGGACACCTGGGAAGTGTCCGAGGACGGGCTGGAGTGGTCGTTCACCTTGCGGCCCGGCCAGAAGTGGCATGACGGCACCGACGTGACTGCCGCCGATTGCGTTGCCTCGCTGACCCGTTGGGGCGCGCGCGATGGCATCGGACAGGCGCTTTTTGCCGAGATCACCGAGATCAAGGCCGTTGATGACGCAACCTTCACAATCAGTCTCAGTCGGCCTTATCCGCAGATGACGGACACGCTTGCCAAGTTGTCGTCGAACGTGCCGTTCATGATGCCCCGCCGGATCGCCGAGACCGATCCCAACGTGCCGATCACCGATCCGACCGGATCCGGTCCCTTCATCTTCTCTCTGGACGACTGGGTTCCGGGCGAAAAGGCGGTCTATCTGCGCAACGAGAACTATGTGCCGCGCGATGAGCCGACCTCGCTGGCCGCGGGGGGCAAGATCGCCTTTCTCGACCGTATCGAATGGGTCAGCTATCCCGATCAAGAGACGGCCATGCAGGCGCTGATCGACAATGACATTCAGTACATGGAATCGCCCTCGATCGCGCTGGTGCCCATGCTCGAAGGCAAAGAGGGCGTATCGGTCGCCCTTGCAGATGCAACCGGCAGCATCGGCATGGCGGTGTTCAACCACGAGATACCGCCCTTCGATAACGCCGGTGTTCGAAAGGCCGTCATTTCCGCGATGAGCCAGGAGGCCTATATGGAGGCCGCGATCGGGAACACGGATTACTACAAGATCTGCCCGTCGGTTTACGCATGCGGCACGACCTATGCGACGCCGGTATCCGATCCGTCCTTCGTGTCGTCCGACATGGATGCGGCAAAGGCGATGCTGGCCGAGTCGGGCTATGACGGCACGCCGGTCATCGTGCTGGACCCGGTCGACAGCCCTGTAATCTCTGCCTTTACCGGCGTCACCCTCGACGTGCTGAAAGAGTTGGGCATGACGGTCGATCATCAGCAGATCGCCTGGGCGGACCTGATCGAGCGGCGCGCCAACCGCGGCACCGACCCGCAACAGGCGTGGAACATGTTCCATACCTGGTGGATCGCGGAGGATCTGTCTGACCCGCTGCGCATCGCGTATTCGGGCGATCCCGAAAAGGGCTGGATCGGTTGGCCGAACGACCCTGAACTGGGTGCATTGCGGACCGCCTTCTTGGTGTCCGAGGATGACGCCGAACGCGCCGACCTGGCCAAGCAGGTTCAGGACAGGATCGTCGCACAGGGCAATTTCGCGGTCTTGGGCCAATTCTTTGAGCCCATCGCGTTCCGGTCCTCGGTCCTTGGGCTGCAACGACCGATCCAGATGTATTACAATCTGGCGATAGATGCGCCGTAGGCCCGTATCGCCATAGGCGATTCCCGGCCGAAACACACAGCCCTCGCCCGTCCGCCTTGCAAGCGGGCGGGCTTCGCTGTGTTATCGCGCCGTCAAACTTGGTGCGAAAGGCGTTCGCGGCGGCAGGGGGCCAGGAAATTCCTCTGATCTGCCAGCAATCCGCCATTTTCCCGTGATCCAATTTCAAGATTGGGCGGGCGCGCAAGGCCCGGCCCATCTGGGCGCCCGATCTGCATCCGCGGTCGGTTCGGCGGGTCGCCGAAAGGAAAAAACGATGGCAAGGACGGACAGCCAAACCCCGACAGGCCCTTCGATGCGCCTCTCTCTGCCGTTCGCCAACGGGCTGGCCGGGGCGGTTCTGGCAGTTGGCGTTATGGCGGCAAGTCTGTTCATGGCGGTGCCAGCATCGGCCGGTGTCACGCCGGTCAGCATCCGCTCCAGCGCCGAGTCAGGTCTTGCGCTACGCGGCCAGCTTTACCGTCCGGCCGGTTCCCGTCCTGCGCCGGCTGTCATCTTGATGCATGGCTGTGGCGGCTGGCAGCCCTCGGTTCTGCGGGGTCTGGATGCCTATGCGAAATTCCTGGTGGGCGAGGGGTTCGTGGTTCTCAACCTCGACAGTTTCGGGCCCCGTGGCAACGCCGGGGGCACCGTGTGCCAAAGTCTGAACCGGCTGTCTGCCGCGCGGCGCTATCGCACCAATGACGCCTATGATGCGATGCACTTTCTCAAGTCCCAATCCTATGTGGACAGCGACAGCATCTTTCTGATCGGCCAAAGCAACGGTGGCAGCGTCGCCATGATCGCCGCAACCCAAAAGGGGCAGGCACGCCATGCCCGGAACGAAACAGGGTTTCGCGGCGTGGTCGCGCTTTATCCCTGGTGCGGGGCGACCGGATCGCGTCGCCCCAGCCTGTCCGCACCGCTCTTGATCCTGGGTGGGGCGCTGGATGACTGGGTTCCGGCAAAGGACTGTCAGAACTTCAACGCCCAGGGGCGGAACCTGCGCGTCAAAGTCTTTCCCAATGCGGCCCATTCGTTCGACATTCCGGTGCCGGTCCATCGGTATCTGGGCAAGCTCGTCGGCTATAACCCCAGCGCCGCGCAAAGCGCACGATCCGAGATCATACGCTTTTTCCGCGCCCAGATGTAGAATCGCGAAACGCCCAAACCGGGACCATCGCCCGAACATGGCGGGGATCGCGGGGGGCGCAGTTTGCCGCTATTGCGCCGCCGCGTCCCGTGCCGCCAGGCCGGCCTGGCGAAAAATCCCCGCGATATGATGCAGTTGATCGGACAAGGGGTTCGTCTTTCGCCAGACCATGCCGATCGTCCGGGTTGGGCGCGGCCGGGCCATGCGCGCCACCGAGACCCTGGCCGAACCTGTCTCGATCGGCACGGCAATTTCCGGGATCAGCGTCACGCCGATGCCCACCCCGACCATCTGCACCAGGGTCGACAGCGAACTCCCCTCCATCAGGTCGCGCGGCAAGGTTGACGAAATCTTGCAAAACGAGAGGGCCTGATCGCGAAAGCAATGCCCCTCTTCGAGCAGGAGCAGGCGCATCTCTCGCAGCATTTCGGCGCTGGGAACCGGCCTGTTGGCATCTTCGACGGGGCGCACGAGGATGAATTCCTCGTCAAAGAGGGGCACCTCTGTCAACGACGCTTCGGACATCGGCAGGGCGACGATCGCGGTATCCAGCTTGCCCTCGAACAGACCTTCGACCAGCTTCTGGGTCACGGCCTCTCGCGGCCAAAGATCCAGCCCGGGGAAATGCTGCGCGAGTTCCTTGATGAAGGTCGGCAGCAGATAGGGCGCGGCGGTCGGTATCACGCCGATCCGCAGTTGTCCGACCAGCGGGCTGTGCGACGCCCGGGCAAGATCGCCCAGTTCCTCCACGGACCTGAGAATATCGCGTGCGCGCAGGGCGAATGTCTCGCCCAGGCTCGTCAGGCGGATCTGCCTGGCCCCCCGCTCAACAAGCGGGGCGCCAAGCATCTCTTCCAGTTCCTTGACCTGGACAGAGAGCGCAGGCTGCGAAATCGCGCAGTCGCTGGCCGCACGGCCAAAATGCCTGTGCCGGGCCAACGCCTCGAAATAGCGAAGATGTTTCATGGTGGGCTGGTTCATAGCTTCAGATTATCACTAAGATTAATTAATGCAAATTTTTATAATGACTTGGTGTGCTACACTCAGCGCGCCAAGACGGAACGCCCGAGTCGGTTCTGGTTGCGTCGGCCGCGTTCGGCCAGCGCCCGGAACGCCACTCGGATTTACCAATGAACGGAGAGTCACATGGACGGAAACGATATCAAGAGCACCGGAAAATGCCCTGTGATGCACGGTGGAAATACCGCCACGGGGACATCGGTCATGCATTGGTGGCCCAACGCGCTGAACCTGGACATCCTGCATCAGCACGACACCAAGACCGATCCGATGGGCAAGAGCTTTGACTATCGTGAGGCGGTCAAGACGCTCGATGTCGACGCCCTCAAGAAAGACCTGCACGCCCTGATGACCGACAGCCAGCCGTGGTGGCCCGCGGATTGGGGGCATTATGGTGGCCTGATGATCCGCATGGCATGGCACGCCGCGGGTTCGTATCGTCTGGCCGATGGCCGCGGCGGCGCGGGCACGGGCAATCAGCGGTTCGCCCCGCTCAACTCGTGGCCCGACAACGTGAACCTCGACAAGGCACGGCGCCTGCTGTGGCCCATCAAGAAGAAATACGGCAGCGCGATCAGCTGGGCGGACCTGATCATCCTGGCAGGCAACGTCGCCTATGAATCCATGGGGCTGAAAACCTTTGGGTTCGGTTTTGGCCGCGCGGATATCTGGCACCCTGAAACGGACACCTATTGGGGGTCCGAGAAAGAGTGGCTGGCAGAAAGCACCGGGCGGTATGAAACCGACGATCGCAGCTCGATGGAAAACCCGCTGGCGGCCGTGCAGATGGGCCTGATCTACGTCAACCCCGAGGGGGTGGATGGCAATCCCGACCCGCTGCGCACCGCGCAGGACGTGCGCGAAACCTTTGCCCGGATGGCGATGGACGACGAAGAGACCGTTGCCCTGACAGCGGGCGGCCATACCGTCGGCAAATGTCACGGCAACGGGGACGCAGCCCTGCTGGGCCCCGAACCCGAGGCCGCCGACCTGGCCGAGCAGGGCCTTGGCTGGCACAATCCCAATGGCAAGGGCTGCGGCCGCGACACCGTTTCAAGCGGGATCGAAGGGGCCTGGACCACGCATCCCACGCAGTGGGACAATGGGTATTTCAAGCTGCTGCTCGGCTATGACTGGGAGCTCAAGAAAAGCCCGGCCGGCGCCTGGCAATGGGAGCCGATCAACATCAAGGAAAAAGACAAACCCGTTGATGTCGAAGATCCCTCCATCCGGCTGAACCCGATCATGACCGACGCGGATATGGCCATGAAGATGGACCCGATCTATCGCCCGATCTCAGAGCGGTTCCACAAGGATCCTGCCTATTTCAGCGAGGTCTTTGCGCGGGCGTGGTTCAAGCTGACGCACCGCGATATGGGCCCCAAGGTCCGCTATATCGGGCCCGAGGTTCCGGCCGAGGATCTGATCTGGCAGGACCCGGTTCCCGCCGGATCGACCGACTACGACGTGGCGGCGGTCAAGACAAAGATCGCGAACAGTGGCCTGGGGATCAGCGACATGGTTGCGACCGCCTGGGACAGTGCGCGGACCTATCGCGGTTCGGACATGCGGGGCGGGGCCAACGGGGCCCGCATCCGCCTTGCGCCCCAAAAGGACTGGGAGGGCAACGAACCCGCGCGCCTGGCCAAGGTGCTTGGGGTGCTGGAGGGGATCGCCGCCGATACCGGGGCAAGCGTGGCGGATGTCATCGTGCTGGCCGGCAATGTCGGGATCGAGCAGGCGGCCAAGGCCGCGGGTTTTGACATCACCGTTCCGTTCGCACCGGGCCGTGGGGATGCCACCGACGAAATGACCGATGCCCCCTCGTTCGATGTGCTGGAACCGATCCATGACGGGTATCGCAACTGGTCCAAGAAGGACTATGCGGTCAGCGCCGAAGAGTTGCTGCTGGACCGCACGCAGTTGATGGGCCTGACGGCGCCGGAAATGACGGTGTTGGTCGGTGGCATGCGTGTTCTGGGCACCAACCATGGCGGCACCAAACACGGTGTGTTCACCGATAAGGTTGGCGCGCTGACGCCAGACTTTTTCGTGGCGCTTACGGACATGAACAACGTTTGGCAGCCCACGGCTGACAATCTTTATGAAATCCGTGACCGCAAGACGGGTAAGGTCAAGTGGACGGCGACCCGCGTGGACCTGGTGTTTGGATCGAACTCGATCCTGCGCTCCTATGCCGAAGTCTATGCCCAGGATGACAGCGCGGAGAAGTTCGTGAACGACTTTGTGGCGGCATGGACCAAGGTCATGAATGCAGATCGGTTCGATCTGGCCTGACGCGAAACAGGCATCCCCACGCAGCCGATCAAGGAGGCGTGGGGATGCACATCCGCGCGGCAGCCCCCCGTGCGTCAAAGACCGTCAATGCGCCCCGTCACCGGCCCCCTGACCCGGTTTGCGCATCACCAGCGCGGTCAGGGCCAGCCCCGCGAAGAGCAGGGAAATCAGAAAGAAGATGTCGATAAAGGCCATGACGGTTGCCTGTTCGCGCACCCGGCCCGCCATCTGTGCCAACGCCCCCGTCTGCCCGTCCAACCCGCGTGCCGTCAGGTTCGCCGCCAGCATGTCGAACTGGCGCATGACCTCGTCGCGCGACCAGGTGACCGTTTCGGCAAGGCGCGCATAATGCAGGTCGCCCCGGTTCGACAGGATCGTGTTGATCACCGCCAGCCCGACCGCCCCGCCCAGGTTCCGCGTCAGGTTGAACAGCCCCGATCCGCCCTTCATCTTGTCATGCGACAGGGTGCCCAGCGCCAGGTTGTTGATCGGCACCATGGACAGCATCAGCGACATCCCCCGCAGGATTTGCGGCACCAGCAGATCCTGGAAATCCCACGCATCCGTCATCCGCGTCAGCATCCAGGTCGACGCCCCAAAGCCCAGGAACCCAAGCAGCAGCATCACCCGCAGATCCAGCTTGGACGACAAGAAGCCCGCCAGCGGCGCGGTCAGGAACATCGCCAAGCCCGAGACGAACACCGTTTCCCCGATCATCAGGCTGTCATAGCCGCGGATCGACGCCAGGTAGAGCGGATAGAGATAGGTCAGCCCATAAAGCCCGATCCCCATCACGAAACTGAACGCCGAACCGATCGCGAAATTGACGTTGGAAAAGGCGGACAAATCGACGATCGGTTCTTCGCGGGTCAGGGCCCGCCAGAAACTGACGACCGCCCCCACGACCATCACCACGGCCACCGCCGCGACGGCGCGATCCTGGAACCAGTCGTTGGCGGATCCCTCCTCCAGCACGTATTCCAAACCGCCCAGAAACGCCGCCAGCGCCGCCAGCCCCCACCAGTCGAACCGCCGGAAAAGCGCCCAGTTCGGCCGGTCGAAATCAATCAACAGCGCCGCGCCCAGCGTCACCGCGATGCCGGGAATGACGTTGACCAGAAACAGCCAATGCCACGACAGCGCGTTACTGAGATATCCCCCCACCGTCGGCCCCACGGTCGGGGCCAGCGTGGCGATCAGCCCGATCATCGGCGAGACGATGTTCCGCCTGGACGGGGGAAAGATGGTAAAGGCCGCGGCAAAGACCGACGGGATCATGCCGCCGCCCAGAAACCCCTGCAATGCGCGCCAGACGATCATCTCTTCGATGCTGCCCGAGGTCGCGCACAGAAAGCTGGACAGGGTAAATCCCGCCGCGGACAGGCTGAACAACAACCGCGTGGACATCATCCGCGCCAGAAAACCCGACAACGGGATCATCACCACCTCGGCAATCAGATAGCTGGTCTGAACCCAGCTGATCTCATCCGGGCTGGCGGACAGACCGGCCTGGATCTCGGCCAGCGAGGCGGACACGATCTGGATGTCGAGGATCGCCATGAACATGCCGACCACCATCACCAGGAAGGCGGCGACGCGACGCGGCGTCAGCTCTGGTTCGGTGGGGTGGGACATGGCTCTATTTGGCCAGGGCGACGGTGGTGCCCGGCGTGGGGGCCGTGCGGCTATCGACCGTGACCACGGCCGACAGGCCCGCGCGCAACTGACCCGTCGCAAAGGCCTCGGTCGGCAGGGCGATGCGCACCGGCACGCGCTGCACGATCTTGGTGAAATTGCCGGTGGCATTCTCGGCGGGCAGCAACGAAAAGACGGACCCCGTGGCAGGTGCGGACGAGGCCACGACGCCCTCGAACGTGCGGCCCGGCAGCGCGTCCAGCGTCACCGACACCGTCTCGCCCGCGGCGATGCCAGCCATCTGGGTTTCCTTGAAATTGGCCTCGATATACAGCGCGTCGTCGGGCACCAGCGCGGCCAGCCGCGTGCCGGGCGAGACCAGATCGCCGACCTCTAGCGACAGGTTGGCCAGCGTGCCGTCGGCGGGGGCGCGCAACACGGTCAGGTCCAGGTTGCGCTGGGCCTGGGCGACGGCCAGTTCCAGTTCGCGCCGATTGCCCTCGGCCTCGGCCCGCTGGGCGATCAGCACGTCGACCTGGGCCTGGGCGCTGGTGACCGCGGCACGGGCCATGGCCAGGTTTGCGGTCGCGGTATCGAACCCCTCGGTCGCGGTATCCAGCTGCGCCTGGGTGGCCACGTTGCGCTTGGCCAGGTCGCTGATACGCGCCAAGGTGGCGCTGGCGGTGCGCAGCTGTGCCTCGGCGGCGGCGCGTCCGGCCTGGGCGCTGGCCACGGCGGCGCGTGCGGCGTCGGTCTGCGCGTCGATGCGCGCCAAGGTCCGGCCAGCGGTATCAACACGGCTTTTGGCGGTCGCCAACGCAATGCGGTAATCGCCATCGTCCAGCCGCACCAGCACATCGCCCGCCCGCACATGGGCATTCTCGGTCGCGGGCAGCGCCGCGACATAGCCCTGCACCCGGCTGGAGATCAGCGCGATATCGGCCTGCACATAGGCATCATCCGTCTCGACCATGAACCGGCCTTCGGTCCAGTAGTTCCCCCCTTCGAACCCCGCACCCGCAAGGGCAACCAGCGCCACCAGAGCCAGGATCGCGCGCTTGCGCCCGCTGGCGGGTTTGGCATTGGAGGCGTCTGCGGGCGCAGCGGTCTGGGGAATGACGGTGGCTTTCGGCCCTGCCTCGGCGGTTATGCGGTCTTGCTTGGACAATGCGGTATCCTTCCTGCGCCAGACGGCCTCGACCGGGCCCTAGGGTGGGCGGCACGGATCGAACCGGGCGGTTCGATTGGGTATCTAGGGCGGACCGGGCAGACGATCAAGTCTTTATCGAACCGGTTGGTTCGATTATGTCATCACAATCAGGAGGACCGAGCAGGATGACACGGACCAGCCAAGACAATGCGCCCAGCGGCGCGAAAATCCGTCGCCACGCGGCCGGTCAGGATCCCGCCAAACGCGAACAGATCCTCAAAGGCGCGATGAAAGAGTTTCTGGACAAGGGCTTTGACGCGGCCAGCATGAACGAGATTTGCCGCGCCGCGGGCGTGTCCAAGGGGACGATCTATGTCTATTTCACCGACAAGGTGGACCTATTCGAGGCGCTGATCGCCGATGAGCGGGAGCAGATGTTCCAAGGTATCGAGGCGCTGTTGGAAGAGGACCGCCCGCTGCGCGAAAAGCTGATCCTGTTCGGCCACCGCCTGGCCGAGATCCTGTGTTCGCACCGGGTCATCCGCTCGCAACGCATCATCGCCGGAATCGTCGACCGAATGCCCGAGGTCGGTGCGCGGTTCTACGACGCGGGCGCCCTGCGCACCCAGGCTGCCCTGGTTCCCCTGTTCCAGCGCGAGGCGGCGGCGGGCCGGATCGCGGTCCCCGATCCTGGCTTGGCGGGGTTTCAATTCGCCGAACTGGTCACCGCCGGGCTGTGGCGGGCGCGTCTCTTTGGCAAACGCCGCAGCCCCCCGGCGCGGGCCGAGATTGAAACGACGGTACAAGCTGCGGTCGAGATGTTCCTGCGCGCCTATGGAACCGCGCCGCGGGACAGCGCCAAGCACGCGCCGGACGGCGCCTGAACGGGCCGTTCGCCTGCCACGCGACACCGCCTTTGCACCGCGGGACCGGACCACGGCATTCCGCCTCATTGCGGAAGCGATCTGGCAGGAGTATTTCAGTGCAAACGGGCCGGCTGGCTACGCCGGTTGCAGGTGAGAAGGATGTGCGAATGCTCCAACTCTACGCTTTATACCTTTTTCTCTCGCTGATCTTGCTGCTTGGCGCGACCGAACTTGAACGCCGGGCCATTGTCGCGCGCAGACTTGGCCCGAACGGCCGCGCGATCCTCTTGGCGTTGGTTATCTCGGCCGTTGCCTCGCTGGGCGTCACCGTGGCCACAGCATACTCACAGGGCTGGATCTACCTTTTCCACGTGATCGGTGCATCGATCATCTATCACGGCTTCATGGGCATCTCGCTGGTCCATGGCCTGCAAAAGGTGTCTGCCCGGGCCGCTGGCCACGAGGTGCCCTGAGCCCGCGATTTTCGTCGATTGCCGAGCGGGCAGGAAACCACGCCGGCCACCCGGCATTCCGAGGCGAAAGAGGGTTTTCCCAGCTTGAACCGCGGTCTGGCGGCGGGCCTGTTGGACCCGCCGCCAGATCACCGCGTCAGAAATCCAGGTTGGCCACGCTCAGGGCGTTTTGCTGGATGAACTCGCGCCGGGGTTCGACCACGTCGCCCATCAGCTTGGTAAAGATGTCGTCGGCCTCGGCCAGATCCTCGACCCGGACCTGCAACAAAGTGCGCGCCTCTGGGTCCAGCGTGGTTTCCCACAGCTGGTCGGGGTTCATCTCGCCCAGCCCCTTGTAGCGTTGCAGGCTGAGACCCTTTTCCCCCTCGGCCAGGATCGCGTCGAGCAGGGCGACGGGCGAATGGATCGACTGTTCGCGATCCTTGCGCACCAGCATGGCCGGGCTTGCATAGACCTCTTGCAGCTTTTCGGTATAGCCCCCCAATCGCCGGGCCTCGGCCGAGCGCAGAACGGGGCCGTCCAGCACGCGGACCTCTTCGACGCCGCGCACCATCCGGGCAAAGCGCAGACCGTGATCCTGGGTCACGCGCCCCTGCCAGCCGCGCTGATACTCCAGCGCGATCAGGTCCAGCCGTGCAGCCACGGCATCGGCGGTGCCTTGCAGGTTGCCATCGACCTGACCGGGCAGGAATGCCCCGGCGATCGCGGCCTGTTCCAGGATATGCGACGGGTAGTGGGTCGGAAAGGCACCCAGGATGCGGCGCACCTGGCGGGCCTCTTCGACGACGCGGGCCAGATCGGCGCCGATGATTTCCTCGCCCGTGCCCAACCGCAGCACCGCCCCCTCGACACCCATCTGGATCAGGTAATCCTCCAGCGCGGCCTGGTCCTTGAGATAGACCTCGGACTTGCCGCGCGCGACCTTGTAAAGCGGTGGCTGGGCGATGTAGAGATATCCGCCCTCGATCACCTCGGGCATCTGGCGGAAAAAGAAGGTCAGCAACAGGGTGCGGATATGCGCGCCGTCCACGTCGGCGTCCGTCATGATGATGATCTTGTGATAGCGCAGCTTGTCGATGTTGAACTCGTCGCGTCCGATCCCGGTGCCCAGCGCGGTGATCAGCGTGCCGATCTCCTGGCTGCCCAGCATCCGGTCGAACCGGGCACGTTCGACGTTCAAGATCTTGCCGCGCAGGGGTAGAACCGCCTGGTTGGCCCGCGACCGGCCCTGTTTGGCCGATCCGCCGGCGCTGTCGCCCTCGACCAGAAAGATCTCGGACTGGGCGGGATCCTTTTCCTGGCAATCGGCCAGTTTGCCGGGCAGGCTGGCCACGTCCATCGCCGTCTTGCGCCGGGTCAGTTCGCGCGCCTTGCGGGCCGCCTCTCGGGCCAGGGCGGCCTCGATGATCTTGCCGACGATCTGGCGGGCCTCGGTCGGGTGCTCTTCGAACCACTCGGCCAGCTTTTCGTTGACCAGGCTTTCGACTGCGGGCCGCACCTCGGAGCTGACCAGCTTGTCCTTGGTCTGGCTTGAGAATTTCGGATCAGGCACCTTGACCGACAGCACGCAGGTCAGCCCCTCGCGTGCGTCATCGCCGGTGAAATTCACCTTTTCGCGCTTGGCGATCCCGCTGGTCTGGGCATAGTTGTTGATCGTGCGGGTCAGCGCGCCCCGAAAGCCCGCCATATGGGTGCCGCCGTCGCGCTGGGGGATGTTGTTGGTGAACGGCAGAACCGTCTCGTGATAGCTGTCGTTCCACCACATGGCGACCTCGACCCCGATGCCGTCACGTTCGCCGGTCATGAAAATCGGCGCGTCCATCACCGCCGTCTTGTGCCGGTCCAGATAGCGGACGAATTCCCGCACGCCGCCCTCGTAGAACAGCTCGGTCTTCAGCGGTTCGGCGGGGCGCTCATCCTCCAGCACGATCTTGACGCCAGAGTTCAGGAAGGCCAGCTCGCGCAGGCGGTTTTCCAACGTCTTGAACACGTAGTCCAGGTTCGAGAACGTATCCAGCGTGGCCAGGAACCGAACCTCGGTGCCGGTGCGATCACCCGCATCGCCGACCACTCTCAGATGCTCGACCGTATCGCCATGCTCGAACCGGGCGTAATGCTCTTTGCCGTCGCGCCAGATGCGCAGCTCCAGCCACTCGGACAATGCGTTGACGACCGACACGCCCACGCCGTGCAAACCGCCAGACACCTTATAGGAATTCTGGTCGAATTTGCCGCCGGCGTGCAGCTGGGTCATGATGACCTCGGCCGCCGAAACGCCCTCTTCCTCGTGGATGCCCACGGGCATACCGCGCCCGTTATCGCTGACCGAAACGCTGGAATCGGCATGAATTTTCACGCTTACGGCGTCGGCATGACCCGCCAGCGCCTCGTCGATACCGTTATCGACGACCTCATAGACCATGTGATGCAGGCCGGATCCGTCATCGGTATCCCCGATATACATCCCCGGGCGCTTGCGCACCGCCTCTAGACCCCTGAGAACCTTGATAGAATCGGCACCGTATTCTTCGGGCTGCCGCGCGTTTTCCGCCATGCGAGCGATCCTTCGTAACTTTGTGATTTTATACGAGGTTATGGTGGGATTGTCACGCGCCACCCACAATATTTGGTAGGTTTCAGGCCCCGGACGGCCCGGTTTCGCGCACCGTCGATTTGCCGTCCACATCGGTGACGTCCAGGTATTGCGCCCGCGCGCCCAGCGCCTCGAACAGCTCGGCGCCGGTGCCGGTCATCCAGGCCTGCGCGCCCAGCGCGCACAGCTCGTCGTACAGGGCCGCGCGGCGGGCGGCGTCCAGATGGGCCGCCACCTCGTCCAGCAGCAACAGCGGCGGCGCCCCGAAGTCCTGCGCCAGGGCGCGGGCATTTGCCAGGATCAGCGACAGCAACAGCGCCTTTTGCTCGCCGGTGGAACAGTGCCGCGCGGGCACCCCCTTGGCGGCAAAGACGGCCTCCAGGTCGGCGCGGTGCGGGCCGCACAGGCTGCGCCCCGCGGCCATGTCGCGCCCACGTCCCGCGGCCAACGCCCCGGCCAGATCGCCGGCCGCGCCCGGATCGGCGCCCTCTGGCCCCGACAACGCCAGCCTGGCGGCGGGAAAGGCGGTCTCGGCCCCCTCTTGCGCAGCGGCCAGACGGGCCAGCGCAGCGCGCCGGTTGGCGCCGATCACGGCCCCCGCCTCGGCCATCTGACCCTCCAGGGCGGCATACCAATGCATGTCGCGCCCCTCGTCGCGCAGCAGGCGGTTACGCTCTCGCATCGCCTTTTCATAGGCCAGAACGGCATCGGCATGGGCGGGCTCGAAACTCATGGTGATGCGATCCAGGAACCGCCGCCGCCCCTCGGCCCCCTCGATCCACAGCCGGTCCATCGCAGGCACCAACCACAAGACCCGCGCGATCCGCCCCAGCGCCACCTGCGCCGCCGCCTTGCCGTCGATGCGCAACTGCCGCGTGCCGCCGGGCTCTGCCCAGGTCTCGATCTCATGCACCTGATAAAGCGAGGTCAGCGTCGCGCCCACCTTCCAGCCCAAGGCCCCCGGCGCGCGGGCCAGATCCTCGGCCGCGGCCCGGCGCAACCCGCGGCCCGGCGACAACAGCGACACGGCCTCCAGCAGGTTGGTCTTGCCCGCCCCGTTGGGCCCAAAGATCGCCACCGGCCGCCCATCAAGGCACAGCCGCGCGCGTTCATGCGAACGGAACTGGGCAAGCGTCAGCTCTGTCAGGGCCAGTCTTGGCACGCCCTGCCCTTCTTCTTGGCGAAAATACCCATGACACGGGCCGCCGAAACCACGGACGGAGGTCGGATCACACCCGCATCGGCATCACGACATACACCGCCGAGGTATCGCCACCCTCGCGCATCAGCGTGGGATCGCCGGCAGAGTTGAACAGGAACACCGCGTTTTCGCGATCGACCTGATTTGCGATTTCTTGCAGGTATTTCGCGTTGAACCCGATCTCAAGCCGCTCATCGCCATAGGACACGGCCAGCTCTTCCTCGGCGGCGCCGCTGTCGGGGGCATTGACCGACAGGGTCAGCCGGTCCTCGTCCAGCACCAGCTTGACGGCGCGCGAGCGCTCGGAACTGACGGTCGCCACCCGGTCGACCGCCCGGGCGAATTCGGCGGCGTCCACTTCCAGCCGGCGCGTGTTGCCCTGCGGGATCACGCGCGTGTAGTCGGGGAAGGTGCCGTCGATAACCTTTGAGGTCAGGGTGATCTCGGGCGTGGCAAAGCGCACCTTGGTCTCGCTGACCGAAACGGCGATCTGGGCGTCGTCATCCTCCAGCAGCTTGCGCATCTCGCCCACGGTCTTGCGCGGGACGATCACGCCAGGCATCGTTTCCGCGCCCTCCGGCAGCGGTGCGTCGATGCGCGCCAGGCGGTGTCCGTCCGTCGCGACACAGCGCAAAACCCGACCATCCTCGCCATCGGCGACATGCATGTAGACGCCGTTCAGATAATAGCGGGTCTCTTCGGTCGAAATCGCGAATTTCGACTTGTCGAACAACCGGCGCAGCACCGGCGCAGAGGCCGAGAAATTCGCCGTGTATTCCGACGAGGCCATGACCGGGAAATCTTCCTTGGGCAGGGTGGCCAGGTTGAAATGCGACCGCCCGGCCTGCACGGTCAACCGACCCGATGCGCCGTCATCGGCCAGCTCTACCAGCGCCCCATCGGGCAGCTTGCGCACGATCTCGTGCAGGGTCACGGCCGACACGGTGGTGGCCCCGGCACGCTCGACCTGGGCGGGCACCTTGTCCACGACCTCGATATCCAGGTCGGTGGCGCGGAAACTGACGGTATCGCCCTCGGCCTCGATCAGCACATTGGCCAGGATCGGAATGGTATTGCGCCGCTCGACCACAGATTGCGCCTGGCCAACCGCCCGAAGAAGCGCGCCACGTTCGATGCTGATCTTCATTCCACCGCTCCTCATGCCGCCGGGAGGCGGAACCTAACCGTTTCGCCCCCTGGCTCAAGCATTTTCTGGACTGTCTGAGACTTTCGCAAGGGCGTCAAGGCCATAGGCCGCAGGCGCGCGGCCTAACCCTCCAGCATGCGGCGCAAAAGTTCCAGATCCTCGTTGATCTGGGGATCGCTGGCGCGCAGCTCGTCGATCCGCTTGACCGCGTGCATGACCGTGGTGTGGTCACGCCCCCCGAACCGGCGCCCGATTTCAGGCAGGCTGCGCGAGGTCAGTTGTTTGGACAGGTACATCGCAATCTGGCGCGGTCGAGCCAGGACGCGGTGCCGTTTGGGCCCGATCATGTCCGACATGCGCATGTTGTAATGTTCGCTGACCTGGCGCTGAATTTCCTCGACCGTCACCTTGCGGTCAGAGGCGCGCAGGATATCGGCCAGGCAATCCTGGGCCAGTTCCAGCGTGATTTCCTTGCCCACCAGCGAGGCAAAGGCAAAGAGCCGCGTCAGCGCCCCCTCCAGCACCCGCACATTGGTGGAAATGCGATGCGCCAGGAATTCCAGCACCCCGCCGGCAATCGCCAGGCCGGGATATTGCTGGCGGTAAAGCTCGACCTTTTGTTGCAGGATACCCAGGCGCAACTCGTAGTCGGTGGGGTGCAGGTCCACCACCAGGCCACATTGCAGACGGCTCTTGATGCGGTCCTCTAGATCCTTGATCTCGCCCGGCGCACGGTCGGCGGAAATGATGATCTGCTTGTTCTGGTCCACCAGCGCGTTGAAGGTATGAAAGAATTCATCCTGGGTGCTGTCCTTGCCGGCGATGAACTGAACGTCATCCACCATCAGCACATCAACAGACCGAAACAGCGACTTGAACCCCATCATGTCACGCTCGCGCAGCGCCTGCACAAAGCGGTACATGAACTGTTCGGCCGACAGATAGACGACGCGCAACTCGGGCGCGCGTTCCCGCAGTTCCCACGCGATGGCATGCATCAGGTGGGTTTTGCCCAACCCCACCCCGCCATAAAGAAACAGCGGGTTAAAGGTGACCGGCCCCCCCTCGGCCACGCGGCGCGCGGCGGCCTGGGCCAGTTCGTTGGGCTTGCCGGTGACAAAGGTGTCAAAGGTAAAGCGTGCATCCAGCGGCGCGCCGGGCAGATCGCCCTCGGCGCGCACTTGGGTTTGGGCCGGGGCGGCGGGTGCGGACGCCGCCGCGCGCGCCACCGGCCGGGCCGACGAAACCGCAAATTCCAGACGGTCGACCGAAACGCCGTTGCGCGTCAGGTGATCCAGAATCCGGTCACCGAAATTGCGGTTCACCCAATCCCCGACGAAACTGGTGGGCACACCAAAGCGGGCGACCCCATCTTGGAGCGCGCGGAATTCCAGCGGCGCAATCCAGGTTACGAAATTGTTTTTCCCGATGGTTTTCTCAAGATCCGCACAAATCCGTCCCCAGGTTTCTTCTGTCATTTCTTGCCCGCTTTCGCTCCGTCCCGCAGTCCAAGGCAGACATGTCCCCGCACCCATAAGGCCGCCGGTTACCGTCCCCCCGCGTCCACAGCCCCCAGGCGGCCAAAATGGCCGAACCCCCCCGCCCGCCGAACACAGGACCACCCCGAACGAACGCGGCACTGCTGCCCCATTCGTGTTGGTCGTTCCTGCCCCGCTTCAGCGCGGACTCCTTGGACATGAGATCGGAGGGCACCATAGGTTGCCCGGATGCCCTAATCTCGCGGACAAATCGGCACGGAACCCCTCACCGTATTCCGATCCAACACATCCCTGCCGACATGAAACCAACCCTGGAAAAGGTGTCGTTCCGATCTCGGCAAAGCTGCGCTCCGCGTCATGTCCCCCCAAGTCGATGTGAATCGCAAGGAGGACCGTAGACTGCCCCCTGCGGGGCGCGCAACAGAACTTCGGCCTTGACTAGAGCTTTGCCAAACCGAATCCAAAAGCCCGTTGCCAGCGTGCCACGCCGGGCCCCTGAAGGGGTCAAAGACAAGGGGCGCAGCCCTACGGCTACGCCCCCAAGATCACTTGTTTTTATGGGCCTTTTAGGCGCCGAGCGCCTTAACGCGGGCCGACAGGCGGGACATTTTGCGCGATGCGGTATTCTTGTGCACCACACCCTTGGTCACACCGCGCATCAGTTCGGGCTGGGCCTGGCGCAGGGCTGCGGTTGCGGCCTCTTGGTCACCAGAGGCGATGGCCTCTTCGACCTTGCGCAGGAAGGTGCGGATGCGCGAGCGGCGCGCCTTGTTCACGGCAAAGCGACGCTCGTTCTGGCGCGCGCGTTTCTTGGCTTGGGGCGAATTTGCCATCTGGGTCTGTTTCCTTATCCGGGTCTTGGCGTCAAATATCTCGCGCATCGAGGCCCGGCCAGGACATCCAGAGGTCCGGCTGATTCCGGCCAGAGCGGGCCTCACGCGCATGTAGGGGACCGCCTATAGGGCAGATCACGCAAAAAGGGAACAGGAAAATGCGCTCCGCCGCGCCCGGATCACTTGTCCCGGAACTGCGGCTCGCGCTTTTCGACAAAGGCCTGCATGCCCTCGGTCTGATCCTCGGTCGCAAACAGCGCGTGGAACATGCGGCGTTCGAACAGCAACCCCTCGCGCAGGGTGGTTTCATAGCTGCGGTTCACGCATTCCTTGACGACCATCGTGGTCAGCGCGGATTTCTCGGCGATCTTCTGGGCGACGGCCATGGCCTCTTCCATCAGCTTCTTGGCGGGCACCACGCGGCTGACCAGCCCTGAGCGTTCGGCCTCTTCGGCGTCCATGAAACGGCCGGTCAGATGCATGTCCATCGCCTTGGACTTGCCCACGATCCGGGTCAGGCGTTGCGTCCCGCCGATGCCGGCGACCACGCCCAGGTTGATTTCGGGCTGGCCGAACTTGGCGGTGTCGGCGGCGATGATGAAATCGCACATCATCGCCAGTTCACACCCACCGCCCAGCGCATAGCCCGATACCGCTGCGATGATCGGCTTGCGGCAGCGCATGAAATCCTCGGCCTCGGCGGTGAACAGATCACCGACAAAGACATCGACAAAGGTTTTCTCGCTCATCTCGCGGATGTCGGCACCGGCGGCAAAGGCCTTTTCCGATCCGGTCAGCACGACACAGCGAACCTTGTCATTGGCATTGGCCTGGGTAACGGCGTCTGCCAGTTCGGTCATCAACTCGGAATTCAGCGCGTTCAGCGCCTCGGGCCGGTTCAGCCGGATCAGAGCGACATGGTCCTCGATCTCGACGATCAACGTCTTGTAAGCCATGAATGGCGGCCTCCGTTTCGTTCGGCCCGACTCCTTAGCAGCCTGACCCCGGCATTCAAGCTATCTTTGGCATTTCGGGCAATAGAAAGTCGAGCGGCCCGATTGCACGATTCGGGCGATCTGCCCGCCACAGCCGGGGGTGGGGCACGGCGCGCCCTCGCGGCCATAGGCGCGAAAACTGTGCTGGAAATAGCCCAGCTCGCCATCGGTCTGGCGATGATCGCGCAGGGACGATCCGCCGGCCTCGATCGCTTCGGCCAGAACGTCGCGGATCACCGGCACCAGGGTGGCCAGCCGGGCCGGTGCGATCCGTCCCGCCTTACGCCGGGGCGAGATGCCGGCCCGATGCAGCGCCTCGCACACGTAGATGTTACCCAGGCCCGCCACCACGCGCTGATCCAGCAATGCGGCCTTGATCGGGGTCATCCGGCCGCGCAAACGCGCCACCAGATACCGCTCATCAAAGGTGTTTCCCAAAGGCTCGGGGCCAAGGTCGGCCAGCAGCCAGTGCCCCTCGACCGCATCCGTCGGGACCAGGTCCATCGCGCCGAACCGGCGCGCGTCATTAAAGGTGACACGCGCGCCGCCCTCGATCTCCAGCACCACATGGTCATGCTTTTCGGGGGCGGGATGGGCATGGTGGAACAGGCCCAGCGGGTCGCCGGACACCAGCATCCGCCCCGACATGCCCAGGTGAATGATCAGCGTCTCGCCAGTGGAAAGATCGGCCAGGATGTATTTCGACCGCCGCCCCAGCCGCGTCACCCGCGCGCCCGTCAGACGGTCCGCCATTCCCGGCGGAAAGGGCCAGCGCAGGTCGGGCCGGTTCACCCGGGCGCGCGCGATCACCCGCCCCTCGATCACCGGGGCAAGGCCGCGACGCACTGTCTCTACCTCTGGCAATTCGGGCATTGGCCCCTTCCTTCCTGTCAGGAACGCATTGTAAGCACCGCAGGGCGACCTATAAGAAAGGCGCAACTTACCGACGGCAAGGCCCCATGACACAGAACGCGCAGAAAACGACCCATTTCGGCTTTCAGACCGTGGCCGAAGAGGAAAAGGCGGGCATGGTCCACGGGGTCTTTACCCGCGTGGCCTCGCGCTATGACCTGATGAACGATTTGATGTCTGGCGGCATCCACCGTGTCTGGAAGGACGCGATGATGGACTGGCTGGCCCCGCAGCCCTGGCAGCGTCTGCTGGATGTGGCGGGCGGCACGGGCGACATTTCGTTCCGCTTCCTCAAACGCGCGCCGGGGGCGCGGGCGGTGGTCTGCGACATGACCGAATCCATGCTGGTCGAGGGGCGCAAACGCGCCGAGGCCGAGCAGATGGCCGACAACCTGGACTGGGTGGTCGGCGACGGCATGAAGCTGCCGTTCGAGGACAACAGTTTCGACGTTTTCACCAACTCGTTCGGCACCCGTAACATCACCAACGTCCAGGACGCCCTGAACGAGGCCTACCGCGTTCTGCGTCCCGGCGGGCGGCTGATGGTGCTGGAATTCAGCCAGATGCCCAACCCGATGATGCAATGGGCCTATGACCGCTATTCGTTCAACGTGATCCCGGTGCTGGGGCAGATCGTGGCCAATGACCGCGACAGCTATCAATACCTCGTCGAGTCGATCCGCAAATTCCCCGATCAGGACACCTTTGCCGACATGATCCGCACGGCCGGGTTCGAGCAGGTGAAATACCGCAACCTTTCGATGGGGATTGCGGCGCTTCATTCGGGGTGGAAAATCTAGGTGCGCGGACCTCACAATATCTGGCGGCTGATCCAAACGCTCGCCACGCTTGAACGCACCGGCGCCAATCGCGTCGTGCTAGAGGCATTCGCCGCCCCCGCCAGTGTCCGGGCGTTGGCCCGTGTGCTGGGCTGGCCCCTGAAATGGCTGGGTGAAAAGGGCGATCCCGCCCTGCCGCCCGCGACCCGCGCGCTGACCGCGCTGGGACCGGCCTATATCAAGTTCGGCCAGATCCTGTCGACCCGGCCCGACGTGGTCGGGGACGAGTTGGCCGTGCAGCTGCGCGTGTTGCAGGACAAACTGCCGCCCTTCCCGGTCGAAGTCGCCAAAAAGACAGTCGCCCAGGAACTGGGCCACCCGGCGGATGAGTTGTTCTCGGAATTCTCGGAACCGATCGCCGCAGCCTCGATCGCGCAGGTCCACAAGGCCCGCATCGCGCGCACCGGCGAACAGGTGGCCGTCAAGGTTCTGCGCCCCAATGTCGAGCGTAACTTTCGCAAGGATATCGACGCGTTCTACCTGGCCGCCTCGGTGATCGAGATGTTGTCGCCGTCCTCGCGGCGGCTGCGCCCGACCGATGTGATCGCCCATTTCGATGGCGTCGTGACCGGAGAGTTGGACCTGCGGATGGAAACCTCCTCGGCGGCAGAGTTTGCCTCGAACACCGAAGGGGATGCCGGTTTCGTCGTTCCGCGCGTGATCTGGCCGCTTTCGGGGCGGCGGGTGATGACCCTGGGCTGGGCCGAGGGTGTGCCGATGGGCGACAACGCCGCCATCGACGCCGCCGGTCACAACCGCCGTGTGCTGGGCGAGCGGGTGCTGGCGATGTTCCTGCAACATGCGTTGCGCGACGGTTTCTTCCACGCCGATATGCACCAGGGCAACATGAAGGTCGCCGCCAATGGCGATATCCTGTGCTTTGACTTCGGGATCATGGGACGGATCGACGAATACACCCGTCGCGTCTATGCCGAGATCCTGTTCGGCTTTATCCGCAAGGATTACCGCCGCGTCGCCGAGGTGCATTTCGAGGCGGGCTATGTCCCCCCCGATCAGGATATCGACGATTTCGCCCGCGCCCTGCGCTCTGTTGGCGAACCGATCTTCGGCATGGATGCCACCCAGATCTCGATGGCGAAACTGTTGGCCTATCTCTTTGAGGTGACTGAACGCTTTGGCATGCAGACCCGGACCGAATTGATCCTGCTGCAGCGCACCATGGTCGTGGTCGAGGGGGTGGCACGGTCGCTCAACCCGTCGATCAATATCTGGGAGGTCGCCCATCCAATCGTCGAGGGATACATCAAGGAAAACATCGGGCCAAAGGCGCTGATCCGCGATCTGCGGCGTACCGCGCGGGTTCTGTCGCGTTTTGGCCCCAAGCTGCCCGAAATGGCAGAGGCCGCGCTGATCCGTCAGTCGCAACCTCTGCCCGAACCGGAGCGCACTTCGGTGCTGAAGCCGGTGTTGTGGATGGGGCTGGGCGCGGCGCTGACCGGTGCTGGCGTGGGCCTCGCCCTATTGTTCTGAACGCTTCAGCCCTGGGCCTGGCGCAGGGCTGAAACCACGCTCGCCGCGGCCTCGCCGCCGCCTTCAAAGACCAGGGTGATCCCCGATGCGGCGCTGCGCACCTCGGTGATGGGGGCATATACCTCTGCCGTGCTTTCCCCGATGCGGGCGCCATCGGTATAGCTTTCGACGCTGAAACTATAGCTGCCCGGCGCCAGCGTGGTGCCGTCCGCGCCGATCCCGGCCCAACTCACGGGTGTGCCATCCGTGCCAATCGCCAGGCGCTGCACCTCTTGCCCGGTGGCCGTCGCACGCACGACCAGTTGCGCGCTATCCGCTCCGGTGGCCGGATTGGGCAGCACCGTGATCGGCGTTCCGTCAAACATCCCGGGCACCGCCGCGCGGGCCTCCATCCCGACCCAGCCGCCATATTGCGCCAAGCCCGCAGCGCCCAGGTTATCGCCCAGCGCCTGCAACAGATCATTGGTGCGCACCTGCTGTTCGACCCCCGAAAAGGTCGCAAGCTGCACCGCGTAATCCGAGGATTCGATCGGGTTCATCGGATCCTGGTTCTGCATCTGGACGGTCAGCATCTTCAGGAACGTCTCGAAGTCACTGCTGATCGCGGTGCCGCCGCCGGAACTGGCGCTGGCCGTTGCCGCCGTTGCCGTGGCGGTGGTTGGGGTCACGCTGACCATTTTCTCTCTCCTATCACAGACGCAGGTCCAGCCCGCCGTCGACCGGCCCCGCGGGCGGGCCGGACCGGTGATCCACGGGCGGGGCGGTGTCGGTCGTTGGGCCATCGTCAGAGGCATTGGCCGGGCCATGCCCCGCCCCGCGATCGGTGGACTGGCCGCCGAAATCCAGCGTCACCGCCCCATAGCCCAGATCCCGCATGGCATTGCCCAGCAGATCTGCGTGGCGGCGCATGAGGTCCAGCGTTTCACCGCGTTCGGCCGTGATGCTGACGGTGATGGTGCCATCGCCGGGCGTCAGGCTGAGGCGCACGCGGCCAAGCTCTTCGGGGCTGAGGGTCACGTCCACTGCGCCATCGGGCGCACGATGCAGCGCCTCGGCCATCGCGCGGGTTGCCGGGCGGGGGGCCTCGGTCATGGCGGGCAGGATGATCGGTGTGGGGCGGTGGGGTTCTGGCATTGCGCGCTCACCCGGGGTCATCTCGGCCATCAGGGGCGCGTCCGGCGGCGGGTTGGTCTGCCCTAACGCGGCCAGCGCCTCGGTCATATCGCCGGCATTGGCCGGCGCCAGGCGCGCCGGGGCGGCAGGCGGCGTCACGGCAGCATCCGGCCCTTGGGGCACTTGCCCCCCCACGGGCGCGGCGTCGGCCGCCTGGACAACATGCGCCCCGGCGATGGCCTGCGAAACAGCGCCCGTGGCCGGTGACGGCAGACCTGACGCCCCGGGGGCAGGCGTTTTCGGATCGGGCGGCGATGCATCGACACGATCCGATGGCGCGGCGGGCGTTGGTTCGACCGGAGGCAGCGTTCGGGCCATTGGCGCGGCCAGGGCTCGGGGAGGGCTGGCATCGGGCTGTGCGACAGCCCCGGCGTCGACGGCCCCCAACGCGGCGCTTTCGGCGGAGGAAACCGGGCGCGCGGTCGGGATCGGGGTGGGAGCCACGGGAGAGAAATCCACCAGCGGGACCATTGGTTTGGCACGCGCGCCTGGCGTGATGTCATTGGCGGTCTCCGGGCTGGACATAGCGGTCCCCGCCGTCGCCTTTTCCAACTGGGCGATTGCCTCAGGTGGGGTCGCGCCGGGCGCGGACGCCACCGACACCGCCCCAAGGATGGGGGATGCAGAGGGGGGGGGCGGGTCGTACCCGTCTGCTTTGGCAGGGGGCATCGACTGGGATGCACCTTGCACAGCGGGGGTGGCCGCTTTGTCCAGGTCTGAAATGGCACCCAACACTCGGGCCTGCGCCCCGTCCGTTGCCGCGACGCCCCCGGGCGCGATGCCCGATCCCCGGGCGTCAGCCAGATCGGCGTCCGCCAGATCCGCGCCGGTTCGCGGGCCCCCCTTAGGCAACGCGGTTGGAATCTCCGGCACCCCGGCAAAATCCCCCGGGATCAACGACTGCTGGTCGTGTTCTGCGACATCATACTCATCCGACACCGTCAGGGCCGCCCCCTCCGGGTCTGCTTGCCTGCATTCAGCCCCCAAAACAGGGGCATCCGTCGACTCATCGGGCCAATCCCCAATGGCTCCGGCCCAAGTCGGTGGCGCCTCCTGGCCCGCCGCGACCAAACCTTTGGGCTGGGGCGAACTGCCGCCCATCCGGCAGCCGAATGACATTGCGACCCCGGGGGCCATTGCCCCGACTGTCCCTGCCGACGCACCCGCAAAGATGGTTTGAAACCCCTCCGCCCCCGGAAGCCGCGGCTTTTGCAGCGATTCGGGTGTCACGGAAGCGGGGCCGCCCCCAGGCTCGACAACAAGGAAATAGGTCATGTGATGCGCCGGACTTCTGCCTCTGGTCACAGGACAATGGCCGGGAACGGGTTACCGATCCTTTACCGGATGCCGGGCATATTGGGAAAAACGAGTCGCAATTGAGGGAAATCGCCATGCTGCCCCCCGTGAACACCCCCGCAGGCCAGCCGCCCGCGGCGACCCGTGATGCGCGTCTGCACGAGGCGGCCGAAAAGCTTGAGGCCCAGTTCCTTGCCGAGATGCTGAAATCGACTGGCCTGGGCGAGGGGGTGGGCGCCTTTGGCGGCGGTCCCGGCGAGGCGCAATTCGCCTCTTTCCTGCGCGAGGCCCAAGCCCAGGAGATGGCGCGCGCGGGTGGAATCGGCCTGGCGGAACAGCTGTTCGAGGCATTGAAGGAGCGCGCCAATGACGCAGGATGACCCGATCATGGACCTGCTGCTGCGCGAACGCGCTGCGCTGAAAGGCGCGGATTTCGCAGCCCTCGGCACGCTGGCAGCGGAAAAAGAGCGCCTTTTGGCGGCGCTCAGGGCACGGCCAACCGCCGACCCCGCGGCACTGACCCGACTGCGCGAGATGGCGGAGCGCAACGAACAATTGCTGGCTGCGTTGCGGCGCGGGCTGGACAGCGCCGCGCAGACCCTGGCGCGCGGCCGTCGGTCGCCCGAGGCGCTGGACACCTATGATCAGGCGGGCCAGCGGGCGCGGATCGGTGCCCTGACCGGCGCGCTTACCCGGCGCGCCTGAGACCAATTTCCTAAAATCCTCGATATCCGGGCGGGCGCGCTTATCGCTCTGTTAACCGGCTGACTGCAAGGGTCGGGGTGCGTCCGGGAACCGGATGGCGCGGTGGGGCAATGCCCCCTGCCGCATGGGTCAGAATGCCTGCCAATGCTGCCTACAGGCGGCACAACGCAATGGCGCAAAGCGCCAATCCGAAAGAAGGACCAAACCCATGTCCAGTATTCTGACGAATACCAGCGCGATGGTCGCGCTGCAGACGTTGAAAAACATCAACACCTCGCTGACCAAGACCCAGGACGAGATCGCCACCGGGAAATCCGTGGCCTCGTCCAAGGACAATGCCGCCGTCTGGGCGATCTCCAAGGTGATGGAGGCCGACGTTGCCGGTTTCAAGGGCATCTCGGACAGCCTTTCGCTGGGCGAATCCAGCGTGGCCGTCGCTCGCCAGGCCTCTGAAACGGTGACCGATCTGCTGACGCAGATGAAGTCCAAGATCGTCGCCGCCCAGGAAGACAACGTAGACCGTGGAAAGCTCAACGATGACGTTCTCGCGCTGAAGGCGCAGATCGAATCGGTGGTGGGCGCGGCCCAGTTCAACGGGCTGAACCTGGTCAATGGCAGTGCTGGCTCGGCGGATATCCTGGCCTCTCTGGACCGGGATTCCACCGGGGGCGTTACCGCCTCGTCGATCACGGTGAACGCGCAGAATCTGTCGACCGGCGACTACACGGCAAAAGCCGTCTTTACCGGGTCGGATGGGGCTGCGGCCGATGACGGCGATACCTTCGGATTCTCGCTGGATGGCAACGGCGGTACCGATGATGCAGGGCTGATCGTGATCACCAACCCGACCTATGCGGAAGGGGACAAGATCAGCCTGCGCGTGGGGGACTATGACGTCTCCTACACCGTCACCGCAGAGGATGTCGCGGCCACCACGCCCGAGGACATCATCGCGGTCAAGCTGAAGTCGGCGATCGAGGGAACCGGGGCCAACGTGTCTGTCGACTATGACAGCGGCAGCCCTGGCCAGCTCTCGATCACCAACGAGGGCACGTCGGCGATCAGCATCAGCGGCACCTTCGCCAACGCCAACTCGGGTGGACTGGGGGCCCTGGCCACGATCGACGTGACCAGCGATTCGGGCGCCCAGGCGGCCCTGGGCACCATCGAGACGTTGATCAACACGGCGGTGGATGCCTCGGCCGCCTTCGGTTCGGCCCAGAGTCGGATCGAAATCCAGTCGAACTTCATCGGCGCGCTGACCGACTCGCTGAAAGCGGGGATCGGCACGTTGGTGGATGCCGACATGGAGGCCGCCTCGGCACGGCTTCAGGCGCTCCAGGTGCAACAGCAGCTGGGCACCCAGGCCTTGTCGATCGCCAACCAGGCGCCGCAAAACGTGCTGTCGCTCTTCCGATAGGGACAGACCGGCCGGGGCGGAAACGCCCCGGCCACGCCCTGTGATCCCTAAATCACCCTGACAGAACGGAAGGACAGACAGTGAACGCGCTTCACATGGCCCAGGCGGCCTATTCCGCCCCCAACCAGATCTCCATGCGCACACCGCGCGCCACCGAATACGCCCTCTTCGCGCGCGTCACCGCACGGCTGAAAGAGGCCCAGTCCGCCGGGCGGCAGGGCTTTCCAGCCCTCGCCTCGGCACTGCATGACAACCGCGCGCTGTGGACGACATTGGCCGCCGATGTGGCCGAGCCGGGCAATGCCCTGCCCGATGCCCTGCGCGCACGGCTATTCTACCTGGCCGAATTCACCACCCACCACAGCCGACAGGTGCTGGCCGGACGGGCCGATCCCGGCCCCCTGATCGAAATCAACACGGCCGTCATGCGCGGCCTCGAAAAAGCGGAGCCGGTGGCATGAGCGGTCTTGTTCTGAAACTGGCCCCGAAAGAGCGCGTCCTGGTCAACGGCGCGGTGATCGAAAACGGCGACCGCCGCACGCGGCTGGCCATCAAGACGCCGAACGCCAACATCCTGCGCCTGCGCGACGCGATTCACCCCGAAGAGGTCAACACCCCCGTCCGACGGGTATGCTATATCGCCCAACTGGTGCTGTCCGGCGATGCCCAACCCGACGAGGCGCGGCTGCAGCTTTTGCGCGGGATCGAGCAGCTCAGCCAGGCGTTGATCGACCCCGACAGCCGCACACAGCTGTCCACCGCGACCGAGGCGGTGTTGGGTGCGGAATATTACCAGGCTCTCAAGGCGTTGCGCAGCCTGCTGCCGCGCGAGGAGCGGTTGCTGGCCGCAGCCGGGCAGGCATGAGCTTTCAACCGGTCCTGCCGATGGGCGGCTATGTCGGCTGGCGCTTCCTCGAACGCACGATGGAGCGTCAGCAAACCGCCCATGACCAGAGTCCCGCCCTGGTGCGGGATCTGGACTATTTCGCAGAAAAGATCGGCAGCATCGACAGCGCCGAGGCACTTGTGGCGGACCGCCGCCTGCTGAAGGTCGCCCTGGGTGCGTTCGGATTACAGGACGACATCAGCAATACCTTTTTCATCCGCAAGGTTCTGGCCGAGGGCGCAGTGGCGCCCGACGCCCTGGCCAACAAACTGGCCGATAAGAGCTATCTCAACATGGCCGAGGCCTTTGGCTTTGGTGGCAACGCACCGCCCGGCACCCAAACCGAGGGTTTTGCCGACAAGATCGCCACCGCCTATCGCGCGCGCAGCTTTGAAGTCGCCGTGGGCGAACAGGACGAGTCGATGCGCCTGGCCCTGAACCTGGAACGGGAATTGGCGACCCTGGCCGCCCGCGACATCGGGGATGAGGCACAGTGGTTCAGTGTCATGGGATCAGAGCCGCTGCGGCAGGTGTTCGACACGGCCTTTGGCCTGCCCGACGCCTTTGCGGCCCTCGACCTGGATCGACAGCTGGAGGTCTATCGGCACCGGGCCGAGGCGATGTTCGGCGACACCACGCTGGCCCAGTTCAATGACCCCGAGCGGCGAGAGGCCTTGGTCAAGACTTTCCTCTTGCGGGCAGAGGCGGCATCGGGCGGCAGCTACAGCCCGGCACAGACGGCATTGACACTGTTGGGCGGCTAGACATGCCGACTATCCTTGGTCTTGATCCGTTGGTCGCCCCTTAGAGACCGGGTCAAACGGCGCGGTAACCTCCAGCACCTGGGACAGCCGGGCAAAGCTATCGGCGACGCCCCCAGGCGATTCTTCGGACAAAAACCCATCGAGGCCAGGCCAGGCCGCAATCGCCGCGTCGATCTCGGGGTCGGATCCCGCGGCATACAGCCCGGCCTGGATCATCATCTCTGCCCGGTCGTAGGCCCCCAAGAGCCGCCGCGCCCGGCTGATCAACAGGTTCTCGGCCCCGCTGGCCGCCCGCGGCAAGCTGCGCGAGACAGAGCGCAACAGGTCCACCGCCGGAAACCGCCCCCGCTCGGCGATGCGTCGGTCCAGCACGACGTGCCCATCCAGAACGCCGCGCAGGATGTCTGCCACCGGCTCTTCCATGTCGGACCCGGCGACCAGGACTGAGAACACCGCCGTGATATCGCCCATATCCTCTGCCCCCGGACCGGCGCGTTCGGCCAGCGCCATGATCGCCTGGGCGGTCGAGGGGGGATAGCCGCGCAGCGCGCCCGGCTCATCCGCGGCCAGGGCCAACTCTCGGTGGGCCTCGGCAAAGCGGGTGACCGAATCGGCCAGGAACAGCACATGGTGGCCCTGATCGCGAAAATGCTCGGCCACGGCCATCGCGGCCCAGGCCGCGCGCCGCCGCACCAGCGGCGACTGGTCCGAGGACGCGGCGACCACGACACTGCGGGCCATCCCTTCGGGGCCGAGAACCTGGTTGACGAACTCGCCGACCTCGCGCCCGCGCTCGCCGACCAAGGCGATGACCGCCATATCTGCCTGCACCCCGCGCGCCAGCTTGGACAGCAGCGTCGACTTGCCCACACCGGACCCGGCGAAAAGCCCGATCCGCTGACCCCGGACCAGGGGCAGAACCGTGTCGAATGCGGCCATTCCCGTCGCCAGCCGTGGCCCCAGTCCCCGGCGTGCCGTTGCGGGTGGTGGGGCCGCGCGCAGCGGGCGCGGCGTGGGCCCCGGCATCAGTGGCCGGCCATCCAGCGGCTGGCCAAACGGATCGACCACCCGTCCCAGCCAACCCTGATCGGGCGCGATTTCGCCCGGCCCCAGCAACACCACCCGGTCGCCCACCGACAGCCCATCGGGCGTGCCATCGGGCAAGACGGTGACCCACCCCTCGCTCAGCCCCAGAACCTCGCCTCGGCGGCGGATACCCGGACCGTGCCGGATTTCGACCAGATCGCCCAAGCCGGCGCTTTGGCACAGCCCCGCGACGGTCACCGTGCCGCCGCCCGCGGCAACCACGCGGCCCAGCGGCCGAACCGGCGCCAGCGCGGATATCCGGGTTTCCAGGGCGGCAAATGGACTTTGGGGCATGGCTGTCTCCGGGTGCGGGGCGTCCCTTACGGTTTCTAAAGGAATCGCCCTTAAGCATTGATTGAAGCCGAGGGAGAAACCCCGATGTTCGATAAGCTTGAGATTTTCAGGATGGCGCAGGGACTGGCCGTGCATGCCAGCGCGCGTCAGGCCGTGGTGGCCCGAAACGTCGCCAATGCCGATACGCCCGGATACCGGGCACAGGACATCGCGGACTTCGCCACCACCTATCGACAGGCCGACGATGGGCTGACCCTGCGCGCAACGCGGGCGGGGCACATTTCGGGCAACACCCCCGCGCAACAGGCCGTCCTGATCGCCACCCCCAGTGAGGGGGAGCCGAACGGCAATGCCGTCTCGTTGGAAGATGAGATGGTCAAATCAGTCGAAACCAAAAAGCAACACGACCTGGCCCTTGCGGTCTATCGCAGTTCGCTGGGCATTCTGCGCACCAGCCTTGGCCGGTCACGATAGGGGGCGATGATGGCGGATCTGATCGAAAGCCTGACCCTCTCGGCCAGTGGATTGCGCGCCCAGGCAACGCGTCTGCGCCACGTGTCCGAGAATATCGCGAACGCCGACACGCCCGGCTATCGGCGCAAGATGACCAGCTTTGAGGCGGCTCTAGACGCGGATGGCACCCCTGGCGCGGTCGTCACCGGGCCTGTCACCCTCGACCAGGCCGCGCTGGCGCGGATCTATGACCCCGCCCATCCGCTGGCAGACGCCACCGGCCACTATGACGGCTCGAACGTCGATCTGGTGATCGAGATTGCCGACGCGCGCGAGGCACAGCGCAGCTATGAGGCGAACCTCAAACTCTTTGATCAGGCCAGGCAGATGTCGCGCGGCCTGCTTGACCTGCTGCGCCGTTAGGAGGGACAGACATGGATATCAACGCCTCGATCGCCGCGCGGGCCTATGCCACCGCGCGCCCGGCCACCCAGCCCGGACAACCCGATGGCACCAACGGTGGGGGCGGCTTTGCCGACGCCGCCAGAAAACTGGCCGAGACACTCCAGAACGGCGAACAGACCGCGCTGTCGGCGATGACCGGCAATGCTGATCCGCATGCGCTGGTCCAGGCGCTGGCCCAGACCGAACTGGCCGTCGAAACGGCCGTGACCGTCCGCGACAAGGTGGTCGAGGCCTATCAGGAAATCCTAAGGATGCCGGTGTAACGCCATGGACGAGATCGTTTTTTACGACACGTTGCGCCAGGGACTGTGGGTCGCCGTGATGATTTCACTCCCGATCCTGATCGCGGCGCTGGTCACCGGGGTGACCATCGGCCTGTTCCAGGCGCTGACCTCGGTGCAGGAAATGACGCTGACCTTCGTGCCGAAACTGGCCGCCATCCTGGCGGTTTTCTGGATGTCCATGGGGTTCATGACCGAAACCCTGACCGGCTTTTTCACCGGTCGGATCATCCCGATGATCGCGGGGGGCTGAGCGATGGGAAACATCGGATACACCACGCTGACCCGTCAGGCCGGGCTAATGCGCGAAATGCAAAGCGTCGCCCATAACATCGCCAATGCTGCGACCACCGGGTTTCGGCGCGAGGGTCTGATTTTCGCCGAACACGTCGCCGCGGTCGAGGGGCCCGGCGGGTCGCTGTCGATGGCCACGGCCAATGTGCGCAACACCGACCTGACGCAGGCGCCGCTGACCCAGACCGGCGGGCGCTTCGATTTCGCCATCGAGGGCGAGGGGTTCTTTCTGCTGGAAACGCCCCAGGGCGAACGCCTGACCCGCGCGGGCAGCTTTACCCCCAGCGCCGAGGGCGAGTTGGTCTCGCCCGATGGCTATCGCCTGCTGGATGCTGGTGGCGCCCCTGTCTTTGTGCCCCCCGATAGCGCCAATGTCGCGCTGTCCGCCGACGGCACATTGTCGGCAGACGGGCGCGCGCTGACCCAGATCGGCCTGTATCTGCCGGCAGAGCCAACGGCGATGACCCGCGCCGCCGGCACCATGTTCGATCCCGGCGGCGCGACGGACCCCGCGCTGAACGCCACGCTGGTGCAAGGCTTTGTCGAGCAGTCCAACGTCGACCCCGTGGCCGAGATCGCGCGGATGATCGAGGTCCAGCATGCCTATGAAATGGGTCAGGGGTTCCTCGACCGCGAGGATGAACGCATCCGAAACGTCATCCGCACCCTCGGCACCAGCTAACCGGAAAGGACAGCCCCATGCGCGCCCTCAAGATCGCCGCCACCGGCATGTCGGCCCAACAGATGCGGGTCGAGGTGATTTCCAACAACCTGGCCAACATGAATACCACCGGCTACAACGCCCGCCGGGCTGAATTCGCCGACCTGCATTATCAACAGGTCAGCCGGGCGGGCACCATCAACGCCGCCGACGGTACGGTGCTGCCCACCGGGGTCCAGCTGGGCCTGGGGGTGCGCCCGGCCTCGGTCACGGTGACCCTGGCGCAGGGGTCGCTGGCACAAACCGGCGGCGATCTGGACGTGGCGATCGAGGGGCGCGGGTATCTCGAGGTCACATTGCCCTCGGGCCAGGCCGCCTATACCCGCGACGGGGCGCTGAAACGGACGGGCGACGGGCTGATCGTGACCTCGGACGGGTTCACGGTGGCACCGGGCATCACCATTCCCGACGATGCGCGCAGCCTGTCGATCAACGCCGAGGGCGAGATTTACGCCTATTTCACCGACCGCGTGGAACCCGAGTTGCTGGGCCAGATGACGCTGGCGATGTTCTCCAACGAAAAGGGGCTGGAGGCGATGGGCTCGAACCTCTTTCTTGAGACAGAGGCCTCGGGCGCGGCGATCGCCGGCACTCCCGGGGATGAGGGGTTCGGCACCCTGCGCCAAGGGTATCTCGAGGACAGCTCGGTGGATGCCGTGCGCGAGGTGACCGAGTTGATCGAGGCCCAGCGCGGCTATGAGTTGAATGCCAAGGTGATCTCGGCCGCCGACCAGATGCTCGGCGCGACGACGCAGCTGCGATGAAACGGGGCATCGTGATCCTCGCCGCACTCGCCGCTGCGGCGCCGGCCTGGGGCGATATGCTGATCGCCACCCGCACCATTCGCGGCCAGTCCATCCTGGGCCCCGCCGATGTCACCCAGGTCGAGGGCGACCTGCCCGGCACCTTGATCGCCCCCGAAGAGGCCATCGGCCAAGAGGCCCGCGTGAACCTTTATGCCGGGCGTCCCATTCGCGCCGGGGATCTGGGTCCGCCCGCGATCATCGAGCGTAACCAGATCGTCACCCTGCACTATCGAAATGGCGCGCTCAGCATCATTGCCGACGCGCGCGCGCTGGGTCGCGCCGGGGTGGGCGATGCGCTGCGGGTGATGAACCTGGCCTCGCGCAGCACCGTGACCGGATATGTCACCCCCGACGGAAGCGTGTCCGTCGGCCCCACCGCCCAACCCTGAGGAGCCCGCCCGCCCATGAAACCGCTGATCCTTGCCAGTTGCGCCCTTGCGCTGATCTTTCCCGCCGCCTGTCAGCGGCTCAACGATGTCGGCAAGGCCCCGTCCTTCAACCCGGTCGAGGGCTCGAACGCCTATTTCGCGATGACCTCGCCCGAA
Organism: Paracoccaceae bacterium; assembly: GCA_016938875.1. Lineage (GTDB taxonomy): Bacteria > Pseudomonadota > Alphaproteobacteria > Rhodobacterales > Rhodobacteraceae > Rhodovulum. The sequence continues at coordinate 75,590 of JAFGTV010000020.1, forward strand.
ACGCTGCCGCGCAGCGCGGACCGTCGGCGCCCAATGGACGAGGCCTCGCTATGGGCTGCGGGGCGGCAATCCTTGCTGGGCGATCGGCGCGCGGGGCGGCGTGGTGACATCCTGACCGTCGCCATCGAGATCGACGACAAGGCCGAGATTTCGAACTCCTCCGCGCGCAGCCGCTCTGGCTCGCAATCCATGGGCATCCCGCAGTTGCTGGGCATTCCCCAGCGGCTGGACGGCGCGCTGCCCGACGGGGCCTCGATGGCGAACGCGGTGTCTGCTGATTCCACATCCAGCCACAGTGGCGACGGCTCGGTTCGTCGCAATGAAAAGCTGACCCTGCGCGTGGCCGCAACGATCACCGAGGTTCTGCAAAACGGGGTTTTGCGCATCGAAGGTTCGCAAGAGGTGCGGGTCAATTTCGAAATGCGCGAGTTGATCGTGACCGGATATGTTCGCCCCGAGGACATCTCGCGCCAGAACGAGATCACCTATGACAAGATCGCCTCGGCGCGGATTTCCTATGGCGGGCGCGGTCAGATCACCGATGTGCAGCAGCCGCGTTATGGTCAGCAGATCGCTGACATCGTCCTTCCGTTCTGAGCGATCCCATGGGCAAATTGCTTCCGGTCATCATCGCGATTGTCGGGCTCGGGGTGGGCGCGGGGGCGGGCCTTGTTCTGAAGCCAGACGCCGCGGACACCCCCACGCCAGAGGAAAAGGCCAAGCCCGCCCACGGGGCCGACGCGGCGCATGGCAAAGCTGACGCCCATGGCGGTGGCCACGGCGAAGAAGGCGAAGACGGCGCCGATTACGTCAAGCTCAACAACCAGTTCGTCATTCCCGTTGTTCATGATGGTCGGGTTGCATCGCTGGTTGTGCTATCGCTCAGCCTGGAGGTCACATCGGGCGGGAACGAGCCGGTCTATGAGCGCGAACCCAAACTGCGCGACGCCTTCTTGCAGGTGATGTTCGATCACGCCAATGCCGGTGGCTTTGACGGAGCATTCACCCAAAGCGGCAAGATGACCTTGCTGCGCCGCGCGTTGCTGGAGGTGGCCCAACAGGTTCTGGGCCCCAAGGTTAACGATGTTCTGATCATCGACATCGTCCGCCAGGACGCCTGATCCCCCGCCTAGCGGTCCTGTGCCCGATACAAAAGTCCGTTCAGGGCCTGCTCTCGGCCAAAGGCGCGAGAGGCAAGGCGCAGTTGCGCGGCCTCTTCGACCCGCGCACGGGCCAAGGCCGCGTTCAACGCCGCCCGTTGCTGGGCATGCAGGCGCGCCCTGATTTCCCCCGCCACCGCCCGCGCCGCGATGTCGCCATCTGCCTCGGCCAGCCGCGCCCGCGCATCGAGCGCTGCAATCTCGGCCTCTAGGCGCCGACACTCCTGCGCTGCGGCCCGCAGCCGGACCAGCGCCACGTCGCGCAGCGCGGTGCCGACCGCGACCAGGCGGGCCATGGGGGTCTCGGGCCGGCTCATCGCCCGCCGCGCGCGCGGGTGCGCATCTCTTCGGCAAAACGGATCGCAGCGGCGACGGCGCGGTAATGCTCGGGCTGGATCGTCTGGCCGATCTCTACCGCAGCATATAGCGCGCGCGCGGTGGGCGGGTCGCGCCGCATCGGCACCCCGGCCTCGGCCGCAATCTCGCGGATACGCGCGGCGATCTCGTCCACGCCCTTGGCCACACAAACCGGGGCGCCGGGCGCGGCGCGATCCCATTTCAGGGCCACCGCATAGTGGGTCGGGTTCACGATCACCACATCGGCCCCGGGCACGTCGCCCAACATGCGGTTGGTCGCGATATCCACAGCCCTCTGGCGGCGCTGATGCTTCATATAGGGATCGCCTTCGGCCTGCTTGACCTCTTCTTTCATGTCCTCGTGTGACATGCGGTGGCGGCGGCGGTGTTCGAACGCCTGCCATAAATAGTCGACCGCCCCGATCGCCGTCGCGATCACCACGACCACCGCCAGAAAATCCAGCGTCATGCGTGTCAGCCGCGCCGCCGCCATGCCCGGCGACAGGTGCATCGTTCCCAACATCTCATCGACCCGCGCGAATAGGTAGATCCCCAAGAGCAGGGTGTAGACCGAGAGTTTGACCGCGCTCTTGGCGAATTCAAAGAGGCCCGCCCGCCCGAACTTGTTCTTGGCGTTCTGCACCAATGACAGGCGCGAAAGTTTGGGCCGGATCCGTTCCGGCGCGACCACCAGGCTGCGCTGGGCCAGGATGGCGGCCAGGGCGGCCAACCCCGGCAGGGCAAACCAGGGCAGGGCCGCCAGCCCCACCCGCGCCATCAATCCGCCCGCCGGCGCGCGCCCCTGTCCGCCCAGGATCAACGGCGCCATCCGGTCCGCCTGGCCGATCAGAACGGCCCCCAGATCGCCCAGCGCCGTCAGGCTGGCCGCCCCAAGGCCAAGGCCCGCCAGGATGAACCCCGCATAGGCCGCCGCAGTGTTCAGATCGGTCGAGCGCGCCAATTCACCCTTGCGCCGCGCATCGTCGAGTTTCTTTTGCGTCGGTTCGTGTTGCTTTTCGCCAGCGTCTTCGTCGCTCATCCGCCTGCCCCGAATGGCGCGGCAAAGAGAATAAGAAGACGACCCTGCCACAGCGCCAGCATCGCCGGCATTGCCAAAAGCAACAGCAGCAACCCGCCCGCGGTAATCGCAGGGGCGCCGACAAAGGCCACCATGAGTTGAGGCATCGCCTTGTTGATGACGCCCATCGCAACGTTGTAGATCAGCGACGCAATGACAAAGGGCATGGCCAGCGTCGCGGCCAACCCAAAGCCGCGGGCGATTTGCCCGACGCCCCAGTCGGCCAGCGCGGCCGCGTCGGGAAACTGTCCGGCTGGCAGAATCTCATAGGACAGGATCATCGCCTCGGCGGCGCGCACATGCAGGCCCGACATCATCGCAAGCGACAGGCCCGCGATCATCATCAGACGTCCCATCGCGGGCTGCGGATCCATCGAAACCGAGCCCAGGATTTGCGACAGCGATGTCGACTGGGCCGCGATCTCTCCGGCCATCTGCAGGGCCAGGATCATGACCCGCAGCACCAGTCCCAGCGCCAAGCCGATCACCGTTTCAGTGCCAAAGGACAGTCCCAAAGCCGCCGCTCCGACCGGAAGGCCAGGACCAACGGCGGGCGCAACGATGGCCGTAAACGCCAGCGCCAGACCCAGCCGCACCCGGAGCGGCACCGCGCGTTCGCCAAAGGCGGGCAGCATGGCCATCACCGCGCCCACGCGTAGAAACACCATGATCCAGGCCCCCAGAAACGGCTGCAAAACCGCAACCATGGGGGCCAGATCCAGTGTCATGCGGGCACCATGCCGACCAGGGCGGGGCGCGCGTTGGTGCCAATCTCTTCAAACGACAGAACCGAGGCCGCGATCCCCTTTGCGGACAGCGCCGTGCGCAGAAAGCGGCGGCGCCGGCCCGAGGTGGCGATAATCGGGAAAACACCGTTTTCCCCGGCCCGCGCCAAGCGTTCCGAGACCGCACTGGCCAGGCGGTTGAACTCTTCGGGGGGCAGGGCCACGTCGGGCGGACCATGCTCGCCCCCGATTTGATGCGCGGTGAACCGCTCTTCCCATTCGGGGGCCAGTTGCAAGAGCGGCAGCGTGCCATCGGTGCGCCGGTGTTCTGCCACCAGCTGAAACCCCAGTCGTCGGCGGACATGTTCGCACAGTCCCTCTGCGCTGGCATGGCTTGGGCGGGCCTCGGCGATGGCCTCCAGAATCAGCGGCAGGTTGCGGATCGACACCCGCTCTTCCAACAGCAGGCGGAGCACGGCAAGCAGCAGGTCCGGGGGCACCTTGTCCGGCACCAATTCGTCAATCATGCGGCGGTTGGCGGCGGCACGGTCGGCGTCGGACAGGTTGCTCAGCTCATCCAGCATACGCCGAAGGGCCTTGTTGGTCAGCAGCCGCGCAAAGTTACGTTTCACGACCTCCAGCAGGTGGGTCGCCAACACCTCTGAGGGGTTGACGACGGTGACGCCTTGCAAGGCCAACGCTTCGCGTCGATCCGCGGCAACCCAGCGCGCGGGGGCGCCGTAAACCGGCTCTCGCACATCCTCGCCGGGAGGCAGGGCATCGGCTTTTTCAGCCTGCAGCGCCAGAACCTGATCGGGGCGCAGCCGATCGCGGGCCTGTTCGACCCCCTGGATGCGCATGACGTAAGTGCCCGCGGGCAGGGCCCCGTTATCAGTCAACCGGATTTCGGGCAGGATCAGGCCAAAGCTTTCGGCCACATGGTGACGCATCGAGGTGATCCGCCCCTCGATCCCCGTGGCGGGGTCCAGAACCATACCCACCAGGTCGGGCGCGAATTCCAGGTGGATATCGTCCAGATCCAGCAAATCGCCCAGTCGGGTCGGGGGGGCGACGCGATCTTCGGCACGGTTGGGCATGCTCGCCGCCGCGGCCTCGCGCTCTGTCCGGCGGGCGACGACAAGCGCGGACGCGCCCAGAACCATCGCCCCGGCCATGAACGGCACGAACGGCAGGCCCGGGACCAGCGCGAAAAGCGCCAGCAGAACCGCGACCGTGGCCAAGGCGGCGGGATGTCGGCCCAGTTGGCTGAGCAGCGCCAGGTCGGCCGTCCCCGTCGCCCCGCCGCGCGACAACAAGAGAGCCGCGGCAATCGAAATGATGACGGCGGGGATCTGGGTGACCAGGCCGTCGCCCACTGTCAGGATCGCATAGGTCTCGAACGCTTGGCCGATCGGCATGCCGTGTATGATGACGCCCATCGCCAGGCCCATGACCAGGTTCAACAGCGTGATCAAAAGCCCCGCGACCGCGTCGCCTTTTACGAATTTCGAGGCCCCGTCGAGCGAGCCGAAAAACGTGGTTTCGGCCTGTTCACGCTCGCGCCGGATCTTGGCCTCGGCATGGTCGATGGCCCCGGCAGCCATGTCGCTGTCGATGGCCAGCTGTTTGCCCGGCATCCCGTCCAGCGCAAAGCGCGCGCCGACCTCTGCCATGCGGCCCGCGCCCTTGGTGATGACGATGAAGTTCACGATCATCAGCACACCGAACACCACCAGGCCCAGGAAGACACTGCCGCCCATGACGAACATGGCGAACCCTTCGATGACATCGCCCGCCGCCCCGGTGCCGGTATGGCCCTGGCCGATGATCAGTTTCGTCGATGAAACGTTGAGCGACAGCCGCAGCATCAGCGCGGCCAGCAGGATCGTTGGGAAGGCCGAGAAATCCAGCGGGCGTTCGATAAAGAGCGTGACGGTAAAGATCAGGATCGCAATCGCGAAAGACGCCGCAAGGCCGACATCCAATACCCAGGCAGGCATCGGCAGGATCATCATCACGATGATCGCCATCAGGGCCAGAGCCAGCAGAATGGTTGGGCGGAAGATGTCGCCAAGTGTCAGCTTTGGCATGGCTCAGCCTCCCTCGGCCCGCGGGGCAAAGAGCGACGCGCCGCCCATCGCCGACAAGGGCACCAATGAGCCCAGGGCCCGTCCCGTCCCGCCGGACTGCAACAGCGGATATGCATTGATCCGTGGCATTGCCGGGGTTTTGGGAGGGCTGGTCTGTGGAGTGTCCGTTCCGCCGGTGGCCGCAGGCGGGGCAGCGTCCAGCCCGGCAAGGATGCGGTCGAAGCGATCGCGATACCGGTTGGCATAGGACGGGGTGCGCGAATGATAGGCCCCCGCCGCGCGGCTCCAATCCCCGGTTTCGCGGTAAAGCTCGGCCAGAAAACGCGCCGCATAAAGGGCGTTTGCCTGGGGGTCGAACATCTGCGTGATCGAAGAAAAGCCTTGGCCGTGCCATTTGTAGTTCAGCTGGAAACATCCAACATCAAAGCTGCGCGCGCCACGTTTGAAATGGGTCTCGACATAGCTTTGGGCCGTCTGCGGATCATCGAACCACTTACCCTTACCCTCCATGTTGACGGTCCAGGGCCATGGCGTCGTACGCCCGCCCCGACTGCGGCCTGTTTCGGTCAAAGAGATCGCGCGCAAGACCGCAAGCGGCACGCCGGTCGCATGGGCGGCGCGCTGGGCCGCAACCTCGCACAATTGCGCTGGGTCGGCCGCGGTCCGGGCCGCCGCCTGTGGTGACGCCCAAACCGTCGCCAGAACAACGAAGAGTCCAGCCAACCGGACCGCGTGGCGCCCGGGAAACGGGCATTTCGATTGTCGGGGATATGCCATTCTGGCCTGTCCGGATCTGTAAAGCTGTCCCCAACCTAGGGGCCATCGGTTTAGAAAGATTGAATGCCGCCAGGTGGTTCAGGGCTGCGGTACAGCAGCGCCAAGAACACCCCGCAGACGGTCCCGCATTCGCGCGCTGTCCGCCAAGACCGCGCGGGCAGCGGCAAGGCTGGGCTCTTGGGGCAGTTCGGCGGTGCGTGCCTGGGCCCGTTCCGCCGCAAGGGCGACCCGGGCCTCGCCCCCAACAGCCTGCACCGCGTCCCAGTCACGCGCACGCCAGGACAAAGCGGATTGCCGCCCGGTCTGGCCCGCTGCGCCGAAATAATCCGCCGCCGCCTTCAGATCACCCTGGCGCTGGGCCGCCTCGCCGCGCAGGACATCTGCTTGGGAACCGTCCAGCCCGCCCAGATACTGCTGGGCCTGTCCAGGCCTGTTTCCAGCCAGCGCCAAACGCGCGCGAACCAGGCGCTCTTCGGTCGATCCTTGGGGGGCGATTCCGGCCAGAATCTCTTCGGCTCTCTGGGCAAAGCCCAGCCGCGTCATGCGATCGGCAACGGCGAGCCATGCCTCGGGGCTGGCCGCCAGGTCCGGGTGGGTCAACGCGCCCGCATAGGCCTGGTAGAGCATGTCGGCATCCGCGCCATCGCGCGCCAGGCCCAGGACCAGGGCGCTGGCCAAGTCTTGCTGACCCTCTAGCCCGTGATGGGCCAGCAAGCGAAAGGCCGTCGCGAAATCGCCAAGCGCGCCGTGCCCGCGAATCGCCAGGGACAAAAGACGGGCCCCGAGCGCCGTCCCCCGCCGCTCGAACGCCAGGGCCTCTGCAAGACCTATGTCATCCGGAGCAGGGGGTTGGCCGGTCGCCAGCTCTGTCTCAAGGCGCAGGACCAGCGCGTCGGGCGTCGCGCGCCCTCCCTGGGAAAGGACATCGTCGATGCGTGCATCAGCGACGGCATCCTCACCATGCGAGAGATCAAGCCGCGCTTCGACCAAGGTCAACTCCTCTGATCTTGTTGCATCGCCAGAACGGGCGATGGCGTTGCGAATGCCAGTCGCCGTGGACAAATCCCCGGCCGCCAGGAACCTTTCGGCAAGAGCGGGGCCAAGGTGGCGGCGCAGATGGGGTGCCAATTCGGAAAAACTGCGAATGACGGCAGCCGTATCCAGACCGTCGCCCGGTGGCAGGTCCGCTCGCGCCATCGCGGCCCACAGCGCAACCCGCGAGGGACAGGACAGTTGACCGTCGAACAGGCCAGGGTGCATCGCACGGCCATTGTCGAGGATCGATGCCATCTCACGCCAAACCGATGCGCCGGGCGTATCGATTGCGAAAACCCGAAGCACCATCAGCGCCTCTGCCCCGAATCCCAAGGCGAGATAAGCCCGTGCCAATTCCGCCGCAGCGGCGGGATCGGCACGATCGCGGACGGTGACAAGTGCGGCGCGCCGCTGGGCAATCAGCGCACCGGGCGGGTGATCGGCGCCCCAGGCGGTGAGGTCAAAATATGCGTCAGGCAGGCAGGGTTTACCTTGTTCGGTATCTGCCTTTCCATCGGGGACCAAACCACGATCAATACTGGTCTCGATCTGCATGTTGGACCGCTGCAAAGCGTTCAGAAGCGGGACAGGGTTGGCATCGGGCGGGGTCGGCGGGACCACTGGTTCGGGCGGTTCCGACCTGCCGGGCGCAAGCGCGGGATCAAGCAAGCCTTGGGATGCGGCCCGCCCGATTTGACGCATGAGTTCAGACCGGGCCGATGCCACGCGCGAATCAGTAGAAACGGGGTCCGCGACGGGCGAAACGAATTCGCCAATCACCTGCACCGGCGGCCTGCGGCCGACGTCCATTGGCAATTGCACTGGTGGCGAAGAGGCCACCGCTGCATGATCGAGCGGTTCCTCAAACGGCGAATCCACTGGCGCCGGTCCTGTGTACAGATCGACGACAAGCACCCCTGGGCGCAGCAAGAACGCCTTGGCATGGACGTTTTCTGAAACATCCAACCTGATTGATCCGGGCGCGGTCAGACCGATTTCGACCAGCCGTAGGCGCGGGATCCTGTCAAAAACCCTCGACGTGTCGAAGGACAGGTCGGCATTGGCAAACCGCAGCAAATACCCGTCATTGTCCCGGCCCAGTGACCATGGCTCTGGCGTCGGGGTCTCGAACACGACCCGCGAAAAATCCGGATGCTCGCCAGAGCGAATCGCGACGGTCTGCGCAAGGGTCGGCGTAGCCGCGAAAAGCCAGAACAGCATGAGAAACGCCCGGAGGATCATGCGGCCTCCTGCTTGGCAGCCTTAAGTGCCTCTTCGAGATCGGTATAGCTGGGGCGGCTGTGACCCGGGGTGTTCTGGCGGCCCACCTCGATGCAGATCGTCGGCGGATGGTTATAGAGATTGGCAACCAACACCTCGCGGATGAGGTGATAGAAATGCCCATCCTCCTCGATCACGGCGCGCAGCTTGGTCGAGAACGGACCGACCAGCCCGTAGGCCAAAAACACCCCCAGAAAGGTGCCGACCAGCGCGCCACCAATCATTTTTCCCAAAATTTCAGGGGGTTGGTCGATTGATCCCATGGTCTTGATCACGCCCAAAACCGCCGCGACGATCCCCAGCGCGGGCAGGCCGTCAGCCACGGTTTGCAGCGCATGACTGGAATGCAGCGCGTGGTTGAGTTGCGCCTCAAGCCGTTTTTCGAGCACCTCTTCCACCTGGTGGGGATCATCGTAGTTCATCCCCGCCGCGCGCAGGGTGTCGCAGATCAACTCGACCGCGTCGCGATCGGCGGCGATCTTGGGATAGCGGGCGAAAATTGACGACTCGGCCGGGGTTTCGATGTGGCCTTCCAGCTCCAGCGGATTTTGCCGGGCAATCCGGATCAACTCGAACAAAAGGCACAGCAGGTCGCGGTAATCGTCGTGCTTCCACTTGGGGCCTTTGAACACCTTGCCGAGGTCGCGCAGCGTGTGCTTGATCGCGGGAAAATCGTTGCTGAGCACGAAGGCCCCCACTGCGGCGCCACCGATCATCGACATCTCGTACGGCAGCGAGTGCAGGATGATCCCCAGCTTACCGCCCGCCGCGACATAGCCACCGAACACCATCACGAAGATGAGGACGATCCCGACGATGCCGATCATGGCCGATGCTCCGCTGTGGCTGTGTGTCGCCGAACCCTCGCAGGTCGGCGTTAACAAAGGCTGATTACTGTTTGGGGGCGCGGGCGTTGCGACCCGCCAGAATCACGCTGATCGAATAGGCGACCGTCGGGTCCAGACCCGCCATGACGGCGGCAGCCGCATCCGGGCGCATCCGGCCCACGAAACCGGCTGCGAACTCCGGATCCATCTGGGTAAAGAGCGCGGCGGCCTGGTCGGGCTTCATTTTCTCGTAAACGGCGGTCAGCCGGGAAATATCCGATTCGGCGGCGTCATCTGCCAGGGTCAGCGTCGACTTTAGCGCGGCCTCGGCCGCCTCAAGGGATCGCATCTGGCGGGTAATTTCCTCTTCCGCGATTTCCAGGGTCGCCGCGCGGTCCTCCAGCATCGCCTGGCGGGAGTCGAGTTCTGCCGCGCGCGCCTGCAGGGCGGCCAGGACGACCGCGATGTCGGGGGGCGGTGGACAGGGGTCGACTGTATCCTCCACGACCGGTTCGGGCGCGGTCAGGTTGCGCAATTCGGCGGTCAGGGCCTGCGCGGTGCCGCCCCCGAACCGGATCAGGCCCGAGGCCAGGAATAGCCCCGCGATCACCGGCAGAACGGCACGTCCCCCGCGTCGGGAAAGGCTCGGCCGGGTCATTGCGCCGCCTCCGGCAAATGTCGCCGAAAGAGCAACATAGGCTCGCTATCGGCGCGGTCCTGCGGGGGCCGATCCTGACGCTGAGGGGCGGCAGGGCCAGCGGGCGCCGCCCCCTCGCCAGGAAGGTCATGCATCGAGGCAACCAGCAGTTCCAGCCGGCGCGCCACATCCTCGGCCCGGTGGGTCAGGCTTTGCAGGCTATCGGTGGAGTGATGGGCCGAGCTTTGCGCACCCTGAAGCGCACGCGTCATGTCATCCACCTGGGCCGACAGCACGGCAACCGCACCGCCCATTCCCTTTTCCAGGTCATTGAACCGGCGCAACCGACGCGCCAGCACAGAACAATAAAGCGCCGCCCCGAGCGCCCCCGAGATCAGCAGGATATCCGCGATCAAGGCCATGGCGTCCTCCTCAGTTCAGAACAAATTCGGTGATCAGAAGGTCACGCACGCGCCCTGTTCCGGTCACCAGCTGCACGCGGCGCAACATCTGGGCGCGCAGGGTGATCAGCGTGGCGGGATCCTCCAGCTCGGCGACATCGACCGCGCGCAGATAGCCGTTGAGCACATCCAGAACACGCGGCATCAGTGTCTCGACCTCGGCCCTGTGGTCATGCGTGACCTCCAGCTGGGCCTTGAAACGCAAGTGCCGGGCCCGGGACTGGGGCCCCAGGGTAATGATCAGCGGATCGACGGGCACAAAGGCGATATCGGCCAGGGACGGTTCGCCTCCAGCCCCATCGTGGGCCGACGACGCGCCATGGGCCGACGCGGTCTGCGTCGAATCGTGGTTACCGCCTGAAAACAGACCCGAATACATCGCGAAAAACCCCACCCCGCCCAGGACCAACGCCAGAACGGCGCCCAGGATCAGCGGCTTTTTCGACGATTTGGCGGTGTTCTCCGCCTCTGCCATGTCTGTGGTTGCCATGGATCACGCTCCTTCGTCGTCTCAGCCTCTATAGCCGCAGGAGGGCTAACCGATTGTTAAGCCGGGCCTGCAAAGGATGCGGTTGAGAAACGGGGCAGAAGCCCCAGAGATCGGGAGAACTATCTTGCAGCAGCTTATGGCCGTCTGGACCGGGCTGACCCCCCGCCGCAGGGTGATCGTGATTCTCGCCACCTTGGCGATGTTCGCCGCAGTCATCGCCCTGTCGCGCGCCGCGTCGTCGCCACGTATGGCGCTGCTCTACTCCGGCCTGGACGCCGCGGCGGCCGGTGAGGTCGTGCGTGCGCTGGATCAAACCGGCGTTGCCTATGAAATCCGCGGCCCGGCTATTTATGTCGATACCCGCCAACGCGACAGCCTGCGCATGACCCTGGCCAGTGACGGGCTGCCGACCAATGGGGGGGCGGGGTACGAAATCCTGGATGGGCTGTCGGGATTCGGCACCACATCGCAGATGTTCGACGCCGCCTATTGGCGCGCCAAAGAGGGCGAACTGGCCCGCACGATCCTGTCCAATGCCCAGTTCCGCAGCGCCCGTGTGCATATTGCAACGCCCAGCGCGCGGCCCTTTGCGCACAGCGTGAAACCCTCGGCCGCGGTCACGGTCGGGAGTGCGGGGGGCGTGATTGCCCCGGCCCAGGCCAAGGCCTTGCGCTATCTCGTTGCCTCCAGCGTGGCGGGACTGGCGCCCGCGGATGTCTCGGTGATCGACGCCAACAGCGGAACCGTGATCAGCGATGACGCCATGGCGGGCCTTGGCGCCGCCTCCGAGGACCGTGCCGAGGCGCTGAAATCCCGGTTGGAACGGATGCTTGCCGCCCGCCTCGGCCCCGGCCGCGCCGTGGTAGAGGTCAACATCCAGACCGAAATGCAAAGCGAATCAATCCGCGAACGGCGCATCGACCCCGAGGGACGCGTCGCGATCAGCGCCGAAAACGACGAACGCTCGACCACCTCAAGTGACAGCGGCGGGGGCGCGGTCACCGTCGCCAGCAACCTGCCCGAGGGGGATGGATCCAGCGCACGCTCGGCCCAGCGCAAGGAAACCGAGACCCGCGAACGGATCAACTATGAGGTGTCCGAGACCGAGCGAGAGATCCAGCGCGGCCCCGGCGCGGTCAAGCGGTTGACTGTCGCGGTTCTGGTCGATGGGGTGCTGGACGTGGATGACACCGGCGCAGAAACCTGGCGCCCGCTGCCCGATGCCGACCTCACGGCCCTCCGGGAACTGGTCGCCTCTGCCTCTGGGTATGATGAGGCGCGCGGCGATGTCATCACCCTGAAATCCATGCGATTCGAACCGGTCGCGATAGAGGGGACCGGCCCCCGCAGCGGTCTGTTCGATGGGGTATCGCTTGACCCTCTGACGTTGATCCAACTGGCCGTTCTGGCGGTTGTCGTGCTGATTTTGGGCCTGTTCGTGGTGCGGCCGATCCTGGCCGGGGCGCCACGCGCCCTGCCTGCCCCGCTGCCAGCGCCTGCACCAGGCGCCCAGGCCGAGGGCGCGGCGGCGGCGCAAACCTGGCTGACCGGCGAAATCGACCCCGAGGATGGGCCGCGCAACGCCCTCTCGGTGGCAGGCATGGTGCAAACGGATGGGATCACTGGACCCCGCACGGACAAGACCGCCCTGCCCGCACCCGGCGAGGATCCGGTCGCCCGCCTGCGAGAGATGATTGAAACCCGCCGTGAGGAATCGCTCGAGATTCTGCGCGGCTGGATGGAAGACCGCCAGGAGAATGCCTGATGGCCCTTTTGACGCTTGAGGATTTCTCAAAGAATGTCGGTGCCGCGCCGGGCACATCCGACGCGACCGAGACCGGCAATGCCCAGGAATTGCGCCTGAACGCCTATGAAGAGGGATATAAGGCCGGCTGGGATGACGCGGTTGCGGCCCAGAACGAGGCCGACCTTCGGATCGGGGCGGATTTCGCCAAGACCTTGCAGGAGATGTCGTTCAGCTATCACGAGGCCCGTGCCCATCTGCTGTCGGCGCTGGGCCCATTGCTGAGCGCGATGATCGAGCGGGTCATGCCCCAAATCGCGACCGCGGCCTTTGCCCGGACGGTCATCGCAACCGCGACCGCCATGGCAGAGACCCAGCTGGACCGCCCCCTTGAATTGCGCGTCTGCACCGAGAACCGCCCTGCGCTGGAGGCCTTGACCGACGCCGATCCGGGCCTGCCGCTCACGATTGTCGAGGATGAGACCTTGGGCCCCGGTCAGGCGTTGATCGCCGGTCCCGAGGGCGCGCAAGAGATCGACATCGACGGCATGCTGGCCGGGATCCAGGCCGCGCTTGATGATTTTCTGACCACCCAAGAGGAGGCACGCCGCCATGGTTGAGACATCCCCCCCCCGCACCCCGTCCGAGGCGCTGGGGTCCAAGCTTCTGGACCAGGTGCCCATCGAAATCACGGTCTCGGTGGGAAAGGCCCGGCCCTTGCTGGGCGATCTCTTGCGGATCGATCGAGGCGGGGTTCTGCCGCTGGATCGACGGGTCGACGACCCGGTCGAACTCTATATCGGCGACCGCCTGATCGCCCGGGGCGAGTTGCAAGAGGTCGATGGCGGCGCAAGTGGCCAGATCGCCGTGCGACTGACCGAGGTCATCGACACCATGACGGGCGGCTGAGCGATGCGCACCTGCCTATCGCTGGCCATCGTGATCCTGTTCGTGCTGGCCTTGCCGAGCCAGGCCCAGGAAATCTCGATTTCCATGGGCGAGGGTGGATCACTTGCCGGGCGCGGGGTACAGCTGATCCTGCTGGTCACGGTGTTGAGCCTGGCACCGGGCCTGGCGATCATGCTGACCTGTTTTCCCTTTATCGTGACGGTGCTGGCGATCCTGCGCCAGGCCATCGGTTTGCAACAGTCGCCGCCCAACATGTTGATCGTCAGCCTGGCCCTGTTTCTGACCTATTTCGTGATGGAACCGACCTTTACCCAGGCCTGGCAAGACGGCGTCGCCCCCCTGGTCGCCGAGACGATGGCCGTCGAAGAGGCGGTGCCGAAAATCCTGACGCCGTTTCGGGCCTTTATGGCGACGCGGGCCGAGGCCGATACCTTTGCCGCATTGGCATCGCTTCGGCCTCAGGCCGATCCGACCGTGGCGTTGGCCGATGCACCGTTGTCGCTGCTTGTGCCCAGTTTCATGCTCAGCGAGATCGAGCGCGCGTTCGAGATCGGCTTTCTGATCTTTCTGCCGTTCCTGATCATCGACCTGGTTGTGGCCGCGGTGTTGATGTCGATGGGCATGATGATGGTGCCACCCGCGGTCGTGGCAATGCCGTTCAAGCTGGCCTTTTTCGTGGTGGCCGATGGCTGGACCCTGATATCCGAGGCGCTGGTTCGGGGCTATTTCCCCACGGGCTAAGCGCCATCGGCGGCGCGGGCCGCCCCGAAAAAGAAGCTGGGCGTGATCTGTTGCAGCGCCCGGCTCCAACGGGTGACCGGCTGTTCGGTGACGAAGATCACGTCATTGGCCAACAGCTGCATCCGTGTGGCCAGCACCAGGGCCGCGGCGTTGCGCGCGTCCAGGTGATAGGCGGTCAGCACCGTGGGATCCGCGCCGCCGCGCAGGATGTAGATCTGCGCGGGGTTGCCCGACCGGGTCGGAACGCCCCCGGCCCCGTAGAGCGCCTCTGCCAGGGTCGCGCGGCGCCCAAAGGGCAGGTCCACCCGACCCTGGGCCTTCACCTCGCCGGCGAGATAGGCGTAGTCGCGCGGCTCGGCGCCCAATTCCAGTCGGTCGAGAAACGCGGCGCGGGCCTCGTCCAGGGCGGCACGGCGCAGGGAAATTTTCGTCTCCAGTTCATCCAGGGCTTGGCGACGGGCCGCGCGGTTTTCTTCGGACAGCTTGATCTGCTGGGCGAAATAGGCCTGGGCCCGATCCAGATCATAGGCAGTATCGACGAACAGGCTGTCACCGTCCTGCACCCGCACCCGGCCCAGCGCAGTCCGATCGGACAGCGGCACCTGATAAAGGTCGCCCTCGCGATACAGACGGACGACGCCAAAATCGCGCGCGCCCGCCACGACGCCGCCGACCTGGGCCAACACCTGATCCAACGTGGGCGGCGTCAACGTGATCGGCACGACGCCCGGCTGGAGGACCGCCCCGCCAACCGGAACGCGCTTGCTGTTGAATTCGGCGATCTCCAGGCCGAAGGCGGGGTCCATCTGGTTGCCGACAAGGCGGTCGAACACCTCGTCCTCAGCCTCGCGCAGGGTCAGGCCGACCACCTGGATACGACCGATATCGGGCACCGTGATGGCACCGTCATCCTGAACGGTAAACCCCTGACGCCGGGTCTGGGCGGCCAGGATCCCGGCCAGTTCTTCGACGCCCTCACCGCCCTTGGGGGTGGCCAGCGTCAGGACATCGCCGACACCGATTGTATAGGGCCGCGCGCCCGAATCTGGCGGCAGGCGGGTTTTCTGAGCCGCTGGCCGGGCCTGGTCCTGTAGCGGCGGGGTGGGCAAGCTGTGGGCACCGCGCGGACCGCCGGGCAAACCCGCCTGCATGGCAAATGCCGCCGGCAGCGCCCTTGGGGCCGGACCCGCCTGATTGGCCGAGGTCACGGTCGCGACGGTCAGCGGCACCACGCGAACGTCCAGGCCAACCACATTCTCGGACGTCACGGCAGGGCTGATATACGCCGTGCCACATGCCGACAGCGCCAGGCAAAACGTGAGTGATAGGAGTTTCATAACGATGGATCACCAACTGCAAAGGGAAATACCGCGCCGGTCGCAATGGCCTGTGTCCAAATCGTCATCGGCGATGCCCTGGATCAACGCAAGCGTGTATTTCGATCAGTTGCACCTATCATGGCGAGATCCATGCAAAAAGTCCGATTTCGGGGTTCCGCCCCGCGCGCTTTCGTCCCGCCCGGCATTTTGGCCGGCGCGCGGCGCCACGACATCCTGAGACGGCACAGCGCTGTCGGGCATCCGCAACCGCTCAAATTCTTCATAAAGACCGCATATTCGCCCGATTTTGCAAAACCTTCGTAAACCCCCTTGCCGCATGGTTGCGGCGGGTGAGTGTGAAATGACGGGGGGTGCTGCATGGCGGCATTCGTCTTGCGCGGGACGATTGGGTCCGCCCCGCCCCCGGGCGGGGAGGGGGTGCCCTATGTAACAGGCATCGCCAAGATGCGTGTCGTCCTGCTGGACAGCGCGCCCTATCTGATCGCGGGTTCGCGGGCAGAGGCGGGGCTGAGCCTGTTGTCGTTGGCCCCCGGTGCGCTGGCCGTCGTCGCGGACCAGTTGGGCCCTTCTTGGAACCGCGGGACCTACGGGCTCAGCGATCTGTGTGCGATCACGGTGGATGGGCAGGCGTTCATCCTGCCCGCGGGGACGATGGACGATGCCCCCGCGCTGTTGCCGGTATCGGCCGCGGGGTTTGGCTCTGCGATCTCCTACATGGGTCAGGGCCTGCCCCCACAGTTGCAATCACTGAGCGCGATTGAGACCACGACCGGCACCTTTGTCTATTACACCCAATGGGGTACGGCGGGCCTGGGCGCGATGGCGCTGGACGGCGACCTGGGGCTGAACGTGGTCGCGCATGTCGATGATGACGCCGACCGTGGCCTTGATGCGATCACCGCGCTGGCCTCTGCCGCGATCGGAACCCGCGATTTCGTCTTTGCCCTGTCGGGGTCGGAAAACACCGTCACCTCGTTGCGGATCGGGGCCGAAGGCGATCTGCGAATCGTGGATAGCATCACCCCTGACGAGGGGCTTTGGGTCTCTGCCCCGTCGGTGATGGAACAGGTGGTGGCGGGTGGGAACACCTATCTGATCGTTGGGGCGGTCGAGTCCGCATCGCTGAGCGTGATCGAGGTGGTTCCCTGGGGCGGCATGACCGTCACCGACCACCTGGTCGACACCCTGGACACCCGGTTCGACAATATTTCCGCGCTGGCCACGCTGAAGGTCAATCACCGCATCCTGGTCTTTGCCGGTGGGTCCGACGACGGGATCAGCGCGATGGAACTGGCCCCCAGCGGGCGGCTGTATCCACTGGCCACGGTGGCCGACACCAACCAAAGCACATTCCAAAACGTGACCTCGATCACCGCCACCGAGATTGACGGCGAAATCCAGGTTTTCGCCGCTGGCGAGGACGAGGCGGGGATTACCCAATTCACCCTCGATCTCGACAATTTCGGCGTGCTGCGCCGTGGCTCAACCGACGCAGAGTGGCTGAACGGCATCTGGGCCGACGACCTGCTGGACGGATTCGAGGGGGACGACGTGCTGCGCGGCAATGTCGGAAACGACCGGCTGATCGACGGAGAGGGTCGGGACATTCTGTTCGGCGGACGGGGGGACGATATCTTTGTCTTCATTCAGGACGGGGATCTGGACATCGCGCGCGACTTCAAACCCGGCGAGGATCAGATCGACCTGTCCGATCTGGATATGCTCTACAGCTTTGACCAGCTGACCATCGAACAGCGCAGCTATGGCGTTGTGGTGGAATACGGCGGCGAAGCGTTGCGCGTGGAATCCGAATTTGGGGTGCTGGAGGTCACGGACCTGTCCCCCGACGACTTCATCTTTTAGCGCGGCTGGTAACCGTTCCGAAGGCAAATTGCGCTTGAGTGAGCCCAGGACAGCCACCCCCAAGGAGGACCGGCGATGCTGGACACAGGCGCCCCACCCCCTGCGGCCATGCAACCGCGCCCGATGGCCCGGTTGCGCCGCAGCCTGCGCCGCGCAACGGCCACCCGGCCTGCGCTTTACCTGCCGCTGCGCCGTGTTCTGCGCGCGGACGGGATGCTGGATCACGACACCGCCCTGGTGCTGGACGGGGTGCCCCGCTGCGGCAACACCTGGACCGAATTCGCGCTCTACGATGTGGCGCCCCCGGATTTTCGGATGGCCCATCACAGCCATGCCGCCGCCCATGTCATCGCCGCGATCCGACGCGGGGTACCCGCGCTGGTGCTGTTTCGCGACCCCGATGCCGCGGTTGCCTCGCTGATCGCCATGGGCGGGGGACTGCGGGGCGCACGCGATGGATTTCGGGACTATTCCGCCTTTTACGGCGCCCTTGTCGGACAGCCCCGCGCCCGGATCGTCTTTGCCAGTTTTGACGATGTGACCAATCGTATGAGCGCCGTGATCGAGACCCTGAATACCCGGTTCGGGCTGGGATTTTCGCCGTTCGACGATACCTGCGAACAGACCCGAACCCGCCTGAATGCGCGCATCCAGGCCCGCGCACGGGTACGCGGCCTGTCCTCGCGCTGTACCCCCGGTCACGGCACCGGCGACCGCGCGGCGGCCCAGGCGGCCGTGCTGGCCCCCGAGGCCGGATGGGCCCGGCTGCGCGCGCATCAGGTCTTTGCCCTTTTGCGCTCGGATATCGGGGCCGACGCATGATCCTGCCCCGGTTCCTGATCATCGGCGCGATGAAGGCCGGAACGACCAGCCTTTATGACATGCTGCGCGCCGTTCCCGGCCTGTATCTGCCGCCCGAAAAGGAACCGGGCGATTTGCTGCATGAGGCGGTGGAAACCCCCTCTGGCCGCGCCCGCTATGCCCGCAAATTCGCCGCCGCCCCCACCGGCAGCCTGTGCGGTGAGGCCACGACCGCCTATGCCAAGCGACCCGAGCATGAGGGTATCGCCTCCCGCGCCCGCCGTGTGCTGGGCCCCGATCTGCGGGTGATCTATATGGTGCGTGACCCGGTGGCCCGCGCGCTGAGCCACCACCGCCACCTGGTCGGGCTGGGACAAGAAAAAAGGCCCGCAGAGATCGCCCTGCGCACCGATCCCAGCTATGCCGATTTTGGCCGTTACAGCTGGCAAATCGACCCTTGGCAGACCGAATTCGGACAGGATCAGGTGTTGATCCTCAGCCTCGAACGACTGGCGGCGGACCCGCAGGGCGCGTTGGACCGGGCGTGTTCCTTTCTGGGTGTGGCCGGTGCCGCGGCACGCGCCACCCACGGCAACGCATCTGTTGGGCGGCGGGCGACGCGGGTCGGCACTCCGGCACATGCCCTGATGCGCGCACCGCTCTATCAGTACCGACTGAAACCGCTTTTACCCGCACCGCTGCACCGGCTGGGAAAACGGGTATTTCTGCGCCCCGGGCCGAAGCCGCTTTCCCATATTTCAGCCGAAACAGAGACGAAATTTCGCCGTGCACTGTGCGATGATCCGCTGTCGCGCGCGGCTGGCGAATGGGCGCGCGGGGCATGAGTGGCGGACGCCTGCGCATTGATCCTGCGCTCGCTCTGATCATGGTTCTGGGTCCATTGCAGTGGATCACGCTGGCCGATGTCGGGCTGGCAATCAAACCGGTGCACCTGCCGCTTGCCTATGGGGCGCTGCGCGGCGTGATGCGCCCCAGCGCGCTCACCGGGTTGGCGCCCGCCCTCTTTGCCGCCGCGTTCGCGGCCTATCTTGGCACCCTCACGCTGGCGCTTTTCAATTCCGCCAACCTGGGGGCGGGGTTGTCGTTGCTGGCAAAGCTGGCGATCCATGCCTTGCTGACTTTGGGGCTGACCCTGCACCTGGCCCGTTTGGGACGGCGGCGGATCTTTGACAGCCTGCTTTTCGGGGGCGCAATGGGGGCGCTGGTGTTTCTGGCCGTCGCCTCTCTGACACTGGCGCGCCAAGGGTTGTCATTGACGGGCATGATCGGCCGCGCACTGGCCACCGGCGACGCAACCGCACTGCAGTTCCGGCTCTTCCTGTCGCTCTTCAACGAAGGGGGCGCGGGGGCAGAGCGTACGCCTGCCTCACTCCGACAGGTGGCGATGGGGTTCTTTTACATCAGTGCCCTTGGAGCGGTGCCTTTTCTGTCCGGCGCGCGCGGGGGGCGTCTCAGGGTGGTGGCCGTGCTGTCCCTAGGCCTGTCCGTCGCCCTGATCGCAGGCAGCCTCAGCCGCAGCCTGGTACTGGCGCTGGGCCTGGCGCTGGCCGGGCTGTTGATTGCGCGGGCAGGCCGCCGCGCGGACAGCGTCCTGCTGACCCTTGCCGGTCTTTCGCTTGTCGGCGCATTGCTCTTTTCGCTGCGCGAAACGGCAACGCTTTTCGATTTGATCAGTGCCCGCTTCGACGGGCTAGATCACGATGGCAGGCTGCTGCAATATCGCCTGACGATCGAGACGATCGCCCAGGCCCCCCTGATCGGACACGGAACCGGCCATATGCAGGAATTCCGCGCAGGCAGCCGCAACATGGTTCACAATCTTTTCCTCTCGGCATGGGTTCAGGGCGGGGCGGCCGGGCTGCTGACCGCGCTGTTGTTTTCCCTCACGTTGGTGGGGCTCATGCTGGGCCGTTTGGTCGGGTCCCGAAACGATCTGGCCCAGTTGACGGCCGCGCTGTTGCCGATCCTTCCGCTGCTACGCAGCCAGATCGGTGGCCAGGGGGGGAACTACGCGCTGCCCGAATGGCTCGCGATCAGCCTGACACTGGCGATCCTGTGCCGGCGGGAACCAGTCCCTGATCCTCGGCGAATTGCGCCCGCCAACGGGCAATCCCGGCCCGTGGAAGCGTGATTTGGATCGGCTGCGGGGCGTCCAGCCGCGCGGCCAGCGCATCGGCCCCCTGCGCGATCTCTTGCACCGGCAATCCTGTATCGCGCGCGATCTCTCGCGCCCGGTTGTCGACGCCCAGGATCAATGCCCTCCGCCCGTGTTGCAGCGCACGAATCCCGCCATGCAGGCGATTCCCGACAAAATCCACCTGTTCGCCGCGCAAAAGCGCATCGTAGGCCGAAAGGGTCGGCCCCACCAACCGCAGCCGCGGGTGGCGCAGCGCAAGATCCTGCGCCAAAGGCAAGTCATCGATCCCCTGGGGCCAGAGCCAGACGAGCCGATATCGCGCAAGCAGCATGTCCAGCACCGCGTCGTCGGCAGGGTGGCGCCGCCCGGCATTGATCGTTGTCACCGCGCTGGGCGCCAACGTGACCGGAAGCGCCGCAAGCCGGTCCGTATCCAGCCGCCACATGGTCACGCAGCCAGTGTTAACCACGTTGCGAATACCCCGGTCCGCCAGACACCGCAGGGTCTGCCCATCGCGCACCGAATGCAGCCCATCCCGGGTCAGTAAACCGCGCAGCATCCTGTCCGAGAGGGGATAGCGGGCCTCGTCATCGCCGCGCCAACCGGCCGCCAGCAACCGCAGACCGCGGACCGCAACCATGTCCCACGGTCGAATCCGCCATTGGCGGTCGAACACCATCCTGGGGCCCAAAATATTGCTGCCAGCAACGATCCGCGTGTGGGCCTGATGGGCCAGTCGCCAACTGCGTGGGCCCAGCCGTTCATGAGTCGGAACCCGTGCGACAAAGGCGGTCGGAAACAATCGCGCGACCTCTGCCAACGCGGCCTCGGCGATGATTTCATCACCGGCGTTGCGCGTGGCAATACCGGGATCGAACAACGCCACGCTGTTCAAAGGGGCAAGATATTTACCAAGGCTCATGGTCCATGCCTTTCGTTTTTTGGGCCCAATCGCAAAGGACGGGGCGAAGAAGTCAGGGTTCGAAACGGATCGGTGCAGAGGCACCGTCACCTTGCCCAAAAGACCAGCATCGACGAGGGCATGAGGTTGGGTCAGAGCCTGCCTCATGACCCTGTCCCGCAACGACCCAATTCGGGCACCAACGCGCGCGCGACCGCGATCGCCCCGTCGAGGTTGCCGTGAAGCGGGTCCGCAAACAGGGCGTCCTGCTGAATTCCCACGCCCAAGTCGAGGATCGGGAAATGCAAATTCTCTGACAGTTGCGCGAGCCAATCCGATGGTTCGGCCCGCGTTCGGATCACCGGATGATAGGGCGCCACGGTCAAAACCGGCTGGACCCCCGCCGCCTCAAGCGCGGCAATGAGACCGCGAAGCTGGGCGAGCGCCGCCGGATCGGCGATCATCTGCCGAGGCGGCCTGGCGCGATAGGCGTCCAATACGGCCACGGGCGGCGGCCCTTTGTGGTTTATCCAGCCTTGGTCGGACTCGCCCAGGTAAAGCAGCGCGCGCCAGAACATCTCGCTGTTCAGCGCCAGGCTGCCCAGAACGTGCCGCCAAGGCAAGATGCCCGGCGCGTCTGCCTGGATAAGGGCGGAAAGACGCGGGCTTTGTCGGGCAAACGGCGCGAGCTGTGCGGTTGTGCGGCCCGCGCTGAACAGCGCCGTCACCTCGATCACCGCCACCTTGAGGCCGGGATCGCGCGCGACCGTATCCTGCGCCAAGGCTGCGACACCCGCCATGTCCAGACCGTTATAGGCAAGGTTCTCAACCGGGCGACACAAGGCCTGCGAGAGCGTTGGAGCGTGGAACGCGTGGACCGCGCGGGAATTGCCGAAAATCGCAACGTCCGTCCCGGCCGTTCCAAAATAGAGCCTGGCATACCTGAATCCGCTGTGGCGCAGCGCAGCCTCGCCCAATCGGACGGCCGCACGGTCCAACACCAAAGCCGCGCAAAGCATCAGGAGAAGGAGCACCAGAGGTCTAGAACTGAAAATAGACAAAGGCCCCTCCCTGGAACTGGCCCAGCACGGGAAGGGCACCGATCAGCAGGAGCGCCCGGCCCAACCGGACGGGACGCAGGGCAAGCGCACGACGCGCCGGGGCGCAATCCTCTCGGAGGGTCTCAGCCAGCATCAGCACCGCAATCAAGACCCCGCCGATCGCAGCCTGGGGTTTGTTCGGGAGCGCCGCGAGCGACACTCCATCAAGCCGAACAAGGCCCTTTACGACTGCAAGCGCCGTGTCGAGGTCCGGGGCGCGGAAGAAAATCCAGGCCAGGCACACACCGCAGAAAACACCCGCGCGCGCACCCCATCGCATGAGGGGATGCTGCCGCCTGGGCCCCCCCATGGCCCGCGCCAGGCCAAGATAACTGCCGTGCATCGCGCCCCAGATCAGGAACGGCCATCCAGCCCCGTGCCATAGCCCCCCCAAGAGCATCGTTGCCATCAGGTTAAGCCGCGTCCGCCACGGCCCGACGCGGTTGCCGCCCAGCGCAATATAGAGATAGTCGCGCAGCCATGATGACAACGAGATGTGCCAACGCCGCCAAAACGCACTGAACCCTGTCGCGAGGTAGGGGCGACGAAAGTTGAGCGGAAAACGCAACCCCATGATCCGCGCCAATCCAATCGCCATCAAGGAATAGCCCGCGAAATCGCCGTAGATCTGAAAGGCGAAAAACACCACGCCCAGGCCCAAGGTAAAGCTGTCGAAGAGTGCGGGTTGCTCAAAAATCCGGTCGGCCATGGGCGCAAGCCGATCTGCCAGGATCAGCTTGAGTGCGGCGCCCATCAGAACCTGCTCTGCCCCAATCCAGAAGTTCGGCCAGCGAAAACGTTGCCTTTGCCGAAGCTGCGGCAAGAGCTGCCCGGCGCGCACGATCGGCCCGGCAACCAGCTGTGGAAACAGCGCGATATAGGTCGCAAAGCGCAGCAGGCTGGGCTCTGGCGCCATCCGGCCACGGGCGACATCAATCACATAGCTGAGCGCCTGAAAGGTGAAAAACGAAATGCCCACGGGCAGAATGATGGTCAGGCTGGGCCGGTGCGCAGAGACCCCCAGCGCCTGCATCAGCGCCACCATCTGGTCCGTGAAAAAGCCGAAATACTTGAAAAATCCCAGCAGCCCCAGGTTGAAGGCGACCGCCACCAACAGCAACGCACGTTTACCCCGGACCCGCCGCGCCAGGGCGAAGTTTACCAAGGTCGAGCCCAGGATCAGCGCCAGGAAGCGCGCGTCCCACCAGCCGTAAAAAACATAGCTCGCCCCCAGCGCCAGGGCGTTTTGGCTGCGCGCACCGGGCATCGCGAAATAGAGCGGATAGAACACAAACGCGAAGAGGACGAAAACATCAGAGGTGAAGATCATCGGGTCGCCCCCGCGAGCTGCTGCAAAACCGCATCCAGCGCGGCGCAGTCGCGCAGGTATGCGGCGTGCCAAAGCCTTTGGGCGCGCGTCCGCGCATCATGCAGTGCCGCCGGATCATCCTGCCAGACCGTGATCTGGTCAGCCGCCGCCACGTCGAAGCCATCGACGGGCAAAAGCCAGGCCGGATCAATCTGTTCTGGAATGGCACCCATCGGCGTCGCCAGGACCGGACAGTTTGCTGCCAGCGCCTCGTATATGGTCAGGGGAAGGGCCTCATGGGCATAGCTACTTGGAAAAAGAAGAGTGTCGATCTGGTTGAAAAACGCTTTCTTTTCCGTCGCGTCGACTGACCCAAGCAGATGGCGACGTTCAGGATCTTCGGCCACAAAGGCGCGCAACGCGCAGGTCAGACCGGGGTCGTCGACCGGACCGGCGACATGGGCAGCAACGGGGTGACCGCGCTGCGCCAGGATGCGCACCACGGTCATAAAGACCATAATCCCCTTGTCGGCGGTAATATTTCCGAGGAATCCCAGGCTCAGCGGGCGGCTGGGCGGGGGGTCTGCCGACACCGGGTTCAGATGCGCTGCATTGCCAAGCGTCATGATCCGCGCAGGGGGTACGCGATAGGCCGCGGCAAGCGATCCTGCCATCCCCTCGCTCAGAACGATATGGCGCGCACGCGCGCCCAACAGCCACAAAACGAACGCCAGCCGGCGATCGCGGTGCCGCAGGTAACCCCAAACGTGATGATGCAGAACCACCTGGTGAAAGCCGGCCCGCAAAAGCGGTGCAGCAACCACAAGCATCCACAGACCAGAGCCGCGATCCGGAACGAGATAGAGCCTATCCCGCCCCAAAGATCGCAGGGCTGCGACGATCCAGAAGAGGGCCAGTTGCCCATGTTTGCTCACGCTCCAGGCTTTTCGAAACAGTCCTTTGCGCACGCGGTACACACGCAGCCGCCCCGTCGCCCCGAATGCCGTGGCCATGCGGGCCGTCACCAGCGTTTGTCCGGTCACCGGGGGGGGCAGTACCGCCACCATGTGCAACAGCGGACCCCGGTCAGACATGGGCGCGCATCCAGTCGATCTGGGCGGCCTTGGCGGCGGACAGGCGATCGGGGCATAACCGGACCGGCCGGTCCCGGATCTGTGCAAGGCCCAGCCTCTCGAACAAGGCCGCGCGCGGGGACGGGGTAAACAGCATGGCCGGATTACCATAGGCCAAGGTCGCCACGCAGGCGTGAACCCGGTCCGACAGCGTCATGCCTGAATGGGCATAGACGGTTGCATAGCTCCAGGGTTCATCAGAGACGATGGCGCCGGGATGACGGTAGATCTTATGCGTCATATGCGGGAAAAAACGGTGTTCCGGGCGCAAGATGCGCAATCCGTCCAGACTTGCCGGTAGGCGGCGCCGGTCCGTTAGGTCGCCCAGATAGGCCTGGATTTTCGAGGCCTTGGCCATTCGGTTCAAACGCTGCGGAACACGCAGCAGATAGCCACGCCCCGCAATCGTCACCGCAGCAGGATCACCCGGTACCGCAGGGAGGATATCAGGCTCGGGATAGCGATCAAAGTTGCAAACGATGTAGTCACTGTTTTGCCCCAACTCGAATGGTTGGAGGCAGTCAGGCAGAAAAAAACCGGCATCGATCCCGTCATAGATCGGCACCCCGGGCAACCAGTCGCGCAGGACGGCGCAACTGCGGCTGTCACGCGTCGAGATCAGCGCGGGGGGAAACTCGGAAACGAAATCGCGGACCGCCGCAAATTCGTCGGGGCGAAATTTGAAAAACGCCGCCGAATGCAGAATGATCCGGACACCCCTGTCGCGCAAAATCGCAAAGGCCTGCTCCCAACTTTTGCGGAACCAGGCGTTGAGGACGGGCCCCTGGAGGACGAGCGCGTCTATGTCCAGATCGGCAATCAATTCGGCATGGGTGCCGGGATTGCCGCGATGCTTGTTGTGCAGAGTGCGGTAATTCGGTTGATCCTGGAAAAACCCGACGCTGCCCGGGCCAAAGACCTGCTCCAACGCGTGGCGGCCGCCGAGGTTGAAGAAGGCATTTCCAATATTCTGCCCCCATTGCCCCGCAACAAGGGCGATGCGCGGCGCGGTCATGACCGGCCCCCCACCGCGCGGAGAAAGACGTCCTCAAACCGGTCAGCGACGCGGGCAATGTCGAAATTCTGCTCTGCATACTTGCGACCGGCGGCGCCCGCACGGGCAGCAGCCTGGGGATCATCGGCATAGGCGCGGGCGGCGGCCATGAACCCTGCGCGATCACCGGGGGCAACAACCATGCCCGCGCCGGAATCCTCAACCAGCTGCGCCGCCAGGTTGCCGCGCGGGGCTGAAAGAACAATCGGGCGACCCGCGCAAAGATAGGACAGGATCTTTGATGGCACCGAGAATGTACCTGCTTCAGGCTCTATCATGGCCAAAAGAACGTCGGCAGAGGCCAACACCTCGGCCAGGCGCTCGAACGGTTGCAATGGCAGGCAGGTCAGTGCGCTCAGATCCGGATGCGCTGCGAGCACGTCCGCCCCGACGCCCGCAGCGACGGCAATCACCTGGTCCCCGGGATTGGCTGACTGGGCCAGTCCAATCAGCAGATCCGGGTCATGCTTCAGGCCCAGCGTACCCGAGTAGAGAAACCGTTTTCCGGTCCCCAGGCCCATTTCCCGGCCCCAGGCCGTATCGCGTGGCAGCACCGGCAGACCCGCCAGCGCACCCCAGTTCGGAATTACGCTGACCCGATCGCGCGGAATGCCCAAACGATCACTATAGTCGCAAAAAGCCTGAGAAATATGGACCACATGGCCAGAGCGCTGCATCTGGCGGCGTTCCATGGCCTGGTACAGGCCACCGACGCTTCGCCCGATCCCCAGCGGCATCCGCTGTGCCAAGAGGCGGGCAACGGCCCACGGGTAAACATCCTGGCACCAAAACACAAAGCGCGTCCCGGCCTGACCGCAAGCCCTGACAATACCCGCCTGAGCCTCGGTCGGGGTGTTGCCAGAAATAACCAGGTCCGGCCGGACACGGGCAATATGCCGGCCCAACACCTTGCCATAGGCGCGGTCTCCGGCCCGGCGACGCAGAAGGTTGGTTTTGGAATAGGGGCCGTCGATAACGACAGGCAGGAACTCCAGTCGCTTCGGGTCATCCCGTCCCAGCCGCAGCGCCCCCTTTGGCCCGCTATCCTGGGCGAAATAGGCATGCGTGACCTGATGTCCACGCACGGCCAAAACACGCGACAAGTCGATGGGGGCCGGATGGCCAGCATAGTCATGGATCAACAGTTTCACGTCGGAATGCCCTTGATTTCTTCGAAGGTCACGCGCTTGGTTCAGCCGGTTTCAGCTCCCCGTGCGCTTGAACACAACGCCCATTGTCAGGATCAACAACCAAAGATCCCCGAGCAAAGAGGCATTGCGGCTGTAATGCAGATCAAAATGGACGCGCTCTGCATAAGAGGCACTGCGCCGCCCAAAGACCTGCCAAAGGCCGGTCACACCCGGTCGACAACTCAGATAGGCCCCACGCGCCAGCCCATAGCGTGCCAACTCGGCGCGGGTGATCGGACGCGGGCCGACCAAGCTCATATCGCCGCGCAGAACATTCCAAAGCTGGGGCAACTCATCCAGGCTGGAGCGCCGCAAAAAGGCCCCAAGCCGGGTCACCCGCGGATCATCCGTAAGTTTCTGGCGCAGCGCCCATTCCCGGGCGGCATCAGCATCGTTGACCAAGTGCCGCGACAGCATCCTTTCCGCATCAGGATGCATTGACCGCAGCTTGAGACAGGCAAACTCGGCCCCCGACACGCCCACCCTGCGATGGGAGAAAAAGCCCGGCCCCCCGTCGCAACGCACCATGAGCCAAAGAACGGCAACAACCGGCGCAACAAGCGGCAAAAGCGCGGCGGACAAACACACATCAAGCAAGCGTTTGCCTCGATATTCCTTCGCAGGTCCGGAATTAAAATCGAGACTAACTTGCCCTAAAACATCGATATCTGGGCCATATGTATCGGCTTTCATTTTACCCTCCGGCAGCGGATTCGCGACATCTGTCCCTCAGCTTTGGGGGTCAGAAGTGAATCGCCGGTTACCTTGGGCAGGAACCATTCCATCAAATTTTACGAGTCCCGGGGGGCCAGGCCGGCCAAATCTGCGATGGCAACACTTTGTAAAACGAATCACGTCACCAAGGGGGCAGGTGCGCCAGGCACCGGATGGTCAAAAGGCATCAACCGTGCAGTACAGCCCGATCCGCCCCGAATCCGACTCTGACACGCCCCGCCAAATGACGCTTCATGGCCTGTTCATGACGCTCATGCGGGGCAAGTGGACAATTCTGGGCATCTCGATAACCGCCGTTGTGCTGACGACCCTATATTGCACTTTTCTGGCGGAACCGCGGTACACGGCCCGCGCAACTGTCATGCTGGAAACCCGTGAAGAGCGGATTGTCAGCCTGGATTCCGTCATGTCTGGCCTTTCGGGAGAGGCGACAGTGGTCAATTCCGAGGCGCAGGTCCTGCGCTCTCGCAGTCTGATCGGCCGCGTGGTTCGACAGCTGAACCTGACCGAAGACCCAGAATTCAACACCGAATTGCGCCAAAAGGGGCCGGTGGCGCGCGCATTGGCCCGCGTACGGGCCGCGCTGCGGCCTGCACCGCCGTCCCAGCTGACCCCGGAACAAGCGCAGCGCCAAAGCGTGGAGCGCACCATTGGCCAGGTTCTTTCGCACACAACCGTGACCGTTCTGCCCCAAAGCGTGGTTTTCGAGATCTCCGCAGAGACCGGCGACCCCCTGAAATCCGCCCGTTTGGCCAACGCGATCGCCGATCGCTACGTGTTGGAGCAGTTGGAGGTCAAGTTCGAGGCGACGGAAAAGGCGACGGCCTGGCTGTCGGATCGCGTCGCGGACTTGCGCCATGAGTTGGAGCGCAAACAAAGCGAACTAAAGGCCTTTTCGGCCGAAACGGAATTGGTGAATGCCGATAGCCTGGATGCCTTGACCCGCCAGCAAAAAGAGATCCGCGACCGGATCGCCGATGGCAATGCCACTCTGGTCGTATTTACCAGTCGAAGAGACGCGTTGCGTCAGAGCGTCACCGATCCCGCCCGCTTCAACGAGCAGGCCGATGATCGCCAGCTTTCGCGTCTTTGGGCACGTCTGGGCTCCGCGCCCTCTGACCCCCGCCTGCACGAGGTTTTCGCGGACCGTCAGGCCGCAATCCTGTCGGACGCCGCAATGGATGTCGAACGGCTGGAGGGGCAACTGGCCGCACTGCGCCGATCAGAGCAGGAACTGACCGAGCGCATTCAACAGCAATCCGAGGATCTTGTTCGTCTGGAGCAGCTGGAGCGCGAGGCCGAGGCAAGCAGTCTGATCTACGAATATTTCCTGAACCGCCTGAAGGAAACAAGCGTGCAGCAGGGAATCCAGCAGGCCGACAGTCGTGTATTGTCTGCTGCCACGGCGCCCCTCGCCCCATCGGCCCCCCGCAGCGCGCTGTTGATGACGCTGGCTGGTGTCATGGGAGTTTTGATGGGGGCCGGCTTGGTGGTCCTGCGCGACCGAACGCAGTTGACGTTCCGCACGCGGCAGGAATTGGAAAACGCGACGGGGCTGCAAGTGTTTGGCCAAATCCCCTGGGTGCGGAGCAAAAAGCGCGCCGATCTTCTGCACTATATTAACGACGCGCCGACATCCGCCGCCGCTGAATCGCTGCGCAACCTCAGGACATCAATCCTGATGTCTGGGGGCGCGGCACCCCCGCAGGTCATCATGTGCACATCGTCCCTTCCGGGAGAAGGCAAGACCATACAGTCGATCGCGCTGGCAAAGAATTTTGCCTCCTTGGGCAAACGCGTCCTTTTGATCGAAGGCGACATACGTCGGCGGACGCTCTCAGACTGTTTCGAGCTATCGAGCAAAGGCAGCATTCTTGGCGTTATTACAGGCCAATACTCCCTCGGGGAGGGGGTTCAGGCCAAAGTAGAGCCGAATTTGGATATATTGCCGGGTGATCAAGGAAACCTCAATCCCGCCGATCTCTTCTCCTCCGCCCAATTCCCGTTACTTTTGGCTGAGGCCCGCAAACATTACGATGTCATTCTCATCGATACGCCGCCTGTCATGATGGTTCCCGACGCCAGGGTCATCGGTTCGCATGCAGACCTGATCCTCTATTGCGTGCAATGGGATCATACGCGGCGGCAAACCGTCGCCGAAGGTCTGCACCTGCTGCAAACGGCCCGCCTAAAGGTCGGCGGGCTTGTCCTGTCTCAAGTCGACAGCCATGGCATGCGGCGATACGGATATGAGGGCGACTATAAGGGCGCAGAGGCCTATCACGCCGCCTGATCGTCACGCGTCGAAGAGGTCCGCATATCGCTCTCGAAGTGCGGCCTTCTGGACCTTGCCCATGCTGTTGCGCGGCAATGACTCGCGCACCATGACGCGTTTGGGACGCTTGAACGCTGCCAGCTGGGCTGCTGCTGTGGACATCAGCGTTGCTGGATCAAGCGTCGCATCCCGTGTCAGGACGACAATGGCCACGACACCTTCGCCGAAATCGGGATGCGGCACCCCAATGACTGCGCTTTCCGCGACCCCTGGCAGCGCGTCGAGACACTGTTCCACCTCTTTGGGATAGACATTAAAGCCGCCGGTGATGATCAAATCCTTTGCGCGCCCAACGATGGTGACATATCCGTCGGCGGCCATTCGACCCAAGTCGCCAGTTATGAAAAAACCGTCTTCGCGCAGTTCTTCACGGGTTTTTTCTGGCATCTGCCAATAGCCGCTGAACACATTGGGTCCACGAACCTCGATCACGCCGATCTCGCCCGGGGCGACCTCTTGGCCGGTTTCGGGGTCCATGATCCGCAACTCCACCCCAGGAAGCGGAAGACCAACGGTGCCTGCCCGTCGTTCGCCGGCAACCGGGTTCGATGTGTTCATGTTGGTTTCCGTCATGCCATAACGTTCGAGGATCCGGTGTCCGGTGCGTGCCTCGAAGGCAAGATGGGTCTCTTCCAACAGCGGCGCGCTTCCAGACACGAACAGGCGCATGTGCGCCGCAGCATTGCGATCAAACCGCGGGTTTGCCAACAGCCGGGTATAAAAGGTCGGCACCCCCATCATGCTGGTTGCGCGCGGCATCCAGTCGATCACCTCATCGGCATCGAACTTGGGGAGGAAGATCATCGGCGCCCCGGCCAAGAGAGCGATATGCGTCGCGACGAACAGGCCGTGGGTGTGAAAAATCGGTAACGCGTGCAGCAGAACGTCCTCTGCGGTGAACTGCCAAAGTTCGGTCAAAGCCTGAGCGTTCGACAAGAGGTTTTCATGGCTGAGCATAGCCCCTTTCGAGCGGCCCGTAGTGCCCGAGGTATACAGGAATGCCGCCAGATCATCCGGGCCACGCCCAACATTTTCAAAGCCGTCAGACCGGTCGCGGGCATGATCGGCAAAATCACCTGTCCCATCCGCGTTCAACGCCATCAACCGTGCGCCAAGCCGTGCCGAAATCGGCTTAAGATCGGCCTGTCGGGCGCCATCGCACAGCATCAGACGCGCGCCTGAGTTTTCCAGGAAATAGCTGGCCTCGTGGGGCGTGTAGGCCGTGTTGAGAGGCAAGAAGATGACGCCTGCCCGCAGGCATGCCACATAGACCGCCAGCATGTGGGGGGATTTTTCCAACTGCACGGCAAGCCGGTCACCAGGCGAAAGTCCCAGATCGGTCAGGGCATGGGCGTAGCGCGACGTTTCAGCCAGGAACTCCGCATACCCAATCGCGCCACCCCCAGGCAACAGAAGGAACGGCTCTGAGCGACCTTGATGGCGGGCGAAAAGGGCGTCGAAAAGATGGTTCGGCATTGGCGGGCTCCGGCATCTGACGCTCTTTGCGTAGCGCAGCCGGAAAGACGACACCAGACTTTAGCGCACCACGAATTCCGCATGCAGCGCGCCGGCGGCCTTTATGCTCTTGAGGATATCGATCATGTCGCGCGGCGCGACGCCCAGCGCATTCAGGCCCGCCACCACCTCGGATAGCGAGGTGCCCTCGTCGATCTCGGCCAGACCAATACCCGGCTCTTCCTGCAGTTCGGCGGTGGTACGGGGAATGACGACGGTTCGTCCCTCGGCAAACGGGTTGGGTTGAATGACCATGGGTTCTTCCTTGATGCGCAGGGTCAGGTTCCCCTGAGACACCGCGACGCGGGAAATCCGCACATCCTCGCCCATCACGATCGTGCCGGAACGCTGATCGACCACGACGCGGGCCTTTCGCTGTGGCTCGACGGTAATGTTCTCAACCCGCTGAAGCGCGTGCGCAGGAGACGGCGCGCGGGTAGCCGTGATGTCGAGCACCACGGTACCGGCGTCCAGCATACGCGCCACCCCGCGGCCGTAGCTGTTGTTGATCGCGGCCTCGATCCGCCCGGCGGTGGTAAAATCCGGGCTGCGCAGGGCCAGACGCAGGGCCGTCAAGGCACTGAAATCAAATTCAATTTCACGCTCTACCCGGGCACCAGATGGAATCGAGCCCGAGGTGGGAACCCCCTCGGTTACCTGGGCGCCATCGCCCTGGACCGTGGCACCGCCCGCAATGACCGTACCTTGGGCGACGGCGTAGATCTGCCCATCGGCGGCGTTCAGGGGTGTCATGACCAGCGTGCCGCCAAGCAGGCTCTTGGCATCCCCAATGGCTGACACCGTGATGTCGATCTGGGAACCGGCGCGGGAAAACGGCGGCAGCGTTGCCGTGACGAAAACGGCCGCGACATTCTTGGGGCGGAACTGTTCGCCGGTGACGTTAACCCCAAGCCGTTCGAGGATGTTCGACATGATTTCCTCGGTAAAGGGGGCGTTGCGGATGCCATCCCCTGTACCGTTCAGCCCCACGACCAGACCGTAGCCGACCAGGTCGTTGCCTCGCACGCCGTCGAATTCCACCAGGTCCTTGATGCGGATCGGGGTGGCGATGGCGGGCGAGCCAAGACAAATCGCCAAGACGATGAAAAGCATACGACGTATCATGTCAGGTAGTTCGCCAGGCTAAGGCGCGAAAGCCGCGCGGTGACGGTGTAAAGCGTTTCAAGTTGCGTCTGGACCGCCTCGATCTCGGTGGCGGTTTCATAGGGATCGACGGCAAGGATGTCCGCCTGCGCGAGTTCCAACAGCCCGCGATGGGCCGCGTTTTGGGCTTGAATCGTCTCGATATGGGCCTGGGTTGTGCCGATATCGGCCCGCAGGGCCGTCAGGGGCGCCTCGGCGGTCAACAACCCCTCGCCCGCGCGCCGCGCGAGCGCCGCGCGGGCTGCGGTATCCCCGTTCAGGGTGCCCGGATCCGCCAAAAGTGCGCCAGCGACCAGCGCCTTTAGCATGCCACGCACCGCCGGATCAGAGGCCTTTACATCAAGGGTCAGGCTCTGCCCCTCTGCCAGTCGAACAGGGCCAGCGGGCAAATCCGACCCCTGGTAGGCAAGCGCATCGAAACCGCCACCGGGGGTGTCGAACCAAGTATCAAGCACATCCATGATATCACTTGCGGTGCCAAGCCCGGCCACCTGCGTCGTGACGGTCGACAGGATCGTGGCCCCATCGAGCAGCGCGGCGCCATCGGTCTCCGCACCGGCAAAAAGCGCGCGCCCAGCCACCCGCGTGTTAAGCGCCGAAACCGCCCCCTCCAGCCGTTCCCGCGTTTCATTCCCCACCGCAGACAACATACGCCCATCGGGCATCGAGGCGGCCTGGACCAGGCTGCTGCCCAGGGTCTGGGCCGCGTCGGTCAACTGTCCCAAGGCGGTCTGCATCGCGTCAGTGGTAAGCGCGGCCTCGGCGCCCGCCAGATCGTAGGCGTCCATCACCGCCAGGCTACGCGCAATGGCTGCGAGCGGGCGGAAATCGCCACGTACGCGCGCGGCAGGGTCAGCCGTCTGGCCGCTGGCCAGTTCCGAACTGAGCCGGGTCAAGCGCGCCTTGATTTCCGCGTTCTGGCTGCGCAGGGCAAAGCCGCGGGACAGATCACCGATCGAGATAAAGGACATCGCTCAGATCCCCAACAAGGTCTGGATCATGTCGCCCGCAGTTTGGACGACCTTTGCATTGGCCGCATAGGCGCGCTCCAGCAGCATAAGATCCTGAAGTTCGGCATCGGTATCGACACCACCGCCAAGCTCTGCCTCGCGCAGGGCAGATGTGCGGGCGGCGGCAAACCCCTGCTCCTGCTCAGCACGCTGGGCTGCGACCGACTGGCGTGAGACCGTTTCTGACGCCAGGTCCAGGGCCGAGAGCGCCTGGCCAGCAAACGCCCCCGAGGCCACGATATGGCCGCCCGATAAAACATCCGCATAGGCGTTCAACAGGGTCGAGGCGCCAACGGGCCCCGCGCTTGCCGCCCCCAGGCCGCTGCGCAGATGCCACAACGCGCCGCCCTGATCCGGATCGGCCGCCGCGTTGACTGCAAGCCGGGCGGAAAGGCCGCTTTCCTGTGCGGGATCCAATACTGCGCCCTGATCGGTGAAAAGCCCCGGCGCCCCGGACGCAAGGGTAGGATCGAGGCCCGGTGCGGCAAAGCGATCGATCAGGTCGCGCGCCAGGGCATCCAGGTCGGATTGCGCGCCGGTCGCAAGGCTATCGCGCTGGTCAAACAAGGCAGCGAGCTGACCACCGCCCATGGGTGCATAGGCGCCCGTAACGCGCACCGTCTGGCCATTCAGGGTCAGTCCAGACAGGGCGCCACTGTCCGCAGTCATCTCGGGCACGATCAATCCGGCGGGCTGAAAGCCGAATTCCGCAGGCGGGCCATCCAAGAGCGTCGCACCGGATTCGGTGTATAGCGCGATCATCCCGTGGTCGCGCGGCACCTCGCGCAGCGGAACGAGCTCTGCCAGGCGGTCCACCTGGACCTGGCGTTGATCCATCAGGGCGTTGGCATCATTTCCGCTGCCGGTATAGAGCCGAATTTGGCCATTCAGATCGGCAATCCGCGCCAATGTGTCGTTAAGCGTGGCAACATCGGCTGCGATGGCGGCCTCGGCGTCCATCCGCATGGATTGAATGTCATCCGAGGCCCCCGCAATGCTGCCCGCGACCGCCTGGGCCGCGCCCAGCACATCTGCCAGGCGGGTGTTGTCGTCGGGCCGACTGGCCGCCGCAACAAAGGCCGATTCCAGTGCCGCGATGCGCCCGGAAATCGAATCCGCGCCATCCGGGGTACCCAAGGCCGCCTCGATCCGGGCCAAGGCATCGGCCCGGGTCTGGGCCTGGCCGGTTTCGGCCTGGGAAAGGCGACGGTCCGAGATCACGACCATGTCTATATCCCGGCGCACCCCGTCGACGCGCACCCCGGCCCCCTGCCCGTTCAGCGACGCGGCAGAGGTTTCCAGGACGCGGCGGCCATACCCCTCTGTCAGGGCATTCGAGATGTTCGAGGACACCACCTGGGCACCACGCGACGCGGCGGTCAGGCCGGACAGGGCGTTGGACAATGTCGCGCTCAGGCTCATCTCTCACCTCTCTTTCACGCGGCCGCCGGGGCGGATCAGCGTTTGATATTCGTGGTCTCCTGCAGCATCTCGTCCACGGTCTGGATCACCTTGGCGTTCGAGGAATAGGCCCGCTGGGTCTGGATCAGGTGGGTCAGTTCGGCCGCAACATCGGTGGCGGATTCCTCTCGGGCATAGCTCACAACCTCGCCCGTCGGGCCGTCACCGGCGTCCCACATGAAGAAAGGTCCGCTGTCCGCAGAGACCTGATAGGCTTGGTTGTTCAGCGAGATCAGGCCGTTCGGGTTGGGCACATCGACCAGGGGGATCTGGTAGATCGTCCGGGTAAACCCGATGTCATAGATTGCATTGACCAGGCCGTTGGCATCCACCTCGACCGAGACGAGGTTGCCCACGGGCGAGCCGTTCTTGGTGATCGAGGTCGGCGCGAAACTGTCGGACAGCTGGGTCAGCCCGCCCGGGTCGCCCAAGCCACCGATACCCAAATCAATCGGCCCCCCTGCCACACTCATCGTCAGGTTTCCGGTGGCTGCGTCATAGGCGCCGCCTGAAATGGTCGTAACTGATGCAAGTGTGCCGCCATTGGCGCGGCTGTCATCGAATGTCAGCGTATACTCACCGACAATCGCGCCGCTGGATGCGGAATCGCGGATTACCATGGTCCATTCGTTGCTGGAACCGGTCGCCGGTACCGTTGGGGTAAAACTGACCGACAAGGTCTCGGACGTGCCCAAATTGCCGAAATACTCGATCGACAGGTCCAGCGAGTCGCCGCTGCCATCAAAGTTTGTTTCGGTCGCCGGCAGGTTCAGCCCCAGCGCGACATTGGTCGTCGGATCGCCGGAAAACTGGTTGAGATTGACCGTGACGGGTTCCAGCCCGTCGATCGTGTCGCGGGGATAGGTGGGCACGGTGCCGTCGGTATTGGCCGGCCACCCCATCAGCACCAGGCCGGTATCGGTGCGCAGGATCCCGTCTGCGTCGGGGCGGAATGACCCAGTCGTCGTCAGCATCATCGGCAATTCGTCGCCAGACTGGCTGTTCACCGATACGATGTCGGTGACGGGCAGCATCCCACGCCCCCCCACCGCGATGTCGGTGGAATTGCTGGTCGAAATCAGCGGCCCGCGTTCGTCGATCAGCCGACTGGTGGTCGAGCGCACCCCCCCGGCGGAATAACTGCCAGAGCCATTGATCACCATGGAATGGAAATCGGCATCTGCCCGCTTATAGCCATAGGTCGAGGAATTCGCGATATTGTCAGAGATCGTCGCAAGGCGGGTGGCATTGGCGTTAAGCCCCGCCACACCTGCGTTGAGCGAAGAAGAAATTGTCATGGGGAGCGCCTTTCTGCTGCTTGGTCCCTTGGCTATCGCAGCGTTACAGACCGGCACTTAACAGCCGCCTAACATCTAAAATGCCATCTACATTCTGGTGTCAGAGCGCAGCAGCACCAGTTCGACGCGGTTGTTGCGGGCGGCCATTGGCGCGCGCACTGCCAGCTTGCGGTCGGCATGACCGGCGACGCGCTGCACCCGTTCGGGGGCCAGGCCGTCGGCCTCCAGCATCTGGCGGACGACCTGGGCGCGATGGGTGGACAAATCCCACACCGGATTGTCGGCCAACACCACCGGGCGAGCGCTGACATGCCCGGCCACGGACACCCCGTTGCGCACGACACCAAAGGCCTGGCCGACGACGCCGATCAACTCTTGCAGCACCGCGCTGGGGGTCACGCCGTCCCGATCAAACAGCGGGGCGTCATCTAGGTCAAACAGCTCGACGATCAGGCCCTCGTCGGTCAGACGGGTCACGATATGGCGCAGGGCCTGTTCGCTCAGCATGCTTTCGCCGGAATAGCCGCTCAGCAATTCCTCGATCTCGCGCAGGGCGCGGGCCTCTTGCTGGGCGGCAGCGTCGTCGCGCATCTCGGCGGTGCTATCGGTGCCCAGCGGACCGCGGGCCTGACGTTCCTCGGTCGGCTTGGCGCGCGAGGCGCCGGTGCCACTTTGGGCCAGGATCTGTTCGGAAAAGACACTTTCCCCGCCAAAGGCACCCTCGCCCCCCCCGGAAATGCGGTTCACCGGGATTGTCGGGTTAAAGTAATCCGCGATCCCTTTTCGTTGTTTTTCCGTCGTCGCGTTCAACAGCCACATCAGCATGAAAAAGGCCATCATCGCAGTGACGAAGTCGGCATACGCCACCTTCCAGGCGCCGCCATGGTGCCCGCCGCCCGCAATGACCTTTTTTCGCTTGATGATGACCGGCGCGTTGGTTCCAACCGCCATAGCACCACCTCGTATTCACCCATCTCCAGAAATAGGCGGCAGGGATGAAGGGGGGCTTAACGGATAAAATGCGAACTATTCAGGCCCCGATCATCTGGGCCGCCTTTTCGGCGATCATGATGACGGGGGC
This sequence comes from Paracoccaceae bacterium, assembly GCA_016938875.1. GTDB lineage: Bacteria > Pseudomonadota > Alphaproteobacteria > Rhodobacterales > Rhodobacteraceae > Rhodovulum. The sequence continues at coordinate 113,350 of JAFGTV010000020.1, forward strand.
GTTGGTGTTGCCGCTGGTAATCGTGGGCATGATGCTGGCATCGGCGACCCGCAGCCCACCCAGCCCGCGCAGGCGCAGCTCGGGGTCCAGCAGCAAAACCCGTGCGTTCCGGGCCAGGCGATTGGCCAGCACACACCCTGCACTGCCCGCACCGACCACGATAAAATCGAACTCCATCCCGATTCTCCCCTCTGGGCACGGTGCGTGAATGCACAGCGTGCGTGTCCCCTCCCGGACTTGTCGCAGCAGATCGCGGTCCCACCCTCAGGGCAACCGCAAAACCACGCAAAACCGACGGAGGAAATCATGACCCAGCCAATCCAAGGGGTGCACCACGTCACATCCCTGGCCAGCAGCGCCCGTGGGGTCGATTCATTCTTTACACGGATTCTGGGCCTGCGCAGGGTCAAGAAAACGGTGAATTTCGACGCCCCGGATGTCTATCACCTGTATTACGGCAATGGGCTGGGGACGCCGGGCACCGTGATCACCCATTTCCCGTTCGAGGGTGCCAAACGCGGGCGGCCCGGCACTGGCGAAGTCTCTGTTACGGCGTTTTCCGTGCCTTTGGGCAGCTTGGCGGGCTGGCGCGACCGGTTTCTGGGCGCAGCGGTGCAGAATCTGCGCGAGGACGTGCATTTCGGGCAGAACCGCCTTCTTTTCCCGGGGCCCGACGGCGAGGTTCTGGCCCTGGTCGAGAGTGCCGACAGTCGCGCCCCCTGGACCGGCGGCGGTGTTGATGCGGATATGGCGATCCGCGGCTTTCACTCGGTTATGCTGCGGCTGGCCGATACCGCGCCCACAGCCCAGATTTTGGCATTTCTAGGCTATACAGAGACGCAAAGAGAGGGTGAAACCCTGCGCATGACCTTGCCCGACAACAATGGGGCGGGGATTGTCGATCTGGAAATCTCGGCCCTGCCGATGGCGGTCCAGGGGGCCGGATCGGTGCATCACGTCGCCTTTGCCGTGGCCGACCGCGCGACACAGGATACGCTGCGCGCGAATTTGACCAAGGCCGGGATGGGCGTGACGCCCGCCATCGACCGGGACTATTTCCACGCGATCTATTTTCGCACCCCAGGCGGCGTCCTGTTCGAGATTGCGACCAACCCGCCGGGATTCACCCGTGACGAGGATCCCGATCACCTGGGCGAGGCACTGAAACTGCCGCGCCAGCACGAACATCTGCGCCAGCGGCTAGAGGGGGGCGGGCTGGTGCCGCTTTGACCCCGGACGGCTAGGTCCACCCCGCCGCGGACAGCACATCGGCCAGAGCCTCGGGCGACAGCGGCACCGGGTTGGCCTTCATGGACGAGCTGATAGCCGACGCCTCGGCGATCCGCATCAGCGCGCCCGCGCCGGCCAGGGCGGCGGGCGCGGGCAGGCCGTTGGCGGCGGCCCAGTCACCCAGACCGGCCAGGTCGCAGCCCAGCGCGGCCTGACACCAGGCGTCGATCCGGTCGATCCGCGCCACCGTCTGCGACCCCGGCGCACAAGCGGCCCTGTTCGCCAACAGCACATGGGGCAGCAGCCGACCACAGATCGCCCCGTGCGCCTCGCCCGTTTCCCCCCCCAGAACGCCCGCCAACCCATGCACCGCGCCCAACCCCGCATTGGTCAGCGCGATCCCGCTGACATAGCTGACATAGCTTAGCGCATCGCGGGCCGCCGGGTCGTCGGGGCCGGTCATCAACGTGGCCAGCGCGCCCAGACCGCGGGGGATCGCATCCCGACACAGCGCATCGGTGAACGGCGTGGCGCGCGCGGACAGGTACGGCTCGATCACCTGGGTGATCGCATCCAGCCCGCTGGCCAGGGTCACGCCGCGCGGGGTGCCATCGCAAAGCGACGGGTCGATCACCGCCAGCCGCGCCATCATCCGATCATCGCGCAAGCTGACCTTTCGCCGGTGTTCGGGTACGCCGATCACGGCGTTTCGGGTCGCCTCGGCCCCGGTGCCGGCGGTGGTCGGAATCGCGACAAGGGGCAACGGATCGGCGGGCAGCGGGCGGCCCGCCCCGACGACCTCCAGGTGATCGAGCGGGGTGCTGTCGGTGGCTGGCACCAGGGCTGCCAGCGCCTTGCCCAGGTCCAGAACCGCGCCCCCGCCAATTGCAACGATACTGTCGGGGCGCTGGGCGCGAGCTGTGTTCAGCGCAGGCGTCAATATCTCAAGCGTTGGCTCGTTGGGGCACGATAGAGACGAAACGAGCGCGCCCGCCTCGTGCAACGCGTCGATCAGCGGGGCAGCACGCGCCGGGCTGCGGCCATGGACCAGGACGATCCGGCGACCGAAACCGACGATTTCGGGCACGGCGGCCAACACCTCTGCCCGTCCGAAACGGGTGCGCGGAGGCAGCACCAGGCCAAAGGGCGGCAGGCCCACGCCGGTCATCACACCGCCTGCGTCGCGGCCACGGCGGCCTGCCACCGGGCGTATTTCGCATCGCGCAGTTCTGACGTCATGGCTGGTTCAAAGCGGCGCTGCAACGCCCAGGTTTTCGCGAATTCGTCCTGCCCCGGATAGACCCCGGCGCGCATGCCCGCCAGCCAGGCCGCGCCCAGCGCGGTGGTTTCCAGCACATCGGGGCGATCCACGGGGGCGCCCAGGATATCGGCCAGGAACTGCATGGCAAAGTCAGATGCGCTCATCCCGCCATCGACGCGCAGCACGGCCTGATCCCCGCCGGGCCAGTCGGCGCGCATCGCCTGCCACAGATCGCGGGTCTGGAACCCGACACTTTCCAGCGCGGCGCGGGCCAGTTCCGCAGGCCCGGAATTGCGCGTCAGCCCATAGATCGCACCCCGGCACTGGGCGTTCCAATAGGGCGCGCCGAGGCCGGTAAAGGCCGGCACCAACACCACGTCCTGCCCCGGATCGGCGGCGTCGGCCAGGGCCTGGGTTTCGCTGGCCGCGCGGATGATCTTTAGCCCGTCGCGCAGCCATTGCACCACGGCGCCCGCGATAAAGATCGATCCCTCCAGCGCATAGGTCGGCACGCCGTCCAACTGATAGGCGATGGTCGTCAACAACCGGTTGCGCGACACGACCGGCGCCGCCCCGGTGTTCAACAGGGCAAAACAGCCCGTGCCATAGGTCGACTTCATCATCCCCGGCTGGAAACAGGCCTGGCCCAGGGTGGCGGCCTGTTGATCGCCCGCGACGCCCAGGATCGGGATCTCGCGGCCAAAAAGATCGGGGCGGGTCACGCCGAATTCAGCGGCGCTGTCGCGCACCTCGGGCAGCATGGCCATGGGGATGTTCAGCATCTCGCAGATTGTCGTGCTCCACCCCCCCTTGCGGATGTCATACAGCAGGGTGCGCGCGGCGTTGGTGGCATCGGTGGCATGCACGGCACCGCCGGTCAGGTTCCAGATCAGCCAGCTGTCGACCGTGCCGAACAGCAACTCGCCCACCTCGGCACGGGCGCGGGCGCCGTCGATATTGTCCAAGAGCCAGGCCAGCTTCGTCCCCGAGAAATAGGGATCCAGCAACAGCCCGGTGGTGTCGGTGATCATCGGCTCGTGCCCGGCCTTTTTCAGCGCCTCGCACAGCGGCGCAGTGCGGCGATCCTGCCAGACGATGGCGTTGTGAATGGGGCGGCCGGTCTTGCGGTCCCAGACCAGGGTGGTTTCGCGCTGGTTGGTGATGCCGATGGCAGCAATATCGGTGGCGGGGATACCGGCGCGTTCGATCACCCCGCGGCAGGTGCCCGCGGTGGTTGACCAGATGTCGGCGGGGTCGTGTTCGACCCAGCCGCTGGCGGGATAGTGCTGGGGAAATTCCTCTTGGGCGGTGGCGGCGATCTGCATGGAGCGGTCGAACAGGATCGCCCGGCTGGAGGTCGTGCCCTGGTCGATGGCGAGAACATGGGTCATGGCAAAATGGTCATCCTGTCAGATGGAAAGGGCCGGGGCGACACCTGCCGCCACGGCCCAGGTCTGGGGCAGAGTGCCCGACCCGGCCGGACCATACCAGCCCGACCGGAAACGGATCAGTTCTGCCAGGACTGGATCAGCGCATCATACGAGATGGTGACCGGCTCGGGGTCCTCGTCGGCCAGCTTGGCCTTGGGCGCACCGGGCTGGCTAAGCCAGTATTCGGGATCCATCTCGTCGTTCATCTTGGGGCCCAGGTCACCCTGGATCCCGGCGCGTTCCAGCCGGATCAGAACCTTTTCCTGATCCGCGCACAGCCCGTCCAGCGCCTCTTGCGGGGTTTTGGCGCCCGACATGGCATCCCCGATATTCTGCCACCACAGCTGCGCCAGCTTGGGATAGTCAGGCACGTTGGTGCCGGTCGGCGACCACTGCACGCGGGCAGGCGAGCGATAGAATTCGATCAACCCGCCCAGTTTGGGCGCGCGCTCGGTGAAATGCTCGCTGTTGATGGTCGACTCGCGGATAAAGGTCAGCCCGACATCGGACTTCTTCAGATCCACCGTCTTGGAGGTGACGAACTGCGCGTAAAGCCAGGCGGCCTTGGCGCGGTCCACGGGCGTCGATTTCATCAGCGTCCAGGATCCGGCGTCCTGATAGCCGATCTTGGTGCCCTCTTCCCAATAGGCGCCGTGCGGGCTGGGGGCCATCCGCCACTTGGGCGTGCCGTCCTCGTTCATCACGGGCAGGCCGGGTTCCACCGTGGCGGCGGTAAAGGCCGTGTACCAAAACATCTGCTGGGCGACATTGCCCTGCGCCGGGATCGGGCCCGCCTCAGAGAAGGTCATGCCAGCCGCCGCGGGAGGCGAGTATTTCTGGAGCCACTCGATCGCCTTGGTGACCGCATAGACCGCAGCCGGGCTGTTGGTCGCGCCGCCGCGGGCCACGCAGGATCCGACGGGTTGCGAGTTTTCGTTCACGCGGATGCCCCATTCATCGACCGGCAGCCCGTTGGGTTCCCCCTTGTCGCCCATGCCGGCCATCGACATCCACGCGTCGGTATAGCGCCAGCCCAGGCTGGGGTCTTTCTTGCCATAGTCCATGTTGCCATAGACCGGGCCGTCCACCCCCAGATAGCTCAGGTCGCGGCCGGTAAAGAATTCCGCGATATCCTCATAGGCCGACCAGTTGACCGGAACGCCCAGGTCATAGCCGTACTTGGCCTTGAAATCCTCCATGTTCTTGGGGTCGTTGAACCAGTCGTAGCGGAACCAGTAAAGGTTGGCGAACTGCTGATCGGGCAGTTGATACAGCTTGCCATCGGGGCCGGTGGTAAAGCTGGTGCCGATGAAATCGTCCAGGTCCAGCCCCGGGTTGGTGACATCCGCCCCTTCGCCCGCCATCCAGTCGGTCAGGTTGCGCGCCTGCTGATAGCGCCAGTGGGTGCCGATCAGGTCGCTGCCGTTGATATAGGCATCATAGATGTTTTCGCCCGACTGCATCTGGGTTTGCAGTTTCTCGACAACATCGCCCTCGCCGATCAGGTCGTGGGTGATCTTGATACCGGTGATCGCGGTGAACGCGGGCGCCAGCACCTTGGATTCGTATTCGTGGGTGGTGATGGTTTCCGACACCACCTTGATGTCCATCCCGACAAAGGGCTGGGCGGCATCGACGAACCACTGCATCTCTGCCTCTTGCGCGTCGCGCGGCAGCACCGACATCCCCGCGATCTCGCTATCGAGAAAGGCCCTTGCCTCCTCCATGCCGGCCCAGGATGGGCCCGACAAAAGGCCCAGCGCGAGGCTCAGCGCCGTTGTGGATTTGAAAACGTGGTTCATGGTTTCCTCCCTTATTGAACCGGTTTTTCATGTCGTGTCCGGGCGGGCCCCCTCTGCCCGCGCCGGGGCCGTCTAAACCCAGCGGAACACCGCCACGGCGTAAAGCGCGCAAACAAAGAGCGCACCCCATTGCGGACCGGGCACCAACCCAAGCCAGGCAAGGTTGATAAAAGCCGAGCCCAAAAGCGTGATGAACAGCCGGTCGCCCCGGGTGGTCTCGATCCGCAGGATGCCCACGCGGGGCGTTTCGGGATAGCGGATCGCGAGCACGGTGAAGGTGATCAAAAGCGCAGCGATCACCATGAAAAACACCGCCGTGGGCCAGGTCCATGCCATCCAGTCCATTGCAATCGCTCCCTTTTCCCGTTCACACCCGACCCAGGGCAAAGCCCTTGGCGATGTAGTTGCGCACGAAATAGATCACGAGCGCGCCCGGCACGATCGTCAAGACCCCGGCCGCCGCCAGAACGCCCCAGTCGAGGCCGGACGCCGACACCGTGCGGGTCATGGTGGCCGCGATCGGCTTGGCATCCACCGATGTCAGCGTGCGGCTCAGCAGCAGTTCAACCCATGAGAACATGAAGCAGAAGAACGCCGCCACCCCCACGCCAGACGCGATCAGCGGCATGAAGATCTTGATGAAAAAGCGCGGAAAGGAATAGCCGTCGATATAGGCGGTCTCGTCGATTTCCTTGGGCACGCCGCGCATGAACCCCTCCAGGATCCAGACGGCCAGGGGCACGTTGAACAGGCAATGCGCCAGCGCCACCGCGATATGCGTGTCAAAGAGCCCGACCGAGGAATACAGCTGAAAGAACGGCAACGCGAATACCGCAGGCGGCGCCATGCGGTTGGTCAGCAGCCAGAAGAACAGGTGCTTGTCGCCCAGGAACGTATAGCGCGAGAACGCATAGGCCGCAGGCAGCGCCACGGATATCGAGATCACCGTGTTCATCACCACGTAGATCAACGAGTTGACATAGCCCATGTACCAGGCCGGATCGGTCAGGATGGTGGCATAGTTCTGAAACGTCAGATCGCGCGGCCACAGCGAAAACGTGCCCAGGATCTCGGTGTTGGTTTTCAGACTCATGTTCACCAACCAATAGATCGGCAACATCAGGAACAGCAGGTACAGGCCCATCACCAGGGCGCTGACCCGGATACGCGGCAGGGCGACGCCACGCGGCCGGGGCGCGGATACGGTCAGGTCGGCCATCATGCCCCCTCCCTTTTGTCGAGGTTGACCATGACGGTGTAGAACACCCACGAAATCAGCAGGATCACCAGGAAATACATCAGCGAAAACGCCGCCGCCGGTCCCAGGTCGAATTGGCCCAGCGCCATCTTGACCAGGTCGATCGACAGGAACGTGGTCGCGTTGCCGGGTCCGCCGCCGGTCACCACGAACGGTTCGGTGTAGATCATGAAACTGTCCATGAAGCGCAGCAGGATCGCGATCATCAGCACGCCCTGCATCTTGGGCAGTTCGATGTAACGAAACACCTTCCAGCGGCTGGCCTGGTCGATCCGGGCGGCCTGATAATAGGCGTTGGGAATGGATTGCAGCCCCGCATAGGCCAACAGCGCCACCAACGAGGTCCAGTGCCAGACATCCATCACGATGACCGTGGCCCAGGCGGCGACGAAGCCTTGGGTATAGTTGTACTCGATCCCCAACGCACTCAGCGTGTGGCCCAACAGGCCGATATCGACCCGGCCAAAGATCTGCCAGATCGTGCCGACCACGTTCCACGGGATCAACAGCGGCAGCGCCATCAAAACCAGACAGACCGAGGCCCACGCACCCTTTTTGGGCATGTTCAGAGCCACAAGTATGCCCAGCGGCACCTCGATCGCCAGGATGATTGCGGAAAACGCCAATTGCCGGCCCAGCGCGGCCCACATCCGATCGCTTTGCAACATCTCGCTGAACCATTCCAGCCCGGCCCAGAAAAACTTGTTGTTCCCGAACGTGTCCTGGACCGAATAGTTGACCACCGTCATCAGCGGGATCACCGCCGAAAAGGCCACCAGCAACAGGACCGGCAACACCAGGAACCAGGCCTTTTGATTGACCGTCTTTTCCATCACGCAGCCCCCCCGGTCACAAGCCAGTCGTCGGCATAGACATTCACATTGGCCGGATCAAAGGCGACGCGGGTCATATCGGGCCCGATGGTTTGCCCCTCGGCGGCGATGATATTGATATCGGTGCCGAAACAGTCGGCGCGCACGACCTTGTGGCGGCCGACATCCTCGATCCGGCGTATCTTGACCGGCAGGCCCTCGTCGGCACTCAGCCGGGCGAACTCGGGGCGGACCCCGATCTGCACCTTTCCGTTTATCGCGCCATAGCCCCGCGACAGCGGGATGACCGCGCCATTGACCAAGGCGCGGTCGCCCTCGATCCGCGCGGGCAACAGGTTCATCCCCGGCGAGCCGATGAAATAGCCCACAAAGGTATGCGCGGGCCGCTCGAACAGCTCTTGCGGGGTGCCGATCTGAACCACGCGGCCGTCATGCATCACCACCACCTTGTCGGCAAAGGTCAGCGCCTCTGTCTGGTCGTGAGTGACGTAGATCATCGTATGGCCGAACTCGTGGTGCAGGGATTTCAACTGGGTGCGCAGTTCCCATTTCATATGCGGGTCGATCACGGTCAGCGGCTCGTCAAACAACAGCGCGTTGACATCCTCGCGCACCATGCCGCGGCCCAGGCTGATCTTTTGCTTGGCATCGGCCGTCAGCCCGCGCGCCTTGCGGTCCAGAACGTCCTGCATCCCGATCATCTGGGCGATGGCCTGCACCCGCTGGGCGACATAGGCCGCGTCATTGCCGCGGTTCTTTAGCGGGAAGGCCAGGTTTTCGCGCACGCTCATCGTGTCGTAGACCACCGGGAACTGGAACACCTGGGCGATGTTGCGCGCCGCGGTGGGTTCATCGGTGACATCGTGCCCGTCGAACAGGATGCGCCCCTGGCTGGGATGCAGCAGGCCCGAGATGATGTTGAGCAGCGTGGACTTGCCACAGCCAGAGGCACCCAGCAGGGCATAGGCCTCGCCATCGGCCCAGTCGTGGTTCAGTTCCTTCAGCGCGAAATCCTCTGGCCCCGTGGGGTTGGGCAAATAGGAATGGGCGAGGTTTTCCAGGGTGATCTTGGCCATGCGTTTCCCCCTCAGGCCGCAAGCGCATAGGCGGCGGGTGCGACCAGGCGGCCATCCTCGCCAAAGATGTAGACATGGGTCGGGTCCAGATAGACCGGCAATTCGGTTCCGATCTGCAAATCCTGCACCCCGTGGATCAGCCCCACCCAGCGCTCGCCATGATGATCGAGGTGGATAAAGGTTTCCGATCCGGTGATCTCGAACACCGCCAGCCGGGTCATGAACGTCATCGCGTCCGCTGTATGGCGGGCAATCTCCAGGTGGTTGGGCCGAAACCCCGCCAGATAACGCCCATCGGCCAATCCCGACAGCGGCCCGGCGGCCCCAATCGACTGCCCGTCGCCGAACATCAGCCGATTGCCGGTCTTGGCGATTTGCAGGAAATTCATCGGCGGGTCGGAAAACACCCGCGCGGTGGTGGCGTCGGTCGGCTGACGATAAACCTGCGGGGTGGGGCCGAACTGGGTCACACGCCCCTGCCACAGCGTCGCGGTATTGCCCCCCAGTAACAGCGCCTCTTCGGGCTCTGTGGTGGCATAGACAAAGATCGAGCCCGCCTCTTCGAAGATCCGCGGGATTTCTACGCGCAACTCCTCGCGCAGCTTGTAGTCGAGGTTGGCAAGGGGTTCATCCAGCAGAACCAGGCCGGCCCCTTTCACCAGGGCGCGGGCCAGCGCGCAGCGTTGCTGTTGCCCGCCCGACAGTTCCAGCGGCTTGCGCTCCAGCATCGGGGTCAGCTGCATCATCGCGGCGGTCTTTTTCACCCCGGCGTCGATCTCGGCGGCCGATTTTCCCTGCAACCGCAGGGGCGAGGCGATGTTTTCATAGACCGTCATCGAGGGATAGTTGATGAACTGCTGATAGACCATCGCCACGGCCCGGTCCTGCACCCGCATGCCGGTGACATCGGTGCCGTTCCAGATGATCCGCCCGGTCTGGGGCACATCCAGCCCCGCCATCAGCCGCATCAACGTGGTCTTTCCCGACAGGGTCGGTCCCAGCAGGACGTTCATCGTCCCCTTGTCCAGCGTCAGGTCGGTGGGATGGATATGCGTCTGGCCGTTCACGACCTTGGACACGCCCTCAAGCGTCAGCGTCATCGCGCCTGCCCTCCCAAAATGCTGATCTGCTCCATTGCTCCTCCCAAAGCGTTGGCATCGCTATTCCGCGGCTTGCGGCGATCTTTCGGCACGGTGCGTCTTCATCCAATCCTCCAGCGCGGCGATCTGATCGGCACGCAGACGCAGCCCCAGTTTCGAGCGGCGCCAAACCACATCCTCGGCGGTGCGGGCATATTCATGGGACATCGCCCAGGACACCTCTCGCTCGGTCAGGCCCGCGCCGAAATGGTGACCCAGATCAGTCACTGTTTTGGCCGAACCCAGAACCTCTTTCGCCTCGGTGCCATAGCTGCGGATGAGGCGGCGGGCCTGGCGGTCGTCCAGGAACGGATAGGCGGCCCTCAACTCTTCGGTCAGCCGACGCACCCCATCCACCGGAAAATCCCCACCGGGCAGCGCCACGCCCGCGGTCCAGGGACCGGGCAGGGCATCAAAGAACGGCGCGATCTGTTCCAACGCGCCCTCGGCCAGGCGGCGATAGGTGGTGATCTTGCCGCCAAAGACGTTCAGCACCGGCGCGCCGCCCGTCGCGTCCACCTTCAGCACATAGTCGCGCGTCGCGGCGGTGGCCGATTTCGCCCCGTCATCATACAGCGGACGGACCCCGGAATAGGTCCACACGACATCCTGGGCTGTGACGGGACGCGCGAAATACCGGGATGCAAAGGACAGCAGGTAATCCCGCTCGGCCCCGGTGCAGGTGGGGGGCTGATCGGGGTCGGCATGTTCCACATCGGTGGTGCCGATCAGGGTGAAATCGTCCTCGTAGGGGATCGCAAAGATGATCCGCCCATCGGTCCCCTGAAAGAAATAGCATTTGTCGTGGTCATAAAGCTTGCGGGTCACGATATGGCTGCCACGCACCAACCGCACGGTATCTGCGGCGTTGATGTGCAAGGTGCCGTGGATGATATCGCCCACCCAGGGGCCCGCCGCGTTCACCAGCATCCGCGCCCTGCGGGTAAAGCTGACCCCGGTTTCGGTATCGCACAGGGTGACGGTCCAGGCGCCCTCTTCGCGCCGCGCGGCGGTCACCTTGGTGCGGGTCAGGATCTCGGCCCCGTGGGCGGCGGCGTCGCGGGCGTTCAGCACCACCAGGCGCGCATCCTCGACCCAGCAATCGGAATACTCGAAAGCGCGGGCAAACTGCGGCAAAAGCGGCATCCCGGCCGGATCGTCCCGCAGGTCCAGCGTGCGGGCCGGCGGCAGGATCTTGCGCCCGCCCAGATGGTCATAAAGAAACAAACCCAGCCGGATCAGCCAGGCCGGGCGGCGCCCCTTCATCCAGGGCATCACACGGTTGAGCAGCCGCGAGGCGGGGGTTTCCCCCTCGAACCGCATGCCCGGATGATAAGGCAGCACAAAGCGCATCGGCCAACTGATATGCGGCATGGCGCGCAGCAGGGTTTCACGTTCGATCAACGCCTCGCGCACCAGGCGCAGCTCGAAATATTCCAGGTAACGCAGCCCGCCGTGAAACAGCTTGGTCGAGGCCGAAGAGGTCGCCGAGGCCAGGTCGTTCATTTCGGCCAAGGTCACCGACAGGCCACGCCCGGACGCATCGCGTGCAATGCCGCATCCGTTGATACCCCCGCCGATGATCAGCAGGTCGGTCAGCCCGTTGTCCAAAGCCCGAGTCGGCATTGCGCTCCTCCCAGAACATCTCATTCGAACCATAATGTCGCAGGGCGTGTCAATTTTTATGTTCGGTTGCATTCCTTTCATGCGCGGTTTTCGGTCTTTTGTTATGGGAAAAGCAGTTGATTTACGCGGTATTTCCACGAAACAGGGTCTGACAAGGCGCAATATTTATGGCGAAGCCACTTGCGGTTTGACCGGAAACCGAACAAAGTGAACCGAAAAGGAACGAAAATGTCCCAGACCTTTCGCCATCCCGATATTCTTGAGATTGCGCGCCGCGAGGGAAAAGTGACGGTCGAGGGGCTGGCCAGGCATTTCAACGTCACGGTTCAGACCATCCGCCGCGATCTGGCCGAACTGGCCGACACCGGCAAGCTGGAGCGTGTGCACGGCGGCGCGATCCTGCCCTCGGGCGTCTCGAACATCGGCTACGAGGCCCGGCGCGGCCTGAACGAGGTCGCCAAGGCCGCGATCGCCGCGCGCTGCGCCGCCGCGATCCCCGAGGATGCCTCGGTCTTTCTGAACATCGGCACCAGCACCGAGGCCGTGGCCCGCGCCCTGCTGCATCACCGCAACCTGCTGGTCGTCACCAACAACATGAACGTCGCCAACATCCTGGTCGACAATCCGACCTGCGAGATCATCGTCGCGGGTGGCACCCTGCGCCGCGCCGATGGCGGGCTGGTGGGCACGCTGACCATGCGCGCGATCCAGCAGTTCAAATTCGACTATGCCGTGATCGGCTGTTCGGCGCTGGACGAAGAGGGCGACCTGCTGGACTTTGACATTCAAGAGGTCGGCGTCAGCCAGACGATCATCGGGCAGGCGCGGCGTACCTTTCTGGTCGCCGATGCCGCCAAGTTCGACCGCAGCGCCCCGGTCCGCATCGCCTCGCTGCGCGAAATCGACAGGTTCTTTACCGACCGCCCGTTGCCCCCCCGACTGTGCGAGCTGTGCAAAGGCTGGTCCACCGGGATCGACATCGCGTCGTGATCCGGCGCGGGCGGGCGAAATGACTGGTTCATGCCCATGACACGCACCCGACCAGCCGTGCCAAGGTCCACGAATGGCGCGTATATGGATTGCCCGGTTTCCCGAAGGGAAGTGGTGCCGCTGAAGGGACTCGAACCCCCGACCCCATCATTACGAAT
>JAFGTV010000021.1 GCA_016938875.1 Paracoccaceae bacterium
CCCGGCCCGACAGGACCATCTCGACCACCTCGACGGTGGCGGCATCGGTCACACGCTTGCCATGCACGAACTCGGATTTCACGCCCAGCTTGGCCAGCATCTCGTTGATCATCGGGCCGCCGCCATGCACGACCACCGGGTTCACGCCGACCTGGCGCATCAGCACCACGTCGCGGGCAAAGCTTTCCATCTCGGCGTCGTCACCCATGGCGTGGCCGCCGAATTTTATGACAACGATGGCGCCTGTATAGCGTTGCAGGTAAGGAAGGGCCTCGGACAGCGTCCGGGCGGTGGCGATCCAGTCGCGGTTCATGGCAGTCTGCTTTTTCATCATGTCTGTCCGTTCTCTGGCCCGTGTGTTAGCCCGCGACCGCCCATGTGCCAAGAGTGATTGTCTTTCCGCACGCCCAACCCCTAGGGTGGCGATCAAGGAGTGCGCATTCCATGGATCAAAAGATCATGCTGTTGACCGGCGCCAGCCGGGGCATTGGCCATGCCACCGTCAAGCGGTTCTCGGCCGAGGGGTGGCGGGTGCTGACCTGTTCGCGCGCGCCCTTCGATCCGCGATGCCCCTGGCCCGGCGGCGCAGAGAATCATATCCAGATCGACCTGGCCGATCCCGCGATGACCATGCGCGCCATCGAGGTGGTGCGCGGCAAGCTGCCCGGGGGTCGGTTGCATGCGCTGGTCAACAACGCCGGTATCTCGCCCAAGGGCGAGGGGGGCGCGCGGCTCAATACCCTGGACACCGACATGCGGACCTGGGGGCAGGTGTTCAACGTGAACTTCTTTGCCTCGGTCGTGCTGGCCCGCAGCTTGATGGAGGAGCTGGCCGCGGCCAAGGGCGTGATCGTCAACGTCACCTCGATCGCGGGCAGCCGGGTGCATCCCTTTGCGGGCGCGGCCTATGCCACGTCCAAGGCGGCCCTGGCCGCGCTGACCCGCGAGATGGCCCATGATTTCGGCCCGATGGGGGTGCGCGTGAACGCCATCGCACCCGGAGAGGTGGAAACCTCGATCCTCAGCCCCGGCACCGATAAGATCGTCGAGGGGTTGCCCCTGCGCCGCCTGGGCCACCCCGACGAGGTGGCCAGCGTCATCCATTTCCTGTGTTCCGACGATGCCAGCTATGTCACCGGCACCGAGATCGAGGTCAACGCCGGTCAACACGTCTGAGGGTGACCAGGTCAGCCCAGGTCGGCCACGATGGCGCGCAGCGTGGCGATCCCGTCGCCCTTTTCGGACGAGCTGAGCACCAGTTCGGGGAATGCCGCGGGGTGTTTGGCCAGTGCCGCGCGGACCTGGTCCAGCACCTTGATGCGGTCGGCCTCGCGCACCTTGTCGGCCTTGGTCATCACGACCTGAAAGGGCACCGCGGCACTGTCCAGCAGGGCCATGATATCCTCGTCCACCTTCTTGATCCCGTGGCGCGTGTCGATCAGCACAAAGGCCCGGCGCAGGGTCTGACGGCCCGCCAGATAGGCCTTGAGCAGGCGTTGCCATTTCTGCACCACCGCGACGGGCGCCTCGGCATAGCCATAGCCGGGCAAGTCGACCAGGTAATGGCTGTCGCCCAGGGTGAAAAAGTTGATCTCTTGCGTCCGTCCCGGCGTGTTCGAGGCCCGCGCCAGCGCCTTGCGCCCGGTCAGCGCGTTGATCAGGCTGGATTTGCCGACGTTCGAGCGGCCCGCGAAACAAACCTCGGCCCGGTCTGCAGGGGGCAGGCCATCCATCGCGACGACCCCCTTCAGAAAATCGACCGGCCCGGCAAAGAGTTTGCGCCCCCGCTCGGATGCGGCGTGGTCGGGCTCTTGGGCCAGGGGAAAGGGCAGGGCCTTCACAGCAGTTCCAATCTGTCGTTCAGGGCAATGCGCCCAGCTTTGGTCACCTCGGCATAGACGCCCAGATCCCGGTGGCCCCAGTGCCGTTCCAGCGCGCCCAGCGTATCGGCATCGCGCTGTCCGGTCTGCGGGTTCGCCGTTGTCGCCATACAGCGTGTGATCCGCTCGCGCACCACAAATTCGGCCTCGCCCAGCCGCAGGGAGCGGCCGATCCAGTCGAACTCTTCCCAGGGGGCGGTGCCCTCGATCCAAAGATTGCCCCGAAACCGCAGGGTCGAGAGCGGCTGACCCACGGCGTCGGACAACGCGCGCAGCGAGGCAAGGCCCAAAAGGCTGATCGAGGGGAAATCGCTGTCGGTCATTCCGCGCCCCGGCACCCGCACGATCTGGGCCGAGGCCGCCCTGTCGGCGGGCATCAGCGGTGCGACCCAGTCCAGAAAGGCCGCCGCCTGGCGATCGGGGTCAAAGGTGATCTCGGGCCGGTCAGGATGGCTGAGCGTGACGGTCTGCGCGGTCTCGTCCAGGGCCGCCTTGATCGCCATCAGCTGCGGCGCCTTGGCCCCGCGAGAGAAATTGGCACAGGGCGCCCATTCGGTGCCATCCACGCTCGCCGCCGCATGGGCAACGGCCCAGGCGCGGTCCCACGGCAGGGTGCGCCCGGCCTCAAGGCTGACCTCGCCCAGCGGTTCCGCGCCGTGCCCCTTGATCGGGTGGCGCCAGATCTGGGCGAGGTGCCGGGTCATTTTTTGCCCGGCTTGGCTTTCTTGCCGACGCTGGACTTGATGTTGCCGAACACGTCCGGGTGATAGCCGTGGCTGCGCATGATCGCGTATTGCTGGATAAAGGTGATCGTGTTGTTCGCGATCCAGTACAGCACAAGGCCGCTGGCAAACCCACCCAGCATGAACATGAATATCCACGGCATCCAGGCAAACACCATCGCCTGGGTTTGGTCCGTGGGGGCCGGGTTCAGCTTTTGCTGAAGCCACATCGAGATACCCAGCAGGATCGGCAGCACGCCCAGCGAAAGGATCGCAAAGAGCGAGCCGGGTTCGGGCGGGGCATAGGGCAGCAGGCCGAACAGGTTCAGGATCGACGACGGATCGGGCGCGGACAGGTCACGGATCCAGCCGATCCAGGGCGCATGCCGCAGCTCGATGGTGACGAAGATCACCTTGTAGAGCGAAAAGAAGATCGGGATCTGCACGAAGAGCGGCAAACAGCCCGCGGCCGGGTTCACCTTTTCCTTCTTGTAGAGCACCATCATCTCTTGTTGCAGCTTCTGGCGGTCGCCGCCTGCGCGTTCTTTCAGCTTCTCCATCTCGGGCTGAAGCTCTTTCATCTTCGCCATCGAGGTGTAGGACTTGTAGGCCAGCGGCAGAACGATCGCCTTGATGATCAGCGTCAGACAGATGATCGACCAGCCCATGCTGCCAGGAATGCCCATCCCCGAAAACGCGCCGTTCAGCCAATGCAGCAAGCCGAAGATCGGCTTGGTGAAGAAAAAGAACCAGCCCCAGTCGATGGAATCGATAAAGCGGAAGATGCCATCGTCTTTCTGATAGTGGCTGATGGTTTCCCATTCCTTGGCGCCGGCGAACAGCATGGTCTCGGCCCCGCCGGTGGCGCCGGGGTCGACACTCAGCAGCGGCAGGCGCGATTCGACCTGATAGATCTCGGGGCCCGCGACGTATTTTGCCACCGAGGTGAAGGGCTGGCCCGGCGCGGGGATCAGCGTGGTCATCCAATATTTGTCGGTGAACCCGATCCAGCCGTTTTCCTCGACCTGGGTGACCTCGGCATTGGCGCCCTCGCGGTCGACAAAGGCCATGTCGGGCATCTTCTTGTACTTGATCTCTTCCAACTCGCGGTCGGTCTGGCGGACCACGCCCTCATGCAGGATGTAGAACCGGCTGCCCTCGGGCTGGCCATGGCGCGCCACGATACCATAGGGGGCCAGGCGCACGGTTGCGCCGGTGGCATTCTCGACGCTCTGGCTGATCGAGAAGAGATAGTTCTCGTCAACGCTGATGGTGCGGTGAAAGGTCAGACCCGCGCCGTTGTCCCATACCAGCGAGACCGGGGCGCCGACGCCCAGGGTGCTGCCGCTCTCGACGGTCCAGACGGTATTGGCGCCGGGCACGTCGTCATAGCCCAGGTTCCCCGCAGGCGCCCAGCCATAGAGCGCGTAATAGGGCCGCTCGCTGCCCACCGGGGAGAGCAGTTCGACGATGCCGGAATCCGGGTCGAGCGTTTCCTTGTAGTCCTTCAGCGCCAACTGGTCGATCCGTCCGCCCAACAGCGAGATGGACCCGGTCAGGCGCGGGGTGTCGATCACCAGTCGCGGCGCGTCGGCATCGGGGGCGGGCGGGGCCGTCTCGGGCGTCGCGGCCGCGATCTGCCCGGTGGCGGGAACCGGCGGCGCCGCGGCGATGTCCGGCGCGCTCTGGCTGGCGGTGACCGCGGCAGGATCGACCGGTGTGGCCTGTTCCGGCGGGAAGAGCAGGAACCAGGCGAGGATCACCAAAAAGCTGAGCGCCGTCGCGAGAATGAGATTCTTGTTCTGATCGTCCATGAGAGGCCGCCACCATGTCCTTTGAAGGTGGGGCAGGTTCAACAGATAGAGGGACGGAAGGTCAAGCTGTTTTCCCGACGCATGACCCTTGGCGCGCCCTTGCCCGCGCCTATCGAGGGGGGCGCGGGCCGTGCCACGGGTATTCGGACCAGCAAGACACCGGCCCGGTTGAAATCCCCAAGATCCCACTCCGACCGTCGCAAGCACGCTTAGGGGTCGGGCGCGTCCCCGTCCGCAGGCGTGGCCGTGCCGCGCGTCAGGCCCGCGAAATCGAAGAGCGCAGGATCAAGCAGATGTGAGGGACGCGCGTGCATCAGGGCGCGGAACATCTTGTTGCGGCGGCCGGGGTGGTTGGCCTCCCAGCCATCCAGCAGGGCCTTGACCTGCATGCGTTGCAGTCCGTCCTGGCTGCCGCACAGGTCGCAGGGGATCACGGGATAGTTCATCGCGCGGGCGAATTTCGCGCAATCGGCCTCGGCCACGTGGGCCAGCGGGCGATAGACGAAAAGATCGCCCTCTTCGTTGACCAGTTTCGGCGGCATGGTGGCCAGCCGCCCGCCGTGAAACAGGTTCATGAAGAAGGTTTCCAGGATGTCGTCGCGGTGATGGCCCAGCACCACCGCCGAACAGCCCTCTTCGCGCGCCACGCGGTAAAGGTTGCCGCGCCGCAGCCGCGAGCATAGCGCGCAATAGGTCCGCCCCTGGGGGATCTTGTCCATCACGATGGAATAGGTGTCCTGATACTCGATCCGGTGGGGCACCTGCATGCGTTCCAGAAACTCGGGCAGGACCGTCGCCGGAAAGCCGGGCTGGCCCTGGTCCAGGTTGCAGGCCAGCAGGTCCACGGGCAGAAGGCCGCGCCATTTCAGCTCGTGCAGGGCGGCCAGCAGGGTAAAGCTGTCCTTGCCGCCCGACAGGCACACCAGCCAGCGGGCGCCGCGTTCGATCATGCCGTATTGCTCGATCGCCTCGCGGGTGTCGCGGATGATACGCTTGCGCAGCTTCTTGAACTCGGTTGTCGAGGGCGCGCCGTGAAACAGCGGGTGAATGTCGTCGGCGGTGTCGGACATGGGGCGCGATCCTGTTGCGGCTGGCGGGGTGGGGCAGGTCAGCCCTTGGGGGCGTGGTCCGCGTCGCGCTCTGGCACCGGGTCATAGCCGCAGCCGCCCCAGGGGTTGCAGCGCGCGATCCGCTTGGCCGCCATCCAGCCGCCCTTGATCGCCCCGTGTTTTTCCAGCGCCTCCAGCGCATAGGCCGAACAGGTCGGTTGATAGCGGCAGTTGAACCCGATCCAGGGGCTGAGGATCAGCCGATAGGAGCGCACCGGCAGGGCAACAAGACGGGCGAGCGGTGTCATCGGGCATCCCCATGCAGTTTGGCCAGGGCGCGGCGCAGGTCGGCCTGCATCTCGGTCAACGCGCGGCTGGCGGTGACATCGGGGCGCCCGATCAGCACATAGTCCCAGCCGGGCCTGCCATCAACCGGCAGCACGGCGCGGGCGATCTCGCGCAGGCGGCGTTTGGCGCGGTTGCGCGCCACCGCGTTGCCGACCTTTTTCGAGCAGGTATAGCCGATGCGGATGCCCTGGCCCGCAGTGCCCTGGCATTCCTCGGCGCTGCGTTCGCGCGCCTGCACGGTAAAGGCGGGGGTGCCCTGTCTGCGGGCGCGGGCGGCGCGCAGGAAATCCGCGCGCTTGCTCAGCACCGTCAGACATGACGAAACCGCCGGGGGCGGTGTTGTGGCGTTCGGCGTCTTGCCTGCCACTTGTGCCCCCGGCGGTGTCATCTGTTCTAACCGTGTCGGGCGCGAATTACGCGCTCAGCGACTTCCGGCCCTGGGCGCGGCGCGCGTTCAGGATCTTGCGGCCGGCCTTTGTGGCCATGCGCGCACGGAACCCATGGCGCCGCTTGCGGACCAGGTTCGAGGGTTGGAATGTGCGTTTCATCGCGCTTCGCTCCGTCAGATGGGGCCCAAACCGCGTGCGGATTCGAAGGCCCCTGTTTGTTCGAAGCCCGGTCTTTAGGGGGTCGCCGCGGTGAAGTCAATTCACCTGTGACCTGTTTTCTTGCAACATTTGCCGTCGCCTGAGCCCGGCAATCGGGAAGAGCCGTTGCAAAAGCGCCCCAAACCCGCGCCTTTTGTCACCTCTTATCAATGCGGCGTGAGACCCCTGTCGCAAACCGGCGCCCGCGTGCATCTTGTCCCGAATTCGCCCCAGGAGAATGCCCCGATGACAAACATGCCCCGGACCGACGCGCCCGGATTTGTCCGCCACCTGCCGTTGATCGCGATTCTGGTGGCGGCGGTGCTGGGGGCGGTGACCCTGCGCGATCAGCTGTCGTTCCAGGCGCTGGCCGAGAATCGCGAGGCCCTGCTTGCCTTTCGGGATGCCAACTATGCGGCGACCGCGCTGGGCTTTGTCGCGGCTTACGTGGCGATCGTTGCGTTTTCGTTGCCCGGGGCCACGGTGGCGACACTGGCGGGGGGGTTCCTGTTCGGGCTGTTCCCCGGTGTTCTGTATAATGTCACCGGGGCGACGATCGGGGCGGTGTTGATCTTTCTGGCCGCGCGCTGGGGGTTGGGGGAACGGCTTTCGGCGCGCCTGGATGCGGGCGAGGGGCGGATCAAGCGCCTGCGCGAGGGGTTGCGCGAGAACGAGCTATCGGTGCTCTTTCTGATCCGGCTGGTGCCGGCGGTGCCGTTTTTCGTCGCCAACCTGTTGCCGGCGCTGGTCGGGGTCGGGTTGGGGCGGTTCGCCTTTACCACCTTCTTCGGGATCATGCCCGGCGCGCTGGTCTATACCTGGGTCGGGGCCGGGCTGGGCGGTGTGTTTGCCCGCGGCGAGACCCCCGATCTGGGCATCATATTCGAACCGCAGGTGCTGGGCCCGCTGCTGGGACTTGCGGCGCTGGCGGCCTTGCCGATGGTGCTGAGACTGTTTCGCCGAAAGGAGGCCTGAGATGACGCGCATCAAGACCGATCTTTGTATCATCGGCGCGGGCTCCGGCGGGCTGTCGCTGGCGGCGGGGGCGGTGCAGATGGGCGCGCGCGTCGTGCTGGTCGAGGGGCACAGGATGGGCGGCGATTGCCTGAACTATGGCTGTGTTCCGTCAAAGGCCCTGCTGGCGGCCGCGAAACAGGCCCAGACCCTGCGTGACGGTGGGTTCGGCGTGGCGCCCTGTGCGCCGCAGATCGACTATGCCGCCGTGATGGATCATGTGCAGGGCGCGATCGCCACCATCGCCCCGCATGACAGCGTCGCGCGGTTCGAGGGGCTGGGCGTGCGGGTGATCCAGGCCTGGGCCAGGTTCGTGAGCGCGCGCGAGCTAGAGGCCGGGGGCCATACGATCCGCGCCCGCCGCTTTGTGATCGCCACCGGCGCGCGTCCCTTTGTGCCGCCGATCCCCGGGCTGGCGGATGTGCCCTATCTGACCAACGAGACGCTGTTTGATTTGCGCTCGCGGCCCGATCACCTGCTGATCATCGGCGGCGGCCCGATCGGGCTGGAGATGGCCCAGGCCCATGCCCGGCTGGGGGTGCAGGTCACCGTGGTCGAGGGGGATCGCGCGCTGAACCGCGAGGATCCCGAGATGGCCGCGGTCGTGCTGGACCGGCTGCGCGCCGAGGGGGTGAGAATCGTCGAGGGCGCCCAGGTGCAAGAGGTCAGCGGCCAGCCCGGCATGATCACCCTGCGCACCGCCCAGGGCAGCCATACCGGCAGTCACCTGTTGGTCGCCGTGGGCCGCACCCCGGCGCTGGAACGGTTGAACCTGGCCGCCGCCGGGGTGGACACAACCCGCGCGGGGGTCACCGTGGGCGACGATCTGCGCAGCACCAACCGCCGGATCTATGCCATTGGCGATGTGGCGGGGGGGATGCAGTTTACCCACGTGGCGGGCTATCATGCGGGGGTCGTGATCCGGCCGATCCTGTTGGGCCTGCCCGCGCGGGCGAAAACGGCCCATATCCCGCGCGTCACCTATACCGACCCCGAACTGGCCCAGATCGGCCCGACCGAGGCCGAGGCGCGGGATCTGCACGGCGACGGGCTCAGCGTCGCGCGGTTCGATTTCTCTGGCAACGACCGGGCCATCGCCACTGGTCAGACCGCGGGCCTGATCAAGGTGATGGTGGTCAACGGCCGCCCGGTCGGCGTCTCTATCGTGGGGGCAGAGGCGGGGGAATTGATCGGCCCCTGGGCGCTGGCGATCGCGAATGGCCTGAAAATGACCGCCATCGCGAACATGGTTGCGCCCTATCCGACACTGGGTGAGGTTAACAAGAGGGCGGCGGGTGCCTATTTCTCGCCCAGACTATTTGAAAATCCCTGGATCAAGCGGGGGGTGCGGACGGTTCAACGTCTGTTTCCCTGACCTCCGGGCTCTTAGGCGAAGGCCATGTTTCTGAATTCGCTCTCCGGCCGATTCCTGATGCTGACGATCGCCTTCGTCATGCTGGCCGAGATCTTGATCTTTGTCCCTTCGGTTGCGCGCTTTCGCGAGGATTTCCTGCTGTCGCGGCTGGAACGCGCGCAGATCGCCTCGTTGGCGCTGTTGGCCACGGATGAAATGATCAGCGAGGATCTTGAGGCCGAGCTGTTGGCGAACGCGGGCGTGTTCAACGTCGTGCTGCGCCGCAACCAGGCGCGCGAACTGGTGCTGTCCTCGCCGATCCCCGAGCCGATCCATGACAGTTTCGATCTGCGCGACGCGGGGCCGCTGCAATTGATCCCCGACGCGTTGCGGCGGCTGGTGGATCCCGCCCCGCGCATCATCCGTGTCATTGGTCAGCCGGTGCGCGATGCCGGTTTGCTGATCGAGGTCACCATGGACACCGGGCCGCTGCGCGCGGCGATGATCGAATATGGCCTGCGCATCCTGCTGTTGTCGGCGGTGATCTCGGTGTTGACGGCGCTGCTGTTGTTTCTCGCGGTGCAGCGTTTGCTGGTGCTGCCGATCAAGCGGGTGGTGCGCGCCATGCAGGTCTATGCCGAGGCCCCCGAGGACAACCGCCGCATCATCGCGCCCACGGCCCGCGTGCGCGAACTGCGCGAGGCCGAGAACACCCTGCAATCGCTGCAAACCGAACTGACCGCCGCGCTGCGCCAAAAGGATCGTCTGGCCCAACTGGGCAGCGCCGTGGCCAAGATCAGCCACGATCTGCGCAATATCCTGACCACCGCGCAACTATTGGCCGACCGGATGGAGGCCAGCGAGGATCCCGGCGTGAAACGGGCCGCCCCCAAGATCGTCGGCGCGATCAGCCGGGCGGTGAACCTGTGCGAGACGACCCTGACCTTTGGCCGTGCCCAGGAACCGCCGCCGCGGCTGGATCGGGTGGCGCTGGCCGGTATCGTCAACGAGGTCGTGGATGCCGAACGCCTGGCGGTCGGGGACCAGGACATTTCCTTTGCCGAGGATGTGCCCGCCGGGCTGATCCTGCGCGCGGATGCCGAACAGCTGTACCGGGTTCTCAGCAACCTTGTCCGCAACGCACGGCAGGCCATCGCGGCGACGGGTCAGCCCGGCGAGATCGGCATTCGCGCCGACGAGGACGACAACGCCTGGACCATCGAGGTCACCGACACCGGCCCCGGCCTGCCGCCCAAGGCGCGCGAACATCTGTTCCAGCCGTTCCAGGGCGGCACGCGCAAGGGGGGCACCGGTCTGGGGCTGGCGATCTCGGTGGAACTGGTGCGCGGGCATGGCGGGCGGCTGGAACTGGTGCGGACCGGCCCCGGGGGAACGATCTTTTCGATCCGCTTGCCCAAGGGGGCCACCTTGCAAGAGCCAGCACCGGAAATCGTTTGAAATCGCCCCTTGCAATGCCCGCGCGGCGGCGCTAGATCACACCCCCACGCGCTGGTAGCTCAGTTGGATAGAGTACTTGACTACGAATCAAGGGGTCGGGGGTTCGAATCCTCCCCAGCGCGCCACTCCCCTCTAGAAACCGTCGGAAAACAGAGGCTTTCTTCTGTTCGTGTCAAATCCCCACCGGCGATTTGACAATGCTTCCGCTCTGCGGCGCCGTGAGGGCCGCCATTGGGCGTGGAACAGCCGAAGATTGTTGTGGGGGGCCCGGAAATCGCGACGGTTGGATCGCCCGAGCTGACTTGGGGCATTTCACTCTAACCCAGAACGGTAATCTCCGGCGCGCGGCGTTTCAGGATTCCGCAGATCAGCTGCGCCAAAAGGCGGTAGTCCGCCTCCCTTGCCGTGCCTTTCCGCCAGACCATGCCGATCGTGCGCGAGGGCGGTGTGGCACGGAACGGCCGCGCCACGACAATATCCTGATGAGCGACCTCGGATTTCACGTAAAGCGCCGGCATCAACGACAGCCCCATGCCCATGGCCACCATCTGGCGCAACGTGTCCAGGCTGGTGCCCTCGTAATCGTGGGACAGTTCCGCCCCGCATCCCTCGCACAGCGCCCGCACCTGTTCATAAAGTTTGTGGCCGGGCTCCAGTGACAGGATGCGTTCGCCCCTCAATTGGCTGGGGTCGATATCGTCCGCGGCCGCAAGGCGATGGTCGCGGGGCATGACCACCTGGATCGGTTCGCGGAAGATCGACAGGGTTTCAACCTCTGCGGCCCGCAGGGGCATCGGGAAAAACAGCAAATCCAGCGTCCCTTCGTCGAGCCCGCGCAGCAGCATGTCGGGCAGCCCCTCGCGCATGTAGAGCCCCAGTTTCGGGTGGCTTTCATGCAGGTCGGGCACGATCAGCGGCAAAAGGTAAGAGCCCAGCGACTGCACCACGCCCGCCCGGATCGTCGAGGCCAGCACCGCTTGGTCGGCCCGCGCCATGGAGCGGATTTCCTCGACCTCGCGCAAGACGCGCCGCCCCCGTTCGGCGATCGCGCGACCGGTGGGGGTGAGGATCACCCGCGCTCGGCTGCGCTCGACCAGTTCGACACCCAGTCGCTCTTCCAGCGCCTTGAGCTGGGTGCTGAGCGTGGGCTGCGTCACGTGGCAGGCCTCGGCCGCACGGCGGAAATGCAGGGTGTCGGCCACGGCGACAAGATAGCGAAGCTGTTGCAGGGTGGGCATCGGCATCCCTTATAGTTTTTGTCTATCAAAGCTACCATGATTTTCGATTGGATCAATCACCTGCCCTGCCTATCTGCCCAAGAGAAACCAAAAGGCAGGGCCGATGCGGCGTTTCAAGAAGATACTGGTGGTCTGCGACGGGCAGAGCGGGTTCGAAAACGCCTTTGACCGGGTGGCGTGGTTCGCCCGGACAAATGGCGCCGAGGTGACGCTGATCGACGTGATCGAGACCGCCGAGGGGGACCTGGCGCGGCGCTTTTCCGCGCTGCCCGGCGCGCGCGGGCATGAGATCAAGGATCATGTGATCGACGTGCGCCGGGCCCGGCTGGACGCGCTTGCCGCCCCCCTGCGCGCCCAGGACATACCCGTACGCAGCACGGTGCAGATGGGCATACCCTTCATCCAGATCATTCGCCGCGTGCTGCGCGAGGGCCATGACCTGGTGGTGAAGGGCGCCCAGTGCGCGTCGGCGCGCCCCTTTCTGGGCGGACCCGACATGCACCTGATGCGCAAATGCCCCTGCCCGGTCTGGGTGTTGAATTCCAGCGCCGAGGCGCGCGCGCGGCACATCCTGGCCGCCGTCGCCCCCGACCCGGAGGACCGGGTCCGCAACGGGTTGAACCGGACCATCCTGGAACTCGCCACCTCGCTCGCCCGACAGGACGGGGCGCGGCTCGACGTTCTGAACGCCTGGGAGTTGCCCGAGGAATCGACCCTGCGCCACAGCCTTGCCAGGGTTCCGGCCGAGCAGGTGGACCAGCTTGTCGCCGCCGAAGAACGGCAAAGCGCCTGGCGTCTGCACCTGCTGACCGCCGATTTCGCCCGCGACAGCGACATGATGCGGGTGCTGCATATCAAGGGCGCGGCCGCCGACATGATCGCCGAGCATGTGGAGGCCGAGGGCATCGACACCATCGTGATGGGCACGGTCGCCCGCACCGGGGTCGGGGGCTTTTTCATCGGCAACACCGCCGAGACCGTGCTAAACCGTGTCAGCGCCTCGGTGCTGGCGGTAAAACCCGGGGGCTTTGTCTCGCCCGTCACGCTGGATCGGATCACCGAAGGGGCCCGGACATGAACGCACCGGTTTCCGAATCCGCCGCGCCGGCGCCGCGGGGCAACGGCTGGACGGGCGTGTTGCCCGTGCTGTTGGCCGCCTTGCTGTTCGCGGGGTTCGCATCGATGCTGCCGGCGATCTCGGCCGGCAATGTGCTGCGTTGGCAGGCGGAGTGGGTGCCGTCGCTGGGCATTTCGATGGCGTTCCTGGTGGATGGGCTCAGCCTGACCTTTGCACTCTTGATCAGCGGGATCGGGGCGCTGGTGCTGCTCTACTCCAACACCTACCTCGCCGGGCATCCGCAATACGGGCGGTTCGCGCTGTTCTTGACGTCGTTCATGGTCTCGATGCTGGGGCTGGTGCTGGCCGACGACCTGATCGTGCTGTTCGTGTTCTGGGAATTGACCACGTTCACCTCTTACCTGCTGATCGGTTTTTCGCACGAGGCGGAAAAGAGCCGACGCAACGCATTGCAGGCCCTGTTCGTGACCGCGGCCGGGGGGCTGGCCTTTCTGGCCGGGCTGATCCTGCTGGGCTTTGCCGCGGGGACCACGGGGATTTCGGAGATCCTCGCCCAGGGCGACGCGCTGAAGGCGCATGCGCTCTACCTGCCGATCCTGGTGCTGCTGCTGGCCGGGGCCTTCACCAAATCGGCGCAGGTGCCATTCCATTTCTGGCTGCCCAATGCCATGGCCGCGCCGACGCCGGTCAGCGCCTTTCTGCACTCGGCCACGATGGTCAAGGCGGGGATCTACCTGTTGGCGCGGATGCACCCGGCCCTTTCGGGAACCGGCGTGTGGTTGTGGACGCTGACGGTGCTGGGTGCGGTGACCGCGGTCTATGCCAGCGTGCTGGCGCTGCGCCAGACCGACCTGAAGCAGGCGCTGGCCTATACCACGCTGATGGCGTTGGGCACGCTGACCCTGTTCCTGGGGCAAGAGTCGGGCTACGCGATGACGGCCTTTGCCACCTTCCTGATCGTGCATTCTCTGTACAAGGCGGCGCTGTTCCTGGTGGTGGGCTGTATCGACAAGGCGACCGGCACCCGCGAGGCCGAATTGCTGGGGGGCTTGGGCCGCGCGATGCCGATCACGGCACTTGCCGCTGCCGTGGCCGCGATGTCGATGGCGGGATTTCCGCCCTTCCTGGGCTTCATCGGGAAAGAGTTGAAATATGCCGGTGCGCTGGCCGTGGCGTCCGAACCGGCGCTGGTGGCAGGCGCGGTTCTGATCTCCAACGCCTTGATGCTGGCGGTGGCGGGCGTTGTTGCCTTTCGCCCGTTCTGGCGGCCAGCGGGCGGGCCGCTGCCGCGCAGCCCGCGTGAGGCGCCCTGGCAGATGCTGGCCGGTCCGGTGATCCTGGCCGCCCTGGGCGCGCTTTTCGGGCTGTATCCCGACGTGTTGCAAAGGGCGCTGGTGGCGCCGACCGTCGTGGCGCTGAGCGGGACGCCCTCCGACGTCAAGGACCTGAAACTGTGGGCGGGGATCAACATGCCGCTGATTCTCAGCGTCGCGACCTTCGTGTTGGGCCTCGCCCTTTATGCTGGACACCGCAGGCTGCGCGCCGCGCTGGAGACCGCTTTCAGCCACGTGCCCAGCCTCGATGCGGGCTGGGACCGGTTTTTGCAGGGGCTCAAGGCGCTGGCCGCGTGGCAGACGCGGATCATCCAGACCGGGCGGTTGTCACAGTACCTGTTTGCGACTTTTGCCACGATCCTGCTGGGTCTTGTCGCGGGGATCGTTGCCCGGGGGCTGCCCCCACTTGTGCCCGACCTGGCCGGGACAAGCTGGATTCACGTGGCGCTGGCGGTTCTGTTGCTGGCGGGGGCCGGGCTGACCGTGGGCAGCGCCTCGCGCATCGCGGCCATCGCCGCGCTGGGCGTGGTTGGCATCGGCACCGCGCTGGTCTTTATCGTGTTCAGTGCGCCGGACGTGGCGATCACGCAACTGCTGGTCGAAACGCTGGTGGTGGTGCTGGTCGCGTTGGCCCTGCTGCGCCTGCCCGCGCTGCCGCGCGACCGGTTCCGTCCGGCCCATGCGGCGCTGGCCACCGGGCTGGGGGCAACGGTGACGCTGGTGCTGCTGGCCGTGCTGTCCGCACCGCTGGACCGCCGCCTGACCAATTATTTCGAGGCCGCAAGCTGGCCCGAGGCCTACGGGCGCAACATCGTCAACGTGATCCTCGTCGATTTCCGCGCGCTGGACACCTTTGGCGAGGTCGCCGTCGTCGTCATCGCCGCGCTGTCGGCCTATGCGCTGCTGCGCACGACCGAGGGGACCAGGAAATGAACTCTGTCATCCTGCGCGCCGGTACCCGTTACCTTGTCGGGCTGTTGCTGGTCTTTTCGATCTACATGCTGCTGCGCGGCCATAACGAGCCCGGCGGCGGGTTCATCGGCGGGCTGACCGGGGCCACCGGCTTTATCCTTTATGCCATTGCCTGCGGCACCCGTGATGCCCGCGCGGCGCTGCGCGTGGCCCCGCAGACCATCGCCGTCGCCGGGCTGGGCATCGCGCTGCTGGCCGGGCTGGCCTCGGCGCTGTTCGGGGATGCGTTCTTTACCGGGCAATGGCTGTTCCTGGGCGGCAGCGAGACCGAGAAGGGCCTGCCGCTCTCTACCGTGCTGTTATTCGATGTGGGGGTCTACCTGGTGGTGTTCGGGGCGGTGCTGACGCTGGTCTTTGCGATGGAGGAGGAACTCTGATGGAGACGCTTATGGCGATGACCATCGGCGCGCTGATCGGATCGGCGGTCTACCTGATGCTGGCGGGGAACCTCATGCGCTTCATCTTCGGGTTGGTGTTGATCTCGAACGCGGCCAACCTGACGATCTTCGTCGCCGGGCGCCTGACCGAGGGCGCGCCGCCCTTGATCCCCGAAGGCGCGGATACGCTGGCCGGGACGGCGGCCAACGCGCTGCCGCAGGCGCTGGTGCTGACGGCAATCGTGATCGGCTTTGGCCTGTTCGCTTTTGGCATCGTGCTGGTGTTTCGCGCCTGGACGACCCTTGGCACGCTGGAGCCTGACGAGATGCGCCTGGCCGAACCGCCGGAGGCGCGGTCGTGAGCTGGCTGTTGTCCCTTCCCATCGCGATCCCCTTTGCGACCGCGATCCTTGCCTTCTTGCTGCGCGATGCGCGGGCGGGGCGCTGGATTTCGGTGGCCGGGTCGGCCGTGCTGTTGCTGGCCGCGGTTTTGCTGATGCGCGCAACCTGGGCCGAGGGCGTGATCGCCGGGCAGATGGGGGGCTGGCCCGCGCCCTACGGCATCACGCTGGTGGCGGACCTGTTGTCGGCGGTTATGGTGCTGATCACGGCGATCATCGCGCTGGCGGTCGCGGTCTACGCGCTGGCCGATATCGACGCGCGGATGGAACACCTGGGCTATCACGCGCTCTTCAACGTGTTGATCGCCGGCGTTGTGGGCGCGTTTCTGACCGGCGATTTGTTCAACCTTTACGTCTGGTTCGAGGTGATGCTGATCGCGTCTTTCGGCCTGCTGGTTCTGGGCGGCCGGCCCGAACAGATCGACGGCGGGGTGAAATACGTGGCGCTCAACCTCGTCTCCACCATCCTGTTCCTGACCGGGATCGGCCTGCTTTACGGGATGACCGGCACGCTGAACATGGCCGATCTGTCCAGCGCGGTGGACGGCGTGGACCAGGGGTTGCTGACGGTCGTGGCGATGCTGTTCATGATTGCCTTCGGGGTCAAGGCGGCGCTGTTCCCGTTGTTCTTCTGGCTGCCGGCCTCGTATCACACGCCGGCCTTTGCGGTCTCGGCGGTGTTTGCGGGGCTCTTGACCAAGGTCGGGGTCTACGCGCTGATCCGGATGTTCACGCTGGTTTTCGACCATGACACCGGGTTCACCCACCAGATCCTGCTGTGGGTGGCGGGGCTGACCATGGTGACCGGCGTCCTGGGGGCGGCGGCGCAAAGCGACATGCGCAAGATCCTGTCGTTCCACATCGTCAGCCAGATCGGTTACATGATCCTCGGGCTTGCGCTGTTGACGCCGCTGGCACTGGTGGGCGCGGTGTTCTACCTGGTCCATCATATCGTGGTGAAGGCCAACCTGTTCCTGATCGCGGGCGTCGCCCAGCGGCTGACTGGCAGCACCGAGCTGTCGCGTATGGGCGGGCTCTACAAATCCGCGCCGCTGCTGGCCGTGCTGTTCCTGATCCCCGCCTTTTCACTGGCGGGCTTTCCGCCGCTGTCTGGTTTCTGGGCCAAGTTCCTGCTGGTCAAGGCCGCGTTGCAGGCTGAAAGCTGGGTGATCGCCGCGGTCGCGCTGATCGTGGGTCTGCTGACGATCTACTCGATGACCAAGATCTGGGCCGCCGCCTTCTGGGCGCCGCACCCGGACGGCATCGCGCCCAGCCTGTCGCGCCTTGCCCCGCGCGCGCGTGCCGCGCTGCTGGCCCCGGTGGCGGTGCTGGCGGCGGTGACCATCGCCATCGGCCTGGCACCCGAACCCTTTGTCCAGTTCGCCGAGGCTGCGGCGGCGCAGATCCTCGACCCCTCGGCCTATGTAACAGCCGTGCTGGGAGGGCGCGAATGAACACCTTCGGGACCAATATCCTGCTGGCGCTGGTCTGGGTCTTTCTGACCGGCAGCGCGACACTCGGCAACCTGCTGAGCGGCTTCGTCATCGGGTATGGCGCGCTCTGGCTGATCCAGCCGCTGACCGGCTCCAGTCAGTATTTCCGCCGCGTGATCGCCTGGGCCAAGCTGGTCTTGATGTTCCTTTACGAACTGGCCCTGTCCAGTTGGGAAGTGGCCCTGGACATCCTGACCCCAAAGCTGCGGGCGCGACCGGCGATCATCGAGGTGCCGCTCGACGTGAAGACCGATGCAGGCATCCTGCTGGTCACCAACCTGATCTCGTTGACGCCCGGCACGCTGAGCCTCGATGTCAGCGATGACCGCAAGACGCTGCTGGTGCATGCCATGTTCGCCGACGACCCCGAGGCGCTGCGGGCCAGGCTGAAATCGGGGATGGAACGCTGGGTGATCGACGCCGTGGAGGGACCGTGATGGATAGCTTTCTGACACTCGCGCTAGAGGCGGGATTCCTGTTGATCGTCTTGTCGGTCGTTCTCGCCTTTGTCCGCCTGATGCGCGGACCCAGCCTGCCCGACCGGGTGGTGGCGCTGGACATGATGACCGTGTCCATCGTGGCCTTTTGCGGGCTGGCGGCGATCCGTTACGACGCGCCGGCCTTTCTGGACGTGGCGTTGGTTCTGGCGCTGGTGGGGTTCCTGGCCACCGTCGCGCTGGCGCGCTTTGCCGAACGCAACAGTGCCCGCAACCGCGGAGACGACGCATGACCGAAATGATTGTCGCTGGCCTGATCCTGCTGGGTGGCGTGTTCGGGGTGATCGGCGCCGTCGGCCTCTTGCGTATGCCCGACGTGCTGATCCGGATGCATGCCTCGACCAAGATCGGCACGCTGGCCTGCGGGCTGATCGTGATCGCGGCCGCGGTGCATTTCGGCTCGACCGACATCACCATCCGGGCGGTGGCGATCGTGCTGTTCCTGCTGCTGACCGCGCCCATCGCAGCCCACATGATCGGGCGCGCGGCGGTCTCGACCGGGGTGCCGTTGTGGAACACACGGCAGCCCCCGTCCGCCACGCCCGTCCCAGAGAAGACCCCATGAACGCACGCACTGCCCCCCCTGGCGACGCGCCCCCAGGGCCCCTTGACCGGCTCGAGCGGCTGATCGGCACGCCGGGCTTTCAACGCGCGATCATGGCGGTGATCGTGGTGAATTCGCTGGTGCTCGGGCTGGAGACCAGCGCCGCCGCGATGGAGGCCGCAGGGCCGGTTCTGCTGGCCATCGACCGCATCTGCCTTGCGATCTTCGTGGTCGAGCTGCTGGCGAAGGTGGCGGTCTTGCGCACCCGCTTCCTGCGCGACCCCTGGAACGTTTTCGATGCGGCGGTCGTCGGCATCGCGCTTTTCCCGGCCTCCGAGGGGTTGTCGGTCTTGCGCGCGCTCAGGGTGCTCAGGGCGCTCCGGCTGATCTCGGCGGTGCCGGCGATGCGGCGGGTGGTGTCGGCGCTCTTGACGGCGATCCCGGGCATGGGCTCGATCGTGGCGCTTCTGGGGCTGGTGTTCTACGTCTTCTCGGTGATGGCGACCAAGCTGTTCGGCGCTGCCTTTCCCGAATGGTTCGGCAGCGTCGGTGCCTCGGCTTACACGCTTTTTCAGGTCATGACGCTGGAAAGCTGGTCCATGGGCATCGTGCGCCCGGTGATGGAAATCTTCCCGTTGGCCTGGGCGTTCTTCGTGCCATTCATCCTGCTCACCTCCTTCACGGTCTTGAACCTCTTTATCGGCATCATCGTCGAGGCGATGCAGGCCCAGGCGATAGAGGCCTCGGTTGGCCGCGAGGCCGAGGAACTCGCTCTGCTGAGGGATGAACTGCAGCTTTTGCGGCAGGAAATACGGACGCTTTGGCCCCGAGGCGACACCCCACGACGCGCAGAGGCCCACCCCCCCCAGCGATAGATAAATCCAATCAAGCCTTCCAAACGCTCGGGATCACTGTGCCCGCCGAGCACCCCACGTGCCAATCATGTTCGAAAAAAAGATGGAGATTGAAATGCTTGACCAGTCGGACCTTTCCCAAGCCACGGGGGCCATGGCGACGCGAAGATCGCAGACACCGCCCTTCGTGTCCCTGTTCGGCGGAGTCGATGTGGTGGTGGACTGGGGCGGCGATGCCGAAACGCTGGCCCACCGGCTGGCCGTCTGCGCCGGTCCCTGCGGGCTGCGCCTTGCCGCGATCTGGAAGGACGACGCCCTTGTCTGGCCTGACGCCACGGCGCCTGTCCGCCCGGGCCGGGCGTGGCGATGCCGCTTTATCTCCCGCGCGCCCGCCGCAGAAGTGGAACGGGAAATTCCGCGGCTGCTCTACCTGATCGCGGGTACGATGCGTTGGACCCATGCGGGCAAGCTGGACCAGGCGGACAGGACGGGGGACGCTGCATGACGAAACGCCTTTCCCCCGGGGCACTCGGCCCCCGCATTGCGGCGCTGCGTGCCCGGCATCGTCGGCTCGACGCGATGGTGCATGACGAACACGCGCGCCCGCTGCCGGACCTCGTCCGCCTGCGCCGCCTGAAAAGCGACCGACTGCGTCTGAAGGACGCCCTGTCCGAGCTTGAGGGCGCCCTGCGCACCCTCGACCGGGGACGCCACCGTATCCACTGATTTCCGCGCGCGACCCCGACGGGTGCGCGCCCTTTGACCGCCACTGCGACAACACAGGACCCACACCGATGTTTGCCGTTTCCCCCTTTACCCTCATGGCTGCCAGCCGCCTGTTCCACAGTCCCGCAATCGATGAATTGCAGGAGGCCACAGAGGCCGACACGACCCGCGTGGGCACAAAGGCCGTGCCTTGTCCCGGCGCCGAGGTGATCCAGCTGCCAAGCGGTATCGCCAACCACATGCGCAAGCGCGCGGTTGGTGAGCCGGGAACGGTGGATCAGCATCCGATCCTGAAGCACCCTCGTCAGGTCGCCGCGTCGGCCCTCTCGGGCAGCCGAGCGCACGGGTATCGGCCATCCGACTGAGAATCATTCCCGTGGCCTGAATTGGGCAGCTCGCCTGTGCGGCGCTGCGAATCGCTGTGCCTTTGCCCTATGGTTGGGGCGCGCTTTGCCGCCGTTTTGGCCCGATCGGCGCGAACTTGCCGAAAAACCGTGTCGCTTTGGCTTTTTGCCATGCCCTGACAAGGGGCTAAGGGCGTGTATCAGCGTCGCAGGGGGCCCAAGAAGGGCTGCTATCACGTCACGGGCGCGTTATTGTCTGGCGTGGCGGATCGCGGCGCCGGTGCCCTCCGGGGGGCTGAGCGGCCAGATCCGACGCGGGAGGCATCTGGGACTCTCGCTGGAACACGCAGGAGGACGTCCTGCCGCGGACGGGGTGGTCTCATCCGATGGCACCGGAACGAAAAGGAAGAACGATGGCCAATAACGCTCAAAACTTGATCCGACTGATCGTTGCCGCCCCGGCACTTGGCGTTGCGATCTATGCCGTGAACTATAGCGGTACACCGCAACCCAAACCGACGCCCGCCGTCGAGGCCCCGGCCCCCGAGGCCGCGCCCGCCGAAGAGGCCGTGACCGAAGAGGCGGTTGTGGAAGAAGCCGCCGCCGAAGCCGCGCCCGCGGAAGAGGCCACGACGGAAGCTGCCCCGGCCGAGGAAGCCGCTGCCGAAGCCCCCGCCGAGGAAGCCGCCCCCGCCGCAGAAGCCGCACCTGCGGAAGAAGCCATGACCGAAGCCGCCCCCGCCGAGGAAGCCGCCCCTGCGGAAGAGGCCACGACCGAAGCCGCCCCGGCCGAAGAAGCCGCCGCCGAGGCCCCGGCCGAAGAGGCCGCCCCGGCTGAGGAAGCCGCCGCCGAAGACGCTGCACCGGCAGAGGATGCCGCTGCCGAAGCCCCGGCCGCCGAGGCCGTCGCCGAAGAGGCTGCTCCCGCTGCCGAGGAAACCGTCGCCGTCGAGGCCCCCGCGGTCGATACGCCCGCCGATGTCGCCAACGCGATGACCGTGGCAGAGCAAGCCGCCGCGCTGGCCGCCGAGTATGCCGACCTGGCCGAACGTGCGGCAGCCCTGGCTGGCAAATCCGCCGCCCTGGTTGGTGAAGCTCCCGCTGAGGAAGTCGCCCCGGTCGAGGAAGTGGTTGCCGAAGCCCCCGCCGAAGAGGCCGCCCCGGTTGCCGAAGCCGCTGCCGAGGAAGCTGCGCCGGTAGAGGAAGCCGCCGCCGAAGCCCCGGCTGAGGAAGCTGCCCCCGCTGCGGACG
>JAFGTV010000022.1 GCA_016938875.1 Paracoccaceae bacterium
AGTTTAGCTGTTCAGAATTCGAGGTCCAGCCGCAACTGGTGGATCGCGGCATGGCCGAATTGGTCAAGTTTAGCTGTTCAGAATTCGAGGTCCAGCCGCAACCCGGCCGCGTCATCCACAGCGACCAGCTGCGAGTTTAGCTGTTCAGAATTCGAGGTCCAGCCGCAACAGGCGGTGCCCCGCACAACGAGGATAAACAAGTTTAGCTGTTCAGAATTCGAGGTCCAGCCGCAACAGCAGCCCGCAGAACCTGCCGTAGAAGCGCAGTTTAGCTGTTCAGAATTCGAGGTCCAGCCGCAACCCGCCATCATCTTGGCCCTTAAACCCGCTCAGTTTAGCTGTTCAGAATTCGAGGTCCAGCCGCAACGGATGAGTGCCTGCGCCCGATTGAGGGGACAGTTTAGCTGTTCAGAATTCGAGGTCCAGCCGCAACGTAAAACCATTCGCAATCATCTGGGGCCGTAGTTTAGCTGTTCAGAATTCGAGGTCCAGCCGCAACTTCAGACGCGGCATGGAACCCCCACGGAAAAGTTTAGCTGTTCAGAATTCGAGGTCCAGCCGCAACGATCGTGACGGTCTGGCCTGCGCTGCCGAAAGTTTAGCTGTTCAGAATTCGAGGTCCAGC
Source organism: Paracoccaceae bacterium (assembly GCA_016938875.1). Taxonomy (GTDB): domain Bacteria; phylum Pseudomonadota; class Alphaproteobacteria; order Rhodobacterales; family Rhodobacteraceae; genus Rhodovulum. Next base: position 626 of record JAFGTV010000022.1, read on the forward strand.
CGCAACTAGACGGCAGGCCCATACAGTTCCGGGGTAGTTTAGCTGTTCAGAATTCGAGGTCCAGCCGCAACTTTTCGGCATCGGCAATCTTCTTGAGCCAAAGTTTAGCTGTTCAGAATTCGAGGTCCAGCCGCAACAAGGCTGGGCTTGTTCGAAAATGCCGCACTAGTTTAGCTGTTCAGAATTCGAGGTCCAGCCGGCTCTGTTGCACAAAGCCCTTGGGGGATTCACCGTGTGAATCTAGCATGATAGCTGGATGGCATGAGCATTCCATCCCCCCCCGACCTACAAGATCAAGAACTGGGCGGCCTATAACGAAGCGCTGAAGCGCCGGGGCTCGCTGACGATCTGGTTCGATCCCGAGATGACATGGGAGGCCAGGCCGACCGGCAAGCGCGGCCGGCAGCCCACCTACAGTGACGCCGCCATCCAGACCTGCCTGACGATGAATGTACTGTTTGGCATGGCGCTGAGGCAGACGACTGGCTTTGTCGAAAGCCTTCTGCAGTTGAGCGGGCTGAACTGGTCGGTGCCGGATTTCAGCACGCTGTCACGCCGCCAGAAGACCCTGAACGTGAACATTCCGTATCGGGGATCGGAGGGGCCGTTGCACCTCTTGATCGACAGCACCGGGATCAAGGTTGAGGGTGAAGGCGAGTGGAATGCCCGCAAGCATGGCGGCGCCAAACGCCGTGTCTGGCGCAAGATCCACCTCGGGATCGACGAAAAAACACTGGAAATCCAGGCCGTCGAGTTCACCAGCAGCGATATCGGCGATGCCCCCATGCTACCCGAATTGCTCGATCAGATCCCACCCGATCAGGAGATCGGCAGAGTCACCGCTGACGGCGCCTACGATACCCGAAACTGCCACAATGCCATCGCCGACCGGGGCGCTGCCGCTGTCATCCCGCCCCGCAAGAATGCCAAGTTCTGGAAGTCCGACAGCGCGGGCGCCATTGCCCGCAACGAGGCCCTCCGCGCATCGAAACGCCTGGGCCGGAAAATCTGGTGGAAATGGAGCGGCTACCATCGCCGAAGTCGGGCCGAAACCAAGATGCATTGCGTGAAGCTCTTGGGCCAACGCCTGATGGCGAGGGAGCCCGACCGGCAGGTTGCCGAGCTTCAGGTTCGTGTCGCCGTCATGAACGGCTTCACCGCGCTCGGCATACCCATCACAGAGACCGTGGGATAAGTGTGTCCGGGGAAAGGGGGAGCTTGGCCATCAGCCGATTTGTGCAACAGAGCCGGTCAGCGCCGATCCATTTCGTCGCGCGGGTCTTCAAGGTTGTAGAGCCAAACCTTTAGGCCCTTGGCGGTCCAGTCGCCCGGCAGTTCCCGCTCGGATGCCACCGCCAGTGCCTCGCAGATTGTCAGAGACGATTTGCCGACGCCACCGGGGGCAAACGTAACCGATACTTGTTTGCGGATCAGGTGACGCCCATAGCCCGTATTGCTACTTCGACCTGTGCCCCGTCGAATGGGTGGTTTCTGGGACCGCCCCCAGAAATAATGCGAGAACCGGGTCATTTCTGCTACAAAACCAGAGAAAAGCCCTTGTTTTATATGCAGAGGCGCCGTCATCACTGTCTTCGGAGGGCAGCGTCAGACGCTTTGCCTCTCCACCGGACAGGCGGCTGAGAGACACCAGGGGCAATCGTCATCGGCCAGCGGCAGCCTCCCCGCCACCGGACAGGCGGCCGAGAGATCGCGTTGGTAGGGAAGTAGGTGAAGGTCATCCTCATTTGCGCCACCTGACCTGTCCCCTGCGAAATCCCTCATCGTGATGTAGAGTCTGCTCAACCGCGAAGGAGCATCCTCATTTGCGCCACCCGCAGCAGGCTCATACCGCCAATATCGTGGTCGACCTTTGCTCCGCCGTTCTCAAAGCTGGGCGAAATCGTCGAGCGCCCGTGGGACACCCTGACGCTAAGTCATTGATTTCCATTCTACCGTATCTGCAGTTTCGTGGGACACCCGGAGCCATATTTTATTGAGATTTCGGCCGCTTCTGGGAGGCCCCTACGGGCTGCCACGTTTTCCCAGAAATGTGTTCTACGCAATTTCACAGGGGAGAAAATCGTTTAAAATCAATTTCCCCAAACTCCATGCGTCCAGATGCGTCTCTATGCATCCACGCGATGTTGGTATCAAATGCTGGTATCGGTTTCTTACGCGATACCAACAGGTGACTCATGGCATTGGTCGACACCACCTTGCGAGGGCTGAAGCCCCAGGACAACCCTACCTGCCGTTAGGCAGGCTGGGGATGGACCCGAACACCTCGAGAAGAGCCGCGAGATAGGCAACGCTATCGTCCGTTGCGGCCTCGAGGTCCTTTCCGGCCTTCGGGGTCACCCCGATGAGGCCAGACGCGTCGCGTTCTACCCAGCCCAGCTTTTCCAGCGCCTTGACCTTTCTGCGGACAGTTTCGCGCGGAATCCCGGAGTAGTCGGAGACCGACTGGATATTGATCGGGATCTGCCGGTGCCGCTCCGGTTTCGACCGGGTCAGCTGCTGATAGGTCATCAGTTCGGGTGTCCATTCGTCGGGGCGGGTTCTTTCGCCGATGACCGCCAGCACGAGGAGCAGGTCCAGGTCGCCTCCGAAATGCCGTCGCAACCGGATCAGGAGCTGTGTGAAGGCAGCCAGATGAACCGGCCAGATACGGCCGAATTCCTTGTGGACGATCTCCGCCTTGCTGGATTTCGATGTTTGCACAATGCTTGCCTTCGCTGATCGCTTTTTGGGCGGCCGCCCAAAATGGGCGACACGCCGATTGAGAGGTAAGGAGAGACGGGTAGGCTCGTCAATTGAAGATGCTTGCGTTGCCGGGGGAAAGCGCCATGACCGGACTCCATCTCGACGCCCATGAGGCGCGTTATTCGATCCGTCCCCTTCGACCCTTGGCCGCGACCGGTCGAGGCCGGAAACCCGCCGGTGGCGTGGCGGTCGTGCTCGCGTCCCTGTCCACGGCGGCCATCGCGAAGGAGCGCGACCCGATGCTGCTGGTCGACCGTGACGATCTGACGGTGCGCGGCCACCTCCAGTTCGGCCTGAACGCGGTCAGCGAACGCAACCTTTTCTGGGATCTCGCTGCGACGACCGCACCCGGGAGCGGGTTCGATCCCGACACCAACTGGCTGGAAGGCTACATCAAGCCCGGCCTCAGCTTCGAGTACCGGCTCGACACCGGCGCGGTCTTCTACGGCAAGCTTTCCGCGGTCTCTTCCTACACGTGGGGAACCGACGCCTTCGACACGGGCGATACCGGCGCCACGACGCTGGAAGAGGCCTATCTTGCCATCCGCGGCGACCTTGGCGGTGGCCTGTCCTATGACCTGTCGCTGGGGCCGCGAGAGTTGACCTTGGGCACCGGGATGCTGATCGCGAACGGGGCCACGAGCGGTTTCGAGCGCGGCGCGCTGAAATTCGGTCCGCGCAAGGCATGGGAGATGGCGGCGATCGGGCGTCTGTCCGTCGGGAACGTCACCGGGACGGCGTTCTATCTCGATCCGAACGAATTGCCCTCGACGGACGGACACAACGAACTGGCGGGCTTCGATCTGCGCTACGACGCCCCCCAGGGCGGCTATCTGGGCGCAACATTCGTGTCTGTGCTCAAGTCCGACTCGCCCTACCCGCAGGCCGCCCCGGGCGGGGTCGGCGCCCCAACGGTGACGCCAGGGGCGCGCGAGGACACGAAAACGATCGGCCTCTATGCCAAATCAAACCCGTTCGACGGACCCCTGGAGAATTGGTCGTTCACCGGCGATTTCGCATATCAATGGAACGACAGGGGCGACCTGGAGGCCTGGGCCGGTCGCCTGACGGCCAGCTACACCTTTGCAGACCTGCCTTGGTCGCAGAACCTGACACTCGGTTACCAGACCTTCTCGGGCGACGATCCGAACACGACGAAACTCGAACGCTTCGATCCGCTTTACTATCAAGGCAGCCCCAGCGCCTGGGCGACGGGATCGAAATCCGCGTCGACCTTCATCAATTCGAACGTGAACGCGTTGACGCTGGCGCTGCGGGTGCAGCCCACGGCGCAGGATACCTGGACGCTCCGCTATGCGCATATCCGGGCGAACGAATTGAACAGCCCCGTGCAGTTCGGCCAGGCGACCCGGGTGGACATAAACGGAAACGTCGTGTCGGGCGTCACCGACACGCACCTCGCCGACGACCTGTTCCTCGAATACAGCCGCATCATCAACCGCAACACGTTCCTGACGGCCGGCGTGTCGGTGTCTTTCCCGGGACAGGGGATCGACAATGTCGTCGGCGGGAATGCAGACCCATGGACGGGAGGATTCATCAATGTCGTCTTCAACTTCTAGGGTCGCGACCCTTGCCGCCGGACTTGCCATGAGCCTCGCATTGGCGGGCGGCGCGGCGGCCCAGACGGCGCCGCTTTCGGCGCAGGAATCCGATCCGCGGGTGATGGGCTGGATGCAGGGCTTTCCGCCGCCGCCCGACAAGCTGATCACCCAGCCCGATTCCAACTTCTTCAGTTTCCCGAAGCTTCGCTGGTCGGTCTGTCATCTTCGCGCGTTCCTGCCCACCGAAGAGATCAGCCGCGGAACCGGGGCGCCCGTCCCGCTGAGCTATCCCGCGCCAGCCAGGTTCGCCGAAACGGCGCGCGAGATCGACGCGCTGACCTTCAAGCCGATCGGCAGCGACGAGGACATGACCTGGGAACAGTCGCTCTACGCCAACTACACCGACGGGATACTGATCATCCACAGGGGGACCGTCGTCTACGAGCGATATTTCGGCTGCCTGACCGAGGACGGCAAGCACGCGGCGATGTCCATGACGAAGTCGGTCACCGGGCTTCTGGGAGAGATCCTCGTGGCCGAGGGCGTTCTCGACGACACGCGCCTGGTGCGCGACATCGTCCCCGAGATCGGCGACAGCGCCTTCGCGAGTGCGACCGTCCGGCAGGTCATGGACATGACCACGGGCGTCCAGTACTCGGAAAACTACTCGGACCCGAACGCGGACATCTGGATCTACTCGGCGGCGGCGAGCCCGCTTCCGAAGCCCGAGGACTACACGGGCCCGAACGGGTATTGGGAATACCTCCAGCAGGTGAAGCCCGAGGGCAACCACGGCGACCAGTTCCACTACAAGACGATCAACTCCGATATGCTGGGCTGGATCATCAGCAAGGTCACCGGCAAGTGGGTGACCGAGCTTGCCTCTGAACGGCTCTGGCGGCCCATGGGCGCCGAGCAGGACGCCTACCAGACGGTCGACGGCAAGGGCGTTCCCTTTGCCGGCGGGGGGATCACCGCGGGGCTGCGCGATTTCGGTCGGCTCGGGCTGCTCATGCTGAACGGAGGCGTGATCAACGGCGAGCGGCTGTTCCCGGCGGCCGTTGTCGACAAGATCCGCGCGGGCGGCGATCCTTCGAAGTTCGCCGGCTACCCCACGATCCCGAACGGCAGCTACACCAGCCAGTGGTGGGTGTTCGGAAACGACCACGGGGCCTACGCCGCGCGCGGCGTGCATGGTCAGACGATCTACGTGGACCCGACCGCCGAGATGGTGCTGGTCCGGTTGGCCTCGTTCCCGCAAGCGCAAAACGGCTTCATCGATCCGACCTCTCTCCCGGCTTACCAGGCGGTCGCCGATTACCTGATGTCGAAATAAGGCGCAGCGGGCTCGACGCTCCGCGGGTATCGCTGCGATCTGATGGCAGCCTGGTCCTGTAACCCGGCCTTGCGGTACGGACACGCGTGCCTTGTGTGCGCTTACTCTGGTGAGCGAGTGACGCTTACCCTCCCAGATCGCCGCACCCTCCAGGTCCATTTCTTTCTCAGCTCTGTCTGGCGCGGTTTTCTTGGGGGTCTTTGGGGTTCGGGCTCCCCCCTTGCAGGGGGTCGTGAGGTCACCTGCGGGGGTCGCGTGCCTGGGGTGCCGGGGTGCACGACATGCGGGGGGGCATCCGGTGACGGGGATAGGGCTGACCAGGTGCACGCCCCCCTTGGCTGCCGCCCTCCGATGCGCAGACCAGGGCCCCGTGTCGCTTCCCCGCCACTCTGCCCGATGCAAGACCGCGGTGGGGATGCGGCTGGTCGAGCAGACCCGCCTTGCGTGGTTTTGGGCCAGGCGCACCATACCTGCGCCCCCTTGCCAACCCCGCGTCCGCCCCGCACACTTGCCCGTGGGAGGATACCACATGTGCTGGAGCGCGACCGCCTCTGTCACCATGGTCGGCCTGGGCGCCGCTGCAACGCTTGTCACCGCGCGGCGCGGAGAGCCGCGGGCGATCTGGCTGACGCTGGCCTATTTCACACTGATGGAGGTTCTTCAGGCCGCCGGATACGCCGTGGTGGACGATTGCGCAAACCCGGCCAACCGAACGGTCACGCTGCTGTCCTATCTGCATATCGTGTTCCAACCCTTTGTGGTGAACGCCTTTGCGATGGCCATCATCGCCCATACCGTGCCCGCCCGCACCCGCCGCGCGGTTTGGGCGGTCTGCGCAGCCTCGGCGGTGGTGATGCTGGCGCAACTGGTGCCCCTGGACGCGTTGGGCCAATGCCGCCCCGGCGAGGTGCTGTGCGGCACGCCGCTGTGCACCATATCGGGCGAGTGGCATATCGGCTGGAAGGTGCCGCTGAACGGGATGTTCACGCCGCTATCGGATGCGCTGGGGGTCTCGGCCAATTTCCCCAGCTACCTGATCGCGGTTTTTGTGGTGCCGCTGTTTTATGGCGCCTGGCGGTTCGTGATCTTTCACGCCGCCTTTGGGCCGATCCTGGCGACGATGCTGACCGGCAACCCCAATGAAATGCCCGCGGTGTGGTGCCTGTTCTCGATCGGGCTGGTTCTGGTGGGCCTCAGCCCGCTGATCCGCCGCCCCCTGATGGGCCGCCCCGCGCCCTAACGCTGGACACTCTCCAGCCAGCGGGCAATCGCGGCGATCTCGGCCCCGGTGCGCAGCGTGGTCCCCTCGGGCGTGCCCAGCTCCTCTTGGTCCGCCTCCAGCGAAAAGCCAAAGATCGGCATCGGACCGCCATGGGCGACCAGCGGATCACGCCCGTCGATCAGCGCCACCACGCGCACCAGCGGAAACACCCCGCCCGCACGCGCCGACAACAGCGTCAGATCCGGGATCGGCACCGCCAGGATAGAGGCCATCGGCCCGTCACCACGCGCCGCCAACCCATGACAGGTGGCGCAACTGTGCCGGAACAATGCCGCGCCAGAGGGCGGCTCGGCCCAGCCGGGCATGCCCAGAACACCGCCCGCCAGCCCCAGAATGACAGCCCATTTACAACGCATGTCCACCTCCGCTGCGATGGCCCAGCTTAGCGTTCCCGCCCCGGGCCGCGCCTTGACCCCGATCAAGCGTGCATCCGCCTTGACGGGCGGGCACCAGGACGGGACAGTCGCCCCATGATGCGCGACCTGAGCGATCTTGAACATCTTTTCACGGCGGCCGAGACGCTGCGTGAAATCCAATCGCGTCGCCCTGCCATCGCCCGGTTCGAGGTTGAAACCGCGCTCAAGGCCAATGGCCGCACGGCGGTCTTCGAGGGGCGCTATGACGGGGCGCATGCGGTGCTGAAACTGTTCCAGGGGGCGGGCCGCGCCGAACACGCCCGCGCCCAGAAACGCGAACTGACGCGGCTGGCCGCGACGATGGACACCGGCCCGTGGCGTGTCGCCCCGATACTGGCGGCCTGGCCCGGCGAGGGGATCACCGTGACCGCCCATGTGACCGGCACGCGGCTGGACCGCGCCATTGCCCAGGCTGGCGACAGCCCCATGCGCGACATGCTGTTCGGTGAGGCGGGCCAATGGCTGGCCCACCTGGTCGCCCCAGCGAACCGTGTCGTCGAATTCGCGGCAAGTCACTGGAGCCAGGCCCGCCACAGAGAGCTGGCCCGGATCGCCGATCGCCCGGATGCCCGACGGGCCCGCGCGCTGATGGCCTGTCTCGACACGTTCGCGCCCACGGTGGCCGGCAAACCGGTGACCCAGGCCCGCTGTCACGGGGATTTTGCCCCGATCAACCTGATCCGGACGCCCCATGCGCTTTACGGCGTTGACATCCAGAACGCTCACTGGCTCCCCCTGGTCAAGGACGTGGCGCGCTTTCTGGTTTTCGTGCAGACAACCCACCCGCGCCCCGGCGGGACACGGCGCTATGGCATCGACGCGCGCGACCTTGACGCGCTGCTGGCCCCGCTGACCCTGCTGGATCCGCACGAACAGGCGCTGCACCTGCCGTTTTTCATCGGTGTGGAACTGGCCGCCAAACTGGCCCATACCGACCGCACCGCGCCCAAGGCCGACAATCTGCGCAGCGCGATCGATGGCTTTCTGAAGGTGGCCGGCAAACCGGCGCGCTAGGCCGGGATCGGCGCGCGAAACGGGTTGGGCGGGACGATTGGGCATTTCTGCCAAGCAGAAGGCCCTGCCGCCTCGTCGTGGCCCAGATAGCCGTAACACCACAGGGGCCAGCGCGCGCAGCGCCGGTGCGGGGCGCGGATCAGGCCAGGTGCCCCTCGGCCAGGTGCAGAACACGATCCATGCGCGCGGCCAGTTCCAGGTTGTGGGTGGCGATCAGCGCCGACAGGCCGGTGCCGCGCACCAGGTCCATCAGCGTGGCGAACACCTGATCGGCCGTCGCGGGGTCAAGGTTGCCCGTGGGTTCATCGGCCAGCAACAGACGCGGGCGGTTGGCCAGCGCCCGGCAAAAGGCAACGCGCTGCTGCTCGCCCCCCGACAGGGCGGCCGGGCGATGATCGGCGCGCGCGGCGATGCCGACGCTGGCCAACAGCTCGGCCGCGCGGGCCTGGGCCTGGGCGCGCGGGGTTCCCGCGGCCAGTTGCGGCAGCACGATATTCTCGGCGGCGGTGAATTCCGGCAGCAGGTGGTGGAACTGGTAGACAAAGCCGATATCAGCGCGCCGGGCCGCGGTGCGTTTGCGATCCGACAGCCGGGTCATGTCGCACCCCGCGATCCGCACCGTCCCGGCATCAGGCGTATCGAGCAGCCCCGCGATATGCAGCAGCGTGGATTTGCCCGCCCCCGAGGGGGCCACCAGGGCCACGACCTCGCCCGCGGCCAGGCGGAGCGTGGCGCCGTTGAGAACCCGCACCTCGCCCGGGGTGCCACGCATATAGCATTTCTCGATGCCCTCGAGGGCCAGCACGGGATCACTCATAGCGCAACGCCTCGACCGGGTTCATCCGGGCGGCGCGCCGGGCCGGAAAGATCGTCACCACAAACGACAGCCCCAGCGACAGGATCACCGCAGAGGCCACATCGCGGGCCTGAAGCTTGGCCGGCAACTCATAGATGCCGCGGATCGAGGGATCCCAGACGCCGCCGCCCGACAGGTAGTTCACCGCCGAAAAGATCGGGTCGATATAGATCGCAAAGAGGCAGCCAAGGATCACCCCCAGCCCGGTGCCGATGATCCCCACCGACGCGCCACAGATGAAAAAGACCCGCAGCACCGACCCCTCGCTCAGGCCCATGGTGCGCAGGATGCCGATGTCGCGGCCCTTGTTCTTGACCAGCATGATCAGGCCCGAAACGATGTTCATCGCCGCGATCAGCACCAGGATCGACAGGATGATGAACATCACGTTGTCCTCGATATCCAGCGCGCGCAGGAACGAGCCCGAGGCATCGCGCCAGGTCCAGATCAGCGCCCGCGCGCCGCCTGCGGCCAGCAGGTCGGCGGTCATCTCGTCCACCCGCTCGGGATGGGCGACCATGACCTCCATCTCGTCGGCGGCACCTTCGCGGTTGAAATAGCTCTGCGCCTCGGCAAAGGGCATGTAGACGCGGGTGCGGTCGATGTCATAGCGCCCGGCGGTGAAGATATAGCTGATCTGATAGGCCTTGACGCGCGGCGAGGTGCCAAAGGCCGTCTTGACCCCGTCGGCGGAAATCAGGCGGATCCGGTCGCCCGGCCCCACGCCCAGTTCGCGCGCCACGCCCGAGCCGATGGCGATCCCCTCGTCGAACCGCGCGATGTCGCCGCGCGATGTCTCGGGATTCGCGATGCGCGGGATGGTGGCCAGGTCGTCCGGCGCGATGCCAAAGACCTCAACCCCCGAGGTGCGCCCCTGGAACGCGGCCATGACCTGCCCCTTGATCAGCGGGGCGACACGGATAACGCCGGGCACGGCGCGCAGGCGGGTGGCCATGTCCTGGTAATCGGGGATCGTGCGCGCGGCCACGCCCTCTGGCGTGACCTCGACGGAGTTGTAGACGGTGACATGGGCATTGGCGCCCAGGATCGTGTCGACGAATTCCGCGCGAAAGCCCGCGCGCACCGACAGCGTGGCAATCAGCGCAAACACCGCCAAGGTGATGCCCAGCAGGCTGATCCAGGTCATCACGCTGACGCCGCCCTCGGCGCGGCGCGCGCGCAGATACCGCCAGGCGATCATCCATTCAAAGCCGGCAAAGGGGGCGGTGCGGTTGGCCACGTGCCTTATCCTGTCGGTGTCGCGCCGCGCGCGACGGTGGGGCGGCCCAAGAGCGCCGGAAAGCGCCCTAGAGCCAGGTGTGAAAACTGCGCCTGGCCATCGGTTCCCAATGGGTGCCGGCCTTTTGCGGGTGGTGCGGGGCATAGATATCGGCCACGCGGGCGACGGCGTCCGCGGGGGTCATTTCCTCGCTGGTGCCGGTGCGCCGGCAGGTCAGTTCGACCACGCCGTTTTTCAGCCCCCGCGGCCCCACGGTGATCCGCCAGGGCAGGCCGATCAGGTCCATCGTGGCGAATTTCGCCCCCGCGCGTTCCTCGCGGTCATCATAAAGCGGCTCCAGCCCCTTTTCGGTCAGCGCCTTGTACAGGCCCGCACAGGCGGCGTCGGCCTCGGCGTCGCCCTGTTTCAGGTTGACGATCCCGCAGTGGAAGGGGGTCACGCCCTCGGGCCAGATGATGCCGTTTTCGTCATGGCTGGCCTCGATGATCGCGCCCACCAGCCGCGACACGCCGATGCCATGGCTGCCCATGTGCACGGGTACCTTTTCGCCCTTGTCGTTGGTGACGGTGGCGCCCATCGGCTCGGAATACTTTGTGCCGAAATAGAAGATCTGCCCGACTTCGATCCCGCGCGAAGTCTTGCGCCGCGCCTCGGGGATCTCGGCAAACCGGGCGGCGTCGTGGGTTTCGTCGGTGCGCGCATAGGGGGCGGTCCATTCGCGCACGATGCCCGCGCATTCGGCGCGGTCGTCATAGTTCACCGTGCGGTCGCCGAATTTCAGGTCCAGAATGGCGCTGTCATAGAACACCTCGGACTCGCCGGTATCGGCCAGCACCAGGAATTCATGGGTGTCCTCGCCGCCGATCGGACCGCTGTCGGCACGCATCGGAATCGCCTGAAGGCCCATGCGTTCATAGGTGCGCAGATAGCTGACCATATGCCGGTTATAGGCGTGAATCGCGCCGTCCTGGTCGATGTCGAAGTTATAGCCGTCCTTCATGTAGAACTCGCGCCCCCGCATCACGCCGAAACGCGGGCGGATCTCGTCGCGGAACTTCCACTGGATGTGATAGAGCGTCAGCGGCAGATCCTTGTAGCTGGCGACATGGGACCGGAAGATGTCGGTGATCAATTCTTCGTTGGTCGGCCCATACAGCATGTCGCGCCCGTGCCGGTCGGTGATGCGCAACATTTCCTCGCCGTAATCGTCGTAACGGCCGGATTCGCGCCACAGATCCGCCGATTGCAGCGTCGGCATCAGCATCGGGATGTGACCCGCGCGGATCTGTTCCTCGTGCACGATCGCCTCGATCTTCTTGAGCACCTTGAACCCCATGGGCAGCCAGGAATAGATCCCCGAGGCCGCCTGCTTGATCATGCCGGCGCGCAGCATCAGGCGATGGCTGGCAATCTGGGCCTCGGCCGGGGTTTCCTTCAGGACCGGCAGGAAGTAGCGGGACAGGCGCATTTGGGGTCTTGCCTCTTGGTTTGATGTCGCAATCCGTCTATGCCATCGCGCCCGTCCAGACAAGCGCCGCCCTTGCATGGCGCGCCGGGCTGGGCGATGACAGAGGGACCGCGGGACAAGGAGACGGGAATGGCGCTGCCGGTCCGGGAACAGGTGAAATACTGGGGGGCTGCTGCGGCGGTCTTCTTTGGGTTGTTGTGGTTTCTGGGCGACGTGATCCTGCCCTTTGTGATCGGCATGGCGGTGGCCTATTTCCTGGATCCGGTGGCAGACCGGCTGGAACGGATGGGACTGTCGCGGGTCTGGGCCACGGTGACGATCACCGCCGTGGCGCTGGTGACCTTTGTGCTGATGGCGCTGTTGGTGGTGCCGACCCTGGTCGCGCAGGCGCTGGCGCTGGTCAATGCCGCCCCCGATATCGCCCGCCAGTTCCAGGCCTTTCTGATCGAGCGGTTCCCCGCGCTCAACGATCATGGCTCGGTGGTGCACCAGACCCTGATCAAGATCGGTGACGCGGTGCAATCCAAGGGCGGGCAGGTGCTGAACGGCGTGCTGGCCTCGGTGATCAGCGTGGTCAATATCGCGGTGCTGGTGGTGCTGGTGCCGGTGATCACCTTTTACCTGCTGCTGGACTGGGACCGGATGGTGGCCGAGGTGAACAAGCTGCTGCCGCTGGACCATGCCCCGGTGATCCGCCGCCTGGCGCGCGAGGTGGACCACACCCTGGCCAGCTTTATCCGCGGACAGGGCACGGTGTGCCTGATCCTGGGCAGCTATTACGCCGCCGGGCTGGGGCTGGTGGGGCTGACCTATGGGCTGGTCGTGGGCTTTACCGCCGGGCTGATCTCGTTCATCCCCTATGTCGGCGCGCTGGTGGGCGGATCGCTGGCGATGGTGCTGGCGCTGTTCCAGTTCTGGGGCGAGTGGTGGTTCATCGCCGGCGTGGCGGCGGTGTTCATGATGGGCCAGGTGATCGAGGGCAACGTGCTGACGCCGAAACTGGTGGGCGGGTCGGTCGGGCTGCACCCGGTCTGGCTGATCTTTGCGCTGTCGGCCTTTGGCGCGGTCTTCGGCTTTGTCGGGATGCTGGTGGCGGTGCCGGTGGCCGCCGTTCTGGGCGTGCTGACGCGCTTTGCCATCGCGCAATACATGGACAGCCGGCTGTATCGCGGCCTGTCGTGGCGTCACCGTGACGACGTGGCGGATGACGACGAGGGGGACACCGCCTGAGATGGCGCGCCAGTTGACCCTTGATCTGCCGATGCGCCCGGCGCGGGGGCGCGCGGCGTTTTTCGTCTCGCCCAGCAATGCGCTGGCCGTCGCCCAGATCGAGGATTGGCGCGCCTGGCCCCAGCGCAAGCTGGCGTTGATCGGGCCCGAGGGGGCGGGCAAAACCCATCTGGCCCATGTCTGGGCAACCCTGTCGGGGGCCGATCCGATCGCCGCGCGCGATCTGCCGGGTGTCGATCTGCCCACCCTGGCCCAAGGTGGGGCCGTGGCGGTCGAGGATGCCGACCGCATCGCCGGCGATCCCCTGGCCGAGGCGGCGCTTTTCCATCTGCACAACCTCACCCTGGCCGAGGGCGGCACGCTGCTGCTGACCGCGCGGCGCGCCCCGCGCGACTGGCCGCTTACCCTGCCCGATCTGGCCAGCCGCATGCAGGCCACCGCCACCGCCCACCTGGCCCCGCCCGATGACGCGCTGTTGGCCGCGCTGCTGGTCAAGCTGTTTGCCGACCGCCAACTGGCGGTACCGCCCGCGCTGATCGGCTATCTGGTGGGGCGGATGGACCGCTCGTTCGCGGCTGCCCAGGTGCTGGTGGCCGCCCTGGACCGCGAGGCATTGGCCACCGGGCGCAAGCCCGGCATCAATCTTGCCCGCGAGGTGCTGGACAAGACCACCCCGCAGGACCGATAACTGTCATCCATCCTTCATGAACCCCTTTCATAAGCGCCCCCATGACCCAGGCCGATTTTCTGACCGCCCCCCTGCCCGATCCGATCGAGATCCCCGAGGCCCAGCGCACCGGGCCGCGGCGCTTTTTCAACCGCGAACTCAGTTGGTTGGGCTTCAACTGGCGGGTGCTGGAGGAGGCGGGCAACACCGACGTGCCGCTGCTGGAACGGGTGCGTTTCGTGTCGATCTCGGCCACCAACCTGGACGAGTTCTATACCGTGCGCGTCGCGGGCCTGCGCGAACTGGCCCGCAAGGGCATCACCACGCCTGCCGCCGACGGGCTGACCCCGGCCGAGCAACTGGTGCTGATCGACCGCGATGCGCGACGCCTGTTGCAGGCCCAGCAGGCCGCCTGGAACAAGCTCAAGCGCGCGATGGAGGAGCAAGGCATTCACCTGCTGACCCGCTCGCGGCTGACCAAGAACGACCGTGAAACCATCCGCGCGCATTTCCTCAGCAAGGTGTTCCCGGTTCTGTCACCGCTGGCCATCGACCCCGCGCACCCGTTCCCGTTCATCCCCAACACCGGATTTTGCCTGGCGTTGCAGTTGGAACGCGAACGCGACAACCAGCCCTTGCAGGCGCTGTTGCCGATCCCGCATCAGATCGACCGGTTCATCCGCCTGCCCGCCCGCGAGGGGCAACAGCGGTTCCTGCCGCTCGAAGAGCTGTTGCTGGTGCATCTGGGCTCGCTCTTTCCGGGCTACCGGGTGATGGGCAGCTGCACCTTTCGGGTGCTGCGCGACAGCGATCTGGAGGTCGAGGACGAGGCCGAGGATCTGGTGCGCGAGTTCGAGGTCGCCCTCAAACGCCGCCGCCGCGGCGAAGTGGTGCGCATGAAGATGTCCGCCGGCGCCCCCGAGCGGCTGCGCAGCGTCATCATGCGCGAATTGCACATCACCGAGGAAGAGGTGATCGAGGTGCGCGGCCTGATCGGCCTGGCGGACCTGTCCGAACTGGTGCTGGACGAGCGGCGCGAATTGCTGTGGCCCAGCTTTACCCCCCGCGTGCCCGAACGGGTGCAGGACCACGAAGGCGACATGTTCGACGCGATCCGGCAAAAGGACATGCTGCTGCACCACCCCTATGAAACCTTTGACACGGTGGTGCGCTTTCTGGAACAGGCCGCGCGCGATCCCGACGTGGTGGCGATCAAGCAGACGCTTTACCGCACGTCCAAGAACTCGCCCATCGTGGCCGCGCTCTGCGAGGCGGCCGAGGATGGCAAGTCGGTGACCGCGCTGGTGGAACTCAAGGCCCGCTTTGACGAGGCCGCCAATATCGGCCAGTCGCGGCGGCTGGAACGTGCGGGTGCGCATGTGATCTATGGGTTCATCAACTACAAGACCCACGCCAAGATCAGCGCCATCGTGCGCCGCGAGGGGGACCAACTGGTCACCTATACCCATTACGGCACCGGCAACTATCACCCGATCACGGCGCGGATCTATACCGACCTGTCGCTGTTTACCTGCGACCCGGCCCTGGGGCGCGACGCGACCAAGGTGTTCAACTATGTCGGCGGCTATGCCGAGCCCGAGGGGCTGGAAAACCTGTCGATCTCGCCGCTGACACTGAAATCCACCCTGCTGGAGCGTATCGCCCAGGAGGCCGCCCATGCCCGCGCCGGAAAGCCCGCGCAGATCTGGGCCAAGATGAACTCGCTGATCGAACCCGACGTGATCGACGCCCTTTATGCCGCCTCGAATGCGGGGGTGCGCATCGACCTGGTGATCCGGGGGATTTGCGGGCTGCGCCCCGGGATCAAGGGGCTGTCGGAAAACATCCGGGTGAAATCCATCATCGGGCGGTTTCTGGAACATTCCCGAATCGTGTGTTTCGGCAACGGGCATGGCCTGCCCTCGCGGCAGGCGCGGGTCTATATCTCGTCGGCGGACTGGATGGGGCGCAACCTGAACCGGCGGGTGGAAACCCTGGTCGAGTGCCGCAATCCCACGGTCAAGGCGCAGATCGTCGATCAGGTCATGTCCGCCAACCTGGCCGACGAGGCACAAAGCTGGGTGATGCAGCCCGACGGCCATTTCAAGCGGGCGCAGGCCGGCAAGGGGGCGTTCAACTGCCACCATTTCTTCATGGAAAATCCCTCGCTTTCGGGGCGCGGCACGGCCGGGGCGGGCGATGTTCCGGCGCTGGCGCATGTCAAAGATTGACGCGGTCCGTCAGGTTTTGGCACAGTCATGGCGCGTGACCGGGGGAGAATGACCATGGACGGCAGCGTCGAGGATCGCCCCGAGGCCTGGGATCCCTTTGGAAGACCGCTGTTTGGCGGGCCAGAGGCGCGCGCGTTGTCGCGGGTGGGGGTGGTCGATATCGGCTCCAACTCGGTCCGGCTGGTGGTGTTCGACGGTGCGGCGCGCAGCCCGGCCTATTTCTTCAACGAAAAGCTGATGTGCGGACTGGGCGCGGGCCTGGGTGAAACCGGGCGCCTTTCGCCCGAGGGGCGCAAGCGGGCGCTGGGCGCGCTGAAACGCTTTGCGCTGCTGGGGCAGGCGATGGGGGCGACACCGCTGACCGTGGTCGCCACCGCCGCCATGCGCGAGGCCGAGGATGGCCCCGAATTCCGCGCCCAGATCGAACGCGAGACCGGGCTGAAACCCTGGGTCATCGACGGCACCGAAGAGGCGCGCCTGTCGGCGCAGGGCGTGCTGCTGGGCTGGCCCGGGGCCGAGGGGATCGTGTGCGACATCGGCGGCTCGTCGATGGAACTGGCCGTGTTGAAGGGCGGCAAGGTGGGCGCGCGGGCGACCTCGCCGCTGGGCCCGCTGAAACTGCGCGATGTGAAGGGCGGCAAAAAGGGGCTGGCCCAGCATATCGCCACCGAGGTCGAGAAACTGACCCAGGGGCTGCCTTCCGCGCCCGGGCGGCTGTATCTGGTGGGCGGATCGTGGCGCGCGATTGCACGGCTGGACATGGAGCGGCGCGGCTATCCGCTGACCGTGCTGCACGAATACCGCATGAGCCGCAAATCGCTGATGGCCACGATCGAGTGGATCGCCGAAAATGATCCCGACGAGCTGCGCGCGCGCACCGGCACATCGTCCGACCGGATGTCACTGGTGCCGCTGGCCACGCAGGTTCTCAAACGGCTGGTGACGCACCTGAAACCGCGCGAAATCGCGGTGTCCAGCTATGGCATCCGCGAGGGGCTGCTTTTTGAGCAGATGCCAGCCGAATTGCGCGCCCGCGATCCCCTGACCGAGGCCTGCCGCTTTGCCGAGGCCAGTTCGTCCCGCCTGCCGGGGTTCGGCAAGCGGCTGTATAATTTCATCCTGCCGCTCTTTGGCGCGGCGGGGCCGTCCAAGCGCCGCCTGATAAAGGCCGCCTGCCTGCTGCATGACACCGCCTGGCGCGCCCATCCCGATTACCGCCACGAGGTCTGTTTCGACAGCGCCACCCAGGCAAACCTGGGCGGGCTGGAGCATAGCGAGCGGGTATTCCTGGGTCTGGCCCTGTTGCACCGCTATAAGAACAGCCGCTCTGGCAGCCGGTTCGAGCCGCTTTTCGAGTTGCTGGAGCCAGAGCAGATGCGCCAGGCCGAGATCCTGGGAAAGGCGATGCGTTTTGGCGCGATGTTCTCGTCAGAGGCACCCGACAGCCTGGCCGAACTGCGTCATTTCCCCAAGAAAAAGCAGCTGGAGCTGATCCTGTCCGCACCGGCGGAACCACTGTTCGGCGAGGTCGCTCAGGCGCGTTTCGCCTCGTTGGCGAAATCGCTGGGGGTGGAAACCTCGGTCCGGGTGCGCACGCGCTAGGGGCGATTACAACTCGATCTCGCCGCCCGGGCCGGGCTGGGGGATGTCTTGCGGCGGCAGGTCGGGTTTGCGGCGGATGATGATATCGCCATTGGGCAGCTTTTCGGGCATCTGGTAGGCGTCGAAATCCTCGATCAGCGCCATCAACTCCCGCAGCGCCGGCTCCATCTGCTGGGCCAGGTCGCGCAGGGCCGGTTCCAACTCGTTCCCCAGCCCCTCGAAAAACAGCCGCATCCCCTGCCCCAACAGGTCCAGCCCGTCCTCCATCTGGGCACCCGAGCCGGATTCGGGCTCTGGCGTGACCTCTTGTGCGCGGACGGGACCGAGCGCGAGACAGGCAGCAAGGACAAGGGCAGCGGGGCGTTTCATGTCCCCAATATAGGCGCCCCTCCCCCCCTTTTGAAGCTAGAGCGCGATATCCAGACTGACCGGGAAATGATCCGACGCGGTCAACAGCGCCTCGCGCAGTTCGGGCACACGGTAAAGCCCGGGATCGTCGAACGGGTGCCAGATGCGCCAGCGCGGGCCACGGTCCCGCAGATCAGGCGAAACCATGACATAATCCAGCAGTGCCGACAGATAGCGCCCCTGATGCGTCAGAAAAAACCGCGCGGTGCTGGGCTGGGCGGACAAACGCCCCAGCAGGGCCTGGCGGGCATGGGGATCGAACAGGCGCAACCGCTCTTCGGCGTCCAGACCCAGAACGATCTCGACCCCCGATCGGCCAAAGAGCTTTTCGTATTCGTCCAGGCCCGGACCGTCGTTGAAATCGCCCAGCACGATCAGCGACTCGCCCGCGTCCAGATGCGCGGCGACACGCTGGCGCAGCCAGATGCACTGGGCCAGTTGCTTGCGCCGGTTCTCGATGGAAATGCGCATCACCTCGTCCGGGGTGGTCGCGCCGTGCGGGGCCTTTGACTTGGCGTGCACGCCGATCACCCGCAGCGCGTGACCCTGGGCGGTGTCCACCGCCAGTTCCAGCGGGGGGCGGGAAAACCGGATCAGTTCCGGCGCGGTATCCACATCCACGTCCCAGCGAAACACCCCGTCAAAGCGGGGCGCGTCGGTCGATCCCTTCTTGCCCGTGGGATCGCCGCGCGGATCATGCCGCACACGCAGCCGGTCGGGATCATAAAGCAGCGCGATTTCCTGTTGGGTCTCGCTTTGAAACCCGGTGATGGCACGCCGCGCGCGCAGCCCCATGACGCGGGCGAACCCCTCCAGCGCGGGAACGGTCGAGCGTTTGCCATTGTGATCCGGCGCCTCGATGACCATCACCGCGTCGGCATCCACCGCGGTAAAGACGATGCCCAGCGCCTCGATCTGCTGATGGCGGGTCACGCCGTAGCGCCCCGCGCCCTGATCGTCGTCCAACAGCGTGCCCGCATCGTCA
Organism: Paracoccaceae bacterium; assembly: GCA_016938875.1. Lineage (GTDB taxonomy): Bacteria > Pseudomonadota > Alphaproteobacteria > Rhodobacterales > Rhodobacteraceae > Rhodovulum. Next base: position 19,689 of record JAFGTV010000022.1, read on the forward strand.
AAGAGCGAATTGAACCACTCGACGTTATAGGTGGCGATCCTCACGGCGCGCGCTCTGTCACGATGGCCTCCCAGGCGTGGTTGATCGCAATCAGGCGCCGTTCGGCCAGTTTCACGGCCTCTTCGGGCACGCCGCGGGCCTGCATCCGGTCGGGGTGGGACTCGCGCACCTCTGCACGCCAGGCCTTTCGAATGGTGTCCAGGTCGTCATCCGGGTCGACGCCCAGCACGGTATAGGGATCGGGAATCGCATCGGGCACGAACCGCGCGCGCAGGATGGCGAACTGCCGCTCGCTGAGGCCCAGGATCTGGGCCACGCGGGTCAGGAACGCATCCTCGCCGGGGTGATAGGCGCCATCGGCCAGCGCGATGAAGAAAAGCCCCTCCATCAGGTCGCAAAGCGGCCCCTGGTCGTCCCGGAACATGCGCGCGATGCGGCGGGCGTATTCCTCGAACCCCGCCACGTCCCGGCGCGCCAGGTCAAAGACATGGGCCGCGTTGGCCTCTTCGCTGCGCGGGATGGTGAACACCTCGCGAAAGGCGGCGACCTCGTCGCGGGTGACGCGGCCATCGGCCTTGGCCATCTTGGCGCCCAGCGCGATCACCGCGATGGTAAAGGCGACAGAGCGTTCAGGCGGGGTGCGCAGCCGGTCGAACACCGCCGCCAGGCTTTCGCCCTGCGCCAGCGCGGACACGGCATCGGCAATGCGGGACCACAACGACATGGGAACAGGCTACTCCGGCACTCGGGAAAAGTCAGGTCAGGGGGTCAGGATTTTCTGCATCAGGACCAGGTCCAGCCAGCGCCCCGCCTTGAACCCCACTTCGGCCAGGCGCGCAACCTGCCCATAGCCAAGTGCGGCATGAAAGGCGACGCCCTCGGGATTGGCCGCGCTGACGCCCGCGAACATGGAATGCACCCCGCCCGCGCGGGCGTGATCCTCCAGCGCGCGCATCAGTGCCCGGCCCACCCCCCGGCCCCGCGCCTCGGGGGCCAGCAGGATCGTGTGCTCCATCGTGTGGGTATAGCCCACCCCGCCGCGAAACTGGCTATAGCTGGCAAAGCCCAAGGGGCGGCCTGCCTCCTGCGCCAACCAGGTGCCACAACCGGCCTGCTGGCGGACCTCGATCATCGTGGCGACCTCCTGGGGGGATTTTTCCGCCCAGTTGAAGGTCACCATCGTGTCACGGATATACGGGTTCCAGATCGCGGCGATCGCGGCGGCGTCTGCGGGGTCGGCCAGGCGGATCGTCATTCCAGCACCTTACGCCCGGATGGCGTGTCGATCAGCGCGCGCAGCGCGACCTCGGGCGCCTGATGCAGGGCGACCAGAGGATCGTCCAGCAGTCCCCGAAGGGCGTGGCGCAGATCCTCGGCGCGGGGGTGATAGACCTCGACCCCGATCAGGCGACAGCCCGCCTCGGGCAGCATGGCGGCGGGATGCGCCGCGCCCTTCCACGAGATCAGCGCGGGAAACATGCCGTCAAAGGGCAGCTTGCCATCGCCGGGCACCGCCATCTGCCAGCGCAGATCGCCCCGCGCCAGGTCCATCACCGCGCCGGTTCCCCGGGGCGCGCGCGCCAGCGCCGCGTCCAGGTCCTCACAGCGCGCGATCCAGTTGCTCAGCCGCGGGGCCCCCGCGAAATTGTCCAAATCGAACCAGCGCGCGCGGCCCGGCGCCGGCGCGGCGGGATCAATCGCGATGACCTCCAGATACAGCCCCGGTCCCAGCGACAACAGCCGGTTATGGGTGCCCATCGCCGCGTGATGCCCCCCCGGCGCCAGGGTCACGCCCAGTGCCGCCTCGACCGCGGCGACGCCCTCTTGCAAGGTTGCGGCCGAAACCGCCAGATGATCCAGTGTCAGCATCGCGTTTCGGTCCTTTTTCCAAATAAAGTCGTCGATTTTCAGTCGGAAATCGACATTATGGTGTTTGCATTCGGCCCTATCCGGTCCATGTGAAAAAAGACAATCCAAAAAAACTCGGGAATATCAATGCTCCAGCGCGCGCTAGACAAGTTTTTCAGCCACGAAGCCTCTGGCGGGATCCTTTTGATACTATCGGCGCTGGCGGCGCTGATCGTGGCGAACTCGCCGCTGAACCCGTTTTACGACGGGGCGCTGGGGTCGTATCTGTCGGTCAAGCTGAACGGCGAGGGGCTGGAAAAACCGCTGATCCTGTGGATCAACGACGGTCTGATGGCGGTGTTCTTCTTTCTCATCGGGCTCGAGCTGAAGCGCGAGTTGCTGGAAGGCAAGCTGAAGAACCCGGCGGATGTGGTGCTGCCGGGGATGGCGGCGGTCGGCGGGATGCTGCTGCCCGCGCTGGTCTTTCTGGCGTTCAACTGGGGCAACCCGGCCACGGTGAACGGCTGGGCGATCCCGGCGGCGACTGATATCGCCTTTGCGCTGGGGGTGCTGGCGCTGTTGGGTGACCGGGTGCCAAGTTCGCTCAAGGTGTTTCTGCTGACGCTGGCGATCCTGGATGACATGGGCGCCATCGTGATCATCGCGCTGTTCTACACCGCCGAGTTGAAGATCGACTATCTTTACCTCGCGTTGCTGCCGCTGGCCGGGCTGATCTGGCTGAATTTCAAGGGCGCGCACCGGGTGGCCCCGGCAATTCTGCTGGGGGTGATCATGTGGTTCTTCGTGCTGAAATCGGGGGTCCATGCGACGCTGGCCGGGGTGGTCACCGCGTTTTGCATTCCGCTCAAGGACAAGTGGGGCAAGTCCCCCCTGCATGCGCTGGAACACGGCCTGTCGCCCTATGTGCTTTATCTGATCGTGCCGATCTTTGCCTTTGCCAATGCGGGCGTGGTGTTGCAGGGGCTGTCGCTGTCGGACCTCTTTGCCCCGCTGCCGCTGGGGATCGCGCTGGGACTGATCGTAGGCAAACAGGCCGGCGTTTTCGGGGTGACCTTCTTGATGGTCAAGACCGGGCTGGCCCGGCTGCCATCGGGCGTGGGCTGGCTGCATATCTACGGGCTGGCCTGCCTGGCCGGCATCGGGTTCACCATGTCGCTGTTCATCGGCTCGCTCAGCTTTGACGATCCGGTGATGATGAACGAGGTGCGGCTGGGCGTGCTGGCCGGCTCGGCGGTCTCGGCCCTGCTGGGGTTCGCGGTGCTGCGGTGGCTGACGGCGCCCGCGTCCAAGACGACCGAGGACCGGACGCAGGCGGCGCGCGCGGCGGAATAATCAACGTGCGAACGGCCCGCCCGTGATATCCACGGGCGGGCCGTTTTTCGTCCTAGCCCCGCGCGGCGCTGATCAGGCGCAGGATATCCTGGGCGGCGGCGGGGATGTTGGTGCCGGGGCCAAAGATCGCCTTGACCCCCGCCTTTTTCAGGAACTCGTAATCCTGCTGCGGGATCACCCCACCGCAGATCACGATGATATCCTCGGCCCCCGCGGCGCGCAGCGCCTCGATCAGCTTGGGCGCCAGGGTCTTGTGCCCGGCGGCCTGGGACGAGATGCCGACGACATGCACATCGTTGTCGATGGCATCCTGGGCGGCCTCTTCGGGGGCCTGGAACAGCGGCCCCACATCCACGTCGAACCCGATATCGGCAAAGGCGGTGGCGATCACCTTGGCGCCGCGATCATGGCCGTCCTGGCCCATCTTGACCACCAGCATGCGCGGGCGGCGGCCCTCGGCCTGGGCAAAGTCCTCGACCGATTTCTGGATCGCGGCAAAGCCTGCGTCGCCCTCATAGGCCGCGCCGTAAACCCCCGACAGGGTTTTGACCTCGGCACGGTGCCGTCCGAACGTCTTTTCCATCGCCATGCTGATCTCTCCGACGGTTGCCCGCGCGCGCGCGGCCTCGACCGCGAGGCGCAAAAGATTGCCCTGCCCGCTTTGCGCGGCGTCCTCCAGCGCGGCCAATGCAGCGTCGCAGGCGGCCTGGTCGCGGCTGGCGCGGATCTGGGCCAACCGGGCGACCTGGGATTGGCGCACCGCCACGTTGTCGACATCCAGGATGTCGATGGCATCCTCCTTGGCCAGGCGGAACTTGTTGACGCCGACGATCACCTCTTCGCCGCGGTCCACGGCGGCCTGATGACGCGCGGCGGCCTCTTCGATCCTGAGCTTGGGCATGCCGGTGGCCACGGCCTTGGTCATGCCGCCCATCTCGTCGACCTCTTCGATGATCTTCCAGGCGGCCTCGGCCAGGTCGGCGGTCAGCTTCTCGACATAGTAAGAGCCCGCCAGCGGATCGACGACCTTGGTCACCTTGGTCTCGTTTTGCAGGATCAACTGGGTGTTGCGCGCGATCCGCGACGAAAACTCGGTCGGCAGGGCAATCGCCTCGTCGAAACTGTTGGTGTGCAGCGACTGGGTGCCGCCCAGCACCGCGCTCATCGCCTCATACGCCGTGCGCACGATGTTGTTGTAGGGATCCTGTTCGGCCAGCGACACGCCCGAGGTCTGGCAATGGGTGCGCAGCATCAAGGACTTGGGGTTCTTGGGGTTGAACTCGCTCATGATGCGATGCCACAGGAACCGCGCGGCGCGCAGCTTGGCGATTTCCATGAAGAAATTGGTGCCGATGGCAAAGAAAAAGCTCAGCCGCCCGGCAAAGGCATCCACGTCCAGCCCGCGTTCCAGCGCCGCTTTGACGTATTCCTTGCCGTCGGCCAGGGTAAAGGCCAGTTCCTGCACCAGGTTCGCGCCGGCCTCTTGCATGTGATAGCCGGAGATCGAGATCGAGTTGAACCGCGGCATGTCCGTCGAGGTGTATTCGATGATGTCCGACACGATCCGCATCGAGGGTTCGGGCGGATAGATATAGGTGTTGCGGACCATGAATTCCTTGAGAATGTCATTCTGGATCGTGCCCGACAGTTGCGCGCGATCCACGCCCTGCTCCTCTCCGGCGACGATGAAACTGGCCAGCACCGGGATCACCGCGCCATTCATCGTCATCGACACGCTGACCTGATCCAGCGGGATGCCGTCAAAGAGGATCTTCATGTCCTCGACGCTGTCGATGGCCACGCCCGCCTTGCCGACATCGCCCACCACGCGGGGATGATCGCTGTCATAGCCGCGGTGGGTGGCCAGATCAAAGGCGACCGATACGCCCTGCTGGCCCGCCGCCAGCGCCTTGCGGTAAAAGGCGTTGGATTCCTCGGCGGTGGAAAAGCCCGCATATTGGCGGATCGTCCAGGGGCGGCCGGCATACATCGTGGCCTTGGGGCCGCGGGTGAACGGCGCCTCGCCCGGGACAGTGCCCATGTGCGCCAGCCCCTGGGTATCGGCCTCGGTGTAAAGCGGCCTGACCGCGATGCCTTCGGGGGTTTCCCAGGTCAGATCGTCCAGGCTGCGACCGCGCAGCTCTTTGGCGGCCATTTCGGCCCAGCGGTTGGTCTTGTCCGTCATCGGATCGGTCCCTTTTGTTGCGTTCCCACCGCGCAGGCGGGTTCGGCCTTCGCTTTCCGCCCAACCGCGCCTATATCAAGCGCGACAGGAGGGTTCATGAAAATACGTCTGGTTTTGCTGGCACTTGCCATGTTGATGCCCCTGGCCGCGCCCGCCCGCGCCGCCGAAGAGGCCACGCCCCTTGCCCGTTGGCAAAAGGACCACACCGAAATCTTGCAGGCCACCGAGGTCGGGCTTGCCGATGTCCACTGGCTGGCGCGGCCGGTGGTGGTCTTTGCCGATAGCGATGCCGATCCCCGGTTCCAGCAGCAGATGGATCTGTTGATGGCGCGGCTGGACGATTTGGCCCTGCGCGACGTGGTGGTGATCACCGACACCAATCCCGCCACGCCCAGCGAGTGGCGCACCAAGCTGCGTCCGCGCGGCTTCATGCTGGTGCTGATCGCCAAGGACGGCAACGTGCTGTTCCGCAAACCGTTTCCGTGGGACGTGCGTGAAATCAGCCGCTCGATCGACAAGCTGCCCCTGCGCGAACAGGAAATCCGCGATCGCCGGGACGCCGCGCAATAGGCCGCGCGCTTGCGGCATGCCGCCAGTGGCCCTATGTTGGGCCCAGGTGAAACAGAGGTCTTAGATGGCAAGTCCACGAAACACCCCTATCCCTGTGACCGGCCGGACGGGTCCACGTCCGGGGTACTGAGGGCATCTGCGCCGGGCTCTTGCGCGGCGCGGGCTTCCTCTTGCAAGGCGGCCGCGGGGCCGCCTTTTGCATAGGCCGCGATCATCCGCAGGGCGTATTGGCCATCGTTCAGCGCCTGCGTTTTCAGGTCGATATAGTCCGAATACATCGCGATGCGGCGCTCTTGCTCCAGGGTCTTGAACCGCTCTCCGCGCATGTCCTCTATCAGCGCCTCCAGCGCGAAGAGCTGGTTGTAATAGGACACAATAGGGTCGATCGTGACCCGCGGCAGGATGTGGATCTCGGCGATCAACGCCCGAAAGATGGTGTCGTTACGCTCGCGCGGGATCAGCGGCACATAACCTGGATCGGCGCGCATGCGCGCGATCAGGTCATCGCGATAGCCGGTCAGCGCCTCGACGCTGCGCAGGTTCGCCAGGTTCGACGCGATCTCGGCAAACAGCGCCCGATGCGCATCGCGCAGGCGTTCGGCGCGTAACGCGGCCGCCTCGCGCCGGTTCTGCCAGCCATTGACCAACCAGCCAAAGGCCACAAAGGCCCCGGCCAGGATCGCCTGCCAGATCCGCGCGTCGAGGTCGGCCAGTCGCGTCATTCGAACTCCATGATCACTTCATCCACGGCCAGGCTGTCGCCGGGCGCCGCGTTGATCCGGGTCACGATGCCCTTGCGTTCGGCGCGCAGGATGTTTTCCATCTTCATCGCCTCGACGGTGCACAGCGCCTGCCCCTCTTGCACCTCGTCGCCCTCTTCGACATTGACCTTCACGATCAGGCCGGGCATCGGGCACAGCAGCAGTTTCGAGGTATCAGGCGGCAGTTTTTCGGGCATCAAGGCGGCCAGTTCCGCCTGGCGGGGGGTAAAGACGCCCACCTTCATATCGGCGCCGCGGGTGCGGATGCGGAACCCGTTGGGCGCCTTGCCGACCTTCAGAACCAGCGGCGTGCCGTCGATTTCCAGCCGCGCCAGGCTTTGCCCCGGCGTCCAGTCCGAGGTCACCCGACAGCTGTCGCCCTCGGCAAAGGTCACGGTAGAGCCTTGGCGGTCGGCGTCGATGCGCAGCCCGAAACTGATCCCCTGGGCGACCACCACCCAGTCAGAGCCCACGGTGCGTTCGTGGTTGTCCATGGTGCCGGAAATGCGCGCGCGGCGGATCTCGGCGACGCGGAACATCGCGGCGGCGGCGGCGGCCACCTTGCGCAGTTCGGGTTCAGGCAGGCTCACCCCCTCGAACCCCTCGGGGTATTCCTCGGCGATGAAGGCCGTGGTGATATTACCCGAGCAGAACCGCGGGTGATCCATCACCGCGCTGAGAAACGGCAGGTTGTGGCCGATCCCCTCGACCTCGAACGCATCGAGCGCCACGCGCATCTCTTCGATGGCCTGCATCCGGGTCGGCGCCCAGGTGCACAGCTTGGCGATCATCGGGTCGTAATACATGCTGATCTCGCCGCCCTCGTAGACGCCGGTATCGTTACGCACCACGGCCGCCTCATGCGCCGATTCCGCCGGCGGGCGATAACGCGTCAGCCGCCCGATCGAGGGCAGGAAGTTGCGATAGGGATCCTCGGCATAAAGCCGGCTTTCCATCGCCCAGCCGTTCAGCTTCACGTCGTCCTGGGTGATCGACAGTTTCTCGCCGGCGGCCACGCGGATCATCTGTTCCACCAGGTCGATGCCGGTGATCAGCTCGGTCACCGGGTGCTCGTCCTGGAGGCGGGTGTTCATTTCCAGGAAATAGAAATTCCGGTCCCCGTCGACGATGAATTCCACGGTCCCGGCACTGGCATAGCCCACCGCCTGGGCCAGCGCGCAGGCCTGTTCGCCCATCGCGCGGCGCGTCGCCTCGTCCAGGAAAGGGCTGGGGGCCTCTTCGATGACCTTTTGGTTGCGCCGCTGGATCGAGCATTCCCGCTCGCCCAGGTAGACGCAGTTGCCATGGCTGTCGGCCAGCACCTGGATCTCGATGTGGCGCGGCTGGGTGACGAATTTCTCGATGAAGATTCGATCGTCGCCAAAAGAATTCGCCGCCTCGTTCTTGGACGACTGGAACCCCTCGCGGGCCTCGTCATCGTTCCAGGCGATGCGCATGCCCTTGCCGCCGCCCCCGGCCGAGGCCTTGATCATCACCGGATAGCCGACCTGGCCCGAGATTTTCACCGCCTCTTCGGCATCCTCGATCAGGCCCATGTAACCCGGCACGGTCGACACCCCGGCCTCTTGGGCCAGTTTTTTCGAGGTGATCTTGTCGCCCATCGCCTCGATCGCATTGGCGGGCGGGCCGATAAAGGCGACACCGGCGGCGGCCAGCGCCTCGGCGAACAGCTTGTTTTCCGACAGGAAACCATAGCCCGGATGCACCGCCTGCGCGCCGCTTTGCTGGATGGCCGCCATCACCTTGTCGATCACGATATAGGACTGGTTCGCCGGCGGGGGGCCGATATGGATCGCCTCGTCGGCCATCTGGACGTGCAGCGCATGACGGTCTGCATCGGAATAGATCGCCACCGTCTTGATGCCCATCTTGCGGGCGGTCTTGATGACCCGGCAGGCGATCTCGCCCCGGTTGGCGATCAGGATCTTGTCGAACATGTCAGTCCCTTCCAGCGTTCAGCCAGGCCGTCCCAGCCCCGGCAGTCACAAACAAAAGGGCCACCGGGGCGGCTTGCCCCGATGACCCTTGCATAGCTTGACGGACGGGCCGCGTGGCCCGCCGATTCAGATTATCTGCACACGCCCGCGTCGTCGCACAGCGCACCCGCCGTGGCACCGACCGCGGCGCCGGCCACGACATTTGCGCCCACGGCGTCGGCCACGACAGCCCCGGCCACCGCACCGACCGCGGCGCGTTCCTGGTCGGGCGACATGCAGCCTGCCACCAGGCCCAGTGCGGCAACCGCCGCGAGGAAATTGAATTTACGCATTCTACTCTGCCTCCGAAGGGTTTGTTCTTGCGACGCGAGTTTAGCGCGAAGTCAAAGGGGAACAAACGGGAAAGGCGCGCATGGGCGGAGCGCCGCCCATCGCCAGACGCCCCGACACCCGCCCGTTGCCGCCGTGACCCAAGGGTCGGCCTGACCCGGGGGGGGTCAGGCCTGGGGGTTGGGGAAGGGTAAAGGTAGTACCAAGCGCGAAGGCGAAGGGGTCTCGCCCGACCGCGCCTGTCCCAACTTTTTTCGAGTGCGCCGCAAAAGAGAAGCCCACAACGCATGGGCGAGCCTTTTTGGGCCGTTTCCCGCCCATTTTCGCACAGTGCGGGCAAATTCATGCCGATCCCCCGCCCTTGAACACCTCGGGGAAGGCCGCGCGGGCGCGGGGCACGTCGATTTTCAACAGTGCCTCATAGCTTTCGGGATCGAACGGATCTTCGGCCGGGACCACCTCGCGGCCAAAGAGCCACGACAGACGCCCCGCATCCAGGTTGCCGCGTTCGAACGGCTCTTGGCCGAAATTTTCCCACAGGGCCGCCATGAAACCGGCATCGGCCCGGCGATCGGCCGGGCGTCGGTCGGCATAGCGTTCGCGCGCAACCAGGCGCGTCGCGCCATCCTTGTTGCCCCGGCGGATGGTGAATTGAAAATCCGTGCCCGGCAGACGGCCGGGAAACCCGCGATGCTTCATCATGCCAAGGCCCCCCGGATTCGGGGCCCGGCCTGCGGGCCGGCAAAGGGCGGGGCGGGACGAACCCGCCCCTGGTCCCAATCAGTACTTGTTGTAGGTCGGCTCTGCCGGGATCGCCTGCGGCTCGACGTAGACCACTTCTTCCTTCTGGGCGCAGGCCGCGACAAAGGCGACGAGGGACAGTGCGAAAAGGGCGTTGATGCTCTTGGACATCCGAAACTCCTGTTACTGGCTGGGGCGGACGGTCGCCCGGCCCCAATCGGGATAATGGTCACACACCCGTGACCATGAGTGATCATAGACCAAAAGGCGTGTTTTGCACATGACACATCTGCCCGGTGGGCGGGTCGTGACGCAAAAGGCGCATTCTTGCCGAGCGCGGGGCCATTGTCCGTGGAATTATGCGGCATCGTCAGAAACCTTCCCAAATACAGCGCCCGTTTTCCGGGCGATAGGCCTCGAAGAATTGCGTCGCCTCGGGAACCGGGCTGCCAAACGGCACCGGCCGGTCCATCAAGGTGATGACGACCTGCGAGACCTGCGGACCGATCGCGGACAGCCGCGGCAGGGCGTAGGTCTCGCACAGAAAATCCATGTCCGCCTGCGCCATGATGGCCGGCATCGTGCCGCCGTCCCGCGCGATCTGCGGCGCGAGAAAGCGAAACCGCACGGTCAGGCCCGAGGGGCCATGTTCGCCCTGGATCGTGTCGTGGAACGTCACGACCTGCCCCGAGGGCACATCCAGCGCGGCCTGCGCCTGCGCCGCACCGACCGCCAGCCCCCCGGCCAGCAGATATGCCCAGACCCTGCCCATCCCTAGCCCTGCGGCCTGCGCGCCAGGCAGTCGATTTCCACCAGCGCGCCCACGGCCAGCGCGGTCACCCCGACCGTGGTGCGCGCAGGCCGCCGGTCGGGCGGAAAGAACCCCTGGTAGGTGTCGTTGAACACGGCGTAGTCGCGCTCGAACGCGGTCAGGTAGCAGCGGCACTGAACGATATGCGACAGATCCAGCCCCACCCCCTGCAACACGATTTCCAGGTTGCGCATCACCGCGCGGGTCTGCGCCGCGATCCCCTGTGGCAGGGGGGCGTCGGGGGCGGCGGGATCGGTGGGCATCTGGCCGGTCAGGATCACCCAGCCATCGGCCTCGACCGCGTGGGAAAACGGCGCGACCGGGCGCGGGCCACCGGGGATCATGTGAAAATCCGCCATTATCCAGCCTCCGTCAGGCGCGCGTGCGCCAGCCAGCGCGCGCGGTGGGCGGGATTGTTCAACAGTGCCGCGATGCGCGCCTCGGCCGGGGCGCTGGCCGCGCCGGGCGCCACGCGCCCGCCGGCGGTAACGCGCAGGCCCGTGGCGGTCTGGTCCACACGCACCACGGGGGAAAAGCCGCGCAGCCCACGCAGCGCGCGCCACATGTCCTGGCGGATCTGCTGGGCCAGGCGCCCCTTGCGCGCGGGCGGAAAACTGGCGCGCGCGCACAGATCGAACCGCGTCGGCAAATGCCGCGCCAGCGTCAGCGCATCTGCCTCGCGCAGGATATGCCAGCCCGTGCGTGCCATGGCTAGAGCGGGATATTGTCGTGCTTTTTCCACGGGTTCTCCAGCTTTTTGCCGCGCAGCGCGGCAAAGGCCCGCGCCACCCGCCGCCGGGTCGAGCGCGGCTGGATCACCTCGTCGATAAAGCCCTTTTCCGCCGCGACAAAGGGATTGGCAAAGCGGTCCTCGTAATCGGCGGTACGCTGGGCGATCTTTTCGGGATCCCCCAGTTCCGAGCGATACAGGATCTCGGTCGCCCCCTTGGCGCCCATCACCGCGATCTCGGCAGTGGGCCAGGCATAGTTGAAATCGCCCCGCAGGTGTTTCGAGGCCATCACGTCATAGGCCCCGCCATACGCCTTGCGGGTGATGACGGTCACCTTGGGCACCGTCGCCTCGCCATAGGCAAAGAGCAGCTTGGCGCCATGCTTGATCACGCCGCCATATTCCTGCGACGTGCCGGGCAGGAAACCGGGCACATCGACCAGGGTCAGGATCGGGATCTCGAACGCATCGCAAAACCGCACGAACCGCGCGGCCTTGCGCGAGCTGTCGATATCCAGGCACCCGGCCAGCACCATCGGCTGGTTGGCCACAACCCCGACGCTGCGCCCTTCCAGCCGGACAAATCCGGTGATGATGTTCTTGGCGAAATCTTCCTGGATCTCGTAGAAATCCCCCTCGTCCGCGATCTTGGCAATCAGCTCTTTCATATCGTAGGGCTGGTTGGGGTTGTCGGGGATCAGAGTGTCCAGGCTGTCCTCGATCCGGTCGGGATCGTCGAAAAACGGCCGCACGGGCGGCTTTTCGCGGTTGTTGAGCGGCAGGAAATCGACCAGGCGGCGCACCTCGTACAGCGCCTCGACATCATTGTCGAACGCACCATCGGCGACCGAGCTTTTGCGCGTGTGGGTGGAGGCGCCGCCCAGTTCCTCGGCGGTGACGTGTTCGTTGGTGACGGTTTTCACCACGTCGGGCCCGGTGACGAACATGTAAGAGCTGTCGCGCACCATGAAGATGAAATCGGTCATCGCAGGGCTGTAGACCGCGCCGCCCGCGCAGGGGCCCATGATGATGCTGATCTGCGGCACCACGCCCGAGGCCATGATGTTACGCTGGAACACCTCGGCATAGCCCGCCAGCGAGGCGACCCCCTCCTGGATGCGCGCGCCGCCCGAATCGTTGATGCCGATGACCGGGGCGCCGTTCTGAACCGCCATATCCATGATCTTGCAGATCTTCTGGGCGTGGGTTTCCGACAGAGAGCCGCCGAAAACCGTGAAATCCTGGCTGAACACATAGACCATCCGGCCGTTGATCGTGCCCCAGCCGGTCACCACGCCATCGCCGTAGGGGCGGCTGTCTTCCATCCCGAAATCGGTACAGCGATGGGCCACGAACATGTCGAACTCTTCGAAACTGCCCTCGTCCAACAGCAGGTCGATCCGCTCGCGCGCGGTCAGCTTGCCCTTTTTGTGCTGGCTTTCGATGCGTTTCTCGCCGCCGCCCATGCGGGCGATCTCGCGGCGGCGTTCAAGCTCGTGCAGGATGTCTTTCATCGGCGCTGTCCCTCGCGGAAATTTGCGTCAACCTATCGGGCCGGGAACGTATCACAAAGCGGAATTCGGAAAATTTGCAAATTCTTGTCACCCGCACGATCGCAAATCGCAAATTCGCAAAAACGCCCCTGCCGCAGGCCCGGTGCGATATGGACATGATCCTGTCCCCGGCCTAAGTCTGATCCATGTCAGCCCCCACGCCGGTGCGCTTTCTCGACCGCACCACCCCACCCCATATCATCACGCTTGTCCTGCTGGCCGGGATCTCTGCGCTGTCGATGAATATCTTTCTGCCGTCGCTGCCGAACATGGCGGCGGATTTCCAGACCGATTACCGGGTGATGCAACTGTCCGTGGCGGTCTATCTGGCGATGAACGCGGTGTTGCAGGTGCTGATCGGCCCGATTTCGGATCGCTACGGGCGTCGGCCGGTCCTGCTGGTGTCGGGCGCGCTGTTCCTGGTGGCGACGCTGGGCTGCATCGTGGCCCCCACGGCGGCCAGCTTTCTGGCATTTCGGATGGCCCAGGCGGTGATCGTCACCGGCATGGTGCTGAGCCGGGCCGTGGTACGCGACATGGTGCCCGATGCGCAGGCCGCCTCGATGATCGGCTATGTGACCATGGGCATGGCGCTGGTGCCGATGATGGGCCCGGCACTGGGCGGGATCCTGGATCAGGCGTTCGGCTGGCGGGCCAATTTCATCGCCTTGCTGGTCGCGGGAACCGGGGTGCTGGCGCTGACCTGGGCCGATCTGGGCGAAACCGCGACCCCGCGCAAGATCAGCCTGCTGGGCCAGTTCCGCCAATACCCCGAACTTTTCGGCTCTCGCCGGTTCTGGGGCTATGCGTTGGCGGCCAGCTTTGCCTCGGGGGCGTTCTTTGCCTATCTCGGCGGCGCACCCTTTGTCGGGTCAGAGGTGTTCGGCCTGCCCCCGGCGGCGCTGGGGCTGTATTTCGGGATCGCGGCACTGGGCTATATGGGCGGCAATTTCATCTCGGGACGCTATTCGGTGCGGCTGGGAATCAGCACGATGATCCTGCGCGGCACGTTGATCGCGGCCTCGGCGCCGGTGGTGTCGATGGCCCTGTTCGCGGCGGGGGCGACGCATCCGCTGGCATTCTTCGGGGTGATGGCCCTGGTGGGGTTCGGCAACGGCATGGTGCTGCCCAATGCCACCGCCGGGATGCTGTCGGTGCGCCCGCATCTGGCAGGCACCGCCAGCGGGCTGGGCGGCGCGATCATGATTGGCGGCGGGGCGGGCCTGTCGGCGCTGGCCGGCGCGATGCTGACACCGGGCACCGGGGCGTGGCCGCTGTTGGCGATCATGCTGGTCACCTCGACCAGCGCGGTCCTGTCGACGGTCTATGTGCGCTGGATCGACCGGCGCGAGGGGCCATTGGTCACCACCCCCAAGGGCTGAGCCCGCTTGCGCCCCGGCTTTGCAAAGGCTAGGCAGCGCATGGCAAATCCGCAAACCACATGAGGCGCACCATGGCCACACGCAAGCTTTATGCCGGGGTGAAACTGCGCGAGACCCGCACCCGGCTGGGTCTGACGCAAAAGGATTTCGCCGCCAAGCTGGGCGTGTCCCTGCCCTATCTCAACCAGATGGAAAACAACAACCGCCCCGTCTCTTCGACGGTGCTGCTGGCGCTGGCCTCGGAATTCGGGTTCGACGTGACCGAGCTGTCCACCGGCGATGCCGAACGGCTGGTCAGCGACATGCGCGAAGCACTGGCCGACCCGGTATTCGCCGACCTGGCGCCGCCGTTGGCCGATCTGCGGCTGGCCGCCTCGAACGCCCCGGCGCTGGCGCGGGCGTTTCTGGAACTGCACCGCGCCTATCGCCAAAGCCACGAACGCCTTGCCTCGCTGGACGAGGCCCTGGGCCGCGAGGATGCCGCCCTCAGCCCATCGCCCTGGGAAGAGGTGCGCGACTTCTTTCACTATTGCGACAATTACATTGATGCCGTCGATCACGCAGCCGAGCATTTCATGCGTGACAGCGGCGACAGTTCGGACCCCGAAATACGCGCCATATCCGCTTTAGAAAAGGCCGGTATAACCCTGCATTTTCGTGATATTCCCGGCCTCCGCCAGTATGATCACGACAGCCGCACCCTGACGCTTTCGGCCCGGCTTCAGGGGGCGACCCGGCGCTTTCAGTTGTTGCATCAACTTGCACTTATCACACAATCGCAGCTGCTAGAGGCCACCCTGGACCTGGCCCGGTTCCAAAGCCCCGAGGCCCGTGCCATCGCGCGCATCGGGATGGCCAATTACTTCGCCGGGGCCGCCCTGCTGCCCTATACCCGGTTTCTGGAGGCCGCCCGCGACACCCGCCACGACCTGGAACTGCTGGCCGACCGGTTCGGCGCCTCGGTCGAGCAGGTGGCGCATCGCCTTTCGACGCTGCAAAGGCCCGGCGCCAAGGGGGTGCCGTTCTTTTTCGTGCGGGTCGATCAGGCCGGCACGATCACCAAGCGGCACTCGGCCACGCGGCTGCAATTCGCGCGCTTTGGCGGATCGTGCCCGCTGTGGAATGTCCACCGGGCGTTCGAAACACCGGGCCGGTTCCTGCGGCAACTGGCGGAAACACCGGACGGGGCGCGCTATTTCTGCCTGGCCTGTGACGTGACCAAGCCGGGTGGGGCCTGGGGCGCGCCGGTGCGCCGCTTTGCGATCGGGCTGGGATGCGAGATCCGCCATGCGCCGCAACTGGTCTATGCCGACGATCTGGACCTGAACAATTCCGCCGCGTTCGAACCGATCGGGATTTCATGCCGAATATGCGAGCGGCGCAATTGCCACCAGCGCGCGGTGCCCCCGCTGGAACGACGGCTGAGCGTGAATGCCAACCGCCGGGGCGTGCTGCCCTATGAGGTTGCCGAATAGGTCTGCCCCCCAGCCAGGGGCGTGGCAACGCGGGCGTTGCGCCTTTTTCCACGGAACGCCCGAAACCGACCAGTGCGGATAACGCGTTGATAGCCCACATGAACGCAAAACCCCCGATCCGCTGGCGCGGTCGGGTTCGCGCGCACTGCGCCGTTCCACGAAACCGCTGGCCGAGCAGTTCCGCCAAAACGTCATTCCACGGGCCGAGGGCCCGCCGCCCCGCAGGACGGCGAGGCCGCCGAAACCTAGGCCTTGGCCGTGGCCTCGGCCAGGATGCGGGCGATTTCATCCTTCAGGTGCATGCGCGACTTGCGCAACTCGCCCAGGTGCAGATCATCGGTGGGCTCGATATTGGTTTCGGCCCGGTGCACGGCGCCGTTGACCTCGTGATACTCGTCAACCAGACGGGCAAAATGGGCATCGCTTTCCTTCAGCGCGTGGATCTGGTCGATCTGGTCGGGGAAATCAGCGGACAGTTCGTGCGGCGTATTCGACATCCCGGTCTCCTTGTTTTCGGGCGGTTCGCGCCAAGGCTAGGGGGCGCGCACGGGCGCGTCCTTGACCCCGATCAAGCGCGGCCCTCAGATCATCGGATCGCCGCCATGTTTCAGCAAGATCGGCACCACCAGATCCTCTTCGTCGACCAGGTGGCGATCCAGGAAACCGGCAAACCCGGCCAACGTGGCGTTCAGCGCCCCGGCGCGATCGTTCTGGCGGATCGGTTCGGCCAGCAGCAGGCGGTTGGTGGCCTCGGCCAGCGCGTTCAAATGGCCATCCAGCGCATGGTGATCCAGATCGAGGATGTCAAAGCCGCGCTGCAATCCCGGCTCCAGCGCGGTCAGGCGCGGGAAATACTGGTGGTCCTCGATCTGGTGATGGCCGTGCAACTGGGTCAACAGGATCTGGGCCTGCCGTCCGGTTGCGCGGGTCAGGCGCAGCGGATCACCCTGGCGGTCCAGGATCGACTGCGTGCTTTCCTGCATCAGGGCCAACAGGTTGCGAAACAGCAGGTGACGCTCCAGCCAGAACCGGATCAGACCGTCGAACCCGGCCTGGCTGTCCCACACATCGCGGGGGTAGTCGTTCAACAGCACGCGCAGCGCGTCTGGCAGGCCGGTGCGAACCTCTAGGTCAAATAACTCGCTCATGCCCGGGCAGTTAGCAGAGGCGCGCGGCACGGCAAGGCGCGGTCACATTTTAGTGGCCTCGACCGGCGGGGTGATCGCGCGGCGGTTCAGCACCGCCTCGCGCCAGGTGATGAAAACCACGGCACCGACGATCATCGCACCGCCCAGAACCACCCAGCCATCCACCGCCTCGCCAAAGACCAGCCAGCCCAGCAGCGTCGCCCAGACCAGTTGCAGGAACGTCACCGGCTGGGTCACCGTCAGGGGGGCCGCGCGAAACGCCATGGTCATCGAGTAATGCCCCGCCGTGGCAAAGAACGCGACCAGCAGCAACCAGAACAGCTGTCCCAGGGTGGGCGGCACCCAGACCGCGATGGCAAAGGGCGCCAGCGCCACGGTGACCGACAGCGACAACATCGCCACCACGACGGCGGCGCTGTCACGATCGCTCAGCCGTTTGGCCATCAGGTAGGAGGCCCCGAAAAACGCTGCCGTGAACAGCATCGCGATATGCCCGTCCGAGATTTCGCGAAACCCCGGGCGCAGGATTACCATGACCCCCAGAAACGCCATCGCGATCGCCATGATCCGCCGCAGCGCCAGCTTTTCCCCCAGGAACAGCGCGGCCCCGATGGTGACGTAAACCGGGTTGAGATAGTTCATCGCCGTCACCTCGGCGATAGAGATGCGGGTCATCGCGTAAAACCAGCAGATCACGCCCAGCGCATGGGCCAAACCGCGCCAACCGTACAGAATCAGGGTGCTTCGGGTCAGACCGGCCCGAAAGAGCGGCCCCAGCATCGGCGCCAGGAACACCAGCCCCAGCAGATAGCGCAGGAACGCCGCCTCGGGCGCGGGCATGCCGGACCCCACGTGTTTCACCAGCGCGGTCACGGCAACGAAATTCGCGCCCGTCAGCAGCATCCACAGGATGCCCGCAAGAGGACGCTGCCCCCGGGAAGGTTCGGTCATGTCAGCCATGGGCCGACTTGACGGCAACGCCACGCCCAGCGCAAGGGCTAGCGGTCCTCGGGACGGCCGGTGCCGATCAGCCGATCAATCGGGGAATAGTCATCGGTCAGGATCGGCGGATCACGCTGGGCGATCAACCGGTCCACGGCCCGTTGCGAGAGCCGGGCGGTGCGAAACCCCTGGCCGCCGGGCACCGCGAGGGCGGCAAAACCGGTGGGCGTCTGCCCTGCCATCAGGATGAACACCTGCCGGTTCTCGGTCGCGATGGAATCGGGGTCGGCCCAGACCTCGACCACGGGGAAATGGGTTTGCAGGGTGCGCACGATCGCACTCAGCGCGTCCAGGCGGTCGGCGTGGTCGATCACGTTCATCAGGTAGATGCCCTGCGCGTCCAGCCGGTCGGCGACCAGGGCAAAAAACTCGTCACTGACCAGGTGGGCGGGCACCGCTATATCGGTAAAGGCATCGCCCACGATCACGTCATAGCGCCCGTCGCCCTCGGCCAGGGCGCGGCGGGCGTCCTGGGGCAGAATCCGCGCGGTGGCCGGGTCGAACCAGAAACTGTCGATGGCGGTCTGGGTTACCGCGGGGTCGATCTCGGCCACGGTCACATCGGCGGCCAGACCGCGCGCGGCCCAGGCGCGCGGGATCGAATAGGTGCCCCCGCCGATGAAATAGGCCGCAAACGGGCGCGCGCCCATCCGCGCCCGGGCCAGCGCGTCCAGCACCGCGGCGTGATAGGTAAACTGTTCCTGCGGGGCATCGCGCGAGGAAATCCCGTGCACCAGGTGATCCAGCACCATCAACCGGGTCAGGCCCCCATCCTCGCCGGGCCGATCAATCACACGGATGCAGAAATAATCGCTTTCAACCGTGCACGGATCGGGGCGCGCCAGCGCCGCCCCCGCCAGCGCCAGCGGCACGATCCCGGCCAGGACGACCAGTGGCCAGCGCGCCCGCCCGGCCAGCAAAACCGCGGCCAGCACGCCGTAAACCGCCGTTACCGCCGCCAACGTCCCGACCGAGCCCAGCCACGAGATGAACACGAACCCCGCCGCCAGGGTGCCCGCGATGGCCCCCAGCGCGCTGGCGGCAAAGATCGCGCCCAGCGCGCGCCCGGACTGGGCGGGGCGGGCCACTACGGCGATCTGCGCCAGCACCGGCGCCGGCACGCCCGCAAAGAACGAGGGCAGAAAGAACGCCACCGCGCTGAGCAGCACGATACCCGCCACCAGGCTGTCGATCCCGCCCAACACAGGCCCCGCCGCCGCACGCAGGGCAAAGACCGCGCCCGCCGTGCTGAGGGCGGCCAGCGCCATCGCCCAGGCGGTCAGGCGCAGGGCGCGCGGCGCCGGCAGTTCGGCAATGCGCCCCCCGGCCCAGTGCCCGGCGGAAAACCCCGCCAGGACCACCGCGATGACCGAGGTCCAGGTATAAAGCGACATGCCCACATAGGGCGCCAGCATCCGGCCGGCGACGATCTCGACCACCAGGCTGGCCGCCGAAACAGCCCCCTGGATTCCAACCAGCAGCCACACCGCCGGCAGCCGTTCCCCTGTTGCCTGTGCCATACCGCCCCCCCGTTGCGGGGCCGAGTAAACGCCAGCCCGCCCCGCCCGGCAAGCCCCGCATTGGTCCCGCGCCCCGCACCGTGCTAGGCTTCGCGCGATGCGTATGTCGTTCCTTTTGATTTGCCTGGGGCTGATGGCTGGCCTGCACCCCACGCCTGCCCCCGCCCATGTGCTGGGGGCCGAGGCCCCGGCGGCCACCTGCGCCCGCCCCGACGGGGCCATCCCGCAGACCCCGGTTCCGGCCGCACTGGTGCGCGACTTGTTGGTGTGGATCGGGCAGGCCACGGGCTATGACGTGGCCGACAGCCTGGCCAGCCCGCCGCAGATCGGCTTTTGCCAGACCGGCGACTGGGTGGACTATGAACAGACCCGCGTTCTGGTCGAGGAGCATCTGCGTGCGGTCTATGACTGGCCCAATCGCCGGGTGCTGCTGGTCGCACCCTGGGCACCGGACGATCCGCGCGATGTCTCGATCCTGCTGCACGAGTTGGTGCATCATGTGCAACTGGCCAACCGCACCTGGGAGTGCCTGCAAGCCCCCGAGTGGGAGGCCTACAAGCTTCAGGAACGGTGGCTGGCCGAACGGGGGATAGAGGCCGGGTTCGACTGGTTGCAGATCTATTTCCTGTCGCGCTGCCCGCGCGACATTCACCCCGACTAGGCGCAGGCGCTGTCAGAGTTGCGACAGCACCTCGTCGCTGGCCTCGAAATTGGTGGTGACGCGCTGCACATCGTCGTCATCCTCCAGCGCGTCCACCAGCTTCATGAGCTTTTGCATGCCTTCGAGATCCAGTTCGGTGGTGGTGGTGGGGTGCCAGACCAGCTTGGTCGAATCGCTCTCGCCCAGGGCGGCCTCCAGCGCGGTGGCGACCTCGTTCAGGTCGGTGTCGGCGCAGGTGACCACGTGCCCTTCGTCAGAGCTGTCGACATCCTCGGCCCCGGCCTCGATCGCGGCCATCATCACCGTGTCGGCATCCCCGACACTGGCCGGATAGCTGACCTCGCCCTTGCGCTCGAACATGAACCCGACCGAGCCGGTTTCACCCAGGTTGCCGCCATTCTTGGTAAAGGTCGAGCGCACGTTTGAGGCGGTGCGATTGCGGTTGTCGGTCATCGCCTCGACGATCACCGCGACGCCGCCGGGGCCATATCCCTCATAGCGGATTTCCTCGTAATCCTCGGCATCCCCGCCCGAGGCCTTCTTGATCGCGCGTTCGATCACGTCCTTGGGGACCGAGCTGGACTTGGCCTCTTTCACGGCCAGCCGCAGGCGCGGGTTCTTTTCGGGATCGGGGTCGCCCATCTTGGCGGCCACGGTGATCTCTTTGCTGAGTTTCGAGAACAGCTTGGCGCGCACCGAGTCCTGGCGGTTCTTGCGGTGCTGGATGTTCGCCCATTTCGAATGGCCTGCCATGGAACCCTCTTTTTGCGACTGAATTCGACGGGTGCTCTATATGTCAGGCGGATGTGGGGCCGCAAGCCCGCACGCCCGCTTGCAAATGCCACGTCGATCCGATTGGCTGAGGGCGCGTGCATCACCCAAGGGGACAATCCGCCGTGACCCAGGACCAGATCATCCTTTTCGCCCTGTTCGGCGCGGTGTTTGCGGGGCTCTTGTGGGGCCGGTGGCGCTATGACCTGGTGGCGTTCACGGCGCTGCTGGCCGGGGTCGTGCTGGGCGCCGTGCCGACAGAGGATGCGTTTTCCGGTTTTGGCCACCCCGCGACGCTGGTGGTGGCGTTAGTGCTGGTGATCTCGGCGGGGCTGGTGCGCTCGGGCGCGGTCTATCTGATCACCCGCACGCTGGTGGACAGCACCCGCGGGCTGGGCACCCATATCGCGATCATGGGGGGCATCGGCGGGGTGTTTTCGGCCTTTATGAACAACGTGGCGGCGCTTGCGCTCTTGATGCCGGTGGACATCCAGACCGCGCGCAAGGCGGGGCGCGCGCCGGGGCTGTCGCTGATGCCGCTCAGCTTTGCCACGATCCTGGGCGGCATGGTCACGCTGATCGGCACGCCGCCCAACATCATCATCGCCACGATCCGAGAGGATAGTCTGGGCGCGCCCTTTGGCATGTTCGACTTTGCACCTGTGGGCGGGGTCACGGCCGTGGCCGGGTTGATCTTCGTCGCGCTGATCGGCTGGCGGCTGATCCCGCGCGGCGAGGGGTTGTCGGCGGCCTCGGACCCGATGGCCGAGTTTTCACCCTATATCGCCGAGCTGACCGTGCCCGAGGGATCGAAACTGATCGGCCAGCGGCTGGGCGATCTGGATGCCGAGGCGGAAAAGAACGACGTGGCCATCCTGGGCCTGGTGCGCGGCGGCAAGCGGCGCTATGGCCCGCAACGTGCCACCCCGCTGGCCGCCGGCGACGCGCTGGTGCTGGAGGCCGCCCCCGAAGCCCTGGACGAATTCCGCGCAGCACTGTCGCTGGATTTCGCCGAGGCCGACCGCGAGGAAAAGCTGCGCGCCGAGGGGGCGGGTCTGTCCATCGTCGAGGTCGTGGTGCCCGAACAGTCGCGCATCACCGGGCGCACCGCGCAATCCATCGGCCTGGCGGTGCGCCAACGCACGGTGCTGCTGGGCATTTCGCGCCAGGGCCGGCCGATCCGCGCGCAAATCCGCAAGACCAAGGTGCGCGCCGGCGACATCCTGCTGTTGCTGGCCCCGCCCGATACCGCACAGGACATGGTCGACTGGCTGGGGTGCCTGACCCTGGCCGACCGCGGGCTGGCCGTTACCGACACGCGCAAGACCTGGCTGGCGATCGGGATGTTCGGCGCGGCTGTCGCGGCAGCGGCGTTCGGGCTGCTCTATCTGCCGATCGCCCTGGGGCTGGTGGTGGCGGGGTATCTTTTTGCCCGCATCCTGCCGCTGGCCGAGGTTTATGACCACATCGAATGGCCGGTGGTGGTTCTGCTGGGCTCGATGATCCCGCTGGGCACCGCGCTGGAGGGGGCGGGCGGCACCCAGTTGATCGCCGAGGCGCTGGTCGGGCTGACCCAGGGCTGGCCCGCCTGGGCGATCCTGACGGTGCTGATGGTGGTGACGATGACGCTGTCGGATGTTCTCAACAACACGGCCACGACACTGGTCGCGGCGCCGGTGGGGATCCAGATGGCACAGGGGCTGGGCGTGAACCCCGATCCGTTCCTGATGGCCGTCGCGGTGGCGGCCTCTTGCGCGTTCCTGACGCCGATCGGGCACAAGAACAACACGCTGATCCTGGGTCCGGGCGGGTACCGGTTCAGCGATTACTGGCGCATGGGCCTGCCGCTGGAGCTGTTGGTGGTCGCCGTCTCGATCCCCGCGATCCTGGTGTTCTGGCCGCTCTAGGCCCGCACGCGCCGCGCCCTAGTGGCCAGCGACGACGGCGGCGGCGGCCTCAAGCGCGCCCTTGCCGTGGGGCAGGTCCAGCGCGATCAGACCGGCCTCGATCGTGCCCAGCGCGCCCAGGATCATGTGGGCGTTGACATGGCCCATATGGCCGATGCGGAAAAACCCGTGCCAGGCCGGATCGCCCGGCGCGGCCATGCCCAGACCGACACCCAGGGTGACGCCGGCCACCTCGCTCAGCCAATCGCGCAGGGCGGTGCCGTGGGGCGCGCCGATGCGGATCGCGCTGACCGCGTGGCTGCGGCAGGCGGGATCGGCGATGTTGTGCTGCATCGGGCCATCCATGCCCCAGACCGCCAGCGCCGCCCAGACCGCGCGGGCCAGGCGTTCATGGCGCGCCCAGGCGGCCTCGATCCCCTCTTCATGCACCAGCATGTCCAACGCGGTGCGCAGCCCATAAAGGTGATGGGTCGGCGCGGTGCCACAGAAATACTGATAGAACTCCTCGGGGTCGGCGCGCAGCCGCCAGTCCCAGTATTGCGTCGCCATATCGGACCGGGCGCGCGCCGCCTCGCCGCGTTCGTTGAAATAGACAAAGGCCATCCCCGGCGGCACCATCAGCCCCTTTTGACAGGCCGCGACCATGACATCGGCCCCCCAGGCGTCCATCTCGAACCGGTCGCAGGCCAGCGAAGCGATGCAATCGACCATGAAAAGCGCGGGATGCCCGGACGCGTCCAGCACCGCGCGCAGCCCGGCGATGTCGTTGCGCACGCTGGTCGCGGTATCGACATGACACACCACCACCGCGCGGATCTGGTGGGTGCGATCCTGTGCCAGGCGGTCGGCAAGGCGGTCGGGATCGACCGGCGCCTGACGGCCGAAATCCATCACCTCGACATCCACCCCCATCTGCCGGGCGGTTTCCGCCCAACCATGGCCAAAGCGTCCCGTGGCCAGGGCCAGCACCTTGTCGCCGCGCGCGCAGGCGTTGGCGATCGCGGCCTCCCACGCGCCATGCCCGTTGGCGATATACATCGCCACCTTGCCCTGGGTGCGGGCCACGGCCTTGAGGTCCGGCACCAGGCTGTCGACCAGATCGACCAGCGCGCCACCATGGATCGCCGGGGCGGGCCTGTGCATGGCCTGCAATACCCGGTCAGGGATCACCGAGGGGCCGGGAATGGCGAGGTAGGGGCGGCCGTGGCTGAGAGGCATGGGGGATCACCTTGGTCTATGGGAACGCCAAACGGTGTTAGGCCGGGCTCTTGGGGGCGTCAATCACTCCGCCAACCGGCCATGGCCCGGCAGCGCAATGCCGCACCCATGCTTGCGCCGGCAAAGCCTTTCGCGCTATGTGCGGCAAGGTGTGCCACGCTGCGGCACCCACCCCTTGCAACAGGCCCGGCCGCTTTTCCCGTGGACACATCCCAAGACCCCCAAGACCCCGCAACGCCGCCGCGCACCCCCGAAGACGTGCAGGGCGATTTCCGCTCGGGGCGGCTGTTCGCACGGCTTTGGCGCGGCTATCTGCACCGGCATGTCGGCGGCATGGCGTTGGCCTTTGGGCTGATGGTCATCGAGGGCAGCACGCTGGGTGCCCTCAGCTGGATGCTGGAGCCGCTGTTCGACCGGGTCTTTGTCGGCGGCGACGGCGGGCTGGTGCTGTGGGTCGGCCTGGGGATCTTCGGACTGTTCCTGGTGCGCGCGGGCACCTCGATCGCGAACCGGACGATCCTGACCTCGATCTCCCTGAAAAGCTCGACCGCGATGCAGGCGGACCTGTTGGAGCATATGCTGGCGCTGGATGGGCAGTTCTTTCAAGACAACGCCCCCGGCGCGCTGATCGAACGGGTGCAGGGCGATACACTTGCGGTGCAGAATGTCTGGCAGGTGATCATCACCGGGGCCGGGCGCGACCTGGTCACCTTGATCTCGCTCTTCGCGGTGGCGATTTCGGTGGCGCCGAACTGGACGATGTTCGCGGTGATCGGCGTGCCTTTGTTGATCGCGCCCACGGTGGTGGCGCAGCGCTATGTCCGGCGCAAGACACGGCAGATGCGGGCGCAATCCGGCGACCGCGCCACTCGGCTGGACGAGATTTTCCACGGCATCGTCGCGGTCAAGCTCAACCGGATGGAGGGGTATCAGCTGTCCCGGTTCCGCCAGATCGTGAACCGGATCGTCACCGCCCAGGTCAAGACCGCCACGATCAAGGCCACGATCCCGGCGATGATCGACGTGATTACCGGGCTGGGGTTCTTTCTGGTGCTGATGGTCGGCGGGCGCGAGATCATCGCGGGCGAACGCACGGTCGGCGAATTCATGAGCTTTTTCACGGCAATGGCGCTGGCCTTTCAACCGTTGCGCAGGCTGGGCGCGATCAGTGGCACCTGGCAAACCGCAGCGGCCAGCCTGGAGCGGCTGTATCGGCTGTTCGATCTGCCGCCGCGCATCGTTTCGCCAGCGCGTCCGCTGCCTCGGCGCAACCCCGCCTCGACCGAGATCGTGATGCGCGACGTGCAGTTTGCCTATGGCGGCCAGCCGGTGCTGCGGGGGCTGAACCTGACCGCGCGGGCGGGCGAGGTGACCGCGCTGGTCGGACCGTCAGGCGCGGGCAAAAGCACGGTCTTTGGCCTGTTGACCCGCCTGATCGAGCCGCAATCGGGTCAGATCACCCTGGGCGGAACCGCGATCGAGCAGATGGAGCTGGGCGCGCTGCGTGACCTCTTTTCGGTCGTCACCCAGGACGCGCCGCTGTTCGACGAAACCCTGCGCGAAAACATCCTGCTGGGCCATACCGTTGACGAGGCCCGGCTGGAGGCGGTGTTGCACGCCGCCCATGTGGCGGATTTCCTGCCCGCCCTGCCCCAGGGACTGGACAGCCCGGCAGGGCCGCGCGGATCCAACCTGTCGGGCGGCCAGCGCCAGCGCGTGGCGATCGCGCGCGCGTTGTTGCGCAACGCCCCTATCTTGCTGCTGGACGAGGCGACCTCGGCGCTGGACACCAAGTCCGAGCAGGCCGTACAAGCCGCGCTGGAGCATCTGTCGGCCGGTCGCACCACGCTGGTCATCGCGCACCGGCTGGCAACCGTGCGCAATGCACACAAGATCCTGGTCATGGACAAGGGGCGCGTCGTCGAAGAGGGAACCCATGACGCCCTGCTGGCCCAGGGCGGGCTTTATGCCGGGCTCTACAGGCTGCAATTCGCCTCGGACAGCTGATGCCGTTGGCCTATAGTGAGGCCGGCAGGAACAGGGGAGAATGACATGCACGGCGAGGCCGCCAGCGACAGGACCGTATTGGCAATCACCGGCACCGAACGGGTGCACTTCCTGCAGGGGCTGGTCAGCAACGATGTCTCCGCGCTGGAGGGGCGGCTGGTCTATGCCGCAATGCTCAGCCCCCAGGGCAAATACCTGGCCGATTTCCTGCTCAGCGCGCGGGGCGACGCAATCTTGCTGGATGTGCAGTCGGATCTGGCCGCCGGGCTGCTACGTCGGTTGGGCATGTATAAATTACGCGCCGATGTGGCGATTGCGCCCGCCGGGCTGCATGTGTGCCGTGGGACCGGCACGCCCCCCGATGGCGCCCTGCCCGACCCGCGCCACCCCGCGCTGGGATGGCGGGCCTATGCCGACACGCCGGGCGGCGCGCCCGTCATCGACTGGGACGCGATCCGCGTGGCCCATTGCATCCCCGAAACCGGGATCGAACTGATCCCCGACGAGACCTATATCCTGGAGGCCGGGTTCGAGCGGCTGCACGGCGTGGATTTTCACAAGGGCTGTTATGTCGGGCAAGAGGTCACCGCCCGGATGAAGCACAAGACCACCCTGAAAAAGGGCCTGGTCGGCGTCACCATTGAGGGCAGCGCGCCGCCGGGCACCCCGATCCTGACCGCCGAGGGCAAACAGGCCGGCACGCTTTTCACCCAATCGGGCGGGCGGGCGATCGCCTATTTGCGCTTTGATCGTGCCGAGGGGCCGCTTCGGGCCGGATCGGCGCAGATTACCGATGACGCGGACCAGGCCAGAGCGGCGCGCCCTGCCCGGCCAACATGACCCGATCGCCAACGCAAAAGGGCGGCCCCCTGGACCGCCCCGCGCATTCGCATTGCCCGACACTCAGGCGCGTTCGGAATATTCCATGGTCTCGGTGTTGACGACGATCTCCTCGTCCTGGCCGACAAAGGGCGGCACCATGACCTTGACCCCGTTGTCCAGGATCGCAGGCTTGAAGCTGTTGGCGGCGGTCTGGCCCTTCACCACCGGCTCGGTCTCGACGATCTTGCAGGTGACTTTTTGCGGCAGGGTCGCGTTCAGCGCCTCGCTTTCGTAATACTCGACGACGACGGTCATGCCATCCTGCAGGAACGGGCGGCGGTCGCCCAGGATCTCTGCCGGCAGTTCGACCTGCTCATAGGTCTCGGTGTCCATGAACACCAACATCCCGTCGGTCTCGTAAAGGAACTGCTGATCTTTCTGCTCCAGCCGGACCCGCTCGACCTTGTCGGCGCTGCGGAAGCGTTCGTTCAGCTTGGAGCCGTTGCGCAAATTGCGCATCTCGACCTGGGCAAAGGCGCCACCCTTGCCGGGCTTGACATGATCCACCTTGACCGCGGCCCACAGGCCGCCGTTATGCTCCAGCACGTTGCCGGGGCGGATTTCGTTTCCGTTGATCTTGGGCATGGGGGAAACCCTTGACGAAAGGTTGATTGAAGTGCGACGGCACCTATATCTTGTCGGTGCGATGCTGGCAAGCAGACTAGATCGAGTGGGTTTCGAACCGAGCCATGCAATTATTGCATAGCTGGCATTCCAAAACGGAAATATCGAATCGCTGCGAAAAAGTCATATTCGGCTGCACGCCCGAAAATGCAAGAGCAAGAATAAAAGGACGACGAGATGCCCGATTTCGTTGATGGCACCGCATTCAACCACGAACAGGGTAACCGCGCGCGAAAGCTTTTCGCCGCTGTTGTCCTGGCCGCGTTGGATGACGCGATCGCAGACGACAAGAAATACGGAAATGGCCCCGAGCAGATCGCCCGCTGGGCCCGGTCGCGCGATGGCCGCGAGGTTCTGTCATGTGCCGGCATCGACCCCAACGAGCGGGTTGTGAAGGGGCTGATGGAATTCGTGTCCAAAGGGGTGCGCACGTCGGTCGCCCTGTCGCGCGAAGAAAGCGAGCGTCGCCATATCCAGGAGCAGGCCGAAGCCGCCTGATCCAACCAATCCGCCTGATCCAACGACAAAAGCGCGCCCCGATCCGGGCGCGCTTTGTTCATGGATCCCCCTGCGCGCAACAGCGCAAGCGACCGGGTCTATTCCAGATCGCGCTTGGCCAGGGCGCGATTTATCTCACGCTGAACCAGCTTGCGGACATTGCGGCTGATCCGCTCGCCCAACGGCCCTTGCAATTCTTCGCGCACGATGTCGCTGATCAGGTCGCGCAGCATGTGTTCGTCCAGGATCGCGGTTTCCTCGGACTCTTCGCACTCTGCTGCGACCTCGTCCTGTGCCACCGCATCCGGGCCCTGCATATCGGCCTTTGTCTCAGCCTCTGACGACGACGCATCGGCCGGTTTCACCGCACCCGGCCCGTCCGGTTCTGGCGGCCTTACGGTGCCCAGGGTCCATGTCTCGGGCGATTGCGATCCTTCGCTGCCATCGGGTTCCCAGTCGTCATCACAGCCCGCGACGGCGGCCTCAAGCTTGGCGATGCGTTGTTCCAGCGACCCGTCGTCTTCCTCATCCGTCTCAGGATCGGGGGCGGATGCGTTGATCTGCGCGGTCAGCACGAAGGTGTCCACCTTGGCGGCCGACGGATCAACGGCCTCCCGTATCCCCGCGTCCGCGTCGGCGCGTGACTCGGACGCCATGGCATCGACCTCTGGGGCGGCCGGCGGCGCATCTTGTTCAGGTTCGTCCTGCGCTGGCGCGACCTCGGCGAGCTGCGGCTCGGCCGGCCGGTCCATCGTCTCGGCTGCGGGGATCCCGGGTTCGGGGCGCAGGGCCTGGTCGCCCCCCCGGGCAACGCGCAACGCAGGAGACAGCAAAAAGACCTCGCCCGTGACCGGCGCGGATCTCTCGGAGACATCCACCTCTTCGCTTACCAGGCGGCGGATCGAGGACAGAACATCCTCGATCTCACGCAGGTTGTTTGACTCGGACATTCTCGTCCCCAATGCTCGACATTGCCAAGGCTAGACGGAGCAACCTCGTTACACAACAAGTGCCAAGGGCTAGTTGCGCCCTATGCTTTCCAGAACCTTATCAAGCTTGCGCCCTTGCAGGCTGCGGATCGGCGCTGCGCTGACGGCGTTGTAGTAATCCAGCGGGTCATAGGTCGGGATGCCCAGGCCCAGATGCTTGACCGTCAACAGACCCATCGACCCCAGCAGGCTGTAGATCGCGATATACTGGTCCGCCTCTGCCTGAACCCGCGCGGTGCGCGCATCCAGCAGTTCCTGTTCGGCATCGAGAACGTCCAGCGTGGTGCGGGCGCCCAAACGGGCCTCTTCCTTGGTGCCGTCAAAGGCCAGCTGGGCTGCACGGATCTGGCGATCGGTGGCCTCGACCTGGGCGCGCGCGACGGCCAGGCTGGCCCAGGCGTTGCCGACCTGCTGTTCAATCGTGCGCACCGTCTGCAACAGCCCCGCGCGGCTGGCCTGCGCATTGGCGCGGGCCTGACGTTCGGCGGAATAAAGGCTGCCACCGGCATAGATCGTCTGGTTCAGCGACAGGCTGAGCGTGCCGTATTCGCCCCCGTCATCCTCGGCGGTCAGGCCGGCGCTGGCACTCACGGTCGGCCCCTTGGCTGCCTTGGCGCGGGCCAGGTTCAGCTCAGCCGCGGTGACGTTGTGCTGGGCCTGCAGGATGTCGGGATGGGTCTGCACCGCGATGGCGCGGGCCGCATCCACCCCCTTGGGCAGCGCGGGCGTGGCGGGAACGCCGCGCAACGCGCCCGGATAGGCGCCCACGGCCAGTTTATAGGCCTCGCGCGCGGTGGCCAGACTGCCCTGCGCGGCCACCAGGTTCGAACGGGCCGCCGCCAGGCGGGACTGGGCGATCGACACGTCGGTGCGGGTCACCTCGCCCACATCGAACCGGTCCTCGGCGGCGCGCAGCTGCTGGGTGATCAGGCGGACGTTGCTTTCGGCCAGCGATACGTTCTGGGTCGCGGCGAAGATGTCCATATAGGCCCGCACGGCGCTGAACAGCACGTTCTGCTCGACCCCGATCAGGGCGGCGCGGGTGGCCAGCACGGTTTCTTTCGAGGCGTCGACCGCCAGACGATTGCGGCCCCCGTCATAGAGCGTCAGGCTGGCGGTCAGATCGGCCGTGGCGCTGGTGGTATAGGCACCCCCGGTGATGCCCTTGGAATTGCCGTCGCGATAGATCCCGCTCAGCGCGAAACTGATCACCGGGCGCAGTGCGGCGACCGATTGGGCCACATCCTCGTCCGTGGCGCGCAACAATGCACGGTTCTGCTCCAACAAGTGGGAATTCTTGTAGGCCGCGATCAGCGTATCGGTCAGGGTCTCTGCCCGCGCCGCGCCACCGCCAGCCACGACCGCAACCGACAGGGTCGCGCCCGCAACCATGCGAAAGAAACTGCCCATTCTCTCAGTCCTCATATTGCCCGCGATTGAAACGCGGTTCTTTGGTTCATGGCTTATGCCATCAAAATTCGAACGCCGGCGCCCGCTCAAAGCCCGGCATGACGGGGGCCGATGCGTTGAACAGGAAACGCCAGCTCAGCGCACCCTCTACCTTGTAGCCGATCCGGGCAGAGCCCAGCGCACCGTCCATGAACAGTGCGACGATCCGGCCGCCCTCTTTCAACTGATCGCAAATGGCCGGCGGGATGTCCTGCACCGCCCCCTCGATCATGATCAGGTCATAGGGGCCGTGCTGTGGTGCGCCGGCAGCAATCGGTCCAGCCTCGAGCGCGACATTGTCGACACCGTGTTCGGACAGCGTCGCCTGCGCCTCGCGGGCCATGGCGCGGTCCTCTTCGACGGCGACGACCACATCGGCCATGCGCGCGATGACCGCCGCCGAATAGCCCAGCGCACAGCCCAGATCCAACACCAGATCGCCTGGCCCGGGATCGGCGGCCTCCAGCATCTTGGCGAAACTGCGCGGCTCCAGGATGGTGCGATCCGGAGAAAGGGCAAGGTTTTCACCAATATAGGCGGCCTCGCGCAGCGCGGCGGGCACGTAATCCTCGCGGGGGACGGCCAACATCGCGGAAATGATCGGAAGCCGGGTGACATCCGAGGGGCGAACTTGCGTATCGACCATGGCAACGCGGCGCGCGTCGTAATCGGGCATGCTTCTGACTTCTCCGGCTCGGAATGTGCTGATCTTTTTGATGCCACAGATCACCATGCGCGGCAATGGCGCACAGGCCGTTCGCGCCAAGGTATGGCATGTGGGGAACACGTCTTGCGGGACGGCCCGCCTTGCGCTATGACCCGCCTCGGCTTCGGCGAGTTGGCGGAGTGGTTACGCAGCGGATTGCAAATCCGTGTACACCGGTTCGATTCCGGTACTCGCCTCCAAAATTTCTGTTTCGAATCATGCGCTTACGGCGTCGCCCGCTTCGGGCGCCGTTACTGAGAACAGTATTGACACAGTTTTGGTGCGAAAAAATTTTCCAGGCACCATCGGTCATCGGTGGATCGGAAACCTCTGTATTTTCAGGAAAAGTTCCTCCAGCGCCTCAGGTCCGACCTCGCACTCCCACACGACCAGCGCGATCCAGCCCCTGGCTTCCAGCTCCGCCAGCGCAGCCGCGTCCCTCTCGACGTTGCCCTCCAGTTTCTCCCGCCAGAAGTCCGCCCGCGTCTGAGGCAGCTTGGCCCGCTTGCAGCCGAGGTGCTGGTGCCAGAAGCATCCATGGACGAACAGGGCGACGCGGCGGCTGGGTAGCACCAGGTCCGGCCTGCCGGGCAAATCCCTGCGATGGAGCCGGAAGCGCAGCCCTGTGGCGTGCAGGTACCGGCGAACCGCCATCTCGGGCTTGGTGTTCCGACCGCGCACGCTGGCCATGACCCGACTTCGCGTCTCCTCGTCGAACACGTCCACTTCGGCTTGCCTCTCCTCCCTTGTGCTGCTCTGCTTGCAGGGAATCAGTTACAGGAGAGGCACTTGATTACCAACGTCGCAAAGTCGTTCGCCGCCGCGAAGAAGAAGTATGACCGCGGAGACGACGCGCTTGGCGACGCCCTCGCACTCGGGGGAACGTGCCTAGCAACCCTCCACGCCCATGCCACGTTCAGGCGCTTCGGCCTGTTCGCGGGTCCTCCGCAGATTGAATACTGGGTGGCCGAGGATGCCGGCGCGCTAAGCCGCCCCTACCGCCCGGACCTGTTCATCCAGGACCCGGCCGAGTTCGCGAGGGAGGCCGAAGCCTTCGTGGACGACATGCGGCGGAGGACCAACGGTGACCCGGACCGCTTCGACCGCGTCGTCTACACAACGGTCACGGCCTTCTGCCTCTGCTACGACGTCTGGAAACCCAAGAGCCGCAAGACGCCGGGGACCTTCTTCGAGGTGCTGATTGGATCGGCAGCCCGCGTCCGCTTCCCCGGCCTCGCCCTGACCAAGCACATCCCCATCAAGGCCGTCCCGGTCGACGACGTGGTCGACGAGATGGTCGAGGTGGACCCTGGCGCGGACGAGGATACCGTCGAGGCCTTGCAGGGCGACTCGGTGTCCACGGACCTTGTGCTTGCCGACCCCGAGACGGACCGGGGCGCGGTCATCCCCCTCAAAATCACGACCCGCGAGCGCATTGTACAGCCGTTCGCCCACCAGCGCATTCTCGACTCGGCCTATCCGGGCAGGTTCGCCAGCTTCCTAGCCTGCATGAGCGAGGTTCAGCGGGACGACAACTCGGGCACCGTCAAGCAGATTTGCGTCCCCGGCACGGTCGCCCTTTTCCAGAAGCACCTGGCCAGCCTGAACGGCCTCTACTACTGCGACATACCAGTGCGATACGCCCGGGCTGACCTAGGCGCGGTCATAGACGTGAAGCCCCTACATCGCCTGTTCGACGACGTGGAAGCCCACCTTGACGCTCAGAGCGCGAGCTGAGACTGGCGCCCGAGCTCGCGGACGGCTCTGGTCCCGGTGACCCTCTCGTTGACGCGGTCCAGTGCGCGTATAATCGCGAGGCCCGCGGCGCGGGCGAGAGGCGGCGGCACGGCGTTGCCGACCTGCGTCCGCACGTCCATGCGGTTGCCGAGGAACCGGAAGTCGTCGGGGAAGCCCTGCATTCGAGCCGCCTCCCGCGGGGTGATGGCCCGGTTCTGCTCGGGGTGCCCGTAGCGTCCCCGAGTGAAGCTGTCGAAGCCGACCGTGATGGTCGGGCACTGGCCATCCCACATAAGACGCCCGTAGACGTCGGGCCAGCCGCCCTTCCTCACGTCGGTCACCTGATGGCAGGGCAACCGAAGGTCCCACGGGATGTCCTGCCACCCGCCACCCTGCGGCACGTGAGAGAAGCGCTCCTCGTTCAGCTTCGTGATCTTGCACTTCTGGTGGTTCGGGATGTCGAGGTGCTCGCTGTAATCGTCCGGGGGCGGCGGCAGGTCTCCGATGGTGTCCCGAACCGTCACCCTCCGCTCGGCGTGTTCAAGGACTGGGCTTAGTGGTGTCGCATCCCGCCTTAACCCGATCATCATGAAACGGCTGCGTGTCTGCGGCAGCCCGAAGTCCGAGGCACAGACCTGGAAGCAGTGGACGTGGTAGTCCACCAGAATGTCCTCCATCTCCTCAATCAGCTTCGCGCCGCGCTTCTGTCCGAAGATCGCGACGTTCTCGAACAGGAAGGCCCGAGGCATCATCTCGTTCGTGAGGCGGGCAAAGTCGAGAACGAGGCGGTTCCGGGGGTCGTCCAGCGCTGCGGCGCCACGACGCTGCTTGGAGAAGCCCTGGCAGGGTGGACCA
The DNA here is from genome assembly GCA_016938875.1 of Paracoccaceae bacterium. Taxonomy (GTDB): domain Bacteria; phylum Pseudomonadota; class Alphaproteobacteria; order Rhodobacterales; family Rhodobacteraceae; genus Rhodovulum. Next base: position 53,360 of record JAFGTV010000022.1, read on the forward strand.
CCGGAAAACAGGTCCAGCTCTCCGGGCTCAAGGCCCGCCAGTTCCAGCAGCTCCGCGCCCGTCGTCTGGCTAGCGTCTATCGCTCGGGCGTGGTCTCCGAGGTTGTGATTGTAGGTCTTGACGTGGGCCTCCTCGACGTCGAAGGCCAGCCTAACGTCAAAGCCGGCGTCCCTCAGTCCAAGGGCCATGCCTCCCGCCCCGCAAAATGACTCAATGCTCGTCCTCATGTCTCTCCGTCCGTGGTCGTTCTCCCTGCGTTCTCGTCGCGGGTATCTTCGGACACCATATCGGGTAGAGGATCAGAACGGAACGCCAAAATAGCGGAAGGGCGCCGCCGGTGGCCCGACGACGCCCTCAGGGCCCTAAATGGCGCTACGGCTTAGTCCTTCGACTTCCTGCGGATCGGGACGTCCACACCCTTCTTGCGAAGGACCGCTGCTACTGATGCGACCGAGCGGACGGAGGTCTTGGCGCCGGGGAATTCGGCCACAACCCGATCCACAATCTCTTGGTAGCCAAGGTCGGGGTCCATCAGCAGCTCTTGTACCAGCGAGCCGATGGTCCGCCTCGGCTCAGGGCCGTGGACCTTCGCCGCGGCGATCTTCTCGTCCACAGTCTGCTCGCGCTCGGGCGCGCCGCCAGCAGCCGTTGCGGTCGGTTCGGTGTCCGCCGTCTCGGGCATGTCAGCCGCACGGTCACCGAGGACACCACACTCGACCACGATCGAGCCGGGGTGCTCTCCGCGCTTCTTCTCGGCGAGGTCAGGACGGCCGCAGAAGCCGACCACGCCCCATCCCTCTTTGCCTTCGACCAGGACGGCGTGGGTGTAAGTCCGGTCGGTCTTGCGAGTGTGCCGCGAGCCGTCGGGGGCTGTTGCTACGTAGGTGGTCTTGGTCATGGCTGGTCTCCTTCTCAGCGTTGATGAGACCATCCTGTCGGGAAGCGGGGAGCCTGCGAGCCCGTCCGTGCTCCCCGCCTAGTAACGTTATGCTTCAAGTGCCACGGTTGCGAGCGGCAGTGATGGAGGCGCGCCTATCTCTGGAAGCGCGGAGCCTCCCACTCGTCTTCCTCCTGCTCGAACTCCACCGTGAGAAGCGTCATGCGGAAGCCCTTCGCCTGGGAAACCGTCTGCTCACCGAGAGAAAGACCGCGGGACGTATCCAGCCATTGGTGACCCACTGACTCCACGACGTCCGTGATCTCCCCTTGGCCCTTGTTGTTGGTAAGTGAGTAGCAGTCTGCGGGCATTGGCTGTCCGTTCCAGACAGACAGGCGCGGGAAATCGTCCGTTTTCTTCACGTAGCGGATCTTGCCATCGTGTGAGAACACGACTGCAGCAGGTTCGCCGGCAAAGGTCAGGTAGCGCCGGGCAGCGGCCTCCTTGCTGACCTCGAACATCGCGGCAAGTTCGAAGATGTGCTCTATGTCTAGCCCGACCTTCGGCCTCAGGAAGCGACGGACCCACGCCTCAGGCATCAGCAACTCTGCGGCAAACTGATTTGCCTCGACCTCCATCTTGGCATGCCTGTCCCCCGGCTTGGCATTGTCGGTTAGCATGTCCTTGCGGGAACACTTGAATCCCTCCGGGCTGCTGGCCCGGTGCATGGGGTTCACATAGTGGCCAATCTCATGCCCGATGGTGTATCGCTTTCGTTCCTCGCCCATCCTGCCGTCCACGGCGATTGCGCCTTCGGACTTGTCCTCCGGCACGATCAAGCAGCCCGCGAGCCCGTTCAGCGGCTCTTCTCGTATCTCGTATATGTCGATGTCCGCTGCGATCTGTCGGACGGGCACCGCGCAGGGCGTGTCGCCGAGTTGCTTGGTTATCGCCTCGGCTAGACGCTTGGGGTTGGCACCAGCGTCGTCAATCTCCATCCTATCAATCGCCATCGCCCCTGCGCCTCCTGACCATATTGGCAATCATATCGTCTAGGAGCGCGCGATCGCGTTCGTCCAGCTCGCCAACCTGACGAAACATTCGTTCGAGCTGTGGGTCGTCCTTCGATTCGTGATCTTCGCCCACCAGGTACCGAATCGAGACTTTGAAGTAGTCGGCAAGCTTCGTCAGCATCTCGAACGATGGGTTCTCGCTGCGCCCTTTCTCCAATTCCCAGATGTGAGTCTTAGATACGCCGACGGCGTCCGCAACCTCTTGTAACGACTTGCCTTTCTTAAGGCGTAGCTGGTTCAGCCGCGTTGCCAGCGACATCGATTTCCTCCCACAGCAAAAGGGGCCGTCACGCGCAGGCGCAGCCCGTAAGATAGTCCGATACGGTTTTATAGCATACCACTTGACGGGTGAAAGCGTTCGATTTATCTATACAATACCGGGTGTCCATGGTGGACACTCGTGCATGAGAAGGAGAAGCGAAATGCTTCACTCGAAGACCCGTGCCCCGATTGGCACCACCGCGAAGACCGGCGAAACCTGCCCGGAGTCGGGCGTTTGGAAGGTTGTGGGCACACCCACGACGACCGCGCCCATCGCCCGAGGCAACCGCATGCCGCCCTATTCGGGCAAGGCGGTGACCTGGAAGCTGATCCAGTACGCCTAAGGCGTGCGCGGAGCAGCGGGGGGTAGGTTTCTCCCGTCTCCAATGAGGGACGGAGCTGCCGAAAAAAGCTGACCGAGGGCGAACGGATGCGTTCGGCCTCGGTTTTTTTCGTTTTTGGGCGATCCCATATGGCGCCGTGGCGCGCCAAGCGTCTGCATTTCGTTAGGCCTTAAGAGGCGTGGAGCTCCCGCTGTTCTGCTGCGTACTCCGCTCCACCGATCAGTCGCTCCTCTTTCAGGAGTTCCGCCCGCGTGTACCCGTCGGCCTCAAAATCGGCGAACCTCAGTTCCCTTAAAAGCTTCGAGACGGCCATCATCTGGGCGGACAGCCACAGCTCCTCGTTGCGGTCGCGATGGTCACGCTTCGCGACTCGGTTGCGCTGTTCTTCCATCTCCCAGGCGTACCCGTTCAGCACCCCATACACCGCGAACGGGCGCAGGCGTGCGACGGCCGCGACGAGTGCGGGCACAGCACCCACAAGGAGCAGGGCGTCGTAGTCGATGGGTCCGTTATTCGAGACGTAGACGTCGTCTTCGTCCTTGGGAGTGGAGTCGTCGGGCACGGCGACGCGGCGCTCAACGAACCTGTCCATGGTTCGCCTGTTCATCTCGGACCAGGGCACGGTCGCGGTCAAGCGGACGCCACCGGGCACTCCATCGGCTCCAGGGTCGACGTGTTCGATCTTCAGTTCGGTCTTGGCCATGTCGGCTCTCCTTCTCAGCGTTGCAGGCGCCCCGGCCGGGGCGCCTGCGTTGAGAGTCGCAGATCGAGGGCGGCGCGTATTCCAACGTTTGGCGGGGGAGGTGCAAATAATGGTGTGGCCCGCAAGACACACCGCATGACGCGAAAGGCCCGCGCCTCTATCAGAGGCGCGGGCCTTTTCAATTGTCGTGCGTGCAGGCTGTCAGCGAGACAGGCTCTTGCGGGCTTCGTCCAGCTCCATCGAAGTCACGCCACCGCGTTCAAGTTCCTGGGCGTCGTCGCGGGTCTGCATCAGCGCCTTGCCGATGTCGGTGTTCAGCGCCCGGTCGTAAGCCTTATAGAAGCTTTCGCCGGGCTGCTGGATGCTCTTGGCCAGTTCGTCGAGTTGCCGCTCGGCGGCCTCCCGGTTCGCTGCGGCGGCCTTCCGCACGTCGTCGGTCTTGGTCATCTTCTTCTCCATACTTGCTGCCGCGCGGGCGGCTTTCACTTTGGTTTCGAGCTGTTCGACCTCCTGGGCCAGTTCAGCGACTTCCTGGGCCTCCGCCTCGTCGCGGGCGAGACGCATCAGGGCGTCTTCCAGGTCCTTCTTCTTGTCCTCCAGCCGCTTCAGTTCGGCAGCGTGGCGTTCGCCTTCCTTGCTCATTTGCCTTGTTCCTCCAGTTCACGTTGCGCCTGCCGGGCAATGTTGGGTTGCGGGCTCTCGGCACGGAAGCGAAGGAGCTCGGTCCGCAAGCTTTCCGCGACCCGCTCCTCCGCGGCAGCCAGGCTGATGGCGTGGCGGGGCCGGATCGGAGTCTCGATCCCGAGGGCCCGCGTCATGGTCAGCTCGCCAGCATGGATCAGCGCTTTGACCAGAGGCTCGGCGGCGCGGTTGTTGGTCAGCGACCGCTCGACGGCGGTCAGGTCGCCTCCTGCCCCGGACGTAGCCCCGAGGTCCTTACGGAGGGCCTCGACGTAGGCAGGCCACGCGGTGGCAAGTGCGGCAAGCGCGTCGTCCACGGCCTTGGCCAACTTCGCCCGCTCGGCGGTGGCTTGGAGTGCGTTCTCCGCCCGCACCGTTCGAGCTCGGCGTTCGGCACTGGCCTGGGTTGCAGCCAGTCGGTCGTTCAGTTCGGCGAGGGCCTCGTCGACGATGCCCAGGCGGGTGATGATCGCGGCCGAGGTGCTTCCCGGCTTCTTTCCCGCGATCAAGGCTTCGCACTCCTCGGCACGCGCCTTGTCCAGTTCGTCAGTCAGGCGCTCTCGCTCGTCGCGGAGCGCGGTGATGCGGGTCTCAATTTCCTGTTTGGTCTTCATCAGCAATCCTCTGCCTCCGCGCGTCGGGGGCGGCGGGCGGGGCCCGTCGAAAAACCCCGCCCGCCAGGTGTCGGGAGAAGGAGGCTCATGACCAACCGACACGAGACCAAGGATGCCGCGTCGGAGCGGTGCGGGGGACCAGCGTGTGAACGTCGGACACCGAATGCTGGCTCAGTGGTGGCAGTCGCCACCCTGGCGGGACTCGCCCCGCGCAGATCAGACCTCGACATCCTGCTCGATCTGTCGCAGTAGGTCTCGGGGCACGCCCTTCATGCCCATGAAATACGAAGGGCTGTCGGCCACCTTCGACCGATACCAGCGCAGGCACTTCGCGTTGGGGTGTGATGCGCTAGCTGCCCGGCAGGCGACCATGATCGACCTCACCCAGCCGCGAGGAAGGCTGAGCGTCCCAGAGACGTACCAGCACCCGACGATGATCCTTACCGCGTTGCTGGCAGGCGGAAGGTCGGGAAGCGGACGGAAGCGTTCGTCGTCCACGGTCTCGACCACCAGTGCGTCGGCCTCCGCCTGAGTGGCCTGGAACAGGTGCTTCGGCAGGGGCGGATAATCGGGCTCAGTCATCCAGCGGGACCGGGTGGCCCATCTCTGCGAGGCGGGCGCGCTTGCGCCCCATCAGGTCCCAGAGCTCTTCGGCCCGCTCGTTCAGCTCGTTGTACTGGCGCTCCATCTCAGCGAGCTCCTGGCACTCGCGTGTGACCACGCGCTTCGGTGTCTCATCCATCGTCGGCCTCCTGGCTGTGAGGGTTTGCGCCGTATCGTGTCGCGGGCGGGCCCCGCCGTAAGCCAACGAGGGCGCGCGCGCCTGACATGCAGTCAGGGGGACCTGCGACGATGGGACGAGGCGGATCAGGGGCTTAGGCGGCTTCGAAGAGGGCGAACACCGTCACCGAAACAGTCTGTGCGAACGAGAAATAGCGACGAGGTTAGACGGCTGCCTAGAAGGGCCAGTTGAGTGAGTTCAACCAGACTTGAATTGCTTGGGCGGTCGAGATGAGCGCGGCCTTTATAGTCTCAGGATTGGCGAGTCCGTATGCCACCCCGATTGCAACGCCAGTATCGACAGCCTTATTGAAACGGTCCTTGATCCACCCGGCTAGTTTTGCGGCCGCGGCCAAGATGCGATTGTTGTCCCGCTCGACGACCGTGATGTCAGGCTCCGGGGTCTGGGTCTGCTGGCGGATTTCGTCGATCGACGTCTTAAGCGCCTGCCATTCTTCAGGCGAAACCGCCTGGACGATCTCAAGCTCCTCGGGCGGGTTGTTGTGGCCCATCATCGGGGGCGCTTTGGCTTCAACCTCAAGCCTTTCGACGAGAGGCTGAATGAGAGCTTCCAATTCGTCCAGTCGGCGGACTACCTCGGCGCGAGCTTCAGGTTCAGGTGGGATCGGCGCACGGTCGGCAATGATCGGAGGCCAGTCACCATCCCCATCGACTACCTCGCCAGATGCAACGCGATCGTCTTCGTCTGGATGCTCGTAAAAGTCGCCACCGGTCTGCGGAGCCCACTCTACAGTGCCGTCCGCCTGCACTTCCTCAACGGCACGCATCATGGTGTCAAAGTCGACCGCGTCGGAGAATTCCGCCTGTATCTGATCACTGGCGTCGAACGGGCCGCCCCACAGGTAGACATACCCACCTAGATCCTTGTTGTACGGGGTGTCGTTCTGCGGGTCCTCGAACTGCCGACCGAACCATTCCACCATCATCGCGACCTGCTGGTCACGGCTCATGGCCCTAACCTCGTCGGCTGTGTATCCACCGAAATCGGCGAACGATCCAAATTTCGAGGCCATACATAGATATCCGCTAATCCGCTCTCAATTAAAGGTTTTAGAGCGAATCGATACGCGAGTGAAGCGAAAGGCGGCTGCTACTTCTTGGGTTTAGGACTCGTAATGCGGCGAGCCTCCCACCCATTCCAGCAGGTCGGCCCTGACGTCGTCCTCCAGGTCGATGCGCGCTCGGATGGACACCAGAGCCGTCTCTCTGGCTTCCTCGCTCTCCCAAGGCACGGGCTCTCGCCGTTCACGCATCTCGGTCATGACGCCCTCCTCGCCGAACAGGTAGCCGAGGGTGACGCGCATGGTGAGATGGGAGCCGTCGGCGAAGGGCTTCGTGAGCACCCCGCCCGGTGACACGAGGGTGACGTGTGGATAAGGCTTACTCATCGTCGCCTCCCTCGGGCTCGTGTGTCGTCCCCTGGATCACCTCGGCGTCCTCGACGCCCCGATGTGCTCCCGAGGTCTGGGGGTCGCCCAGGGGGCTCCGTATGGACCCGGGGGAGCCGCCGACGAGCTTGGGCTTCCTGGTCGGCAGTTCGTTGTGGACGTTCGTCTGGTTGTTGATCTGGACGTTGGTCTGGGCCGCGCCGTCTACTGAGCTCATGCGCAGGGCAAGCAGCTTCGTCAGCACCCGCGGGTCCACATGGCTGGTCTCGAAGCGGTGGACCACCTCGAAGTCGTCGTCCAGCTCCGGCTGGCCTGTCGCTGGGTCGATCACGGGGACCCACTTGCCGGTTCCCATCTCCAGGGCCGTCTGGACCACGCGCTGGGTCAGTTCCTCCTCGAAGGCGGTCACGGCGTCGTCCCACGCCTCGGCGAAGTCGGGGTTCTTCGCCCGCCGGTCGTAGAAGGTGCGCCGGGTCAGGCCGGTCATGTTGGCGGCGTAGGTGACGTGCCCGAACTGGCGAAGGTAGCCGAGGAACTCGTCGCCCTTCTCGCCGTACACCTGGGCAAGAGCCTGGGCCACGACCGGCCTCATCCGGCTCTTCATGTGCGGATCGGGCGCCGGGTTGATCCGGTTCATCTTCATGATGCTCACGTCAGCATCCCCTCTTTCCTGTGACGCAGGAGGCGTCCTGTTCGACCTGGTCAAGCACCTCGCCTCACGCCATCTCGGGGGGCGAGGGGGCCACCGTGCGAGGCGTCCGCGGTGCTCGTGACTGTGCTTGAAGGGGCGTTGCCCGGATAAGCCCTTGACGCGATTTCCCTTCCCGCCGTCGGCCCCCCTGATCCAGGATCGGAGGGGCGCCCTTCGGTGGGCAGGCTGGCGGGCGTCTAGGTTTTTCCGGGCGGCTCGCTCCTCACTGTTCGAGGTCAGGATGCCGCATTCCGTTGGCGCCGTACGCCAGCGAACTCACGCCTGCGCGCAGCGCACCTCTCACGGGCGTGAGGCTGCCCCGTCTTCCAGGGTGGGACCGGGACGCCTTTTCGGCGGCCAATTGGGGGGACGTTGAGCTGTTGAGCGTAGTTGAGCATAGTCCGTATATTATCTGCCGAACTCGTGCCGTCCCCAGACCCCACCGCCCTCTGACCCTGGGCCGGTCTGCCTTTCAGAGCTCTTATACCAAGCTCAACATGCTCAACATGCTCAACAAGGCTTCCGAAACAGGCACTTAGGAGCGTTGAGCTCGACCAGGCCAAACACAACAAGCTCAACGCCGACTGCACAACGTTGCGCAGCCCCAACGCCGTCGGTCCCTGCTTGGAGGGAACGCCTCAGCGCTCCCCCTGCTGTCCGGGTGTGCCATCGTTGGCGACGTACCCAGCGGCAACGCGGTCCCCGACCCTGAGGCCCCGCCTGTAACGCCACCCCAGCGCCTCCATGACCTTCCTGACGCGCTGCGTGTGCCCCCTGTTCTGCCGGTCGTCGTCCAGCCCGAGGTGGTACAGCAGGTCCCTGGTGTGCACCCGGTCGGCCGGCGGCGGCTCTCTGAGCATGGATTGGACCTCGTGCCCGTCCACGATCTCGACGGCGTAGTCCCCGGTCCCAGCCTCGAAGGCTGCCCGCTCCCTCGCCCGGCTCGCCAGCAGCGAGGCCAGGGTGTCGGCCCAGGGGTCGTCCACCGTCTCGTCGGCCTGCCTGTCGGCTGCCGTGGCCCAGAGCTGCTCGGGCAGGACGTGCCCGACGCCCGAGCGGAACGCAGCGTCCGCCTCGGCCCAAAGCTGGTCACGGTTGGCACCGATCCAGTCGAGGTCGACCCTGGAACCCTTGGCCATCTCCAGAGGCCAGAAGCGGCGCCCGCCGGTCGGGTCGCTCAGGTAACCGCCCTCGTTCACGGTGCCCGCGAACACGACGCGGCGCGGGTGGTCCTCCACCGTCCTGCCGTAGGGCGCCCGGTAGCGGTCGGCCGCCCTCGACATGAAGGCCTTGAGCACGTCCATATCACCGGCCCGCAGACCGGCCAGCTCGGCGAACTCGTGGACCCAGACGCCCTCAAGGTTCATCGGGGCATCCTTCGACCTCAGGTCGCCAAGCTCGGCATCGCTGAACCAGTCGGGGGAGAAAAGGTCCCGGAAGCCGGTGGACTTGAGAGAGCCCTGGGGGCCCTTCACCACCGGCATGGTGTCCAGCTTGCAGCCCGGCCGCCGCTGGCGGGCCACCGCGCCCACCATGAAGCAGCGGGAGACCGCCCTGGTGTACTCGTCGTCCCCGCACGGGAAGCCGTCGGTGAACAGCCGCTCCATCCTCGCCACGCCGTCCCAGACGAGCGCGTCCAGGTAGTCCAGGACCGGGTTGAACTTGTCCGCGTAGGCCAGCGTCATAACGGCCTCGACCACGTTCTCCTTCGACGGCTGGTAGTCGTTGCCTTGCTTCTGTTCCATCAGCAGCAGCCTGACCAGCCGCGACGTGTGGTCGGTCAGCTCCCGGCCGTAGCCCTCGTCCCAGGGAAGGTCGCCCGCGAAGACCACCCGCTGCTTCAGCTCGTCGAAGCGCGGTCGCAGCCTGGAACCGTTCACGGCCCTGAGGGCGTTCTTCGGGGTGTCCGGGGCAACCGAGGTCTTCGGGTGGACCGTCAGCCCGCCCTCGTGGACGGGGCGCATCCTGCGCACGGCCGACGTGCTGGGGCCGACGAGCTCGTCCTCCTCGTCATCGACGTCCGCGAAGTCCTCCTCGGCACTCGGCCGCGGGATAATGTTCCCCGCCTTGTGGTCCCGCATGATCTTGTGGAGCGTCTTGTACGTGACGCGGGCGCCGTCGTTGTCGGCGTGCAGGCTGTCCCATCGTAGGCCGATGATCGTCCCGTGGTCGGCGTACTCGGGGTCGCCGGTGCACCAGTCGATAAACTCCTGGCGGCCGTCCCCGGCGGTGGCGTGGTGACAGGCTTGCATGAGCGTCAGCCAGTCAGCGTGGTCCTGGAAGTCCTCGGGGTCCAAGGCGTCGAGCATCTCGGCCAGCTCCTCCTGGTCGTGCTCTCCGCCGCCGGTCGGTGCCGCCCCCCGAGGCCTTCGGACCAGTTCGAGCAGGCTGTCTGGCGCAGGATCGGCGCCGAACGCGTCGAGCACGGGCCGGTCGGGGTCCCAGAGGTATGGTCTTTGCGTGTCGGGGTGGATCGAGCCGGGCGCCACGACCTGACGGCCGAACGACTTGAACTCGATGCCTGAAAACCTGTCCTCGCCAAGGCTGTCCCTTGTGGACACGCCCTCCGGCTTGGTCATGTAGAGGTGCAGACCGCCGCTGCCCGTGACCACCGTGGGATAGAGGTCGGGGTCGATGCCGGTCCACAGGACCAGCTCGACGAATGGGCTGCCCGGCGTATAGAGACCCTCGCCTTCCGGGAAGTTGCGTGGGTCCACGTCCAGGATCAGGTCGGTCGCCGTGAGCCTGACGCCCACGTTGTCGCCGGTCTCCATGTGCGTGACCTGGTCAGTGGAACGGTAGGAGCGCTTGGTCCAGTTGCCGTGGATCGGGCTCTTGCCGCGCTTGCGCCGGTTGCCCTTGTGCTCGTCCTCGCAGGCGAAGTTGTGCAGGGGGATGAGCTGGTAGCCCGCCTCGATCAGCGGGCCCAGCTCCGCCGGTTGTGTCGTCGGTTGTCCGGTCATGGCTCAGCCCCGCTTGCCAGCGAGGTACGCCCGGATGGCCTCGCGAGTGTAGAACACCTCGCGGCCCACCTTGACGAACTCGGGGCCAGCGTCGGGCGAGCGGCCGGTTTTGCGGCGGGAGCGGTAGACGGCCAGCACCGTCTCCGGGTGGCCGGTCATCTCGCTTGCCTGCTTCGGCGTCAGGAGGTCGGCGAACGAGGGTATGGAGGGGGCCGTCGGTGCGGCATATTCGGGATCAGTCATATGGTCTTCCTGTCCAAGAGGGTGGATCAAGGAGCCGGTCGCAGGAGGCGGTCCTTGCGGCCGGCTTGCTCTCAACGAACACTGTCGTGACGGCCTGGCGCCGTAAGCCAGCGTGGGCGCAGGCGCGATCCAACGCTGGTCCGCGTCAGCCGCCCAGGTAGGCCTCGCCGTCCAGCGCGCGTCTGCGGCCTGGGCGAGTCGCCCGTCTGCGGGCGAGGTCGACCATGTACCGCTCACCCCAGAACACTGGCGTCGTCGAGAAAACGAGCGCGTCCTCCGGTTCGCCCCAGAGTATCTTGCCGTCCTCGTGGTGGATGATCGGGAAGCGGTCGCAGTGGAGCGCCACTGCCCAGACCGTGTTCGGGTCGTCGGGTGGCCAACCTGCCTCGTTCTCCAGGATGAGGACCAGTAGCTGAAGGAAGTGCCACTCGTGCTCCTGTCCCTCGACGATCGTCAGCGCGGTGCGCATGGCGTCCTGGATCGTCGCCCAGTCCTGTTCGTCCGCGGGTTGGTTCTCGTGGACGATCATGCGGCGCCGTCCCGCATGTAGGCGTCTAGGTCCTCCACCTCGTACCGCACCAGCCGGCCACCAAGGAGGTGGTAGCGCGGGCCATCGCCGCGCGAGCGCCAGTTGCGCATCGTGCCCGCCGAGACGCTCAGGTATGCGGCGGCCTGTTCGGTGGTCATCCACGGGCTGGCCGCAGTCGTGATCGATTGTGCTTGCATGCAAGTCCTCCTCGCGCGGGGAGACCCGCGTCGTCGGTGTGCTCAGTTGTGGGTTCGGTGGGCGGACAGGCCCCGATTCGTCATCCGGGGTCGGTCTGTGTCACCCGATGCAAGCAAAATACGCGCCCACGGCGCTGCGGGATACTATTGTTTCGAGCCCTCAGGCCCCCACCGCACGGTCCATTCGAACCACGTTAACGGGCGCAAGACCCGCCTCCCGCAGGACCAGAGCCTCGTAGGCCGCAGCGTGCGGACGGAGCGCCTCGACGAGGTGGGCTTGATGCACGTAGCCTCCGCTTGCACCGGGTAGACGCTGGCCCAGCAGGAGGGCAGACTCCGCGTATGGCACGCCGGCGGCGATCATCAGGGTCCTAGCATGGTGTCGGAGCTCGTGCGGGCTCGGCACGCCCTCCCGCCGACGCGGGGCCTCGCGGTGACCGGTCTTGCTGATGGGCGAAGGCCACAGCCATTCGCTGTTGAGCGGCACGTCCGCCTCCATCCTCTCGGCCACCATGCGGGTGAGGTGCGGGCCCATTGGGAACGCCCACTCCTCCATCGTCTTCATGTGGCCGAACCGAAGGACACCGCGTTCCAGGTCAACATCCTCGCGGCGGATGGCAAGCAGGGTGGAACGGCGTGCGCCCGTCAACAGGAACGCCCTGGCGAGGTCGCGGGCGCATGGCGCCATGTCCCCTGTCCGAAGCCAGAACTCCCCGACGTCCAGTTCACCGACACGGCGCCGCTTCGGCTGGGGCACCCGCACGGCCTCGACAGGGTTCCGCTCGATGGTCTCGTCCAGCCGCATCGCCGTGTTCACGAGGGCACGCAGCGATCGCATGACCCCGGCCGCCACGGTCGGCCCGTTTCGCGTCCGCATCTGGTCGTACAGGTCTCGGACGTCCTGGCGAGAGATGTCAGCCACGGCCCGGCGCCGAAAGCGGCTCAGGTACTTCTCGACGTGGTATCGATAGTCGCCGGCGGTGCGCTCGCGAAGGTCGCGCTCGGAGAGGTGCGCCTCCAGCGCCTGTTCCAGGGTGATGCCGCTTTCCTCAGGGCCCGCGGTCGGGTCCACCCCGCTCTGTATCTGGTTCATCAACTCGCGGGCCTTCTTCCTGGCCTCGGCCACGCGGATGTGGTCGGTCTTGCCGATCTTGACCCTGACCGAACGGACCAGTCTCTTGTTGCGCCGCACGTCTCCCTGGACGGCGTAGGTGCGGGTGGTCTTGTGGGCGATGCACATGAGGCCCTTGACCTCTGTGTCGCGGTGGATGCCCGAGCCGAGCGGCAGGTCCCTGACGCGCGCCTCCGTGAACTTGAATATGGCCATGATAAGTACGGTCCCGAGTACAGTTTCTGGATTGACGTCGGATGACGCCGGGTGGTGCTACGGGATAGATTCTACTTTGTTATCAAGGGACCGTACGCCCCCGAGTGACGACGAATTGCCACCGGTTACTGCCGTTCGGCGGATTGCAAATCCGTGTACAGGAGTTCGATTCTCCTACTCGCCTCCATCCTCCCTTGATCCTTCGTGACAGCATGATCGGGCAGAGCATTGGCCGCGGGCCGACCGCGCCGGGCGACCATGGGGCTGTGCCGCGCAGTGCCCCGGACGCAGAATCGTCGACCCCGCGGGAAACAATGACCATTTCCCGCCGCCCGCGCCTTGTGCAATACTCGGGGCATGGAAGGTTTGGTCATGCTGGGCGTTCTTTTTATCGTGGCGGTTCTGGTAATGCCGGTCGCGGCCCTGGTGGCCACCCGCCGGCTACGCGCTGAGGCCAAGGCGCTGTCCGACCGGCTGGACCGGGTCGAGGCGGACCTGGCCAGTGCGCAGGCCGCCCTGGCCGGGGCAAGCGGCCCGCCCCTGCCCGCGCCCCCCGACGAGACGGCACAGCCAGAGCCGCAGGCCACCCCAGACGTCCCGCCCACGGCGGCGCGGATGCCCGCCGCCGAAACGAGCCCCGGCCCCTGGCAAACGGCCAGCCCCGCAGACACGCCCACCGACACGCCCGCCGCCGCGCCGGTCGAACCGCGCCGCAGCCTCGAGGAACGGATTGCCGCGCAATGGATGATCTGGCTGGGCGCAGTCACCGTTGGGCTGAGTGCGGTCTTCCTGTTCCGCTATGCCATCGACCAGGGCTGGATGACGCCAATGGCGCGGGTGGTGGCCGGTTTGGGGCTGGGCGGGCTGTTGCTGTCGGCGGGCGAGTGGTCCGCGCGACGCCCGGCGGTCCCTCTGGGCCGGGCGGTCAGTCCCGACAATGTGCCGCCCGCGCTGACGGCGGCGGGGATCTTTGCGATCTATGCCTCGGTCTTTGCGGCGCATGGGCTTTACGGGCTGTTGGGGCCTGCGACGGCCTTTGTCGCGCTGGGGCTGGTGTCGTATGCGGCCCTTGGGTTGGCGCTGCGCCAAGGGTGGTTCGTGGCGCTGATGGGGCTGGCGGGGGGATACCTGATGCCCGCCCTGATCGACAGCCCGCAGGCCCAGGCGCTGCCGCTGTTTCTGTATCTGCTGATGCTGTCGGCCGGATGCCTGGCGGTGATGGTCTGGCGGCACTGGTGGTGGTTCGCGGCGCTGACGCTGCTGGGCGCGCTGTTCTGGCCGGTCGCCTGGCTGGCCAGCAACTGGAGCATGGCCGACCAGGGCGTGCTGGGCGGCTATGGCCTGGGGCTGGCGGCGCTCTTTGGGGCGCTGTCCAGCCGCCTGCCCCTGAAACAGCCGCAAACCCCGACCTGGCGCTGGATGTCCGCGATCCTGGCCAATACCTCGGGGCTGGGCTTTGCGCTGAGCGGGCTGTTGTTGATCCTGCTGGCCAATGCGGCGGGGTATAACGGCGCGGCCTTCGTGTTCCTGGTGGTCTATGCCGGGCTGGCGCTGACGCTGACCGCCTGGCGTCCGGCGCTGGAGGGGCTGGTGGTCATCGCGGCGCTGTTGGTACTGTTGACCTTTGTCACCTAGCCCCAACCCCTGAGCATCAGCCCCCCCGAGCGGGTGCAGGAACTGGGCACCACCACCGCGGCTACCGGCTTTGGCCCGTTTGTCATGCCACCCGAGTTTTATGCCTTTTCGCGCGCGCTCTGGGCCTTTGCCGCGCTTTTCGGGCTGGGCGGGTTTGCCGGGATCGGGCGGGCGCGCACGGTGGCGCTGTGGGTGGGGGTGTCGGCCGCCATGCCGGTGCTGCTGTTGGGGATCGGGTATTGGCGGATCGGCGCGTTCAAGGTCGATATCGGCTGGGCCGGGGTGGCGATCGGGCTGGCCGTGATCCTGTTGGGCGCGGCCAGCTGGGTGGCCCGGCTGGCGGACCGGGGGCGGCGCGATGTGGCGCTGGCGCTCTATGCGGCGGGGTGCACGGCGGCGATCGCGCTGGCCTTTGCCTGCCTGCTGCGCGAGGCCTGGCTGAGTGTGGCCCTGGCTGCCGAGGTGTTGGCGCTGGCCTGGATCTGGACCCAGCTGCGAGTGGCCGAACTGAAGGCCGTCGCCGTCGTCATGGCCGGTGTCGTGCTGGTGCGATTGGTCGCCAATCCGCAGGTGTTGGAGTATCAGGGCGATCTGCTGGGGATGTTCGGCTGGGTGCTTTATGGCTATGGGCTGCCGGGCGCCGCGATGCTGGCCGCGGCGCATCTCTTTGGCAAGGGGCCGCAGGGCGCGCGCGATCCGCTGGTCACCCTGTGCGAGGTGCTGGGCGCGGGTTTCGTCTTTCTGATGGTGGCCTTGCAGCTAAAGCTGTGGACCTCTGGCACGATCCGGCCCGTGGGCTGGGATCTCTTTGATTCCGCGGTGCAGGTGGCCTGGTGGCTGACCGCCGCCGCGCTCTTGCTGCGGCACGAGGTGGCGGCGGCGCGCAGCTGGACCCGGCCCGCGGGGCTGGGGGTGCTGGTCTTGGCTGGGTTGGTGGTCGGGCTCGGGCACGTTCTGGCGTTGAACCCGCTGTTTTCCGGCGAACGGGTGGGCACCTGGCCGCTGCTGAACCTTTTGGGGCTGGCCTACCTGCTGCCCGCATTGGCGTTTTGGGGAATGGGCAGCGGGCGCGGGTTCGATCTGCCGCCCGAGGGGCGCACCGCGCTGCGTGGTAGCGCTGGCGTGCTGGTCTTCCTTTATATCACGATGGAAACGCGCCGGGCCTTCTGGGGCAGCAATATCTTGTTTGGCTATGGCCGCGACCCGGGGAACGCAGAGATCTATGCCTATTCGGCGGTCTGGATCGTGTTCGCGCTGGCGCTGCTGGCGGGGGGCATCTGGCGGCGCTCGCAGGCGATGCGCCATGCCTCGATGGCGGCGCTGATCGTGACGGTCGCTAAGGTGTTCCTCTACGACATGTCCGATCTGACCGGGCTGTTCCGGGTGGCCTCGTTCCTGGGCCTGGGGCTGAGCCTGATCGGCATCGGCGCGATCTACCGCCGATTTGTGTTTCAGCCCACGGCCGCCACCGACACCCCCCCGGACGCCGAAACCTAGCTGTTGAACAGAAAGTGCAGCACGTCGCCGTCCTGCACGATATAGCCCTTGCCCTCGGCGCGCATCTTGCCTGCGTCCTTGGCCGCCTGCTCGCCGCCCAGGGCGATGAAATCGTCATAGGCGATGGTCTCGGCGCGGATGAACCCGCGCTCGAAATCGCCATGGATCACGCCGGCGGCCTTGGGGGCGGTGGTCCCCTCGGGGATGGTCCAGGCGCGGGCCTCTTTCGGGCCGACGGTGAAATAGGTCTGAAGGCCCAGCAGGGTGTGACCGGCCTTGATCAACCGATCCAGGCCCGCCTCTTCGAGGCCCAGTTCGGTCAGGAACATCTCGGCCTCTTCGGGGTCGAGCTGGCTGATCTCCTCTTCGATGCGGGCGGAAATCACCACGCTGGCGGCCCCCTCGGCGGCGGCCATCGCGGCCACGGCATCCGACAGCGCATTGCCGGTGGCGGCCTCGTCCTCGGCGACGTTGCAGACGTAAAGCACCGGCTTGGCGGTCAGCAGTTGCAGCATCGCCCAGGCCTTGGCGTCGTCATCGTCGACCTGGACGGTGCGGGCGGGCTTTCCGGCCTCCAGCGCGGCCAGCGCGGTTTTCAGCAGGCGTTCCTGCTGGATCGCCTCCTTGTCGCCGCCGCGCACCTTGCGCACCAGGTTTTGCAGCCGTTTCTCAATGCTTTCCATGTCCGACAGCATCAGCTCGGTCTCGATCACCTCGGCATCCGAAACCGGATCGACGCGCCCCTCGACATGGGTGATATCGCCATCCTCGAAACAGCGCAGCACATGTGCGATGGCGTCGCATTCGCGGATGTTGGCCAGGAACTGGTTGCCCAGCCCCTCGCCCTTGGACGCGCCTTTGACCAGGCCCGCGATATCGACAAAGGTCATCCGCGTGGGAATGATCGCCTTGGACCCGGCAATCTCGGCCAGCTTGTCCAGCCGCGGGTCGGGCACCGCCACCTCGCCCACGTTGGGCTCGATCGTGCAGAAGGGGAAATTGGCCGCCTGCGCCGCCGCGGTGCGCGTCAGCGCGTTGAACAGCGTCGACTTGCCCACATTGGGCAGCCCCACGATCCCGGTCTTGAAGCCCATATCCATCTCCTCGGAGGTATCCGCGCGCATGTAGGGGGCGGCAGGGGGCGGCGTCAAGCGCGCCGGGCGCGGCAGATGCGAGGCCCCCGGACCAAAACCGCCCATTGATTTTCGCGCCCGCCTGCCGCAAACCGCATGAAGCAGACCGCAAGAGGACGCCCATGACCCGCATCGACGCCAAATTCGCCGCCCTTCGGGCCGAGAACCGAAAGGCCTTTGTCGCCTATGTCATGGCGGGCGATCCCGATTACGACACCTCGTTGCAGATCGTGCAGGGCCTGCCGGGCGCGGGCGTCGACATCATCGAGCTGGGCATGCCCTTTACCGACCCGATGGCCGATGGCGCCACGATCCAGCTGGCCGGTCAGCGCGCGCTGGAGGCGGGGCAAACCCTGCAAAAGACGTTGGATATGGCGCGGACCTTTCGTGAAACCGACGACACCACGCCGATCGTGATGATGGGCTATTACAACCCGATCTACAGCCGTGGCGTGGACCGCTTTCTGGCCGACGCCAAAGCGGCCGGCATCGACGGGCTGATCGTGGTGGACCTGCCCCCCGAAGAGGATGCCGAACTGTGCATCCCGGCCCAGGCGGCGGGGCTGAACTTTATCCGCCTGGCAACCCCCACGACCGACGACAAGCGCCTGCCCAAGGTGCTGCAAAATACCTCGGGCTTTGTTTATTACGTCTCTATCACCGGTATCACCGGTGCGGCCGAGGCACAGGCGGACAACGTCGCCCCCGAGGTCGCCCGGATCAAGGCCCAGACCGACCTGCCGGTCATCGTCGGCTTTGGCATCCGCACCCCCGATACCGCCCAGGCCATCGCCGCCGTGGCCGATGGCGCAGTGGTCGGCTCGGCCATCGTCAAGCAGATCGAAGAGGGCCGCCCGGTGCCCGAGATCCTGGCTTATGTCGCGGACCTGGCCGCGGGCGCGCACCGGGCCTGAGGCCAGCCGCCCGAGCCCGGCCCAAGGGCATGTCGTGCGCATGGCGCGCGTCGCCCGGCGGGATGCCTAACCCGGCCAGGCGCAACACGCGCTATGGCGCCCGAAAGGCGCCGATCACCGACACGCTGACCGGCGGCGCGCCCCATTGGGGCGTGTCCGGGGCACCGGGCACGTCGCGCTCGATCCGGTAAGTGAAAACCGGGCGTGTGAAAGTCCCGCGCTCTCGCCGTTGCAGGGTGACGGCGCCGCGCTTTTCCTGGGCGTCCACGGTCCAACCGGCCGAGGTCAAGTCATTCAGGAACATGTCGTGGTAACGCGTTTCGCTGACCCGGATCCCGAATCCCAGATCGTAAAAGCGCAGCCCCTCTGCCCGGGCGGCCACCTCGTCGCGCCAGTCGCGGTCGAGCCAGGGATAGCCGTAATAGGCATGTGCGGGCATCTCCTCCAGCACCTCGCGCAAGAAGGCGATCTCGGGGCCGTGGTCGGCCTCGATCCGGTTCCACTCGTTCCTGCCCAACCCGGGGATATACTGCTCATACCACAGCGCCCCGAACAGCAGCGCGGCGGACAGGACATTGGCAACCAGGAACCCCGCCGCCCGCGCGCGCCGGATATCCAGGCCGAAGACCAGCGCCAGCACGCCCAACTCGATCCCCCAGTCGACCAGCGCGACGATGGCCAGCGCCACCCCGGCCTCGACCAGGAATCCGCCGTGGGAAAGCTCCATCACCAGCGGCGCAAACATGGGATAAAGCGCCAGGCCGATAAAGGGGTAGACCACCACGCCCAGCGCCGCGGTGACCAGGTTGACGACCAGCGACAGCACCGTCGCCCGCCGCCAGGATACCGCAAACAGCCATTTCAGGGCGGCAGCCTCGATCCCGATGGCCAACAGGACCACCCAGGCGTGGCCGATCCGTCCCCACCCGATAAAGGGCGCCATCGGCACATCTGCCGCCGCCACGGACGGCCAGAGACACAGCATCACACCCAAGATTGCCGCGAAACGCCACATGGCCGCCCCCCTTTCCAGGAAGTGTCGGGCAGGGCGGCGCGGACTGCCTTGCGGCAGATCAATCCGGGCCGCGCAAAGGGCGGGCGCGCGGCCTCAGGCCTTCATCCGATAGCCGCAGTCGAACCAGTACCAGCACAGCCCCAGCACCGCCGCCGTGCTGGCCGAACAGACCGCCAGCCCCAGCCAGGGCGAGCTGTCCGATTGCCCGATCACGCCGAACCGCAACCCGTCGATCAGGTAGAAAACCGGGTTCATATGGGTGATCGTCTGCATCGCCGGCGGTAACCGCTCGATCGAGTAGAACGTGCCCGACAGGAAACTCAGCGGCGTGACGATGAAATTGGTGATCGCCGCCATCTGGTCGAACTTGTTGGCAAAGATCGCCGCCACGATCCCCAGCCCCGCCAGGAACGCAGACCCCAGCAGCACGAAAACCAGCGCCCACAGCGGATGCGCCACCCCCATGCCCAGCACGACCACCATCAGCGCCCCGATCGCCAGCGCCACCAACACCCCGCGCGCCACGCCCCCCGCGGCATAGCCCAGCACCAGTTCGGCGGCCGACAGCGGCGGCATCAGCGTGTCGACGATGTTGCCCTGCACCTTGGAAATCACGATCGAGGACGAGGTGTTGGCAAAGGCGTTCTGGATCACCGTCATCATCAGGATCCCCGGCGCCAGGAACTGGATGAACGGCACGCCCATCACCTCGCCCCGCGCGGGACCGATGGCCAGCGAAAACACCCCCAGGAACAGTCCCGCCGTCACCAGCGGCGCGGCCAGCGTCTGGGTCCAGACCCCCATGAAGCGTTGGATCTCGCGCGCGCTCAGCGTGTACAGGCCCAGCCAGTTGACCCGCCCGAACCGCCGGATCCCCATTCCCGTTGCTTCCATCGCCCTTACCCCCTCTTGCTGGCCGCATCTTGCTGGCTTGCGCTTGTATCCCCAAGGCGCCCCGGATTAGAATAGGGGCTTGATGGAATTCTCCAAGCCGGCGGGCGCTTGGGGCCCGCGCGGCCCGCCCCGCCGACAGCCAAGGAAACATGCATGTCCTGGACCGAAGACCGCGTTGAGACGCTGAAACGAATGTGGGCCGAGGGCCAGTCGGCCAGCCAGATCGCCAAAGAGCTGGGCGGCGTCACCCGAAATGCCGTCATCGGCAAGGTGCACCGGCTGGGCCTGTCCAACCGCGCCGGCAGCGGTGCGGCCAAACCCGCGCCCGCCAAGGACAAGCCGGCCAAGGTCGATCCCCCCGCGGCCAAGCCCGCGCCCCAGCCCCAGGCCGAAAAGAAACCGGCCGAACGCCCGGCGCCCGAACCCGCCGCTGCCGCCGTGGCCGCACCGACCCCGGCCGTGCGCAAACCGATCGTGCCCGCCGGCCAGCCGCTGCCACCGCAGCCCTCGGCCAACGAGATCAGCCCCGAGACCCTGGCCTCGGTGCGCGAGGTGGAAAAAACCGCCAAGCGTCTGACCCTGATGGAACTGACCGAACGGACCTGCAAATGGCCTATCGGCGATCCGGCAACGGATGATTTCTGGTTCTGCGGCCTGCCCGTGCAACCCGGCAAACCCTATTGCGAGGCCCATGTCAGCGTCGCCTTTCAACCGATGAGCTCGCGGCGCGACCGTAAACGCTGAGCGCGGCCCGCCTACCACCCATCCCGCGCGCATAGCCCCGGAAGGGCTGGGTATTTGACCCAAGAAGGGACACCAATCCCCCCCTTCGTGGGTCAAATACCCGACCTTTCCAATACCCGCCGGCGGCGCATGGTCGGGGTTTCAGTTCCCGCCCAGCAGCTTTTTCAAACGGCGTTTGGCCTTGTCCTCCAGCTTGCGCTTGGCGGCATCTTCTAGACTTTCGCCTTCCTCCGCCTCTACGCCCAGCGCCTTGGCGGCGGCGGCGCGGGCTTTTTCCTCCAGCGCCTTTTGTTGCTCTTCGAGGTCCAGCTTTTCCTTGGCCAGGGCCTCCAGGTCCAGGCGGAACCGCGGATTGGCCCAGGTGCCCGTGATCAACAGCGGCACCTTGACCCCGCCGGTGCCATCGGCCCCGCTCAGGGCCGTCGGCACCACGCGGTAGTCGATCGTTTGCGCGCCGATGCCGACCTTGCCCTTGCCAGAGGCGCGCAGGAGCGGCGCCAGAAAGGCCAGGTCGTCGTTTTTCAGAACACCCTTTTCGATGGTGAAATTCGCGGTGATCGCGTCAAAGATCGTCTTGGCCCCGGCCCCGACATAGGATGTGTCCAGGGTGCGCAGCATTCCCACCAGGTCCAGCCCGCGCAATTCTCCCTTGCCAAAACTGACGCTGCCGCTGCCTGACAGGCTGTTCATGATCGCCGCGACCGACCCGCCCGACCCCAGAAAGGTCACGCTCAGGTCGCCTTGCCCGATCAGCCGATCATAGTCGGCCAGATCGCTCAGCAGCGGTTGCATCGCCACGCCCGCGATTTTCAGGTCTCCGCCCACCGACACCCCGCCGCGCCCGTTGAGCACGATATTACCGCTGACACTGCCCTGGTAACCGCGCACCTCGCGCAGGTTCAGCACAAGGCGGCGGTCGGTCAGCGTGGCGGTGATGCGGCTGGCGCCGAGTTGAGCCATGCCCAGGTTCACGCTGTCGGCGGTCAACGACACCTCGGCATCGAGCGCGCCCAGCGCACTGACATCTATCGGATCAGAGGGCCAGCCCCCCGTGCCCCCCCCACCGTCGCCGCCCGCGCCGCCGTCGGTGCCGCCGCCGGTAAAGGCCGACAGATCCAGCGCGCCGGCGGTGAACTGGCCGTTCAGCCGTGGTTTGCCGGACAGGTACAGGTCCGCCGCCCCCGACAGCACGTTGCCATCCTGACGCAGCGTCGCGTCGCGCAGGTGCACCGACCCTTCGGGCGCATAGGTCAGCTGGCCTGCCATCTCCAACCGTTTCCCAACACCGGCAGGCAGTATGGGCGCGGCCTGGCCCAGCGCCCCAAAGAGGGCGCCCAGGTCCGACACATCCGCGCTCAGCGCGCCATCGGCGGCCAGCGGCACCAGCCCGGCGCGCCCGTCAAAGCCGACCTTGGCCGCGCCGATGGACACATCCGCCACCAGCGCCGAAACCGCACCCCCCAGCAGCCCCGAAAAGCTGCCCACGGTGGTGCGCGCCGTGATCCGCTGGCCGTTGAGGTTTGCGGCCAGCGTCACGTCGGCGGGCCCGTCGAAGTACGGCAGGGCAAGGGTGGCATCCAGGCCCGTCACCTCGGTCCGGGTGCCCGCGGCACGGTCGATATAGATCACTTGCCCGTCGCTGATCTGCCCCTTGTCCAGGGTAAAGGCGCGCATCCCGCCGCCTCCGCCCGCTGTGGGCGCGGCGGCGTCCGGGGCGGCAGCGCCCGCGAAAATCCAGTTGGCCCGCCCGTCGGCGGCCTTTTCCAGCACGATCCGGGGCGATTGCACCGTCACCTCGCGGATAACGATCGTCCCCCCCAGCAGCGCCTTGAGGTCCAGCCCGATCGACAGCCCCTGGGCGGCCAGCATCGGCCCCTCGTCCGACCACTGCGCGTTGGACAGCGTCACCGGCCCCGTCGCCACGCCGATCTGCGGCCAGATCGACGGCGCAAGCCGCCCCGACAGCGTCAGGTCGCGCCCCGTCGCGGCGCGGATCTGGTCCGAGGCAAGGCCCGCGATCTTATCCGCGGGCAACAAAAACAGCGCGCCGATCATCAGACCGGCCAGCACGACAAGTGACACAAGGATACGGATCAGCCAGCGCATGAGGGCCCCCAAACTCGGTTTCCCCACAGCCTAGGCCGCGCGCCCCCGCGCAACAAGCGCGGCTTGCGCTTTCGCGCGCGCGCGCGGCGCCCTATATGGGCAGGCATGAGCACCAACCCGCCCGATCTGCGCCCCGACCTCGCCCCGCGTGCCCGCATTGCCGGTGACGCGCGTCCCGGACAGCCGACCATCGGCATGGTCAGCCTTGGCTGTCCCAAGGCGCTGGTGGACAGCGAACGCATCCTGACCCGCCTGCGCGCCGAGGGCTATGCCATCAGCCCCGATTATGCCGGGGCCGACGCGGTAATCGTGAACACCTGCGGGTTCCTCGATTCGGCCAAGGCCGAAAGCCTGGAGGCCATCGGCGAGGCGCTGGCCGAGAATGGCCGGGTCATCGTGACCGGCTGTTTGGGGGCAGAGCCGGGGTTCATCACCGGCGCGCATCCAACGGTGCTGGCCGTCACCGGGCCGCAGCAATACGAACAGGTGCTGGATGCGGTCCATGCCGCCGTGCCGCCCGCGCCCGATCCGTTCGTCGATCTGCTGCCCGCCACGGGGGTGCATCTGACGCCGCGCCACTTCAGCTATCTCAAGATTTCCGAGGGGTGCAACCACGCCTGCAAGTTCTGCATTATCCCCGACATGCGTGGCAAACTGGCCAGCCGCCCGGCCCATGCCGTGCTGCGCGAGGCCGAGAAACTGGTCGAGGCGGGTGTCCGGGAATTGCTGGTGATCAGCCAGGACACCTCTGCCTATGGGGTGGATATCAAGCACGCCGAGGCCAATGGTCACCGCGCCCACATCACCGACCTGGCCCGCGACCTGGGGGCGTTGGGGGCCTGGGTGCGGCTGCATTATGTCTATCCCTACCCCCATGTGCGCCAGTTGATCCCGCTGATGGCCGAGGGATTGATCCTGCCCTATCTCGACATCCCGTTTCAGCACGCCCATCCCGACACCCTGCGCCGCATGGCGCGCCCGGCTGCGGCGGCGAAAACCCTGGACGAGATCGCGGCCTGGCGGCGCGATTGCCCCGACATCGCCCTGCGCTCGACCTTTATCGTGGGCTATCCCGGCGAGACCGAGGCGGAGTTCCAGACCCTGCTGGACTGGCTGGACGAGGCGCAGTTGGACCGGGTGGGCTGTTTCAAATATGAAAACGTCGCCGGGGCGCGCTCGAACGCGCTGCCCGATCATCTGCCCGAAGAGGTCAAACAGGACCGCTGGGACCGCTTCATGCAAAAGGCCCAGGCGATCTCCGAGGCCAAGCTGGCGGCAAAGGTCGGCCAGCGGCTGGAGGTGATCGTCGACGAGGTGGACGAGGACGGCATCGCCACCTGCCGCACCAAGGCAGACGCGCCCGAGATCGACGGCTGCCTGTTTATCGACGAGGGCACCCAGGGGCTGGCCCCGGGCGATATCGTGACCGTCGAGGTGGACGAGGCGGGCGAATACGATCTGTGGGGGGTGCGGACCCCCTAGCACCGGGGCCAGCGGATCGGTCCCGGACCCAACCGTGCAGAGGTGCCGACCGCGCGCCGCCCCCGCCCCGGCGGGCGCGTACCCTGTCGGTCCGTGGCGTGACGCGCCCAACGTTGGGCGGTGCAGCCGCGCGGGCGGCGCGCGGGCGGCACCACCTGGAATCATGCCAACACGCTGATCCCGGAACCGTTCTGACCCAAACAGCCATAGGCCAGCACGCCCCGGCCACGCGCGGCGGTGGGGGCAGGCCCGCACGCATGACAAACCGCCGCACCCGCGACGGGACGCGGCGCGGGCTGCGTATTACCCCGCGATTTCAACACGCACTTTAAGGGTTCCCATGTCCACGCTTCGCAAAATCGCCACGCCCCTGACCATTGGCACGTCCCTGCTGATGTCGGTGACCGGTGTCTTGATGTTTTTCCACACCGATACCGGGTTGAACAAACTGGCCCATGAATGGATCGGCCTGCTCTTCGTGGGGGCCATCGGGCTGCACGTGCTGGTCAACCAGCGCCCCTTTATCGCCCATCTCAAACGCCCCTTGGGGCAGGCTGCGGCGCTGGCCTTTGGCGGCGCGCTGATGCTGAGTTTTCTGCCCCTCGGGGGACAGGCAAAGGGGGGTGGGCGGCCCGATTTCGCGCTGTTGCAGCGCATCGAAACCGCGCCGATCGCCGCCGTGGCCACAGTTCTGAACGAAAACCCCGAGGATCTGGCCGCGCGGCTGCGACTGGCGGGGTATCCGGCCACCGATCTGGACAGCACCATCGCCGGGCTGTCGGGCGGCGGCAAGAAAGAGGGGATGGCACTGATCTCTGTGCTGCTGGCCCAATAGCGCCCTGACGCAGCAGCACGAAACGCCAGGGCGCGGTGCCGCGCGCCCAAGTGCGATGGCGCATGCCGTTGTCCGCGATCACATGGATCACCGGGGCCTCGCCCTCTGATCGACGGCGATCACGCGCCCTGCGTCCCGGCCCCCCCCCGGGGGGGGGCGTCGCCGCCGGTTTCCACGCCGCCATAGGCGCGCCCGTCTGGGTTATGCCCCTCGGCGCGCCATGTCCCGCCAAGCGATTGCGCGCGTGCCACACCCGCGCCCAGCCACGTCGCCCGCAGCGCGGCCAACAGCGCCAGAGCGTTGCGGCATGTCATGCAGCCCCCGTTTCACAGGGCCTGCCCCAGGCTCAGGCCGTTTCCTTGAGCGCCTCGATTCGGGGTTTGAGCGCGCAATAGCCGGGCAGATCCTCGGCCCCCGCGCTTTGGCAGGCCATCCAGGCCATGCAGCTTTCCCCGCGGTCGCAGTGGCAACAGCGCGCGACCAGTTCGGCGAACTCGCCCCGGCCCATCCGTCCGACACTCAGCGCCTCGTTGACGTTCACCCCGATGGTGCGCGCCATGCCCTGGGCCAGCCAGAAATGTTTGGAAAGCTTACCTTGGTCTTCCATCGCCCTCAGGCGGACGCCAAACGCGCCCGCATCGCCTCCAGCAGATCCTTGTTGCGGCAATAGCCGGGCGTCTCTTCGACGCCGGCCTTGTTCTCCTCCAGCCACCCCTTGCAATGGGCCGGGTCGGTGCAGCCCAGGCAGCGCGACACGGTGGCCTGCATTTCCTCTGGGGTCCAGCGACCGGCCATCGTTTCCTCGGCCAGGTCGACCCCCAGGGCTTCGGCCATCTTCTCGACCAGTTCGGCGTGTTCGTCGTACCGTTGCTTGCCGGACATAACCCACCTCCTGTTGCCATGGATTGGCGGTACTAAACCCCAAGGCGCGCGGCGCTGCATTGATACGTGTCAAATTGGCGCCAGGGCTGTTTTGCGGCGATTTGCGCCCTATGTGCGGGTCATGGAAGAGACCGAAGTGATCTATAACGCCTCTTGCCCGATCTGTTCGCGCGAGGTGGACGGCTATCGCCGGCTCAGCACATCGCGGGGTCTGGCGATCCGTTACAGCGATCTGGAGCAGGCCGATCTGGCCCGCTGGGGGCTGAGCACCGAGGACGCCGCGCGGCGCCTTCATGTGATCCGCGACGGCCAGTTGATCGCGGGGTTTCCGGCCTTTCTGGCGCTATGGGCGGACCTGCCGGGCTGGCGCTGGCTAGCACGGGTTCTGGGCGCGCCGGGGCTGCGCCATCTGGCCGGGCTGGGCTATGACTGGCTGGCGGCACCCGCGCTTTACGCGCTGCATCGCCGCCGTCTCAAACGCGCCCTTCACAAGGCGCCCGTCAGCCGCTAGCGTGATCTCATGTTCACGATCGAGCACGAATTCGACGCCACGGTGATCACCCTCATGGATGAGGGCAAGGGTCATTTGCAAGAAGACGTGACCGTCACCGCCTTTGAGGATTGCGTCACGGTGGAGCAGTTGGACCCGCGCACCGACCAGGTGCACAAGATCACCCTGTCGCTGGCCCAGATCCACGAATTGGGCGCCGCCCTGGACCTGCCCGAGGGGATCTACCGGATCGGCCCCGAGCCGTCCCAGCCCTAGCCCAGCACCACAAAGACCTTGTCGCGCGCGGTCTGGCCCCGGATCAGGTCCAACCGCGATTTCGGCACGCCCAGCGCCTTGGACAACAGCTTGACGACCGCGGCGTTCGCCTTACCGTCCTCGGGCACGCAGGTGACATAGACGCGGATCTGCCCGTCCGGCTCGATCACGATGCGGTTACGCGAGGCCTTGGGCGTGACGCGCAGGGCGATCTGGGTGCCGGGAATGGCAAGGTGCGCAAGCTCTGACATGGGGTCTTGGTCCCGCATCGCCGGGCCCGCGTCAAGACGGGCACAGCGGGGTTGAACCCCGCCGGCCGATGACCGACATCTGGGGCAGCCCAAAGGAGACCGTTCATGCCCGATCCCCGCCCCGAGGTTCTCGACTTTCTGCTGAGCCGCCGTTCGCGCCCGTCCAAGACCCTGGCCGGCCCCGTGCCCAGCCGCGCCGGTCTGATGCCGATCCTGACCGCCGCCGCGCGCAGCCCCGATCACGGCAAGCTGGAGCCATGGCGCTTTGTCGTGCTGGAAAAACCCGCGCTGCACCGCCTGGCCGGCCTGGTGCGCACCCGTGGCGCGGCCCTGGGCAAGACGCCCGAGGCGATCGACAAGGCCGCAAAGCACTATGAGCACGGCGGTTTGGCCGTGGTCGTGATCGCGTCGCCCAAACCCTCGGACAAGGTGCCCGAGATCGAGCAGTTTTATTCCGCGGGCGCAGTGTGCCTGGCGCTGTTGAATGCAGCACTGGCCTCGGGCTGGGGTGCGAACTGGCTGTCGGGCTGGGCCAGTCACGACCGCATCTTCGTGGCCGAGGGGCTGGGGCTGGCCCCGCACGAAAAGGTCGCCGGTATCATCCATATCGGCACCGAAACCGCCCCGCCCCCCGAGCGCCCGCGCCCCGACCTGGACGCCATCACACAGTGGGTTGCCGAATGATCCTGACCGCCTTTCTGAAAACGCTGGGCCAGATCGGCGACCGGGCCTTTCGACGGGTGCTGTTTCTGGGGCTGGGGCTGTCGGTGCTGTTGCTGGTGGCGATCTACGCCGCGGTGTTCGGGTTGATCGGCTGGCTGGTGCCCGACAGCTTCACCCTGCCCTGGCTGGGGCAGGTGCATTGGGTCGACGAGATCCTGTCCGGCGCCTCGCTGATCCTGCTGCTGGTGATGTCGGTGTTCCTGATGGTGCCGGTCGCCTCGGCCTTTACCGGGATCTTCCTCGACGACGTGGCCGAGGCGGTCGAGGCCAGGCATTACCCCGGCCTGCCCCCTGCCCCACGCATCCCGCTGGGTGCCCAATTGCGCGACAGCGTCGGGTTCATGGGGGTGCTGGTGGCGGTGAACCTGGCCGCGCTGATCTTGTATTTCATCGTCGGGCCGTTCGCGCCGCTGCTCTTTTGGGCGGTCAACGGGTTCCTGCTGGGCCGGGAATATTTCCAGATGGCCGCGATGCGGCGGCTGGGCCGCGCCGGGGCCGTGGCGCTGCGCAAGCGTCACGGGCTGACGATCTTTGCCGCGGGCCTGTTGATGGCGGTGCCGCTGTCCCTGCCGCTGGTGAACCTGGTGATCCCGATCCTGGGGGCGGCGGTGTTCACCCACCTCTTTCACCGGCTGGCAGAGCGGGATACGGCGGGCTGAGGCCGGTTCAGACCTGTTCCAGCTCGATCAGGGTGCCGTTGAAATCCTTGGGGTGCAGGAACAAGACAGGCTTGCCATGGGCACCGATTTTCGGCTCTCCGCTGCCCAGAACCCGCGCGCCGCTGTCGCGCAGCCGGTCGCGGGCGGCCAGGATATCGTCCACCTCGTAACAGATGTGGTGGATGCCGCCGGCGGGGTTCTTTTCCAGGAACCCCTTGATCGGGCTATCATCGCCCAGCGGATACAAAAGCTCGATCTTGGTGTTGGGCAGGTCGATGAAAACGACTGTCACCCCGTGATCGGGCTCGTCCTGCGGTGCGCCGACGGCGGCGCCCAGCGTGTTGGCATATTGCGCCATGGCGGCCTGAAGGTCCGGCACGGCGATGGCGACATGGTTCAGACGGCCGATCATGGCACTCTCCCGTTTGAAAAAACTGGCCCGGTTATCGGTCGCGCACACCCGGCGCGCAACCCCTCAGCCCAGCGCCGGGTCCGACGTCACGCGCACCAGCCCTGTCAGATCGCCCAACCGCTCGATCTGTTGCTCCTCGGCGTCGAAATTCGAGGGCGCCAGCCAGGCGGCATAGGCCTCTTGCAGGGCGGGCCATTCGGCGTCGATGGCAGCAAACCAGGCGGTGTCGCGGTTGCGCCCCTTGACCACGGCCTGCTGGCGAAAGATGCCCTCGAAACTCAGCCCCAGGCGCTGTGCCGCGCGGCGCGACGCCATGTTCAGCGCGTTGCATTTCCACTCGACCCGGCGATAGCCCGCCGAAAATGCCCAGCCGATCATCAGCATCGCCGCCTCGCTCGCGGCGCGGGTGCGTTGCAATTCGGGCGAGAAATTCACATGGCCGATCTCGATCGTGCCAGCCTGGGGGGTGATCCGCAGATAGCTGATGATCCCGCCACACTTGCCGGTCTGGGTGTTGCGAATCGCGTAGAACACCGGATCCTCGGTGGCGATCACGTCGCGCATCCAGCGGTGATACTGCGCCGCCGAGGGGAACGGGCCATAGGGCAAATAGGTCCACAGCGCCTCGCCGGTGCCATTGGCGCGGTGCAACTGGGCGGCATGGCGGTCAGGGTCCAGGGGTTCCAGCGTGGCATAGCGGCCCACGATCGGCTGGCGCTGCGGCCAGGGCGGCGGGGTCCAGTTGGGCACGGCTGCGCCAATGGGCTGTTGCGGGGCCATGTCGCGTCTCCTTGGCTGCGGAGCGATCTAGCCGCAAATCCGGCGCTGCGAAAACCCCGAAACCACCCGATTTGCGGGGGCGTCAGGCCAAATTTTCGCCATTTTTCACCGCCAGTCTTGCCCCGGAACGCAAGGAGAGACAGCATGCAGAACGCAGGCCGGGGCGAGATCATGGAACGCGTGGTGTTCTGGGCCGGGGCGATGTCGCTGATCACCGCCCTGACCGGGAGCCTTTGGCCGATCTGAGCGGCCTAGTCCTGTTCGACCACCCGCAGGCTGAGATCGCGCAGTTGTTCGTTCGTGGGCAGACTGGGCGCGCCCATCATCAGATCCTCGGCGCGCTGGTTCATCGGGAACATGATGACCTCGCGGATGTTCGCCTGGTCGGCCAACAGCATCACGATCCGGTCGATCCCCGCCGCGCACCCGCCGTGGGGCGGCGCGCCAAAGCGGAACGCGTTGACCATCCCGCCAAACCGCGCGCGGACCTCGTCCTCGCCATAGCCCGCCAGGGCAAAGGCCTTGAACATGATCTCGGGGCGGTGGTTGCGGATCGCGCCTGAAATCAGCTCATAGCCGTTGCAGGCCAGGTCATACTGGTATCCCAGAACCTCCAGCGGATCCCCCTCCAGCGCCTCGGCGCCGCCCTGGGGCATCGAGAACGGGTTGTGCGAAAAGTCGATCGCGCCGGTCTCGTCGTCCTTTTCATACATCGGGAAATCGACGACCCAGGCAAAGGCAAAGCGGTTCTTTTCGGTAAGGTTCAACTCCTCGCCAATGACGTTGCGCGCGCGTCCCGCGACGGATTCGAAGGCGGCGGGCTTGCCCCCCAGGAAGAAGGCCGCGTCGCCCTTGCCCAGGCCCAGTTGCAGGCGGATCGCCTCGGTCCGCTCGGGGCCGATGTTTTTCGCCAGAGGCCCGGCGGCCTCCATGCCATTCTCGCCATCGCGCCAGAAGATATAGCCCATCCCCGGCAGGCCCTCTTTCTGGGCATAGGAATTCATCCGGTCGCAGAATTTGCGCGATCCGCCGCCGGGTGCCGGGATCGCGCGGATCTCGGTGCCGTCCTGTTCCAGCAGCTTGGCGAAGATCGCAAAGCCCGAGCCGCGGAAATGGTCGCTGACGTCCTGCATCTTGATCGGGTTGCGCAGGTCGGGCTTGTCCGTGCCATACCAGCGGGCGGCGTCGGCATAGCTGATCTGGGGCCAGTGCTTGTCCACCGTGTGGCCGTTGCCGAATTCCTCGAACACGCCCTCGATCACCGGCTGGATCGTGTCGAACACGTCCTGCTGGGTGGCAAAGCTCATTTCCATGTCGAGCTGGTAGAAATCGGTCGGGCTGCGGTCGGCGCGGGGATCTTCGTCGCGAAAGCACGGCGCGATCTGGAAATACTTGTCAAAGCCCGAGACCATGATCAGCTGTTTGAACTGCTGGGGTGCCTGGGGCAGCGCGTAGAACTTGCCCGGATGCAGCCGCGAGGGGACCAGGAAATCGCGCGCGCCCTCGGGCGAGGATGCCGTGATGATCGGCGTCTGGTATTCGCGGAACCCCTTGTCCCACATCCGCCGCCGGATGCTGGCCACCACGTCCGAGCGCAGCTTCATGTTGCTTTGCATCGCCTCGCGGCGCAGGTCCAGGTAGCGATAGCGCAGGCGGGTTTCCTCGGGGTATTCCTGGTCGCCGAACACCATCAGCGGCAACTCGTCGGCGGCACCCAGAACCTCGATCCCGCGGATATAAACCTCGATCTCGCCGGTGGGGAGTTTCGGGTTGATCAGGCTTTCGTCGCGCGCCTTGACCGTGCCGTCGATGCGGATGCACCACTCTGACCGGACCTTTTCGACCTCGGCAAAGACCGCGCTGTCGGGATCGACCAGCACCTGGGTCATGCCGTAGTGGTCGCGCAAGTCAATGAACAGCACGCCCCCATGGTCGCGCACGCGGTGCACCCAGCCCGAAAGGCGGACGGTGTCCCCAACGTGGGATTTGTTCAGCTCGGCGCAGGTATGGCTGCGAAAGGGGTGCATCTGGGCAGTCCTCTGGCGTCAGGAAAGGGTCCGGGCCGATACACCCTTGATGGCCCCCGAAGTCAAGGGAGGCGGCACGCGGGAATTTGAGAGAATCCCGGTTTTGCGCTATTCTGGCGCGGTAACAGTGCTGGCAACAGGCAAACCGTGGGGGATTTGCGATGTGGCAGGGACTTGTGAATGCGATGCTGACGCGGTTCGTGCGCGACGGTCAGCTGGCGGTGGACTATCCCGATGGCACCGCGCGGCGCTATGGGCCGGGCGGGGGGCTGGCGGCGCGGGTGACGCTGGGCGATGCGGGCTTGGTGCGCGCCCTGTGCCTGGACCCCGAGATGGCCCTGGGCGAGGGGTATATGGACGGCCGCCTGACGGTCGAGGGCGACCGGCTGCACGAATTCATGACGCTGTTGCTGCGCAACCGACGGCGCGGCGGGCTGCCACGCTGGGCGCGGGGGGCGGATGCGGCGCGCTTTGCGCTGCGCGCCTGGCTGCAACGCAATACGCCCAACACGGCCCGGTCCAACGTGGCGCATCACTATGATATTTCCAACGATTTCTACCGGATGTTCCTGGATGACGACCTGCAATACAGCTGTGCCTATTTCAACCACCCCGACCTGACCCTGGAACAGGCCCAGAGCGCCAAAAAGGCCCATATCGCGGCCAAGCTGCTGATCGAGCCGGATATGCGGGTGCTGGATATCGGCTGTGGCTGGGGCGGCATGGCAATCACGCTGGCGCGCGACTACGGGGCGCGGGTGACGGGGGTGACACTGTCGAAAAACCAGTTGGCACTGGCCCAGCAGCGCGTCGAAGAGGCCGGGCTGGCGGATCGGGTCACGTTGCGGCTGGTGGATTACCGCGCGCTCAAGGGGCCGTTTGACCGGATCGTCAGCGTCGGCATGCTGGAACATGTGGGCACCCCCCATTACCCCGAGTATTTCGGCCAGGTGCGCGATTTGCTGACCCCGCAGGGGGTGGCACTGATTCACACCATCGGCCGGGTCGATCCCCCCGCCAGCCAATCGGGCTGGATGCAGAAATATATTTTTCCGGGGGGCTATGTGCCCTCGCTGTCCGAACTGGCCCGCCCGGTGGAACGCACCGGCCTGTGGCTGACCGACCTGGAGATCTGGCGCAGCCATTACGCCCGCACCCTGCTGGAATGGCGGCTGCGGTTCGAGGCGCGGCTGGACGATATACGCGCGATGTATGACGAACGGTTCGTGCGGATGTGGCGCTATTACCTGGTGGCGTGCCAGGCAACATTCGAGGTGGACCGCCAGGGGGTGTTCCAGTTGCAACTGGCCAAATCCCGGGACGCCGTGCCGCTGAGCCGCGACTACATCGCCACGCGGCGCGCCCCGGTCCACGCCGGACTGGCGGCGCAATAGGCGCGCTGCCAGACCGGGGCGTTCGGCACAGCCGGATCAGGCGCGGGAAATCTCGAAACGGCAGACGGCGGCGCCGCTGGCAGTGCATTTCGTCTCGCGCGTGGTCAGGCGCTTGTCCACCAGGGTCTGGAACAGTTGATCGAACACCGCCTCGTGCCAGCCGCAGATCGGATGCGGCGCGCCCTCTCCGCGGATCAGGGGGTTGTCGGTCAACTCGAACACCAGCGGGCGGGTCGAGACGACGCGAAACTGCCCCGAACCGGCAAAGGTCCAGGAATGCTTGGCGATCGCCTTGGCCAGCACGGGCGCGGCCAGGGCAGCGGGCAGCGCCTTCAGCACCTTTTGCGCCAGCGGCGGAATGCGGTGGGCCAGGATATAGTCGCCGGTGCGCGCGCCTGCCTCTCGCAGCAGGGCCGGGGCCCGGTCGGGAAGGCGGCGGCGCAGCGCGCGATGCATGGCGGCGGCTGGGCCCTCGTCCATAAGGCCAGCGTCCGACGGGGGCTCTGTCAGGCCCGCCGCCTCAAGCATCTCATCGCGCAGCGCCGCACCGCCCGCCGCCTCCAGCACAGGGAGTAGCTGGAGAACGGCATTGGGTCCGATCCGGCCCGCATGGCCGGATGCGGTGTCTTTCATCAGGCGTCTTCCATCTGCTGATCGCCACCCCCGCAAACGCGGGCTGCCGCGGCGGCCTGTTTGCTGGCAGCCTCTTCGGTCGGCATCTTGAAGCTGTCATCCTTGGACTTGCGCTTGGCCTTGGCCTGGGCGGCGCGGTCGGCGGCCGATTCCCAGTCGTCGATCACGGCCTGGGCGGGCTTGCGATCCATGTCGAAGTCGAACTTGACCTTGTCCTTGGACTGCGGACCCCAGTAGTTGTTCTTGCCCAGGTCATAGAACGACCGCTGCACACCGGCCTTGAGGAACGCCTTGAGGCAGCCCAGCAGATACCGGCGACGGAACCCGGTGCCGCGCCACGGATAGTGGAACAGCGCCTTGCGCATGTAGAACCGGCGATAGTTGTTCATCACCCCGTCCAGAAGTTCGGCACGGTCCATCGCCTCGGGCTTCATGATCGGGTTCACGAAGTTGTAGCGGCTGTAGTCGAACACCTCGACCTTGTTGTGCAGTTCCTCAAAGAGCGGCGTGAACGGCCAAGGCGTATACATCGCCCAGTTGGCCAGATCCGGCTGCCAGTCCCAGCACAGCTTGAAGGTTTCTTCCAGCGTCTCGGGGGTCTCGTTGTCGAGCCCGACGATGAACTGGGCCTCGGTCAGGATGTCGGCCTCGCGCAGCAACTGGATCGCGCGCTTGTTGTCCTCGACGCGGGTTTCCTTGTTGAACTGGTCCAGTTTCAGCTGCGCCGCAGCCTCGGTGCCCAGCGAAATGTGCACCAGGCCCGCCTTGCGGTAGAAGGGCAGCAGTTCTTCGTCGCGCAGGATGTCGGTCACGCGGGTGTTGATGCCCCACTTGACCTTCTTGGGCAGGCCGCGGTCGATCAGCTCCTGGCAGAAGGCGATGAACTTCTTGCGGTTGATGGTCGGTTCCTCGTCCGCCAGGATGAAGAAGCCGACGCCGTGCTTGTTGACCAGTTCCTCGATCTCGTCGACCACCAGCTTGGGGTCGCGGATGCGATAGTCGCGCCAGAATTTCCACTGCGAGCAGAACGAACAGGTGAACGGGCAACCGCGGGCCATGTTGGGGATGGCCACTTTGCAGTTCAGCGGGATGTAGATGTATTTTTCCCAATCCAGGATGTCCCAGTCGGGCTTGATCGCGTCGATGTCCTTGATCGTCGGCGCGGCGGCTGTGGCCACGATTTCCTCGCCATCGAGGAAGGCCAGGCCCTTGATGTCGCGGCGCGCGGCCGGCCACTGGCCGTCGCGGATCGCGTTCATCAGTTCGACAACGATTTCTTCACCCTCGCCGCGCACGATCACGTCGACCCAGGGCGCCTCGGACAGAACCTGCTTGAACATGAAGGTGACGTGGATACCGCCCAGGACGCGCACCGCGCTCGGCACCTCTTCGCTGGCGATCTCAAGGATGCGCTCGGCGACATAGATCGACGGCGTGATCGAGGTCGCGGCCACCACATCGGGCTGCAACTGCTTGAGCTTGGCGCGCAGGTCGTCCTCGGACAAGTTGTGCGTCATCGCGTCGATGAAGTGGATGTCATCATAGCCCGCGATACGCAGCGAGCCGGTCAGATAGGCCACCCATGCCGGCGGCCAGTTGCCCGCGATCTCGGCGCCGCCGGACTTGTAGTTGGGATGGACAAAGCAAATTCGCATGGATCGACTCCCCGTGTTTCGCCGCGGAAGATGACACATCTTCTGTCAAGCAAAATTGACACATGTCAAATAGGTGTCAGGTAGTTCTCACGGATCCGTGTTGCACGCAACCGGGGCGCCCTGCCTGTGGGGCCGCAGACGCGAAAATGCCGCCCCCGCCCGGCACCGCGGCAACCGGGCCCGGCGCAGGCCACAGCGGCGCCCGGGATATTGCGGCACCAGGCGCGCCCGTGTCGCCCTGGGCCCGGCGCGTTGGCGTCGGCTGCGGTGATACGGGGATGCGGGCGGGTGGCGTGTTGGCCCGGCGGCGGAACCCGCAACGCCCGCTTTGCGCTGTTGCGCGCGCGCCGCGTTGGCCATCGCTTTGCGGTCGCGATGCGGAAAGCCATTCTAAAACAGGGGCCCGGCATGCTCATCTGCGCTGCGAACCCACACCCTGACTGGCAAGAGCACATCCGCATGAAATCCATTCCGCCCGACGGTGTGCCCAGCCCGCGCCTTTCCGCCCCCCTCCGGGCGGCGGGTGTGGTCATCGGGGGGCTGATACTGGCCTATATCGGGCTGACCTATATCGCCGCACCGCGCCAGTCGGGCGATCTGTTGCCGCTGTGGCTGGCAGGCGAAGCCTTTGCCGATGGCACCCCGGTCTATGCCCCCGCCGACAGCCTCTACCGGATGGTGCCGCCCGATGGCTGGACCGAGCGGGCCATCGCGGCCGGCTATGCGGGCTTTGTCTATCCGTTTGTGTATCCTCCGCTTTGGGCCTGGGTCTTTGCCGGGTTGACGCGCGTTACCGATTTCCAAACCGTTGCGGCCGTCGCCGGTGTCCTGAACCCTCTGCTCTTGTTGCTCACCCCGGTTCTGGCGTGGCGCATCGCCGGGGCGGGTTTGCGGCTGTTTCCTTATGTCGTGATTTCCCAGGTTCTGATTCACATGACCGCGGTGGGGATGATCGCCCTCAACCAGAACCAGGCGCAGATCCTGGTGTCCTTCCTCGTCCTTCTGGCGCTGGAGCGCAGCCATTCCGGGCGGCCGTTCACCGCCGGCGCGGCCCTGGCGCTGGCCGCCTCGATCAAGCTTTTCCCAGCGGTATTTGCACTGCTTTGGCTGGCCTCGGGCGAGCGGCGCGCCTTTGCCGCCTTTGCCGCCGTGGGGGCGGCGCTGGGGTTGGCCTCGCTGGCGGTTGCGGGTTGGCCGCTGCACGCGATGTTCCTGTCCCATGTCGCGGCCATCGGAAACACGGGCTTTTTCAGCCCGCTGTCCTTCAGTTTCGATAGCGTCGCAACGCGCATGACCGACCCCGTGCTCGTGTTCGTCGACCTGGCCGACACGCGAAGCGACCCCGGCATCTTCCGCACGATGACCCTGGCCGAAAAACCCGCTGCCGTGGCGCTGGCCGGCAAGGTCGTCCTGGCCCTGACGATCGCGGGATTTGCCCTGGCGATGGCGCGCACGGGCCGCGCGGTGCGCGACGGCGCGCTGTGGCCCGCGGCATTGGCGGTTTTCCCGCTGATCGGGCCGCTTGCATGGGGCTATTATTTCATCTCGGCCACCGCCTTTGCACCGGTGCTGATCGCCCGGTTCGGCTGGGCACGGGGGGGTGCCCTTTTGTGTGTGGTCTATACCCCGATCAGCCTGTGGGCCTCTGCGGTGCTGAGCGGGCTCAAGTCCGAGACACAGCTCATCGGGGCATGCCTGTTCCTGATCCTGGGCTGTGCTTTCGTGCTATCGGCCCGACGGCTGCGCGTGGCCTGACGAAAAACATCCCCCGGCCCTTGCGCCGACAACCTGCTTGTCTATAACCCGCAGCAATTTGCCAATCCGGGGGACGGGCCATGCCGAAAAGAACCGATATCAAGTCCATCATGATCATCGGCGCGGGGCCCATCGTCATCGGACAGGCCTGCGAGTTCGACTATTCCGGGGCCCAGGCCTGCAAAGCGCTGCGCGAGGAAGGGTACCGGGTCATCCTGGTCAACTCGAACCCGGCCACGATCATGACCGACCCGGGCCTGGCAGACGCCACCTATATCGAGCCGATCACCCCCGAGGTCGTCGCCAAGATCATCGAGAAGGAACGTCCCGACGCGCTGTTGCCGACGATGGGCGGGCAGACCGGGCTGAACACCTCGTTGAAGCTGGCGGATATGGGCGTGCTCGACAAGTTCGGCGTCGAACTGATCGGCGCCAACCGCGCCGCCATCGAGATGGCCGAGGACCGCAAGCTGTTTCGCGAGGCGATGGACCGGATCGGGCTGGAAAACCCCGTGGCCACCATCGCCAACACGATGGACGAATGCATGGCCGCGCTAGAGGATGTGGGCCTGCCCGCGATCATCCGCCCGGCCTTTACCCTGGGTGGCACCGGCGGCGGGATCGCCTATAACCGCGACGATTTCGTGCATTTCTGCAAGACCGGTCTCGATGCCTCGCCGGTCAACCAGATCCTGATCGACGAAAGCCTGCTGGGCTGGAAGGAATTCGAGATGGAGGTGGTCCGCGACAAGGCGGATAACGCCATCATCGTGTGCGCCATCGAAAACGTGGACCCGATGGGCGTTCACACCGGCGATTCCATCACCGTGGCCCCTGCCCTGACGCTGACCGACAAGGAATACCAGATGATGCGCAACGGCTCGATCGCCGTGCTGCGCGAAATCGGGGTCGAAACCGGCGGGTCCAACGTGCAATGGGCGATCAACCCCGTGGACGGCCGCATGGTCGTGATCGAGATGAACCCGCGGGTGTCGCGGTCGTCCGCGCTGGCGTCCAAGGCGACGGGCTTTCCCATCGCCAAGATCGCCGCGAAACTGGCCGTCGGCTATACGCTGGACGAGCTGGACAACGACATCACCAAGGTCACGCCCGCCAGCTTTGAGCCGACGATCGACTATGTCGTGACCAAGATCCCGCGCTTTGCCTTTGAAAAATTCCCCGGCGCCAAGGCCGAGCTGACCACCGCGATGAAATCGGTGGGCGAGGCGATGGCCATCGGCCGCACCATCCACGAATCGCTGCAAAAGGCGCTGGCCAGCCTGGAAACCGGCCTGACCGGCTTTGACGAGATCACCATCGAGGGCGCCCCGGACCGGGCCGCCGTGATCGCGGCGCTGTCCAAGCAGACCCCCGACCGGATGCGGATCATCGCCCAGGCGATGCGCCACGGCCTGAGCGATGACGAAATCCACGCCGTCACCCGGTTCGATCCGTGGTTCCTGGCCCGCATCCGCGAGATCGTCGATGCCGAGGCGGACCTGCGCCGCGACGGCCTGCCGGTGACCGAGGCCGGGCTGCGCGCGGTCAAGATGCTGGGCTTTTCCGATGCCCGCCTGGCCACGCTAACCGGTCGGGACGAGGATCAGGTCCGCCGCGCGCGCCGCAACCTGGGCGTCAATGCCGTGTTCAAGCGGATCGACACCTGCGCCGCCGAGTTCGAGGCCCAGACCCCCTATATGTACTCCACCTACGAGGCCCCGGTGATGGGCGAGGTCGAGTGCGAGGCCCGCCCCTCGACCCGCAAAAAGGTCGTCATCCTGGGCGGCGGCCCCAACCGGATCGGCCAGGGGATCGAGTTCGACTATTGCTGCTGTCATGCCTGTTTCGCGCTGACCGACGCGGGCTATGAAACCATCATGATCAACTGCAACCCCGAGACCGTGTCGACCGACTACGATACCTCGGACCGGCTCTACTTCGAGCCGCTGACCTTTGAGCATGTGATGGAGATCCTGCGCGTCGAGCAGTCGAACGGCACGCTGCATGGCGTGATCGTGCAGTTGGGCGGGCAGACCCCGCTGAAACTGGCCGATGCGCTGCAATCCGAGGGCATCCCGATCCTGGGCACCTCGCCCGACGCGATCGACCTGGCCGAGGACCGCGAGCGGTTCCAGGCGCTGGTGACCAAGCTGGGGCTGAAACAACCGCACAACGCCATCGCCGCCTCGGACCAGGCCGCGATGGAGGCCGCAGAGGTGATCGGCTATCCGCTGGTGATCCGGCCGTCCTATGTGCTGGGGGGGCGCGCGATGGAAATCGTGCGCGATACCGCGCATCTGGAACGCTATATCTCCGAGGCGGTGGTGGTCTCGGGCAAATCCCCGGTGCTGCTGGACAGCTATCTGTCGGGCGCGACCGAGATCGACGTTGACGCGCTGTGCGATGGCACCGATGTGCATGTCGCCGGCATCATGCAGCATATCGAAGAGGCAGGCGTGCATTCCGGCGACAGCGCCTGTTCGCTGCCGCCCTATTCGCTGAGCCCCCAGATCGTTGCCGAGCTAAAGGTCCAGACCCGTGCGCTGGCGCTGGAACTGGGCGTCGTGGGCCTGATGAACGTGCAATTCGCGGTCAAGGACGGCGAAATTTTCCTGATCGAGGTCAACCCGCGCGCCTCGCGCACCGTGCCCTTTGTCGCCAAGGCGGTGAAATCGCCCATCGCGTCGATCGCGGCACGGGTGATGGCGGGCGAAAAGCTGACCGCCTTTGACCTGGTCGATCCCCAGATCGAGGGATTCGCGGTCAAGGAGGCGGTCCTGCCCTTTGCCCGCTTCCCCGGGGTCGACACGCTGCTGGGCCCGGAAATGCGCTCCACCGGCGAGGTGATGGGCTATGACCGCACCTTTGCGCGCGCCTTTCTCAAGGCGCAGATGGGCGCGGGCACCGACCTGCCCCATGGCGGCTGCGTGTTCCTGTCGATCAAGGATGACGACAAGACGCTCGAGATGGCGCAAACCGCGCGGGTGCTGGTCGATCTGGGCTTTGCCATCGTCGCCACCCGCGGCACGGCGGCCTTTCTGGCGGAAAACGGCATCGCCTGCGAGATCGTCAACAAGGTCTACGAGGGGCGCCCGAACATCGTCGACATGATGAAGGATGGCGGCGTGGCGCTGGTGATGAACACCACCGAGGGCCAACAGGCCGTCGATGACAGCCGCGACATCCGCGCCGTCGCCCTGTCCGACCACATCCCCTATTTCACCACCGCCGCGGCCAGTCACGCCGCCACGCTGGCGATGAAATCCCGCGAAGAGGGCGAGATCGAGGTCCGCAGCCTGCAGGAATAGGCCGCGGCCATGGCCAAGCTCTACTTCCACTACTCGACGATGAACGCGGGCAAGTCGACGATCCTGTTGCAGGCCGCCCACAACTATCGCGAACGGGGGATGCAGACCTTTCTGCTGACCGCGCGGCTGGACACCCGCGCGGGCGCCGGACGGATCGCCTCGCGCATCGGGATCGGCGAGGCGGCGACGACCTATGCCCCGACCGACGACCTGTTGGCGATGATCGCCGCGCGGCTGGCCGAGGGGCCCTGTGCATGCGTTTTCCTGGACGAGGCGCAGTTCCTGACGGCCGATCAGGTCTGGCAACTGGCCCGCGCGGTGGATGATCTGGGTGTGCCGGTGATGTGCTATGGCCTGCGCGTGGATTTCCGCGGCGCGCTGTTTCCCGGCTCGGCCGCGCTTCTGGCGTTGGCCGACGAGATGCGCGAGGTCCGCACGATCTGCCATTGCGGCCGCAAGGCCACGATGGTGGTACGGATGGGCCCCGACGGCCAGGCCGTGCAAGACGGCGCACAGGTGCAGATCGGCGGCAACGAAACCTATGTTTCGCTGTGCCGGCGGCATTGGCGCGAGGCAATGGGCGACCGCGCAGCGACTGGGCCGGACGACCCGCCCACGCCACAATGATCGCCCGATTGGTCCTGGCGACCGGGCCTGTGCGCCCTTGACCTCAATCGGCAGGGGCAACACCGCACTGCGCGGCGGGCCAAACCCGTTGCGGCAGCCCGCCCCGATTGGTAAAGCCCCCTTACCAACCTGAGGAATCCGCCCATGCCCGTCATCACCACGATCGAAGATCTGCGCCGCATCTATCACCGCCGCGTGCCCAAGATGTTCTATGACTATTGCGAGACCGGCAGCTGGACCGAACAGACCTTTCGCGAGAACACCACCGATTTCGCCGACATCCGCCTGCGCCAACGCGTTGCCGTGGACATGGAGGGGCGCTCGACCGCGACACAGATGATCGGCCAGGACGTGGCGATGCCCGTGGCGCTGGCCCCGGTGGGGCTGACCGGCATGCAATGCGCCGATGGCGAGATCAAGGCCGCCCGCGCCGCAGAGAAATTCGGCGTGCCCTTCACGCTCTCGACCATGTCGATCTGCTCGATCGAGGATGTGGCGGCCAACACGACCAAGCCGTTCTGGTTCCAGCTCTACGTGATGCGCGACCAGGATTACGTGGCCGACATCCTGCAACGGGCCAAGGACGCGAACTGTTCCGCGCTGGTGCTGACGCTGGATCTGCAAATTCTGGGCCAGCGGCACAAGGATCTGAAGAACGGCCTGTCCGCGCCGCCCAAGCTGACCCTGCCGACGATGCTGAACCTGGCCACCAAATGGGGCTGGGGGCTGGAGATGCTGGGCACGAAACGCCGGTTCTTCGGCAATATCGTGGGCCATGCCAAGGGGGTGACCGACGCCTCTTCGCTGGTCGATTGGACGGCGGAACAGTTCGATCCGCGCCTTGACTGGGACAAGGTGCGCCGCCTCAAGGAACAATGGGGCGGCAAGCTGATCCTCAAGGGCATCCTGGATGCCGAGGACGCGCGCCGGGCCGCCGACGTGGGGGCCGACGCGATCATTGTGTCGAACCATGGCGGGCGGCAACTGGACGGCGCGGTTTCGGCAATCCGTGCCCTGCCCGAGATCGTGCGCGCCGTGGGTGACCGGGTCGAGGTGCATTTCGACAGCGGCATACGCTCGGGCCAGGACGTGCTCAAGGCGCTGGCGATGGGCGCCAAGGGCACCTATATCGGGCGCGCCTATATCTACGGGCTGGGCGCGATGGGCGAGGCCGGCGTCACCAAATCGCTGGAGGTCATCCACAAGGAGCTGGACCTGACCATGGCGCTGTGCGGACGCAAGTCGATCGCCGGGCTGACCCCCGACATCCTGCGCATTCCCGCCGGGTTCGAGGGGAAATGGGCCTGATCGGGCCGTTTTGCTCTTCCCATTCGCGCCAGCCTCGGGTATGCGCACGGCTTCATCCGGGCATACACCCTTGGAGGATGCCCGCCAAATCTAGGAGACAGACCAATGGCAGGTGAGATCCCTGATCTTTTCGCCACGGTACGTACGGGGACAGGCAAGGGGGCCGCTCGTCAAGCTCGTCGTGAGCAATTCGTACCGGGCATCGTTTATGGCGGCGGCGCAGAGCCGATGGCCATCAACCTGAAATTCAACGTGCTGCTCAAGCGGCTGCGGCAAGGACGCTTTCTGTCCACGCTGTTCAACCTCAAGGTCGAGGGCGAAGAAGACGTGCGCGTGATCTGCCGCGGCGTGCAGCGCGACGTGGTCAAGGATCTGCCGATCCATGTCGACTTCATGCGCCTGCGCCGCACCTCGCGGATCAACCTCTACATCCCCGTCGAGTTCGTGGGTGAAGAGGCATCGCCCGGCCTCAAGAAAGGTGGCGTGCTGACCGTTGTGCGCCCCGAGGTGGAACTGAAAGTGACCGCCGGCGATATCCCCGAAAAGATCACCGTGGACGTGTCGGGCATGAATATCGGCGATATCGTGCACATCTCGGACGTGACCCTGCCCGAGGGCAGCCGCCCGATGATCACCGACCGCGACTTCGTGATCGCCAACATCTCGGCCCCCTCGGGCCTGCGTTCGGCCGGCGACGACGAGGCAGACGAAGCGGACGTGGAAGCGGGCGACGAGGAGTAATCCCCGCCCCTGGACGACCTTTGAACGGGGCCCTTCGGGGCCCCGTTCGCATTTTCGCGCCCCGTCCCATTCCCGCGCCCGTGGCAGGCCCCGCGATCTTGGGTATTTCCCCAAGAAGACAGGAAAAGGCGCCCCCCTGTCCCTCGTCTTGGTCCCAAGACCCACGTCCCAACACCGCCCGGCAGCCCTGCGGCGCGGGCTGGCGGGCCTAGCTCAGGCTTTGGATCGTGTCGAAAACCTCCAGCTCGGGCGGACCGAGATACAGATCGGACGGCCCCTTGGCCCCCTTGTGGGCGGCGCGAAAGGCCTCGGATTTTGTCCAGGCGGTGAATGCCTCCTCGTTGTCCCAAAAGGTGTGCGAGGCATAGAGGCGATAGCCCTCTTTCGCAGGCCCTTTCAGCAGGTGGAACGCGGCAAAGCCCGGCACCGATTTCAGGTGGCTGTCGCGGTTCTTCCACATCTGCTCGAATGCCGCTTCGCCCTCTGGCTTTACCTTGAACCGGTTCATCGTCAGATACATCGCATCCCCTCTCATTCCCGCGCCGCACTGGCGTTTCGCGTCAGTTCAGGGCATCAAGGGGCAAAGTGCAAG
Organism: Paracoccaceae bacterium; assembly: GCA_016938875.1. Classification (GTDB taxonomy): domain Bacteria; phylum Pseudomonadota; class Alphaproteobacteria; order Rhodobacterales; family Rhodobacteraceae; genus Rhodovulum. The sequence continues at coordinate 96,820 of JAFGTV010000022.1, forward strand.
CGGGCGGAGATCACGAATGCGTCTTTTCGTGGGCCTGGGCAATCCAGGCGCGAAATATGCGGGAAACCGGCACAACATCGGCTTTATGGCGGTGGACCGGATCGCGGCAGATCATGGATTTGCACCCTGGCGCGCCAAGTTCCAGGGCCAGATCGCCGAGGGGCGGCTGGGCGACGAAAAGGTCGTGTTGCTGAAACCCGAGACCTTCATGAACCTGTCGGGCCAATCGGTCGGCGAGGCACTGCGCTTTTTCAAGCTGGCGCCGGGGGACGTGACGGTATTCCATGACGAACTGGACCTGGCGCCGGGCAAGTGCCGGGTCAAACAGGGCGGCGGACATGCGGGCCATAACGGGCTGCGCTCGATCCAGGGGCATATCGGGGCAGAATTCGCGCGGGTGCGCCTGGGCATTGGCCATCCCGGGCACAAGGACCGTGTCGCAACCTATGTGCTGAGCGATTTTGCCAAGGCCGACCAGGACTGGCTGGACGATCTGCTGCGCGGGATTTCCGACGGCGCGCCCGACCTGGCGCGTGGCGAGGGGGCGCGATTCCTGAACGCAGTGGCCCGGCGGATGGCGCCGGCCCGTGCGTCGACGCACCCCGCCCCCCAACCCACAGCCGCGCCAGAGACGCCCGCCCCCGCCGCCCAGGGGGACACGCGATCCGCGCTTCAGAAACTGGCCGACAGGTTTCGATAGGAGGATACAGATGTCCGATCTTCAGGCGCCTTCGGTGAACGTGTTGGGCGGGCCGCTTGCCCCCTGCTCGACCGCGCCGCTGACCGGGTTTTATCGCAACGGGTGCTGCGATACCGGCCCCGAGGATGCGGGCAGCCACACGGTATGCGCGGTGATGACGGCGGAATTCCTGGCGTTCTCGAAATATCTCGGCAACGACCTGTCCACGCCGCGGCCCGAATATGGATTTTCAGGGCTGGTGCCGGGGGATCGGTGGTGCCTGTGCGCCGCGCGGTTCCTGCAGGCCCACGAGGAGGGCTGTGCGCCCCAGGTGATCCTGGCCGCGACCCATGCCGCCGCCTGCGAGGTCGTGCCCTTGGCCGTGCTCAATCAATATGGCGCTGACCCTGCCCCCCCGACGGCATGAGGCCATGATCCCGCCGCCCAAGACGTGGCGACGCGGGGCGGGGGCCGGGCGGCAACGGCGCGTGGGCGCGCCTACATCCCGCCCATGTCAAAGCCCAGGTGGCGCGCGACGGTAAAGATGTCCTTGTCGCCCCGGCCGCACATGTTCATGCAGATCAGGTGATCGGCGGGCAGGTCGGGGGCGATCTTCATCACATGGGCCAGCGCGTGGGACGGTTCCAGCGCGGGAATGATCCCCTCGGTTTCGCAGCACAGCTGGAACGCCTCCAGCGCCTCCTTGTCGGTGATGGCGACATATTCGGCCCGACCGATGTCGTGCAGCCAGGAATGCTCCGGCCCGATGCCGGGGTAATCCAGCCCCGCCGAGATCGAGTGGCCTTCGAGAATCTGGCCGTCGTCGTCCTGCAACAGATAGGTGCGGTTGCCATGCAGCACACCGGGCCGCCCGCCAGTCAGCGAGGCGCAATGCTCCATCTTGGCGTTGACGCCGTGGCCGCCGGCCTCGACCCCGATGATGCGCACGTCCTTGTCGTCGAGGAACGGGTAGAACAGCCCCATCGCGTTCGACCCGCCCCCAATGGCGGCGATCAGCGTGTCGGGCAGGCGCCCCTCGGCGGCCAGCATCTGTTCCTTGGCCTCTTTGCCGATGATCGCCTGGAAATCGCGCACCATCGCCGGATAGGGGTGCGGGCCCGCCACCGTGCCGATGCAGTAGAACGTGTCGCGCACATTCGTCACCCAGTCGCGCAGCGCGTCGTTCATCGCGTCCTTGAGCGTGCCCCGGCCAGAGGTCACCGGGATCACCTCGGCCCCCAGCAGGCGCATGCGGAACACGTTGGGGGCCTGACGCTCGACATCGGTGGCACCCATGTAGACCACGCATTTCAGCCCGAACTTGGCACAGACCGTGGCGGTGGCCACCCCGTGCTGGCCCGCGCCGGTTTCGGCGATGATCCGCGTCTTGCCCATGCGCCGCGCCAGGATGATCTGGCCCAGCACGTTGTTGATCTTGTGCGCGCCGGTGTGGTTCAGCTCGTCGCGCTTGAGATAGACCTTGGCGCCGCCCAGATGCGCGGTCAGCCGGTCGGCATAGTAAAGCGGGCTGGGGCGGCCGACGTAATGGGTCCACAGATAGTTCATCTCGGCCCAGAAACTGTCATCGGTCTTGGCGTGTTCGTATTGCGCCTCAAGCTCCAGGATCAGCGGCATCAGCGTCTCGGACACGAACCGCCCGCCGAAATCGCCGAACCGGCCGTTCTCGTCCGGGCCGGTCATGAAGGAGTTGAAAAGATCGTTGGCCATGGTGCCCCCTTCCGGTTTGCGACATGCCTAGCCGGGCGGACACGGCGCGGCAAGGGCTCAGGGCCTGCGGCAGACGATCTTTGTAAAGAGGCCATAGCAGATGGCCGGCTGTCCCGCCCCGGTCGCGACCTTGGCGCGGGAATACAGAACCTTGTCCTCGTATTCGATCGCCATCATCGCGCGCAGCACCTGCACGCACTGGCTGCGGCCCAGTTTGCAGGCGGTCAGCAGCACCGCTTGGGCTGGATCGGCCTCGGCGTCGATCTGGGCCGCGTCGATCTGGGCCAGCAGGCGCGCCTCGATCTGGGCGGTGAAATCGGGTTCGGTCGGCTTGGTAAAGGCCGCCCCGAGCGCCAGAAGAGCGCCCAGCAGAATCAGTGCCACCAACGATCTCATGTGTCCGGCTCTCCCCGTGCTGCGGCCACGAAACGGGCCATCCGCCCCGCGTCCTTGACGCCGGGCGCACTTTCCACCCCCGAGGACACATCGACCTGACGCGCACCGGTCAGGCGGATCGCCTCGGCCACATTGTCCGATGTCAGCCCACCGGCCAGCATCCACGGCACCGGCCAACGCCGGTTCGCGATCAGACGCCAGTCAAAGGCCAGGCCATTGCCACCGGGCAGCGCGGCCCCCTTGGGCGGCTTGGCATCGACCAACAGTTGATCCGCCACGCGGGCATAGTCGGCCAGCGCAGGCAGGTCATCGGCATCCGCAACGCCCACGGCCTTCATCACCGGCAGGCCGAAACGGTCGCGGATCTGCGCCACGCGGTCGGGCGTTTCGGATCCGTGCAGCTGCATCATGTCGATCGGCACCTGGTCGATCAACGCATCCAGCATGGCGTCGTCAGCATTCACCGTCAGCGCCACCTTGGCCAGGCCAGCGGGCACCTCGGCGGCCAGGATGCGGGCCTGCGCGATGTCCAGGTGGCGGGGCGATTTCGGAAAGAACACAAAGCCGACATAGGCGATACGCAAACGGGCCGCGGCCGCCACCGAAGTGGCATCCCGCAGCCCGCAAATCTTGATCCTGATCTCTGACGCCATGGCGCGGTTTAGCGCGCCTTGCCGCCCTTCTCAAGCAGGGCCAGCACCTCGTCGCGACCTTCGTTGCGATGTTGTTCGGCCTTCAGCCGCTCATTCTCGCGCTGAAGTTTGGTGGCCTCGCGCCGTTGCTTGGCAGCGATCGAGCGTTGCTTGCTCTCACGGAGCCATTCCCAGATGAAACCGATCAGCAGACCGATCAGCAGCCCGCCAAAGCCCACCGCATAGAGCGGCAGTTCGATGGATTGGGAAATGCCCGAATAGGTCGACATGGCCTCGGGCAGCAGGTTCAGGGTGACGGGCTCGCCATTGGCCAGGGCCACGACGACCAGGCAGACGGCAAGGACAAGCAGAAAGAGGTAGCGGATATAGCGCATTTTTCGGTCTCTTTTATTTTCCGTTCAAGCGATCACGCAAAAGTTTGCCAGTCTTGAAGAACGGCACGAACTTTTCCTCAACATCTACTGATTCGCCCGTCCGGGGATTGCGACCCGTCCGCGCATCACGCTTTTTCACGGAAAAGGCACCGAACCCGCGCAGCTCGACCCGGTCGCCCGCGGCCATTGCCGAGATGATCTCTTCGAAGATCGTGTTCACGATCCTTTCAACGTCACGCTGGTAGAGGTGGGGGTTCTCTTCGGCAATTTTCTGGATCAATTCCGAACGGATCATCGCACTATGTCCCTTTTGAACGCCGCTTGCGGCCGCACGGCGTAGGCTGTCCGACTATAGGCAAGTTTTGCTCACGGAGAAACACAAAGCCTTTGAAATAACGCGCTAAAGCGGCGGAAAGCCGCGCCGTTTCACCCAATTTTCTGCGGTTTCGCGGGTTGCAACCTGGGAATCGCGGCGGCAGGGCGGTGCCGGGGACCAGCCCGGTGCGGGCTGATTCGGGTCACGAAAAACGGCCCCGCACGGGCTGTGCGGGGCCGTTCACGATCCGGTGTGACCGGGTCGGTTTACTTGTCGTCGCCTTTCAGCGCCGCACCCAGGATGTCGCCCAGCGAGGCGCCCGAGTCAGAGCTGCCATACTGTTCGACGGCCTCTTTCTCTTCGGCGATCTCGCGCGCCTTGATCGACAGGCCCAGACGGCGGGTCTTGTTGTCGATGTTGGTCACACGCACGTCGACCTTGTCACCGACCTGGAACCGCTCGGGGCGCTGTTCGGCCCGGTCGCGCGACAGGTCCGAGCGGCGGATAAAGGACTTCATGCCCTCGTATTCCACCTCGATGCCGCCCTCTTCGATCGCGGTCACGTTGACCGTGATGATCGAGCCGCGCTTGACCCCACCGATGGCCTCGGCGAACGGATCGCCGCCCAGGGCCTTGACCGACAGCGAGATACGCTCTTTCTCGACATCCACTTCGGTAACGACAGCCTGAACCACGTCGCCCTTGCGGTAGTCCTGGATCGCCTCTTCGCCACGCTGGTCCCAGCTGAGGTCGGACAGGTGCACCATGCCGTCGATGTCGTTGTCCAGGCCGATGAACAGACCGAATTCGGTGATGTTCTTGACCTCGCCCTCGACCTGGGTGCCCACCGGATGGGTCTCGGCAAAGACTTCCCACGGGTTGCGCATGGTCTGTTTCAGACCAAGGCTGACGCGGCGCTTGGCGGTGTCGATTTCCAGCACCATGACGTCGACCTCTTGCGAGGTGGACACGATCTTGCCGGGATGGACGTTCTTCTTGGTCCACGACATCTCGCTGACGTGCACCAGGCCCTCGACGCCCGGCTCCAGCTCGACGAATGCGCCGTAGTCGGTGATGTTGGTCACGCGGCCCTTGTGGACCGAATCCAGCGGGAATTTCGCCTCGACGGCATCCCACGGATCGTCCTGCAGCTGCTTCATGCCCAGGCTGATACGGTGGGTTTCCTTGTTGATCTTGATGACCTGGACCTTGACGGTCTCGCCGATCGACAGGATTTCCGACGGGTGGTTGACGCGGCGCCAGGCCATGTCGGTGACGTGCAGCAGGCCGTCCACACCGCCCAGGTCCACGAAGGCCCCGTATTCGGTGATGTTCTTGACCACGCCGTCCACGGCGTCACCCTCGGTCAGCTTGCCGATGATTTCGGCGCGCTGCTCGGCACGGGATTCTTCCAGGATGGCGCGGCGCGACACGACGATGTTGCCACGACGGCGATCCATTTTCAGGATCTGGAAGGGCTGTTTCAGACCCATCAGCGGGCCGGCATCGCGCACCGGGCGCACATCCACCTGAGAGCCGGGCAGGAACGCCACGGCGCCGCCCAGATCGACGGTAAAGCCACCCTTGACGCGGCCGAAGATCGCGCCTTCGACGCGGGAGTCCTCGGCATAAGCCTTCTCCAGGCGGTCCCAGGCCTCTTCGCGGCGGGCCTTGTCACGGCTGACAACGGCTTCGCCACGGGCGTTCTCGACACGGTCAAGGAACACCTCGACCTCGTCGCCAACGGCGATTTCGGGGGCTTCACCGGGGTTGGCAAATTCTTTCAGATCGACGCGGCCTTCCATCTTGTAGCCGACGTCGATGATGGCCTGACCTGCCTCGATGGCGATCACGCGGCCCTTGACGACGCTGCCCTCGGACGGCGTGTCGATCTCGAAGCTTTCTTGCAGGAGGGCTTCGAATTCCTCCATAGATGTGTTCTGAGCCATTTGGTCTCTAGTTTCCTTTACATATCGTCTTTTCTGGCCGGGCGGTTGTCTCCGCCGGTCTGGGGTTGGTCATGCGTGCCCGCGCGCGCCACGGAGGGATCGAAATACGCAAAAGGGCCGGTGGTGATCCCGACCCTGCTCGGCTCCGTCGCGGCACTTGCGGCCTTGTCGACGGGCGTGTCTATAGCGGGCCGGACCCGTTGCCGCAAGGGTTTTGCGCCCCGTCGGCAAGAGACCACCTAGCCGCGCCGGGCCTCGATCGCCGCGACGGCCGTGGCCACCGCCTGGTCGATGTCCATCTGCGAGGTGTCCACGATCACCGCGTCCTGGGCCGGTTTCAGCGGGGCCGCGGCGCGGGCACTGTCGCGCGCGTCGCGTTCGCGCATCTCGCCCAGCACCTCGTCAAAGGTCGTCTGCACGCCCTTTTCGGCCAATTCGCGGTAACGCCGTTCGGCCCGCACCGTGTCAGAGGCGGTCACGAACAGCTTGGCCTGCGCCTCGGGGCAGATCACCGTGCCGATGTCGCGCCCGTCCAGCACCGCGCCGCCCGCCCGGCTGGCAAAGGCGCGCTGAAAATCCACCAGCGCGGCGCGCACCTGCGCAATCGCGGCCACCTTGCTGGCGGCCTGGGCCACGGCCGGGGCGCGCAGATCGTCACGCGCCAGGTCGGCAGGGTCCAGCGTTTCGGCGGCCTGCACCGGGTCCAGCCCGTCCAGCATCCGCGCGCCCACGGCCCGATACAGCAGACCCGTGTCGAGATGGGCAAAGCCGAAATGATCGGCCACGGCACGGCTGATCGTGCCCTTTCCGGCGGCGGCGGGGCCATCTATGGCGACGGTAAAGCTCATGCCTTGGGCCCCGACAACTGGGCGCCCAGCCGTTCCATCAGCGGCTCGAACACCGGAAAGGACGTGGCGATGGGCCCTGCGTCATCGACCGTGACGGGCTGTTGCGCGGCAAGGCCCGCACACAGAAAGGACATGGCAATGCGGTGATCCAGGTGGGTGGCGCATGTCGCCCCACCGGGCAGACCGCCCGCCCCCAGGCCCTGCACGATCATCCAATCCTCGCCATCCTCGACCGTTGCCCCGCAGGCGCGCAGCCCGTCGGCCATGGCCGCGATCCGGTCGCTTTCCTTGACCCGCAACTCCTTGATGCCGCGCATGGTAGTGGGCCCTTGGGCAAAGGCGGCGACCACGGCCAGGATCGGGTATTCGTCGATCATGCTGGGCGCGCGTTCGGGGGGAACCTCGATACCGCGCATGTTGGGGGAGAACCGGGCGCGCAGGTCGGCGACCGGCTCGCCGCCCTCTTCGCGCTCATTCTCATAGACCAGATCCGCGCCCATCTCGCGCAGCGTCGTGAACAGCCCGGCCCGCGTCGGGTTCAGCCCGATCCCCGGCACCAATACGTCCGACCCTTCGGTGATCAGCGCCGCGCACACCGGAAAGGCGGCGGAACTGGGATCGCGCGGCACGGCCAGGGTCTGGGGCGTCAGCTCTGGCTGACCGGTCAGGGTGATGACCCGGCCCTCGGGTGTGTCCTCGATCCGCAGGGTGGCGCCAAAGCCCGCCAGCATCCGCTCGGTGTGATCGCGGGTCGCCTCGCGCTCGATCACCACGGTGTCGCCGGGCGCGTTCAACCCGGCGAGCAGAACCGCCGATTCCACCTGCGCCGAGGGCACCGGCACCGTGTAGCGCACCGCACCCGGCTCTGCCGCACCAACCACCGTCATCGGCAGCCGCCCGCCCGCGCGCCCGTGGGCCACCGCCCCGAACAGTGCCAGCGGATCGGTCACCCGCCCCATCGGACGGCCCCGCAGCGAGGCATCGCCGGTAAAGGTCGCACTGATCGGCGAGGTCGCCATCGCCCCCATGATCAACCGCACCCCGGTGCCCGAATTGCCGCAATCAATCACGTCCGCCGGTTCGGCAAAGCCGCCCACACCCACGCCGTTCACGACCCATTCGCCGGGCGCCAGGTGCGTTACCTCGGCCCCGAAGGCACGCATCGCATGGGCGGTATCCAGCACATCCTGCCCCTCGAGCAGGCCGGTGATATGGGTTTCACCGACGCTGAGCGCGCCCAGAATCAGCGCACGGTGGCTGATGGATTTGTCGCCCGGCACGATCGCAGTGCCCCGCAGCGGGCCCGCGGCGCGGGCGGTCATCGGGATCGGGTCGCCATGGGCGGACATGGGCACGCTCTCCTTGTCGTGTATGGCATCGGGATTATCGAATGTCGGCTGGACGGTCCAGCGCCAAGCAGCCCCGGCGGGGCGCCTGGCCGCGGGAAACGGCCCATTGGGTCCGTTTCCCAAGAAGACGGGGGCGCGCGGCGCTCAGACCCGGCGAAAGGTCAGATAGTGGGGCGGCCGCCCCTCGCGCAGGGCCTTTTGTTCATAGCGGGTGGAAATCCAGTCGTCCCACGGCGCGCGCCAGTCGGCGGGGGTTTCGGCCAGCCACTCGAACCCCGCGCGGGGCACCTCGACCAGGGTCTGGCGCACGTAATCGGGAATATCTGTCGCCACCCGCAGGATCGCGCCGGGGCGCATCACCCGCGCCAGTGGCGCCAGATGTTCGGGCGTCACGAAGCGGCGGCGATGATGCCGCTTTTTCGGCCAGGGGTCGGGATAGAGCAGGAAGGCGCGCGCGATGCTGGCCGTGGGCAGCACGTCAAAGAGGTCACGCACATCGCCGGGATGGACGGCGACATTGTCCACGCCCGCCGCGCGCAGCTTGCCCAACAGCATGGCGACGCCGTTTATGAACGGCTCGCACCCGATCAGGGCGACTTGGGGGTGGGTGGCCGCCTGGTGAACCATGTGTTCGCCACCGCCAAAGCCGATCTCCAGCCAGACCTCGCGCCCGGGAAACCGCGTAGCCAGGTCCAGCGGGGTGCGTTCGGGGTTCTCGTCCCACTCTACCGGGCCGGGCGAGAGCGCGGCCAGATCGGTATCCAGGTGATCCCGCTGGTTGCTGCGCAGGGTCTTGCCGTGGCGACGGCCGTAGAAATTGCGCCAGGCGCGCTGCGGGGGCTCGGGGGTGTCGGAGGTATCGCTCATGCGCGGGGCCTTAGGCCGGGGCGGCGCGGGGGTCAAGACCGAGGGGCGCGCCGGGCGGGATGGCATGGCGGGCCGGGCCATCAGCCCGCACTGGCGGCAAGGGCGCCGGCAACCGGTTCGAGGGGGGGGCTGACCCCGCCCAACGCAAAGGGGCGCGCACCTGCTGGTCCGCGCCCCCTTTGGGATATCAGGCCTCAGCCCAAGCCGGTTTGTCAGACCGCAGCCTTGAGGGCCGCGACCAGGTCCGTGCGTTCCCAGCTAAAGCCGCCATCGGCCTCGGGCGCGCGCCCGAAATGGCCATAGGCCGCCGTGCGCTGATAGATCGGGCGGTTGAGATGCAGATGCTCGCGGATCCCGCGCGGGGTCAGCACCATCGCCTCTGCCACGGCCCGTTCGATCGCCTCTTCCGAGACTTCGCCGGTGCCGAAGGTATCGGCATAGATCGACAGCGGCTTGGCCACCCCGATCGCATAGCTGAGCTGGATCACGCAGCGTTTCGCCAGACCCGCCGCAACCACGTTTTTCGCCAGATAGCGCGCCGCATAGGCCGCCGAGCGGTCCACCTTGGTCGGATCCTTGCCCGAGAAGGCACCGCCGCCATGGGGCGCAGCCCCGCCGTAGGTATCGACGATGATCTTGCGGCCCGTCAGGCCCGCGTCGCCGTCAGGCCCGCCGATCACGAAGGTGCCGGTGGGGTTGACCCACCATTCGGTCGCCTCGGTGATCCAGCCCTCGGGCAGCACGTCGCGGATATGGGGTTCCACGATGGCGCGGATATCGTCCGAGGTTTGCGATTCGTGCGCGTGCTGGGTCGAGAGCACGATCGAGCTGACGCCGACAGGCTTGCCGCCCTCATACCGCACCGAAAGCTGCGACTTGGCATCGGGGCCCAGGGTCGGTTCCTGCCCGGATTTGCGCACCTCGGCCAAACGGCGCAGGACCGCGTGGGAATATTGGATCGGGGCGGGCATCAGCTCTTCGGTCTCGTCGGTGGCATAGCCGAACATGATGCCCTGGTCGCCGGCGCCATCCTTGTCGACACCTTGCGAGATATGGGCCGACTGGGCATGCAGGTAGCTGTCCACCTTCATGTTGGCCCAGTGAAAGCCCTCTTGCTCATAGCCGATGTCGCGCACGCATTCGCGGGCGATTTCCTCGACCCGCTGGATCACCGCACCGGGGCCGGTCACCTCGCCGCCGATCACAACGCGGTCGGTGGTGGCGAAGGTCTCGCACGCAACGCGGGAATAGGGATCCTCGGCCAGAAAGGCGTCGAGGATGGCATCCGAAATCCGGTCACAGACCTTGTCGGGGTGCCCCTCTGAAACGGATTCAGAGGTAAAGACATAATTTTCGCGGGTCATGGGAAGTGCTCCAATGGATTACCCCCGTCACGCCAGGAAGCCGTTGTGACGGTTCGATCATCCGGACTTAAGCCCCACAGACCCCGGAATCAATGGCTATTTCCGGGCGCGGGCTGCGACCAATGCAGCCAGACCGGTCAACAGCACGACCAGCACCGGCAGATCGCCCCAGCGCGCGTAAGGGGTCTGCGCCAGTGCCGGGGGCAGCGGCGCGGTCAACTGACCGGCGGTGTTCAACGGCAGGCTGGCAGTGATGCGCCCGCGTGCGTCGATCACGGCCGACACGCCGGTATTGGCCGCGCGCAACAGCGGCAGGCCCTGCTCCACCGCGCGCATCCGTGCCAGCGCCAGATGCTGAAACGGGCCAGAGCGCGCGCCGAACCACGCGTCGTTGGTGATCTGCACCAGCCAGCGGGGACGCTCGGCGGTGCGCAGATCCTGGGGAAACACCGCCTCATAGCAGATCAGCGGCAAGGCCAGCCCCAGGCGCGTCCCGAGATCCAGCAGTTGCGGGCCCGGACCGGCGGCGTAGCCGTAGATATCGCCGGCCGCCAGCCCGCTGATCCCCAGCCGCCCCAACAGCGGGGCAAAGGGGATGTATTCGCCAAAGGGCACCAGGTGATGCTTGTCATAGACCTGGCGGATCTGCCCACCCGGCCCGATCACGGCAAGGCTGTTATAGGTGCGCGGCCCCTCGCGGCGCTGAATGCCCAGAATGACGGGGATGCCCCCCGCCTCGGCCGCGATGACGCTGAGCGCCCCACCGGCGCGCTCCAGCAGATAGGGAACGGCGGTTTCAGGCCAGATGATCAGATCGGGCGCGGGATCAGAGGGCGCGGCGGTCAGGTCCAGTTGGCGGTTCCAAAAGACCGGCACCATGTCAGCGCGCCATTTCAGATGCTGCGCGGCATTGGGCTGGATCAGGCGGATATGGGGGGCCACGGGATCGACCGGCATCGGCACCGCCAGGCGCAGCGCCCCCCACAGCCCCGCCCCGGTCACGACAACCGCGGCCCCCGCCAGGCCCAGCGCGCGCAGCGGTCCACGCCCCGGCGCCAGAACGATCGGCAGCGCGGCCAGCAGCGTCGTCATCAGTGTCAGCCCGTTCGCCCCGATCAGCGCGCCCAGCTGCATCTGCGGCGCGCCGATCCAGATATGCCCCGGCAACGCCCAGGCGAAACCAGTCAGCAGATAGCCGCGCGCCAGTTCCACCGCCGCCAGCGCCACGGCAAAGGCCAGCGCCCGGCTGCGCGCCCCCTGCCCCGCCCATCCGGCAAAAGCCCCCGCCAAGCCCCAGAAAAGCGCCAATCCCCCCGCCAGCCCGATCAGCGCAAAGGGGGCCATCCAGCCTGTGCTGGCAACATCCACGAGAAAAGGCTCGACGATCCACGACAGCGCCAGCGCGAACTGTCCCGCGCCCCCCGCCCAGGCGATGCGCGCCGCGGCCCAGGGCGTCGGCGCGCGCGACACCAGCCACACCAACCCGCCAAGCGCCACCAGCGCAACCGGCCACAGCGCGAACGGCGCCTGGCCCAGCGCCATCAGCAGGCCCAGCCCGAAACCGATCACCGCAGGACGGCCAAGCCCCCGCACCAGGCGGGCCAGCGGGCGCGCGGCCATGGGGTCAGGCGTCCCCGGCGACGGGCATGCGCACACGCAAACGCTTGATGCGGCGGGGGTCGGCGTCGATCACTTCGAACTCGGCGCCGCTATCGTGGCGGATCACCTCGCCGCGCGCGGGCACCCGGCCGATCATCATGAAGAGCAGCCCACCCAAGGTGTCGACCTCTTCCTCATCCTCGCCCTCGGCCAGTTTCAGACCGATCTCGGCCTCGAAGGCATCCAGCGGGGCACGCGCCTGCACCAGGAAAACGCCGGGTTTTTCAACCGACCACAGGCTGCCCTCGGCAATGTCGTGTTCATCCTCGATCTCGCCCACGACCTGTTCAATCAGATCCTCGATCGTCACCAGGCCATCGACCCCGCCATATTCGTCGATCACCAGGGCCATGTGCATGCGCTGGGTCTGCATCTTTTGCAACAGCACCCCGATCGGCATCGAGGGCGGTGCATAAAGCAGCGGGCGGATCATCTCCTTGAGCGAGAATTCCGTGCCCTTGCCGTTGAACCCGTGGCGCAGCGCGAAATCCTTTAGATGGATCAGGCCCACGGGCGTATCCAGCGTGCCGTCATAGACCGGCAGGCGCGTCAGACCGGATTCGCGGAACACCTGCACCAGGTCATCCTTGCTGATGTCCAGTGGCACGGCCTCGATCTCGGCCTTGGGGATGGCGACATCCTCGACCCGCATCCGGCTGAGATTGCCGATGCCAAACGAAAGCGTCGCGCCCCCATTGGTGGCCGCCGTTTCCGCATCGCCTTCAGAATGGTCGGCCCCGGTGGGCATGATCGCCGCAACGAAACGGCCGAACAGGCCGCGGTTTTCAAGTGTGTCCGTGTCAAGCGCGCCCTGCGCGGCACTAGACGATCCGTCAGTCTCGTCGCCCATCAATCCTTACCAAAAACCCCGGGCTCTGGACCCGTCACTCGCCATATGGGTCCGCCAGACCCATCTTTGCAAGTATTTCCACCTCTACCCCCTCCATCAGGGCGGCATCTTTCGGCCGGATGTGGTCATAGCCCAACAGGTGCAGGCAGCCATGCACCATCAGGTGGGTGACGTGATCGGCCATCGGTTTGTCCTGCTCGGCGGCCTCACGCGCGCATGTCTCATAGGCGATGGCGATATCGCCCAGCTCTTGTGGCATGCCCGGCAACGGGGGCTCTGGCGGCAGGGGGGCGGCGCCGTCGGTGTCGGCGGCCAGATCGTCGGCGGGCCAGGACAGCACGTTGGTCGGCACGGGCTTGGCGCGGAACTGGCCATTCAGCTCGGCGATGCGGGCGTCGTCACAGGCCAGCACGGCGACCTCGTGCCCCTCGGGGTCCAGACCCAGATGCAAAAGGGTCGCATCACAGGCAGCCTGGGCCAGGTCGTCCAGACCGGCAGCCTGCCAACGGGGATCTTCAAAGAGAATCTCGACGCTCATGGCGCGCGGTTTAGCCCGGTTCGGCCCGCGGGGTAAGGGCACATGTGGTGCCGCCCCTAGCCGACCGTTTCCGCCGCGTCATAGGCCTCGATGATGCGGGCCACCAGCGGATGACGCACGACGTCCTTGGCGGTGAAATAGTTGAACGCGATCCTGTCGATACCGGTCAACAGCCGTTCGGCATCGGCCAGCCCGCTGGACACCCCGCGCGGCAGGTCGACCTGGGTGCGGTCGCCGGTGATCACCATGCGCGAGCCTTCGCCCAGGCGGGTCAGAAACATCTTCATCTGCATGGTGGTGGCATTCTGCGCCTCGTCCAGCACGACAAAGGCATTGGCCAGCGTGCGCCCGCGCATAAAGGCCAAGGGCGCGATCTCGATGCGCTTTTCCTCCATCAGCTTGGCAACCTGCTTGCCCGGCAGAAAATCGTTCAGCGCGTCGTAAAGCGGCTGCATGTAGGGATCGACCTTTTCCTTCATGTCGCCGGGCAGGAAACCCAGCCGCTCGCCCGCCTCGACGGCGGGGCGGGACAGGATGATCCGGTCGACATGGCCGCCGATGAACATGTTCACCGCGACCGCGACCGCCAGATAGGTCTTGCCGGTGCCCGCAGGCCCGATGCCAAAGGCCAGTTCGTTTTCATAAAGCGCGCGGACATAGGCCTTTTGCGCCTCGGTGCGCGGCTCGACCAGCTTTTTGCGGGTATGGATCTCGACCCGACCGCCCTGGAACATCTCCAGCTGATCACCGTCGCGCGCGCCAGTGCCATCGGCCGAATTGCCCAGCCGGATCGCCCCGTCGATATCGCCCGCCTCCATCCCCTTGCCACCCTCAAGCCGGGCATAGAGCTGTTGCAGAACCATCGCCGCCTGGGCGCGCGGCCCAGCCTCGCCCACGATGGCCAACTGGTTGCCGCGACGCAGGATATGGACCCCCAGCTTATGCTCGATCTGGGCCAGGTTGCGGTCAAACTCGCCGCACAGGTCGATCAAAAGGCGATTGTCGGCAAACTCCAGAAGCGTCTCGTGGAGGTCATCCGAATTGGGCGGGGGGGTCAGGGCGCTGAGGACCAAAAACGACTCCGTCGCTGAAAGACTACATAGATATGGTGCAGGTCGCCCCGTCAAACCGCAAGCAATTGCTGCATGCCGTTACACGATTGATACAAAAAAGACCGCCGGGCGGGGCCGCGGCGGTCATCGTTTGTGCAGCGCGGATGGCGCGATCAGATCACATCGGCCACGGTCGAGCCCGACTTGAATGGACCCACGACGGTATTCGGCGGGGCAACGCCAGAGCACACCGGCTTGCCGTTTCGGTCCAGACGCTGCGAAAGATACCCCTCGACGCCGTCGTCGATGATCCAGTGATCGCAGCCGTTGGGATCGACCCAGATCCCCGCCTTGAGCTGGCTCAGATCCTTGGCGTCGAACCCGCGATCCACCGTCTTGTCGCCGTTATACCCCTCGCAACCCGCCAGCGACATGGCCAGTGCTGCGATCCAGAGTGCCCCGGTGCTTTTCATGTCATGCCCCTCAGCGGATACAGATGATTTCGACGCGGCGATTCTGCTGCATGCCCGCCGCCGTCCGGTTCGACGCCAGCGGCTTGCGCTCGCCATAGCCGCGCACATCCGAGATGCGCGCCCCGGCCTGCCGGGCGATACCGGCCACCGCATTGGCGCGCCGCAGCGACAGCGCCAGGTTGTAGGCGTCGCTGGCCCGGCTGTCGGTATGGCCCTCGATGACATAGGCGCGCGCGGTATTGGTGCGGAAAAACTGCTGCAACCGGGCGCGGCCCTGGGCGGTGATCGCCGCACTGTCGGTGGCGAAAAGCTGATCGGAATTCATCACACCGCAGGTGTTACCGCGATGGCAGACCGGGATGCCCTCGCGGCTGACATTGGGGGTCATGTACCCCTCCCAGCCGTCATCCATCACCCAGTGTTCGCAACCATCCGGATCGACCCAGATCGTGGGCACATAGCGTTCGCCCCGAACCGCCTTTTGCTCGGCCAGGGCCGCGTCGGCGCCCAGCGACACCGCGCCCACAGCCAGGGCCGCCGCCCCAAGAACCACCCGCGCCCCTTTGAAAGTCCCTGAATTCATCACCCGCACCCTCGTAACGAACACGGCAGGGTCCAGGAAACCCTCCGCCCCCACCACATGATGGCGAAACATTAGCAACTCTGGGCAGGTTGTGAAGAAAGTTCTGCCCCGGTTCGCAGCAATTTGGGAAACAGTGACCTGGCCAAACCGGGAACTGTTGCGCCATTCGCTAGGCGGGCGCATCCTGTCCAGCCACCAGTTGCCCGGCCAGCGAGTTGCGTTCGGTCCCGGTGATCTGAACCTGGGCGACCCGGCCCAGCCACTCGGGCCCGGCCTGGACATGGACCGCATGCAGGTGATCGGATTTTCCGACCATCTGCCCCGGCATCCGGCCCGGCTTTTCGAACAGAACCCCCACGGTGCGCCCCACCATGGCCTCTTGGGTGGCCGTCTGCTGGGCGCTCAGCAACGCCTGAAGCCGCGCCAGGCGGTCTGATTTCACATCTTCGGGCAGTTGGTCGCGCTCGGCGGCGGGGGTACCGGGGCGGGTGGAATACTTGAACGAATAACACTGCCCGTAGCCCACCGCGCGCACCAGGTCGAGGGTGGCCTCGAAATCCTCATCGCTCTCGCCCGGAAAACCGACGATGAAATCGCCCGAAATCAGGATATCGGGGCGCGCCGCGCGGATCCGGTCGATCAGGCGCAGATAGTCCTGCGCGGTATGCTGGCGGTTCATCGCCTTGAGCACCCGGTCGCTGCCCGACTGCACCGGCAGGTGCAGATAGGGCATCAGTTCGGGGCAATCGCCATGGGCGGCGATCAGGTCGTCCTCCATGTCGTTGGGATGCGAGGTCGTATAGCGGATCCGCTTCAGCCCCTCGATCCGGGCCATTTGGCGGATCAGCCGCGCCAGCCCCCAATCGGCCCCGTCCGGCCCGGCCCCGTGATAGGCGTTGACGTTCTGGCCCAGCAACGTGATCTCGGCCACGCCGCGGGCGACCAGATCGCGCGCCTCGTCCAGCACGCGGGCGGCAGGGCGGCTGACCTCGGCGCCACGGGTATAGGGCACGACGCAGAACGCACAGAACTTGTCGCAGCCTTCCTGCACGGTCAAAAAGGCCGCCGGGCCACGGCGCGCCTTGGGCCGCGCGGCCAGCTTGTCGAACTTGTCCTCTTCGGGGAAATCGGTGTCCAACGCCCGCTCGCCGGCGCGTACGCGGGCCTCCAGGTCGGGCAGGCGGTGATAGCTTTGCGGGCCGACCACCAGGTCCACCGCAGGCTGGCGGCGCAGGATCTCTGCCCCCTCGGCCTGGGCGACGCAGCCCGTCACCCCGATCCTGAGCGCGGGGTTGTCGAGCTTCAGCCCCTTGAGCCGCCCCAGTTCCGAATAGACCTTTTCAGCCGCCTTTTCCCGGATGTGGCAGGTGTTGAGCAGGATCATATCCGCGCCCTCGGGGGTGTCGGTCGTGACATAGCCCGACCCGCCCAGCGCCTCGGCCATGCGTTCGCTGTCATAGACGTTCATCTGACAGCCGTAGGTTTTGATAAACAGCTTTTTCGGCGTGGTCATGGCGTGCGTGTGTCCCGGGGATATGGGGCGGGTTCCTACACAATGCGCGCGCGTCCCGCAACGCTTGCATCGGGGGGGCAATTGTCGGACCTTGCGCCGGGCAGGACGCGACAACAAGGGCAACAGCATGACGCCGCAGCGCTACGACGGGTTGGCAGAGTTCCTGGACCGGGGCAAAACGGCCCTGGCCAAGGGGCCGGTCGCGCTGGTCATGGTCGAGGATCTGACCGAGGTCGACACCACGATCCGCCACCAGGCGCAGCTTGGCTTTCCCACCATCGTGGTCTTTGCCCCCGACGCGCTGGAGCTGCCCGACGACCTGGCCGCCCGGGTCCACCGGGTGCGCCATGATACCAAGGCCGACAACGCCGTGCCCAATGCGGTCAACGCCCTGATCGCGGCGGCACCCGGGGTGTGGTTTTCCTACTGCTACAACGCCGAATACCTGTTCTATCCGTTCTGCGAAACACGCAGCATCGGCGAAATGCTGGCCTTTCACGCCGAGGAACGGCGCGATGCGATGCTGTGCTATGTGATCGACCTTTACGCCGGCGACCTGGACCGGTTTCCCGACGCGGTATCGCTGGAAACCGCGATGATCGACCGCTCGGGCTATTACGCGCTGGCCCGACCCGACCCGGCCAATGGCAACCACCCCTTTGAACGGCAACTGGATTTCCACGGCGGGCTGCGCTGGCGGTTCGAGGAACACATCCCCAAGGCAAGCCGTCGCATCGACCGGATCGGGCTGTTCCGGGCCAAACCGGGGCTGCGCCTGCTGGAGGGGCACCAGTTCAACGACCCCGAATACAACACCTATTCCTGTCCCTGGCATCACAACCTGACGGCGGCGATCTGTTCGTTCCGCACCGCCAAGGCGCTGAAGACCAACGCGGGCTCGATGTTCGATATCCATGATTTCAAGTGGCACAACTCGGTGCGGTTCGACTGGAGCTCGCAGCAATTGATGAATCTGGGGCTGATGGAGCCGGGTCAGTGGTTCTGAACGCCCCCCGAACAAGGCCGATCACATGAAAATCGAACGTCGGGAATGGATCGTTTTCTGGTTTACCGCCGCCTATATCGGGGGCTTTGCCGCCTGGTTCTTCTCGCAGGGGAATTACGAGTTCATCTGGTATGTGCTGACCATGCTGGGGATGATCGCGCTGGCCGCGCGGGGCCTGCGCAAGGCCGAGTTCCCCACCGCGCTACTCTGGGCGCTCAGCCTGTGGGGATTGGCGCACATGGCCGGGGGCGGTGTGCCCGTGGGCGACGGGGTGCTGTATTCCTGGGTAATCTGGCCCATTGTCGGCAGCGGCGAGATGACAATCCTGAAATACGACCAGGTGGTGCATGCCTATGGCTTTGGCGTGACGGCCTGGATGCTGTGGCATCTGATGGTGCGCCACTTCCCCGCCACGGCGGGCAGTTGGACCGCGCTGACCTATCCGGCGTTCGGTGCGATGGGCCTGGGCGCGCTGAACGAGATCATCGAGTTCATCGCGGTGCTTTCTGTGCCCGACACCAATGTGGGGGGCTACTACAACACCGCGCTGGACCTGGTGGCCAACGCCACGGGCGCCACCATTGCCGTCTTGCTGATCGCGCTGTTGCGGCGCGGCGCCAGGGCGGGCTAGCGGGTCAGGCCCGGCGCAGCCGGATCACGACCTCGACCTTTGAAATAAGCGCGCCGTCGGGGGCCTTGGGCAGCTTGGCAATCTCCAGCTCGTCGGCGGGGGCGTCGGTCAGGACGCCCTCATCCTCCCAAAAGAAATGGGGGTGATCGTCGACGCGCGTGTCGAAATAGCTCTTGGAGCCGTCGACCATGACCTCTTGCATCAGCCCGGCATCGCAAAATGCGCGCAGGGTGTTGTAGACGGTCGCCAGCGACACCTTTTCCCCGGACCCACAGGACGCGGCATACAGGCTCTCGGCCGTGACGTGACGATCCTTGCCATCGCCGATCAACAGGTTGGCAAGACTGACGCGCTGACGTGTCGGACGAAGACCACCCTTGGACAACCAACGGCTGCTGCGGTCCACCATGTCAGGACGAACGGGGGTTTCTGGTTTTTGTGCCATAGCCCCTATATGGTCCCCCGCAGTTCGGAATTCAAATAATATTGAGTCGCAGCGACGGTTTGGCGCGGCAACGCGGCGCTATTGCCACTTTGCGAGGGGCGGTGCTAAAGGGGCGGAACAAAAAACGCCGATCCCAGGGGGGCACCTGACGCATGGCCGATTATCCGACGAGCTTCGACAAGGACGCACTGTTGCAATGCGCAAGGGGCGAGCTTTTCGGCCCCGGAAACGCGCAATTGCCGGAACCGCCCATGCTGATGATGGACCGGATCACCGAGATCAGCGCCGATGGCGGCCCCAACGGCAAGGGCCACGTGGTGGCCGAATTCGATATCCACCCCGACCTGTGGTTCTTTTCATGCCACTTCCCCGGCAATCCGATCATGCCCGGCTGCCTGGGCCTGGACGGGCTGTGGCAGTTGACCGGGTTCAACCTGGGCTGGCGCGGCTGGCTGGGGCGCGGCTATGCTCTGGGTGTGGGCGAGGTCAAGCTGACCGGCATGGTCCGCCCCGACCGCAAGATGCTGACCTATTACGTCGATTTCACAAAGGCCGTTCAGACCCGCCGCCTGACCATGGGCGTGGCCGATGGCCGGGTCGAAGCCGACGGCGAAACGATCTATCATGTCAAGGACATGAAGGTCGCCCTGTCTGAAAGCTGACACCAGCAAAGGAGAGCGCCATGCGCCGCGTTGTAGTCACCGGGATCGGCATCGTCTCGCCGATCGGGAACAATGCAGCCGAGGTCGAGGCCTCGCTGCGCACCGGACGCTCGGGCATCCGGTTCGAAGAGGTCTATGCCGAAAACGGCTTTCGCAGCCAGGTCGCGGGCATCCCGCAGATCGATCTGGCCGCGCAGATCGACAAGCGTCAATTTCGCTTCATGGGGCCGGGTGCGGCCTATAACTATATCGCGATGGAACAGGCGATCGCCGATTCCGGGCTGGAAGAAAGCGATGTCTCGAACGACCGCACCGGGTTGATCATGGGCTCTGGCGGGCCGTCGACCTCGAACCTGTTCAGCGCGCATACCACCGTCAAGGAAAAGGGCAGCCCAAAACGCATGGGCCCGTTCATGGTGACGCGCTGCATGTCGTCCACCAACTCGGCCTGCCTGGCGACGCCGTTCAAGATCCGGGGCGTGAACTATTCGATCACCTCGGCCTGCTCGACCTCGGCCCATTGCATCGGCAACGCGGTGGAATTGATCCAGATGGGCAAGCAGGACATCATCTTTGCCGGTGGCGGCGAAGAGGTCGACTGGACCCTGTCGTGCCTGTTCGACGCGATGAACGCGATGTCGTCGAAATACAACGACACCCCGCTGACCGCCTCGCGCCCGTTCGATGCGACCCGCGACGGGTTCGTGATCGCCGGCGGTGGCGGCACCCTGGTGCTGGAAGAGCTGGAACACGCCCGCGCGCGCGGCGCCAAGATCTATGGCGAAGTGACCGGCTATGGCGCCACCTCGGATGGCTATGACATGGTGGCCCCGTCCGGCGAGGGCGGCGAGCGGTCGATGAAACTGGCGCTGGCCACCCTGCCCGAGGGGCGCAAGATCGACTATATCAACGCCCACGGCACCTCGACCGTCGCGGGCGACGTGACCGAGGTGAAGGCCGTGCGCGCCGTCTTTGGCGAGGGGCAGACGCCGGTGATCGGGTCCACCAAGTCGCTGACCGGCCACAGCCTGGGCGCCACCGGCGTGCACGAGGCGATCTATTCGCTGATCATGATGGAAAAGGGCTTTCTCTCGGCCTCGGCCAACATCACCGAGCTGGACCCCGAAATCCACGAGGGCGAGATCATCACCGAACTGCGCGAGGGCGTCGAGATCGACAGCGTGCTGTCCAACAGCTTTGGCTTTGGCGGCACCAATGCCAGCCTGGTTCTCAGCAAGTTTCACGGGTGACGCGCCATGGCTGAGTTGATGAAGGGGAAACGCGGCCTGGTGATGGGGGTCGCCAACGACCGCTCGATCGCCTGGGGCATCGCCAAGGCGTTGGCCGACGAGGGGGCCGAACTGGCCTTTTCCTACCAGGGCGAGGGGTTCGGCAAACGCGTGGCCCCGCTGGCCGAAAGCGTCGGGTCCAGCTTTCTGGTGGATGTCGACGTGACCGACGACGCCTCGCTTGACGCGGCATTCGGGCGGCTGGAACGGGAATGGGGCACGCTGGATTTCGTGGTCCATGCCATCGCCTATTCCGACAAGGCGGAACTGTCGGGCCGGTTCATCAACACCTCGCGCGAGAACTTCAAGAACAGCCTGTCGATCTCGTGCTATTCGCTGATCGACGTGGCGCGGCGCGCGCAACCCATGATGCCCAATGGCGGCACGATCCTGACGCTGACCTACCAGGGATCCAACCGGGTGACGCCGTTTTATAACGTGATGGGCGTGGCCAAGGCGGCGCTGGAATCGACCGTGCGCTACCTGGCCGCCGACCTGGGCCCCGAGGGGATCCGCGTCAACGCCATCTCGCCCGGCCCGATGAAAACGCTTGCCGGCGCCGCCATCGGCAGCGGGCGCAAGACGTTCCGCCATACCGAGGCCAACGCCCCGCTGGGCGCCAACGCCACGCTGGAATGCATCGGCGGCACCGCGGTCTACCTGGCATCCGATCACGGGGCCTGCACCACGGGCGAGATTGTCACCGTGGATGGCGGCTATCACGTGCTGGGCATGCCGCGGTTCGAGAATATCTGAGGCCCCGGCCCCGGCGCGCAATCCGCAAGACGGTTCGGCCCGCTGCGCAGGCCGACGGGCTGGGGGCGTTGCCCCCAGACCCCCAGGATATTTGCGACCAGAAGAAGCACGGAGCACGTCCCGGTCCGGTCGGGGCCAAGGGCCCCAGCCAGGCGACGCGCGCCGTGCCCCGGATCAGCCGATCGAGACGAGCTCGATCGCGAAGATCAGATCCTTGCCCGCCAGCGGATGGTTGGCGTCCAGAACCACCTCGGTCTCGGTCACCTCGGCCACCACCACGGGCATCACCTGGCCCTGGGGGGTTTGCAATTGCAGTTGCGTGCCAATCTCGAGCGGGATGTCATCGGGCACCTGGTCGCGCGGCACCGCCTGGGTGGCGTCGGGATTATGGGCGCCGTAGGCCGCCTCGCAGGGCACCTCGACGGTCTTTTTCTCGCCGGCGGTCATGCCCGGCAGCGCGCCGTCGAGGCCCGGGATGATCTCGCCCGAGCCGACGGTGAATTCCAGCGGATCGCGCCCCTGGGAGCTGTCGAAGGTGCTGCCATCGGCCAGCGTGCCCGTGTAATGAATGCGAACCTTGTCGCCCGGCTTAACCTGGGTCATCGGTCTCTCTTTCCGGTTTGGGGGATGGGTTTGCAGAGGCCACGCAAGGTTTGCGCGGGTGCTCTGGGTGCGGATCAAGCCTAAAGGCCGGGGCCGGGATGTAAACCCCCCGGCCCGCCTACTCTGGCGTGATCAGACCAAGCGCCGCGCCGGACGGATCGCTGACGATCGCGATACGGCCCAGCCCATCGATCGGGACAGGCGGGCGGATCACCTGACCACCCCGGGCCGCACTCTTTTCCAGCGCCCGTTCCAGGCTGTTGACCGCGAAATAGCTGAACCAGTGGGGCGGCGCGCCATCCAGTTCGGGCAGGGCGCGCATATCGGCCACGCCCACCACCGGCCGGTCGCCGCGCCGGCCCACATGGTACAGGATGCCCTGCATCTCCAGCGCCTCGAAGTTCCAGCCGCAGACATCCTTGTAGTAGGTCAGGGCGCCCGCGACGTCGCGGGTTCTGAGTTCGGTCCACCAGACCTGTCCGTGATTCTGCGGCATCGGGTTTCCTTTCGCCATTTTGTCCCTGATACCCGATTTCAGGCCGGTCACCATGCGTGCGCCCACTTTTCCCCACGCCTGCGCTGTGACAGTCTGCGCCCCAAGGGGGACCGATGATGATCACCACCTGTATCTTCGACGCTTACGGCACGCTCTTCGACGTGGCCGCCGCCGCACGCGTGGCCGCAGGCGAGCCGGGGAACGAGGCGCTGGCCGACCTGTGGCCGGCGCTGGCCCGCGACTGGCGGCGCAAACAACTGGAATACAGCTGGCTGCGCGCCGTGACCGGGGCGCATGCGGATTTCTGGCAGGTCACCCAGGACGGATTGGACTGGGCGCTGGAGGCCGCCGGGCTGGCCGGGAACGTGGGGCTGCGGGCCCGGCTGATGGCGCTTTACCGTGAATTGCCCGCCTATCCAGAGGTGCCCGCGATGCTGAGCGCGCTGAAACAGGCAGGCACGTCTACCGCGATCCTGTCGAACGGATCGCCGGGGATGCTGGCCGATGCGGTGGCCTCGGCGGGGATCGGGGATCTGCTGGACGATGTGCTGTCGGTCGAAACCGTGGGCGTGTTCAAGCCGCACCCGTCGGTTTACGACCTGGTCGGCGCGCGCTTTGGCTGTGACCGGGGGGAGGTGCTGTTCGTGTCCTCGAACGGCTGGGACGCGGCGGCGGCGGCTGGCTATGGCTTTGTCACCGCGTGGGTCAACCGCGCGGGCGAGCCAGTGGATCGCATGCCCTGGCGCCCGGCCCATGTCTTGGGTGACCTGGCCGGCATCCCGGCCCTGGCAGAGGGCCTGTGATGGAGCATTTCACCGCCGACGACGGCGCGCGCCTTTCGTATCGCGACACCGGACCGGGCACGGGGCCTGCGCTGATCTGCCTGGCGGGGCTGACGCGGGACGGGCGCGATTTCGATTACCTGGCGCCGCATCTGCCCGGTATCCGGTTGATCCGCATGGATTATCGCGGACGGGGCGAATCCGACTGGACCGGCGCGGACAGCTATACCGTCCCGCAAGAGGCCCGCGATGTCCGCAGCCTGATGGATCACCTGGGGTTGGCCTCGGCACCGATCCTGGGCACCTCGCGCGGGGGATTGATCGGGCTTTTTCTGGCCGCGACCGCGCCCGAGCGGCTGGCCGGGTTGTGCCTGAACGATGTCGGCCCCGAGGTCGCGCGCGCCGGGTTGGAGCGCATCTTTGACTATGTCGGCCGCGCGCCCGCCGCCAAGACCCACCAGGCCGTCGCCCTGGCCCTGGCCCATACCATGACCGGGTTCGAGGGCGTGCCGCTGTCGCGCTGGGGCGAAGAGGCCGCGCGCCACTACATCGCCACGCCCGAGGGGCTGGATATTCCCTATGATCCGGCGCTGCGCACGGCGTTTCTGGCCGCATTCGAGGGGCCGCAGCCTGACCTTTGGCCGCTTTTCGATGCGCTGGCGGGGAAGCCTGTGGCGCTGATCCGGGGGGCCAATTCGGACCTTTTGTCCCCTGAAACGGCCGCCGAAATGCGCCGCCGCCGCCCCGATATGATCTTTGCACAGGTGCCGGGCCGGGCGCATATCCCGTTCCTGGACGAGTCCGAGAGCCTGGCCGCGATCCGTGCCTTTCTGGAGAATTTCGCATGAATATCGACATGATCGAGGCCGCCGCGGACCGGTTGCGGGGCCATGCCCGGGTCACGCCGTTGTTGTCCTCGCCATTTCTCGACGAGATCGCCGGGCGGCAGGTTCTGGTCAAGGCAGAGGCCTTGCAGCACACCGGCAGCTTCAAGTTTCGCGGAGGGTGGTCTGCGGTTTCGGCGCTGGACCCGGCACTGCGGGCGCGCGGGGTGATCGCCTATTCGTCCGGCAACCATGCCCAGGGGGTTGCGCGCGCGGCGGCCCGGCATGGGGCGCCTGCGGTGATCGTGATGCCCGCCGACGCGCCCCGGCTGAAGATCGAGAATACCCGCGCGCTGGGGGCCGAGGTGGTGCTGTATGACCGCGCCCATGGCGACCGCGATGCCATCGGGGCAGAACTGGCGGCCGAGCGCGGCCTGACCCTGATCAAACCCTTTGACGAGCCGCAGGTGATCGCAGGCCAGGGCACCTGCGGGCTGGAGATCGCCCAACAGGCCGCCGAGGCCGGGGTGATGCGCGCCGATGTGCTGATCCCGTGCGGCGGCGGCGGCCTGACCAGCGGCGTTGCCCTGGCGCTGGCGGCGCGCGCGCCGGGCCTGCGCGCCCGCCCGGCAGAGCCGGAGGGGTTCGACGATACCGCCCGCTCGCTGGCCTCGGGCCAGATCGAGCGGAACGCGCGGCTGTCGGGGTCACTGTGCGATGCGATCATCACGCCCAGTCCCGGCGCGATCACCTTTCCGATCATGGCGCGGCTTTGCGGTCCCGGCGTGGTCGTGTCCGAAGAGGACGCCCTGCGCGCCATGGCCGCGGCCTTTACCCGTCTCAAGCTGGTGTTGGAACCCGGCGGCGCGGTCGCCCTGGCCGCGGCCCTTTATCACCCCGAGATGATCGAGGGCGACGCGGTGATCGCGGTGGCATCGGGCGGCAACGTCGATCACGCCCTCTTTTGCACCGCCCTGGAACGGTATGGAGAGGGCGCATGACAACTTTCACGATTGCAACATTCAACGTCCAGAACTTGATCGGTCCCGGGCAAGAATTTTACCGTTTCGAACAATATACCGAACAGGACTATGCCCACAAAGAGGCCTGGCTGGCCGGGCAGCTTGCGCGCATGAACGCCGATATCGTCGGATTTCAGGAAATCTTTGAACCCGAGCCCTTGCGCCAGGTGATCGCCGCAGCCGATGCGCAGGCGGACACGCCCAGCGCCTATGGCGACGCGGCGCTGGCCTTTGCCCCCAATATCGCGGATTCCGGCCCGGGCGAGCGGCGCCCCGGGCTGGCTGTGCTCTCGCGCCTCGGGTTTGCCGAGGATCCGCAGGCGATCCAGCTGCTGGATCCGCCCATCGACATCCCGTTTCACCACCTGGGCGGGGGCGATGCGGGCAGCTATCAGATCCAGCGGCTGTCCCGCCCGATCCTCAAGGTGCGCATCCCGGTCGGCGATCACATCGTCACGGTGTTCAACGCCCATCTGAAATCCGGCTATGGTGAATTCGTCCGCCCCCATGGCGCGCGGTTCTCACCCGAGGTGGACCTGTTGAACTATGACGCGGCGGGCCGGGCGATGGGGATTTTGCGCGCCAGCCTGCGCCGGATGGCCGAGGCCTGGGTGCTGCGCAAGCTGGTGCTGGACGAATTGGACCAGGGCCGGCCGGTGATCGTGCTGGGCGATTTCAACGACGTCCCGCGCTCGCCAACCCAAGAGATCCTGACCGGCGAGGCCCCCCTGCCCGACTATACCCGGACACGCCGCCACGATGCCCAGGACGCCGCCGACTGGCACAGCCCCGATCAGGCCGCCGCCATCCACGAGAGCGTGACGCAGGTGCGCCTGCATTCCGCACAAGATCTGTTCGCGCGCCAGACCGGGCGCGACGTGGTCTTTACCACCGCGTTTGACGGGGTGTTCACGTCGCTGGATGCAATCCTGCTGTCGCGCCATTTCCACCCTGACTGGCCCGGCCGGATTGCCCAGATGAGCCACCTAAGCGCCTTTAACGACCACGTCGCCGGCGCCCGCCCGCCCGGGGAACCCGGCCGAACCGGGGCCTCGGACCACGGGCAGTTGGTGGCGCATATGCGCCTGGTCTGAGCCGCCCGGCCAAAACCATATGGGCCAGCCCAATTGAGGAGACCATGATGAAGATTGCCGATCTGGGCGACGTCGCCCTGCACTACCGCGACGAGGGGGATCCCGACGGAGCGCCGGTGGTGTTCTCGAACTCGCTGGGCTGCGATCTGCGGATGTGGGACGAGGTGGTGCCGCTGCTGTCGCCCGGGCTGCGGATCGTGCGCTATGACAAGCGGGGGCACGGGCTGTCCTCTTGCCCGCCGGGGCCCTATTCGATGGGCGCGCTCGTGCGCGATGCCGAACGCCTGCTGGACTTGCTGGGGATCACCGAATGCGTCTTCGTGGGCCTGTCCATCGGCGGCATGATCGCGCAGGGGCTGGCGGTCAAACGTCTGGACCAGGTGCGCGCCATGGTCATTTCCAACACCGCGACCAAGATCGGCACGGTCGCGATGTGGGACGAGCGGATCGCGGCGGTCCGCGCCCGGGGCATCGACGCGCTGGCCGATGCAACAATGGAACGCTGGTTCTCGCGCCCCTATCGCGAAAGCCCCGATTGCCAGCTTTGGCGCAACATGCTGACCCGCCAGCCGGTCGAGGGGTATCTGGGCTGCTGCTCGGCCATCTCGGGGACGGATTTCTACACCCCGACCTCTGGGCTGAGCCTGCCGACACTGGCCATCGCCGGGACCGAGGACGGGTCCACCCCGCCGGATATGGTGCGTGAAACCGCAGCCCTGATCAAGGGGTCGCGGTTCCACCTGATCCGCGGCGCGGGCCACCTGCCCTGCGTGGAAAAGCCCGGCGATTACGCCCAGGCGCTGAACGGATTTTTCAAGGAAATCGGCCATGTCTGAGATATTCGACGTAGGCGATGCCACCCGCCGCCGCACCCTGGGCGACGCCCATGTGAACCGCTCGACCACGGGCGACCCGGTGCTGGACCCGCCCTTTGTCGAGTTGATCACCGAGGCCGCCTGGGGCCGGGTCTGGTCGCGCGGCACGATCCCGGCGCGCGAACGCTCGATGGTGACCGTGGCGCTGTTGGCGGGTCTGGGCAATCACGAGGAACTGCGCCTGCACCTGCGCGCCTGCGCCAATACCGGGGCCAGCAAAGAGGACATCCTGGAGGTGCTCTTGCATGTCGCGATCTACGCCGGTGTGCCGCGCGCCAATTCCGCGATCCGCATCGCCCGAGAGGTGTTCACCGAGCTGGAAACCAAGGATGAATAGCCCCCCGCCTTTCCGCCATGACCCCGCCTTGGGGCTGGATTTGACAGGAGGTCGAGACGCCTTCGGGGCCCAAACCGGCCGCACCATTCTTGCACGAATCGAACATTCAGCCGGGGTGGAGACAGGGCTTGCCAAGCCTGCCGTGCCGGGCCAACACTTGGGCGACGGCCCCTTTCCGGTGATATTTGCAACCATGGCCTTGGATCTCTGATGGCGGAATTCCTGTTCATTCACGGCTCGTGCCATGGGGCGTGGTGCTGGCGCGACGTGCTGCCGATACTGACGGCGACGGGCCATGGCGCGCGCGCCATCGACCTGCCGGGGGCGGGTGCCGATCCGACCCCCCCCCAGGACGTGACCCTTGAGACATACCGCGACGCGGTGCTGGGTGCCATCGACGCCCCGGTGATCCTGGTCGGTCACTCGCTGGGCGGGATCACCATCACCGCCGCCGCGGCCGCCGCCCCGGACAAGATCGCGGCCCTTGTCTATCTGACCGCCTGGGCGCCCAAGGCGGGCGAATCCGCCCGTGATCTGCGCGCCCGATATGGCTGCGACGCACTCTTGTCCGCGATCCGGATGAGCGCGGATCGCAAGACCTCGACCTTTGCCGACGAGACGCTGGAGCCGCTTTTCTACCACGACTGCCCGGCCGGCACGGTGGACAATGCGCGCGCGCATCTGACGCCCCAGCCGACCGCCCCCGGCACGGCGCCCGCCGCGGCCCTGCCACCGGACCTGTCGCGACATTACATCCGCTGCACCGCGGACCGGGCCATCCCGATCGCCGCCCAGACGGACATGACCCGGGACTGGCCCGCCGGGCATGTCCACGACATGGCCACCGGCCACTCGCCCTTTTTCGCCGACCCCGCCAGGCTGGCCCAAATCCTGATCGACATTGCGGAACTGACATGACCAAACCCTGCATCATCTGCGTCGCCATCACCGGATCCGTTCCGCGCAAACAAGACAACCCCGCCGTTCCGATCAGCATCGCCGAACAGGTGGAAAGCGTGCATGAAAGCTTTGAGGCCGGGGCCTCGATCGCCCATTGCCACGTACGAAACGACGACCAGACGCCCACCTCGGACCCCGAGCGGTTCGCGCGCCTGATGGAGGGGATCAAGGCCCATTGCCCCGGCATGATCATCCAGTTGTCCACCGGCGGCCGGTCCGGGGCGGGGGCCGCGCGGGGCGGAATGCTGCCGCTGCGCCCGGACATGGCCTCGCTGGCGGTAGGGTCCAACAATTTCCCCACGCGGGTCTATGAAAACCCGCCCGAGCTGGTCGATTGGCTGGCCTCGGAAATGCACAAATACGATGTCAAACCAGAGATCGAGGCATTCGATCTGTCCCACATCTTTCAGGCCGTGAAGATGAGCGAGGATGGCCGGCTGACCCGCCCGCTTTACGTGCAATTCGTGATGGGCGTCAAAAATGCAATGCCCGCCGACAAGGCCAGTTTCGATTTCTACGTCCAGACGTTGCGGCGCATCGCGCCGGACGCGGAATGGTGCGGGGCCGGGATCGGGGCGAACCAGATCCGGCTCAATGAATGGTCGATCGCCGCGGGCGGGCATACCCGCACCGGGCTGGAGGATAACGTGCGGCTGGACCGCGACCGGCTGGCACCGTCAAACGCCGCACTGGTGCGCCGCGCGGTCGAACTGTGCCGGAAATACGACCGTCCCGTCGCCACCTGGGCCCAGGCGCGCGACATGCTGGGCCTGCGGGCGGCGTGACTGGCCCCGCGCACCGGGGACCATGGCGAAAGGGGTTTGATCGGAATGGCCTGCCCCGGTAAGGCTGAGCCACCAAGCGCGGATCCAAGCCCATGACAGATCGCCCCAACCGCCTGCCCATTCTGTTTATCCTCATCACGCTGGTGCTGGATGCCATCGGGATCGGATTGATCCTGCCGGTGATGCCGGACCTGATCCGCGATGTCGGCGGCGTGGGCCTGGCCGATGCGGCCGTCTGGGGCGGCATTCTGGCCACCAGTTTCGCGGCGGTGCAATTCCTGTTCGGCCCGCTGATCGGCAACCTGTCAGACCGCTATGGGCGCCGCCCGATCCTGTTGATTTCATTGGCCACAATGGCGGCGGACTATGTGGTGATGGCGCTGGCGGGCTCGATCTGGCTGTTGCTGGCGGCGCGCATCGTGGGGGGCATCACGGCCTCGACCCAGTCCACGGCCAGCGCGTTCATCGCCGACATCTCGGCCCCCGAGGACAAGGCGGCGCGGTTCGGCATGGTCGGGGCGTCCTTTGGGATCGGCTTTGTGATTGGCCCGCTGATCGGCGGGTTCCTGGGAGAGTTGGGCCCGCGCGCCCCGTTCTGGGCCGCCGCGGGACTGGCCTGTGCCAACCTGATTTTTGGCTGGTTCGTTCTGCCCGAAACCGTCACCGACCGGATCCGCCGCCCGTTCGAGTGGCGCCGCGCCAACCCGCTGGGCGCGTTTCGCGCGATGGGGCGGCTGCCGGGGGTGCGCCCGCTGTTGCTGCTGTTCTTCCTCTATGAATTCGCCATGTTCATCTATCCCGCGATCTGGGCCTATTTCACCCAGTATCGTTTTGGCTGGTCGGCGGGGACGATCGGCATTTCGCTGGCGATGTTCGGCATCGGCGTGGCCGCGGTGCAGGGCGGGCTGATCCGGGTGATCCTGCGCGTACTGGGCGAGCGGTATACGGTCTGGTACGGGCTGGGCTATAATTTCTGCGCGTTTCTGGTGATTGCCTTTGTCGACAATTCGACCGCCTTGCTGGTGATGACGCCGCTGATCGCGCTGGGCGCGGTGGTGACGCCCGCGCTGTTGGGGATCATGTCCAAGGCCGCCGGCGACGATCAACAGGGCGAAGTGCAGGGCGCCGTCAGTTCGATCCGCTCGATCGCGATGGTGACCTCGCCGCTGGTGATGACCCAGATCTTTGCCGCCTTTACCCGCGAGGGGGCGCCGGTGATCCTGCCCGGTGCGCCGTTCCTGCTGGCAGCGGCGGTGATGATCATCTGCGCGCTGGCCTTTGTCGCCCGGCCCGCGCGCCCCGCGCCTGCCTGAGCCACAGCCAAGGAGACCCCGATGAGACCGATCCAAGCCGCCGTCTGCCGCGCCTTTGGCACCCCGCTGAGCATCGAGAGGCTGCACCTGCGCGCCCCCGGCCCCGGCGAGGTCGAGGTGGACCTGGCCGCCGTGGCGATCTGTCATTCCGACATTTCCCTGATCGATGGGGCCTTTGGCAAATCCCTGCCCGCCGTCTATGGCCACGAGGCCGCTGGGACCGTGCGCGCGCTGGGTCCGGGCGTGAACGGGCTGGCGCAGGGGGACACGGTGCTGGTCACGCTGATCCGCGCCTGTGGCGGCTGTCCGACCTGTGCCTCGGGCCGCCCGGTGCTGTGCCGCACCAAACCGGGCGAAGGCGACAGCCCGATCTTCACCCCCGAGGGCGCGCCGGTGCATCAGGGGCTGGATTGCGGCGCCTTTGCCGAGGCCGTCGTCGTGCATCACAGCCAGATCGCCAAGATCCCCGCCGACATCGCCCCCGACGCGGCCTGCCTGATGTCATGCGGGGTGATCACCGGGCTGGGGGCCGCGGTGAACACCGCCGGGGTGCGCCCCGGCGAGGTGGTCGTGGTCATCGGCGCGGGCGGCGTGGGACTGAACGCGATCCAGGGCGCGCGGCTGGCAGGGGCGGCACGGGTCGTGGCCGTGGACCTGCGGCCGGATAAGCTGGAGGCCGCGCGGGCCTTTGGCGCCACCGACACCATCCTGGCCAGCGACGACAGCCCCTGGCGCGCGCTGCGCCGGATCGCCGGGCGCGCGGCCGATGCGGTGCTGGTGACGGTGGGGGCGGTGCCGGCCTATGACGATGCGCCGCGCTATCTGGCGCCGGGGGGGCGGCTGGTGGCGGTGGGCATGCCCCATGCCGGTGAAACCGCGCGCTATCAACCCGTTACCCTGGCGCTGGGCGGCCAGGGGATCGCCGGCTCGATGATGGGCGACACGGTTCTGGCCCGCGACATCCCGTGGATCGTGGACCTCTACCGCCAGGACCGGATAAAGCTGGACGAGCTGATCTCGGGCCGCTGGCGGCTGGACCAGATCAACGAGGCCATCGCCCACACCCGAACCGGCGCGGCCCGGCGCAACGTCATCGTGTTCTGATGAAACGCCAGGGGCCGGGGGATCGGTGCACGCCCCCGGTGCCTGGCTCAGCCGTCCCGGAAAAGACCCGCCTTTACGGTAGCGTCCACCAGTTCGGCAACCGAATGCACCTCCATCTTCTCCAGGATCCGGGCGCGGTGGTGATCGACGGTGCGCGGGCTGATCCCGAGGTGCCGCGCGATCTCTTTCGAGGGGCTGCGGGCGGGGTCAGTGACCATGATATGGGCGATCTCTCGCTCTCGCTCGGTCAGGGAGGCGTAACGCGCGCGCGTCTCCAGCGTGCGCAGCCTTGCACTGCGGCGCTTTTCATCGGTTTCAAAGGCAACCTCGATCCGATCGATGAGGATTGATTGCTTGAACGGTTTTTCAAGAAAATCCACCGCCCCCATCTTCATCGCCTCAACGGTTTCGGGAACCCCGCCGTGACCCGTGATGAAAATGATGGGAATGCTAATGCCATTGTCCTTGAGATGCCGTTGCAACTGAAGGCCGTCCATCTCGGGCATGCCGAAATCCAGGATCAGGCATCCCAGGGCGGTTCCGTCATAAGCATCGAGAAACGCGCGCGCCGACTCGAAGGTTTTGACCTGATACCCCCGAAGCCCGAGAGCCCTGGAGAGCGAGGTTCGAATATCCGCGTCATCGTCGATCAGAAAGACGCAAGGGCCCTCGGCTGCATCCTCGGCCATTCTCAGGTTCCTTTCAGCGGCAGCGTGAAACAAAAACACGAGCGCGCCGAAGAGCCGTCGTGCCAAATTCGACCGCCGTTCGCCTCAACCAACGAGCGGCTGATGGACAGGCCAAGGCCCATGCCGTCGCGTTTCGTCGTCTCGAACGGGGTAAACAATTCCAGGTCTTCGGCGATTCCGGGGCCGGTATCCTCTACGTTCACCTGCACGAAATCACCGACCTGCCGGGCGGAAACGGTAACAACCCGGCGTTCGCTGGCCGAATCCGCAATCGCCTCGACAGAGTTTCTGAGCAGGTTCACCACCACCTGCGCGATCTGAATGCGAACCGCGCTGACCTCCAGTTCGGGCCCTTTGGCGATGACCAACTCGACCGAATGCTGCCGCGCCTCGGAAAGCACAAGCCGGCGTGCCTGTTCGATCAACTCGCGGATCCCGAAAACCGATGCGATGTTGCCATCCTTGCGCACCAGCACCCGAAGCGCCCGGATGATATCGGCCGCCTGGTGGGCCTGTTGGTCGATTTCCCCCAGCAGGCCGCGCACCTCGTCCGTGCGATCCGGCGCGTTTCCGATCAGGTAAAGCGCCGCGTCGATATTCTGGGTGATCGCGGTCAGCGGCTGGTTCAATTCATGGGCAAGACCCGTCGCCAGATCGCCCATCATGTGCTGGCGCGAAAAATGCGCGACCTCGCGGTTCAGGGTCTCGATCTTTTCCTCCGAGGCGCGCGCCTGCGAGATATCGTCGATGGTGGCGACGATGTAATTCTCGCCCTCTCCGTCGGCTTGAAAGAAGATACCGTTAAAGCTGATCCAGACCGGCTCGCCATCCTTGCGGATCGCCTTGGCCTCGAACCCAAAGGCGGCGTGTTGCGCGATGCTGTCGCCAAACTCGGTCAGCACGTCCCGTTCGTCAGGATCGAGCAGGGATTGGAACGCGAGGCCCACCAGCTCATCCTCACGATAGCCCAGCAACTTTGCAAAGCTCGTGTTGACACGAAGCAGGCGGCCCGTCGCGCTTTCGATATGCACCATCCCGCGCGACGCCTTGTCAAAGGTCAGCCGATATTCGGTTTCGGTCTTTTTGCGCTGGGAAATCTCTTTGACCAGGGCGGTATTGGCGTTTTCCAAAACCTTGTAGGTTCTGGGCATGGGCTCGTTGGGATCAATCTCGCCCTGGGAAATCAGCGCCGAGCGCACGGCGAACGCGCGCACCGGCGCATGAATCCTGTTGGCCAGCGCCAGTCCCAGGATGGCCGTGGCGATGGCGACGGCAATCGCGATCAGGGTGTTCTGCGTCCGGTTCGCCTTGATCGTTCCGATGAAATCGTCCTCTGGCGCATAAAGCACGATCGTCCACGGGATATCGTCCAGCCCGAAAGGCATGATCAGCGACACATAGCGTTCACCGGCATGTTCGAAATCGGATTCGATCTGGGTCTCGATGGTGACACCGTCGGGTGTCAGGCGCTCACCAAAGGCCGCGCGGGCGATCGGGTCGTCGATCTGCGTGATCGACGGAAACGCCAGCGTCCCGCCTTCGCCCACGGTGGTCAACAGCGCCGGGTTGGGATGGGCGATCACGTCACCATTGCGGTTCAGGACAAAGGCCGCGCCGTTCTTTCCGACCCTGAGTTGCGCCAGGAAATTGGACAGCTCGCGAATTTCGATGTCCACACCGACGACCCCCTGAACCAGCCCCCGGAAACCGATAACCGGGGTGGCCGCGGTGATGCCCGGGGATTGCGAGGTGAAAAAGATGTAGGGGTCGGTCCAGATGCTGGTGCGCTGGGCCTTTGCCTGCTGATACCAGGGGCGCGTACGCGGATCATAGGTGTCTGCGGCATCAAAGTGGCTGCCGATGCTTGCAAAATCTTCGCCGCGACTGATGAACTGGGTCCGCCGCTGGGCGCCGATCTCGACGATCTTGGTGAGATATTCGTGCGTCCCGTCGCGCTTTACATAGACAAAATTGCCCTGCTCGTCACCGTAATACACCCCGGCGAATTGCGGTGCCGAACGCAGTTGCTGAAACAACAGCCCCTCCAGGTGGTCTCTTTCCTCGCGCCGCACGACCTGGTTCTCGGCAAGCGCCGTCGAGAGTTCGGCCGCACTGCGCGCCGGGGACATGAACCACTTGGTGTGCTGGATCACGTTGGTGCCAACATCGACGAGCTGACCCCTGGCGTGCTCGAGCAGGGTGTTTTCCGAGGTGAAGTAGGAAGAGGAGACAACCACGGTCACAGCGAAAAGCTGCAAACCTGCCAGCGCGAGTGCAAGTATGACACCAAGTGACTTCATCAATTCGGCACGGCCCGGAGTCTTTTTCCAGTGTCCAGCAGACGCCCGGAAAGGTGCAGGTCAAGCGGATTCAAGCAAAATGCACTTGGAGAGTTTGCAAGCATCCCCGTAAAGAATGCGCCCTGCCCCAAAGGGCAGAGCGCCTCAGTCCAAAACATTCACTTGGAAATATCATACACCTCGAAGGTTTGATTTAAACCCCCGGTCCGGGTCGAAAATTGATCGCCTGGACAAGTCCTAAGGTAAAGCGTCACCGACCGGGAAACCATTGGCACCATTACCTAGGTAGAATTGCCTATGCCGCCGCGCCCGCTGGACTGCCGTGGGACCGCGTCTGCCGCAGGGCTGCGTTGAACCCACCCGCGCGCGATTGACCCTCGGGCGTTGCCAATCCCGGCGAATACCCGATCGCCCGGGCGCGGCACGGATGCGGAACCCAAAAGTTCCAAATCGCCAGGCCAAGTTCCAAATCGCGGCCATAGCGCATTGAAATAGATCGGCTATTTTCCGTCATGGCGACCCCGGAAGGACTCGAACCCTCAACCTGGCGATTAGAAGTCG
>JAFGTV010000023.1 GCA_016938875.1 Paracoccaceae bacterium
ATGAAGCGGCACAACTTTGGCGGTCTGCGGGCCAGCCACGGTGTGTCGGTCAGCCACCGCTCGCACGGCTCCACCGGTCAGTGTCAGGATCCCGGCCGGGTGTTCAAAGGCAAGAAGATGGCCGGTCACATGGGTGCTGCCCGCGTGACCACGCAGAACCTGCAGGTTGTGCGGACCGATACCGACCGTGGCCTGATCATGGTCAAGGGCGCGGTTCCGGGCTCCAAGGGGGGCTGGGTCACGATCAAGGACGCGGTCAAGAAGGCCACGCCCGACAATCTGGTCCTGCCCGCCGCGCTGAAATCGGCCAAGGCCGACGCTGCCGCCGAGCCGGCGCCCGCCGAAGGGGGTGAAGAATGAAACTCGACGTGATCAAACTTGACGGGGCCAAGTCCGGCACCGTCGATCTCGGCGACGAGATCTTCGGCCTGGAGCCGCGTGCGGACATCCTGCACCGTGTGGTCCGTTGGCAGCGCAACAAGGCGCAGGCCGGCACCCACAAGGTCAAGACCCGCTCCGAGACCAGCTACTCGACCAAGAAGATCTATCGCCAGAAGGGCACCGGTGGCGCACGCCACGGCGACCGCAACGCGCCGATCTTCCGCAAGGGTGGTATCTACAAGGGGCCGACCCCGCGCAGCCACGCCCACGAGCTGACCAAGAAGTTCCGCCAACTGGGCCTGCGTCACGCGCTGAGCGCCAAGGCACGGGCCGGGGAACTGGTCGTGCTGGAAGCTGCCGAACTGGCCGAGGCCAAGACCGCGCTGCTGGCGAAATCGGTCAAGAACCTGGGCTGGAAGCGCGTTCTGATCATCGACGGGGCCGAGGTGAACGAAAACTTCGCCCGCGCCGCGCGCAACATCGAGGGTCTTGATGTGCTGCCGTCGATGGGCGCCAATGTCTATGACATCCTTCGCCGTGACACTCTGGTGCTCACCAAGGCGGGTGTCGAAGCTCTGGAGGCTCGACTGAAATGAGCGCGAAGGCTGAACATTACGATGTGATCCGCAAGCCGATCATCACCGAAAAGGCCACGATGGCGTCCGAGAACGGCGCCGTGGTGTTCGAGGTGGCGATCGACGCCAACAAACCGCAGATCAAGGAGGCGGTCGAAAGCCTCTTTGGGGTCAAGGTGAAGGCCGTGAACACGACCATCACCAAAGGCAAGACCAAGCGGTTCCGGGGCATGCTGGGTCGCCGCAAGGACGTGAAAAAGGCCTATGTTACCCTCGAAGAGGGCAACACTATCGACGTGAGCACTGGGCTCTGATAGAAGGCCGCGAATCTTCGGCCCCGGTTTCGTCCGGGGCCGGATGTTTTTGTGAACCGGGGCTTTTGCCCCATACCGAAACCGGACCTATGGTTCGAAGCTGACGGAAGACAGAAAGCATGGCACTCAAGTCGTACAAGCCGACGACGCCTGGCCAGCGTGGGCTGGTTCTGATCGACCGTTCGGAGCTTTGGAAAGGGCGTCCGGTCAAATCTCTCACCGAGGGTTTGACCAAGAAGGGCGGCCGGAACAACACCGGACGGATTACGATGCGCCGCCGCGGCGGTGGGGCGAAACGCCTTTATCGTATCGTTGATTTCAAGCGGAACAAACTGGATGTGGCCGCGACGGTCGAGCGGATCGAATACGATCCCAACCGCACCGCGTTCATCGCCCTCGTGCGCTATGAGGACGGCGAGCAGGCCTACATCCTGGCCCCCCAGCGCCTGGGCGTTGGCGACCAGGTCGTGTCCTCGGCCAAGGCCGACGTCAAGCCGGGCAACGCGATGCCGTTCACCGGCATGCCGATCGGCACGATCGTGCACAACATCGAGATGAAGCCCGGCAAGGGCGGCCAGATCGCGCGCGCCGCGGGCACCTACGCCCAGTTCGTCGGCCGTGACGGGGGCTATGCCCAGATCCGGCTCAGCTCGGGCGAGTTGCGTATGGTCCGGCAGGAATGCATGGCGACCGTTGGTGCCGTGTCGAACCCGGACAACTCGAACCAGAACTTCGGCAAGGCCGGGCGCACCCGTCACATGGGCAAGCGTCCCAGCGTCCGCGGTGTCGTGATGAACCCGATCGATCACCCCCATGGCGGCGGCGAAGGTCGCACCTCGGGTGGCCGTCACCCCGTCACGCCCTGGGGTAAGCCGACCAAGGGCGCCCGCACCCACAAGAACAAGGGCACGGACAAGTTCATCATCCGCTCCCGTCACGCGCGCAAGAAGGGTCGCTAACACATGGCACGTTCTGTTTGGAAAGGCCCTTTTGTCGACTCTTATGTCCTCAAGAAGGCAGAAAAATCCCGCGAGTCGGGC
>JAFGTV010000024.1 GCA_016938875.1 Paracoccaceae bacterium
CATGTCCTCGGTCGAGATCGACACGGTCATGCCGCAGGATCTGATCAACGCGAAACCGGCCGCCGCCGCGGTGCGCGAATTCTTCGGCTCTTCGCAGCTGTCGCAGTTCATGGACCAGACCAACCCGCTGTCCGAGGTGACGCACAAACGCCGCCTGTCGGCGCTTGGCCCGGGCGGTCTGACCCGCGAACGCGCCGGGTTCGAGGTGCGCGACGTGCACCCGACCCACTATGGCCGCATGTGCCCGATCGAAACGCCCGAAGGTCCGAACATCGGTCTGATCAACTCCCTCGCAACCTATGCGCGGGTGAACAAGTACGGCTTTATCGAAACGCCCTATCGCAAGGTCGTGGACGGCAAGGTGACCGATGAGGTCAACTATATGTCCGCCACCGAAGAGATGCGGCACACCGTGGCGCAGGCCAACGCCAACCTCAACGAGGACGGCAGCTTTGCCAACGATCTGGTGTCTACCCGCCAGTCGGGCGACTACATGCTGGCCCCGCGTGACCAGGTCGACCTGATCGACGTATCGCCGAAACAGTTGGTGTCGGTCGCGGCCTCGCTGATCCCGTTCCTGGAAAACGACGACGCCAACCGCGCGCTCATGGGCTCGAACATGCAGCGCCAGGCGGTGCCGTTGTTGCAGGCCGATGCGCCCCTGGTGGGCACGGGCATCGAACAGGTCGTGGCCCGCGATTCCGGTGCGGCCATCATGGCCAAACGCGCCGGTGTCATCGACCAGGTGGACGCGACCCGTATCGTTGTGCGCGCCACCGAGGACCTGGAACCGGGCGATCCCGGCGTGGACATCTATCGTCTGCGCAAATTCCAGCGGTCGAACCAGAACACCTGCATCAACCAGAAACCCCTGGTCAAGGTGGGCGACACCGTCGGCAAGGCCGAGGTCATCGCCGACGGCCCGTCCACGGATATGGGCGAACTGGCGCTGGGCAAGAACGTCATCGTCGCGTTCATGCCCTGGAACGGCTACAACTACGAGGACTCGATCCTGATCTCGGAACGCATCGCGCGTGATGACGTGTTCACCTCGATCCACATCGAGGAGTTCGAGGTCGCGGCCCGCGACACCAAGCTGGGCCCGGAAGAGATCACCCGCGACATCCCCAACGTGGGCGAAGAGGCGCTGCGCAACCTCGACGAGGCGGGTATCGTCTATATCGGCGCCGAGGTTGGCCCGGCCGACATCCTGGTGGGCAAGATCACCCCCAAGGGCGAAAGCCCGATGACGCCCGAGGAAAAGCTGTTGCGTGCGATCTTTGGTGAAAAGGCGTCCGATGTGCGTGACACCTCGCTGCGTCTGCCGCCGGGGGATTACGGCACGGTCGTCGAGGTGCGCGTGTTCAACCGCCACGGTGTGGAAAAGGACGAGCGCGCCCTGCAGATCGAGCGTGAAGAGGTCGAAAGCCTGGCGCGCGACCGCGACGACGAACAGGCCATCCTGGAGCGCAACATCTACGCGCGCCTCAAGTCGATGATCCTGGGCAAGACCGCCGTCAAGGGCCCCAAGGGCGTCAAGCCGAACTCGGAAATCACCGAAGACCTGCTTGAAACCCTGTCCAAGGGCCAATGGTGGCAACTGGCCCTGGCCGACGAGGCCGACGCCGGTCAGGTCGAGGCCCTGAACGCCCAGTTCGAGGCGCAGAAACGCGCCCTTGAACACCGCTTCGAGGACAAGGTCGAGAAGGTGCGCCGGGGCGATGATCTGCCGCCGGGCGTGATGAAGATGGTCAAGGTCTTCATCGCGGTGAAGCGCAAGCTGCAGCCGGGTGACAAGATGGCCGGCCGTCACGGCAACAAGGGCGTGATCAGCCGCGTGGTCCCGATGGAGGACATGCCGTTCCTCGCCGATGGGACGCCGGTCGATTTCTGTCTGAACCCGCTGGGTGTGCCGTCGCGGATGAACGTCGGTCAGATCCTGGAAACCCACATGGGGTGGGCCGCGCGCGGCCTGGGCCTCAAGATCGACGATGCGCTGGGTGAATTCCGCCGCTCGGGCGATCTGACCCCGGTGCGCGAGGCGATGCGCCTGGCCTATGGTGACGATGTCTACGAAGAGGGCATCCGCGACATGGACGAGGCCACGCTGGTCGAGGCGGCTGGCAATGTCACCCGTGGCGTGCCGATCGCGACCCCGGTGTTCGACGGCGCCAAGGAGCCTGACGTGAACGACGCGCTGCGGCGCGCGGGCTTTGACGAGTCCGGCCAATCGGTGGTCTTTGACGGCCGCACCGGCGAGCAGTTCGCCCGCCCGGTGACCGTGGGCGTCAAGTACCTGCTGAAGCTGCACCACCTGGTGGACGACAAGATCCACGCCCGTTCGACCGGCCCCTACAGCCTGGTCACCCAGCAGCCGCTGGGCGGTAAGGCGCAGTTCGGCGGTCAGCGTTTCGGCGAGATGGAGGTTTGGGCGCTGGAAGCGTACGGCGCCGCCTACACCTTGCAGGAGATGCTGACGGTCAAGTCGGACGATGTCGCAGGCCGCACCAAGGTCTACGAGTCGATCGTCAAGGGCGAGGACAACTTCGAGGCCGGCGTGCCGGAATCCTTCAACGTTCTGGTGAAGGAAGTCCGCGGCCTCGGTCTGAACATGGAACTCCTGGATGCGGAGGACGACGAGTAGGGCCCTGCCCAAAGGTCGGTTGTCCCCCACCCCGCGCATCGGACGCAGGGTGGGGGGCGGCCACCGCTCGTTTCCCCCTTCCGCCAGCCTTTCAAGGATTGAGACATGAACCAGGAACTGACCACCAACCCGTTCAACCCGCTCGCCGCGCCCAAGCAATTCGACGAGATCAAGGTCTCGCTCGCATCGCCTGAGCGGATTCTCAGCTGGTCCTACGGTGAGATCAAGAAGCCCGAGACGATCAACTACCGCACGTTCAAGCCCGAGCGTGACGGGTTGTTCTGCGCGCGCATCTTTGGCCCGATCAAGGATTACGAGTGCCTGTGCGGCAAGTACAAGCGGATGAAATATCGCGGCGTCGTCTGCGAGAAATGCGGCGTCGAGGTGACGTTGCAAAAGGTCCGCCGCGAGCGGATGGGCCATATCGAACTGGCCGCCCCAGTCGCCCACATCTGGTTCCTGAAATCGCTGCCCTCGCGCATCGGCCTGATGCTGGACATGACCCTGCGTGACCTGGAGCGGGTTCTGTATTTCGAGAACTACGTGGTGATCGAACCCGGCCTGACCGATCTGACCTATGGCCAGATGATGACCGAGGATGAATTCCTCGACGCCCAGGACCAATATGGCTCTGACGCCTTCACCGCCGGCATCGGCGCCGAGGCGATCCGCGAGATGCTGGCCCAGATCGACCTCGAGGCCGAGGCCGAGCGCCTGCGCGAAGAGCTGAAGGAAGCCACCGGCGAGCTGAAGCCCAAGAAGATCATCAAGCGGCTGAAAGTCGTCGAGAGCTTTGTGGAATCCGGCAACCGCCCCGAGTGGATGGTTCTGACCGTGATCCCGGTGATCCCGCCGGAACTGCGCCCGCTGGTGCCGCTGGACGGTGGCCGCTTTGCCACGTCGGACCTGAACGACCTGTACCGTCGGGTCATCAACCGCAACAACCGCCTCAAGCGGCTGATCGAGCTGCGTGCGCCCGACATCATCGTGCGCAACGAAAAGCGGATGCTGCAGGAATCCGTCGATGCGCTGTTTGACAACGGCCGCCGTGGCCGGGTCATCACCGGCGCGAACAAGCGCCCGCTGAAATCGCTGTCGGACATGCTCAAGGGCAAGCAGGGCCGCTTCCGCCAGAACCTTTTGGGCAAGCGCGTCGATTTCTCGGGCCGTTCGGTGATCGTGACCGGGCCGGAACTCAAACTGCACCAGTGCGGTCTGCCCAAGAAGATGGCGCTGGAGCTGTTCAAGCCGTTCATCTATTCGCGGCTTGAGGCCAAGGGCCTCAGTTCGACGGTCAAGCAGGCGAAAAAGCTGGTCGAAAAGGAACGCCCCGAGGTCTGGGACATCCTGGACGAGGTGATCCGCGAGCATCCGGTTCTGCTGAACCGCGCGCCGACGCTGCACCGCCTGGGCATCCAGGCGTTCGAACCCGTGCTGATCGAGGGCAAGGCCATCCAGCTGCACCCCCTGGTCTGCTCGGCCTTCAACGCCGACTTTGACGGTGACCAGATGGCCGTGCACGTCCCGCTGAGCCTTGAGGCCCAGCTGGAAGCGCGCGTGCTGATGATGTCCACCAACAACGTGCTGTCGCCCGCCAACGGCGCGCCGATCATCGTGCCGTCGCAGGATATGATCCTGGGCCTTTACTACATCACGATGGAACGCAAGGGCATGGTCGGCGAGGGCATGATCTTCTCTGACGTGGACGAGGTTCAGCATGCGCTGGACTCCGGCGCCGTGCACCTGCACGCCAAGATCACCGCGCGGATCAAGCAGATCGACGACCACGGCAACGAGGTCTACCAGCGTTTCGAGACGACCCCGGGCCGGATGCGGCTGGGTGCGCTCTTGCCGCTGAACGCCAAGGCGCCGTTCTCGTTGGTCAACCGTCTGCTGCGCAAGAAAGAGGTGCAGCAGGTCATCGACAACGTCTACCGCTATTGCGGCCAGAAAGAGTCGGTCATCTTCTGCGACCAGATCATGGGCCTGGGCTTCCGCGAGGCGTTCAAGGCGGGGATCTCGTTTGGCAAGGATGACATGGTCATCCCCGACGCCAAATGGA
This sequence comes from Paracoccaceae bacterium, assembly GCA_016938875.1. GTDB lineage: Bacteria > Pseudomonadota > Alphaproteobacteria > Rhodobacterales > Rhodobacteraceae > Rhodovulum. Next base: position 4,707 of record JAFGTV010000024.1, read on the forward strand.
CCATCGTGGGCGCCGTCCGCGACCAGGTTAAGGAATTCGAACAGCAGTACATGGACGGCCTGATCACCCAGGGTGAGAAATACAACAAGGTCGTCGATGCCTGGTCGAAATGTTCCGACGAGGTCGCAAGCGCCATGATGGACGAAATCTCTGCCGTGCGCGTCGATGACGCGGGCGCCGAGAAGGAACCCAACTCGGTCTACATGATGTCCCACTCGGGCGCGCGGGGCTCTCCTGCGCAGATGAAACAGCTGGGCGGCATGCGCGGCCTGATGGCCAAACCGTCGGGCGAGATCATCGAGACGCCGATCATCTCGAACTTCAAGGAAGGTCTGACCGTGTTGGAGTACTTCAACTCCACCCACGGGGCCCGTAAGGGTCTGGCCGATACCGCGCTGAAAACCGCCAACTCGGGCTATCTGACCCGGCGTCTGGTGGACGTGGCGCAGGATTGCATCGTGCGTCAGAACGACTGTGGCACCGAGTTGGCAATCACCTGCGAGGCGGCCGTCAACGACGGTGAGGTCGTCGCGTCGCTGGCCGAACGGCTGCTTGGCCGTGTCTCGGCCGAGGACGTGCTGAAACCCGGCACGGACGAGGTGCTGGTCAGCCGCAACGAGCTGATCGACGAGCGCAAGTCCGACATGATCGAAAAGGCCGGTGTCGCCAGCGTGCGCATCCGCTCGCCCCTGACCTGTGAGGCCGAGGAAGGCGTTTGCGCCGCCTGTTACGGGCGCGACCTGGCCCGCGGCACCATGGTCAACACCGGCGAGGCGGTGGGGATCATCGCCGCACAATCGATCGGCGAGCCGGGCACCCAGCTGACGATGCGGACGTTCCACATCGGCGGTATCGCCCAGGGTGGTCAGCAGTCCTTCCAGGAGGCAAGCCACACGGGCAAGGTCGTCTTCCGCAACGCGAACCTGCTCGAAAACGCCGCGGGCGAACAGATCGTCATGGGCCGCAACATGCAGCTTGCGATTATCGACGAGAACGGCGTGGAACGGGCCAGCCACAAGCTGGGCTATGGCACCAAGGTCTTTGTGCCCGAGGATGCCATGGTCACCCGGGGTGACAAGCTTTATGAATGGGATCCCTACACCCTGCCGATCATCGCCGAAAAGGCTGGTATCGCCAAGTTCGTGGACCTGACCACGGGTATCGCCGTGCGCGAGGATACCGACGATGCCACCGGCATGACCCAGCGGATCGTGTCCGACTGGCGCTCGGCGCCCAAGGGCAACGACCTCAAGCCCGAGATCCTGATTGTCGACCCCGCCACCGGAGAGCCGGTGCGCAACGAGGCCGGCAACCCGGTGACCTACCCGATGTCGGTTGACGCCATCCTGTCGGTCGAGGACCGCCAAGAGGTCAAGGCCGGTGACGTGGTCGCGCGTATCCCGCGCGAGGGGGCCAAGACCAAGGACATCACCGGCGGTCTGCCGCGGGTGGCCGAACTGTTCGAGGCGCGTCGTCCCAAGGATCACGCCATCATCGCCGAGATCGACGGCTATGTCCGGTTCGGGCGCGACTACAAGAACAAGCGCCGGATCACGATCGAGCCCGCCGACGAGACCCACGAGCCCGTGGAATACATGGTGCCCAAGGGCAAGCACATCCCGGTGCAGGAAGGCGACTTCGTGCAAAAGGGCGATTACATCATGGACGGCAACCCCGCGCCGCATGACATCCTGTCGATCATGGGTGTCGAGGCGCTGGCCGATTACATGATCGACGAGGTGCAAGAGGTCTATCGCCTGCAAGGCGTGAAGATCAACGACAAGCACATCGAGGTGATCGTCCGCCAGATGCTGCAAAAGTGGGAGATCCTGGACAGCGGCGACACCACGCTGCTGAAAGGCGAACACGTCGACAAGGCCGAGTTCGAGGAAGCCAACGAAAAGGCGATTTCCAAGGGCGGGCGTCCGGCGTCGGGCGAGCCGATCCTCCTGGGGATCACCAAGGCCTCGCTGCAAACCCGGTCGTTCATCTCGGCGGCGTCGTTCCAGGAAACCACCCGCGTCCTGACCGAAGCCTCGGTTCAGGGCAAGCGCGACAAGCTGGTGGGCCTGAAAGAGAACGTCATCGTCGGCCGGTTGATCCCGGCGGGCACCGGCGGGGCCAGCCAGCGTGTGCGCCGTATCGCGGCCGAGCGTGACCAAAAGGTGATCGCCGCCCGTCAGGCCGAGGCCGAGGCCGCAGCGGCCCTGGCCGCACCGGTGGACGACATCATGGGCGACGACCAGGACGATCTGGGCCTGGTGCAAACCCCCGAGAGCCGCGACGAGTAAGCGGCCGCCTGGACCACCAACACGCCCCCGCCGGATCTCCGGCGGGGGCGTTTTCGTTTCGGGGACGGGGCAGGGGCAGGGCGACGGCGGCACCCGCCCTGACGCGGGAAACGGGCGTCCGCGCATTTTCTCATTGCGCGCCCTCACGATGCCGCAAACAGACCTTCGCGCCTGCGCGGCCCCTGCTATGTGCATCCCATGACACCGCTTTCCGACAACATGCGCGGCGCGGCCCTGATGATGGGCAGCATGGCCGCCTTTACCTTCAACGATGCCTGCATGAAGGCCGTATCGGCCTCTTTGCCGTTCTTTCAGGCGTTGTTTCTGCGCGGGTTGGGCACCATCGCGATGCTGGCTGTTCTGGCGGGGGTGATGGGGGCGCTGCGGCTGCGCCTGCCACGTCGGGATTGGGGCCTGATCGTCCTGCGTACCCTGGCCGAGATCGGGGCGGCGTATTTCTTTATCACCGCGCTTTTCAACGCGCCGCTGGCCAATGTCACCGCGATCATGCAGGCCATCCCGCTGAGTGTTACCCTGGCCGGCGCGGTTTTTCTGGGAGAGGTCGTGGGCTGGCGACGCTGGCTGGCGATCCTGGTGGGATTTGGCGGGGTGCTGTTGATCGTGCGGCCGGGCACGGCGGGGTTCAACCTTTTCTCGGTCTATGCGTTGATCGCGGTGGCCTTTGTCACGCTGCGCGACCTGGCCACGCGGCGGCTGTCGCGCAATGTGCCCTCGATGACGGTCGCGATTTCGGCGGCGGTGGGGGTGACGCTTTTTGCCGGGGCAGGGGCGGCCATGCAGGCCTGGGTGCCGATCGGCGCGTGGGCCGGGGCCCAGTTGGCAGCCGCGGCGCTGTTCGTGATCGGGGGGTATCTTTTCTCGGTGATGGCGATGCGCGTGGGCGAGATCGGGATCGTGTCGCCGTTTCGTTACACGGCGCTGATCTGGGCGTTGGGTCTGGGGGCGGTCGTGTTCGGCGAATGGCCATCGGGACTGACGCTGGCAGGGGCGGGGATCGTGGTGGCAACGGGCATTTTCACCTTTCACCGAGAGCGCCGGTTGGCGCGCAACGGCCCGGCACCATTGCGCCCGCGCTAGGTCTGGCCAAGGCGTGTTGACAACCCTTCCGACTCCCCCTATACGGCACAAACTCGGGTTGGCGGCACCGTTCGTCATTCCTGAAATCAGAACTAAAGTGGTCATGATCCGGGCCAGCGCCCCGATCCTCTGGAATTCCACCGCGTCGTTCCCGCGAACGAGGGGACGCATGCGGTTTTCGCGTTTTGTGGACGCATGGAACGCTTGATACGAGATTTGAACGGGTTGCAACACGGGGAACCGGAATGCCGACGATCCAACAGCTGATCCGCAAGCCGCGGCAGCCGAAAGTGAAACGCCAGAAATCCATGCACCTGCAGGCTTGCCCGCAGAAGCGTGGGGTTTGCACGCGCGTTTACACCACCACGCCGAAGAAACCGAACTCGGCCATGCGGAAAGTCGCCAAAGTGCGTCTGACCAACGGCTTCGAGGTCATCAGTTATATCCCGGGCGAAAGCCATAACCTGCAGGAACACTCGGTCGTCTTGATCCGTGGTGGCCGGGTCAAAGACCTTCCCGGTGTCCGCTATCACATCCTGCGCGGTGTGCTGGACACCCAGGGCGTCAAAGACCGCAAGCAGCGCCGCTCGAAATACGGCGCCAAGCGTCCGAAGTAAGGAGAGACGTAGATGTCCCGTCGTCACGCTGCCGAAAAGCGCGAAGTCCTGCCCGACGCCAAGTATGGCGACCGGGTTCTGACGAAATTCATGAACAACCTGATGGTCGACGGCAAGAAGTCCGTCGCCGAACGGATCGTTTACAACGCGATGGAACGCGTCGAGGCCAAGCTCAAGCGCTCGCCCGTCGAAGTCTTCATCGAGGCGCTGGAAAACGTGAAGCCCTCGGTCGAGGTGCGGTCGCGTCGTGTCGGTGGTGCCACCTATCAGGTGCCCGTCGAAGTGCGTCCCGAGCGTCGTGAGGCGCTGGCGATCCGCTGGCTGATCAACGCCAGCCGCGCGCGCAACGAGAACACCATGGAAGAGCGCCTGGCCGGCGAACTGGTCGACGCGGTGCAATCCCGTGGCTCTGCCGTGAAGAAGCGCGAAGATACGCACAAGATGGCCGACGCCAACAAGGCGTTCAGCCACTACCGCTGGTAACCCATTCAGGCTTCAGGACTGCATCCCATGGCACGCGACTATCCCCTCGAGCGCTACCGTAATTTCGGTATCATGGCGCATATCGACGCCGGCAAGACCACCACGACCGAGCGTATCCTCTACTACACCGGCAAGTCCCACAAGATTGGCGAGGTGCATGATGGCGCCGCGACCATGGACTGGATGGAGCAGGAACAGGAACGCGGGATCACGATCACGTCGGCGGCAACGACCACGTTCTGGCAGCGCCAGAACGATCCGAGTGTCGAGGGCACGTCGGACACCAAGTACCGCTTCAACATCATCGACACCCCCGGCCACGTGGACTTCACCATCGAGGTGGAACGTTCGCTGGCCGTGCTCGACGGCGCGGTTGCGCTGCTGGACGGCAACGCCGGTGTCGAGCCGCAGACCGAAACGGTGTGGCGCCAGGCCGACCGTTACAAGGTGCCGCGTATCGTGTTCGTCAACAAGATGGACAAGATCGGCGCCGACTTCTTCAACTGCGTCAAGATGATCAAGGACCGGACCGGTGCCACCCCCGCGCCGATCGCGTTGCCGATCGGGGCCGAGGATCAGCTGGAAGGCATCATCGACCTGGTGACCATGGAAGAATGGGTCTGGCAGGGCGAGGATCTGGGTGCATCCTGGGTGCGTCAGCCGATCCGTGCCGACCTCAAGGACCTGGCCGACGAATGGCGCTCCAACCTGATCGAACTCGCGGTCGATATGGATGACGCCGCGATGGAGGCCTATCTGGAGGGCGAAGAGCCTGACGAGGCGACGCTGCGCAAGCTGATCCGCAAGGGTTGCCTGTCGATGTCGTTCGTCCCTGTCACCGCTGGCTCCGCGTTCAAGAACAAGGGCGTTCAGCCCCTGCTCAACGCTGTGATCGACTATCTGCCGTCGCCGCTGGACGTGCCTGCCTACATGGGCTTTTCGCCCGATGACGAGACCGAGACCCGCAACATTGCGCGCCATGCCGATGACGACGAGCCCTTCTCGGGCCTCGCCTTCAAGATCATGAACGACCCCTTCGTCGGTTCGCTGACCTTTACCCGGATCTACTCGGGCAAGCTCAAGAAGGGCGACTCGATCCTGAACACGACCAAGGGCAAGCGCGAGCGCATCGGCCGGATGATGATGATGCACGCCATCAACCGCGAAGAGATCGAAGAAGCCTTTGCCGGCGACATTATCGCACTCGCCGGTCTGAAGGACACCACCACGGGCGACACGCTGTCGGATTCGACCAAGCAGGTCGTGCTGGAAACCATGACCTTCCCCGATCCGGTCATCGAGATCGCGGTCGAGCCCAAGACCAAGGCCGACCAGGAAAAGATGTCCCAGGGCCTGGCCCGTTTGGCCGCCGAGGATCCGTCCTTCCGCGTCGAGACCGACCTCGAATCCGGTCAGACCATCATGAAGGGCATGGGCGAACTTCACCTCGACATCCTGGTTGACCGCCTCAAGCGGGAATTCAAGGTCGAGGCCAATATCGGTGCCCCCCAGGTGGCCTACCGCGAGACGATCAGCCACGACGCCGAGATCGACTACACCCACAAGAAACAGTCGGGTGGCTCGGGTCAGTTCGCGCGCGTCAAGATGGTCATCGCGCCGACCGAAGCGGGCGAAGGCTACAGCTTCGAAAGCGCGATCGTCGGCGGCTCGGTGCCCAAGGAATATATCCCCGGCGTCGAAAAGGGCATCCAGTCCGTCATGGACAGTGGCCCGCTGGCGGGCTTCCCGGTCATCGACTTCAAGGTTCGCCTGATCGACGGCGCCTATCACGACGTGGACTCTTCGGTCCTGGCCTTTGAGATCGCCGCCCGCGCCGCCATGCGCGAGGGCCTCAAGAAAGCCGGCGCCAAACTGCTGGAGCCGATCATGAAGGTCGAAGTGGTGACGCCCGAAGAATATACCGGCGGCATCATCGGTGACCTGACCTCTCGTCGGGGGCAGGTGCAGGGCCAGGACAGCCGCGGCAACGCGGTCGTGCTGAACGCCTTCGTGCCGCTGGCCAACATGTTCGGCTACATCAACAACCTGCGCTCGATGTCCTCGGGCCGCGCGCAGTTCACGATGCAGTTCGACCACTACGAGCCGGTGCCGCAGAACATCAGCGAAGAGATCCAAGCGAAATACGCGTAACGCACGGCGTTACGACCAGAACAAGAGGAGGCCATCATGGCTAAGGCAAAGTTTGAACGTACGAAACCGCATGTGAACATTGGCACGATTGGCCACGTTGACCACGGCAAGACGACTCTGAC
>JAFGTV010000005.1 GCA_016938875.1 Paracoccaceae bacterium
ATGCACAAAACGTTTCAACGTCACAAAATTGCCGATCTGTTTCCGGCTCTGGCGTATGCGCCGGACGACAAGCTCTTTTTGTTGAGCGACCGGACGCTCGGGTTCGGCTTCCTGTGCCGGCCCCTGTCGGGCGTGGACACGCATTTCGTGCAGCACCTCAATACCTTGCTCACCCAGAATTGGCCGGACGAGACCTTGCTGCAATTGGCGCTGTGGGCGTCGCCGGATATCGCGGACACGATGAATCGGATACGGCTGCAACGCGCGACGACCCAGGGTCCGCTGTTCGAGGCCTTGACGGAGCGGCGGATCGATTATTTGGAACGGGCGACGGCGGCGCCGATCGATGCGTTGGGCGATTTGCGGGTCCGCCACACCCGGCTGATCGTGACCGCCAAAATCAAGCTGGCCGCCGGCACCCCGTCCGGGCGCGAGATGGCAAAGGCCGGCGAACTGCGGGCCGCCGCGGAAAACTGTTTGAAGAATGCGGGTCTGGCGCCGACGAGCCTGAACGCTTCGCGCTACATCCGGCTCGTCGAAACCCTCTTGAATTGGGAGAACCCCGGCTGGCGGGAAACGATCGCGGCCGTTTACGACGAGAACGCGCTGATCCGCGATCAACTGGCCGACTACAACCTCGCCTTGACGGTGGACCATCGGGGCATCGATCTGAACGAGGCGCGGGTCAAGGTTTTGTCTGCCAAACGCCTGCCCCAGGGCATGATGCCGGGCAATGCGATCGCGTATCTGGGCGATGTGACGACGGGCAACCGGGGCCTGCGCCGGCCCTGCCTGTTGACCCTGAACGTTTACCTGCCCAACCAGGAAAACACCAAGTTCACGCTCGGCAACAAGCGCAATTGGATCACCAATCAGGCCTCGACCCCGATCGCCAAATTCCTGCCCCGGCTCGGCGAACGGCGCAATCAGTTCGACATTTTGTTCCGGGCGGTCGAAGACGGCGACCGGCTGGTGAAAATCGCGTTCGGGTGCCTGCTGTTCACCGAGCGGCGCGCGGAAGCGGCGGACGTCACGGACGCCTGCCAGTATTTCAACCAATTGGGCTTTCAGATGCTGGAGGACCGCTTTTTCTGCCTGCCGCTGTTTCTCAATTATCTGCCCCTTGGGGCGGACGCCAAGGCGGTCGGGCTCAGCAACCGATACCGCACGGTCGCCAGCAGCCAGGCCGTGCCGATCGCGCCGGTATTCGCCGACTGGACGGGCACCGGGACGCCGACGCTGACGTTCGTCTCCCGGAACGGGCAACTGATGAGCGTGTCCCCCTACGACTCGAACAGCGACGCCAATTGCTGCATCGCCGCCAAGACGGGTTCGGGCAAGAGCTTTTTGACCAACGAACTCATCTTGAATTTCCTGGCGGAAGGCGCTCAGGTATGGGTGATCGATCTGGGCCATTCCTACCAAAACCTGTGTGAATTGCTGCACGGCGACTACATGGAATTCACCGCCGAAGCCGACCTCGATCTGAATCCGTTCCGGCTGGTCCTGGACTGGTCGGAGGAGGCCGACATCATCGCCGGGCTGGTGGAAGCGATGGCGGCGCCGCGCGAGCGGCTGGACAATTTTCAGAGCGCGGGCCTCAAGCGGGTGTTGAAGGGATGCGTGGACGCGGGCGGGAACGCCGCCACGATCGACGCGGTGGCCGAGCGCCTGCTCAAGGAATCGGACGCGCGGCTGCGGGACATCGGTCATCAATTGTTTCCGTTTACCCGGCAGGGGGAGTGCGGCCGGTATTTCAACGGGCGGCGCCGGATCGATTTCAAGAACCCGTTCACCGTGCTGGAGCTGGAAGAGCTGAAAGGCCGCAAGCATCTGCAACAGATCGTGCTGCTGACCCTGATCTACCAGATTCAACAGGAAATGTACCGGGGCGAGCGGAACCGGCCGAAGCTCGTGATCATCGACGAGGCCTGGGACTTGTTGACCCAGGGCGAGGTCGGCTCCTTCGTCGAACACGGTTACCGGCGGTTCCGCAAGTACGGCGGCTCGGCCATCACCCTCACCCAGTCGATGGCGGACCTGTACCGGAACGAGGCCATTGTCGCCAATTCGGCCAATATCTATTTGATGCGGCAAAAGGAGGAAGTCATCGAGGCGCTCAAGCGCGACAAGCGCTTGCCCTTCAGCGAGCAGGAATACGATTTGCTGAAATCCGTCCACACGATTCCGGGGGTGTATTCCGAGGTATTCCTGGTCACGGAGCGCGGGCGCGGCATCGGCCGGCTGTATGTCGAGCCGGAAAAGCAACTGCTCTATTCCACCACGCCCGAGGAAACGCACGCCATCAAGCGGCTCAGGCAACAGGGCATGAGCTTGATGGACGCCATCGGAACGCTTTTGAAAGAGCGCGGGGAAAGGGGGTCCGATGCGGCTTAGGGGGTTGCTCGTCGCGTTCGGCGCCATCGCCTGGCTGCTCGGCACGTTCGCCCTGGGGTACTGGGGCTCGCGGGCGGCGACGCGTGATCTGCGCGAACGGACCGCCCTGGTCTCGCCGATCGTCATCCTGGACGACAGCGCGGCGCTGGCGCGCCTGCCTTTGAACGCGGACCCCGAGGCCATACGGGATGTGCGCGAGCGGTTGAGCCTTCGGGCAGAGCGCTTGAGCGCGGCGGGGTTCGTGGTGATCAAGCGCTCCTCGATCGTGGCGGCGCCGGAGGATCTGTATGTCGATCGATCCGCGCGTTAAACGGCCCGCCTTCTGGTTCAAGGCCCTGCCCATGCTCGCGCTGGTGCTGGGCGTGGGCGGGTATCTCGGCCAGCGCTTTCATATCGGCATCGACGATCAGACCGTCCGCTGCCTGGGGCCTTACCGGTTCTATCTGATCGACCGGGCCGAGCGGACCCTCCGGCGCGGCGATGTCTTCGCCTTTTACGCGGACCCGCGCACTGCCCCGTATTTCGAGCCGGGCCGGGTCATCGTCAAGCAGGCGGCGGGCGTGGCGGGCGATGAGGTGCGCGTGGACCGGGACGGGGTGCGCGTCAACGGCGCGCCCATCGCTCACGGGCTGGCGCTGGCGGCGCCGGAGAAGTTGAACAAGCCGCCCGAGACCTTCGTCCGGACCGTTGTGGTGCCCGAAGGCGCGTACTGGGCGGCCGGGACTCATCCGCGCAGCTTCGATTCGCGCTATTGGGGTTATGTCCATGCGCGCCAGGTGATCGGGCGCGCGTATCCGCTGTTTTGAGGGGGGTGAATGGTCGCGCGCATCGTTTCGGTTCTGTTGCCCGGCATCCTGTTGACGCAGGCGTCGGCCGCCCCGGTTCCCGGCCCCGAAGAACTCGGGCCGCTTCTGGAACGCTCGCGCCGCCTCATCGAAGACGCGCAAAAGGCGGGCCGGCCCGCCTGGCTCGATCAAAACCCTCACCAGGAAAGAATGCGGCAGGAAGCCTTGTCCTTCAGCCGCGCGCAGCCGAAGCCCTTTTCCGGAACGGATAAGAACGCCGGCCCGCCTGCGCGGGTCGTGGTGTTCGTCTCGAGTGCCTTGGGCGGACAGCGGCTCAAGGACATTCTGGTAAGCGGCGCGGGGCGCGCCGATGTCCTGTTCGTGTTCCGGGGGCTGCTGCCCGGCCAGAAGATTCCCGATCTGCTCGAAACGATCCAGGGCTTGATCGGCGACCTCGACCCAATGCCGAACGTGGCGCTCGATCCGACGCGCTTCCGCGAGGCGGGCATCGAGGCGGTGCCGGCCATGACGCTGGAGACGGATGGCGGGATCGCCGCGCAGGTAGCGGGCGTGACGAATTTCGACTGGCTCAAGCGGGCGGTTTCCCGCGGGCGCACCGGAGATTTGGGGCAATACGGGCCGGTGACGGCGATCGCAGAGGAAGATCTGATCGAGGTGATCGCGCGCCGGTTCGCCGCCATCGATTGGGACGCGAAGCGCCGGCGCACGGTTTCGGACTACTGGCGTAGGGCGCGTTTCGAGAGGTTGGCGGCCGCGTCGAAGGACCGCGAACGGCGCCTCGATCCCACCGTGGTGACACCGCGCGATATCCTCGCGCCGGACGGACAGGTGATCGCGCGCGCCGGCGAGCGCTACAACCCGCTGGACCGCGTGGCCTTCCGCCAGCGGCTGGTGATTTTCGACGGCGCATCGCCCGCGCAGGTCGGCCTGGCGCACGCGCTCGGCCGGGACGCCGAAGGGCGGCGGGTGACCTATATCGCCACCCGTCTGCCGCGCGATCGGGGCTGGGAAGCTCTCGGCCGCCTCGAAAGCCGGCTCAAGGCGCCGGTTTACCTGCTGACGCCGGAAATCCGCGCGCGCTTTGAACTGGAATACGCGCCCGCCACGGTGGAGGCGGACGGCGGCCGGTTCGTGGTGCGGGAATTTAAGGTCGAAAAACAGGAGGGGAAAGCTGTTGATTAATTTATGCTCACAATTATTCATCGTTACACACAAATGCGTATCCGACGCGGCACAGCCGAATAGGGTATTCATTTCACTG
>JAFGTV010000006.1 GCA_016938875.1 Paracoccaceae bacterium
CCCGCCACCGAGACCCCCGGACGCCAAAATCAAAGGCAAAATAAGAACAACGCCAAATACCCCAATCACCTTATCCACAGACTCACCCCCTCAGGCGGTCCGGCGAACCCGGATCAGGGGCAGCCGCAGCGCCAAAAGGACCAGAATCGCCGCCAGGTACAGCACCGGTTCGATCTGCCAGCCCTTGACCAGCATCACGAAGTGTACCGCCCCCAGCGGCACAGCCAGATAGACCAGCCGGTGCAGTCGTCGCCACCGCACCGGACCCAGGCGACGCACCGCCCAGCCGTTCGAGGTCACCGCCAACGGCAGCAACAGCACGAACGCCGCCATGCCGATGGTGATATAGGGCCGCTTGATGATGTCGGCGCGGATCAACTGCCACGATTGCAGGTCCAGCCCCAGCCAGACCCCCAGGTGCAGGGCGATATGAAAGAACGCCACCAACCCCAGCGCCCGGCGATAGCGTATCAGGTTCACCCCCGACAGCCGCCTGAGCGGTGTGATCGCCAGCCCGGCCAGCAGAAATTGCAGTCCTGTCAGGCCCAACCGATGTTCCAACGCCTTGATCGGCTCGACCCCCAGGCCACCAGTCAGCCCGAGCCAAAAGAACCAGGCCGCAGGCGCCATACCCAGCAGGTAGACCGGCCAGACCGGCACATGGCGCAGCGCCCCGTTGATCCGACCGGCCAGCCCCATCAAAAGAACTTTGCCAGATCCATCCCGGCGTAGAGCTGCGAGACCTCTTCTGCGTAACCGTTGAACATCAGCGTCGGTTCCCGCCCGGCAAAGAGGCCGCCGCCGATCCGCCGCTCGGTGGCCTGCGACCAGCGCGGATGATCCACCTGTGGGTTCACGTTGGAATAGAACCCGTATTCACGCGGATTGGTCTGGTTCCAGGTTGCGGGCGGCTGGGTATCGGTCAGGGTGATGCGCACCACCGATTTGATCGACTTGAACCCGTATTTCCACGGCACCACCAGCCGCAGCGGTGCGCCGTTCTGGTTCGGCAAGGGTTTGTCATAAAGGCCGGTCGCCATGATCGTCAGCGGGTGCATCGCCTCGTCCAGGCGCAGTCCTTCGACATAGGGCCAGTCCAGGATCGGGCTGCGCTGGCCGGGCATTTCAGCGGGGCGATGCAGGGTCTGAAAGGCGACGTATTTCGCACCGGGCTGCACGCCCACGCGGGTCAGCAGATCGGCCAGCTCGAACCCCTGCCAGGGGATGACCATCGACCAGGCCTCGACGCAGCGAAACCGGTAGAGGCGTTCCTCGATCGTGACGCCGGACAGGATGTCAGCCAGGTCATAGCTGCCGGGTTTGTCCACCAGGCCGTTGATCTCGACCGTCCAGGGGTCGGTCACCATCTGGCCCGCGTTGCGCCTGGGGTCCTCTTTGCCGGTGCCGAATTCATAGTAGTTGTTATAGCTGGTGATCTCGTCCCAGCTATTGGGGGTCAGGTCGTCCGCCCCGGTTGCCGCGCGCCCCTGCCCCGCGATGCCGCCCAGCGCCAGCGCGCCGGCCCCGGCCATGATCTGCCGGCGGTTCAGATAGGCCGCCCTGGGGGTCACGTCCGACCAGCAAAGTGAGTTGCGCCAGCGCCCTGCCATGAAGATCCCTTTCGATGCCATGCTTGGGAACATGTCCCAAGCACACCGCACGACAAGGCCAACGCAACTCACCTCACGATCTTGTTGGCCTCATAGCTGCGGGGATAGACCTCGTGCATGGATTTGGTGGTGCCGTCGGGCAGCACCAGGCGCACGTGGCGGCGGCGCATCTGGCGCGGCTCGGCGACGCCCACCGAATGGGCGACGGTCTCCATCTCGGAAATGACAGAGCGGGCATAGCGCGCGACGCGGACATATTTGCTCTCCACCACCAGGCCCTTTTGCAGGTGTGGGTCGTGGGTGGTGATGCCGGTGGGGCAGGTGTTGCGGTTGCACTTCAGCGCCTGGATACAGCCCAGCGCAAACATGAAGCCGCGCGCAGAAGCTACGAAATCCGCCCCCGCCGCGATCGCCCAGGCCACATCGCCGGGATTGACCAGCTTGCCCGCCGCGATCAGCCGGATCCGGTCGTGCAGCCCGTTGATGTCGCGCAGGTCCGACACCATCAACAACGCCTCGCGGATCGGCAGGCCCACCAGGTCGATCAGCGGCATCGGGGCCGCCCCGGTGCCGCCCTCGCCACCATCAATGGTGATGAAATCCGGGGCGGACTCGGCACCGCGCTCGCGGATCAGGCGGAACAGATCCTCGAACGGCTCAGGCCCGCCCACCACCACCTTGAAGCCGACCGGTTTTCCCGTCACCTCGCGCACATGGGCGATCATGTCCAGCATGTCGCCCCAATCGTCCACCTCGGCATGGCGATTGGGGGAATAGCTGTCCTGGCCCAGCGGGATGCCACGGATCGCCGCGATCTCGGGGTTGATCTTGGCGGCGGGCAGGATGCCGCCCTTTCCCGGCTTGGCCCCTTGGCTCAGCTTGATCTCGAACATGCGGACCTGGGGATGGGCGGCCATGGCGCGCAGCCGTTCGTCCGACAGCTTTCCCTCGGCGTCGCGCACCCCGTATTTCGCGGTGCCGATCTGATAGACCAGGTCGCACCCCCCCTCCAGGTGATAGGGCGACAGCCCCCCCTCGCCGGTGTTCAGCCATATCCCCGCCTCGGCGGCCCCGCGCGACAGCGCCTGAACGGCCGGCTTGGAAATCGCGCCATAGCTCATCCCCGAGATGTTGAAGATCGAGGGCGCCACATAGGGGTGTCGGGCATAGGGGCCGATCAACATTGGTTCGGTCGTGGCGAACTGTTCCTCTAGCGGGGGAAAGGCCGCGTTCACAAAGATCGGCGTGCCCGGAATGCTGAGATTTCGGGTCGACCCGAAGGCCACCGTGTTGCTCAGCCCCGCACCGGCGCGCGCGACCCAGTCCCGCTGGGCGCGGTTGAACGGCATCTCTTCGCGGTCCATGGCAAAGAAGTATTGGCGAAAGAACTCGCCCAAGGTCGTAAACAGGTGCCGAAACCGCCCGATGACCGGATAATTACGCCGGATCGCGTCGCCCGTCTGGCTGCGGTCGATGATGAACAGGACCGCTGTCACCAACAGCACCAACCCCAGAAACAGCGCGAATGCGCCAGCCAGCACTTGCAATGCGTAATAGGCCCAGCCCATGCTACCCCCGTTCGTATTCGTATGTCGTGGACCCCGGTCAGGGCGACCGCAGCGTGCAAAATCACAGTGCGCGGACGGGAACCGTGATACAACCCTTTGAAAAGGGACAACCAGGGAGGATCTCATGAGGACTTTTTTTGCCGCCGCCGCTTTGGCCGTCGCCGCGACCTGCGCCAACGCCGAGGGCCCCGTGACCTATACCGTCGAGCAAAGCTTTGACGATGTGGTGTTCGGATTGGAAAACGCCGTTCTGGGCCAGGGCCTGGTGATCGACAGCGTCAGCCATACCGGCGAAATGCTGGAACGCACCAAGGACGCGGTCGGGTCGGACGTGACGATCTTTACCCGGGCCGACATTTTCAGCTTTTGCTCGGCGTCGCTGTCGCGCAAGGTGATGGAGGCCGATCCGATGAACGTGCAGTTCTGTCCCTATGACATCTTCGTGCTGCAATTTCCCGATAAGCCTGACGAGACGGTGATCGGCTATCGCCAGATGCCCGATGGCGCGATGAAAGAGGTCGAGGCGTTGCTCGACACCATCGCGCGCGAGGCCGCGGGACTGGATTGAGCCCTTTTTGGTTCACGGATTTTCACGGGTCATAAACCCATCTTGATATGACTTTGCGCCGCGCCCCGGCTTAGGGCGCGGTGGCCGCTCGTCAAACGCCGTTGGCGGAAATCCTCCCACATCCAAACGCAACTCTCTCGCGTAGGACAGGTTAGCCCAATCACGGGTTAACTGATTGCTCAAGGGAGACTTCTTATGTTCCGCAGAACGTTCCTGTCGCTGACCGCGGCCACCATGCTGTCCACCCCGGCGCTGGCTGGCAGCCACTCCATGGACATTGTCGACACTGCCATCGGCGCAGGGGACTTCACCACGCTGGTCGCCGCCGTTCAGGCTGCGGGCCTGGTCGATACGCTCAAGGGGGACGGCCCGTTCACCGTCTTTGCCCCCACCGATGCCGCCTTTGCCGCGCTGCCCGAAGGCACGGTCGAAGAGCTGCTCAAGCCCGAGAACAAGGACAAGCTGACCGCGATCCTGACCTACCACGTGGTACCGGGCAAGGTGATGTCGGGTGATCTGACCGATGGGATGATGGCCGCGACCGTCGAAGGGTCCGAGGTCACCATCGGCACCATGGGCGGCGTGACCGTCGACGGCGCCAACGTGACCACCGCCGATATCGAGGCCTCGAACGGCGTGATCCACGTCATCGACGCGGTGATCCTGCCCAAGGACTCGATGTAAGCGTCACGGGCCAATGACCGACGACCGGGGGTGGGCACAGGCCCGCCCCCGACTTTTGCAAAACGGGAGACGACAATGAACCGACGCTTTGCCCTTCGCACCCTTGCCGCCGTCGGACTGGCCGGCGCGCTGACGGCCTGTGCACCGATGAAATCAGAGCCCGATATCGTGGATATCGCCGCCTCGAACGGAAACTTCACCACGTTGGTCGCCGCCGTTCAGGCCGCGGGCCTGGTCGATACGCTCAAGGGGGACGGTCCGTTCACCGTCTTTGCCCCCACCGATGCCGCCTTTGCCGCCCTGCCCGAAGGCACCGTGGAAACGCTGCTGAAACCCGAGAACAAGGATCAGCTGGTCAAGGTTCTGACCTATCACGTCGTGCCGGGTGCCGTGACCTCGGATCAACTGGCGGGCAAGCGGTTGAACGTGGCCACCGTGCAGGGACAGACCGTCCATGTCGATGGCACCAACGGTGTGCGCGTGAACAAGGCCCGCGTGACCAGCGCCGATATCATCGCCTCGAACGGCGTGATCCACGTGATCGACAAGGTGCTGCTGCCCAAGTAAGGCTGGCGTGCGAACCGGCGGGCACCTGTGCCGCAAAAAGAAACGCCCCGCGAAATCGCGGGGCGTTTCTCAGATCTGCGGGGGGCGGCGCTTAGTGCAGCACGGCATCCTCGGGCTTCGGGCGGTCCGAACCGGCCACCCGATCGCCGATGATCAACCCGTCGGCACCTGCACTGACCGTCACGCTGTCGCCATCCTTGATCTCGCCAGCCAACAGCGCTTCGGCCAGGTGGTCCTGCAGGCTGCGCTGGATCACCCGCTTCAGCGGACGGGCCCCGTAGACCGGGTCATACCCGGCATCGGCCAGCCACTTGCGCGCACCGTCGTCCAGCTCCAGCGCGATATTGCGCGCCGCCAGACGTTTTTGCAGCCGCTTGACCTGGATCGTCACGATCCCGTCCATATCGGCCCGCGTCAGCCGGTCGAAAATCACCGTCTCGTCCAGGCGGTTCAGGAACTCGGGCCGGAAATGGGCCCGCACCGCATCCATCACATCCCGCCGGGCGGTGCTGGCATCGGCATCCTCTGGCAACTGGCTCAGCGCCTGGCTGCCCAGGTTCGAGGTCAGCACGATCAGGGTCTGCTTGAAATCCACCGTGCGGCCCTGACCATCGGTCAGAACCCCGTCATCCAGCACCTGCAACAGCACGTTGAAGACATCCGGGTGGGCCTTTTCGACCTCGTCGAACAGGATCACCTGATAGGGACGCCGGCGCACGGCCTCGGTCAGAACGCCGCCCTCGTCATACCCGACATAGCCCGGAGGCGCACCGATCAGGCGGGCGACCGAATGCTTCTCCATGAACTCGGACATGTCGATGCGCACCATCGCGTTGTCATCGTCAAAGAGATACTCGGCCACGGCCTTGGTCAGCTCGGTCTTGCCGACGCCGGTGGGGCCAAGGAACAGGAAACTGCCCAGCGGCCGGTTTTCGTCATTCAGCCCGGCGCGCGCCCGGCGCACGGCATTGGCCACCGCCGCAACCGCCTGACGCTGTCCGATCACGCGCTTGCCCAGTTCCTCTTCCATGCGCAAGAGCTTGTCGCGCTCGCCCTCCAGCATCTTCGAGGTGGGGATGCCGGTCCAGCGTTCGACCACCTGGGCGATCTGCTCGGGGCGCACCGCCTCTTCGACCATGACATCGTCATCCTGGCTTTCGGCCTCGGACAGCTTTTTCTCAAGCTGCGGGATCACGCCATAGGACAGCTCGCCGGCCTTGGCCAGATCGCCCTCGCGCTTGGCGTGGTCCAGTTCGGCGCGGGCTTTGTCGAGTTGTTCCTTCAACTCGCGCGCGCCTTCCAGCTTGTCGCGCTCGGCCTGCCACTTGGCGGTCATCTCGGCCGATTTCTGCTGCAAATCGCCCAACTCTTTTTCCAGCTTGCCCAGCCGGTCGATCGAGGCCGCATCGTCCTCTTTCTTCAGCGCCTCGGCCTCGATCTGCTTTTGCAGGATCTCGCGGTCCAGCGCGTCCAATTCCTCGGGCTTGCTGTCGACCTCCATCCGCAGGCGGCTGGCGGCCTCATCCATCAGGTCGATGGCCTTGTCGGGCAGGAACCGGTCGGTGATATAGCGATGGCTCAGCGTTGCCGCCGCCACCAGGGCCGCGTCGGAAATCCGCACACCGTGGTGCAGCTCATACTTTTCCTTGATGCCGCGCAGGATGGAAATCGTGTCCTCGACGGTCGGCTCCTCGACCATCACCGGCTGGAACCGGCGGGCAAGGGCGGCGTCCTTTTCCACATGCTTGCGGTATTCGTCCAGCGTGGTCGCCCCGATACAGTGCAACTCGCCGCGCGCCAGCGCGGGCTTGATCAGGTTGGCGGCATCCATTGCGCCCTCGGACTTGCCCGCGCCGACCAGCGTGTGCATCTCGTCGATGAACAGGATCACCTCGCCCGCGGCGGCGGTGATCTCGTTCAGGATCGCCTTGAGCCGCTCCTCGAATTCACCGCGGTATTTCGCACCGGCGATCAGCGCGCCCATGTCCAGCGCCATCAGGCGTTTGTTCTTCAGCGATTCCGGCACGTCACCGTTGACGATGCGCAAGGCAAGCCCCTCGGCGATCGCGGTCTTGCCCACGCCGGGTTCGCCGATCAGCACCGGGTTGTTCTTGGTCCGGCGCGACAGCACCTGCATGGCGCGGCGGATTTCCTCGTCGCGGCCGATGATCGGGTCGATCTTGCCCTCTTCGGCGGCCTCGGTCAGGTCGCGCGCGTATTTCTTCAGCGCGTCATACCCCTCTTCGGCGCTGGCGCTATCGGCGGTGCGCCCCTTGCGGATGTCATTGATCGCGGCGTTCAGGTTCTGGGCGGTCACGGCCCCTGCGTCCAGCGCATCCTTGGCCTTGGATTTCACCATGGCCAGCGCCATCAGGATTCGTTCCACAGGCACATAGGAATCGCCCGCCTTGGTGGCGATCTTCTCGGCCTCGTCCAGCACGCGACCGGTGGCCTGATCCAGATAGGTCTGACCCGCGTCGCCCGTCACCTTGGGCATCTTGGCCAGCGTCGCATCCAGCGCCTCGACCACGCGCTCGGGCGCGCCGCCCGCGCGTTTGATGAGGTTGGAGGCCATCCCCTCTTCGTCATCCATCAACGCCTTGAGCAGATGCTCGGGCGTCAGCCGCTGGTGGCTTTCGCGCATCGCGATGGTCTGGGCGGCTTGCAGGAAACCACGCGACCGTTCCGTGAACTTTTCCAGGTTCATCGGTATTCTCCTTTTTCTTAAGCGCCCGTCCGTTGGAATGCCCGCCTCGCGGCGCACCCCGGCTTGCGGGCCTCTGCGAATAATGTGGGAGGCACGGTTTGACGTTGCAAGAGCGCAACAACGCTTTGTCACGCTGGACGCGGGCAGCCGGGCAGCCTAGGAATCACGGACCCCGATCCGCAGGAGACCCGCCCATGTCCGATGACCGCCTGATTGTCGCCCTAGACGTGCCCGATGCCCATTCCGGGCTGGAACTGGCCACCCGGATCGGGGACGCGGTGTCGTTCTACAAGATCGGGCTTGGGATGCTGACGGGCGGCGGGCTGGCCCTGGCGCAGGAACTCAAGGACGAACAGGGCAAGCGGATCTTTCTGGACATGAAGCTGTTCGACATCGGCGCGACGGTCGAGGCCGCCGTGCGCGGGCTGGCGCGCTTCGATCTGGATTTCCTGACCGTGCACGGCGACCCCCACGTGGTGCGCGCCGCGCGCGAGGGCGCAGGCGGGTCGGATATGCAGATCCTGGCGGTGACGATCCTGACCTCGCTGGACCGGACAGATCTGGATGCCAGCCTGATCAAGCCCGGCAACATCCCCGATCTGGTGACCGAACGCGCCGCCCGCGCGCTGGAGGCCGGCGCCGACGGTGTCATCGCCAGCCCGCAAGAGGCCGCGATGATCCGCGCGCTGCCGCAGGCCGAGGGCAAGCTGATCGTGACCCCCGGCGTGCGCCCCGCGGGCGCCGATCTGGGCGACCAGAAACGGGTGGCCACCCCCGCCCAGGCGATTGCGGACGGCGCCGATCACGTGGTGGTGGGTCGCCCGGTCTGGCGCGCCGAAGATCCGCGCGCGGCGGCCCTGGCGATCCAGGCCGAATTGGCCTCGCCCCAGGCACAGCGGCCGAACCGGGGCTGAGGCGGCTCAGTTCTCGTTGATGTCGCGGTCCCAGATCTTGACCTGACCCTTGCGCACGCCCAGTGCCGCGCGCAAGCCCAGCCAGGCGATCAGCGAAACCACCGCGAACCCCATGACCAGCCAGGGCCAGCCCACGCTCAGCCCCAGCCACAGTGCGGCCCCGACGACCGCCGCGCCAATGGCAAAGCCCAGGAACACAAAGGCCGGCGCCAGGATCTCAAGGATCGCCAGAACCGCGGCCCCGGCCAGCCAGACCCACCAGATCTCTGCCATCAGCCCCGCCCCTTGAGCATCTTGAACGCATCGGCAAAGGCGTCCATCGCATGGGCGGGCACGATGATCGTCTGCTTGCCGGCCCCCTCGCCCACCTTGGTCAGCGCCTCGACCTGTTTCAGCGCGACCTGGTATTGCGCCGCCTCGATCCCGTGATCGGCGATCGCCTGGGCGACGACCTGGGTGGCATAGGCCTCTGCCTCGGCGGTGATGCGGCGGGCCTTGGCCGCCTGCTCGGCGGCGTAAAGCTCGGCATCGGCCTGCAACTCGACCGACCGCTTGGTGCCCTCGGCCTCGGTCACCTGGGCGCGGCGGGCGCGTTCGGCGTTCAACTGTTGCAGCATCGCCTCTCGGGTGGCGGCATCCAGGTTCACGTCCAGGATCTCGGCCCGCGTCACCTGGATCCCCCAATCGTCCACGGCATCCTCGACGCTGCCTTTTATTGTCGAAATCAGCTCTGAGCGGTTCGACTGCACCTGGTCCAGTTCCATCTTGCCGATCTCGGCCCGCACGATCCCGGCCACGGTGGTGGCAATCGCGGCATCCACGTCCCGGATCCGATAAACGGTCTTTTCCGGCTCGATGATGCGGTAAAAGACGCTGGTTTCCACCTGCACCAACACGTTGTCAGCGGTGATCGCGTCCTGGCTGGCGGTTGGCAACTGGCGTTCCAGAACGGAAATCTTGTGGGCCACGCGGTCCAGGAACGGCACGATGAAGTTGATCCCCGGTCCCAGAACCGACCGCAGCCGCCCGAACCGTTCGACCACATGCTTTTCCGATTGCGGCACGATCCGCACGCCCAGAATGACGCTGAGGATGATGAATGCCGCAAACAGCAGCAGCACCAGATTACCACCTACGAATTCTTCCATACGCCTGTTCCCGTCTCCGTTGACCCGCGATCCGACTATGCCCGCCCCCGCCCGAACAAGGAAGCCCTTGCCCGTCCCGGCGTGCCGGGCGCATCATGGGGACGAATATGGCCCGAAATACGCTGTCATTGTGACAGGGTCTGGATATCCGCGATGCCCGCCCTTTGCCGCGATTGCCTGACCGTCTTTGAGGGCGGGGCGCGCTGCCCGTCCTGCGGGCGGCCACGGGTGATATCGCATCCCGAACTGTTCGACCTGTCCATCGCCCACATGGATTGCGACGCGTTTTATGCGGCAGTGGAAAAACGCGACAACCCCGACCTGCGCGACAAGCCGGTGATCGTGGGCGGCGGGCGGCGCGGGGTCGTGTCCACGGCCTGTTATATCGCGCGGATCAAGGGGGTGCGCTCGGCCATGCCGATGTTCAAGGCGCTGGCGCTGTGCCCAGAGGCCGTCGTGGTCCGCCCCCGCCCCGAGGCCTATGCCGTGGCCTCGGGCGCGATCCGCGCGATGATGCTGGAGCTGACCCCCGCGATCGAGCCGCTGTCGCTGGACGAGGCCTTCCTGGACCTGACCGGCACCGCGAAACTGCACGGCGCGCCCCCCGCCGTTCTGTTGGCCCGGCTGGTCAAGCGGATGGAGGACGAATTGGGCCTCTCGGGGTCCATCGGGTTGTCGCACAACAAGTTCCTGGCCAAGATCGCCTCGGACCTGGACAAGCCGCGCGGGTTTGCGGTGATCGGACAGGCCGAGACATCGGACTTTCTGGCCGACCGGCCCGTGCGCCTGATCTGGGGCGTCGGCGCGGCGGGTCAGGCGGCGCTGGAACGCGCCGGGATACGCAGCTTTGCCGACCTGCGGCGCTGGGACAAGGTTGACCTGCATGCCCGTTTCGGCGCTATGGGCGGGCGGCTGTGGCACCTGGCGCGCGGGCAGGACGCCCGCCCCGTGACCGCCAATGCGCCGGTCAAAAGCATCTCGAACGAAACCACCTTTGCCCAGGACATCTCGGATCCCGACATCCTGGACGGGCACCTGTGGCGGCTGGCCGAAAAGGTCGCCGACCGGACCAAGGCCAAGGGCTGTGCGGGCCATGTCGTCGTGCTCAAGCTCAAGCGCGCGGATCACCGGCTGTTGACCCGCCGCCACGCGCTGGGTGACGCCACGCAGATCGCGGATCGGATCTATCGCACGGCGCGCGCGCTGTTGGACCAATCGGAGGAACGGGGGCCGCTCCGCCTGTTGGGGGTGGGGCTGGCCGACATCGTGCCGGCGGGGGGGGCCGATCTGTCCGGCGACCTGCTGGACCCCCAAGCCGCCGCGCGCACCCGCGCCGAACGGGCCAGCGACGCGATCCGCGCGCGTTTCGGACCCGAGGCGATCGTCAAGGGGCGCGCCCTGCGCTAGCGGCCGCGCTATTCCGCGGCCAGCGACATTTCGCGGGGGCGGCCGATCTCGGCCAGGTCTGCGATCACCGACTGCATCAGCCGCCGGAAATCCGCGAATTGCGCATTTGGACGAATCGCGGCCTCGTCCATGTAGAGCGACCGGTCGATCTCGACCTGCACCGCGTGTTGGCGATGCGCCGGGCGGCCATAACACTTGGTGATATAGGCCCCGGCAAAGGGTGCGTTGCGCCCCACCCGCAACCCGGCGGAGCGAAAGGCGGCCTCGATCCGCTCGACGACCTCGGGCCCGGCAGAGGCGCCAAAGCGATCGCCCAGCACGACCTCGGGGCGCTGTTTGCCGCCCGTGGCGATGGTGTCGATGGCATCGCGCGGCATCGAATGACAGTCGATCAGGATCGACTCGCCGAACCCGGCCTGGGCCTCGTCCAACAGCCCCTGCAGGCAGGCGTGATAGGGCCGCCAATAGGTGTCGATGCGCGCCTCGGCCTCTGGCTGCGCGATCTTGCCGCGGTAGATCGCGCGCGCATTGGCCACGACCCGTGGGATCACCCCCAGGCCCGCACTGATCCGCGGGTTGTGCGTGGCCGACCGGGCGCCCGCCACCAGGGCCGGGTCCAGTTCATCAGCGGCGCGATTCAGATCGATATAGGCGCGCGGCGCAATCGCCGCGATCAGCGGTGCGCCATGGGTGGGCGCGTCGGAAAACAGCATATCCACAAAGGCATCCTCGGACGAGCGGATGGTATGCTCGTCCAGCACCGTCTGACGCAGAAACGCCCACGGATACTCGCGCCCGCTATGGGGCGAGGAAAAGACCACGCTGGTCGTTGACCGCTCTGGCCGGTATAGCCTGTAGGCATCGACTGGCATCCGCCCTCCTTTTGCTATCGCTTATAACGGAATTTGAAGGGCTGCCAAAAGCCCTTGAACCATCTTACGACTCCTTTTATAGACCTGCGAACCGACGCGGGCCCGCCGCGTTCGTTTTGTTTCGGCTGGCGGGGGTGCAGAGGTCCGGGCGGTTAGCTCAGCGGTAGAGCACTACGTTGACATCGTAGGGGTCACTGGTTCGATCCCAGTACCGCCCACCACGGAATTTTCTGCCCCTCTGGGCAGGTAACGAAACCCAATGGCGCGCGACGCGCCGCGAAATGAGGAGAAGACCATGAAGGTCCGTAACTCGCTCCGCTCGCTCAAGCAGCGTCACCGCGATTGCCGCGTTGTCCGCCGCAAGGGACGCGTGTACGTCATCAACAAGACCCAGCGTCGGTTCAAAGCCCGCCAAGGCTAAGATCCACCTGAGACAGAATTTCCAAAACCGCCCCGGCCCGCCGCCGGGGCGGTTTTGTTTTGGCCGGACGGTTTCCGAAACGACAGCGACGTGTCAGCGCCCTGCGCCATGTCGGTCTGCAAGGGGCGCGACATCACCCTGCGCACCGGGACGACCCCATCCCGCTGGTGTGCCGGACCGCGCGCACGCACGCCCTGCTCCGAATCGGGCCGGGGCAACGGTGAAATGCCCCCGCAGGGGCATCCACGCCCGTTCGCTAGTCGTAGCTGCGTTGATCGTCGATGACCTTGCCATCATTGGGCAGGCTGCCAGGCGCGACCAACTCGACCTTGCCTTTCAGCTTCAGCACCGCCGCGACGCTGGCCTCATAGGGGGCGGCGTCCGTGGCCTCGGTCTCGACCTGGACGGTCATGGTATCCATCTCGCCCGCGCGGCCAGCGATCACACGGGCCTTGGCCACCTCGGGATGGCGGGCGACCAGGTCGGCCACCTGTTCGGGGCGCACGAACATGCCCTTGATCTTGGTCGTCTGGTCGGCGCGGCCCATCCAGCCCTTGATTCGCATGTTGCTGCGCCCACACGGCGAGGCCCCCGGCAGAACCGCCGACATGTCCCCCGTGGCGAAGCGCACCAACGGATAGTCGATGTTGAGCGCGGTTACCACGACCTCGCCCACCTCGCCCTCGGGGACGGGATCGCCGGTGCCGGGGCGCACGATCTCGACGATCACGCCCTCGTCCACGATCATCCCCTCCATCGCGGGGCTTTCATAGGCCACGTTGCCCAGATCAGCGGTCGCATAGCATTGCAGGCAGGCGATCCCACGATCCGCGTATTCCTGCTGCAGCGACGGGAAGAGCGCGCCGCCCGACACCGCAGCGCGGGTGATGCGCGACAGGTCCAGCCCCATCTCATCCGCCTTGTCGAGGATGACCTTGAGATAGTCGGGCGTCCCGGCATAGGCGGTCACGCCGATGTCATGGGCGGCACGGGCCTGCAACTCTGTCTGGCCGGTGCCCGCGGGCAGCACGGCGGCCCCCACGGCCCGCGCACCGCTTTCGAACATCATGCCCGCAGGGGTCAGATGATAGCCAAAGCAGTTTTGCACGATGTCGCCCGCACCGATCCCGCAGCCATGCAGGAACCGGCCCAGCCGCCACCAGTTGGCCGACACCCGGCCCGGTTCATAGATCGGGCCGGGCGACTGAAAGACATGATCGAACCCCGCAGGGGCGCGCGTGGTGAACCCGCCAAAGGGCGCATCGGCGGCCTGTGCCCCGGTCAGCCCGGATTTGCGCAGCACCGGCAGGCCGGCCAATGCCGCGCGCCCGGTGATCGCGGCGGGGTCGACATCGGCCAAGGTCGCGCCATACCCCGGCAGCGCCTTGGCCGCCGCGATCAGCGCGGGCAGGCATTCCGCCAGCGAGGCGTCGCGTTCATCGGACGAGCGGGTTTCGAGGGCGTCGAAATGGGCGGTCATGGCATCTCTCTGGGGTCGCGTCGGCATTGCGGGGAAACGGGTGGCGTGCGCGTCAACTCAGCCAGCGCTTGCGGCGGCGATAGCTGCGCACGTCGCGGAACGATTTGCGTCCCTCGTCGGCCATGCCGAGGTAGAATTCCTTTACGTCGGGGTTCTCGCGCAGCGCGGCGGCGGGGCCATCCATCACGATGCGCCCGGATTCCAGGATATAGCCGTAATGGGCATAGCGCAGCGCCACGTTGGTGTTCTGCTCGGCCAACAGAAAGGTCACGCCCTCTTTCTCGTTCACGGATTTGACGATCTGAAAGATCTGTTCGACCAGTTGCGGCGCCAGTCCCATGCTGGGTTCGTCCAGCAAGATCATCTCGGGCCGGGACATCAGCGCGCGACCGATCGCGGTCATCTGCTGTTCACCGCCCGAGGTATAGCCGGCCTGGGATTTGCGCCGCTCTTTCAGCCGGGGGAAATAATCATAGACCATCTCCAGGTCGGCCAGGATCGCGCCCTTGCCCTCGGTGCGGGTATAGGCGCCGGTCAACAGGTTGTCCTCGACGGTCAGGTGTTCGAAACAGTGGCGCCCCTCCATCACCTGGATGACGCCCTTCTTGACCAGGTCGGCGGGGGGCAGATCCTGGATCCGCTCGCCGCGATACTGGATAGACCCCTTGGTAACCTCGCCCCGCTCAGAGCGCAGCAGGTTCGAGATCGCCTTGAGCGTGGTGGTCTTGCCCGCGCCATTGCCACCCAGCAGCGCGGTGATACCGCCCTTGGGCACGGCCAGCGAGACACCCTTCAGCACCAGGATGACGTGGTTGTAGATCACCTCGATATTGTTGACTTCGAGCAGCGTCTCTTCGGTGCGTCCGGCGTCCAGCATGGGGGCCTCTTCTCTTGGGGTGATCCCGGCGCGGGGCGAACCCGCGCCGGGAGCCTTGCGATGTTATTCGCAGCGCAGGCTGATGTTGTTCTCTTTGGCAAAGGCCATCGAGTCCTCTTCCACCAGCGGTGCGGTCACGTCACGATCCGGCGCGATGAAATCGGTCAGCGCGGT
Source organism: Paracoccaceae bacterium (assembly GCA_016938875.1). GTDB lineage: Bacteria > Pseudomonadota > Alphaproteobacteria > Rhodobacterales > Rhodobacteraceae > Rhodovulum. Next base: position 14,998 of record JAFGTV010000006.1, read on the forward strand.
CCATTTCTGCGCGGCCGCATCCCACTGCTGCACGATGCCCATGCCCGACCCACCGTGGTCGGAACAGGTCACGCCGAATTCCGGGCCGATGCCGGGGGCGCCCAGGGCCTCCATCTTGGCGGCGGTCATTTCCAGCGCCTCCATGCCGTCACGCATCATCGACGCGTCGATCTGCCCGACGCCGTGGATCTGCTGGGCGGTCTTGGCGGCCTCGACCGCCAGCATCGCCGCATACATGCCACGGGTATACAGAACCGATCCGACATTGCTGCCATCACCGGCGGCCTTGCCCGCATCCACGACGTATTTGCGGATGTCGTCAAAGACCGGCAGTTCGCCGATACGGTTCATGTTCAGCGACTTGTAGCCATTGGCGGCCATGCCGGCGGGGATCACGTCATGTTCAGCACCGGCCCACCAGTTGCCGATGAAATTCTCCATCGGGAAGCGGATATTGGCGGCCTCCTGAATGGCGACCTGGTTCATCACGCCCCAGCCCCACATGATCACGTAGTCGGGGCGTTCGCGGCGGATTTGCAGCCACTGGGATTTCTGCTCTTGGCCGGGGTGATCCACCGGGATCGTGTTCAGCGTAAAGCCGTGCTTCTTGGACAGATCTTCCAGGGTGCGGATCGGTTCCTTGCCATAGGCCGAGTTGTGATAAAGCAGCGTGATGTTCTTGCCGCTCAGATCGCCGCCATTCTCGTCCAGCAGATACTTGATCGCGACGGACGCCGCATCCCAGTAATTCGCGGGATAGTTGAACACCCACTCGAACACCTTGCCGTTGGCCGCCGAGGTACGGCCATAGCCCATCGTGTGCAGCGGAATGCCATCGGCCGACACTTTGGGGATCAACTGATAGGTGATGCCGGTGGACAGCGGTTGATAGATCAACGCGCCCTCGCCCTTGGTCGCCTCATAGCATTCGACGCCTTTTTCGGTGTTATAGCCGGTCTCGCATTCGATGACCTTGGCCGGCACGCCGCCGATGCCGCCGTCACGCTCGTTCATCAGGGTGAAGTAATCCTGATACCCGTCCGAGAACGGGATGCCGCCGGCCGCATAGGCGCCGGTGCGATAGCTGAGATCGGGGAACACCAGGTCCGCCAGGGCGGGGCCTGCCGCCATCAGGGCGCCAAGCGCCAGGGATGCCAGTTTCAGTTTCATGGGGTCTTTTCCTCCCAGTGGTTTAAGACGTGCCGGGTTGTCCCGGTCGGTTGTTTTGGCTGCCCCCCTAGTGCGGGAAGGGCCAGAGCCTGAGTTTTTCCTTTGCGACCCGCCAGAGCTGGGCCAGCCCGTGCGGTTCGGCGATCAGAAAGATGATGATCAGCGCACCCACGATCATCAGTTCCAGGTGCGCGGCCAGGTCGGTGGGCCAGCCCAACGCCCCCACCAGCACGTTCTTTAGCAAGACCGGCAAGAGCACCAGGAACGCCGCCCCCGCCAGGCTGCCAAAGATCGAGCCAAGCCCGCCGATGATCACCATGAACAGGATCAGAAACGATTTCTGGATACCGAACGCCTCGCCCACCTCGACCGCGCCGAGATAGACCGAGAAGAACAGCGCCCCGGCGATACCCACAAAAAAGGACGACACCGCAAAGGCCGTCAGCTTGGCCTTCAGCGGGTTCACCCCGATGATCTCGGCGGCGATGTCCATATCGCGGATGGCCATCCAGGACCGCCCGATCGTGCCACGCGTCAGGTTGCGCGCGATCCAGGCCAGAACCACGACGAAGATCAGGCAAATCATGTATTTCGCCCATGCGTCGGTATTGGGGCCGGTCACGGGAATGCTGAGGATCGTACGCTCGGGCGCGCTGATCTGGCCCGAGGCGGAATAGTTGTAGAACCACGGAACCTTGTTGAAGAGCCAGACCAGAAAGAACTGCGCCGCCAGTGTCGCAACCGCCAGGTAGAACCCCTTGATCCGCAGGCTGGGCAGGCCGAACAAGACCCCCACCCCGGCCGTGATCAGCCCCGCGCCGATCACGTGAAAGACGATATTCACGTCCGGAAAGGCGGTCATCAGCTTGTAGCAGGCATAGGCCCCCACCGCCATGAACCCGCCCGTGCCCAGGCTGACTTGTCCGCAATAGCCCGTCAGGATGTTCAGCCCGATCGCCGCGATCGCATAGATCAGGAACGGCACGAACACCGCATTGGCCCAGTAGTCGTTGATCACGAAGGGGATGATGCCAAAGGCCACCACCAGCACCGTGTAATACCGCACACGGTCGAACTTGATCGGAAAGGTTTGGCTGTCCTCGCCATAGGACGTTTTGAAGTCGCCCGCCTCACGGTAGAACATTCATCACCTCCTGCTTGCCGGACGATACGGCCTGTTTCTTGGAAACCGCGCGTGCCGGGACCGCCTGGCCCCCGTCCCGCGCAAGCTGCATCCAGCTGAACACCCCGGCCAGAAAACCGCCAAAGGCCAACAGCGCATGAATGGCCGGCAGCCACCCCGCCTGGTTTGCCGAGGTCACGGCCAGCGCCCCAAAGGTCGCAAAGCCGGTCCAGCCGATCACGCAGGACACCGAACAAAGCTTGCGCATGCTCACACCCTCTCGATGATCTTTTCACCGAACAGGCCCTGCGGGCGGAACACCAGGAACACCAGCGCCAGCACATAGGCAAACCAGTTTTCCGTGGCCCCGCCCACCATCGGACCGATGGTGAATTCAAACAGCTTTTCGCCCACCCCGATGATCAGTCCGCCGACGATGGCGCCCGGGATCGAGGTGAACCCGCCCAGCATCAGCACCGGCAAGGCCTTGAGTGCGATCAGCGACAGGCTGAACTGCACCCCCGATTTCGTGCCCCACATGATGCCCGCGACCAGCGCCACGAACCCCGCGATGGACCACACCAGCACCCAGATGAACCGCAGGCTGATCCCCACCGACAAGGCCGCCTGGTGGTCATCGGCCACCGCGCGCAGCGCCCGGCCCTGCTTGGAATACTGCGAGAAGATCATCAACGAGATCACCAGCACCGCCGCGACCAATGCCGCCACGATATCCAGCTTGTCGACGAAAAACCCATAGAACCCGTCGCCGCCCAGCCAGGCGCTGTTGTCCTCGATCCAGACGCTGGCACCCTGGGGCAGGCCCACGTCCATCGTCTTGATGTCAGAGCCCCACATGATGTCGCCCAGCCCCTCCAGGAAATAGGCCAGGCCAATGGTCGCCATGAACAGGATGATCGGTTCCTGGTTGACCAGATGTTTGAGGATGAACCGCTCGATCAATATGGCCAGAACGATCATCACCCCGATGGTCAGCACGATCGCCACCGCCGCGGGCAGGTGCCAGCCGAAATGGGTCACCTCGGTGCCAAGGACGGCGTTGATCAGGTGGGCAAAGGGGATCTGCCCCTGTTGCAGCCCCACCAACGTCAGCGCGGCAAACAGCGCCAGAACCCCCTGGGCATAGTTGAAAATGCCCGACGCCTTGAAGATCAGCACGAAGCCCAGCGCGACCAGCGCATAAAGCACCCCCGCCATCAGCCCGTTGATCATCACCTCGACGGCATAAAGAAACTGATCAGTCATGGCTTACCCCCAGATAGGCGTCGATCACGTCTTGGTTGGCGCGCACCTCTTCGGGCGGGCCGTCGCCGATCTTTTTGCCGTAATCCATCACCACCACGCGGTCGGACAGGTCCATGACCACGCCCATGTCATGCTCGATCAGCACGATGGTGGTGCCGAACTCGTCGTTCACATCGAGGATAAAGCGGGACATGTCCTCTTTCTCTTCGACGTTCATCCCCGCCATGGGCTCGTCCAGCAGCAACAGCCGCGGCTCGGCCGCCAGAGCGCGGCCCAGTTCCACCCGCTTTTGCAGGCCATAGGGCAGCCGGCCGACGGGGGTCTTGCGGATATGCTGGATTTCCAGGAAATCGATGATCTTTTCCACCGCCGCACGGTGCTCGCTCTCCTCGCGCTCGGCCTTGCCCCACCATAGCGCCTGGGCCATCAGACCCGCGTTCATCCGGGTGATGCGACCGGTCATCATGTTGTCCAGCGTCGACATCCCCTGGAACAACGCGATGTTCTGAAAGGTCCGCGCGATCCCCTGTTGGGCCACCCGAAAGGGGCGCATTTGCGGGCGCTTGTGCCCCTCGAACCAGACCTCGCCCTCGGACGGGGTGTAAAACCCCGAGATGATGTTCAGCATCGAGGATTTGCCCGCGCCATTTGGGCCGATGATCGCGCGGATCTCGCCCTCGCGCACATCGAACGAGATATCCTTGATCGCCACTACGCCGCCGAAACGCAGCGTGATGTTTTTCAGCTCCATCAACACGCCGCCGATGGTGCGGCCATCCTCGGTCACATAGGGTTCATGGCTGACCATGTTCATGCCGCCACCTGCCGCTTGTGCTGGGGTTCCTGAACGGCGGCATCGCAGATTTTCAGCGTCGCCTTGATGCTGCCCTTGCGGCCGTCCTCATAGGTCACCTCGGTCTCGGTATAGACGCTGTCGGACCCGTCATAGAGCGCGGCCACCAGGTCGGCGAATTTCTCGGCGATGATGTTGCGGCGCACCTTGCGGGTGCGGGTCAATTCGCCGTCGTCGGCGTCCAGCTCCTTGTGCAGGACCAGAAAGCGGTGGATCTGGCAGCCCGACAGGATGGCATCCTCGGCCACGGATCGGTTCACCTCTTCGACATGGGCCTTGATCGTCTCCAACACGCGCGGATGGCCGGCCAGTTCCTGATAGCTGGCATAGGCGATATTGTTGCGTTCCGCCCAGTTGCCGACCGCTGTCAGGTCGATATTGATGAACGCCGTGCACATTTCGCGGTCGGCGCCGAACACCACGACCTCCAGGATGTCAGGATAGAATTTCAGCTTGTTCTCGACGTATTTGGGCGCGAACAGGCTGCCATCGGCCATTTTGCCAACGTCCTTGGCCCGGTCGATGATCCGCAGATGGCCGGTCCCCTCCTCAAAGAACCCGGCATCGCCGGTGGCCACCCACCCCTCGGGGTCCTTGGTCGAGGCGGTGCTTTCGGCGTTCTTGTAATATTCGACGAAGGTGCCGGGGCTGCGATAATAGACCTCGCCGTTCTCGGCGATCCTGACCTCGACGCCGGGCGAGGGAACCCCCACCGTATCGGACCGCACCTGGCCGTCGGGCTGTTGGGTGATGAACACCGACGCCTCGGTCTGACCGTAAAGCTGTTTGAGGTTGATCCCGAGCGAGCGATAGAACTCGAAGATCTCGGGCCCGATCGCCTCGCCCGCGGTATAGGCCACGCGGATCCGCGACAGGCCCAACGTGTTCTTCAGCGCGCCGTAGACCAGCACATCGCCCATCCGATACTTGAAATAGTCCCGCAGCGGCTGGGGATAGATGTTCAGGATCGGATCGCGCGCCTTGAAATGCGCGCGCGTCGCGATCGGGTGGCGCAGCTTGACGAAAAACAGCCGGATGGCGTTTTCCACCAGCGTCTCGATGGCAAAGCCGATGCCCATCGCATAGCGATAGATCCCGCGGATCCGGCGGCGCAGCGTGGGTTTCGACTGCTTGTTGCGCAGCCGCGGCATGCCGTAGGTCTCTCCGGCGGTTTTGGCGAATTCCATGAAATGGTGGAACAGCGCGTATTTCAGGTCGCCCGCATCCTCCATCCGGATCATCACGTTGGTCAGCATCGTCTCAAAGATGCGCGGCGGTGCGAAATAATAGGTCGGCCCGATCTCGCGCAGGTCGGTCATCATGGTTTCCGGGCTTTCGGGGCAGTTCACGCAGAAGCCAGCCACCATCGCCTGCCCGATCGAAAAGATGAAATCGCCGACCCAGGCCATCGGCAGATAGGCCAGCACTTCCTCGTCCTGGCCCAGGTGGTCGAACGCCACCGACGCCTTGGCGGTTTCGATGATGTTGCGGTTGGACAGCACGGCGCCCTTGGGCTTGCCGGTCGTGCCGCTGGTGTACAGCATCACGCAGGTGCTGTCCCAGGTAAGCTCGGCGGTGCGCCGGTCCAGTTCGGGTTCCAGCCGGGCATGACCCGCGCGGCCCTCGGCCTCGATGTCATGCAGCCAGTTGAGATGGGTGTGGTCGTATTTCCGCATCCCCCGCTTGTCGTTGTAAAGGACATGCTCGATGCCGTGGACATGCTCCTGCACCTCGATGACCTTGTCGACCTGTTCCTGGTCGCCGCACACCACGAAGCGCGCGCCGCAATGCTCCAGCACATAGGCCATCTCCTCGGCCACCGCGTCCTGGTACAGCGGCACCGGGATCGCGCCGCACATCTGGGCCGCCACCATCGCCCAGTAATGGGCCGGGCGGTTGCGCCCGATGATGGCGACATACTCGCCCCGCTCGATCCCCAGCGCCAGCAGGCCCAGCGCCATCGCACGGATTTCATCATAGGCCTCGGCCCAGGTCCAACATTGCCAGATGCCGAATTCTTTTTCGCGATAGGCGGGCTTGGTGCCGTAGACCCTCACATTCCGGTTGAGATACGCAGGAATGGAACACAGTTCGCCCGTGGGCGCGCCTTGTGGTGTCACGTTTTTCCTCCCTCGCGCCTCGGCGCAGCACATCGCCCGCGTTCTTCGCGGATCTTGCATACGCTTTGGCGTGGCCAATTCTAGGTGGCCGTCATTTCCCCTGCGACGCCTGACAAATCCGTGGAGTCGGCCGGCGTCGCCCTGGTTTTCCTCATCGCGCCTGGGCTATTGCTGGCCGTTACGGCCTCCTCCGCGCCCAAGCGTCGCTTGAACATTTGCGCATGCCCCAGATGGGGTCAAGCAAAAGGTTTGCCTCGCCCCCAAAGGCCCGCCCGGCGCGGAGCCGCACCCGCCCCGTGCAGGGATCGCCAAAGCCATGCTGCGTATGCGGTTTGGCCGAATTGCGATTGAAAATCCAAGGCATGGCTGCCCAATCCATTAATCTCGGGCGCGGCGCGGCCCGGACACATCCCATGTCCCAGGTCCGCCCCTTGGCCCGGCGCGGGCTTTGTCCTAGACCTGTCTGCGACAGCGGAAAGGCAAACGATGACACATCTTTGGGTGCGGGCCGAACAGCGGCAAAACGAGGAACGGGTGGGCCTGACCCCCGCTGGCGCAAAGGCGCTGATCGACGCGGGGCTGCGCGTCAGCGTCGAGCAAAGCCATGTCCGCGCCATCCCCATTGACGGCTATGCCGCGGCGGGCTGTGAGATCGTGCCGGAAAATTCCTGGCCCGGCGCACCGGCCGACGCGATCATCTTCGGACTGAAGGAACTGCCCGAGGACGGCACCCCCCTGCCGCACCGCCACATCATGTTCGGCCACGCCTACAAGGGGCAGCCCGCCGGGCGCGACCTGCTTAAACGGTTCAAGGCCGGGGGCGGGACACTTTTTGATCTGGAATACCTGGTCGATGCGAACGGGCGGCGCGTGGCGGCGTTCGGCTATTGGGCGGGCTATGCGGGTGCTGCGGTCAGCCTGCAATGCTGGGCCGCACAGGCGCGCGGCGGCATTGTCGGGCCGGTCGGGGTCTATGCCTGTTCGGACGATCTGCGCGCGGCCCTGACTGCCGATCTGGCCGGGCTGACACCGCCCCGCGCCATCGTCATCGGCGCGCTGGGGCGCGTGGGCACCGGGGCGGCCGATCTATGCGCCGCCATGGGGGTCGAGATCACCAAATGGGACATGGCCGAAACCGCCCATGGTGGCCCCTTCCCCGAGATCCTGGCCCATGAGATCTTTCTCAACTGCATCCTGGCCCGCCCGGGCACCCCCGTCTTTGTGCCCGCCACCGCGAAAGAGGCCCCGCGCCGGTTGCGCGTCATCGGCGATATCGCCTGCGATCCGGCTTCGGATTTCTCGCCGATCAAGGTCTATGACCGGGTGACCGACTGGCAGACCCCGGCGCTGCGGGTCCATGAGGCGCCGGTGCTGGATGTGACCGCAATCGACAACCTGCCCTCGATGCTGCCGGTGGAATCGTCCCAGGACTACGCCGCGCAGCTATTGCCCTCGCTCCTGGGCCTGGGCGCGCTGGGGGCGGGCGTCTGGGGCCGGGCGCAGGCGGAATTCGACCACCACATTCAAACGATCTGAGGAGAGCGCGATGACCATCCACTGGTGCGGCACCGGCCTGTCGGCCATTCCCGGCCTGAGACGCCTGATCGAGGCGGGTCAGCCCGTCACCGTCTGGAACCGCACGCTGGACAAGGCGCGCGCGGCGGTGGGCGATCTGACCCAGGACATCCACAGCTTTGACATCGACGCGCTGGGGCAGGTGTTGCACGCGGGCGACGTGGTCGTGTCGATGCTGCCGGCGGACTGGCATGTGCCGCTGGCGGAACTGGCGATCGAAAAGGGCGCGCATTTCGTGTCCTCCAGCTATATCGCGCCGGAAATGCGCGCGCTGGACGCCAAGGCCCGCGCGGCGGGTGTCGCCCTGGTGAACGAGGTCGGCCTGGACCCCGGCATCGACCACCTGATGGCCCATTGGCTGATGGCCGATTACCGCGCCTCGGGCGTCCATGCGGCGGACAACGATTTCTCTTTTACCTCGTATTGCGGCGGCGTGCCGAAGATCACCAATGCGTTTCGGTATAAATTCAGTTGGTCCCCGCTGGGGGTGCTCAAGGCGCTGCGCTCGCCCTCGCGCTCGATCCGGGAATTCACCGAGTTGAACGTGGCCCGGCCTTGGGACGCGCTGGGCCGCTATGACGCGCCGCTGCCGCAACCCGAAACATTCGAGGTTTATCCCAACCGCGATTCCCTGCCGTTCATGGCCGATTACGGGTTCGATCCGGCCTGGCGGGTGCGCAATTTCGTGCGCGGCACCCTGCGCCTGAACGGCTGGGCCGAGGCCTGGGCCGACGTGTTCCAGGAAATCGAAAGCCTGACCGGCCCCGAGGGCGAGGCGCGACTAAAGGAAATGTCCGACCAGTTCTGGGCCGAGAATGCCTATGACGAGGGCGAGCCGGACCGTGTGGTGATGTGCGTCTCGTTGCATGTGCGCAATGCCGGGCGGACGGTCTATCACAAGACCTACGTGATGGATGCCTGGGGCGACGCGCGCGGCACGGCGATGGCGCGGCTGGTGTCGGTCCCGGTGTCGCTGGCGGTCGAGGCGGTGCTGCTGCGCGAAATCCCAGCCGGCGTCAGCGCCGCCCCCAGCGATCCCAGGCTGGTGGCCCGCTGGATGGGCGAGGTCGACCGCCTGGCGCAACACCTGATGGTGGTCGACGAGGGGTAATCGCCCCCGCAGCCCGGGCAACCACCGCCCGGGTCGCCCCCGGTTGGCATCCGACGCGGCCCCGGGCCCCACCCTGGCCGCAAAAGAAAAGCGCGCCGCAACAGCGACGCGCCACCCTCGGGCATTCCGCGCACGGGCCCGTGCCCGCCGGGCGCCCCCCCATCCTAGCGGTCGAAAAAGTCCTCTTCGACCTCGGCCGGGTTGATGCCGATCGCCTCCAGCCCGGCCTCCAGATAGTCGGGAAACAGCGGCATGCCGACCAGGTAATCCTCGGTGGGAACGGTCGCCTCTGCCTTGGCGGTCTCGATCGCCTCTTCCAGATCGTCGGCATCGAAGGTTTCGCGCCCGATCCAGGTCAGCGCCACCAGGCTGGCCTTTTCGTCCTCGTTCATCGCCCCGATAAACGCCCGCAACTCGGGCTCTGCCAAGGCCTTTTCACGGGCCTGAAAGATGACTTGCACCACCTTGCGCGGGCTGATTTGCAGCAGCTCTTCCATGTCGTTGTCTTCTCCTCCGAACGGGGGGCCAGTGTCGCCCGTGCCCGATCTTTGCACAAGGGGGCGCGTCACTTGTTCGGCGCGAATATCCGGTAATAGGCCCAATCGGGCAGGAATTGCGACAGCCGGAACACCCACGAAAACAGCGTCGGGAAACTGCGCGCGAACCGATCGGTCATCATGTGCTCGACGATCTCATGGGCGGCGGCCTCGGGTTCCATGATGAAGGGCATGGAAAAGTCGTTCTTGTCGGTCAACCGGGTGCGGATAAAGCCCGGGTTCACCAGTTGAACCTTGACCCCGGTGCCGCGCAGATCGGCATACATGCTTTCGGCCAGCGACATCACCCCGGCCTTGGACGCGCAATAGCCGATGGCGCCGGGCAACCCGCGAAACCCCGACAGGCTGCCGGTGATCACGATATGGCCCCGGTCGCGGTCGACGAAACGCGGCACGACCTGCCCCAGAACCCGCGCGGCCCCGGTCAGGTTGATATCGCACATCGCCTCGACCTGCTCGGCGTCCCAGCCTTGGGCCGCTTGCGGCCAGTAGACACCGGCCAGAAACACCAGCCCGTCGATCTGCCCCACCTGCTGGGCGGCCAGGCGCACCGCCGCCCCATCCGAAATATCCATCGGAACCACCGTGGCACGGCCGGGCAATGTGGCGGCCAGCTCTTCCAGCCGCTCTGCGCTGCGCGCGCTCAGCACCAGTTCGACGCCCAGCGCGCTCAGCCGTTCGGCCAGGGCGCGGCCCAACCCCTCGCTGGCGCCGACCAGCCAGTAGCGTTTGCCGATCCAATCCGTCATGCTGCCACCTTGGGGCGCATGGTGGCCACCAGTTCGGCCACGGGGATGCCGAATTTGCGGAACTGGCTGCGATTCATGATCGCGCCGTTTTCCATCAGGTACATCCAGTCGGTCGCGTCCAGAACATGGCCGCCCGAATCCTCGGGCAGGCGGATGCGATAGCGCAGATGCACCCCCGACCCCTTTTGCATGCCATGACCCGGCCCGACCAGATCGGGGGCCTCGGCGCGGATCGCCCCGTCATTGCCCAGGGTAAAGGTCCAGCAGCGGCTTTGGGTGGCGCCGCTGTCATAGCGAAACTCCTCGGTCATGGTGCCGGTATTGCCGTCCCACCGGGCCTCCATATCCGCGACAAAGCGCGAGGTGACCCGCCCCATCGGCCCGTAAACCACACCCTCGCACAGGATCGGACCATCCAGGTGTTTGCGCAGGTCGAACTGCGGGCCGGCGGTTGCGTAATCCTCGGCCTTCTGGGCCTGAAAGCCCAGGGTGCGGGATTTCAGCACCACCAGTCCCAGGGTCGCCAGCGCGCCCAGAACAAATGCCAGGATGGGTGTCATCGGATTGCCTCCCGTGTCAGCGGCGTCGCGGCCAAAAGCGCGATCGCCATGAGTTTCAGCGCGCAGGGCACCAGCGCGTAAAGCACGCTGAGCATGACCAGCGCGGCCTGCGGATTGTCGCCCCCTGCCGTGAACCCGGACCGCTGCAACAGCGGCAAAAGGGTCACAGCGGCAAAGGCCAGGGTGAATTTCGAAACGAACGACCACAGCCCAAAGGCCTGGCCCGCATTCGGGGCCACATGGGCCATGCGCCCGGCAAAGATCGCCGGCAACAGCGTCATGTCCGCCCCAAGCGTCGCGCCCGATGCCAGACAGATCACCGCAAAGGGCAGCGTATCCCCCGCCCCCAGCGTCGCGGCAAAACCAAAGGCGGCGATCGACAGAACCATCGCGCCCAGCAGCACCCGCTTTTCGCCCCAGACCTGCGCGGCCCGGCCCCATACCGGCGCAGAGGCCGCAGCGGACAGGAAAAACAGCAGCAAAAGCGGCCCCTCCCACCCCGGCGCGTCCAGACGGCTTTCGACGAAGAACAGGAAAAGCGTCGATGTCACCGCCACCGGCGTTGCATTAAGCAGCGCCAGCAGCAGCAGGCGGCGCGCGATCGGATCGGCCAGCACGACGCGGAAACTGCCCGGCTCGGGGCGCGTCGGCAGCGCCCATTCCCGGCGCATCCCCAGAACCGCCAACACCGCCAGCCCCGCGAACCCCGCCGCAAACAGCGCAAAGGGCGATCCGCTGACCGACATCAGAACGGTCGGCGCCACCGCCGCCAGGCTGACCCCCAAAAGCGCCCCGGTTTCGCGCCAGGTGGCCAGGCGAACATGACCGCCTGCCCCCATCCGCGCGGCCCGCGCCACGCCCTGGGCATAAAAGGTGATCGTCAGAAAGCTGAACCCGGTAAAGAGCCCCGTCAGCGTCATCGCGAACCACAACAGCGGTGCGACAGGCGGCGTCACCGCAAAGAGCCCCAGCATCGAGACCGCCATCAACGCCGCACCCAGCCCCACCGCCAGTCCGCGCGCACGGCGCAGACGTTCCGACAGCCAGCCCAGCGCGGGATCCTGCACCACGTCGAACAGCCGCAACCCGAACAGCACGGCTCCCAACGCCGCCAGGCTGACACCGTATTCATCCACGTAGAACTTGGGCGCGTGGATATAGATCGGCAGGCCGGCCGAGGCCAGCAATGCCGCAAACAGCGCATATCCGGGCAGGGGCGCTGCCGCCATCAGGTCACCTCGTCGACCGGCGGCTCGGGACGGGGACGGTATTTCGCGCCCTTGAGAAACAGCCACAGCGCATGCCAGTGGATCAACGCAACGACCCGGCGCGACCCGAACGGCCGACGCAGCAAGGCGCGCAGGATGGTCCAATTCGTCAGCCTGCGACGCGGGCCGGTCAGGGTGGCATAAAGCCCCTCTTCGCCATGGCTGAAATCAATCCAGACCCCCACCTTGTCGGGCCGGATGTCAAAGCGGAACCGATAGCCCCCCGCGATCGGCTGAAACGGCGAGACGTGAAAGATCTTGGTCGCGGTCATCAGGTCCGACGGCTCTATCGGGCGCTGGTCGGCGTGACGGCACAGATAGGAATGCCGATCCCCAAAGGTGTTGTTCACCTCGGCAATCACCACGCGCAGCGTGTCATCCTTGCCGTAACACAGCCAGAAACTGACCGGGTTGAACTCATGCCCCAGCACGCGCGGCAGGGTCAGCAACTCGATCCGGCCCTTGGCCGAATGCAGATCGTGGGCCGCCAACACCTCGCGCGCCCAGGTCACCCCCCGCCCCTGACCGCGTGGGCCGCCATGATCGCGGTCCAGCACCGACATGATATTGGTGTGATTGAACGAAAACAGCCGCGGCCGGCGCAACACCGGGGCCTCGGGGTTCAGCAGGACGTAATCGACCGTATAGCGGAACGTATGTTCCACCTTGCCGCGCCGGGCGTGATAGGTCGCGCCGCGCACATATTCTACATTTGCGGTCATGCCGCCACCGTTTCGGACTGGCGCCGTTTCATGGCCTCGACCACGTCCACCGCGCTGGACAGCCCGTCCTCATGGAAACCATTTTTCATCCAGGCCCCGCAGAACCAGGTGCGCTTGGCCCCGTTCATGTCCCGCAGCACGGCCTGCGCGTTCAGCGCGTTCAGGTCATAGACCGGGTGACGAAAGGTTGCCGTGTCATAGATCAAATACTCGCGGATCGGCCGCTGGGAGTTCAGCGTCACGAACATCGGATCGGCCTCGGGGATCGGTTGCAGCGAGTTCATCCAATAGGTCAGGTCGATCCGGTCGCTGTCCTTGCCGTGATCCTCGGTATAGACCCAGCTGGCCCAGGCGGCGCGGCGTTTGGGCATGATCGCGGTATCGGCGTGCAGAACGGCGGTGTTGGGCTGATAGCGCACGGCACCCAGGGCCGCGGCTTCCTCGGGCGTGGGGTCGGCCAGCAGCGCCAGCGTGTCGTCGGAATGGGTGGCAAAGACCACCTCGTCGAACTGTTCCCACGCGCCACCCTTGGCCTTAACCTCGACCCCGTCCGCGCCCCGGCGCACGGCGTCCACGGGGGTGCCGGTGCGGATCGCCACGCCGCGCCCCAGCAGCGCCTGTTCCAGCCGCCGGACATATTCGACCGAGCCGCCCTGAACCGTGTGCCACTGGTGCTGGCCCTTGTGGCTGAGCAATGCGTGGTTTTCGAAAAACCGGATCATCGCCTGCGCCGGGAAATCCAGGATGCCCTGGGTCGGCGTGGACCAGATCGCCCCTGACAGCGGCAACAGGTAACGGTCGCGGAACCAGTCGCCAGTGCCCAGCGCGGCCAGAAACTCGCCGATGGTCATCGCCGGATCGCGCGCCACCTTCAGGGCGTTTGCGTTGAACTTCATCACGTCGCGCAGCATGCCCAGGAATTTCGGGCTGAACGCGTTGGAGGGCTGCGCAAAGACCGATTTCAGATCCCGCAGCCCGTATTCGAAAGCGCCCCCGTTCAACGAGGCGCCAAAGCTCATGTCGGACTCGGCGATCGGCACGTCCAACTCGCGAAACAGCCGTGTCATGTGCGGATAGTTCACATAGTTGAACACGATGAACCCGGTATCGACCGGCTGATCCCCATTGCGACCCGCCATCACCGTGCGTGCATGCCCGCCAAGGCGCGGCTCGGCCTCGAACAGGGTGACGCGGTGATCGGTGCCCAGAAAATACGCGGCCCCCAGGCCCGAAATCCCCGCACCGATGACGGCGATGCGCCGGGGGGCGCCCGCTGCGGTCTCGAATGGCATATGGTCGTGCTCCTGATCTTGCTGCCCTTGGGATATGGCCTATCTGACCGCGCATATCCAGTTACGTGTGGCGCTGCGTTGCAGATCAATTGAAATTTCCGGTGATCCGATCCGGCCCGGGCCGCGTATCACGATTATGTTGACCGGAAATTGCGCCACACAGGAATCGGATGCGACCCCGCCGGGCATTCTCTATGCTACCGGGGATGCTCAAATGTTTCCAACCGCCAGGGCAAAGGCCGTGACACAACATGCAACGTCCGACGCGCGCTGGGTGCGCCTGGTCGAGCGGGTCAAATCCGACAAGGATCAGGCCGCGTTCGCAGCGCTATTCGCCCATTTCGCACCGCGGGTTAAGGCGTTCTTGATGAAATCCGGGGCCGACGCGGCCCTTGCAGAGGAGTGCGCACAAGAGGTGATGGTGACGCTTTGGAACAAGGCGCATCTGTTCGACCCCGAGCGGGCCAGCGTGGCGACATGGGTGTTCACCATCGCGCGCAATCGCAGGATCGATGCGCTGCGCAAGCAGCGCCGCCCCGAGCCCGAGGAACTGACCTGGGGCCCGGAGCACGAACCAGAACAGTCCGAAACCATCGCCTTGCAACAGGAAAGCGAACAGTTGGGCCGGGCGCTGGCCGCCCTGCCCGAAAATCAGCGCATGCTGATCGAACGGGCCTATTTCGGCGATCTCAGCCACAGCGAAATCGCAGCCGAGACCGGACTGCCGCTGGGCACGATCAAATCGCGGATACGGCTGGCCCTGGATCGGCTGCGCCACGAAATGAAGTGAATATGACCATGACAAACATAAAGCACCACCTGACCGACGACCTGCTGATGTCCTATGCCGCCGGCAACCTGCCCGAGGCGTTCAGCCTGGTCGTGGCCACCCATGTTTCGCTGTGCGACGAGTGCCGCGCGCGCCTGGCCAGCTATGAGGCCGTCGGCGGCGCCGTGCTGTACGAGGCACCGTGCTGTGCCATGTCCGAGGACAGCCTTGCCGCGACCCTGCTGCGGATCGCCGAGGCGCCGCAGGATGCCGTCCCCGCCCGGGCCACTGGCGCGCCAGGCCTGTTTCCCCAACCGCTGCGCGACTATGTCGGCGGCGATCTGGATGCGGTGCAGTGGAAATCGGTCGGCGGCAAGGTGCGCCAGACGGTGCTGCCCACCTCGAAAGAGGCCAGTGTGCGTCTGCTGCATATTCCGGCGGGCACCGCGATCCCCGATCACGGCCATCACGGGATGGAATTGACCCTGGTGCTACAAGGGGCGTTTCAGGACGAGGGCGAGCGGTTCGGCCGCGGCGATGTCGAGGTCGCCGGCGAGGATCTGGAACACACCCCCGTTGCGACCCCCGGCGACGACTGCATCTGCCTGGCCGCAACCGATGCCCCGCTGAAGTTCAACGGGCTGATACCGCGCATGGCGCAACCCTTCCTGGGGATCTGAGCCTCAGCCGCCCGGCTTGGTCAGGGGGACGACCTGTGCCTCATCCGGGCTGACCTCTTCGAAATCGAAATTGTCCAGCCGCGCGGCGCGTTTGCCCGCCCGCTCGGCGGCGCCGCCGATCCCCTCCAGGTCGGCGCGGGCCTGGCCGAAATGGGTGGTCAGTTTGTCCACCCGTTCGACCACCAGTTCCACATCGCGGTGCAACTGTTTCAGCGTCTTGCGGATCGCACCGGCCTGTTCGCGCATCCGCGCATCCTTCAGGATCGCGCGCATCGTGTTCAGCGTCGCCATGCAGGTGGTCGGCGAAACGATCCAGACCCGCGCATCGAACCCCTCGCGCACCAGTTCGGGGAAATTGGCGTGCAACTCGGCATAGACCGCCTCTGAGGGCAGGAACATCAGCGCGCCATCGGCGGTTTCCCCCTCCAGGATATACTTGTCCGAGATCGCCCGGATATGCGCCCGGACCGAGGTTTTCAGCATCTTCGCCGCCTCGTTCAACTCCCACTGGGTGTCGGCGCGGCGCAGGGCCTCATAGGCCTCCAGGGGGAATTTGCTGTCGATCACGATGGGGCCTGGCGGGTTGGGCAGGTGGATCAGGCAATCGGCCCGCTTACCGTTCGAGAGCGTGGCCTGCATCGTATAGCTGTCGCTGGGCAGCGCCTTTGACACGATGTCATTCAGCTGGATTTCCCCAAAGGCACCGCGCGTCTGCTTGTTCGACAGGATGTCCTGCAATGACAGAACATCGCCCGACAATTTCTCGATATTGGCCTGGGCCTTGTCGATGGTGGCCAGCCGCTGTTGCAGTTCCCCCAGCGACTGCGCCGTGCGCCGGGCAGAGCCGTGCAGGTTCTGGTTCATCTGTTCGCTGACATGCGAAAGGCGCTGTTCCATCAGGTTCAGCATATTGGCCTGGCTGGCGGCCTGCGCATCGGACACATGGGTCAGGCCCCCGGCCAACTGCTGTTGCCCGTCACCCAAGGCCTGCACCCGCTGGGCCAACTGGTTCATCTGGTAAATCAACGGCTCGGCCAGATCGGCCGACCGCCCGGACCGGCGCACCGCCACGATCAACAGCACAACGATCACCAGGATCAGCACCCCCACCCCGCCGGCAGCCAGTACCAGCGGATCATTCCACGCATAGCTTTGTCCCGCGATCTGGATCATGTGCGTCCAAACAGCCTTTCGATATCGCTCAGCTTCAGTTCGACATAGGTGGGTCGGCCATGGTTGCACTGGCCCGAATGGGGGGTTGCCTCCATCTCGCGCAACAGGGCGTTCATCTCGTCCGCGCGCATCCGGCGGCCCGAGCGGATCGACCCATGACAGGCCACGCGCGACAGGATCGCCTCGATCCGCGCTTGCAGGGTCTGGCTGTCGCCCAGATCGGCCAGTTCATCCAGGATATCGCGCAGCATTGCGGCCGCGTTCACCTCGCCCAGCAGGGCGGGGGTTTCGCGCACCGCGATGGCACCGGGGCCAAAGGGTTCGATCCCCAGCCCCAGACGCGCCAGATCCTCGGCCACCTCCAGCAGGCGCGCGCAATCGCCCTGCGACAGCTCGACAATCTCGGGGATCAGCAAGGCCTGTGCGGCCACCCCGTTTTCCGCCATTTGGCGTTTCAGCCGCTCATAGACCAGCCGTTCATGGGCGGCATGCTGATCGACGATGACGATGCCGGTGTCGGTCTGGGCAATGATATAGTTTTCGTGCACCTGCGCCCGGGCCGCCCCCAGCGGCAGGTGGATCGCCTCTGGCGGTGCCTCGGCGGGTTCGAACCGGGCCGAGGGTTCGGCCAGACCCGCCCCCAGCGGCGCCTGGAGAGTATGGGCCGCCGACAGCACCCCGGGTGCCGGGCGGTCCATCTGATAGACGCGCGGGGCCATCGGTTCGGGCCGGATCGCACCCAGCGTTGCCCCCGCCACGGTGGTCGAGGCCCGGTGCCCCGCCTCGGCCAAGGCATGGCGCAGGGCCGACACGATCAACCCGCGCGCCACACCCGGTTCACGAAACCGGACCTCGGCCTTGGCGGGGTGGACGTTCACATCGACCCGGTGCGGATCGCAGTCGATGAACAGCGCCGCCGCCGGATGCCGGTCCCGCGACAGGAAATCCATATAGGCCGCGCGCAACGCCCCGATCAGCAGCTTGTCCCGCACCGGGCGGCCATTGACGAACAGGTATTGCGCCACGGCCGCGCCGCGCGAATAGGTCGGCAACGCGGCATAGCCGATCAGCGAGATTCCCTCGCGCTCGGCGTCGATGCGCAGGGCGTTCTCGGCAAACTCCGTCCCCAGCACCCGGGCCAGCCGCCCATGCAGCGCGTCGAACATGTCGCCGGTTTCGGCATCAGCGCGGAACGTCACCCGCCCCTCGCCGCCGCCCGACACATCGCGCAGGGTAAAGCCAACAAAGGGTTCCGCCATTGCCAGCCGTTTGACCACATCGCTGATGGCCTGTGCCTCGGCCCGGTCGGTGCGCAGGAATTTCAGCCGCGCGGGCGTGGCATAGAACAGATCGCGCAGCTCGACCACCGTGCCACGGCCCAGCGCGGCGGGGGTGACCGGGCCCATCTGTCCGCCGGACACCGCAATCCGCGCGCCCTCGCCCCCTTGGGCGCGGGTGGTGATCGTCAGCCGCCCGACAGCACCCAGCGAGGGCAGCGCCTCGCCCCGAAAGCCAAAGCTGTGGATGTTCAACAGATCCGTGCCGTCAATCTTGGAGGTCGCGTGCCGGGCCAGCGCCAGCGGCAGGTCCGCCGTCGGAATACCATGCCCGTCATCGCTGACCCGGATCAGCGTCTTGCCGCCCTCGGCATAGGCCACCTCGATCCGGTGCGCGCCCGCGTCCAGCGCGTTTTCCACCAGCTCCTTGACCACCGAGGCCGGACGCTCGACCACCTCACCGGCGGCGATGCGGTTTATCGCGCCCTCGTCCAGTTGACGAATGCGGGGGGGGACCGCGCCTATGTTGGGGTTGGGCGAATGCATACCACAAGGGTTAGCATGCCCATCCCCGATTCGACCACTGGATTAGTTGGTCGTCTCCAACCCCTGCGGACGGCCCACAACGACAAAATGCAGCGCCTCTGGCGTCAGCAATTCATGGGCGACACGGCGCACATCCTCCAGCGTCACGGCCATGATCTTGTCGTTGCGGGTGGCAATGTAATCGGGGCCCAGCCCCTCCATCTGCATCGAGATCATGATGCGCGCGATCGGCCCGTTGCCGTCGAAGCGCAGCGGATAGGCGCCGGTCAGATAGGTCTTGACCGCCTCCAGCTCCTTCTCGGTCACGCCCTCGTCGGCCATGCGCAGCCATTCGGCGCGGATCACCCCGATCGCCTCTGCGATACGCGCGTTGGCCGAGGCCACCTGCCCCATCACCAGCGCGGCGTGATCCATCGGGTAGAGATAGGAATAAACGCCATAGGTCAGGCCCCGCTTGGCCCGCACCTCGTCCATCAGGCGCGAGTCGAAGCCCCCCGCACCCAGCACCTGGTTCATCACATAGGCGGCAAAGAAATCGGGATCGTCGCGCGCCATGCCGCGCTGGCCAAAGACCGCGACCGCCTGGGGCGTGTCAAAGGGCACAACCGTCACCCCCCCGCCCAACGTGTAATCGGCCGGGCCGGGCATCGGTGCACCGGTCGGGGGCAGATCCGCAAACAGGGTGTCCAGCAGGCCACCCAACTCTTCGGCGGTGATATCGCCCACCGCCGAGACGTAAAGCCGGTCACGCGCGATCACCCGGGCCTGCGCGGCCAGCAGGTCATCGCGGGTCAGGGCCGCAACCTGCTCTTCGGTGCCGCTGATCGGCAGGGCGTAGGGATGCGTGCCAAAGGCCATTTCACGGAATTTCTGGCTGGCAATCGCATTGGGATCCTTGGCATCCGACCGGATGCCCGAGACGACCTGCCCGCGCACCCGCTCGATCGCATCCGGGTCGAACCGGGGCGCCACCAGCGCCTGACGCAGCAGCGCCACGGCCTGATCGCGGTTCTCGGTCAGCATCTTGGCCGACACCGACAGCGCATCCGAACTGACATCAAAGCCAAAGCTCGCAGCCAATCCATCGCGGGCCCGGGCAAAGGCGCGCGCATCCATGTCGCCCGCCCCTTCCTCAAGCAGCGCGGTCATCAGGTTGATCGCGCCCCGTCGGTCCGGCGCATCCAGACTGGCCCCGCCGCGAAACCGGATTTCCAGCGCGACGAACGGGATTTCATGGCTTTCGACCAGCCAGGCATCGACGCCGCCGGGCGAGGTCACTTGTTGAATATCCACCGCCGCACGGGCCGGCAGCGCCAGCATCACCGCCAGCGCAAGGCTCAGGGCAAACCGGATCATTGCGTAACCTCCACCACGTCGGCCTGGGGCCGCTCCAACCAGCCGGTTACCGCGTGATCGCGGTTCAGCACCATCCGCGCGGCGGCCATCACGTCCTGTGGGGTGACCGCCTGCAACACCTCGGGCCAGGCCTGTACGTCGGCCACCGTCAGCCCCGAGGTCAACGCCTGGCCATAGCGACGGGCCAGACCCTGGATATTGTCGCGGGCATAGATTTCAGCGGCCCCCAGCTGCGCCTTGAGGCTGGCGAAAAGCACAGGGTCGACCCCGGTCTCCAGGAACGATTGCAGCGCGTCGTCCAACGCGGTTTCGACCCCTTGCAGCGTCACACCGGGGGCGGGCACGGCGACCACGCCAAAGGTGGTGTCGTCCAGCGACAGCCCGTCATAAAACGCAGACGTGTAAAGCGCCGTCTGGTTTTCGAATTGCAACTTTTCCCCCAGGAACGATGTCGCCCCCTCGCCCCCCAGCAGTTCGGCCAGATAGGTCAGCGCGGCGGCAGTTTCCTGTCCGCCGGGGTCGCGTTCCGGCGCCAGGTAGGTGCGCATCACATAGGGCTGCGCCACACGCGGATCGTCAAAGGTGAGGCGGCGTTCGGCCAGTTGCGGCGGCTCTTGCGGGCGGGCGCGCACCGGCAGATCGGCCGAGGGCGCCAGCACCCCGTAATATTGTTCGGCCAGATCGCGCACCCCGTCGGGGGTCACGTCGCCCGCCACCACCAGAACCGCATTATTGGGCGCGTAGTAGGTCCGGTAAAACGCCAGGGCATCGGCCTTGGACAGGGTCTGCATCTTGTGCTTCCACCCGATGATCGGGATGCCATAGGGATGGTTGAGATACTGCGCCGCGCGGCTTTGCTCTGAGAAAAGCGCGCCTGCACTGTTCTCGGTGCGCTGGTTGCGCTCTTCGAGAATCACGTCGCGCTCGGTCTCGACATCCTCGGGGGCCAGGCGCAGGTCGGCCATTCGGTCGGCCTCCAGCTTCATCATCAGGCCCAGGCGGTCGGCGGCGACGCGCTGGAAATAGGCGGTGTAATCCCAAGAGGTAAACGCGTTGTCGGACCCGCCATTGGCCTGCACGATTTCCGACAGCTCACCCGGCCCGACCTCGTCGGTGCCTTTGAACATCAGGTGTTCCAGGAAATGCGCGATACCCGAATGGCCCGCAGGCTCGTCCGCGGCGCCAACGCGATACCAGACCATGTGAACGACAACCGGGGCGCGGTGATCCTCGATCACGACGACCTGCATGCCGTTGTCCAGGGTGAAATCGGTCACCGTATCGGCGCGGGCGGGCAGCACCATCAAGGCCATCAAGGCCAGCGTATAGCGGATCAACGGCATCGGCATCTCCAAATCGCGGCTGCGTCAGCGCACAAGCTACGCGATGGACAGACCTTTTCAACCGGGTGGCACAGAGATGTGAGGGGACTAGCGGGTCTGTTCAGGCGGCGCGCCGACGTTGCGCACGCCCAACCGCCGCCAGCGTTCCAGTTCCGCGTATTGGTCCAGCGCCTGCGGGCCGTAGGCCTTGAAATAGACGTTCACGTTGAACCAGCGTTCCAGCAGCCGGCCATCATGGGTGCGGCGGTATTCCAGGTCCTCGGCCGCCAGCGACTGCCGGATATCACTGGCCACGCCAAAGCGGGTGACATGGGACATCAGCCCGTTGTCGCCGCGGGTCGCGCGCGACGGGTTGCCCCCCAATGCGATGATGGCGTCGGTTTCGGGCGTGGGATCGGTGCGGCTGGCAGACCCCGGCGTGGGCTGGGGCAGCGCGGCAAAGTCGGCGGGCATTTCCAGCGGCTTGCCCGGCAGCACCGAGAATTCGTCCGGCGACCGGGTCTGGGACCGGATATTCATCAACTCGGGTTCCTTGTCCCGGCTGCACCCGGCCAAAAGCGCGGCCATCGCGGCCCCAAGAACCAAAATCCGCGCAGATCGCATCCTCAGACTCCTCCGTCCCGTCCCGCCCTCTTTAGCGCAGCTTGGCGCGCGCGTCACGGGGTCTTATCGCGTCCGGTAAAGGCCACCAGACCCAGTGCCCCGGCAAAGATCGCGATATCGGCCACGTTGAACGCATACGGGTTATCAATGCCGCAGCACGACATGTTCAGAAAATCCGCCACCGCACCGTAAATCACCCGGTCCAGCGCATTGCCCAACGCACCCCCGACCAACAATCCCGCCGACGCCAACGCCAGCCGGCCGTGCCGCCCCCGCGCCATCCAGATCACCACGCCCGCCGAAATCGCCAGCGCGATAGCGATCAGGATCCAGCGCCCTGCCCCTGCCCCGTCCGAGAACAGGCCAAAGTTCACGCCCCGGTTCCACGCCATGCGCAGGTTCAAATAGGGCGGCCAGACATCCAGCCACAGCCGATCCGCCAACCCCAGGATCCGCACCACGTAAACCTTGATGGCCTGGTCCAGCGCAAAGACCGCCAGCGCGATAATCCAAAGCAGGCGCATGGCGCGTCAGTGCCGGAAATGGCGCATGCCCGAAAAGACCATCGCCAGCCCCGCCTCGTCGGCGGCCGCGATCACCTCGTCGTCACGCATCGACCCGCCGGGCTGAATGACCGCGGTGGCGCCCGCCTCGGCCGCGCTCAGCAACCCGTCGGCAAAGGGGAAGAACGCATCAGAGGCAACGACCGACCCCTGGGTCAGCGGCGCATCCAGGCCCAGGACCTCGGCCATGTCCATCGACTTGCGCGCGGCGATGCGGGTGCTGTCGACCCGGCTCATCTGGCCGGCACCGACGCCGACGGTCGCGCCATCCTTGACATAAACGATGGCGTTGGACTTGACGTGCTTGGCCACGGTCCAGGCGAACAGCAGATCGTCCAGTTCTGCCGCGGTGGGGGCGCGTTTGGTCACCACCTTCAGATCATCGCGCACGATGCGCCCGTTATCCTTGTCCTGCACCAGCATCCCGCCCGACACCTGCCGCACGGTCAGACCCGGCGCCGCCGGGTCGGCCAGCGCGCCAGTGGTCAGCAGGCGCAGGTTCTTTTTGGCAGCGAACACCGCACGGGCGGCGTCATCGGCGGACGGCGCGATCACGACTTCGGTGAAAATCTCGCAGATCGCGCGGGCGGTCGCCTCGTCCAGCGGCATGTTCAGCGCGATGATCCCGCCAAAGGCCGAGGTCCGGTCGCAATCAAAGGCCCGGCCATATGCCTCGGCCAGGGTGGCACCACGGGCCACACCGCAAGGGTTGGCATGCTTGATGATCGCACAGGCCGGGCCAGCCTCGGGCAGGAACTCGCTGACCAGTTCGAACGCGGCATCGGTGTCGTTGATGTTGTTATAGGACAGCTCTTTGCCCTGCCACTGTTTGGCAGTGGCAACCCCGGGCCGGTCGCTGCCATCCAGGTAAAAGGCGGCCTTTTGATGCGGGTTCTCGCCGTAGCGCAGCGTTTGCGCCAGCACCCCCGCAAAGACCCGGCGGCGCGGCGCAGGTTCGCCCAGCGCACCGGCCATCCAGGTCGACACCGCCGCGTCATAGGCCCCGGTGCGGGCATAGGCGATCTGCGCCAGCCGCTGACGGAACCCGTAAGAGGTCGCACCGTCATTGCCGTCCAATTCGGTCAGCAGGGCGGCGTAATCCTCGGTATCCACGACCACGCTGACAAAGGCATGGTTCTTGGCCGCCGCGCGGATCATCGCCGGGCCGCCGATGTCGATATTCTCGATGCAGTCGTCATAGGCAGCACCCTTGGCCACCGTCGCCTCGAACGGGTAAAGGTTGACCACCAGCAGGTCGATCGCGCCGATCCCGTGGGTGTCCATCGCGGCGACATGGGCGGGGTTGTCGCGCAGCGCCAGCAGGCCGCCATGCACCATCGGGTGCAACGTCTTGACCCGGCCATCCATCATCTCGGGGAAACCCGTCACCTCGGCCACGTCGATCACGTCCAACCCCGCCTCTCGCAGGGTGCCCGCCGTGCCCCCGGTGGACAGCAATTCCACCCCCCGCGCGGCCAGCGCCTGGCCCAGCTCGACCAGGCCGGTCTTGTCGGAAACGGAAAGCAGCGCGCGGCGCACGGGCACGAGATCGGTCATCGGGTCATCCTTCGGTCGTTTCAATCGGGCCGGGTCCAGCGCGGCATCCCGGACCCGTCTGCGTCCTCGTCCTCGAGGTCGCGCAGGGCGCGCGGGGTGTCCTGGGCCTTGGCCAGGGTCCATGTGATCAGGCTCGCATAATCCATCACGCGGGCAGAGAGAACGATTTGTTTCGTCGCGCGTGGCTTGAGCCGGCCTTTTTCCAGGTAAACACTGCGCTCCAGCCGCAAATCGGCCTCGGCGTTGTGGCGAAACACCCAGATCTCGCCGCTTTTCAGCGCCAGGGACACCGCCTGCCCGCCCATGTCCAGCGCGGCATCGACATCGGGGTGCAGATGGAACCGGATGGCAAAGCCGATGCCCTGCAACTTGACCCGGTCCATGGCCGTGTCGAACACCGCGCGCTCTTCGTCGGTAAAGGCCGCCAACGTATCCTCGCCCGACAGCGCGCGCCCGTCATAGGCCAACTGCAAGCGGCGCACATGGGTCAGCCCGTGGGTGCGCGCATAGCCATCGTGCCAGGCCGTCAGGACCTGGCCGCCGCGGTCGGTTTCATGCCGCACCTCGACGATCTGCGGCGTCTCGACCAGCAGCGTACGCTCGGGCCCGCGCCGCGCCGGTCCCAGGCGCGAGGACGAAAACCCCTCGATCGCCAAGGTCGAATGGGATTGCGTGGCACGCCCGGCCCGGCGCCACTCTTCGCCGAAACTGGCGCCGGCACCGCAATTGACCACCAGCGGCCGCCGCCCCGAGGTCAACTCGAACGCCAAGGTCGAGGCATGCGCATTCTGAGACACCTGCACCGCGGGCGGCACGGCAGCATCGACGATCACGCTGGTGCGCCCCGACGACAGCCGCGCATAGCCCATCGTCAGTCCCGCCAACGGATGTGGCCGAATGCCCGAATCCGCCAAGGCCTGATCCAGTCGCCCCTCTTGCCCGCGGCCGCCACCGTGGAACCGCGCCAGCCCGCCATCGGCATGGCGCAGCGCGCGCAACGTCGGGGCGATCCGCGCGATCGCGCTGCGATGCCCCAGCCCCGGCGTTCTGCCTGCCCCCGTCAGCGCGGCCTCTGCCCAGGTCAGCAGGGTGAACACCTCCAGCAATTCTTCGGGGTTGCGGGTCGGAATCGCGCCCCCGGCGTCGATCTGGGCGTCACATTCCCGCTCTAGCGCGCGCAGGGCGGGGACCAGGTGGCGGTCCATCCCGGTCAGCGACAACCCCGCATAGATCAGCCCGGTCAGCGCCTCGAACCGCGGCAGGCCGGGATGCGCGCTTTTCCAGCGGCGGGCCAGGAAATTCGTCTGCTGCGCAAGCGAGCGATAGATCGCCTCGGACCCGGCCTTGTGCTGGCCGTTGAGCAGCAGCAGCGCGTGGTGAATCCAGCGGATCAGGCGCCGCCCGGTCAGATCCGGCGTCCAGCCCGGCCCGCGCCCCTGGCCGAATTGGGCGATCCAGCCCAACGTCCAGTCCTGCGCCCGTCGCCGCGCGGGGCCATCGGCCGTGGCCGCCAGATCGTCCAGCCAGCCAAAGCCGTGCAACGCCTCGGCAAAGGCCCGGCTGGGCACCGGCAGATCCCAGATCGAGACATCCGGGGCCTCGACCAGATCACCGGCAAACAGGAAATTACCCGCGCAAAGTTGCCGCCCGCGGGCGAAACTGCCGATCGAGCGCGGCTCGGGCTGCCAGACCAGACCGGTCGCCGGGCGCGCAAGCGTGCTCAGCCGCGCCTGAAGGCGGTTCATCACCTCACCCTGCCGCGCGGGCCGGGGATCATTGTCCAAGGCGCCTGCCATGATCGGTTATCTGCTCTTTGGGCCTGTCTGCCTGCGCCGGGAGAGCATACCGGGCAGGGGCGCGGGTGTCACCGCTCAAAACCCGTGCTCAGGCCGATTTGCGCAACGTGGCAATATAGAAGCCATCCATGCCCCCGGTATCGGCCCAGAAATCCGGGCGCAGCCGCAGCCCGCCATTGGCCGCGATCCACCCAGGGATCACCCAATCCGCCTGGGGCGTCTCGACCGTCAGCCCGGGGTGGCGGCCAAGGGCGGCGTCGATCTGCGCCTCGCCCTCTTCGGGCAACAGCGAGCAGGTGCAATAAACCAGCCGCCCGCCGGGGGTCAGCAGCGCCAGCGCCCGGTCGATCAGCGCGGCCTGCATCGCGAAAAGCGGTTTGATCGTGGCCGCATCCTTGGCAAAGGGCAGGTCGGGATGGCGACGGATCGTGCCTGAGGCCGAACAGGGCGCATCCAGCAAGATCGCATCGAACGGCGCCGGGGCGACCCAGTCCAGCGCATCGGCCACCACCAGATCGGCGGACAACTCGGTGCGGGCCAGGTTTTCCTCGACCCGCGCCATGCGCGCGCCCGAAACGTCCAGCGCGGTGACGTTGGCCCCTGCGGCGGCCAGTTGAAGTGTCTTGCCCCCCGGCGCGGCGCACAGATCCAGCACCCGCTCGCCCGGTTCGGGGTCCAGCACCCGCGCTGGCAGGGCGGCAGCCGCGTCCTGCACCCACCACGTCCCCGCGTCATAGCCCGGCAAGGCCGAGACCTGCACCGATCCCGTCAGGCGCACCGACCCGGTTGGCAACGCAACCCCACCCACCGCTGCGGCCAGTGTCGCGGCATCGCCGTCGCGCGGCGTCAGGTCCAGCGGCGCACCGGCGGCATGGGCCGCCTCGATCGCGGTGACGGCAGCGCGCCCCCAGGCGCTGTCCAGCCGCCCGCGCAGCCAGCCCGGCAGGCGCTGCGGCGGCAGGGCGTCCCAGTCAGCGCGCGGCAAATCGGCAACCTTGCGCAGCACCGCGTTCACCAGACCGGCCATCGCCTGGGTCTTTTGCCCCGCGCGGGCCAGGCTGACGGCGGCATTGACGACCCCGTGGGGGGCCGCCCCCTCCTCCAGCATCTCGACGGTGGCCAGCAGCAAAAGCGCGCGCACCGGCGGGGGCGGGGGGCGGCGCAGATGGGGTTTCAGCACCGCCTCGGCCCGGCCCAGGTGGCGCAGGGTGGACAGGGCCAGCCGCTGCGCGCGCGCGCGCTCGGCCGGGTCCAGATCGGCCAGCGGTCCCTCCTCGCCGGTCAACTCGGCGATCAGCCGGTGGTCCTCCAGCACTGCGCGCAGCAGCCTGTACGCCGCGCCACGTGCCCCGTCCTGTCCGTTTGCCATTGCCGCGCCCCGCTTGTCACCTAGGCCGGCACGGGTATATCACCACAACCCAACCGGCAAGGAGTCCCGCGCATGACCGACAGCCCCCGCAAAGACCTGCCCCCCGCCGCGATCCGCGCCCTGCAAGAGGCCGAAGAGCGCCGCCAAAAGGCAAAGGCGCTGGAACTGCCCCGCGAACTGGGCGGGCGCGATGGCCCGGAACCCGTGCGGTTCGGCGACTGGGAGAAGAAGGGAATCGCCGTCGATTTCTGACGCTCAGTCCAGCCGCAGGTCGGCCCGATCCCCCGCACCGCGGTCGCCGATAAACCGCAAAACCCGGCCGCGCACCTGCACCAGGTGACAGTTCTGCCCCAGCTTTCTGGTCCCGAACGACATGTCGCGGCAAAAATAGCGCCCGTCCCATCGCCACGCCCCCGTGATGGGGCGGCCAAAGGCCTGACCGATGATTTCACCGCCCGGCGTCACGGCCAGGCTGACCCCCGTCCGCGTCAGGCTGCGGCCATCGACGAGACCCAGAAAGCCAGAGCGGCTTTCGATGGTGTGAAACCCCTCTGCCCGCAGGGGGGTGGCGGCCAGCGCGATCAGCGCCGCAACCGCAAGCAAGATGCGTGCCATGGCGGGGCAACTCCGTGCGTTTCATGCGTGTCACACCGATGATCGCGCGGATGTCTTGCCAAGCGGTGAATCCGGGACCGGATTCGCGTTACAGACCCAGAACGTCCAGCATGTCGTACTCGCCGGGCTTGCGATCCTGACCCCACAGCGCGGCCCTCAGCGCGCCACGGGCAAAGATCGCCCGGTCCGTCGCGATGTGGCGCAGCACGACCCGCTCGCCCAGCCCGGCAAAGATCACGTCATGCTCGCCCACCACGTCGCCACCGCGAATCGCGGCAAAGCCGATGGCCCCGCGCCCGCGCTCGCCGGTTATCCCGTCGCGCCCGCGCTCGGCCACCTCGTCCAGCGCCACGCCGCGCCCCTCGGCCGCGGCCTGTCCCAGCATCAGCGCGGTGCCAGAGGGCGCATCGACCTTGTGCCGGTGATGCGCCTCGACCACTTCGATGTCGAATTCCTCGTCCAGGGCGGCGGCGACCTTGCGGGTCAACTGCACCAACAGGTTCACGCCCAGGCTCATGTTTCCGGCCCGCACGATGACGGCATGCCGGGCGGCGGCGCGCAGCCGCGACAGGTCGGCGTCGGTGAATCCGGTGGTGCCGATCACATGCACCGCGCGCGCCTGCGCGGTCAGGGTGGCGGTGGCGACCGTCGCCTCGGGCGTGGTGAAATCAATCACCGCCTGGGCCTGGGCGATCACGTCGATGGCGTCATCGGTGACATGCAGGCCGACACGCGGGCCGCCCATCGCCTCGCCCACATCCTGGCCGACCCAGGGGTGGCCCGGACGTTCCACACAGCCCAGCAAGCGGGCATGCTCGCTTTGCAGCACGGTATGGATCAGCATCTGGCCCATCCGGCCCGATGCGCCCATGATCACGATCCCCGGCAGGTTGCCCATCACGCCCTCCTTGCGAAATTCCGCCCCGGTGTAGCCCAGTGTCCCGTCCTTGGCAAAGCCCCGCTTGGCAAAGCGCCACGCATCGCCTAGATGCAGGGCATGGCACGTGCATCCCATCCTTCCCAGCGCCAGCTGCGCGTGGGCGAACTGATCCGCCGCACCCTGTCAGAGGTGCTGGCGCGCGGCGATATTCATGACCCCGAACTGAACGCCATGTCGATCACCGTGGGCGAGGTGCGCACCTCGCCCGATCTCAGGGTCGCGACGGCCTTTGTGCTGCCGCTGGGCGGACACGGGGCCGAGGCCGCGCTGAGCGGCCTGCGCCGCAACCGGCACGAACTGCGCCGGGCTGTGTCGAAAAAGCTGACGCTGAAATTCGCCCCCGACCTGCGGTTCGCCATCGACGAGACATTCGACCGGATGGACGAAACCCGCCGCCTGCTGTCGCAAGATGCCGTGCGCCGCGATCTCGCCGCACCCGACGAAGATGCGGATTAGGGCGGCCCTTGCCGTCACGTTGATCGCCGCGCTGCTGATGCCGGGCGCGGCCCACGCCGCCTGCCGCGACATCGACCATGACGGGCGCGGCTATACGGTATGCAGCTTTGACCCCGCCACCAGCGACCTGCGGCTGTTCCGGCTTGATCCCGAGGGGCAGATCCTGGGCAGCTTTTCGCGGCTGAACGCGGTGCTGGCGGATCAGGGCAAGGCGCTGAGCTTTGCCATGAACGCGGGCATGTATCACCCCGACCGCGCGCCCGTGGGCCTGTATATCGAAAACGGCCAGCAACAGGCCCGCGCCGTGGCCAGTGCCGGGCCGGGCAATTTCGGGATGTTGCCCAACGGCATTTTGTGCCTGATGGACGACGCCGCGCGGGTGATCGAGACGCGCGCCTACCTGGCCGATCCGCCGGCCTGCCGCGACGCCACGCAATCGGGGCCGATGCTGGTGATCGGCGGCGCGCTGCACCCGCGGTTCCTGCCCGACAGCGCCTCGCGTCATATTCGCAACGGGGTCGGGGTGGATGCCACGGGCCAGGTGCATTTCGCGATCTCCGATCAACCGGTCAGCTTTCACGAATTCGCCCGGTTCTTTCGCGATGTGCTGAAGACACCGGACGCGCTGTACCTGGATGGCAAGATTTCGCGGCTTTACGCGCCCGCGCTGGGCCGGGCCGACCTGGGTCTGCCGATGGGGCCGATGGTGGGCGCGGTGGTGGACACACCGCGTTGACGCCGGGCGCATGCTTCGGTAGCAGGCGCATCTTGTCATGGGAACGGGAGCATTCAGGTGGGACGCAGCCGCAAGGGACGCGACATTTCAGGATGGCTGGTGGTGGACAAGCCTGCCGGCATCACCTCGAACGCGGTGGTGAACAAGGTGCGCTGGGCCCTTGGGGCGAAAAAGGCGGGCCATGCCGGCACGCTCGACCCCGAGGCCACGGGCGTTCTGGCCATCGCCCTGGGCGAGGCGACCAAGACCGTGCCCTACATCACCGACGCGCTGAAGGCCTATCGCTTTACCGTGCGGCTGGGCCAGGCGACCAATACCGACGATGCCGAGGGCGAGGTGATCGCCACCTCTGATCTGCGGCCCACGGATGCCGAGATCACCGCCGCGCTGGCCCGTTTTACCGGCGATATCGAACAGGTGCCGCCGCAGTTCTCCGCGGTCAAGATCGACGGCGAGCGGGCCTATGCCCGCGCCCGCGCCGGCGAAGAGATGGAGATCGCCGCCCGCCCCCTTTACGTCGACAGCCTGGAGCTGATCGCCCGCCCCGACCGCGACCATGTCGAGCTGGAGATGGTCTGCGGCAAGGGCGGCTATGTCCGCTCGATCGCCCGCGACCTGGGACAGGCGCTGGGCTGTCTGGGTCATGTGGTGCGCCTGCGCCGGGTCTGGTCGGGCCCGTTCGACGCCGAGGACGGCATCGGCATGGAGTTGATCGAGGAATTGGCCCGGACGCCCGACCTGGACAGCTATCTGCGCCCGCTGGAAGAGGGGCTGGCCGACCTGCCCGAACTGCGCACCACCCAAGAGGGCGCCACGCGGCTGCGCAACGGCAATCCGGGGATCGTGCTGACCTCTGACGCGGAATATGGCGACGAGGCCTGGGCCTCGCTGGATGGGCGGGCCGTGGCCGTGGGCATCTACAAGGCCGGCGAGTTGCACCCCAGCCGGGTATTCAACACCTGAGCCGCGGTCAGACCGCACACCGCGGGCGCAGATCACCGGCTAAAGTGGTGGTGGATATGGCGTCATCAGGCATCTGGGCCGGACCGCACCGCGCGCCCATCCCGGCATCGGGCGCTGACAACAGGTCAGGCTGCCCGCCGCGGCTATCGTTGGCGGGCCAGTTCCAACGCTTCGGTCAGCACCTCGCGGTCGCCGATATGATTGGCCAAGATCAGGATCAACTGGGCGTTCAGCGCCTGGCCCTGGGTTTCGCTCAGACCGCGATGGGCGGCCAGGAGCTCTGCGTAGAACCCGTCGTGATCGTCCAGGTTGGGCGTCGTGATCAGCGTCATTCGCGTCCCTCCCACATCGCGCGCACGGCGGATGAGACCGTCCTGGCATCCGCCGTGATCCAACGCGCGGCAACCACCTGATCGGGGCGCACCAGGTAAAGTGCCCCGGGGGCATCGCCCAGGAAACGCTCGCGCACCAGGGCGTTTACCTGCATCTCGACCACCGGGAGATCCAGCCCGCCAGGCACGGCACAGTTCACCGCCAACAGCGCCGCGTCGGTGCCCAACCTGTTCAGCAGCCAGCCGTTGCCCTGCGGCACGTCCGGCACCACCGCGCCGGGGCGCGTGGCGGCCGGCAACATCGGATCGTCGGCGCCGGTGCTGGCATAGATGCACGGCGCCGACAGGCGGCCGGAATTGACCCAGCCGCGGGCAAATTCGGTCTTGCCCGCCAGCGCCAGCACCTGGTCGCGAAACAGCCGCTCCATCCCCGGCGAAGGTGTCATGAACCGGGTGGCGCGGGTCGAGTGGCGGATATCCTCGTCCGCGGCCGCTACCCGCTCGCGGTTATAGCTATCCAGCAGGCCGCGCGGTGCGCGTCCGGCCAGCACGGCGGCCAGTTTCCAGCCCAGGTTATCCACGTCCTGTAGCCCGCTATTGGCGCCGCGCGCGCCAAAGGGCGACACCACATGGGCGCTGTCACCCAGAAAGATCACCCGGTCATGCACAAAATCGCGCAACCGGCGGCACTGGAAGGTATAGACCGAAACCCACTCCAACTCGAAATCGGGGCCTACGACCTTTTCGATGCGTGGGATCACGTTCTCGGGCTTTTTCTCTTCCTCGGGGTCGGCATCCCATCCCAGTTGCAAGTCGATGCGATAGATGTCGTCGGCCTGCCGATGCAGCAGCGCCGACTGGCCGTCATGAAAGGTCGGCTCGAACCAGAACCAGCGTTCGGCGGGGAAATCGGCCTTCATCTCGATATCCGCGATCAGGAAGCGTTCATCGAACCGCTCGCCCTCAAAATCCAGATCCATCATCGCCCGGATGGTCGAGCGCCCGCCATCGCAGGCCAGCACGAAATCGGCACTCAGCCCGTATTGGCCATCGGGGGTCCTGATCGTGACATGCGCGCCGTCGCCGCTTTGGTCGATGCCGATCACCCGGTTGCGAAACCGCAGATCGACCAACGGATCGGCCAGGGCACGCTCGGCCAGGAATTCCTCGATGTAGTATTGCTGAATGTTGATAAAGGGCGGCAGGTGCTGACCCGGCTCTGCCGCCAGGTCAAAGCTGAACACCTCGTCATCGCCATGACAGGTGCGGCCAACGCTCCAGGTTTCGCCCTTGTCCAGCACCTTGTCGGCAATGCCCAGCCGCGTGAACAATTCCAGGCTGCGCCGCGACCAGCAGATCGCGCGCGACCCCATGGCGACCACATCGTTGTCATCCAGCAGCACCGAGGGAACGCCACGCGTCGCCAGATCCAGCGCCATCGCCAGACCGACAGGCCCCGCGCCCACGATGATCACCTTGTGACGCGGCTCGGGTCCACTCAGGCCCGGGGGGGCGACATAGGGAAAGGGCTTATAGTCATAGGGCATCACTTGTGCTCCCGTCGCGACAATCCCCGGGCGCTGATCAGCGCCGTGCCGCCAAAGAAGAAACCTGCGACGCCCAATACCTCAACCGTGGCGGCCCCGTCCATGCCCCGCGCGATCCCCGCGACCAGGACAAGCGCAAGGCCCGCAAGACTGAGACCCAGTCGCAACCGGAGTTCGCCCTTGCCGGGGCCATTCATCATCGCATTCTCCCGAAGCGGTTTTTGTTGTTATCCGCCATTTGGCAGATAACCTCTGCCACACGGCGGCAAGCTGCAACCGCTTTTTTGCCTTTGGACGATTGGGACCGCGTCGCTGCGCGGCGGTTTTTCCCATTGACCGCCCGGTCCGTGCCACAACAAATTGGGCCGTGACAGGGGCAAAGGGGACCACCATGGACGGCGCACCGCGCGACAGCTTTGATCTGGAAGAGTTCCTGCCCTATCGGCTGTGCGTTGCGGCCAGTCGTGTCAGCCGCGAATTCGCGGACCGCTATCGTAGGGAATTCGGCATTTCCATCGCGCAATGGCGGGTGTTGGCGCATCTGTCCCAGGCTGGCGCGGTCAGTGTGCGTGAAATCCACGCCTGCGTGGACATGGACAAATCCAAGGTTTCGCGCGCCGCCGCGCAGCTTCAGTCAGCCGGGCATATCACCAAGCGCGAGAACGCCCGCGACCGCCGCCTGGTCGAGCTGAGCCTGACCCCCTCGGGCCAGGACCTGCTGGCCCAACTGATCCCCATCGCGCAAACCTATCACCAGGAATTGCGCGCCCGGCTATCGGGAACCGACCGGGAACTGGCCCAGGCACTGATCCGGCTGGCCGACTGACCCGACGCAACGTAACCCTGCCCGCCACTGCGCCGGGGCGCTAACACGGGCTGCGACGGCCCAACTCGCACAGGAGGATCCCCATGACCGGCATCGTCATTCTGGGTGGCGCGCGCACCGCCATCGGCACCTTTGGCGGCGCACTTGCCCAAATCCCGCCGATCGAGCTGGGCACGATTGTCGCCCGCGCCGCCCTGGACCGCGCGGGCCTCAACGCCGCGCGGGTCGGCCATGTGGTTTACGGCCATGTCATCAACACCGAACCGCGCGACATGTACCTGTCCCGCGTGGCCGGGATGCAGGCCGGGGTGCCCGAAACCACGCCGGCGATGAACGTCAACCGCCTGTGCGGCTCCGGTGCGCAGGCGATCGTTTCAGTCGCCCAGGCCCTGATGCTAGGGGATGCCGATTTCGGCCTGGCCGGCGGCGCCGAATGCATGAGCCGCTCGCCTCATATCCTGTCGGCCGGGCGCTGGGGGCAAAAGATGGGCGATGTCGCCGCCGCCGACATGATGCTGGGCGCGCTCAGCTGTCCGTTCGGCACCGGGCATATGGGCGTCACCGCCGAGAATGTCGCCCAGGAACATGGCATCAGCCGCGAGGCGCAGGATGCCTTTGCCCTGGAAAGCCAGGTCCGCGCCGCCCGCGCCATCGACGAGGGGCGGTTCGCGGACCAGATCGTTCCCGTCCCGGTGCGCATCAAACGCGAGATGGCAGAGTTCCGCGTGGACGAGCACCCCAAATCCACCACCGCCGCCGCGCTGGCCGGCCTGCGCCCGGCGTTCCAAAAGGGCGGCACGGTCACCGCGGGCAATGCCAGCGGGCTGAACGACGGGGCCGCGGCCCTGGTGCTGGCCCGGGAAGAGGCCGCCAGCGCCGCCGGGCTGCGCCCCCGCGCGCGGCTGACCGGCTATGCCCATGCCGGCGTGCGCCCCCAGGTGATGGGCATCGGCCCGATCCCGGCGGTCGAGAGCCTGTTGGCCAAGACCGGGCTGAGCATCCCGGATTTCGACGTGATCGAAAGCAACGAGGCCTTTGCCGCCCAGGCGTTGGCGGTCAGTACGGCGCTTGGAATGAAGCCCGCGCGGGTCAACCCCACCGGCGGCGCGATCGCGCTGGGCCACCCGGTCGGGGCGACGGGGGCGATCCTGACCGTCAAGGCGCTTTATGAATTGGAGCGGACGGGGGGCAAGCGGGCGCTGGTGACGATGTGCATCGGCGGAGGTCAAGGCATCGCGCTGGCGCTGGAACGTCTCTAGCGGCCTGTCACATTCGGGGCCCCTGCGGGGCGGGGTGATATGCGGCTTTGGCGCGCGCGTTTGGGTATGGACACCCACAAGCAGGGTCAGGGGCGCACCCTGATCCGCGCCCGCGTGGCCCGCCCCGCCGCGTCGATCACCGACAGGGTGACGAACCCCGGACCGGCACCGCGCAGCATCGCATCGCGGGTGCGCAGCCCCGTGGCCAGCGGTGTGCCATCGGCCAGCACGGTAAAGGGCGGTGTGCCCCCCTCAAGCTTGAGCGCCAGCCCCTCCCCGAGCAGCGTCAGCTCTGCCCCATCGGGCGGAAAGTTCAGGTGCGGACCGCCCGTCGCGGGGGCCATCGCCCCGCCCCGCACAAACCGTCTGAGCGGTATCGGCAGCGCGGCATTGGGCGCGATCAGGGTGCCGGGCGGGGCGGGCGGTGGCGGGGCCGGGGTCGTCTTTAGCCGGGCAAAGGCCTCGAACAGCAGCGGCGCCGCCAGGTCGGCGCCAAAGGCACCGGGCACCGGCGTACCATCGGCCCGACCCAGCCAGACCGTGATCACATGCTCTGCATCGAACCCCACCGCCCAGGTGTCCCGGTGCCCGTAGGAGGTGCCGGTCTTGAACGCGATCCGTCGCTGGGGGGCCGTGGCCGGGGCGGGCACGCCGCGCAGGATATCGGCGACCTGCCAAGCGGCCTCGGGCGGCAGGACCGGGGCGGCGGGCATGGCGGGCACATCGCCCGCGCGCCAGTGCAGCGGCACCGCCCGGCCACCATTGGCCAGCGCCGCGTAAAGCCGGGTGAGATCCTCCAGCGTCAGGCCAAGCCCACCCAGCGCGATGGCCAGCCCCGGCGGGCCATCGGCCAGCGCCGGGGTCACGCCCGCGCGGCGCAGATGCGCGATCAGCCGGGCCGGACCCAGTGCCTCGGCCAGGGACACCGCGGGAATGTTGAGCGAGGCCTGAAGCGCCGCGCGCACCGCGATCGTGCCGCGATAGCGCCCGTCGAAATTCGAGGGCCGATAGGTGCCAAAGGCGGTCGGGCGATCCTCGATCAGGGTTTCGGGATGGGCCAGCCCCTCGGCAAAGGCCAACCCGTAGACCAGCGGTTTCAACGTCGAGCCCGGAGAGCGCGGCGCGGCGGTCATGTCGACATAGCCCAGCCGCGCGGTATCGGTGAAATCGGGGCTGCCGACATGGGCCAGGATTTCCCCGCTGCGGTGATCGGCCACCACCAACGCCACCGACAGGTGCCGATCCTGGCCGCGCACGGCCTGGCGGGCCACCCCCTCGATCCGGGACTGAAGCTGGGCGTCCAGCGTCAGGCGGTGCAACGGGGTCAGCGGATCGGCGGCCCGGGCGCGATCGGCCAGGTGGGGCGCCAGGGCCGGGAACGGGCGGCGCGCGGTGGGCACCGGCGCACGGCCGGCGGCCAGGGCATCCGCGGCCCCCAGCACCCCCGCCTCGACCATGCGCGCCAGAACCCGGTCGCGGGCGGCGCGCGCGGCGGCCGGGTCGCGGTCCGGGCGGCGCCGTTCGGGCGACTGCGGCAGGGCGATCAGCAACGCGGCCTCGGCCGGGGTCAGGCGGCGCGGGGATTTCCCGAACCACGCCAGCGCACCGGCACGCACCCCCTCTATGTTGCCACCAAACGGAGCGCGATTGAGGTAGAGCGCCAGGATCCGACCCTTGTCCAGCCGCCGTTCCAGCGCCAACGCCACGCGCATCTGGCGCAGCTTGCCCGCCCAGCGCCCGGTGCCGCTCTCCTCCAGCAGGCGCGCGACCTGCATGCTGAGCGTCGAGCCGCCCGCGACCACATGGCCATGGCGCAGCGCCTGCCCCCCCGCGCGCAAGAGCGCCAGCGCGTCGATCCCCACATGCCGGTAGAACCGACGATCCTCATAGGCGATCAGCATCGCCAGATAGGCAGGGTCCACCGCGTCGGGGCTGGTGGCCAGCCGCCAGCGGCCATCGGCGACGGTGTAGGCCCGCAAAAGCGCACCGTCGCGGTCCAGCACCTCGACCGAGGTTTCGGCCATCAGCGGCGGCAGATCAGTCGCCGCAATCCAGCAATCGGCCCCGTCCCGCGCCGCGGCGGCCACAAAAAGCACCGCCGCCAGGATCAGCGGCAGCGCCCTCATTCAATGACACCGACCTGACCGCCATCGGTCCAGGCACGGCGGTCGGGACGATACATGTCCTCGACGCTGGCGGAGGGGTGGCGATAGCGGCCGGGGGCCGTGGCGCGCATAACATAGGCCAGCCGCAAAACCCCGTCCGACCGCCAGTCGACCGCAGCCAGAAAGCGGTCCTGGCGAAACTCGGCATGTTGGGTTTCGGCCGACAGCTCCAGCCAATCCAGCGCCCGGATATCGCCGCCACGCAGCAGGCTGGGATTGTCGATCTCGAACCCGGCGGGCAGCGGGTCGGACACCATCAGCCGGGCCTCGGACCGGGCAAAGGGCGTGACCTCGATCACCGTGACGATCCGGGTGCCCGTGCGCACCGCCTCCAGCGTCACCGCGTCGCCCTGCATGCTGTAGTGCCGGCGGGTGATCGCATAGCCGTTGCCCCCCGCCGGTTCGGGCCGATCCGGCACGCCAAAGCTGGTGACGGTCAGGGTCGCGGCGGCACCGCTGTCATTGCCCAGCACCGCCGCGCCCGCCCCCGCACGCAACAGCCGCACCAGCGGGCCGTCCAATGCTGCCCCGTTCAGGCTAAAGCCCGCCGCACCCGGACGGTCGATCAGCGCGTGGGCGGCCAGCAGCGTCCACATCGCCTCTTGGGTCGAGCGGGGACCGCTGGGCGCCGCAACCTGGCGCACCAGCGTTTCGCGGTCTACTGCGGTGCTGCCCGCCTCGACCGCCAGGGCCAACAGACCCGCCGCGTCCCGCAGATCGGTGCCATAGTCAGCGCGCCAAACCGGCGGTTCCTCGGCGGCCATGCGGGCCGACATCAGCCGCGCCGCCCGCGCAAACAGCGCATCCGCCCGCACCGGATCCCCGTAAGAGGCCAACGCCGCCCCCAACTGACCCAGCGCCAGCGGCGTGGAGAAAGCATCCGCCTTTACATCAGCGTAGTAGCGCAGATCGCCCATCGCCGCCGCCCCTTCGCGGGCCAGCACCATCAACGCATAGGCCAGTGCCTGCCCGCCCTCGTCGAAATCGGGGGCGGTGTTGACCCGGTTGCGCAGGTTGTCCAGCGCAGCCCGAAACGCCGGTTGCGGCAGGTCGAACCCCTGGGCCTTGGCCCGGCTGAGGAAATCGGTGACATATGCGTCCAGCCAGAAATCCCCCGACCCCGCCGCCCACAACCCGAACGCCCCGTTCGAGGCCTGGTTGGCCAGCACCGCGGCAATCGTCCGATCCACGCGCGCGCGGGTTTCGTCCCGGCTGGCCAGCCCCATCGCCGCCGCAACCTGGTCAAGATAAAGCAGCGGCAGCGCGCGCGACGTAAGCTGTTCGGTGCAGCCATAGGGATAGCGATCCAGCACAGCCAACAGCCCCGGCGCATCCAGCCGCGCGATCGGTCCGATGGCCAGCGTGGCGCGCCCACTGCCGGGCACGAACCCGGCAAACAGCGCGTCATCGGCGGTAAACCGGTCGCCATCGGCCAGATCGAACCGGGTACGGCGCATCACCTCCGGGTCGTTCACCTGCACCGGCAGGCGCAAGGTCTTGCGCAGCACCTGGCCGTCGGGCGTGGTCAGGCTGACCGTGATCTCATGCAGCCCGACCGCCCCGGCACGCAGCGGGATCGCCAGCGTGGCCTTGCCCCCCGCCACCAGATCAACCCCCGAGGGGATCGTCCCACGCGCCAGTGTCACGCCCGTCGCGCTGACATCCAGCCCCATGCGACCTGCGGGGCCCTTGGCATGGACGATCTCCAGCAACAGGCGGCTGTCATCGCCCGGCGCCAGAAAGCGCGGCAGGCTGGCATTCACCACCACCGGGTCGCGCACCAGCACATCGCGCGTCGCCTGGCCGACGCCCGTGTCGGACCAGGCCACCGCCATCAGGCGCACCGTCCCGTTGAACGCAGGCATATCCAGGGTCGCGCGGGCATAGCCATCGGCACCGACCTGAACCGGGCCGGTGAACAGCGCCACCAGGTCCTCGGTCGGGGGGGGCGCCTGCATCCGCAGACCCGCCGCCGCATCCCCGCCAGAGCGCACCGCGCCCATCGCCCCGTTCATCCCGTCGATCAGGCGGCCATAGACATCGCGCAGCCCCATCCCCAGCCGCCGCTGGCCGAAGTAGTGCCCATCGGGATCGGGACTGGCAAAGCCGGTCAGGTTCAGAATCCCGAGATCGACCGCCGCGATGGTGGCATAGGCGGTTTCACCCGGCGCGATGCCCGTCACCCGCAACGCGATCTCCAGCGGCGCGCGCGGGGCGGCCTCGGGGGCCGTGTCGAAACTGGCCGACAGCCGGTGCGCGCCGGGATCGACCGGCGCATAGGCCAGCCCTAGCGCCCGCGTGGGGTTCTGGCGCGCCTCTGTGGCCATCGGGCGGATCAGTGTCGCGGTGACATAGGCCCCCGCCCCCCAGGCGTCGGTCACCGGCAGGGTCACGGTATTCTCTCCCGCGACCAGGTCGACGGGTTTCATGTCGATCAGATGATTGGACATCACCGCGATCAGCGCCTTGCCCGCATGGCGCGGCACGATGCGCAGGGTCGCGGTCTGGCCCGGCACATAGGCGGGGCGATCCAGCGACAGCTCTAGCATATCGGGGGTCTGGCTGGCATCGGCGGGCGCATACCAGCCCGCGTTGAACGCGACCGAGGCAGCGGCATAGACGCCCTGTGTCCGCTCGACCACCACCTCATACCGGCCCCAGTCGACCGGGGTGGCCAGCGCCAGCCGCCCGCCCGTCATCACCCCGGCGCCGCCCGACACGCGGCTGCGCGTCGTCACCGGCTCCCAGTTCCATGACCCGCCCATCTGATACCACTGATAGCGGGTCTCGACCCGGTTCAGGGTCCATTTCACCGACATCTCGGTCAGCGCGCCATCGGCCCCCAGGCCGATCACGTCGAACCCGGCCTCGGCCCCCTCGGGCACCACCCCGTCAAAGCGCGGCTTGATCCCGATCAGCGGCCCGTCGGGCGCCACCGCGCGGGTCAGGCTGCGCTCGACCGGGCGGCCCGACCCTTCGGACAGGCGCAGGGTGATCCGGGCCTCCAGCGGGGTGCCGGGCGCCTCGATCGGCGCAAAGGTCACGGGCACGCTGGCATGGCCGGTCTCATCGGTGCGCAGCCCCCCCTCGATCACGCTGAGTTGCGGGGACACGGCCGCGTCATGGCGGCCAAAGCGATAGCCGGGATAATCCGGCAGGCCATCGGCAGGGGCCAGGCGCACCTCTCCCTCGATCGGCAGATCGGCGCCCGGCGCCCCAAAGAGGTATCGCGCCGCAACCGACAGCATCGGCATATCCGACAGCCGCAGCGCCCCCTCGGGCAGGGTCAGGTCGAAATCAATACGCTCGGGCAGGAAATCCTCGACCAACAGCTTTTGGCTGGCCAGCGGCGGGGCCTCGGGATCGGCATAAAGCGCCAGTGTCCACGTGCCGCGCGGCGCGTTATCCACGATCGGCATTGCAAAGACATGGCCGCCCGCCACACCGCCCTGCGACACGGTGCGGGACTGTTCCACCCCGTCGGGACGCACCAGGACCGCGGTCAGCGGCAGCGCCTGGATCGCCTGGGCCCGGGCATCGCGGACCAGGGCGGTGGCGTGCACCACCTCGCCCGCGCGATAGGCGCCCCGGTCGGTGGTCAGGAACAGATCGATCGGCGGCGCCGGTTCGCGCCCGGCCACACCCCGGTCCGACAGGTCGAACTCCGGCTCGGTCAGCGACAGAAAGGCGATGTCGCTGTCGCCCTGCTGAACCGTGACCAGCGCGGGCGCGGCCCCGGCGGTGCCCCGCTTCAGGCCCGGCGCAAAGCGGGCATAGCCCTGTGCGTCGGTCACCGCGGTGCCCAGCACCCGGTTGGCCCGCGACAACAGCGTGACCGTCAGCCCCGCCCGGGCCTCGGCGCTGGCCAACGAGCGCACAAAGACATGTAACCCGTCGATCCCGCTCATCGTGGCAAGGCCCAGGTCGGACAGAACGAACCACTGGGTCGCCGCAGGCGTGGCGTAACGATCCGTCCCCGGCACCACGGCCTGCAACGCATAGATCCCCGCCGGCAGCCCCGCGATGGCCGCATCCAGCGGCAGGCGGGTGGTCACGTCGCGGTTCAACTCCATCCCCACGGTGGCGGTGCCGGTCCAGACCTCTTCGGCGACATCCTGGGCAAAGGCATCGTCCTGCCAGGGCGACAGCGGCCGGCCGAAATAATCGTCCTGGATGGCGCGCAGAAGGTTGCGATCCGACACCCGGCGCAGACGCAGCTCCAGCGTATCGGCATTGACGGTGACCACCGGCAGCGCGGCCTCGCCGGTTTTCGGCAGCACATAGG
Organism: Paracoccaceae bacterium; assembly: GCA_016938875.1. Lineage (GTDB taxonomy): Bacteria > Pseudomonadota > Alphaproteobacteria > Rhodobacterales > Rhodobacteraceae > Rhodovulum. Next base: position 56,520 of record JAFGTV010000006.1, read on the forward strand.
CCCGCCCCGGAAACCGCACCAGGGGGCTGCGGTCGCGGACATACTGGGTGATGGTCGCGGTGCGGGCCATCGCCTCGCCACTGGCGGCGGGCAGTCCCTGCCGAAAGGTCAGCCGATAGCGCTGGCCATGGCTGACCCCTTCGACACACAGCTTGCGCCCCTCGGCCACGACGGCAAGTCCCGGCTCGGGCAGTTGCACAAAGGGGGTGTAATCCACCCCGGCGCGCACCAGCGGTTCGGAGAACTCGGCACAGATACGCGGCTGGGCGGCGTCACTCTCGACATCGGTATCGACGATGCGAAAGCCGTATTTCCCAACCGCCTGGTCCAGCAGCCGCGCGGTGTCATCACGCGGGGTCAATTGCTGCGACAGGCGCAGGGCGGGGATCATGTCGCGCCCCCGGCCCTGCACCTCCAGGGCCTGCGCCAGGACCACCAGCGCCTGCGCCCGCGTGGCCCGCGCCACACCGCGCAGATAGCCGTTGATCGCCGCCGAAACCGCACGGGCCTGATAGCCGCGCCGTTCCCTTATGCTGTCGGGCCGCATCGCCAGGGCCAGCGTGCCGTATTCCACCCATAACGCGCCACGATCGGCCAGCACCAGCGCCGATCCGGTCAGCCGCAGCGCCTCCTGCACCCGCCCCTCGGCGCGGGCCCGATTGGCCGCCGTCAGCAGATCGCCCTGCGTCCAACCGTTGACATAGTGGCGCTGACCCAGCGCCTCGGCCTCTTGGCGGGCGGCCTCTAGATCCCGTTGCCCCAGAAAGCCCAGATCCACCGCACGCTGGCCCGCAGCGGCTAGAACCGCCGGATCGGTCGCCAGGACAACCGCCGACAAGGCCCCCTGATAGGGCACGGCCTCGCCCGCGCCGGCCTTGGGGAAACAACTGTTGGACCGCCCGTTGAAGGTGAACGCACGACAGTCGGGATCGCTCAGGCAGGCGCGGGCGCATCCGTCAAAGTCGACATCCAAAAGGGTGCGCAAATCGTTGCCCGGGAAATCCACATCGCGCGAAATGGCGATGCGCCGGTCCGGCACCGGGGAGGTCTGCGCAAGGATCGGCGCGGCGCACAGCAAAAGAACCACAAGGGCAACAAATCGGCGCATCGAAATATCCTCCGGGCAAAGGGCTTGGGGAATGCTGGCACGGGGTCAACGCGATTGGCAAGGATTCCCCCGGCAGCGTTAATCGGCTGTTCACCCCGATCCTGAAGACTGTCCCAAATGGCCTGCCGTGGAGAATCCGCTTGGACATGACCGACAAACTTGCCGAGGAACGGCGCGCGCGCCTTGCCGCCGAGCGGTTGCTCGATCAGAAAAGCCGCGAGTTGTTCGAGGCCAACCGCCGCCTTGCCCAACATTCCCGCGCCCTGTCCGAAGAGATCGTGCAAACCCGCCAGACCGCAGAGGAACTGCGCGGTCGCAACACCGAGGTGCTGTCGGAACTGGCCGAGGTGTCCCAGGCCGCGACGGTCGCCCGCCAGCGGCTATGGGATTCGCTGGAAACCGTGCGGGACGGTTTCGCGCTGTTCGATGCCGAGGATCGGCTGGTCATCGCCAACCGCGCCTATTTGTCGGTGTTTGAGGGGCTGGATGCCGTCAGCCCCGGCGTGCGCTATGATGAAATTATCCGCCTGACGCTGGAAGAGGGGATCGTCGACACCAACGGTCAACCACCCCGCGCATGGATGGAGGAGATGCTGTCGCGCTGGCACATGGACCCCGTGCCCGCCAGGGTAATCCGGTTGTGGAACGGCACGTATATCAAGCTGCTGGACCGCCGCACCCCCTCGGGTGACATGGTCAGCCTGTCGATCGACATCACCGAAATGATGCGCATGTGGGCCTCGGTCGAGGCGATCCCGGACGGGTTCGTGCTTTATGATCACGAGGATCGGCTGGTGATGTGCAACGACCGATACCGCGAATTCTACGCCGAAAGCGCCGAGGTCCTTGTCCCCGGCACCCGGTTCGAGGACATCCTGCGCCACGGCCTGGCGCGGGGCCTGTATTCGGACGCACGGGGCCGCGAAGAGGACTGGCTGAGCGAGCGGATGATCCGCCACCTCAGCCCCGAGGGGATGACCGAACAACAACTCGCCGATGGGCGCTGGCTGCGCATCCTGGAAAAGCGCACCCCCGATGGCGGGCTGGTCGGCCTGCGCGTCGACATCACCGAACAAAAACGCCAGCAAGAGGCGCTGGAACGCGCCCGCGTCGCCGCCGAGGCCGCGAACCGCGCCAAATCCGCCTTCCTCGCCAACATGAGCCATGAGTTGCGCACCCCGATGAACGGCGTGGTCGGCATGGCGGAACTGATGTGCGAAACCGAGATGACCGAGGAACAGCGCCTGTACGCCCACACCATCCGCGAATCGGGCGAGGCATTGCTGAGCCTGCTCAACGATGTGCTGGATTACTCCAAGATCGAGGCCGACAAGCTCCAGCTGCACAGCGAACCGTTCGACCTGGAACGCACGATCCACGAGATCGTCATGCTGTTGCAGGCCTCGGCGCGGGACAAGGCGCTGGATGTGCTGATCGACTATGACATGTTCCTGCCAACCCGGTTCAAGGGCGATCGTGGCCGCGTCCGGCAAGTGTTGACCAACCTGATCGGCAACGCGGTGAAATTCACCGAAGAGGGTCACGTGCTGATCCGTGTCGTCGGGTTCGAGGATCACGACGGCGCCGCCCGGCAGGTCCATATCACCGTCGAGGATACCGGGATCGGCATCGACCCCGCCATGCAGGACCACGTGTTCGGCGAGTTCAACCAGGTCGAGGATCAGCAAAACCGCAAGTTCGAGGGCACCGGGCTGGGCCTGGCGATCACCAAGCGGCTGGTCGGGCTGATGGGCGGCGAAATCTGGCTGGACTCCGAAAAGGGACAGGGCGCCAGTTTCGGCATCCGCCTGACCCTGCCCGTCGCCGAACAGGCCGATCCGATGCAACTGCCCGTGGCCACCGCCGCGCACCACATCCTGGTGGTCGACGACCAAGAGGTGAACCGCACCATCCTGGAACGTCAGTTGTCCCAACTGGGCCTGGAGGTGGTCAGCCATTTCAGCGCCGAACCGGCCCTTGCCGACGCCCCGGCGGCCGACCTGGTGGTGACCGACCACCGCATGCCCGGCATGGACGGGCTGGCCTTTGCCCGCGCGCTGCGGACGCGGGGGTATACCCGGCCCATCCTGATGCTGACCTCGAACCCGGCCCTCTTGCGCCATTCCGGCGACAGCGGCGAAAGCGGGCTGAACCTGGTGTTGCAAAAGCCCGTTCTGCGCCGCGCCCTTTATGAGGCGATCGCCACCCTTGCACCGCCGACGGCCAGCGCGGCGCAACACGACAGCCCCGCCCCGCCGCGCCGGATGCGCGTGCTCGCCGCCGAGGATAACCGCACCAACCGCCTGGTGCTGGAAAAGATGGTCGCGGGGCTGAATATCGACCTGCGCCATGCCAGTGACGGCCACGAGGCCGTTAACGCCTATCGCGCCGAGCGGCCCGACCTGATCTTGATGGATATCTCGATGCCCAGTTGCGACGGCAAGGCCGCAACCCGCGCCATCCGCGTGATCGAGGCTGAAACCGGCGTCCCTCCGGTCCCGGTGATCGCCCTGACCGCCCACGCCATGGATGGCGACGCCGAGGATATCCTGGCCGCCGGGCTGAACGCCTGCCTGACCAAACCGCTGAGCAAGGCAGCCCTGCTGGACAAGATCGAGACCTACCGCCCCAACGAATGCGCGCCAATCCAGACCACCGCCGAAACCCCCGTCCCCTTGCCCCCGACCGCCCGGCCAACGGCAAAGGCAACCGGGCGGCAGGCGATCTAGACCGGGCTTACCCCGCCTCGGCCGGGCGCACAAAAACCAGCCGGTCGCCTTGGGACAAATCGGGGCGGAAGCGATAGCCGCCGGTGTCGAAATCAGTCAGCCCCTCGGGGTCGGTCAGACGCCGCTCGACGATGAAACGGGCCATCGCGCCGCGCGCCTTCTTGGCGTAAAAGCTGACGATTTTCGGCCCGCCCTGGCGATCCTCCATGAACACCGGGGTGATGACCCGCAGCGTCAGGGCCGCCGGATCGACCGCGCCGAAATATTCCTGGCTGGCACAGTTCACCAGCACATCGGTCCCGGCCGCGCGCCCCGCGTCGTTCAACGCGCGGGCCAGCCGATCGCCCCAATAGGCGTAAAGGGTGGCACCTTTTTCCGTCTTTAGCCGGCTGCCCATTTCCAACCGATAGGGCTGGATCCCATCCAGGGGCCGCAACACCCCGTAAAGGCCCGAGAGAATCCGCAGATGCCCCTGGGCAAAACGCATCTCGTCGGGGTCCAGCGTCGCGGCCTCAAGCCCGGCATAGGTGTCCCCGTCAAAGGCCAGCGCGGCGGGCTTGACCGCCTGCGGCGCCGGGTCGGCGGCAAAGGCGTCAAAGCGGTCGGCGTTCAGCCGGGCCAGCTTGTCGCTGATATGCATCAGCTTGGACAGCGCGTCGGGGCCAAGCCCGCGCGCCACCTCGGCCAGGTGCACGGCATCGTCCTGAAACACCGGTGCGGTCGGGCTGACCCCCTCGACCGGGTTCAGGTCCAGACGTTTCGCGGGCGAAATCACGACAAGCATGCGGTCCTCTTTCCTTTCGATGCGCGTCCGACAGATAGCAGAGCGCGCCGTGGCGTCCAGCCTCAGCCCTCGGCCAGCACATCCAGGAATGCGGTGCCGAACCGTTCCGCCCGCCGCTCGCCCATCAGCCGGGTCAGCGCGGACATGTCGCGCGGCCGCGTCTCGGCCAGTTTCGCGATCAACGAGGCCGAACAGCTCATCGGTTTGTCCTGCCCGGTCGCGCCACGCGCCAGGTCGGCCTGCACCTGCATCAGCCGATCATAAATATCCCCCGCGCCCCGCCCCGCCAGCTTGCGCCGGACCGGGTGGGGCAGATCGGCCACAGCCCCGGTGATCACCCCCAGAAAGGCGGCGCCGTAACGGTCCAGCTTGGTCGCGCCAACACCGCCGATCCGGGCCATCTGGTCCAGGGTTTCCGGCCGGGTCTCGGCCATCTCGATCAGGGTCTTGTCATTGAAGATGATATAGGCGGGCACGCCGGCGGTCTCGGCCAGGGCGCGGCGCTTGGCCTTGAGCGCGGACAACAGCGGCGCATCCTCGTCCGAGACCAAGGCGCGCACCGCCGGGCGCGCCGCCGCCGCGCGGATCGTGTCGCGGCGCAGCGCGATCGTCGCCTCGCCGCGCAGAATCGGGCGGGCGGCCTCGGTCATGCGCAGGGCGCCGTGGCGCTCGGGATCGGGGCGCACCAGGTCGCGCCCCATCATCTGACGAAACACCGCCTGCCAGCCACGGCGGTCGAACTCTCGCCCGACGCCAAAGGTCGGCAGGCCGTCATGGCCTCGGGCCTGAACCTTGTCGGTGGGATTGCCGGTCAGGATGTCGATCAGGTGGCCGGTGCCGAAATATTCACCCGTGCGCAGAATCGCCGACAGCGCCTTTCGGACGGCCTCGGTCGCGTCAAAGGTCTCGGGCGGCGTGTCGCACAGGTCGCAATGACCGCAGGGCGCGGCCTCTTCGCCGAAATAGCCCAGCAAGACCTGGCGGCGACACACCAGCGCCTCTGCCAGACCCAAAAGCGCGTTCAGCCGGGCGTGATCGGCGGCGCGGCGTTCGGGGGGGGCCAGCCCCTCGTCGATCTGAGATCGGCGCAGGCGGATATCCTCGGGGCCATAAAGCGTCAGCGTCTCGGCGGGGGCGCCGTCGCGCCCGGCCCGGCCGATTTCCTGGTAATAGGCCTCGATCGACTTGGGCAGGTCGGCATGGGCGACCCAGCGGATGTCGGGTTTGTCGACCCCCATGCCAAAGGCCACGGTGGCCACCACGATCAGCCCGTCGTCGCGCTGAAACCGTGTCTCGACCGCGCGCCGATCGGCCGGGTCCATGCCGCCGTGATAGGCACAGGCCGCGTGCCCGGCCTGACCCAATGCGGCGGCCAGGGTTTCGGTCTTTGCCCGCGTGCCGCAATAGACGATGCCCGGCTGACCCTTTCGCGCGGCGGCGAATTGCAGGATCTGCTGGCGCGGACCATCCTTGGGGGAAAAGGCCAGGTGAATATTGGGCCGGTCAAAGCCGCGCAGGAACGTCGCCGGCTGCACCCCGTCGAACAGCCGTGCGACGATTTCCTCACGGGTTTCGGCATCCGCCGTGGCGGTAAAGGCCGCCAGCGGCACATCCAGCGCCCGGCGCAGATCGCCGATGCGCAGGTAATCGGGGCGAAAATCGTGGCCCCATTGGCTGACGCAATGGGCCTCGTCCACGGCGATCAGGCCGACGCCGATGCGGCGCAGCATGTTCACCGTCCCCGCCGAGGCCAGCCGCTCGGGCGCCATGTACAGCAGTTTCAACCGACCCGCCTCTAGCGCGGCAAAGACCGCCTGGGTTTCGTCCTCGGTATTGCCAGAGGTCAGCGCACCGGCGGCAACCCCGGCCTCGTGCAGGCCGCGCACCTGGTCGCGCATCAACGCGATCAGCGGCGAGATAACGACCGTCACCCCGTCGCGCACCAGCGCGGGCAGTTGGAAACACAGCGACTTGCCCCCGCCGGTGGGCATGATGGCCAGGGTGTTCTGCCCCTGGACCACGGCGGCGACGATCTCTTCCTGGCCGGGGCGGAAGGCGTCGAATCCGAAAACGGAGGCAAGAAGATCCTGGGCCGGGGACATGACACCTGACAGGCTGGGGCGGTTGGGGGCTTTCGCGACACTCCCACAGCGCATTCAGCGGGACAAGGGTCGAAGGTCAGACAAACATATAGATGTTGTTGGCGATGACGATTCGCAGGGCATATATGCCCAGCAGAACGATCAGCGGCGCCAGATCCAGCCCCCCCGTATCGGGCAATAAGCGGCGGATCGGGGAATAGATCGGTTCCAGCAGACGGTTCAGCCCGTTCCAGACCTGTGCCACCAGCGGCTGATACAGGTTGAGCACCTGAAAGCTGATCAGCCAGCTCATGATGATCTGCACGATGATCACGAACCAGACCACGTCGAGGATCAACAGCAGGATCTGAAAGAGCGAAAGCATGGCCGGAACCCCGTTGCGAAAAAAGACCCCTAACAGGTAGGCGCAGCGACGCGCGGGTGCAACCGCGTTTCCGCCGCGTTCCGCTTGACGCCGCGCGCAGACCGCGCAAGGGACGGACCGCGTCAAGGAGCCCGCCGATGTATCCCTTTCTCAGACTGGCCAAGGAATTCTACATCCACCGCAAAGACCCCCCGCTGCCGTTGACCGGCACCCATGTGTCGCACCATGTTTGCTGGCCCTGGGATCTGGACCCGTGGATGGAGCTGAACAACGGCCGCACGCTGACGCTGCTGGACCTGGGGCGGTTACCCCTGGCCAAACGGGTCGGCCTGATAGCCGCGCTGAAATCCCGGGGTTGGGGGCTGACCATGGCCGGGGTCAGCGTGCGCTATCGCCGCCGCGTGCGGGTGTTCCAGCGGGTCGAGATTCGCAGCCGCTGCATCGGCTGGGATGACAAGTTCATTTATATCGAGCAGGGCATGTGGCGAAACGGCGAATGTGCCAATCATGCGCTCTACCGCTCGGCGGTGACCGACGCGCAGGGCATCGTGGCGCCTGGCCGCGTCATGGCCGCGATGGGGCTGAACGAAACCGCGCCGCCGCTGCCCGACTGGGTCACCGCCTGGATCGCCGCCGAGGCCCATCGCCCCTGGCCCCCCATGGCCGACTGAGCCACCCGTGTCACCAGCGCAGTTGCGCGATGCATCAAAGCCCTGTCTTATTCGCCGCACGGTTGCAGCGGGGGAACGGGCGGCATGACGGTTTCGGCACGGCGGCGCATCTGGGGCTGGTGGTTCTTCGATTGGGCCAGCCAGCCCTATGCGACGCTGCTGATGACCTTTATCTTTGCCCCTTACGTCAAGGATTTGCTGGGCGACGGCACCGCGGCACAGGCCGCCTGGGGCTATGGCATCGGCGCGGCGGGGATCGTGATCGCGCTGCTGGCCCCGATCCTGGGCGCGATCGCCGACAAGACCGGCCACCGAATGCCCTGGATCGTGCTGTTTTCGGCGCTGTATGTCGGCGGGGCGTTTGGGCTGTGGTGGGCCAATCCGGCGGATTTCAACCTGGTGCTGATCCTGTTTTTCTTTGGCGTCGGCATGGTGGGGCTGGAATTCGCGACGATCTTTACAAACGCGCTCTTGCCAGAACTGGGACCGCGCACCGCGCTGGGCCGCATCTCTGGCACTGGCTGGGCGTTTGGCTATGTCGGCGGGTTGATCGCGCTGATCGCCATGCTGACCCTCTTTGCCGAGGGGGACACCGGCACCACCCTGATCGGACGCGCCCCCGCGCTGGGCCTGGATCCCGCCGCGCGCGAGGGCACGCGTTTTGTCGGGCCGTTCGTTGCGATTTGGTATGCGCTGTTCATGATCCCGTTCTTCTGGTGGGTGCGGGTGCCGCGCACCCCGCCGACGGCCACGGTGCGCACCGCCTTGGCCCAGGCGCTGCCCGATCTGCGGGCCACGCTGCGCCGGTTGCCGCGCACCCCCAGCCTGCTGGCCTATCTGGCCTCGTCGATGTTCTATCGCGACGCGTTGAACGGGATGTATGTCTTTGGCGGGATCTATGCCGCCGGTGTGCTGGGCTGGTCGGTGGTGGATGTCGGCGTGTTCGGCATTCTGGCGGTGATCGCGGGGGCGCTGTTTTCCTGGCTGGGCGGGATCGCCGATCACCGCTATGGGCCCAAACCCGTCATCGTGTTTTGCGTTCTGATGCTCAGCACGGTTGCGGTCGGGGTGATCTTCGTGTCGCGCGAGGCGGTGTTCGGCCTGAGCGTGGCGCCGGGTTCGTCCCTGCCTGATGTCGCGTTTTACGTGCTTGGGGCGATCATCGGCGGGGCGGGCGGGGCGCTGCAAACCGCCAGCCGCACGATGATGGTGCGCCAGGCCAACCCCGCGCGGATGACCGAATCCTTTGGCCTTTACGCGCTGACCGGCAAGGCGACCTCGTTCCTGGCGCCGATCTCGATCGGGCTCGTCACCGATGTCACGGGCAGCCAGCAGATGGGCATCACCCCCTTGGTTGTGCTGTTCGTGCTGGGTCTTTCTCTGCTAGTCTTTGTGCGTGCAGATGGAGAACGGGCAGACAGATGGCACGCATCCTGATCGGACTGACCCTGGGGCTGACCCTTGCCGGTGCGGCAATGGCCGAGCAGAACGCCAGTGCGCTGTTCGGGGCCCAGCGCACGGGATCGCATCAACCCGCCGCCGCGATCGGCAGCTATGCCAAAGGCTGTGCCGCGGGCCTGGTGCAACTGCCCGAGACCGGCCCGACCTGGCAGGCCATGCGACTGAGCCGCAACCGCAACTGGGGCCAGCCCGAAACCATCGACTTCATCAAACGGCTGAGCGCCCAGGCCACCCGCCACGGCTGGAAGGGGCTGTATATCGGCGATATCAGCCAGCCCCGCGGCGGCCCGATGACCAGCGGGCACGCGTCCCACCAGATCGGGCTGGATGTCGATATCTGGATGCTGCCGCCCAAACGGCTGACCCTGTCGCGAACCGAGCGTGAAAACCTGTCCTCGATCGACGTGCGCAGTGCCGATCAGCGGCGGGTCAACGGCAACTTTACCCCCGCCCATGCCGCGATCCTCAAGGCCGCCGCCCTGGACCCGGCGGTGGACCGCATCTTTGTCACGCCGCCGGTCAAGGTCGCGATGTGCAAGACCGCCACCCGCGCCGACCGCGACTGGCTGCAAAAGATCCGCCCGCTTTACGGGCACAACTATCACTTTCACGTCCGGCTGAAATGCCCCCCCGGCGCGCGACTGTGCGAAACCCAAAGGCCCACCGTGGCCGAGCTGTCGAAAGGCGGGGATGGATGCGACGAGACGCTGGAATGGTGGGTGACCGATTACCTGAACCCGCCCAAGGCAGCAAAACCCGCCAAACCGGCCAAGCCCACGCCCAAAAAGCGCGGGGCACGCGATTACACCCTGGCCGATCTGCCCGGACAATGCCGCACCGTGCTGGCCGCGGACTAGGCGCGGCGATTCTTTTTGGGCTGGGACTGGGGTTGATCGGCCCGGCCTGGGCCGATCACGCGGAATTCGCCGGTCGTGTAACCGTGCCATCGGTGCCCGGTGCCGGCGGATTGTCGGGGCTGGAGCTGTCGGACGACGGCGCGCAGTTCACCGCGATCAGCGACCGGGGCGGATTTCTGACCGGGCGGATCGCGCGCGGCAACGGCACTGCCATTGCCCTGACAGATCTGACGCGCTGGGCGATGCGCAATTCCCAGGGGCGCAGGCTTCACGGTCTCAAGGCGGATGCCGAGGGTCTGGCAATCGGACCGGATGGCCGGTTTTATGTGTCTTTCGAACGCGATCACAGGATCTTGTCCTGGCTCAGCTTGCAGGGCCACCCCTTTGCCCTGCCCGCCCCGCCCGGCGCCCGCACCCTGCCCCTGAACGGCGGGATGGAGGCGCTGGCCATTTCCGCGGACGGCGCCCTGCACACCCTGGCCGAAGAAGGGACCGGGCCGCTGGTCCTGTGGCGCCGCAGTCCAGAGGGCTGGAAGGATCCGCTCTCGCTGCCCAGGCGCGGCAGGTTCCGCCCGGTCGGTGCGGATTTCGGACCCGATGGCAGATTCTATCTGCTAGAGCGCGATTTCTTCTTTCCGTTGGGGTTTCGCACACGGGTGCGGCGGTTCGATCTGACCGCCGATGGCGCCCTGAACGAGACCGAGTTGTTGAGCACCCCGTTTGGCCAGTTCGGCAATCTGGAGGGGGTGTCGGTCTGGCGCGGGACGGATGGCGCGATCCGGCTGAGCATGGTGTCGGACAACAACACCTCGGTGCTGCAACGCAACCAATTCGTGGAATACCGGGTTGTCACCGACGGGGCGGACCGCTAGAAAACAGCGTCCGTCCAGACTGGCGGGCCAAGTCTCCGCCACCTTGTAAAAACGGACATATCCATGACCCGCATCCTTCCTGGCATTCTTGCCATGGCCGCCATCGTGGTGGCCTCGAATATCCTTGTGCAATTCCTGCTGGGCCAATGGCTGACCCTTGGGGCGTTCACCTATCCGCTGGCGTTTCTGGTCACCGACGTGATGAACCGCGTCTATGGCCCCGGCCCCGCGCGGCGCGTGGTCTTTGCCGGTTTCGTCGTGGGCGTGGCCTGTTCGTTCATCGGCACGCAGATCGTGGGCGAGTTCGGCCCGCTGGTGACCCTGCGCATCGCGATGGGATCGGGCCTGGCGTTTCTCAGCGCGCAGATGCTGGACGTGGCGGTGTTCGACCGGCTGCGCGGCGGGCGCTGGTGGCGCGCGCCGCTGGCCTCGACCCTGATCGGATCTTCGGTCGATACCGCGCTGTTTTTCACCATCGCGTTTTCGGCCAGCCTGACCTTTCTGGAACCCGCAAATGACGTGTCCTGGGCCAGCGAGGCATTGCCCTTGCTGGGGATCGGGCCGGTGGTGCCGCTGTGGGTGTCGTTGGCCGTTGCCGACTGGTGTGTGAAACTTGCCCTCGCGTTGATCGCGCTGGTGCCGTTCCGCGTCATTGTTGGGCGGTTGATGGCAGGGGTTGCGTGAAAGTTTTTGACAAACACTAAATCTGTGGCAGGCTACCCCTAATGGCAACAGCAGAAAGGAGGTGGCCCAGTGTCTAGAGTGATAGTGGAGACAGGTCTTGGAACAGTCGGGGGGGCCGTGGTCTGAGGGCAGCCCCAAAGACCGAACATCCCCGATTGGGCCCTTGCTCTAACCGGTCCATCTCCGTAGATCTCGGGGCCGCCTTCACAGGCGGCCCTTTTCCGTTCCCGGACCCCGCGATAGGCTGTGCCCATGCTGCGCATCACCGATGACATCGCGATCGAGGACTGGGAACTGACCGAGGTATTTTCCCGCGCCTCGGGCCCCGGCGGGCAAAACGTCAACAAGGTCTCGACCGCCGTGGATCTGCGGTTCGAGGCCGCGCGGTCGCCCAACCTGCCCGGCCCGGTCAAGGCCCGGCTGAAACGGCTGGCCGGGCGGCGCTGGACGTTGGACGGCGCGCTCTTGATCCGGGCCGAGGAAACCCGCAGCCAGGCCCGCAACCGCGAAATCGCCCGCGAGCGGCTGGCAGAGCTGATCCGAAAGGCGCTGGAAAAGCCCAAGCGGCGCATCCCGACCCGCCCCACCCTGGGCGCAAGGAAACGGCGGCTGAAATCGAAAAAGGAACGCGGCGAGGTCAAGGCGATGCGCGGCAAGGTCGCCCCGGACGACTAGGCCGTCCACGCGCCGCAGCCAAAGGCCAAGGGCAGGCGGGGCGCGTTCCAGACCGCGCGCCGCCGCCAAAGCCGCGCTAGTAGCTGAACTCTTGGTAGATCCGGCTCAGGTCGCCGTTCCAGTCGCCGTTATAATGCTCCAGCAGCTCGTCGGCGGGGGCCTTGCCGGTTTCGATGCTGTCCTCCAGCGCATGCAGGAAGTGGCGTTCGTCCTGCACCATGCCGCCCAGCCCCGGACGCGCCCGCGCCTTCAGGCCGGAACGGGCGATGTTCACCACCTCGTTGGCCAGTTCCAGCATTTGACGCCCGCCCACCTTGGCCTGCAACCCGTCCTGCGCGGCGGCGACGCGCCATTGCTCGCGGGTTTCGGCGTCCCAATCCTTGATCAGATCCCAGGCTGCATCCAGCGCGCCCTGGTCATAGGTCAGCCCCACCCAGAACGCCGGCAGCGCACAAAGCCGCCGCCACGGGCCACCATCGGCGCCGCGCATCTCGATGAACTTCTTGATGCGCGCCTCGGGGAAAATCGTGGTCAGGTGGTCGGCCCAATCCGACAGGGTCGGCGTCTCGCCCGGCAGGGCGGGCAGTTTTCCGGCCATGAAATCGCGAAAGGACTGGCCCAGCGCGTCGATATACTTGCCATCACGATAGACGAAATACATCGGCACATCGAGCGCATACTCCACCCAAGCCTCGAACCCGAATCCTTCGTCGAAGACAAAGGGCAGCATGCCGGTGCGCGCCGGATCGAGGTCGCGCCACACGCGGCTGCGCCAGGATTTATGGCCGTTCGGCTTACCCTCCAGGAACGGGGAATTGGCGAAAAGCGCGGTGGCCACGGGTTGCAAGGCCAGCGCGACGCGCAGCTTTTGAACCATGTCGGCCTCGGACCCGAAATCCAGGTTCACCTGCACGGTGCAGGTGCGATACATCATGGTTTTGCCCATGGTGCCGACACGGTCCATGTAGTCGGTCATCAGCCGATAGCGCCCCTTGGGCATCATCGGCATCTCGTCATGGGTCCAGATCGGCGCGGCCCCCAGCCCGATGAACCCCACGCCGATCTCGTCGGCGACCCCCTTGACCTCGCGCAGGTGCTCGTTCACCTCGTCGCAGGTCTGGTGGATGGTTTCCAGCGGGGCGCCCGACAACTCCAGCTGACCGCCGGGTTCCAGGCTGACATTGGCACCGTCCTTTTCCAGGCCGATCAGGTTTTCACCCTCAAAGATCGGCGCCCAGCCGTGGCGGAACCGCAGCCCCTCCAGCACGGTCTGGACCGAGCGTTCGCCCGAATAGGGGATCGGTTTCAGCGTGGCCTTGTCATAGCCGAATTTCTCGTGCTCGGTGCCGATGCGCCAGTCATTCTTGGGCTTGCAGCCGGATTCCAGATACTCGGCCAGTTGTGCCTGGCTTTCGATCGGGCCGCCGCCGGTTTGGGGGATGGACATGGGCCTGCGGCCTCCGGTTCGTTCGCGTTGTTGCGGCCAACAGGTGCGCCGGGGGCACGCTCAAGTCAAGGCCGCGCGCGCCTGGCGTCGCCAAACCGTGACCGGTCCCTCGGCAAACGGGCGTTCCGCCGCGGCCAGGATCTGCCCCGGCCGCGCACCGGGCAACGAGACGAACACATCGAAAAGGGCATCCGACCCCTCGGCCGCTGCGGGGATCATGACGGTCGGGAACTGGGCCTGCGACAGGCGCCAATGCCGTGTGCCATCGGCGCCGAAAACCATCGCGACCTCTTCCAATTCGCTCAGCGCGACAAAGCCGCCGCCGACCGGGGCCAGATAGGTGATCTGCCCCTCGTCCACGGCCACGACCCCCGGCGCCCCCCCGCCGTGCGAAAGCGTAGCCGGCGCAGCGCCACATAGGCCGCCCCAACGCCCGTCAGCAAAACCGCCATCCCGAGACCCTGATAGAAATATCCGCCCAGGCCGAACACCCAGGCCCCGAACAGCGCCACGCAGATTGCAATCAGCAACTCGCCCCAGCGCCCCAATATCTTGTGGACCTCTGGTCGGATCAGCCCGGTCATGCGTTCACCTCGGCAACTGGTTACCCCAACGATACTATATCCACCTGAATCCCAAAAGCCGATAGCACGATGACCAGCAATCCGGTGACGACCGGCAAGGATGCGCGCAGGGGCTCGATCGGCAGTCCGGCGGCATCGGCGGGGGGCCTCAGGACGCCCAATCCCCCAACGCCTGCTGCCACAGTGTCAGCGCGGCCACCGCCGCGGTATCGGCGCGCAGCACCCTGGGGCCCAGGCTGACCGGATGGGCAAAGGGCAGCGCGCGCAGGCGGGTGCGTTCCGCGTCTGAAAACCCGCCCTCGGGGCCGATCAGCACCGCCCAGGGGCCGCGGGGCGCCTCGCCCAGCATTTCGCCCGCACCCACCAATGCCTCGTCACAGAACATCAGCCGCCGCCCCTCGGGCCAGCTATCCAGCAGCGCGTCCAGCCGTTGCAGATCGCACACCTCGGGAACAAAGGTGCCGCCGCATTGCTCCGCCGCCTCGATCGCGTGGATCTGAAGCCGGTCCCGGCGAATCCGCTCGGCATTGGTAAAGGCGGTCTGCACCGGGCAGATGCGCGCTGCCCCCATTTCAGCGGCCTTTTCGACGATGAAATCGGTGCGCGCCTTTTTGATCGGCGCGAAACACAGCCACAGATCGGGCGGCATCTGCAACGGGCGCGTTTGCGACCTGCACACCAGGATGCCGCCGCGCTTGCCGGCCTCGGCCACATCGGCCAGCCACTCGCCATTTTGTCCGTCAAACAGCAGCACGGCATCGCCCACCCCCAGGCGCATCACGCCAAAGAGATAATGCGCCTGCTCCCGAGACAGAGGAACCGTTTGCCCCTCCCCCAACGGGTGCACTACATAGAGCCTGATTTTTGCCAGCCTTGTCTCACTCATGGGGGTCAGTTCTATGCCCGAAGCCACCGAAACGCCAGAGCCAGAGGGCCAGGTCGCCGACGCCGTGAAAGGCAACTGGGTCGATACCGAGGCCCCCGAATGGACCCGCCCCTATCTACGGCTGTCGCGCGCGGACCGGCCGGTGGGCACCTGGCTGTTGCTGCTGCCCTGCCTGTGGGGCGTCAGCCTGGCGGCGGCCAGCACCGGGTTTCGCTGGGTCGATCTGTGGATCGTGGCGGGCTGCGGCATCGGCGCGTGGCTGATGCGCGGCGCAGGCTGCACCTGGAACGACATCACCGATCGCAATATCGACGGCGAGGTGGCGCGCACCCGCTCGCGGCCGATCCCCTCGGGGCAGGTATCGGTGCCGCACGCGGTGCTGTGGATGGTGATCCAGTCGCTGCTGGCCTTTGCGATATTGCTGACGTTCAACACGGCGGCGATCTGGATGGGCATTGCCTCGCTCGGGCTGGTGGCGATCTATCCGTTCGCGAAACGATTTACCTACTGGCCGCAAGTGTTCCTGGGGCTGGCGTTCAACTGGGGCGCACTCTTGGCCTGGACGGCGCATACAGGGTCGCTGGGCTGGCCGGCGGTGCTGCTGTATCTGTCGGGCATTGCATGGACGATCTTTTACGACACGATCTATGCCCACCAGGACAAAGAGGACGACGCGCTGATCGGGGTCAAATCCACCGCCCTGCTGTTCGGCGCCCAGACCCGCCAACGGCTGGGCCAGTTCCTGGCGGTGGCGGTCGCGCTGATGTCCTTGGCGGTGCTGGGCGCGCTGGTGCATCCGGCGGGCAGCGTGGCCGCGTTTGTCGGCATGTTGGGCGTCGTGGGCTTTGGCATCCATCTGCTGTGGCAACTGACGCGGCTGGACACCGAGGACAGCGACGCCTGCCTGGGGCTTTTCCGCGCGAACCGCGATGCCGGGCTGATCCCGGTGCTGTTTTTCGTGCTTGCGATCCTGGCGTGATTGCACAGCCCCCCCAGCGGGACTAGACAGGAGCGATCCATGATCCGAAACGCCGGGATGCGCGCATGCACCGCCTTTCTTCGAACCTGATCGCACCGATCGCGATCGTGCTTGCCGCGATCCTGTGCGTTCTGGCGGCCCTGCTGTCTGTCAGCCAGATCGAGCAGCGCACCGGCGCGGCCGTGCGCGCCGCCCTGGCCGAACAGGGGATCGCGTGGGCCTCGGTTGTTCCCGACGGCACCTTGGTGCATCTGACCGGCACCGCCCCGGACGAGGCCGCGCGCTTTCGGGCGCTCTCGGCCACCGGGGCGGTCGTCGACAGTGCGCGCCTGCTGGACGAGGTAGAGGTCACCCCAAGCACCCCCGTGGCCGCCCCGCGTTTTTCGGTCGAATTGTTGCGCAACGACACCGGCATCACCGTCATCGGCCTGATCCCCCGCGCGACCGAGCGCGAGGCCCTGGCCCGCGACCTGTCCCGTATCGCCGGCAAGCTGCCGGTCACCGACATGCTGGAAAGCGCCGATCACGCCATGCCCGAGGGTTGGGACGATGCGCTGGATTTCGGGCTGAAGGCGCTGGAGGAATTGAAGCGGGCCAAGATCTCGATCAATGCGCGCCGTGTGGCGGTCACCGCGATTTCGGACAGCCAGGCGGAAAAGCAGCGACTGGAGCGCGATCTGCGCCGCGCCGCGCCCAAGGGGCTGGTGCTGGCGCTGGACATCTCGGCGCCCAGGCCGGTGATCGCGCCCTTTTCCCTGCGCTTCTTGATGGATGACGAGGGCGCGCGGTTCGATGCCTGCGCCGCCGACACCGATGCCGCCGCCGAGCGCATCCTGGCCGCGGCCAAGCAGGCCGGGATGATCGCCCCGGCCGAATGCCCCCTGGGCCTGGGCGTGCCCGCCCCCAGCTGGGGCGCGGCGGTCGAACGCGGGATCGCCGCGTTGGCAACCCTGGGCGCGGGATCGCTGACCTTTTCGGATGCGGATGTCACGCTGATCGCGGCGCCAGGCACCGATACCGCCCTCTTTGAGAAAACCGCCGCAGAGCTGGAGGCCGACCTGCCCGACCTCTTTGTGCTGCATGCCGTGCTGCCCGACCCGGTCAAGGTCGATGGCACCGGTGGCCCCACCGGACCGGCCGAATTCGTGGCGACCCTCTCTCCCGAGGGGTTGGTCCAGCTCAGGGGGCGGGTGCCTGACGCGCTGGTGCGCGAGGCCGCCGAAAGCTATGCCCGCGCGCGGTTCGGGCGCGACAAGGTCTATGCCGCCATGCGCATCGACCCCAACCTGCCCGAGGGGTGGCCGCTGCGGGTGCTGGCCGGGCTGGAGGCGCTGTCGAACCTGCGCAACGGGTCGGTGATCGTGCAGGCCGGCTATCTGCAACTGACCGGGCTGACCATGGACGATACCGCCACCGCACGGGTCAGCCGCATGTTGTCCGACCGCCTGGGCGAGGCGCAGAATTTCGAGATCGACATCGACTATCGCGAACCGCCCAAAACAGAGGAAACCCGCCCCACCGCCGAGGCCTGCGTCGCCCAGATCGGCGAGATTCTGGCCGGGCAAAAGATCATCTTTTCACCGGGTTCGACCATGCTCGAGGGCGACTCGGTGCGCGTTGTCGACCAGATCGCCGACGTGCTGCGCGGCTGTCCCGGCGCCGAGATCGAGATCGGCGGCCATACCGACAGCCAGGGCCGCGAAGAGATGAACCAACAGCTCAGCCAGGCCCGCGCCGAGGCGGTGCTGACCGCGCTGATGGCGCGCCGGGTGCTGACCTCGAACCTGACGGCCAAGGGGTATGGCGAAAGCAATCCGATCGCGGATAACGACACCGAAGAGGGCCGCGAGGCCAACAGGCGGATCGAGTTTCGCCTGATCGCGCCCGAAACCACCCCCGACGAAGACGAGGACGACGCCGCGTCACAGGGCAACGATGCCACCAGCGGCGATCAAGGAGCGCAGGATGGACAGGACTGAATTCATTATCGTGACCACGCTGATCCTGTTCGTGGCGTTCCTGCTGGGCTGGTTCGCCGCGTGGCTGGTGCACCGGGTCAGCCGGGTCACCCAATCGGACATCGGCGATCTGGACCAGATGGCCCAGGCCCTGCACGAGGCCGAAGAGGCCCGCGATCAGGCCATCACCTATCTGCATGAGCGGGAAAACACGCTGGTCAATCAGCTCAACCAGTCCGAGGCAGAGCTGCGCGCGACCATGGACGGGCTGCGCGACGCCCGCCAGGAAGCCGAAGAACTGCGCGCCTATATCGAACGGATCAGCGCGCAATAAACCAGTGGGCCGGCGGGAAAACCGCCCCCGGGGATCCAATGCCCGAAAGTTGCAGGATTTCCCCCGAACCGCCTGACGGCGACTCGCCTGCGGCCCGATTTGGTCCCGGAAAAACGGCTGTTCAGTCCTCGCCGGTCCAGCGCGCCAGCGCGGCCTCGTCCTGATCTTTGGCCGCGACCCAACTGGCCCCGTCCCGGGCGATCTCCTTTTTCCAGAATGGCGCGCGGGATTTCAGGTAATCCATCAGAAACTCGGCCGCCGCAAAGGCCGCCGCCCGGTGGCGCGCGGCGGTGGCGACCATCATGATCGTTTCGCCCGGGCGCATCGGGCCATGGCGGTGCAAGATCAGGCAATCGTCCAGCGCAAAGCGGTCCATCGCCTGGGTCGCGATCTGTTCCAGCGCGCGCTCGGTCATGCCGGGGTAATGTTCGATCTCCATCCGCTCCAGCCCGGCGGGGCCGTCGTCGCGCACGACCCCGCAAAAGGTCACGATCGCGCCGGCAGTGGTGTGGCCCTGGGCAAAGGCCCCGGCCTCGGCGCCGAAATCAAAGGGCGCGGCCTGGACGCGGACCTGCATGGGTCAGCCCCCGGTCATCGGCGGGAAAAAGGCGATCTCGCGCGCACCGGCCAGCGGCGCGTCGAAATCGGCCAGCTTCTGGTCCACCGCGACGCGCAGCGCCGAAAGATCGGTAAAGGCGGCGGCATAGCGATCCTCGCGCGCCTTCAACTCTATGACCAGGTCGGCGACGGTGGCGGCGTTGGTGTCCACGGTTTCGCGGGGCAGGCCGATGCGTTCGCGCACCCAGGCAAAATAGAGCACCTCGATCATTTCTCATCCCCATCGCACAGATAGGGCCAGGCCTTGGCAAAATAGTCCGCCCCGGTGATCAGGGTCAGCCCCGCCGCAATCAACAGCAGCCCGGTGCCCAGCGCCTGCGCCAGGGCCGGCATGGCGATGCCATGGGCCAGCAGGACGGTCAGGGCCACCATCTGGACGGTGGTCTTCCACTTGGCCAGTTTCGTCACCTTGAGCTGGCCCGCGCGTGCACCCAGGAATTCCCGCAGGCCCGATACGAACACCTCGCGGAACACGATTAGCGTGGCCGCCAGCGTCAGCAGAGCCGGCATGTCAAAGAGCGCGACCACCAGCAGCAGCGCGATCAGCACCATCGCCTTGTCCGCGATCGGGTCCAGCATCGCGCCGAACCGGCTGGTCTGGTTCCATTTGCGCGCCAGATAGCCGTCCACCCAGTCAGTGGCCGAGGCCCCCACGAAGAGCAGCACCGCCGCCCAGTCCGCCGCCGGGTGCGGCAGCAGGTAATAGGCCAGCGGCAACAGCGGCGCCGCCAGCAGGCGCAGCACGGTCAGGATATTCGGGATCGTCCATGTCATGGCTCGACTGATAGCGTGTCAGCCACGCTCATGGAAGAAGCCATAGATGCTTTCGGCCAGGCTATCGGAAATTCCGTCCACGGCCTTTAGATCGGCCAGGCCCGCGCGCGACACCGCCTTGGCGCTGCCGAAATGGGACAGCAGGGCGCGCTTGCGGGTGGCGCCCACGCCGGGGATTTCGTCCAGGGGCGTGGCGCCAACCGCCTTGGCCCGTTTGGCGCGGTGGGTGCCGATGGCGAAACGGTGCGCCTCGTCACGCAAACGCTGGGTGAAATAGAGCACCGGGTCATTGTGACGCAGCGCAAAGGGGCGCGTGCCGGGGCGGTGGAATTCCTCTTTGCCGGCGTCGCGGTCAATGCCCTTGGCCACGCCGATCATCGGGATATCGGCCACCCCCAGATCATTCATGATCTGCGCCACCGCGCTGACCTGTCCTGCGCCGCCGTCGATCAGCAAAAGGTCCGGCCAGGTGTCGCCCTTGCGGTCGGGATCTTCCTTGAGCAGGCGTTGAAAGCGGCGGGTCAGCACCTCTTTCATCATGCCGAAATCGTCGCCGGGGGTCAGGTCGTCGCCCCGGATGTTGAACTTGCGATACTGGCTTTTGACGAACCCCTCGGGGCCGGCCACGATCATCGCGCCCACGGCATTGGTGCCCTGGATATGCGAGTTGTCATAAACCTCGATCCGGCGGGGCGGGGCGTCCAGGGCAAAGGCCTCGGCCAGGCCCGACAGCAGTTTGCCCTGGGCGGCGGTCTCGGACATCTTGCGGGCCAGGCTTTCGCGGGCATTGCGCGCGGCCCCCGATACCAGTTCGGCCTTTTCGCCGCGCAGGGGCAGCAGCACGGACACCTTGCGCCCGGCCTTGTGGCTCAGCGCCTCTTCCATCAGGGCGCGATCCTCGATGTCGTGGGACAACAGGACCAGGCGCGGCGGTTGTTTGTTGTCATAGAACTGGCCCAGAAAGGCCTGCAACACCTCGGCCTCATCCGCACCCGCGCCGGTGCGCGGATAGTAGTCGCGGTTGCCCCAGTTCTGATTGGCCCGGATAAAGAAGACCTGAACACAGGCCTGCCCCCCCTCCATGTGCAGGGCGACAACGTCCGCCTCGGCCACGCCGCGCGGGTTGATGCCCTGGACCGATTGCACCTGGGTCAACGCCCGGATGCGGTCGCGCAGCGCCGCCGCGCGTTCGAACTCCATCGCGTCCGAGGCAGCCTCCATGTCCCGGGCCAGGGCCTCTTGCACACCGGTGGTCTTACCTTGCAGGAACCGCTCGGCGTCGCGCACGGTCTGGGCATAATCGGCGCGCGAAATCCGGTCGACGCAGGGCGCGCTGCACCGCTTGATCTGGAACAGCAGGCAGGGACGGGTGCGCCCCTCGAACACCGCATCGGTACAGGTGCGCAGCAGGAACACCTTTTGCAACTGGTTCAGCGTCCGGTTCACCGCCCCCGCGCTGGCGAAGGGGCCGAAATAGGCGCCCTTGGTGGTTTTGGCGCCGCGATGCTTGGTGATCTGGGGGAACGGGTGGCCGGTGGTGATCAGGATGTTGGGAAAACTTTTGTCGTCGCGCAGCAGCACGTTATAGCGCGGCTTGAGCTGCTTGATGAGGTTCTGTTCCAAGAGCAGCGCCTCGGTTTCCGTGCGCGTCGTCAGGAACATCATCGACGCGGTCTCGGAAATCATCCGCGCGATGCGCGGGCTGTGCCCCGAAGGCTTGGCATAGTTCGAGACCCGCTTTTTCAGGCTGCGCGCCTTGCCGACGTAAAGCACGCGCGCCTGGGCATCCAGCATCCGGTAGACGCCGGGGGAATTGTCCAGCGACGCCAGATAGGACTGCACACAGGCATGCCCCGTGGGCCGGGTCGGGTCGTCGGGATCGGGCAGTGTGGTGGTCATCGGCCCCTATTCATGATTCCGTGGCGTGGCTGCAATGATACGACCGCCGGGGCAAGAAGAAACCTGTCCACGACTTCTGTGGATAAGGTTGAGCATAACTTGGGGGCGCATCGGAATTTCCATTGTTTTCGGCCCCTTTCACCGCTTTGCCCACTTTTTGAGCGACATCGCAACATGTTGATTCATATGGTTATTTTTTCGACCCCTCGCCAATTTGTTGAAATCGCTAGGGAATTCGTAACGGTTTTGCGACATCCGCCGCCATGGTGGAAAACTTGCCGCAGGGTCAAGCGGATGCTGCCCCTATTCCACGCCCAGGACATCGGGAGTTTGCCAGCCCAGATGCTGTCCGCCATCGACGCAGATCAGCTGTCCGGTGACCGCCGGGGCACAAAGCAGATAGTCCAGCGCGGCGCAGATATCCTCGGGGTGGGCGCCGCGCTCCAGGATGGTCGCGGCGCGCTGGCGGGCAAAGTGATCGGGCGACTGGCGACCACCGCGCAGGGTCGGACCCGGCCCGATCGCATTGACGCGGATGCCCGGCGCCAGGGCCTGGGCGGCGGTGCGGGTGAACGCCCACAGCCCCATCTTGGCAATCGTATAGGTCATGAATTCCGGCGTCGGTTTCAACACCCGCTGGTCGATCATGTTGACCACCAGCGCCCGCGCGCGCGGCTCTGCCTGCGCATCCATTTCGGCCGCCGGGGCCTGGGCGGCAAAACCCTGCGTCAGAACGAAAGGCGCGCGCAGGTTGGAGCCGATATGGCGGTCCCACCCCTCACGCGTGGCGGTTTGCAGGGTGTCGTATTCAAAGATCGAGGCGTTGTTGACCAGCACGCTCAGCGGCCCACCCAGGGCCTGGGCCGCGCGGCCCACCAAGGCCTGGGCCTGATCCTCGTCCAGCAGGTCCGCGCCCAGCGCGACGGCACGCCCGCCCAGCGCGGCAATCTCGGCCACCACGTCCTCGGCGTCGCTGGCGCCGCTGGCGTAATGCACCGCCACGTCATAGCCGCGCCCGGCCAGATGCAGCGCCATCGCCCGGCCCAGCCGCCGCGCGCCCCCTGTGACCAGTGCGCGCCCCGTCATAGCAACAACACCCCGACATACCCCGCATAAAGCACCACAAAGGCCGTGCCCCAGGCCTTGTTCAACGGCCAGCCGCGGAACACAAACGGCATCAGCAGAACCGACGCCCCCAGCATCACCCACAGATCGAACCGCAGCATCTCGGGCGGCACCGGGATCGGTCCGAACATGCTGGCGATACCGACGATGGCCAACAGGTTGAACATGTTGGACCCGATCACGTTGCCCAACGCCACATCCGCCTGTCGGCGCAGCGCCGCCATCACCGTGGTCGCCAATTCCGGCAACGAGGTGCCCGCCGCCACCAGCGTCAGGCCGATCACGGTTTCCGACACGCCCAGTTCACGGGCGATGTTGATCGAGCTTTCGACCAACAGATCGGCCCCCAGCGGCAGACCCACCAGGCCCAGGATCAGGAACAGCGAAATCTTGCCCCAGCCCAGGCTGGGATCGGCGCCCTCGACCTCTTCCAGCGGGTCGTCATCCGGGGCGGCCAAACGGGCCTCTTTCGCTGCGTTCGCGCGCACGACCTCGGCGGCATTGGTGTCGCGGCGGTGGTTGCGCGCGGTCATGAACGCATCCGCCAGGATAAAGCCCAGCGCCAGCAACAACCCGATGCCGTGGATCCATGTGATCGGCCCGATCATTGCGATGAACAGGAAAAACAACGTCGAAAGCAACATCAGGACATAGGTCCGGCGGGTGTCGCACTCGGCCGTGTGCAGCCCGGTGATCAACGCCGGAACCCCCAGGACCAACAGGATGTTGGCCGTGTTCGAACCCACCACGTTGCCCAGCGCAATGCCCGGCGCGTTATCCAGAACCGCCTTGATCGAGATCAGCAATTCGGGCGCAGAGGTGCCAAAGGCAACGATTGTCAAACTGACGATCAGCGCCGGAACCCCCAGCCGCAGCGATAGGTTCACCGCCCCGCGCACCAGGCTGTCGCCAGCCAGCAGCAGGATCACCAGGCCCAGACCCGCATAAACAAGATCAAACGTCATGCGGACCTATTCCTTTGTGCAGGGACATGGGCCCTTGCCGATCTTGTGGCGCCCGCACCGGGGGCATTTGTCGGCCTTTGCCCGGCCCAGCGTGATCTTGCGCCCGCCGGGTCCGGGCAGGCGCAGCCGACCGAACATGGCCAGCGCCATCATGCCGATCAGGAAAAGCGAAACGATCTTGATTATCATGGATTACAGACCATAACGCGCCCAGTGAACGCGCGCCTCCAACTCGTCGGCGATATCGGCGACGACCTGCACACCCAGCCGTGGCCACAGCCCCCGGCGCGGCGCATGCAGGGCGAATTTCACCTTGTCGCCAAAACGCTGTTTCATCAGCGGGATCAGGTGGCCGACCCCATCGGCCAGGCCCATCTCGACCGCCTGTGCGCCAACCCAGACATCGCCGGTAAAAAGGTCCGCATCAGCGCGCAGCCGATCCCCGCGACGGGCGCGGACATGGTCCTTGAACGCCTCGTGGATCGGGGCCTGAAGTTGCATCAGGCGATTCACATCCTCGGGCTTTTCGGGTTGGAACGGGTCAAGGAAGCTCTTGCTTTCACCGGACGTGTGGATGCGGCGCTCCACCCCCTGGCGGGACAGCAGTTCATGAAAGCCAAAGCCCGCGTATATCACCCCGATAGAGCCTACGATCGACGTGGCATCCACCCAGATCTCGTCCGCCGCACAGGCCAGCCAATAGCCCCCCGAGGCGGCCACATCCTCGACAAAGGCCAGCACGGGCACCTTGTGCTCGTCCGACAATCGACGGATGCGCGCGGCGATCAGCGCGCTTTGCGCGGGCGATCCGCCGGGGGAATTCACGATCAACGCCACCGCCGCGGGTTTCCCCTTGCGAAAGGCGCGCTCGATCACCGGGGCCAGGTTGGCGTCGGACAGGCTGCTGCCGCCCCGCGCATTGGCCGCGATGGGACCGGACAGCCGCAGCACGGCGACCACGGGATCGGATTTGACGAATGGGAGCCATCGTTTCATGCCATCGCATGTAGGCCGCGCAGAACCCGCGAACAAGGCGGGACGCAAAATGCGCCCCACCTGTTGCGTCTGCGCCTATCCCCGCCGCAGGTCCAGCGTATAGGGAAATGCCGGATGAACCCCGCGCCATTCGGGCATTTGCGCGCCGGGGGTATGACCGCCCGCGTCGAACCGGG
Organism: Paracoccaceae bacterium; assembly: GCA_016938875.1. GTDB lineage: Bacteria > Pseudomonadota > Alphaproteobacteria > Rhodobacterales > Rhodobacteraceae > Rhodovulum. The sequence continues at coordinate 81,568 of JAFGTV010000006.1, forward strand.
CCAGGCGGCGGCCCTCGGCCTCCAGCGCGTTGATCGGGCGATCCTCGTGGGCGCGCCCCCCCGGATGCACCACGTGATAGGTGCAACCGCCCACGCTGCGCCCGTTGAACCGGTCATAGAGATCGAACACCAGCGGCCCATGGGCCGGGATCGTGGGGTGCATCGCCGACCAGGGTTGCCAGGCGCGGAACCGGATGCCCGCGATATGGGCACCGTCGGGCTGTTGATGCAGCGGCACGGCCAGCCCGTTGCAGGCCAGCGTATAGCGGTCTGGGTCATGGTTGGTCAGCCGCACCTGCACCCGCTCGACCGAGCTGTCGACATAGCGTGCGGTGCCGCCTGCGCCCTGCTCTTCGCCCAGGGTCAGCCAGGGCTCGATCGCATTGCGCAGCTCGATGCCGACGCCCGCGACCTCGGTCCGGCCCGCGACGGGAAAGCGAAACTCGCGCTGGGCGGCGAACCATTCGGGCGCAAAGGTCATCCCGTGCGCCGCGGACAGATCGCCCAGCACCTGTCCGAAATCGGCCCAGACCGGATCGGGCAGCAAGAACCGATCATGCAGCGCGGTGCCCCAGCCGTTCATCTGGCCGCGCCAAGGCGTATCCCAGAACCACGCGATCAGCGCACGCAGCACCAGCGCCTGGGCCATGCTCATCTGCCAATGCGGCGGCATCTCGAACCCGCGGAATTCCACCAGGCCCAGCCGCCCCGTCGATCCATCAGGCGAGAAAAGCTTGTCTATGCAGATCTCGGCGCGGTGGGTGTTGCCGGTCATGTCGGTCAGCAGATGCCGAAACAGCCGGTCCACCAACCAGGGCTGGGCATTGCCCGCCGCGGTCAGCCGGTCCAGCTCGACCATGGCGATCTCCATCTCATAGATCGCCTCGGGGCGGCCCTCGTCGAACCGCGGGGCCTGGCTGGTCGGGCCGATGAAGGTGCCGGAAAAGAGATAGGACAGCGACGGGTGCGCCTGCCAATACCCGATGATCGAGGCCAGCAGATCCGGCCGACGCAGGAACGGGCTATCGGCAGGTTTGGCGCCGCCCACGACGATATGGTTGCCCCCGCCCGACCCGACGATGCGTCCGTCCACCATGAAGCTGATGCTGTCCAGCCCGCATTGCCGCGCCTCTTCGTAAAGGGCGGCCGAAATCTCGCCCAGGTCGGTCCAGCTGCTGGAGGGGTGAATGTTCACCTCGATCACGCCGGGGTCCGGGGTCACGCTGATGATGTTGACGCGGGGATCTCGGGGCGGCTCATACCCTTCGTTGCGCACCGCAACGCCCAGCTCGGTCGCGGTCTCCTCGACCGCCGAAAGCAGGTCCAGAAACTCGTCGATACTGCCGGTGGGCGGGTAAAAGACATGCACGATCCCGTCGCGCGGCTCGACCGTCAGGGCGGTGCGGATCGGTTTGCCGGGGGTCCAAAGCTCGGCCTCGCCCTCGATCCAGTCCTCGGATCGGGCGGGGCCATGCGTCCCACCGGGCAGTCCCGGCCCGGCCACGGGGGCGGCGCCGGGGCCGCGCGCGCGCCCCTGGCCCGCGGGGGCCGGGGCGGCATCGGCTGCGGATTGTTGCACACGGCGCGGCGGCAGCGGGCCGGTCGCGGCCATCGGATCGCGGGCAAAGGCCACCGGGGCCTCGTCGCCCAGCCAGTTCAGCGCGGCCAGTGGCAGGCGGAACCCCACCGGGCTGTCCCCCGGGATGGTGAACAGATGGCCGCGCCGGGTCTGCCACTTTTCGGACGCCCAGCGATAGCGGCGCGATCCCTCGGACACCGCCTGGGCCTGCGCCAGTTGCAGCGGAATGACATAGCCCACGGGCGTGCCGAACCCGCGCGAAAAGACCCGCGCCAGCCGCGCGCGTTCCTGGGGATCGGCCAGCTTGCTGTCCTCAGGCGTCACGTTTTCGGGCAACAGCGTCTCGCGGCCCAGGAACTCCATCGGATCCTCATAGACCGGCTGGGCGAAATCGGCCGGCAGCGCCAGCTTTTCGGCCAGCTTGGCGGCAAAGACGCCGGCGGCCTCGTGATCGGCGCCCTTCCCACCCTCGGGGGCGATCAGCGTCGGTTCGGTCCACAGCGGCACGCCATCGCCCCGCCAGATCAGCGAGAACGCCCAGCGCGGCAACTGCTCGCCCGGATACCACTTGCCCTGTCCGTGATGCAGCACACCGTCGGGCGCGAACCGGGCCTGCAGCCTGCGGATCAGCGCATCGGCCTTGGCGCGCTTGGTCGGACCGACGGCATCGGTTGTCCATTCCTCGGCATCGCGGTCGGTGTCGGACACAAAGGTCGGCTCGCCGCCCATGGTCAGGCGCACGTCCTGGGCGGTCAGCTTGTCGTCGATGGCCCGGCCCGCGCGGTCGATCTCGGCCCATTGGGTGGGGGTCAGGGGGCGGGTGACGCGGGGCGGCTCGGCCACCCGGGTCACCTGCATCTCGAAGGCAAAGCTGACCTCGGCGGGTTCATGCGCGCCGGTGATCGCCGCAGCAGAGCCCGGCTCCGGCGTGGCGGCCAGCGGAATATGCCCCTCGCCCGCGAACAGGCCAGAGGTGGGATCCAGCCCGACCCAGCCCGCGCCGGGCAGATAGACCTCTGTCCAGGCGTGCAGGTCGGTGAAATCGGCCTCGGGGCCCGAGGGGCCATCGACGGCCTTCAGGTCCGCGGTCAACTGGATCAGATAGCCCGACACGAACCGCGCCGCATAGCCGAATTCGCGCAGCACCGCCGCCAGCAGCCACCCGGAATCCCGGCACGATCCCAACGCGCGCTCGATCGTCTGGGTCGGGGTCTGCACCCCCGGCTCCATCCGCACGGTATAGGCGATGGCGTTCTGGACATACTGGTTCAGCGCCACCAGCCAGTCGATGGTCACCCCATCGGGCGGCGGCGCCTTGGCCACAAAGGCGCGAAACGCCGCGCTGTCATCAATCCTTTTGAGATAGGGCCCCAGGTCATGGCCCGTGCCGGCGTCATAGGCAAAGGGCACCTCTTGGGCGGCATCCTCTAGGAAAAAGTCGAACGGGTTCAGCGCGACCATCTGGGCCACCAGGTCGACCGTGACCTCCAGCGTGCGGATCTTTTCGGGAAACACCAGCCGCGCCTGCCAGTTGGCAAAGGCATCCTGCTGCCAGTTGATGAAATGATCGGGCGGCGAGATCTTCAGGCTGTAGCTTTCGATCGGGGTGCGCGCATGGGGCGCCGGGCGCAGGCGCACCACATGCGGGCCCAGCGCCGTGGGCCGATCGTAGCTGTAGGTCGTGCGATGGGTCAGTGCGACCTTGATGCTCATGTTTTCCCAGCCTGCCTTTTCTTTGTGCACTTGCATACGGACCGATGCAGTGTGATCCGTTCTATGCCAGTAATTGGCCAAAAGCGCAGCACAGATTGCGAATTGTCCCGCTTGGGGCCAGCTTGGGTCCGCTGGAGAGGTGAAATAATGTACGACGAAATGTATGATGGCGCAAAAACGCGCAACGAATACAAGATTATCGCCGACTGGATCGCCCGCGAGGGGATCGAGGCCCTGCTGACCAAGCAAGACGAGGCCGAAACCCTGTTTCGCCGCATAGGCATTACCTTTGCGGTCTATGGCGAGGGCGGCGATCCCGACCGGTTGATCCCCTTTGACATGATTCCGCGCGTCTTTGGCCCCACCGAATGGGACCGCATTGAGCGTGGGTCGATCCAGCGGGCCGATGCGCTGAACGCCTTTCTGCGCGATATATACGGCCCGCGCGAAATGATCCGCGCCGGCAAGATCCCGGAACAGATGATCCTGAACAACGAGGCCTATGAACCCGTGGTTCAGGGCTATACCCCGCCGCTGGGCATCTATTCCCACGTCGTGGGCGTCGATCTGGTGCGCGTTTCGGCCGACGAGATGTACGTGCTGGAGGATAACTGCCGCACCCCGTCGGGGGTGTCCTATGTGCTGCAAAACCGTGAGGTGATGTCGCGCATGTTCCCCGAGCTGTTCGAAAGCAACATGATCCGCCCGGTCGACGGCTACGGCGACATGCTGGCCGAGGCGATGCAGGCCGTTGCCCCCCCGATGTGCGAGGGTGAACCGACGCTCGCGCTGCTGACGCCGGGACACTTCAATTCCGCCTATTTCGAGCATTCCTTTCTGGCCGACCAGATGGGCATCGAGCTGGTCGAGGGGGGGGATCTCTTCGTCGACAACAACCGCGTCTACATGCGCACCACCCAGGGCCCGGAACGGGTCGATGTGATCTATCGCCGGATCGACGACGCCTTCCTGGACCCCAAGGTGTTCCGCCCCGACAGCATGCTGGGCGTGCCCGGCCTGATCGACGCGATGAAGGCCGGCGGGGTCAGCATCGTGAACGCCCCCGGCGCAGGCGTGGCCGATGACAAGGCGATCTATACCTATGTCCCCGAGATGATCCGCTTCTACCTGGGCGAGGAACCGATCCTGCCCAACGTGCCGACATGGCGCTGCGCAGATACCGAGGATCTGAAATATGTTCTCAGCCACCTGGACGAGTTGGTGGTCAAGGAGGTGCACGGCTCTGGCGGCTATGGGATGCTGATCGGGCCCAGCGCGACCCGCGACGAGATTGCCGCCTATGCCGAACGGGTCAAGGCCGACCCCGACGGGTTCATCGCCCAGCCCACGCTGTCGCTGTCGACCGCGCCGGTGCTGACCGAAAACGGCCTGGCGCCGCGCCATGTCGATCTGCGCCCCTTCGTGATCTCGGGCAAGTCCACGCGGCTGATCCCCAGCGGGCTGACCCGCGTGGCGCTGCGCGAGGGGTCGCTGGTGGTCAATTCCAGCCAAGGCGGCGGGGTCAAGGATACCTGGGTTCTGAACACGGAGGCCCCCGATGCTTAGTCGCACCGCAAACGGTCTGTTCTGGATGTCCCGCTCGGTCGAGCGGATGGAAAATGTCGCGCGCCTGCTGGATGCCGGGCGGCGGATGGAATCCCTGCCCCAACCGGACGGCGCCAAGGCCACCGAATGGGGGTCGATCGTGATCGCCTCTGGGTGCAGAACCACGTTTCCCGCGCCGCTGGACACGGCCAGCCGCGCGAATGTTCCCTTGCACCTGGCCTTTGACGACACCAACCCGTCAGCGATCCGGTCCTGTGCCCGCGCGGCGCGTGAAAACGCCCGCGCGATGCGCACCGCGCTGACGTCGGAACTGTGGGACGCGGTCAACCTGACCTGGACCGACATCCGCCACCGCGACCCGCATGAGACCCTGCAGGGGCGCGCGTTCACCGATTTCCTGGACTGGGTGAAATCCCGCGGCGCGCTGATCCGTGGCCAGATCGACGCGACCCTGCTGCGCGACGAGGGGTATGCGTTTATCGAGCTGGGCAAATGGATCGAACGGGCCGACGCCACCGCGCGCCTGCTGGACGTGAAATACCACGTGCTGCTGCCCCACAGCAGCGACGTGGGCGGCGGCCTGGACTATCTGCAATGGCTGCAACTGCTGCGCGCTGCAAACTCTGCCACAGCCTATCGCCACCTGTACCGGCGCAACATCGACCCCGAGGGCGTGATCGACTTGCTGGTGCGAAACCCGCGCAGCCCGCGATCGCTGGCCACCGGGACACAGGGCATCTGTGGCGCGCTGGGGGCGATCGGTGCCCATACCGCGGCCCAACGCGCGACCCATACGCACGCACAGACGCTGCGCGACCAGACGGCCGGCACGCGGGTCGCGGATATCATCAACCAGGGCCTGCACGAATGGCTGACAGACTTTATCGGCGCGTTGAACACGCTGGCGATCGAAATCGGCGACGCCTATGGCTTTGACGGGCACACGGTTGAGCCCACCGAGGCCGTGGCCGAATAGTCGCGCCCCGATATCCATTTGTTTCGCTTGCGCCGTATAGCACGGTGCGGATAGATGGGCCGTTCCCCGCCAACGGAAGACACCGATGACCTATTGCCTTGCTCTGAAACTCACCGAAGGGCTGGTGTGCCTGTCCGACACACGCACCAACGCGGGCGTCGACAACGTCGCGAAATATCGCAAGATGTTCACCTGGGAGGTGCCCGGCGAGCGGGTCATCACGATGATGACCGCCGGAAACCTGGCGATCACCCAGGCGGTGATGAGCCTTTTGCAGGAAAACATCGACAACCCCGAACCCGAGATCGAGACGCTGTATAACGCGCCCACCATGTTCCGCGTCGCCGAGATCGTGGGCGATGCCATGCGCGTGGTGCAGACCCAGTATGGGCCGGGCCTGTCGGCGATGGGCGAAAGCGCGATGAGTTCGATCATCCTGGCCGGGCAGCGGATTGGCGGCAAGACGCGGCTGTTCCACATCTATTCAGCGGGCAATTTCATCGAGGCGACCGACGACACCCCCTATTTCCAGATCGGCGAGCACAAATACGGCAAGCCGATCCTCGATCGCGTGATCACCAGCGATACGCCGCTGGACACTGCGATTACGGCGGCCCTGTTGTCGATGGATTCCACCCTGCGTTCGAACCTGTCGGTGGGGATGCCGCTGGATCTGGCCGTGATGCGCGCGGATCGCATCGGCTTTGCCCAACTGCGCCGGATCGAAGAGAACGACACGAATTTCCAGCATTTGTCCGAGTCCTGGTCGGCGGCCCTGCGCAACGCCTTTGCCGAGATGGTGGGCATCCGCGTCTGACCCCGCCCGAGAGGCCCCCGCATCTGCCAGGGCCAGGCGTGCATGATACCGACAACGGGGGCGACAGCGCAGGTTTTCGTCGCCCATGGCTCGTTCCACGGGCGCCTGGTGGCGGCCCAGGGCAGCGGGCGCGCGCGCCCCGGGAAACCCAGATTTCCTAAGGACTTGGCAAAACCGTTGACCCCCGGGCAACACCGACCCATTCCATGGCCGATCGCCCATATCATCAATTGACACAAACGCCCCATCGGCAACACTGACCGGGACCGCCGGCTGGGGTCGGCGTCAACAGCGCGCTGCCTGGAAACGCGCGTGGCCATGGAGAGGCAGTTGCAGCATCTTGACGCGACACCTGTGAAAGCGCGCAAGGCCGTCTATCACGAAGGCCTGCGGTTTGCCGCTGTCGGTGTCGTGAACACCACTGTCAGTTTCATCATCATCCTTTCGGCAAAACCGTGGATCGGCATCCTCGCGGCCAACGCGCTTGGCTATGCGTGCGGTATCGCGATTTCCTTTTTGCTGAACCGTCGCTGGACCTTTGGGCACACGGGCGGCACCAGGGCCGCGATCATCGGGTTTTCTATTGTCACCGCGGTGGCATTCGTGTCGAATCTCGTCGTGATCTCGTCCTTTCAAAGGGCAGGGTTCACTTATCTCGTGGCCCAATTGGCAGGCTCTTTTTCCTATACCGCAATCAGTTTCGTAGGGTTGAAGTTTGGCGTATTCAGAAAGTCTTGAACCACAACCCGCGCAACGCGTCGCGCCGCGGCTTGGGATTGTCGTGCCGTGCTATAACGAGGAAGCGGCGATCCCCATCCTGCTGGACGCCATCAGCGATCTCGTGCGGGGACTCGGCGAAAGCGGTCAGATCTCTGGCAGTGTCGATGTTCTGCTGGTGGACGACGGATCGTCAGACGCCACCTGGGCCACCATTCGAGACGCGGGCCAGAACGCCACCGCCAACCTTCGACTGCGCGGTTTGCGCCTGTCCCGGAACCAAGGCCACCAACGCGCGCTTCTTGCCGGCCTGTTGCAGGCCGAGGGCGATGTCGTTGTGTCGATGGACGCCGACCTGCAAGACGATCCCAAAGCCGTGCACAGGATGATCGCGGCCTGGCGGGACGGCGCCGAGATAGTCTTTGGTCAACGCGCATCGCGCGAGACCGACACCGCATTCAAGCGCACGACAGCCCGCGCCTATTACCAGTTGATGCATCGCCTGGGGGTCGACCTGATCCCCGACCATGCCGACTATCGCCTGATGAGCCGCAAGGCGCTGGACGCCCTGTCGGAGTTCGAGGAAGAAAACCTGTTTCTTCGCGGCATCGTCAGGCAGATCGGGTTTCAAACCGCGATCGTCCAGTATGACCGGCAATCCCGATCCGCTGGCCACAGCAAGTATCCGCTGACCAGGATGATTGCGTTAGCGGTGGACGGGATGACCTCTTTCTCGGTCACGCCGCTGCGGGTGATCGCGTTGACAGGGCTGGTCGTGGCCATGCTCTCGATGTTCTACGTCATCTATTCGATCGTGGTCTGGGCGCTTGGCGGGACAGTTCCCGGCTGGGCCTCGATCGTGGTTTCAATCTATTTCCTGGGGGGATTGCACCTGGTTGCCCTGGGAATTATCGGCGAATACATCGGCAAAATGTATCTTGAGACAAAGCGCCGCCCAAGATTCATCATCGACGAACTGACCGATTTTTCGGAACGGCCGCAGCCGTAAAACCCTTACCCTCTTAGCGCGTTGGATCCAGTGCCAATCATCCCCAAAGACAATGCCGCACGACGTGCGCTGCTGGCTTGGATCGGCGCCAGCCTGGCGGTTGCCCTGCCCATTCTTTGCCACGTGAACCTGCCGCTCATTGATTTGCCCGCCCATCTGGCCCGGCATTATCTGTCCACCTACGAGGGCGGTGTTCTGGATCGGTTTTATGAATATCGGTTCAGCCTGGTTCCAAATTCCGCCGTTGACCTGATGTGGTACTGGGCTGGCTTTGGCTCGCCGGAACGGTTTTCGCAAATCGTAATGGCGCTTTATGCCGTGTTGTTCGTCACCTCGACCATGGTTCTTGCGCGCGCCGTCCAAGGGGCCTGGCGGGTCTGGCCGGCGACCGCCGCCTTGCTTGTCTATAACGCCGCCTTCTTTTGGGGTTTTCAGAACTTCCTGGTTTCGGTGCCGTTGGCGGTGCTTACGCTTGCGCTGTGGTATGCGACAGAGCAGATGCGGACATGGCAGCGCCTGTTGATCTTTTTTCCGATCGTGACGCTGATCTATGTGATGCACCTTTATGCCTTTATCGGGCTCGGCCTTGCCGCGGCGGGGCGTGAAATACAGCGCCTTGTCGAGGCCCCGAAAGGTGCGCGCGGCGCACAGTTCCTGTCTGGCGCGGCCCTGTCCCTGCCCTTTGTCTTATGCTGTGTGTGGCTGCTTTATGATCTGTCGATTGCGGGCCCGAACCCGAATGGCGGCGGAACGGCCTATGGCACCTTGCTCGCACGGATCAGGCTGCCGATCCAGATGCTGTACGCACCGAACGGCGCCGGGTCGGACTGGATTTTTCTCGCGTTCAAATTAAAGGTCGGCCTGCTGGTGGCCTTTGCCATCGCGTTCCTGATCGGCTTTTGGAAGGGGCGCCTTGCGCTTCTGACCCTTGAGCGAAAGGTTACCGGATCGGTCATCGCCCTCACGCTTGGCTGCCTGGCGGCCCCGACCAAGCTCAGTGGGGTTTTCTATTCGGATTTGCGGCTGCCGCTGTTTCTGGGGATTATGTTCTTTGCCGCAACCAGCTGGCGAAACCTCTCGCCGACAATTGAAAAATCTCTTGCTGTTCTCGTTGCGGCAGTTCTGATTTTCAACGGGATTTCGTTTGAGCGGTTCGCGAAAAACTATGACGCGGACATTCACGACCTGTTGCGCGTAAGCCGCGCAATTCCAGAGGGCGCCAGGGTGCTGGCAGTGCGCGACAGTCAGCCTGAAATGTTCGACGCAAGACTTTGGCATGTCGACGCTTTCGTGGTCATCCATGCCGCTGCCTTTATTCCAACCCTGTTCCAAGGGGTTCATAATTTTTCGGTCAAGCCCGAGTGGCGGCATGCCAGCATCCCGCAAGGTGTTCCGCCGGGCAAGCAGGCCCTCGACGGCGATCATGTTCTGGCGAAAAACGCAGCCTTGCGTTTCATGCAAAACTGGCAACGGGACTTCACACATATTCTGTTGCTGGATCCAGAGGCCACACCGCCCGTCGCACAGGCCTATTTGCAAGAGACCGCGAAAGACGGACGTTTCACACTCTACACGGTGAAAAGACCCTGACAGCGATGCCCCGGTGAACGGCGCGCTGGCGCTTATTCCGCGCAGGCGGGCCGGAATGCCCGGCGCGGCAGGGGCACAACCTCAACCGCTTGGGGAAACTCGTCGCCAACGGGGTCCAGCCGGGCCATCATCGCAGGCGTTGCCAACAGCGCGCCGGTATCGGTGATCATCAGCACCGCCGAGACCCCCATCTGTGCCGCGACCCCGGGCCAATCGTTGCGCCCGGCCACGCTCAGCGCCGTGGCGGCGGCATCGGCGCGCGCGCCGTTGGTATCCAGCACCGAAACCGAAACGATCTCGCGCACCGGATAACCGGTCCGCGGGTCGATGATATGGGCGAACCGTTCCGCGCCGTGCTCAAAGTATCGTTCGTAATTGCCAGAGGTGTGCAGCACCTCGCCAGGGCGCAGCGACACCGCCGCGACAGCCCCCCAGACAAAGGGATCGCGGATCGCCACGCGCCAGGGCCGGCTGCCATGCGCCCCCAGAACCTGCACCCCCCCGCCGGCATTCAACACCGCATTCTTGATCCCCATGGCCCGCAACGCGGCCCCGGCGAGGTCCAGCGCGGCCCCCTTGGCAAAACCGCCAAGATCCAGTTGGACGGCCGGGTTCACCGACCAAACCCGCGCCCCGTCAAAGCGCAGATCGGTCATCCGCGGTTGACCTGCCAGCAGGGCCGCAACCTGGTCCGGGGCGGGGGGCGCCCCCTCTGGCGGCGTATCGGCGTGAAACCCCCAAAGCCCGATCAGCCCGCCGATCGCGGGATCGAAAAGCCCCCCGCTTTCGCAGGCCAGACGCCGCCCCTCGTGCAGAACAGTCGCCAGCCGGTTATCGACCGTCAGCGCCTTGCCCTGCGCAATCGCGGTATTCAGATCGCCCAGCGCGCCCGGGCGCCACGCGTGCCAGTCCGTGTGAAAATCCTGCAACATGCGACCAACGGCGGCTGTTGCGGCCTGTGCGGTGTCGCGGTCCTCTCCCCTGATCTCGATCTCGACCAGGGTTCCGAAAACATAGATCGTTTCGCGGAACTCCGGGTCGATCCGCGCCAGGCGTGCAGCCCCCGCAATCAGCATCGCACCTGTCAGCACAAGCGTGAGAGCGATCACTCTAGGCCGTGGCCGTCTCATGGCGTGCCGTGCCCTTGCGCCGGGCGTACCTGTTCGATGCGCAGGGCGGATGCCAGGCGGCCCCGGCGATCGGCACGGCGCACAGGCAGAAACGACAGGGCCAGCACCGGCACACACAAGAGGGCCACGTTCAGATCCGACAACCCGAACGCCGAGAAGACCCCGGCCCCCAGAACCACCGCCGCCGGGGGCACCAAATAGGCCAGGGCCGCAGCCCCCAGAAACGCATTGCCGGACATCGAAACCACGACCTCGTCCCCAGGCGCGATCGGCCCGATCCGCGGCAGGCCAATCTCTAGCGGGCCGGTTTCCAGCAGCTCGGCCAGCGCGCCCGCACCGCACCCGGCGCGGGCGGCGCAATGTGCACAGCCCGACACCCGGCTTGCCTCCAGCAAGACGACAGCCCCCTCAACGCCCGCAACCCGAAGCGTTTGGCGCAAGGCGCGCGGGTCCAACCCTGCCGGGTCCGCGCGGCACTGGCGGGTGTCGTCCGACATCGGTCGCGTCAGTCCTCGACCGGCACGATGCACCCGTCTTCCATGCAGACGTTCAGGCATTGCGGCATGTCGTGGTCCGGCTCGCACTCGGTGCAGATGTCCGCCTTGATGGTGAACAGGCCCTTGCTGGGTATAATCGCCCCGGTCGGGCAAACGGGTTCGCAATCACCACAGGCAGTGCAAAGCGAGCTGTCGATCATCATGGCCATGTTATGGATCCTTTCCTTGATGGGTCTGAATTGGTCCGCGCGTGTTCTTGGCCGGCCTCAGCCGGGCCGCACCTTTACCGTGCCTTCCAGCACCTGGCACTGACAGGCCAGCCGGTCGTTGCGACCCGCCAGGTTATCCTTCAGCACCCGCAATTCCAGCGCGGAGGGGTCCGAGAGGTTATCCTGCCCCTCGATGATATGGGTGATGCAGGTGCCGCATTCGCCCTCGCGGCAGCCATAGGTTATCCCCGAGCCGATCTTTTCCGAAATCTCGATGATCCGCGTGCCCGAGGGCACGTTTACGGTCAGCGCGACGTCGGTAAAGGTCAATTTCGCCGTGGCCATGGGGCCTCCTTTCCTCTCAGCGCGCCAAGAGCGCGCTCATGTCGATTTCGCGTTCCATCGGGCGGCCCGCCAGGTGCGCGGCCAACCGACGGCCGAAATCGCGGCACTCTTCCAGTTCCGGCGCGCTTGGGTGCATCTTGATCCTGAGGCCCGGTTCGGGCACCCGCATCTTGAGGCCCTGCATCCGGGCCTCGACCATGCCGACGGCCTCTCCGGTCCAGCCATAGGATCCAAAGGCCGCGCCCAGCTTGCCCTTGGTCTCGATGTCGACAAGGCTGGACAACAAATCCCAGACCGTGCGCACCGCGTCGCCGTTGATCGTGGGGGTTCCGAACGCCAACCCGTCCGCCTCTTCGATCAGGTCGATGAGCGGGGTGACATCGCCATCCTGCAAATCGAACAGCGACACGCACACATCGCCGCTCTCGGCCGCGCCCTCGTAGACCGCGCCGGCCATCTGTGCCGTCGCGCCATAGGCGGACACGTAGAAGATCAGCAGGGTCTTTTGCGCCCCGGTCTCGCTGGCCAGCCGCTTGGTGATGAGGCGGCGGTAATGGCGGATGTATTCCTGCGGATGGGCGCGCAGCACCGGGCCGTGGCCCGGCGCGATCATGTCGATTTCCAGCGGTTCGATCAGGTCCAGCGCCTGGGCCACGTAGCGTTTGAACGGGCGCATGATGTGGTCAAAGTAATATTCGAACGAGAACCGGAAATCGCCGACCTTGTCGTTGAAAAGCCGGTCGTCGCAATAGTGACAGCCCAGCAGATCGCAGGTGAACAGCAGGTTCTGCTCTTGCAGATAGGTGCATTGCGTGTCGGGCCAGTGGACATAGGGCGTGGTCAGGAACCGCAGCGTCCGGTCGCCCAGCGAAACGGTATCGCCGGTTTCCACGACCGTGACCTGGTATCGGTCGAATTCATCCTTCAACAGCGCCCGCAGCACCTGCACCCCACGCGGCGAGACATAGATGTGGACATGCGGCGCGCGGCGCAGGAATTCCGGCACGGCCCCGGTATGGTCGGGCTCCAGGTGGTTCAGCACCAGCGTGGTGATCTCGTCATAGCGCGCGACCGCCTCCAGCTTGGCCAGGAAATCGGCGGTGAATGCCTGCTTGACCGTGTCGATGACGGCGACGCCCGCGCTGCCGCGCACGACATAGGAATTGTAGGTCGTGCCATTGGCGGTCTTAAGGATCACATCGAAATTGCGCAGCCCGGGGTCCAGCGCCCCGATCCAGGTGACGCGGTCCGCGACCTCTTGGGGACCGCCGGACGCGGGTCGCGCGCGGTCTGCCGTGGGGCTGGCGGGGGCATTTGACGTCACGTCTGGCGCTCCTGGCTTGGTTTGTCATTGCTGAACTACCCAGAAGGCGAAGCAAGGAGCGTGCCAAGATCGCATCCGCACGCCCGCGCCCAGGTTCGCCGGGCGGAATGGGATTTCGAGGGGCAAAAAGGGTGCCGGGCGCACAAATGGCCCGCGCGAACGCGCGAACGATCCCCTTTATCGACACGCCTGTCGGACAAATGTCGGCTTTGCAACATCCCGGCGCGCCCATCCCGGCCACACCCCGGCGCGGGCGCGCGCCCCGCCCCGGCGCAGACGAAGCGCGTGCGCGATAAGGAATTTTCCGCCAGTCCCTGACGATCGCGCGCCCGGCACCATGACTGGCACGGTTCTTGCTTCTGACCAACCAGGCGACCTCTCCCCGCCGAGGGCCACCGAACGCGCCCACCAAGAGAAGGAGCCCACCAATGCCAGAGTTTTTCATGATCCTGCTCGGAACGGCGCTGGTGAACAACGTGGTGCTGGTCAAGTTCCTGGGCCTCTGCCCGTTCATGGGCGTATCCAGAAAGATCGACGCGGCCATCGGCATGGGGCTGGCGACGACCTTTGTTCTGACACTCGCCGCTGCGGCGAGCTGGGCGATCGAGACCTTGATCCTGGTGCCGCTGGAGCTGGGCTTTCTGCGGATCCTCAGCTTTATCCTGGTGATCGCCGCCATCGTGCAGTTCACCGAGGTCGTGATGCGCAAGGTCTCACCGGGTCTCTATCGCGCGCTAGGCATCTATCTGCCGCTGATCACGACCAACTGCGCCGTGCTGGGCGTGGCGCTGCTGAACATCCAAGAGGGGCACGGGTTCGCCCAAAGCCTGCTTTACGGGTTCGGCTCGGCGCTCGGCTTTACGGCGGTGCTCGCGATTTTTGCGGGCATGCGGGAAAAGCTGGCGCAACTCTCCATCCCGGCGCCGTTCGCCGGTCCCCCGATCGCCTTCATCTCCGCCGGGCTGCTGTCCATGGCCTTCATGGGATTTGCCGGGCTGGTCCCGAACTGAGCGAAAGGAGACACAGACATGCTCTATGCCGTCACGTCGATGACAGCCCTGGGGTTGGGTCTGGGTCTCATGCTTGGGCTGGCCGCGCGCAAGTTTCACGTCGAAACGCCCCCCGTGGTGGACGAGATCGAGCGCATCCTGCCCGGCACGAATTGCGGTCAGTGCGGCTATCCCGGCTGCCGCGCCGGGGCCGAGGCCGTGGCCGAGGGCGCCGCCCCGGTCACGCTGTGCCCCCCGGGCGGGCGCGAGGTCGCCTTGCAACTGGCCCAGATCACCGGGGCCGATGCCAGCGGCGGCGCAGGCCTGGGCGGGCTGGAAGAGGCCGAACCGATGGTCGCCTTTATCTTCGAGGACCACTGCACCGGCTGCACCAAATGCTTCAAGCGGTGCCCGACGGACGCCATCGTCGGCGCGAACAACCAGATCCACACGGTGATCACCGATGCCTGTATCGGCTGCGACGCCTGCATCGAGGTCTGCCCGACCGAGGCGATCATCCACCGCACCAAGCCCAGAACCCTGCGCAATTGGTACTGGGAAAACCCCGATCAGGTTTCAGGCGCTGGCGACATGAGGAAATCGGCATGAGCATCTTTTCCTTTGCAGGACGTTTCGATCCGGCCCGGCTGTTTGCGTTCAAGGGCGGGGTCCACCCCGAAACCCGCAAGTTTCTCAGTGCCGAATGCGCCATCGAGGTCATGCCGATCCCGTCGCTGATCCGCGTCCCGCTGCAACAGCATATCGGCGTCGAGGCCGAGCCGCTGGTTCAGCGCGACGACCTGGTGCTCAAGGGGCAACTGATCGGCAAGGCGCGCGGCCCGGTATCGGCCAACATCCACGCGCCCACCTCGGGCCGGGTCATCGCGGTGGGCCATTTCGCAGCACCGCATCCCTCGGGCCTGCCGGTGCCGACGATCACGATCCGGCCCGATGGCAAGGACCAGTGGGGCCCGCGCCTGACGCGGATGCGCCCAGAGGATGCCACCCCCGAAGAGATCGCCGCCCAGGTCGCCGATGCCGGGATTGTCGGCATGGGGGGCGCGACCTTTCCCGCCGCGGTCAAGCTGAACCTGCGCGCCAAACATGACCTGCACACGCTGATCATCAACGCCGCCGAATGCGAACCCTACCTGACCTGCGATGACCGGCTGATGCGCGAACACGCCGAAGAGGTCGCCGACGGCGCCGGGATCATGGCCCGGGCGCTGGGGGTCGAAAGGATCATCGTCGCCATCGAGGCGAACAAGCCCCAGGCCATTGCCGCGATGGAGCGTCACAAATCCGCACTTGGGTATGACCTGACGATCAAGACCGTGCCCACCCAGTATCCGATGGGATCGGAAAAGCACCTGGTGAAAACCCTGACCGGCAAAGAAACCCCCGCGCGCGCCCTGACCGCCGAGATGGGCATCGTGGTGCACAATGCCGCGACCGCCCATGCCGTGCATCTGGCCGTGCGCTATGGCGAGCCGCTGATTTCGCGCGTTGTCACGGTGTCGGGGCGTGGCGTCGGGCGGCCTGCCAACCTGCGGGTTCTGATCGGCACGCCGGTTTCCGAGGTTCTGGCCCATTGCGGCGGCTTGGTGGAAGAGCCAGAGCGGCTGCTGCTGGGCGGGCCGATGATGGGCCAGCCGATCCAGAACCCGCGTGTGCCGATCATAAAGGGCACGGGCGGCATCCTGGCGCTGACCGCGGCTGAAACCCGGGACCAGGACATCATGCCGTGCATCCGGTGCGGCTTGTGCGTGCAGGTCTGCCCCATGGGCCTGACCCCGTTCGAGTTGAACGCCCGGATCAAGGCCGGCGATCTGGAAGGCGCAGCAAAGGTCGGCCTGCTCGATTGCATCAACTGCGGCTGCTGCTCTTTCACCTGCCCATCGAACATTCCGCTGGTGCAGACGATCCATTTCGCCAAGGGCAAGCTGGCAGAACAGGACAGCCGCAAGCACCAGCAAGAACAGGCCAAGCGGCTGGCCGCGGCACGCACCGCGCGCGAAGAGGCCATCCTGGCGGCCAAGCGCGCCGCCATGGCCAAGCGCAAGGCCGACATGGCCGCCAAGAAGAAACGCGAAGCCGAAGCGGCGGCCCTGGTGGCCGAGGCATCCCAGACCGGAGAGGTGGTGAAATGACCGCACCAACCCTGGCCAGCGGGCCGCACACCCATTCCCGGTTCAACGTCTCGCGCACCATGATTGCCGTGATGGCCTGCCTCAGCCCGGCGACGGCCTTTGGGCTGTATCACTTTGGCTGGCCGGCGGTTTTTCTGTTCGGGGTGACCGTTACGGCGGCCCTGCTGTTCGAGGTGCTGTGCCTGGCCATCGCGGGCAAACCGATCCTGCGGTTCGCGACCGACGGCTCTGCCCTTCTGACCGGGTGGATCCTGGCGTTGTCGCTGCCGCCCTGGGCGCCCTGGTGGGTCGGCTTCATCGGCGCGGGCATCGCCATCGTGATCGGCAAGCATGTCTTTGGCGGGCTGGGCCAGAACCTGTTCAACCCCGCCATGGTGGCCCGCGCCATGCTGTTGGTTGCGCTGCCTGTTCAGATGACGACCTGGGTCGAACCGCTAAGGGGGCCTGACGGCGCCAGCTTTATGCAATCTCTCGCAATTACCTTCGAGGGAAATCCCGAATTCGATTTCGTCAGCAGTGCGTCCGTCCTGAGCAATGTCAAAAGCCAGCTCGACGCCGGGCAGCCCATGGACCTTATCCTCGCCCAGGTCGGCAGCCTTCAGGACCAGTTTTTCGGGTTCGTTGCGGGCTCATTGGGGGAAACCAGCGCGGCCTTGCTGCTGGCGGGCGGGATCTGCCTGATCCTTCTGCGGATCATCACCGTCGTGATCCCGCTCAGCGTTCTGGGGTCGGTCTTTGTGCTGTCGGGGGCCGCGTGGCTGATCGCGCCGGACCAGTTCCCGCCGCCACACTATCACCTGGCCTCGGGCTCGTTGATGTTCTGCGCCTTTTTCATCGCCACCGACTATGTGACCTCGCCCGTGACCGGCATGGGAAAGATGATCTACGGCATCGGGATCGGCGCGCTGATTTTTGTCATCCGCACCTGGGGCGCCTTCCCCGAAGGGGTGGCCTTTGCCGTTCTGCTGATGAACGCCTGCACCCCGCTGATCGACGAATACGTCCGGCCGCGCATCTTTGGCCGCACCCGCTCTGGCAAGCCGCTTGAGCTGGGAGAGACGAGATGACCGGCGCACCTCCCTCGCCGCCGCAGGCAGACAGGGCCGCGCGCCTGGGCGCGCTGCGCCGGTCCCCGGCCTGGCACGGCCTGCTGTTGGCGGGTTTCTCGCTGGCAACTGCGCTGATCCTGTCGGTCTCGGATCAGGCGACCCGAGGTCCGATCACCGATCGCGCGACCCAGGATCTGCTGGACTCGCTTGCCCAGGTCATCCCGGCCGACATGCACAGCAATGACCTGGTCGCCGACATGCAACAGGTCACCGATCCGACCGAGGGGGACGTCCCGGTCTATGTGGCGCGTGCGGGTGGAGTGGTCACGGGCGTGGCGTTCGTTCTGACGGGCTATGGCTATTCCGGTGCGATCCGGGTGCTGATCGGCATGGCCCCCGATGGCACCCTGCTGGGTGTGCGGGTGCTGTCGCACAGTGAGACGCCGGGCCTGGGCGACAAGATCGAGGTCCGCAAAAGCGACTGGATCAACGACTTTGCCGGTCGCGCGCTGACCGATCCCGGCCCCGAGGGCTGGAAGGTCAAGAAAGACGGCGGCGTCTTTGACCAGTTTTCCGGCGCGACGATCACCCCCCGGGCCGTGGTGGGAACGGTTCAACGTGGTCTGGCGCTGTTTGCGCGCCACCGCGCGACACTTCTGGGCAGCCCTGTTGAAAGCGAGGCCAAGTGATGTCTACGGATTACGGCAAGATCGCCCGCAACGGGCTGTGGGGCAACAACGTGGTCTTCGGGCAGTTTCTCGCGCTTTGCCCGCTTTTGGCCGTGACGGGCACCGCCACCAATGGGCTGGGCATGGGATTGGCCACGACGGCGGTGATGATCGGGTCGGGCTTTGCGGTGTCGGTGCTGCGCAAGGTCATCACCCCAGAGATCCGCATCCCGGCCTTTGTGTTGCTCATCGCCTGCCTGGTGACGGTGGTCGACATGGCGCTGAACGCCTGGCTGCATGATCTGCACAAGGTGCTGGGCCTGTTCATCCCGCTGATCGTCACAAATTGCGCGATCCTGGGCCGCGCCGAGGCGTTCGCCTCGCGCCAGAACCCGGTGGCATCCGCGTTCGACGGGCTGATGATGGGCCTGGGATTTACCCTGGCGCTCGTGGCCCTTGGCGCAGTTCGCGAGATCCTGGGCTCTGGCACCCTGTTCGCCAATGCCTCCCTTTTGCTAGGCAGCCGCTTTGGCTTTCTCGAACTTACCGTCATCCCGAATTACCAGGGCTTCTTGTTGCTGATCCTGCCGCCGGGCGGGTTCATCGTCCTGGGCTTTCTGCTGGCCCTGAAGGCCAGCCTCGAAAGTCGCACCCCCCAGGGAACGCAGACACTCGAACGCGGGCAGCCGGAAAAAGTCTTTACCGCCGCAGGCGTGCTGACCCGCAGCGCACACGCCGGAGAACAGCCATGATCGTCAGCGTCGCCTTTGCCAAACCAACCGCACAGGTATGGAAGAATATCGACGTGCCCGAAGGCACCACCGTGCGCGGGGCAATCGAGCATTCGGGGCTGTTGGGGCAATTCCCCGAGATCGACCTCGAAATCAACAAGGTGGGCATTTTCGGCTCGCTCGCCAAGCTCGACAAGCCCGTCAAGGAAGGCGACCGGGTCGAGATTTATCGCCCGATCCACCCCGATGCCGAACTGCTGGAAAAGAAGTGAGCCGCGCCGAAACCCGGTTCAACACCTCGGAGACAGGACAATGAACGAACTCAACCGCCGTCGCTTCGTAGAATACCTGTTCGCCGGTGCCGTCGCCACTGGCGCTTGCGGATTGGCCACCTCGGGTCTGCGGACACGGACCCGGCGTGTCATCGTGGGGGGCGGCCCTGCCGGGGCTGCGGCCGCACTGGCGCTGCGGACGGCGAGGCCGGACCATCCCGTGCTGCTGGTCGAACGCGATCCCCGCAGGCTTGGGCGCACCGAGGCGCGCACGTTTGAGCGTCCCGCTGCCGGGCCGGATCTGGACATCCTTCGGCGTGCCGGGGTCGAGGTGGTCCTGGACGATGTCGTCGCCCTGGACTGGAAAGCCGCCCGTCTGGACCTGTTCAGCGGGCGCAGCATGGCATTCGATCGGCTGCTGCTGGCGCCGGGGACCACCGCGCTGCAAGAGCCCATCGCCGGGCTGGATAACGTGGCGCGCCACCTCTGGCCCGCGGCCTGGGGCAGCGCCCGGGAAGCACGCCGCCTAAAGTCCCAACTGGCCGCCCTGCCCGAGGCTGGCCATGTCGTCCTGCGGCTGCCGAACGACGTGAGCCACCCGGCTGCCGCGCTGAACCGCGCCCTGAATTTTGCAATCCTGCTGGACCGGAAATACCCCCGCGGCAGGCTGACAATTCTCGACGGTTCCCCCGGCTCGGATTTGGTCGAACGGTTCCACAACCGCAGTACCCTGCTGGGTCTCGACCCGAGGGCCGACTGGCGGACAGCGGCAAACGGTGGCACCGTCCTTCGCGTGGACGCCACGCGCGGAGAGATCGAGACCAATGCCGGTCTTATCCAGGCCGATGTCGTGAATTTCGTGTCCCCGCAGGGCGCCGGATCCATCGCGCGCGCGGCTGGGCTGATCGACACGACAGGATGGTGCCCAACCGATGCACAAGGCCGGTCCACGTGCCGCCCCGATGTCATCGTGCTGGGCGATGCGCGAAAAGAGGCCAAACGGACAGTTGCAGAGGCGTTGCGATCCGCCAAGGCCGCGGCTCTTATACTGGACCGCGCCTAGCGCCATCCGCCCCGGCCCGGCACTGGCGCACCCGGCGGGCCTGCGAATGGGTGCAGTGCAGCGCACAGTACGGCTCAACGGCGCGCCGCGCGCGGGGTCACGGTAAATGCCCACGCTCGCCCGTTGCACTGTTTCCACAACCGCCGATATCCGCACACGCGCATACAACCTGGTGGCTTTTTGCCCGATCCGCGGGATGCGGCGGGATGTCCGACCGGGCGCAGACAGCCACCAGCGCCTTTTAGGATCGGCACAAATGCGCGGTCGACGCGCCCATGCCGCCAGGGCGAACCAAAACGCGACCGACGGGGACCGGGGCCGCCATCTGCGAAAGGCATCTGAAAAACCAGGGGAAGTTTGGTAGCGGAGGAGGGACTTGAACCCCCGACACGCGGATTATGATTCCGCTGCTCTAACCAACTGAGCTACTCCGCCGAGAACCAGCGGGTACGTATGCGAGGCGCGGGGAAGGGTCAAGTGGAAATCTGGCGCGCAAAGCCGCAGCCCTCTCCCCCGGCCCGGGAAACATCGCACCCCTGTCGCACTCCCGATGCAGGCGCCGGGGACTGGGCCTTGGTTTCGGGGCGGGCCAGGCCCTGCGTCACCAGCGCAGCCCATGGCGCAGCGCATCATAGATCCCGGCATGGATGTTGCGCGCGGCGATGGCATCCCCGATACGGTAAAGCGTGAAACGGCCCGCGCGATTGCGCATCGGGAACGGATCGCCCGCCCCCAGCAGCGCGGGATAGTCCACCGCGCCCAGGTTGCGGCTTTGATCCTTCAGCGCGTGGTAGAGTTCATCAAGCGCGGCGGTGCCATGTTCGACCACGACCTGATCGACGCGGCGGTCCTGAGTGTGCCCCTTGGCGTAGTCCGATCCCAGCGTTGCGACCAGTTCGTTGCCCTCGCGGCGCAGGGCGGCAAGGCGGGTGTTGATGGTCACGCGCAGGCCCGTCTCGGCAAAGCTTTGGGCATAGGGGGCATGGTTCATTCCGCCGATCTCGGGCGCGAAAAGGCGTTCGGGGGTCACCAGTTCGACCGCTGATCCGGCGCGCGCGATCACCTCGGCCGCGCTCATCCCCGGATGGCCGCCGTTATCGTCATAAACCAGCACACGGGCGGCGGGTTTGACCGCGCCCGACAGGATATCCCAACTGGACACCGTCAGATCGGCCCCGATCATTTCGGGGGGCTGGGGCAGGCCGCCGGTTGCGATCACCACCACCTCGGGGGTCAGCGCCAGCACGTCAGCCGCCTCGGCATAGCTGTTATAGCGGATCGTCACCCCCAGGCGGTCCAGTTCGGCCAAACGCCAGTCGATGATCCCGGCCATCTCGCGGCGGCGCGGATTGGCGGTCAACAGGGCGACCTGTCCGCCCGCGCGATCGGCGGCCTCGAACACGGTGACCTCGTGCCCGCGTTCCGCCGCCACGCGGGCGGCCTCCAGCCCCGCGGGACCGGCCCCGACGATCACTGCGCGCCGGGGCGTATCGGCGGCGGGGATCACATGGGGCATCGTTGCCTCGCGCCCGGTGGCGACGTTGTGGATGCACAGCGCACCGCCCCCTTCGTAGATCCGGTCCAGGCAATAGGTGGCCCCGACACAGGGGCGAATGCGGTCCTCTTGGCCCCGGGCGATCCGGGTCGCGATATGCGGGTCGGCGATGTGGGCGCGGGTCATGCCGACCATGTCCAGCTTGCCCGCCGCGACGGCGTGACGGGCGGTGGCAACGTCGGCGATCCGGGCGGCGTGGAACATCGGGATACCGGTGGCCGCGCGCACCTCTCCGGCAAAGTCCAGATGCGGGGCGCTGGCCATGCCCTGCACCGGGATCACGCCGGTCAGTTCGGCATCGGTAGCGATGCGCCCGCGGATCAGGTTCAGGAAATCCACCTTGCCGCTATCGGCCAGGCGGCGGGCGATCTCGACCCCCTCGGCCCGGCTGAGGCCCTTTTCGAACTGCTCATCGGCGACCATGCGCATCCCGACGATAAAATCGGGACCGACGGCGGCGCGGATCGCATCCAGCACCGCCCAGGTGAAGCGCAACCGGTTGTCCAGCGCCCCGCCCCAGTCATCCGTGCGCCGGTTTTGATAGGGTGACCAAAAGGCATCCAGCAGATGGCCATAGGCCTCGATCTCGATCCCGTCGAGACCGGCGGCCTGCATCCGCTGGGCAGCCGCGGCGTAATCGGCCACGATGCGGGTGATGTCCCACTCCTCCATCTCCTTGGCAAAGGCGCGGTGGGCCGGTTCGCGCATCGCAGAGGGCGCCAGCACCGGCAGCCAGTCACCCTTGTTCCAGCCGGTACGCCAGCCCAGGTGGGTCAACTGGATCATCACCGCCGTGCCGTGTTCATGGCAGGCCTCGGTCAGCTCGCGCATCCACGGCACGATTTCGTCGCGATAGGCCAGCAGGTTCCCGAACGCCTCGGGGCTGTCGGGCGAGACCACGGCCGACCCCGCGGTCATGGTCAGCGCGATCCCCCCCTTGGCCTTTTCCGCGTGATACAGGCGGTAACGCTCTTTGGGCATCCCGTCCTGGGAATAGGCCGGCTCGTGGGCCGTGGACATCAGCCGGTTCTTCAGCGTCAGGTGTTTCAGCCGATAGGGCGTCAAAAGGGGATCTTGGGACATCGGGGCCTCCTGCACGGATCAGCCTAGGCCAACACCCCCGCCCCCTCTGGTCAAGACGCGACGCATCGCCGATGGTGCGGCGATATCACGGAGGCCGCCATGGAACTGATCGAGAAACTGACCGCGCTGCTGGGCGCCGGGCATGTGCTGCGCGGGACGGATGCGGCGCGCTAT
Organism: Paracoccaceae bacterium; assembly: GCA_016938875.1. Taxonomy (GTDB): domain Bacteria; phylum Pseudomonadota; class Alphaproteobacteria; order Rhodobacterales; family Rhodobacteraceae; genus Rhodovulum. Next base: position 104,774 of record JAFGTV010000006.1, read on the forward strand.
GCCACCGACTGGACCGGGAAATATGCCGGCACGCCGCTGGCAGTGGTGCGGCCCGCTGATCGCGATGAGGTTGCCGCGGTTCTGCGGCTGGCCCATGAAAGCGGCACGCCGGTGGTCCCCGTTGCGGGCAATACCGGGCTGGCCGGTGGCGCGCTGGCCAGGGGCGCGGTGATGATCAGCGTCGAGCGGATGAACCGCATCCGAGAGATTCGCCCCGCCGCGCGCGTGGCGGTGGTCGAGGCGGGCGTGATCCTGTCGGCCCTGCACGACGCGGCCGAGGCACAGGGGCTGATCTTTCCGATGACCTTTGGCGCGCGCGGGTCCGCGATGATCGGGGGATTGCTGGCGACCAATGCGGGCGGGTCCAACGTGCTGCGCTATGGCAACACCCGCGCGCTGTGCCTGGGGCTGGAGGTGGTTTTGCCCGACGGGCGGGTGATGGATTTGATGGGGGCGCTGCACAAGGACAACACCGGATACGACCTGCGCGATCTGTTCATCGGGTCCGAGGGCACGCTGGGGGTGATCACGGCGGCGGTGTTGAAACTGTCCCCGCGACCGCGCGCCTATGCCACCGCGATGGTCGCCCTGCCGGGGCTGGGGGCGGCGCTGGATCTGCTCAACCGGTTGCAAGAGGTCAGCGGCGGCGCGGTCGAGGCCTATGAATACATGCCCGACACCTATATGCGCCGCCTGGCCGAATGCCGCCCCGACCTACGCGCGCCCTTTTCCGCCCCCCATCCTGTGAACGTGCTGGTCGAGATAGGCGCGACCGCGCCGCGCGACGCCACCCCAAACCCCGATGGCAGCCTGCCCATTGTCACCTTGCTGGAGGACACCCTTGCCGCCGGGATGGACGGCGGCGCCGTGCTGGATGCCGTCGTCGCCCGCTCAGACGCACAGCGCGCCGAGATGTGGGAGCGACGCGAACTGGCCGCCGAGATCACCTTTTCGCGCCAGCCCGCGGTCGACAACGATATCGCCCTGCCGCTGGACCGGGTCGCGGCGTTCCTCGACCGGATGGCGGCGCGCCTGCCCGATCTGGATCCAGGCGCCCAAACGATCACCGTGGGCCACCTGGGCGACGGCAACCTGCATTACGTCGTCTGGCCGACCCGCGCCGATGACGCCCTGAAAGAGGCGATCCGAACAGCGGTCGAGGATGTGGTGGCCGATCTGGGCGGCAGCTTTTCGGCGGAACACGGGATCGGGGTGTCGAAACTGTCCACCATGGCGCGGCGCAAGGATGCGGTGGCCCTGGACGTCATGCGCCGGATCAAGGTTGCCCTCGACCCGGCGCAGATCATGAACCCGGGCAAGCTGTTGCCCGGGCAATAGTGAGTTACGACTGGATCCAGTCGAAGAAGCCCTCGCCGGCGCGTGCGCGCAGCCCCTTTGCCAGGGTGCGGCCCATTTCGGCGGCATCCTCGATCGGCGCGGTGGCCTCGTCGGCCAGACGTTCGGACCCGTCGGTGCGCAGGATCTCGCCCCGCAGCCGCACGTTGCCGCCGTCCAGCTCGGCCAGACCACCGATCGGCGTTTCGCACGACCCGTCCAGCGCGCCCAGAAAGGCCCGCTCGGCGGCCAGGCGTTGGCCGGTTTCGACGTGGTGGATCGCCTCCAGCATCTCGGCACAGCGCGCGTCGTCTATGCGGCGCTCGATGCCGATGGCGCCCTGCGCCACGGCGGGCAGCATTTCCTCGGGCTCGATCGCCGATTGAACGATCTCGGTCATTCCCAGCCGTTTCAGGCCCGCCATCGCCAGGAAGGTGGCCAGCGCGACCCCCTCTTCCAGCTTTTTCAGGCGGGTCTGCACGTTGCCGCGGAATTCCACCACCTTGAGATCAGGGCGATAGTTCAACAACTGCGCGCGGCGGCGCAGGGACGAGGTGCCGACAACGGCGCCCTCTTCCAGGTCGGCCAGCCGTTTGATGGTCTTGGATACGAACGCGTCGCGCGTGTCCTCGCGCGGCAGGTAGGTGTCCAGAATCAGCCCCTCGGGCTGTTCCACCGGCATGTCCTTCATCGAGTGCACGGCGATGTCGATGTCGCCACACAGCATCGCGTCCTCGATTTCCTTGGTGAACAGACCCTTGCCGCCGATCTCTTTCAGCGGGCGATCCAGGATACGGTCGCCTGTGGTCTTGATGACCACGACCTCAAATGCCTCTTCTGGCAGGGCGAACGCCTTGGACAAGCGCGCGCGGGTCTCATATGCCTGGGCCAGCGCGAGCGGCGAGCCGCGCGTGCCGATCTTCAGGGGTGAAGCGGGGGAAGGAAGTGTGATAGCCATGCGCTTACCTCTAATCGCGTCACGTCGTCCTGACAACTCGGCCTGTCTTGACATGCTGACGCAAGCAGGGGACGACAGGCGCCAGCAATAAACGGGGAATACGATGGCGGAAACCAAAAAACTACTTCGGTCGCTGGCCGGTGAAATCCAGGACGTGCCGCCGGTGTGGCTTATGCGGCAGGCCGGGCGCTATTTGCCCGAATATCGCGCCACCCGCGCCGAGGCCGGTGATTTTCTTTCGCTGTGCTATAATTCCGAACTGGCGGCCGAGGTCACCTTGCAGCCGATCCGCCGTTACGGGTTCGACGCGGCGATTCTGTTCGCCGACATCCTGCTGCTGCCGCAGGCGCTGGGCGCCGATCTGTGGTTCGAAACCGGCGAGGGGCCGCGTCTGTCGACGATCACCGACGCCGGTGGCCTGGCCAAGCTGAAGGGCAAGGACGATATCCACGAGCACATGGCCCCGGTCTATGAGACCGTGCGGATCCTGTCGCGCGAATTGCCATCCGAGACCACGCTGATCGGTTTCGCCGGGGCGCCCTGGACCGTGGCCACCTACATGATCGCCGGGCGCGGCACCCCCGACCAGGCCCCCGCCCACAAGCTGAGGACCGAGGACCAGGCGACATTCGATGCGCTGATGGACCTGCTGACCGAGGGCACGATCGAATACCTGTCCAAACAGGTCGAGGCCGGTGCCGAAGTCATCAAGATCTTTGACAGCTGGGCCGGATCGCTGAAAGGCGAGGCGTTCACGAAATACGCCCTGGAGCCCACCAAGAAGATCATCGCGGAACTGAAATCGCGTCACCCGGGCCTGCCCTGCATGGCCTTCCCCCGCGAGGCGGGCGAGCAATATATCGGCTTTGCCAAGGCGACCGGCGCCGATTGCGTGGCGATCGACAACTCGGTCGATGCGGACTGGGCGGCAGCGAATGTGCAGGTCGACGGCTGCGTTCAGGGCAACATGAACCCCAAGCTGATGGTCACCGGCGGCCAGGAACTGATCGACGAGACCAAGCGGATCAAGAAGGCCTTTTCGAAGGGGCCGCATATCTTCAACCTCGGGCATGGCATCACCCCGGATGCAGACCCCGAGAACGTCCACGTCATGCTGGAGGCGCTGCGCGGCTGACGCGCGGCCCTTGCCGGACAATTGAAACGCCCCGGAGCGCAGGCTCCGGGGCGTTTTTTGTATCGGCCCAGGGTTCGGCGGGGGGCGCTGCCCCCCGCACCCCCCGAGATATTTGGGACCAGAAGAAGAGCAGGGCCGTTAGAGCATCCCGATTTCCTGCCGGGTGCCGCGCGCCGGGGCGAAGGGGCCGTTCAGGGCCAACTGGCCAGGGGCGGCATGGTCATCAGAACGGCCTCGGGGTCGTGGCCGGTTTCCAGCCCGAACTTCGTACCCCGGTCGTAGAGCAGGTTGTATTCGGCATAGAGCCCGCGATGCGCAAGCTGCGTGTCGCGATCCGCGTCGGACCAGGGGGTATCGCGACGACGTTCCACCAGCGGCACGAAGGCGGGGAGGAAAGCGCGGCCCACATCCTGGGTGAAGGCAAAGTCTGCCGCCCAGTCCCCGGTGTTCAGATCGTCGAAGAAAATCCCCCCCACGCCCCGTGCGCGGCCGCGATGAGGGACAAAGAAATACTCGTCCGCCCAGGCCTTGAACCGCGGGTAATAGGCGGGGTCGTGACGGTCGCAATGGCTGCGCAGCACGGCGTGGAAATCGGCCGTGTCCTGGTCGTAAATCAGGCACGGGTTCAGGTCCGAGCCGCCCCCGAACCACCAGCCATGGGGCGTCCAGAACATCCGTGTGTTCAGGTGAATGGCGGGCACATGGGGGTTTTGCATATGGGCCACCAGGCTGATCCCGCTGGCCCAGAAGCGCGGATCGTCGGCCATCCCCGGAAATTGCTTGCGTGCGGCCATGGCGGCCTGGGCCCGCGCGCCCAACTGGCCATGCACCGTCGACACCGCCACGCCGATCTTTTCGAACACCCGCCCGCCGCGCATCACGCTCATCAATCCGCCGCCTGCATCGCCGCCGTCGCCCGATTCACGCCGTGTTTCACGGACCTCGAAACGGCCCGGCGCGCGGTCGGCCAGCGGGCCGGTGGTCTGGGCATCCTCCACCCCCTCGAAGGTGGTCACGATCTGGTCGCGCAGCGCGCGGAACCAGGCCGAGGCCTGTGCCTTTTGATCGTCGAAAAGCTCTGTCATCGCGCGTCTCCCTTTCTGATGATGGCCTAACAGTTTTGCCCGGGCCGCGCCACTGTGCCGCAGGGTTTGGGAATCCGCCCAAGGGGCGTATCATGGCCCCCAACCCGGAGGTTCCCGATGCGTGTCCTTGTCCTGCTGTGTCTTGTCGCCCTGGGCGCCTGCACCACGCCACGTCAGGCGTGTGAGCGCGACGCGCTTTACGATCTGAGCGTGATCGATTCGCTGATCGCAGAGTCCGAACAGACCCTCGCGCGCGGGTACGCGCTGCGGCGCGATCCCTATCGGCGCACGTCGCTGCAACTTTGTTATGGGTCGCGCCTTGGCGGGAATGACCGGGTTGGAATGGTACTGTGCAACCGTCCCGATGTCGGGGTCCGCACGCGCCCCGTGGCGGTCGACCTGAAGGCCGAGCGCGCCAAGCTGGCCGAGTTGAAGGCCAAACGCGCCGAGCTGGCCCGCATCGCCGCGCGGCGGCTGGCCGAGTGCCGCGCCATCTCTCCGCAAGGATAGCGCGCGATCAGTGCGCGGGGGCGGATACCGGGTCCAGCAACGTACGCCCGCCATCGACGGTCATGATTTGGCCGGTGATGAACTGCGCCCCGTCCGAGGCCAGGAATTGCACCGCCTCGGCCAATTCGGCGGGTTTGGCGATGCGGCCCAGGGGGGTGTGTTCCTTGATGTCGGTGCGATATTCGGCGTTGTCCTTCAGCGCGCCTTGCAGGCTGGCGGACAGGACCGATCCAAAGGCCACCGCGTTCACCCGGATCCGGTGCGGCGCCAGGGCCACCGCCATCGAGCGGGTCATCTGGTCCAGCGCCGCCGCGCTGATCGAATAGCCCAGCAACGCCGGATGGGCGCGGCGCGCCGCGATCGAGGACAGGTTGACGATGGCCCCGGCGGATCCCTCTTCCTGGCGGTCCTCTTCGGCCTGCCGGATCATCCGGCGGGCGACCATCTGCGACAGACGCAGGCTGGTCATCATGTTCTGTTCCAGAAGCATTTCCACCGCGTCATGATCCGGGTCCAGCGGGTCCGAGGGCATCATCTGGCGGCTGGCGTTCACCAGCACATCAATGTGGTCGAACGCATCAATCGTCGCCGATAGCAGGTTGGCGATGGTCAGCCGCTCGCGCAGGTCACCGGCGAAATAGCGGGTGTTGCCCTCGGCGTCGGTTTCTTTGCCGACCTCTTCGATCAGGCTGGCCTCGTCAATATCGGCGAACATCACATTGGCGCCCTGGGCGGCGAAATGGCGGGCGATGGCCAGGCCCACGCCATTGGCGGCCCCGGTGACGATGGCCGTCTTGCCTGCGATCGAAAAAGACATGGGATGAACTCCTGGCTGGGGCGCGCAGCCCGTGCGATTTCAGCGCCGCCCGCGCGGCGCCCGGCGCGGGCGCGTGGCATGCAGCACCTTGAAACCAGGGTCGCCCTCAAGTTCCTGAACCTGAACGAAAAGCTGGGCAAGATCCCGGTCATAGGGCAGATGGCGGTTGGCCACGATAAAGGCCTGGCCGTGGGGCGCCAACATCCGTGCCGCAGCAGCCAGAAAGGCCCTCCCCAGCGCCGGATCTGCCGCCCTCGTGGTATGAAACGGCGGGTTGGTCAGCACGATGTCGAACCCGGCCTCGGGGCGAAAACTGGTGACATCGGCCCAGTGAAACCGCGCGCGCGGATCGGTGACATTGGCGCGGGCACACTCCAGCGCGGCGTGATCGGCCTCGATCAGGTGCATCTCGGCGATTTCGGGGTGACGTGCCAGCGTCTCGCCGGCCAGATAGCCCCAGCCCGCGCCCAGGTCGGCCACACGCCCCTTGAGCTTGGCCGGCAGCGCCGCCAGCAACAGTGCCGAGCCCCGGTCGACCCCATCGGCCGAAAAGACCCCCGGCGCAGTGCGATAATGACCCGCGATCAGCGCACCCTCGCCCGGCAGCCAATCGGCCAGCGCGCCCGCGTCGCCGGTCAGCGAAAAGATCTTGCCATGGGCCTTGGCCAGGGGCGCAGAGACCTCTGCCCCGGCCTGGCGACAGGCCTTTATCAGGCTGTCGATCCCGTCGGTCTTGGCCCCGTCCACGATCACCGGCCCGCCGCCGGTCAGCGCCAGCGCCTGCGCCAGCCAGGCACGCGCCGCGGCCTTGGCCCGCGGGATAAAGACCACGGCGGCCACGAAATCGCCGCTGGGCGCGACGGCCACATCCCATCCGCGCCCGGCCCAGGCGGCATGATCGGGGGCAAAACCCTGCACGATCTGAACCCGGTCCTGCGGCAACGCGGACAGGTCGGTATCGGCAAGCGGGGCAAAGACCGCGATGCGGCCCGTCACGGGCAGCGCGGCGGCGCCGCTTTCCAGCGCAAGTGTCAGGCGATTTGGGTGCATGGGCGGGCGCTGGGCCCTATTCCTTTTCCATGGTGCATTGCAGCGG
>JAFGTV010000025.1 GCA_016938875.1 Paracoccaceae bacterium
CCAGGCCCTTTCAGCAGCAGGGCCGACAGGGCCGGCGACAGCGTCAGCGACACGATCAAAGAAATGATCGTGGCGGTGGCGATGGTCAGGGCAAACTGCTTGTAGAAGGCGCCGGATATGCCGGTAATGAAGATCGCCGGAATGAACACCGCCGACAGCACGATCGCGATCGCCACCAGGGCGCCGCCCACTTCATCCATGGTTTTGTGGGCCGCCTCGCGGGGACTGAGGCCGTTGCGGATAGAACGCTCCACGTTCTCCACCACGACGATCGCATCATCGACCACGATGCCGATGGCGAGCACCAGACCGAACAGCGACAGGTTGTTGAGGGATACGCCTAGCGCCGCCATCAGCGCAAAGGTGCCGATCAGGGAGACCGGAATGGCGAGAATCGGAATGATCGAGGCGCGCCAGCTCTGTAGGAACAGGGCCACCACCACGACCACCAGCAAAATCGCTTCGAGGATGGTGTCGTAGATCTTTTCGATCGATTTGGCGATGAACTGGGTGGGGTCGTAAATGATCTGATAATCCACCCCCGCCGGCATGGTCCTGGCGATGCCCTTCATCTCGGCGCGTAGGGCTTCTGCGGTTTCCAGCGCGTTCGATCCGGGCCGCTGGAAGATCACCACCGGCAGCGCCTGGCTGTCGTCCAGATAACCGATGGTGTTGTAATCCTGCGCGGCGAGTTCGACGCGGGCGACATCGCGCAGGCGAACCACCCGCCCATCGGCGCCGCGTTTGACGATGATGTCGCTGAATTCGCCAGCTTCCAGCAAGCGGCCCTGGGTTTCGATGCTGAGTTCAAAGGCGCCCTTGGTTTCTAGCGGTTCCTGATTAATGACACCGGCGGCGATCTGCACGTTGTTCTCGCGCAATGCCTCGACCACCTCGTTAGCGGTCAATCCTAACGACTGCGCCCGTTCCGGATCGATCCACACGCGCATGGCGTAGGCGCGCTCGGCCACCAGGCGCGCCTCGCCGACCCCGTCGATACGCGCCAGCCGATCCACGACTTGGGTGCGGGCGTAGTTGGAGACGTACAGATTGTCGCGGCTGCCGTCCGGCGACAGAATATGGATCACCATCATCAGGTCGGGCGAGTTCTTGCGGATATTGATGCCCTGGCGCGTGACCTCTTCCGGCAGCAGCGGCTCGGCGATGGCGATGCGGTTCTGCACCAGCACCTGTGCGATGTCGAGGTCCGTCCCCGTCTCGAAGGTGATCGTCAGCGTGGTTCGGCCGTCGGCGGTGTTCTCGGACTTCATGTACAGCATGTTCTCGACGCCGTTGATCTGCTGTTCGAGCACCGTGGCCACGGTCTCGGCGGCCGTCTCGGCGGTCGCGCCGGGATA
>JAFGTV010000026.1 GCA_016938875.1 Paracoccaceae bacterium
CGTTCAAGGCGTGCCGGGGTCACGCGCCAACGGGTGATGCTGCAACACCAGGGCGCGCAGCCGTTCGTCCAGCACATGGGTGTAGATCTCGGTGGTCGCCGCATCATTAAAAAAAAAAAGCATCTGGATCGCGCGCAGATCCGCGCCCCCGGCCAACAGGTGGGTGGCAAAGGCGTGGCGCAGGGTGTGCGGGGTGACGCGGCCCGGGTCGATGCCGCCAGCCAGGGCCAGTTCCTTGACCAGCGCGTAAAACCGGTGGCGCGTCAGGTGACCGTGCTTGGCGCGGCTGGGAAACAGGAACCGGCTGGGCGCCGCGCCGGTGTCGCGCGCGGCGGCCTCGGCGGTGTCGCGCACCGACAGCCAGGCGGCCAGCGCCGCGCGTGCGGGCGGCGACAGCGGCACCATGCGCTCCTTGCCGCCCTTGCCGCGGATCAGCAGCATCCTCGGATCGCCCCGCGCCGCCGCGACCGGCAGCGAGACCAACTCGCTCACCCGCATCCCGGTGGCATAGAGCAGTTGCATCAGGCAGGTGTTGCGGATCGCCTCGTGCGGGCTGGCCTCGGCGGCGGCCAGCAGGCGGTCGACCTCTTCCAGCGTCAGGGTGCCGGGCAGGCGGCGGGCCTTGCCTGGGCCCTTGATTTGCAGGGCGGGGTTGTCGCCGCGCCAGCCCTCTTCATAGGCGAAGCGGTAAAGCTGGCGGATCGCCGACAGCCGCCGCGCGCGGGTGGCGCGGGCCAGGCCCTGCGCCTCGCAGGCGACCAGATAGGCGGTGATCGTGTCCTCTTGCACCCCGTCGAAGGTCACCCCGCGCGCGGCCAGCCAGTCTGCGAAATCGCGCAGGTCGCGGGCATAGGCCAGTTGGGTATTGGTGGCGGCGTCCTGTTCTGCGGCCTGGGCCTCCAGAAAGGTGGCGATCCAACGGGTGGCTTGCGGGGCGGTCATCCGCGCCGTTCCAGCAGCATCAGTTGCAGCGCAGCCTGGCGGGCGGCATCCTCCAGCCCCAGGGCGCGCATCAGCGCCAGCCCGCGGGTCACGTCGCCGATATCGCCGCGCGCGCCATCGGTGATCAGGTCGATCGCCGCCAGCACGGCCTCGCCCAGCCGTCCGTCGTGCACCAGCCGCGCCTGGGCGGGCCCCAGCGCGGGTTCGGCGAACCCGTCCTGCAACGCCGCCGCCAGGCTGCCCAGCGGGGGCAGGCCCGCCACGTCGCCCCGCGCCAGCCCGGCCAGAAAGCTCTCTTGGGTGGTTTGCGGCTCATGGGCCTGGGCGATGGCCTCATAGGCGTCGCTGAGCAGGCCGATGCGGAACGCCAGCGCACCGGGTTGGCCATCCAGGCGCAACCGTCCCAGCTTGGCGCCGTAAAGCTGGGCAAAGGGCACCTCCAGCTCGGCGGCGACCATCGCGGCCCAGGCGGCGGGCAGGGCGGTGGCAATCGCCTTGGGCTTGCCCGCCAGCATCGCCACGTCGAACCGTTGCAGCGCCGCCACCCGGTCCCAGAGCCCGCCCGAGGCGGCGGGTTTGCGTTCGCTCCATACCCCCAGCAACTGGTTGGGCGACAGCGCGCCGGTGCGCGCCAGCCGCTCGGCCGCCTCGATCCGGGCCTTCCAGCCGGTAGAGGTGCGCAGATCGGCGCGGGCAAAGGCCAGCGGCAGGGTCGAGATCGGCAAGGGCTCTCCGATCGCCTCGCGCATGCGGAAAATCAGCGGGCTGGGGCGCGTGGGCGCGGGCAGGGGGGCGGCGCCCTCGGCCAGTTCGGGATCCAGGAACCGGGCCAGCAACGCGTCCTCTTCGTCGGTGACAAAGCCGAGCGCGCGCGCGGTTTCCAGCGTCAGCGCGGCGGCATTCCAGTCGCCGCCCCGCGCCAGGCAAAAGATGCGCGCGGGAAAGGTCGGCGCGATATCGGGTGTCGCGCGCATCGCGGCACAGGCGCGGTCCTCTTGCCCGGTCAGCAACGAGACATCGAACCAGCGCCGGAACAGCGCCGGCTGCGTCGGTCCGGCCCGTTCCAACAGCGCCTGCGCCTGGTCCAGCGCGCCCAGGTCCAACAGCTTGTCCAACCGCGCCAGCAACAGTTGTCCCTCGGGGGCGCCCAGGCTGGGCGGCTCCAACTCGGCCAGCAGCAGGGTCAGCATCAGCGACTGCACCGCGGGCAGGGTATCCACCCGCTCGGCACGGATCGCGCGCGCGATGGCGGCCCCGTCGCCCGGCCCCCACAGGTTGGCCGGCAGGCCGGTGACCTGGGCGGGCAACAGGCCCACCGCGTCGGGGCTGGTGCCGCCCAGCGGTGTGACCGAGATCGGCTCGGTCGTGGGGCCGGGGCTGAGCGCGGGGGGCTGGCCGCGCCCCACCGGCGCGGTCACCGAATCCGACAGCCAGTCAATCGCCGAAAGCGGCGCCTGGGCCCATGCACCCGACCCGGCCCCGCCCAGGATCAACGCCAGCGCGCCCGCCCCCAGTCCGGTCCGCCCAATGCGCATTCTAGTCCACATCTAGGGTCAGGGGCTGCGAGATGTCGGTTTGCAGGGGACTCAGATCCCCCAGATAGGCAAAGCCCACCAGCCCGACGAATCCCAGAATAATAATGATAAACAGTGCCTTGAGTAGTCGCACCATACTGCTCTGCCTTGTGTTGTGCGGCGGTGTTGCGCCCGGTTTTGTGTCATTATAACTGGCATTCGCGCCAAGTTCACGCCATTGAAGGGCAGATTGGCGGAACTTCGCGGGAGGTCGCCCGATTGGGCATGCGGCTGAAAAAGACGGTGGTCCTGGTGGGGCTGATGGGGGCGGGCAAAACGGCCGTCGGCACGGCGCTGGCGCGCAAGCTGTCGGTGCCGTTTCTCGATTCCGACGAAGAGATCACCAAGGCCGCGAACATGTCCATCGCCGAGATATTTGCCCGCGACGGCGAGCCGTTCTTTCGCCAGAAAGAGGCGCAGGTCATCGCGCGGCTGTTGCAGGCCGAGCCGGGGATCCTGTCGACCGGCGGGGGCGCGTTCCTGGCCGCTGAAAACCGCCAAGAGATCGCCCGCCACGGGGTATCGGTCTGGTTGCAGGCGGACCTGGACCTGCTATGGAACCGGGTGCGCCACAAGGACACCCGCCCGCTGCTGCGCACGGCTGATCCCTATGGCAAGCTGAGCGCGCTTTTTCACGCGCGGATGCCGTTCTATGCGCAGGCGGATCTGGCCGTGCGCGCCGAACCGCGCTATTCGATCGACGACATGGCCGAGGCGGTGATTGCCGCGCTGAAAACCCGGCCCGACGTGCTGGAGGCGGTGTGAGCATGACAATCGAGACGGTGCATGTCGGGCTGCCCGGCCGGGACTACGACATCCGCATCGGCGCGGGGCTGATCGACGAGGCCGGCGCGCAGATCGCGCCGCTGTTGCAGCGCCCGCGGGTGGCGATCATCACCGACGAAACCGTTGCCGCATTGCACCTGGAGCCGTTGCGCGCCGCGCTGGCCGCCCAGGGGATCGCGGCCCCCGCCCTGGCCCTGCCGCCGGGCGAGGCGACCAAGGGCTGGCCGCAATTCACCCGCACCGTCGAATGGCTGATCGAACAAAAGGTCGAGCGGCGCGATATCGTCCTGGCCCTGGGCGGCGGGGTGATCGGCGATCTGGCGGGCTTTGCCGCTGCCGTGCTGCGCCGGGGGGTGCGGTTCGTGCAGGTGCCCACCTCGCTCTTGGCGCAGGTCGACAGCTCGGTCGGGGGCAAGACCGGGATCAATTCGCCGCTGGGCAAGAACCTGATCGGGGCGTTCCATCAGCCCAGCCTGGTGCTGGCCGATATCGCGGTTCTGGAAACCCTCAACCCGCGCGATTTCCTGGCCGGTTACGGCGAGGTGGTGAAATACGGGCTGTTGGGGGATGCCGCGTTCTATGAGTGGCTGGAACTCAACGGTCCCGCGCTGGCCGCCGGGGACCGCACCGCGCGCGCCCACGCGGTGCGCCGGGCCTGCGAGATGAAGGCCGGGATCGTGATGCGCGACGAGACCGAGCAGGGGGAGCGCGCGCTGCTGAACCTGGGCCACACGTTCTGTCACGCGCTTGAGGCCGCGACCGGGTACGGCGATCGGCTGTTGCACGGCGAGGGGGTGGCGATCGGCTGTGCGCTGGCGTTTGAGCTGTCGGCGCGGATGGGGCTGTGTTCCCAGGAAGAGCCCAGCCGCGTGCGCGCGCATCTGGCGGCGATGGGAATGAAAAAGGATCTGGCCGACATCGAGGGGCCCTTGCCCGATGCCGATGGGCTGATCGCGCTGATGGCGCAGGACAAAAAGGTGCAGGACGGCAAGCTGCGCTTTGTGCTGGCGCGCGGGATCGGTGCGGCCTTTGTGACCTCGGACGTGGATGCGGACCTGCTGCGCAAGCTGCTGACAGAGGCGCTGAAAGACCGCTGAGCGGCGCGATCGTCAGGGCTGAATGCTGAAATTTCGGGCAGATGCCCAAAATCGCGCAGGCCAGGCGCGGCCCCCCCTTGCGCAGCGCCCGGACTGTTTCCATGATCGCAAACGCCTGAGGGAGTGACTCACCAAGATGAGCGAGAGCAAAGCGTTGCCCAAGCTGGGCCAGAGCGAGGCGGCGCAGGGATATCTGCTGATCGCGCCGCCGCTGCTGTATGCGCTGGCGCTGTTGGCGGTGCCGCTGGGGGCGATTGTTCTGTTCAGCTTCTGGTCGCAGGATTACCTGACGCTTGATCATGCCCTGACCCTGAAAAACTATCGCGAGGCGTTTTCAGAGCCGCTCTATGGTCAGCTCTTGCTGCGCTCGCTGATGATCTCGGGGGCGGTGACGGTGGTCACGGTCCTTTCCGCGTTTCCGATCGCCTATTTCGTCTCGTTCCACGTCGCACCGGGGCGCAAGTCGATGTGGATATTCCTGATCACCATCCCGTTCTGGACCAGCTACCTGATCCGGGTTTTCCTGTGGAAGGTGATCCTGGGTTATAACGGGGTTCTCAACACAACGCTGCAAGGTCTTGGTTTCATTGACGAACCGCTGACCTTTATCCTGTATAACGCCAATGCGGTGGTGATCACGCTGGCCCATGCCTTTGCGCCCTTCGCGATCCTGCCGATCTTTGTGGCGCTGGAAAAGATCGACCGCTCGTTGCTGGAGGCCGGGCGGGACCTGGGCGAGAGCCACCTGATGACCTTTTGGCGGGTGACGCTGCCGCTGGCGATGCCGGGGGTGGTGGCGGCGGTGCTGATCGTGTTCATCCCGACGGTGGGCGATTACGTGACGCCCAGGCTGGTCGGCGGGCCCGGCGGGCTGATGATCGCCAACATGATCCAGACCCAGTTCCTGAAACTCAACAACGCCCCGATGGGGGCTGCGCTGGCGGTGCTGGCGATGGCCATGGTTACGGCGGTGTCTATCCTGTTTATCCTGATCAACCGCCGCTTTCTGAAAGGGTCGAAATGAAGACCCTGCGCGTCTACGCGATCCTCTACCTGTGCTTTCTATATGCGCCGATCGCACTGTTGCCGATCTTTGCGTTCAATGACGGCACGATCATCGCCTTTCCGCTGCGCGGCTTTACCCTGGAATGGTTCCGCGAGCTGGCCGAGATCCCGGCCCTGCACGAGGCGGTGGGAAATTCGCTGATGATCGCGGTGTTCTCGTCGCTGTTGGCGACGGTGCTGGGGATCTGTGCCGCGCGCGCCGGAACGCGGTTCGAGTTTCCCGGCAAAAAGGGCATCCTGGGGCTGATCATGTTGCCGCTGGTGCTGCCCGAGATCATCGTGGCGGTGTCGCTGCTGGTGGTGCTGCTGCAACTGGGCCTCAGCCTGGGGGCGTGGTCGGTTATCCTGGGGCATGTGCTGATCTGCATGCCGTTTTCCATCGCGATCCTGAACGCCTCGTTCCAAAGCCTGGATGTCGCCCTGGAAGAGGCGGCGATTGACCTGGGCGAAACCCGGCTGTCCAGCTTTCGGCTGATCACGTTGCCGCTGGTGATGCCGGGCATCATCTCGTCGCTGCTGATCGCCTTTACCATCTCGCTGGACGAATTCATCATCGCGTTTTTCCTGACCGGGACCGAACCGACCCTGCCGGTCTATCTGTGGGGCCAGTTGCGCTTTCCGCAGAAGATCCCGGTGGTCATGGCGCTGGGAACCTTGCTGGTCGTGGCCTCGGTGATCTTGTTGACCCTTGCCGAATATTTCCGCCGCCGGGGTGCCGCGCGCACCGGGCAGGCCGACTCCGGAGGCTTCCTTTGAAAGACACACCTGCCCAGAGCAGCCCCATCATCACCCTTGAAAACGTCGAGAAATATTACGGCGATTATCACGCGCTGCGCGGCATCTCGGCCGAGATCGGGCAGGGCGAGTTCTTTTCGCTGCTGGGCCCGTCGGGCTGCGGCAAGACCACGCTTTTGCGCACCATCGCGGGGTTTGAGGCGCTGTCTTCGGGGCGCTTGACGATCGACGGGCGCGACATGGCCGGGGTGCCCGCCAACAAGCGGCCGACCAACATGGTGTTTCAGTCCTACGCGATCTTTCCCCATCTCAGCGTGGCCGAGAATGTCGGCTTTGGCCTGCGGCGCGCGCCGCTGTCCAAGGCCGAAAAGGCCCGCGCCGTGGGCGAGGCGCTGGAGATGGTGGGGCTGGCGGGCTACGGCGCGCGCGCGGCGCATGCGCTGTCGGGTGGGCAGCGGCAGCGGGTGGCGCTGGCGCGTGCGCTGATCCTCAAGCCCAAGGTGTTGTTGCTGGACGAGCCGTTGTCGGCGCTGGACAAGAAGCTGCGTGAACAGATGCAGCTGGAACTGCGCCGGTTGCAGCGTCAGGTCGGCATCACCTTTATCCTGGTGACCCATGACCAGGAAGAGGCGCTGATCATGTCCGACCGCATCGCGGTGATGTTCGAGGGGCAGATCGCCCAGCTGGACGCGCCACAGATGCTTTATCGTCGCCCCGTCACCCGCCAGGTGGGCGAGTTCATCGGCGTGATGAACTTTCTGCCCGCCCGCGCCACGATGACCGATCAGGACCATATCGAGGTCGAGGCCAGCGGCCTGGGCCGTGCGGTGATCGGCCCCGACCAGGTGCCCGGCGGGTTTCATCCCGGCCAGACCGCCAGCGTGGGCATCCGCCCCGAGACCATGTCGATCCTCTTTGCCGGAGAGACGACCGACCGGCGCGTGGCTACCGGCATCGTCGAGGATCGCGCCTATTACGGCGACATGACCTATTACGAGGTCCGGCTGGAGGGGGTGGAGCGTCCGATGACGATTTCCATGAAGAACCTCGTCGGGCGTCCCGTGCTGGACCGTGGCGCCGAGGCGCGGGTGGCCTGGGACGCGGGATCGCTGGTGCTGTTCGCCTGACGCGGCGTTACACGCGTATTTTTACCAAGAAAAAGGGGCCGGACACGCCTAGCTGTCCGGCGCGATCAGGCCGAGACCGCGCAGGTAGATGCCGATGCCGGTTTCCAGCAGGTCCTCGGCCGGGAAGGGGGTGCGCGCCCCGGGCGCACCGCGGGTGTAAAGCTCGACCACGCCATGCGACAGCGCCCAGATATGGGCCGAGACCATCGCCACCGGCGGGCGTTTTTCCGGGGCGATATGGGCCGAGAGGTCGCGCGCGGCACGTTCCAGCACGTCCGAGGCCCGGCTGGCCACCACCGAAAGCTCGGAATTGGCGGTGATCGCCAGGCCGGATTCGAACATCGCCATGTAGTGGCCGGGATATTTGCGCGCAAAGGCCAGGTAGGCGCGGCCCACAGCCTCCAGGCTGGCCAGGGCCGAGGGCTGGCCGGTCTGATAGGCGTATTCCATCAGATCCGCAAAGATCGCATATCCCTGGCGCGCGGTTTCGGCGATCAGGTCGTCGCGGCCCTGGAAATGGCGATAGACGGCGGCGGGGGTGACGCCGGCGGCCTTGGCCGCCTGGGACAGGGTAAAGCCCTGGGGGCCCTTTTCCTCGATCAGCGTAAGGGCGGCATCGACCAGGGCCTGCTTGAGATTTCCGTGGTGGTAGCCGCGTTTAGACATCCCAGATCTCGGGGCCGCCGCAGATCTTGGGATCGGGGGTGCCTACCGCCTTGGCGTCCTTGCCGGCATACTCGACCATCGACAGCACCTTTTGCATCGCAGCCAGGCGCGCGCGGCGTTTGTCGTCGGCGCGGATCACCGTCCAGGGCGCATGCCCGGTATGGCTGCGCGCAAAGGTATCGCGGATCGCGGCGGAATAGGCGTCCCAGCGTTTCAGCCCCTCGACATCGATCCAGCTGAGTTTCCACTGTTTCAGCGGGTCGCCCTCGCGGGCCAGGAACCGGCGCAGCTGTTCGGGGCGACTGACGTTGAGCCAGAGCTTGATCAGGGTGATCCCCTCTTCGACCAGCATTTCCTCGAACCCGGGAACCTGGGCGAAGAAATGCTCGCGCTCGGCCGGGGTGCAGAAGTCGAACACATGCTCGACCACGCCGCGGTTGTACCATGAGCGGTCGAAGAACACGATTTCGCCCCCCGAGGGCAGGTGCGGCACGTAGCGTTGGAAATACCATTGGCTGGCCTCGCGGTCCGAGGGTTTTCCCAGCGCCACGACACGCGCTACCCGTGGGTTCAGATTTTCGCGGAACCGCTTGATCGTGCCGCCCTTTCCGGCGGCATCGCGCCCCTCGAACACCACCGCGATGCGGGCGCCGGTGGCCTTTACATGGGCCTGGAGCTTGACCAGTTCGACCTGGAGATCCTCGAACGCCTTGTCGTATGCGTCGTTGTCCATCCAGCGGTCATAGGGATAGCTGTCCACCAGGATGTCGCGCTTGGACCCGTCTTCGATGGCTTTGCGCAGATCCTTGGGGGCGTCTTTTTCAAAGAAGGTGCTGATCGCACCGTCGAATGGCAGATCCATGCTCAGCCCTCCTTGCCGCGTTTTGCGCCAGTATGGCGATTAGGCGGCGGTGTGCAATCCGGCGCGCCCGGCGGCGCGCTCTATGGCCTCGACGGTCTGGTGCGGGCGGGCATGGTGGGGCATGTGGCCCACGCCCTTCAGCTCGGTCAGGTGGGTCGAGGGCACGAGGGCGGCAAACGGGCGCGAGTGCACGTCGAGCGGCACGGTGGGATCGGCGGTGCCGTGCAGGATCTCGATCGGCATCTTCAACTCGCCATAACGCGCGGCCATGGCGCGGATATGGGGTTTGAGGTTGTTGACCTGGCGGGTATTGATGCGCAGCGTGTCCGCGCGCAGCGACAGCGCCACGCCGATGTAATCGACATAGCCCGGCGGCACCGGATCGGGGGTAAAGATCCCCGCGACGGCGTTTTCCACGATGAAACGAGGGGTCAGCGTCGCAACCAGCGGGGCCACCAGCGCGCCGCCGAGCCGCGATGAAAACACGGTGTAGAACGCGCTCAGCCGACCCTCCCAGGGCATCGAGGCGCCGGCCAGCGACACGATCGACGCGACGCGGGCGGGATGGTCCAGCGCCCAGGCCAGGGCCACCGCGCCGCCATAGGAATGACCGACCACAACCGCCGGACCCAGGCCCATCTGCTGTGCTGCGGCCTCCAGCACATTGGCCTGTTCGGCGGGGCTTTCGCCATGGGGGTGCAAGGGGTCGGTATGACCCAGACCCGGCCGGTCAAAGGCGGTGACGCGAAACCGCCCCGTCAGCCGCCCCATCAGGTCAAAGGTGAAATCGCGGGTGTTCCCGCCCGCCCCGTGCAGCAGGATCAGGTCCGGGCCGGTTCCCTCTTGGTGGGCATGCACGCGGGTGGTGCCAACGGTCAGCATCCGACCCGTGGGGGGAAAACGTTCAGGCATCGCGCGGGGTTCCGATCAAGGAAGAGTCGAACGGCGTGGTCTGGTAGATCTGGTTGATCCAGTTGCCGTAGAGCAAATGCGCATGGCTGCGCCAACGGTTGAGCGGTGCGCGCGTGGGATCGTTGCCGGGGTAATAGTTCACCGGCACCGTGGGGGTTCCCCCCGCGGCGGCATCGCGGTCGTATTCCTGTTTCAGCGTGTCGCTGTCATATTCGAAATGGTTGAAGATATAGAGCGCGCGATGGGCCCGATCCTCGACCAGGCAGGGGCCGACCTCGTCGCTGCCCAAGAGCGTGACCAGCCCGGGGGTGGCGTCGATCTCATCCTGGCGCATCTCGGTCCAGCGGCTGACGGGGATCACGAAATCATCCGAAAAGCCGTTCAGATAGGGGGACGCGGGCGCCAGGTTCTGATGCCGGTAACAGCCGAACGCCTTGGCGTTCAGCATGTGTTTCTGAACGCCGTGGAAATGATAGATCATCGCCATCCCGCCCCAGCACACGCCAAAGGTCGAATGCACATGGGTCTGGGTCCAGTCCATCACGCGGGTCAACTCGTCCCAATAGGTGACCTCGGTGAAGGGCAGATGCTCGATCGGGGCGCCGGTGATGATCAGCCCGTCAAAGGTTTCACCGCTGGCGGCAACCTGCTCGAAGGGGCGATAGAACGCCTCCATGTGTTCGGCGGCGGTGTTCTTGGCCTGGTGTTCGCTCATGCGGATCAGGCTGAATTCGATCTGCAGGGGCGTGGCGCCGATCAGCCGGGCGAACTGGGTCTCGGTCTGGATCTTTTTCGGCATCAGGTTCAGCAGGCCGATGCGCAGCGGGCGGATATCCTGGCGCGCGGCGGCCTCTTCGCCCATCACCATGACACCCTCGCGCGTCAGAACGTCATAGGCGGGCAGTTGAGAGGGGAACTTGATGGGCATGTGTGGTGCGAACTTTCCCGGGGAAGGCGAGAGATAGGGTGGTTTTCACTCTCTCTCAAGGGCTTGGGCGATCAACTCGATGAAATCGGCCGGGCTGCGCAGGGCGATGACCTCTTCGGCGCGCACCTTGACGCCCCAGTTGGCGGCCATCGCGGCATAGCGCGGGCGGCGGTGGGCCAGGGCCCGCGCATAGGTCCAGCGCACAAAGGCGTCAGGATCAACGTCGCCCTCTGAGATCTTGTTTTCGCTCAGGTATTCGGCCCAGGCGGCGCACAGGAACTCGGGCTGGTAATACATCGGCTTGGGTGCGCGATCGAACCGCGCGATCAAGTCGGCGGTGTGGGCCTCGGTTCCCTCGATCCAGACCGGCAGCAGGTGCTGGGACAGGGTGGTCAAAACCTCGTCGTCAGGATCGTCGGGGTCCACCACCTCGCAGATCGAACCGCCGGAATCGCAGACGAAATCGCCATAGCCATAAAGCTCTTGCGCCCGTTCGATAAAACGCGGCGTGTCCAGCAGGGCGCTGATTTCGGCGCTGCGATGCTGGTCCTGGCGGCGCATGTATTCGTCAAAGGGCAGGCCGCCCTTTTCGGGCGCGCCCGGCTTGCCCAGATAGGTCGACAGCGGCGCAAGATTGTCGAAGGTGATGTTCGAGGCGATATAAACGCTGTCGGTCAGCAACAGCTCGCTCAGCAGCGGCACCTTCATCGCTTCGCGTTTGAAATTGTCGGCGATCAATTCGCCCATGTAGCGGGTGCCGATGCGGTAATCGACGGAATAGTGATACCACGCCCCCTGCGATCGTAGCATGTTCGACACGTGGGTCTTGCCCAGGCCCGACATGCCGAACAAGAGTACGCGTTTGTTGGCGGCGTTGCGCCACGCCTCGGCGGTTTCGTAGATCATGTCCGTCCTCATGCTGACGCCCCAACTGTTAAGCCCAAGCGCCGACAGAGGAAAGGGGACATGCGCGCCCGGCCCGCCCCAAGGCCGCCGGGCGCGCGAGGATCAGAAGCTGACGCCGATGCGCAGGCCCGCGCCCCAGCCGCTGTTGTTGCGGAAATCACCGCCGATGTTTCGCGTCGTGGCATTCCCGATATCCACGTAGCGCACCCCGCCGGTGATCTTCATGTTGTCCTTGGTATAGGTCGCGGCCAGACCCAGCGAGGCATAGCCATCCTTGGGGCCAAGGTTGCCGACCGGATCGCCCTGGTGTTTCTCATAGCCCACCAGGACGGCACCCGACCACGTGTCGTTAAAGCGTCGTCCCAGGCCCAGATTGTAGGTCACGACGTCGTTGGTGTAGAACACCAAGGGCTCGCCCGAGGGGTTGATGGCGAGCGTGGTGGTGTAATGCTCGGGCGCGATTTCGAACGCCGTCCAATCCACCCAGCGGATCGAGCCGAAGAGCAGCGTGTCAGCCGCGACGCCGGTCTGGAATTCCAGGTTCACAGATTGCGGGATCTCGGTTTTGAACGTGGTGTCCAGATTGGCAAAGCCCGATGCCGCGCTCGATTCCACGGCGTCGAAGGCATGGGTGATCGCAGAGTTGTAGGTCAGCGCGACGCGTGCGGCGATTTCCGGCTTTTCCCAGGCGATGCCCAGAACATAGCCGAAATCGGTCTCGTGCGAGGTCGAGAGGGTGTAGTCGCCGGCATAGGGCAGGAACACGTCCCCATTTGTCCGCTGCACGCGCAGGCCGCCGATCAGGCTGATGTTGGACGGGAACTTGTAGCGGATCAGCGCCGTCACCGCGGTCGATTCCAGCGTCGCGGTCGCCCCGGTGCCGATATAGGTGGTGCCGGACGGATAGGCGATGTCCGCGCCGATCGGTTGGTCCAGGATCAGGGCCAGGTCCAGGCTGTCGCTGAGCGCCTGCTTGTAGCTGAGCGAATAGCTGCTGTAGCTGGGCGACATGTCCCCCGAAAGCTGGCCCAACGCCGTGCCCGACACCTTGGGATCGAAGGTGGTAAAGCTCAACTCGGCATAGGTGCCTTGCTCGAACAGGACGCCGACGGATTGCGTAGACCGCTCGACCCCGCCTGCATGGGCACTGCCCACGCACAGTGCCGCCAACGCGGTCCCGCTGATTATCGTTTTCATGTTTCCTCCCCCGGAACACGGTTTTCAGTGCGTGACGCTAGAGTGACACTGATTCCTTGGTCAATTCTTTACGCAGCGTCACATCATCGCGCTTTATGCTATGGCGTGTTTCCGGGGACGCACTTCTGCCCTGAGGTTGAGCACGTTCGCCAGCAGAATCACCGCCGCGCCGATAAATACCAGCGCCTGCAACGGCTCGTCATAAAGCACCATGCCGACCACCGCGATCACCGGAAGGCGCAGGAAATCCAGGGGCATGACGATGCTTGCCGGCGCCACCTGCAATGCGCTGGTCAGGCAGAAATGCGCAAACAGTCCCGCACAGCCGATCACGATCAGACCGGGCCACGCGGTCGCGGAGGGCAGGGCGATATGCCCGTCGATCCCCGCACAGATCAACCCCAGGCAGGCCTGCATCACGGTCAGCCAGAACAGGATCGACACCACCCCCTGGGTCGCGGTCAGCCGCTTGGTGAACAGCGCCGATCCGGCGAACCCGATGGCCGCCGCCGCCGCCGCCAGCGCGCCGGGTTCCAGGGCCGCGGGGTTGGGGCGCGCCACGATCAGGATGCCGATGAACCCCAGCGCCGCGGCCAGCCCGCGCGCGCGCGTCAACCGTTCGCCCAGCACGAACGGGGCCAGGATCGCCACCCAGAGCGGGGCGGTGAATTCCAGCGCGAACACCTGCGCCAGCGGGATCATCGTGATCGCCCAGAACCACAGGTTCTGCCCGGTGAAATGAAAGATGTTGCGCACCAGGTGCAGGCCCAGCCGCTGGGTCGAGACCTGGTTCAGCCGCCCAGCGATGCCTGCCACGCTGACCACCAGCACGATCCCGATCAGCGAGCGGTAAAGCATCAGCTCGAACGTATCGAGCTCGACCCGCACCGCGCGCCCCGCCACCGCCATCGACGAAAACGACACGATCGCGCCGGTCATCCAGGCCGCAGCCTTGAGCACATGGGTCATGGGGTCAGGCCGGTGACCGTGTAGTGGCGCGTCAGCCCCAGGCTGACCCGGCCCCAGGGTGCTGCGTCGGCGCGGCGCTGGTGGGCGCGGAACGCATCGGCGTCGATGAATTCTTCATAGACCTCGAACCGTCCGGGCCGCGCGGGATCTTCGATGATGTCGAAGGCCAGGCAGCCGGGTTCGGCGCGGGTCAGCCGGATATGGGCGGGCAGGGCGGCGCGCAGGGCATCCAGCCGGTCGGCGGGCACCTCGAAATGGCCTGAAAGGATCACTCCCACTCGATCGTTCCCGGCGGTTTTGAGGTGATGTCGTAGGTTACGCGGTTGATACCCTTTACCTCGTTGATGATGCGCGTGGCGGTTTCGCCCAAGAATTCGTGGGTGAACGGGTAGTAATCCGCCGTCATCCCGTCGACCGAGGTCACCGCGCGCAGCGCGCAGGCGAAATCATAGGTGCGCCCGTCGCCCATCACGCCCACGGTGCGCACCGGCAGGATCGCGACGAAGGCCTGCCAGATTTCGTCATAAAGCCCGTGGCGGCGGATCTGGTCGATATAGACCGCATCGGCCTTGCGCAGGATCTCCAGCTTTTCGCGGGTGATCTCGCCGGGGCAGCGGATCGCCAGGCCCGGACCGGGGAACGGGTGGCGGCCGATGAAACTGGCCGGCAGGCCCAGCTCATGGCCCAGCGCGCGCACCTCGTCCTTGAACAACTCGCGCAGCGGTTCCACCAGTTTCAGGCCCATCTTTTCGGGCAGCCCGCCGACATTGTGGTGGCTCTTGATCGTGACCGAGGGGCCGCCGGAAAAGCTGACGCTTTCGATCACATCGGGATAAAGCGTGCCCTGGGCCAGGAATTTCGCCCCGCCCACATCGGCGGCGTGTTTCTGGAACACGTCGATAAAGAGCTTGCCGATGGTCTTGCGCTTGACCTCGGGGTCGCTGACCCCTTCGAGCGCGCCGAGAAACAGATCGGATTCGTCGGCGTGGATCAGCGGGATGTTATAGTTGTCGCGGAACATCGCCACGACCTCGTCGGCCTCGTTCAGGCGCAGCAGGCCGTGATCGACAAAGACGCAGGTCAGTTGATCGCCGATCGCCTCGTGGATCAGCACCGCCGCGACAGAGCTGTCCACGCCGCCCGACAGCCCGCAGATCACCTTGGCATCGCCGACCTGCGCGCGGATCTTGGCGATCGCCTCTTCGCGGTAGGCGCCCATGGTCCAGTCGCCGGTGAACCCGGCCAGGCGCACGAAGTTTTCATAAAGCGTCTTGCCGTTCGGGGTGTGGTGCACCTCGGGGTGGAATTGCACGGCGAAAAAGTTGCGCGCGGGATCTGCGGTGATCGCAAACGGGGCGTTGGGCGAAGTGCCGTAAACCTGGAACCCCGGCGCGATCGCCGAGACATGATCGCCATGGCTCATCCAGACCTGTTCGCGCCCCTCCAGGAACCAGCCGTTCAACAGCGCGATCCGGTCATCCGAGGGGGTGACATAGGCGCGTCCGAATTCTGCGGTGCCATGGCCGCGTTCGACCTGTCCGCCCAGCATCTGCATCATCACCTGCTGACCGTAACAGATGCCCAGCACCGGCACGCCCAGGGTAAAGACCCCGGCGGGGGGGCGCGGGCTGCCCTCGTCCAGAACGCTGGCCGGTCCGCCGGACAGGATCACCGCACCGGGCGCGAAGTCGGCCAGAAAGGCGTCGGTCACGCTCTGGTAAGGATGGATTTCGCAATAGACGTTCAACTCGCGCAGGCGGCGCGCGATAAGCTGCGTCACCTGGCTGCCGAAGTCGATGATGAGAAGGCGTTTGTGCTGGGTCATGGCGCACCTGATAGGGCCGCGCGCCCCCCCGCGCAAGAGGGGCGCGCCGGCGTTTCACCACCGATAGGTCATGCCGATGGCCAACTCGTCCTGGTTCATCCGCAGCTTGACCGGCTGACTCGGCGAGAGCGAGGGATTGGCCCCCGTGACGCTGCTCTCGAAGGCGTGGGTGTAGGATCCGGTGATCCCCCAGCGATCGTTGATCTTGTAACTGGCGCCGATCGAGGCATGCCATTGCGGCGTGGCCGGGGCCAGCAGGTTGAACACCGCCTCTTTGCTCTTGATGAACTGCGAGGCGTGGCTGATGCCGCCGCGCAGGGTCCATTTCTGGTTCGCCCTGTAGATCGCGCCGACGCGGATCACGTCCATGTCCTTCCAGCCGAATCCGGGCCCGTCATCGGCGCCGAACTGGGTCGCCAGGATCGCGTTGGAATTAGAGATCGAGGCGACATCGCCATAGAAAATCCGCTGGTATTCGGCCGTCAGGGTCAGCTTGGTCTGGTTCGGCGGGGTATAGGCCAGGCCCAGGGTCGCCACGGCGGGAATATCGAAATCGCCCTGCTCGGCGAACAGCCCGCGATATTTCTCGAACGGGTCCATTTTCATCTTGCTGCGATAGGCCGCGCCGATGCTCCACTGGGCGTTTGGTTCCCACAAGACCCCCAGATTGACGCCAAACCCGGTGGACCAGTCGTCGCCATTGTTGCTCAGCCGGGCGGGATCGGACGAGAACGGCACGAAATTCTCCAGCCCGGTGGCCGAGAACCGTTGCAGCGCAAAGACCGGCGCGATGCCGAAGGTCAGCTGTTCGGTCGCGGCAAAGCTGTAATTCGCGGCGATAAAGAGCTGTTCCAGGTTCACGCCCAGCGGCGTCGTGCCGCCCGGCCCGAATCCGGGCACGAAGATGTTGGTGGAATACTCGGAGTTCATTCCGCCATTGCCGAACATGAAAAAGCCCAGGGCAGACCGGTCGCCCAGACGAAAGTTGACCCCGCCGCAGGGGATCAGGAACAGATCGTTCCTGCTCTTGAAGCTGCCGGTGGTCAGCGGGCCCGCGCCGCCCACGCTGAACCCGCGATCGGGGGCAAAGGTGGTCAGGCACAATCCGGCGCTGTTGCCCACCTTCAGGCCCATGGCCGGGTTCTGCGCCAGCCCCAGAACCCCGGCGGGCACCGCCACGCCGGCCCCGGCCATTCCCTTGGAGCCACCGCCATATCCGTTGGCGAAATAGCCGTTCGTCGCCCAGGCCGGCGCCCCCGGCATCGTCAGCCCCAGCGCAAGCGCAACCATACCCCCTAGCGCCCGAACGCGGCGCCGCGCAAATACGTTCAACATTCCTGTCCCTCTCCCTGATCCGTTGGGGGTGTTTGTTTTTCCCTTCCCCCGACCGTCCGGCGCGCCCTGTGGCGCCCGGGTTGCCAACGCTAAACCGCGCGCACGCGACAAATCAACACATCTTGATGTATCTGGACCCGTGCGGCCCGCGCGATGTCGCACATGGCGGGGGAAAGGGCGCAAACCGTCCGCGCGCGGCGCCGCTTTGGCGCTAGACCTTTGGCCAGGATGGCGTGGACATCACGGGAGAGGCGCATGAGCGAGGCAGAGGGCACCCCCGGCGAACGGGCCGGGCGCAGGGCACGCGGCGGGGGCGGCGGGGCCGCGCGCCGCGCCGCGCGTCAGTCGGTCGGCGTCGAGGCCGCGCGCTATATCGAACGCGCGATCCCGGATTTCGAGCTGTTGAGCGCCGAGGCGCTGGAGATGATCGAGCATAACGCCGAGACGGTTCTGGAAGAAATCGGCGTGGCCTTTGTCGAGAACCCCGCCGCGCTGGAGCGTTGGCGCGCCGCCGGGGCCGATGTCCAGGGCGAGCGGGTGCGCCTGCCGCGCGGCCTGGCCCGTCGCCTGTGCGCCACCGCGCCCGCCCGGTTCACCCAGCACGCCCGCAACCCCGCGCGCAACGTCGAGATCGGCGGGCGCAGCCTGGTGCTGGCGCCGGTCTACGGCCCGCCCTTCGTGCGCGATCTGGATGGCGGGCGGCGCTATGCCACGATGGAGGATTTTCGCAATTTCGTCCGCCTGGGGCAGATGTCGAAATACCTGCACCATTCGGGCGGCACCGTGTGCGAACCCACCGATATCCCGGTGAACAAACGCCATCTGGACATGTTGCTGGCGCATATGACCCTGTCGGACAAGCCGTTCATGGGCTCGGTCACGGAACCCAGCCGCGCGCGCGATTCGGTCGAGATGTGCGAGATCCTGTTCGGCAAGGCGTTCGTCGCCGCGAACACGGTGATGACCTCGCTGATCAACATCAACTCGCCGCTGACCTTTGACGCGACCATGATGGGCGCGCTGGAGGTTTATGCCGCCGCCAACCAGGCCTGTATCGTTTCCCCCTTTATCGTGGGCGGCGCGATGGCGCCGGTCAGCGTGGCGGGCACCCTGACCCAGGTTCTGGCCGAGGTGATGGCGGGCGTGGCCTATAGCCAACTGATCCGCCCCGGTGCGCCGGTGATCTTTGGCACCTTCGTGACCTCGATCGACATGAATTCGGGCGCGCCCACCTTTGGCACGCCCGAGGCCAGCCAGATCCTCTATGGCGCGGGCCAGTTGGCGCGGCGCATGGGGCTGCCGTTCCGCTCGGGCGGGGGGCTGTGCGGCTCCAAGCTGCCCGATGCGCAGGCGGCCTATGAAACGGCCAACACCCTGAACGCGGCGCTCCTGGGGGGCGTCAACTTCATGCTGCATGCCTGTGGCTGGCTGGAGGGGGGATTGGTCGCCAGTTTCGAGAAATTCGTGATGGATGCCGACCAGTTGGGCGCGCTGCACAAGATGGCCGCAGGCGTCGCGCTGGATCATGAGGCACAGGCCCTGGATGCACTGCGCGAGGTGGGGCCGGGGGGGCATTTCCTGGGCTGCGCGCATACCCAGGCGCATTTCCGCGATGCGTTCTGGCGCTCCGATCTGCTGGACTACAAACCGTTCGAGACCTGGGACGAAGAGGGCGCGCGCGACACCGCCACCCTGGCCAATGCGCGGGTGCGCAGCCTGCTGGGGCAATATCACCCCCCCGAGATGGACGCCGATCTGCGCGCCGCCCTCGAGGACTATGTCGCCCGGCGCAAGGGAGAGATGCCCGACGCCTTTGTCTGAGCCGATCGGGCAGGGGCCCCGGGGCCCCGCCCAGCCGCCGCCGGATCAGGCCGCGCCCTGATGGGTGCGCCCTGCGCAGATCAACCGCGCCTCGGCGATCAGCGCGATCAACAGCTCGATATGGCGACCGATCGCATAGCCCGCATCGCCCGCGCGGCGGGTTTCCTCCATGCGTTCCTCCTGGTCCAGCAGGCGGTCCAGAACAGCGGCCGAACTGGCCGGGCGGCTGCCCTGCAACAGCCGCGCAAGGTCGCGTTCGCGCCGGTAATCCCCCAATCCGAACCGCGCCGCGCGCACCAAAAGGCGGGGACGGCGCATCGTGACAAGCGGTGTGGGCAGATCGGTCATGGCAGCACCTCGGGTTGATGTGAACGGGGGCTGGTATCGCACAACCCTGACGGGTGTTGCGGACTCGGCTGTTTTGGCGCGCGGTCAATTCAGAAAAGTTTATTAAATAGAAACAATACTCAATTTTGCCTTCTTTGTTAACGAAACGGTAATGAAAACAACCTTGGATTGTAGCCGACCCGGACCACCCCTGTCTGCCCGTCCGCGTCGAACCAACCAGAAGGATGCCCGATATGGACCGCGTGACACCGTCCCAAACCGCGCTGTCTTGGCTGCCACAGGCGACGCGCTGGTATCTGGCCCATACCGAAGAGGGCTGTTCGCTGCGGGCGCTGGCGCGCCGGGCCTGGTGTGCGCCCTCGACGGTGCTGCGCCAGGTGCGCCGGGTCGAAACCCGACGCGATGACCCGTTGATCGACGACGCGCTGACCCGCCTTGGCGCGTTGACCCCGACACAGACCCCTCACAAGGAGACCCCCGACATGACTGCCACGTTGCGACAGCCGCGCCAGACCGCGGACGAGGCCACGATCACCCGTGAAGCCCGGCGCATCCTGCGTCGTCTCAGCGAACCCGGCGCGTTCCTGGCCATCGCCCGCGACCTGGAAAAGGCCGCCGTGATGCGCGAGGGGGCCGATGGGCAAACCACCCGGATCGCCGTGGTCGATCGCGCCGTGGCCGAGGCGTTCGCCCTCAAGGACTGGATCATGTGCCGCAGCCGCGGGCGGGTGACGGTCTATGCGATCACCCAGGCCGGGCGCGCGGCGTTGAAACGGCTGCTGGCCGCCCAATCCACGCCCCAGCCGGGCCTGGCCGAGGCCGCCACCCCCTTTGCCGAGCAGCACCGCGACTGGGACACCCGCACCGGCGAAAAGGCCGAGCGTATCCGCTATAACCGCGCGGAATCGCCCCTGTCGATCCTGGCGCGGCGCCGGGAAAAGGACGGCACGCCCTTTCTGAGCCCCGACCTGGTGGCCGCGGGCGAGCGGTTGCGCGAGGATTTCGAGATCGCCCAGATGGGCCCGCGCGTGGCGCAGAACTGGGACCGGTTCCTGACCGGGGGCGACCGCGGCGGGTTCTCGGGATCGGGCGGGCCGGGGGATGGCCCGCGTGCGGCGCGCGACCGGGTCGCCGCGGCGCTGCGCGATCTGGGGCCGGGCCTGGGCGATGTGGTGCTGCGCTGCTGTTGTTTCCTCGAGGGGATGGAGCAGGCTGAAAAACGCATGGGGTGGTCGGCGCGCTCGGGCAAGATCGTGCTGCGCATCGCCTTGCAACGGCTCAAGCGGCACTATGAACGGCTGGGCGAGGGGGCGGGGATGATCGGCTAGCCGCCTGAGGGGGGGCGGGTTTCGCGCGCCCGTGCCCTCCCTGCGCCCCGCGGCATTGGACAAGGCCCGCCCCAGGCATTAAGTCCTTTGGCACATCCCCCAGGAGGCCCCATGAGCCCGCGCGACATCAAGATCCCCGCCCAGCGTCACCCCGAAAAGGCGCACCGCCCCGACAACGCCCAGCCCAAGAAACCGGCCTGGATTCGGGTGCGCGCCCCCGGCGGCGCGGGCTATCAGGACACCCACAAGGTGATCCGCGAGCATGGGCTTTCGACCGTCTGCGAAGAGGCGGGATGCCCGAATGTCGGCGAATGCTGGTCGGCGGGCCACGCCACCATGATGATCATGGGCGAGATCTGCACCCGCGGCTGCACCTTTTGCAACGTGGCCACCGGCAAACCCCAGGCGCTGGACGTGTTCGAACCGGGGCGCGTGGCGGATGCGGTCGCCCGGCTGGGACTGCGCCACGTGGTCGTCACCTCGGTGGACCGCGATGACCTGGACGATGGGGGGGCGGAACATTTCGCCCAGACCATCCGCGCCATCCGCCACCGCGCGCCGGAAACGACGATCGAGGTGCTGACGCCGGACTTTCTGAAATGTCCCGACAGTGCGCTGGAAACCGTCGTGGCCGCCAAGCCCGACGTGTTCAACCACAACCTTGAAACCGTGCCCGGCCTCTATCCCTCGGTGCGGCCCGGGGCGCGCTATTTCCACAGCCTGCGCCTGTTGCAACGGGTCAAGGAGATCGACCCGGCCGCCTTTACCAAGTCGGGGATCATGGTGGGCCTGGGCGAAACCCGCCAGGCGGTCACCCAGGTGATGGACGACCTGCGCGCCGCCGATGTCGATTTCCTGACCATCGGGCAATATCTGCAACCCACGCCGAAACACCACGCCGTTGCCGAATTCATCACGCCCGAGGATTTCGCCGCCTATGAAAAGGCGGCCTATGCCAAGGGATTCCTGATGGTATCGGCCACCCCTCTGACCCGCTCCAGCTATCACGCGGGCTCTGACTTCGCCCGCCTGCGTGCGGCGCGCGCCGCCCTTTTGGCAAAGGGCTGATCGCCCGTTTCGTGTGGGTCGAAATACCCCGATGAACGCCCGCGCAAACGGCCCGGTCCGCCGTGGGGGCGCGGACCGGGCCAGTCGGCTGGCGATGTCCGACCCTGGCACGGGCGGGGCGCGATCGGTGCGCCCCGGCGCGGGTGTTGGCCCGCGGGAACGCGCGGTCTGCTCAATCATCCCGACGTTTTGCAGGCATACTGCGGACCGCGCGGCCCGATCCTTGCCATGGAAAACGCAATCGCGATTGCCTCTGGCCTGCCACGGCCCCATATCTGGGCAATGCTGAAACTGACCCCGATCCTGCTGGCTATTCTTTACGCCCTGGCGATGTATCGCTTCTCGGCCTGGCGCACGGCGCGCGAACTGGACGCGCGCTCGTCCGAGCTGGCCGATGCGCGGCTCAAGGGATTGACCGACCGGATGGCCAAGGCGCTGGATTTGCCGCGCATCCGGGTGAATATCTACGAGATCGAACCCGTCAACGGGCTGGCCGCGCCCGATGGGCGGATATTTCTGACCCGTGGATTTTACGATCGCTACCGTGCGGGCGAGGTCACGGCCGAAGAAATCGCCAGCGTCATCGCGCATGAGCTGGGCCATGTGGCCCTGGGACATTCGCGGCGGCGGATGATCGATTTTTCCGGGCAGAACGCGCTGCGAACGGCGCTGGCGATGGTGCTGGGCCGGATTTTGCCGGGGATCGGCATCTATATCGCGAATGCGCTGACCTCGCTTCTGGCCGCGCGCCTCAGCCGCCAGGACGAGTATGAGGCCGACGCCTATGCCGCCGCGCTCTTGACCAAGGCGGGGATCGGAACCGGGCCGCAAAAATCGCTGTTCGCCAAGCTGGAAACCCTGACACAGTCACGCGGCGGCGTGGTGCCCGCCTGGATGATGAGCCACCCCAAAACGGCCGAGCGCGTCAGTGCGATCGAAACGCTGGAGGCGCGCTGGCAGGCGGCCCCCCCGGTGAAGTGACAGGGCGCGGTGCGATGTCCCGCGCCGGCAAGATCGGTGGCGTATTCGGCGCATAGCGGACTGGGCCGGGCAGGGCGCGCGTGGCCGCGCCCGGGGGATCGGGGGTCCGGCGATGTCGGTCGGTGTGCGGCCTATTTTTCGACGGGCAGCTTGGCGTTCATCCATTCGCGGAACGCGCCCATGTTATACACCTGCTCATAGCCCAGCTTTTTCATGATCCGCGCCGCCATGAGCGAGCGCGCGCCGTTCTCGCAATAGATCGCGATCGGCTTGGCCGGGTCGAGGGCCGCCTCGAAATGGGGGCCGGTGCGATTTGCCTTGTGGCGGATATAGGGCAGCTCGATATGCAATGCGTTCGTGGCTTTGCCAAAGCGCGCAACCTCTGCGTTGCTGCGCACGTCCACCAGGACCATCTCGCCGGTTGCGGCGCGCGCGGCGGCCTCCTTGGCCGAGATCTGCTCGATATGCGGAAAGACCTTGGTGATCAGCTGGAACATGTTGAACATGGGGGCGCGGTCCTGTTGCAGAGAGTTGCGCGGCGACTATAAGGGCAAAGGCCCGAATGTTAAGCGGCAATCGGCGGGCAGCGTGCCGCAGGCGCAAATGTTCGCGTCATGTTCCCATTTTCCGGTTTGGAATCGCGGGGCTTTCACCTATCTCTTTACCGTTATTCCCCGGGGGACGGTCATGGCCGAGTTGAAACAGATCGAGGTGCGCGGCGCGCGCGAACACAATCTCAAGAATGTCGATGTCGACATTCCGCGCGACGCTTTGGTGGTGATCACCGGGCTGTCGGGCTCGGGCAAGTCGTCGCTGGCCTTTGACACGATCTATGCCGAGGGGCAGCGGCGCTATGTCGAATCGCTTTCGGCCTATGCGCGCCAGTTCCTGGACATGATGGAAAAGCCGGATGTGGATCACATCAGCGGCCTGTCGCCCGCGATTTCGATCGAGCAGAAGACGACCTCGAAAAACCCCCGCTCGACCGTCGGCACGGTGACCGAGATTTATGATTATCTGCGGCTGCTTTTCGCGCGCGCCGGCACGCCCTACAGCCCGGCCACCGGCCTGCCGATCGAGGCGCAACAGGTTCAGGACATGGTCGACCGCGTGATGGCCATGCCCGAGGGCACCCGCGCCTATCTGCTGGCCCCCATCGTGCGCGACCGCAAAGGTGAATACCGAAAGGAATTCATCGAGTTGCGCAAGCAGGGATTCCAGCGGGTCAAGGTGAACGGCGCGTTCCACGACCTGGACACCCCGCCCACCCTGGACAAGAAGTTCCGCCATGACATCGACGTGGTGGTGGACCGGATCGTGGTCAAGGCGGGGCTGGAAACCCGGCTGGCCGACAGTTTCCGCACCGCGCTGGACCTGGCCGATGGCATTGCCGTGCTGGAAACGGTCCCGCAGCCGGGCACGCACGAGGGCGACGCGCCGGGCGAGCCCGAGCGCCACACCTTTTCCGAGAAATTCGCCTGTCCCGTCTCGGGCTTCACCATCCCCGAGATCGAGCCGCGGCTGTTTTCGTTCAACGCGCCCTTTGGCGCCTGCCCAGACTGTGACGGGCTGGGGGTCGAGCTGTTCTTTGACGAACGGCTGGTGGTGCCGGACGCGGCGCTGACGGTCTATGACGGCGCCATCGCGCCCTGGCGCAAGGGGAAATCCCCCTATTTCCGCCAGACGATCGAGGCCATCGCGCGCCATTACGACTTCGACAAGGCGACGCCCTGGAAGGATCTGCCGCCCGCCGTGCAACAGGTCTTTCTCTACGGCTCGGGCGCGCAAGAGATCGCCTTTCGCTATGACGAGGGGGGGCGCATCTATACCGTCACCCGCCCCTTTGAGGGGGTCATTCCCAACATGCAGCGGCGCTATCGCGAGACCGACAGCGCCTGGGTCCGCGAAGAATTCGAACGCTACCAGAACAACCGCGCGTGTCATGCCTGCGGCGGCTACCGGCTGAAGCCAGAGGCGCTGGCGGTGCGCATCGGCGGGGTGCATATCGGCCAGTTGGTGCAGATGTCGATCCGCGAGGCCCTGGCCTGGGTGGCGTCGGCCCCCGATCACCTGTCGGCACAGAAAAACGAGATCGCGCGCGCCATCCTCAAGGAAATCCGCGAGCGGCTGGGATTTCTCAACAATGTCGGGCTGGATTACCTGACCCTGTCGCGTGCCGCGGGCACCCTGTCGGGCGGCGAAAGCCAGCGCATCCGCCTGGCCAGCCAGATCGGCAGCGGGCTGACCGGGGTGTTGTATGTGCTGGACGAGCCGTCGATCGGGCTGCACCAGCGCGACAACGGGCGGCTGCTGACCACGCTCAAGAACCTGCGCGACCAGGGCAACAGCGTGATCGTCGTCGAACATGACGAAGAGGCGATCCGCGAGGCCGATTACGTCTTTGACATGGGCCCCGGCGCGGGGGTGCATGGCGGTCAGGTGGTGGCCCATGGCACCCCGGCCCAGATCTGTGCCGATCCGGCCTCGATCACCGGGCAGTACCTGTCGGGCAGCCGCGAAATCGCCGTGCCCGCCACCCGGCGCAAGGGCAGCGGCAAGACCGTCAGCGTGGTCCGCGCCACCGGCAACAACCTGCAAGATGTCACTGCCGATTTCCCGCTGGGCAAGTTCGTCTGCGTCACCGGCGTGTCGGGCGGCGGCAAGTCGACGCTGACCATCGAAACGCTGTTCAAGACCGCCAGCATGCGGCTGAACGGCGCCCGCCAGACCCCTGCGCCCTGCGAAACCATCAAGGGGCTGGAATACCTGGACAAGGTCATCGACATCGACCAGCGGCCCATCGGGCGCACGCCGCGCTCGAACCCGGCCACCTATACCGGGGCTTTTACCCCGATCCGCGACTGGTTCGCCGGCCTGCCAGAGGCCAAGGCGCGCGGGTACAAGCCGGGTCGGTTCAGCTTCAACGTCAAGGGCGGGCGCTGCGAGGCGTGCCAGGGCGACGGGGTCATCAAGATCGAGATGCACTTCCTGCCCGATGTCTATGTCACCTGCGAAACCTGCAAGGGCGCGCGCTATAACCGCGAAACGCTGGAGGTGACGTTCAAGGGCAAGTCCATCGCCGATGTGCTGGACATGACCGTCGAGGACGCGCAGGACTTCTTTCGCGCCGTCCCCTCGATCCGCGAAAAGATGGACGCGCTGATGCGCGTGGGCCTGGGCTATATCAAGGTCGGCCAGCAGGCCACGACCCTGTCGGGCGGCGAGGCGCAGCGCGTCAAGCTGTCCAAGGAGCTGAGCAAACGCGCCACCGGCCGCACGCTGTATATCCTGGACGAGCCGACCACGGGGCTGCATTTCGAGGATGTCAAAAAGCTGTTGGAGGTGCTGCACGAACTGGTCGAGCAGGGCAATTCCGTGGTGGTGATCGAGCATAACCTAGATGTCATCAAGACCGCCGACTGGATCATCGACATCGGCCCCGAGGGTGGCGATGGCGGGGGCCAGATCGTGGCCGTCGGCACCCCCGAAGAGGTAGCCCGGGTCGGGCGCAGTCACACCGGCCATTACCTCAAGGACATGCTGGGCCCGCGCAACGTGGCGGCGGAGTAGGGCCGGTGGCAGGCCCGCGCATCGGGGTGGCCCTGGGTTCGGGCGGGGCGCGGGGATGGTGTCATATCGGGGTGTTGCGCGCGCTGGCCGAGATGGACATTCGCCCCGACGTGATCGCCGGGTGTTCGATGGGGGCCGTCGTCGGCGCGGCCCATGCGGCGGGGCGGATGGACGCGCTGGAGGAGTGGACCCGCGCGATGACGCGCGCCGCGCTGGTGCGGCTGATGGACGTGCGCCTGTCCAGCGGCGGGCTGGTCGAGGGGGGGCAGATCCGCGAGGTTCTGCAAGAGCTGGGCCTGCCCGAGCGGATCGAGGATCTGGAGTGTCCGTTCATCGCCGTGGCCACCGACATGGAAACCGGCCGCGAGGTCTGGCTGAAAGAGGGCGATCTGTGCGACGCGGTGCGCGCGTCGGCCGCCTTGCCCGGCGTGATCAGCCCGTTCCTGGTGGGCGAGCATTGGCTGATGGATGGCGGATTGACCAACCCGGTGCCGGTGTCGGCCTGCCGGGCGATGGGCGCCGATCTCGTCATCGCGGTGAACCCCAATGCCAAACGCTTTGGCCGCCTTTGGCAGGCCGAGGCGCCGTCGCCGCCGGCCTGGATGGGGCTGGCCGACGCGCTGCCAGAGGGGATGCGTCGGCAACTGATCTCGCTCATGCCCGAGCCGGACGAGGGGCCGCGCCCGCCGTCGTATCTCGAAGTGGTCTCGGTCGCGATCGACGTGATGACAGAGCAGATCCGGCGCACCCGCCTGGCCGCCGAGACGCCCGATGTGGTGCTGAACGCCAGATTGAACGACGTGTCGGTGATGGATCTGCACCGTGCCGAAGAGGCGATCGAAGAGGGCAGGCGGATGGTCGCGCGCCAGGCCGATGACCTGCGCGAGGCGGTCGACGCGGCGACCTGACCGGGCCGATCGGCCGGGGGCGCGGGCGGCGGATGTGGAACCCTGCCGATGGCGCCGCCGGATGCCATGTCCGCCCGCGCAACGCATAGCCGGTGGTTCGGAGGATCGACCTTGGCCTGTCTGGCCAGAGCTGCGGGTTTGCCGCCCCCCTTGCGGGGCCGCGACGGTGGGCTGGCCGCGAAACGGGGCGACCGGAGCGGTCGTGCGCAAGATCGCCAACCCTGCGCGCCCGTGCGCCATTCGGTCCGAAACCGGCGGTCCAGGGCTTGCTCTAGCTGTGGGTTGGTCCCTGGTTGGGGAGACATTTCCCCTTTTGCATCACATGGCCCTGCGGGCAGCCTTGCTGTGCCAGCGCCGCCATCAGGCCAATCGCCAACGCTATGCCCAGTCCCAAGCCGAGCCCTGCTTGAAGTCGCCGCATCGAATCAACCTCGAAAAACTTTCAGGGCTTATAGCGCGCAGGGCAAAGTTGTGTCTCGACCGATGCCGGAGACCGGCAAGGTTTTGTCGCGCAGCGGTATCGGGGCAACAGCAGCGTGCCAAAAAGGACGGGGCGCGCACGCACGCCCCGTCCCGGATCGGATGCACGAATGCTCCGGTCGTGATCAGGTCAGGATCACTTCTTGCAGGTGTTCATCCCGATGATGTTGTAGAGCGGGCAGCTCGACATCAGGCCGGTGGCCAGCGGCACGATGCCGATCAGGTACAGGACGCTGGCGCCATCCTTGAGGAAATAGGTGGCAAGCAGTGCCAGGCCCAGGACGATACGCGCGACGCGGTCGATGCCGCCGACATTTTTCTTCAGCATGGAAGTTCTCCGGAAAATGGATCAAAGGCCCGAATCCCTCGGGCCGGGTGAACACTCAATGACAGACAATCAGGGGGGCGTCTGTGACTTCGTCACGAAGCCGCGCCATTGGCGGCCAAAAGCGCCAGCCCGGCGGCATCCTGGACGGTCACGATCCCGCGATCCAGCCGCACCAGCCCGGCCTTGGCCAGCGCGTCCAGCCGGCGCGAGACGACCTCGCGCGCGGTGCCGATGCGGGTGGCGATCTCCTGGTGGGTGGTGTGCACGGCGCCGTTCTGGGCGTGGGTCAGCAGATCGGCGGCCAGCCGGCTTTCGACCTTTTGAAAGGCGACCTGTTCCAGCAGGGCCATGATCGACTGCATCCGCTGGGCAAAGGCCCCAAAGACAAAGCGGCGGAACACGTCCGAGCGGTCCATCATCGTCATGAACAGGTCGCGCGGGACCAGCACCGCCTTGCAATCGGTGACGGTCACGGCTTCGCCGGTATACTCTTCACCGCCCAACAGACCCAGCGTGGACTGGACGCATGATTGCCCCGGCTCGATCGCGTAAAGCAGGATCTCGCGCCCGGTCGGGCCGGTCAGGAACACCTCGACCCGGCCCGATAGCAGGATGGTAAATCCGCGCGCCGCCTCGCCGGGGCAAAACAGCACCTTGCCCTTGGGCAGGCGCATCACCGGCAGGTTTTCCAGCCGGGCCATGATGCCCGGCTCGATCCCCTCCAGCCCGATGGCCTGCGCCAGCCAGCTCATCCCCGACCGCGTTTCTCAAAGCGCGGCAACATGGCCGAGAAATCCATCCCCTTGCCGCCCTCTTGCTCGACGAAGGTGGTGTAAAGG
This sequence comes from Paracoccaceae bacterium, assembly GCA_016938875.1. Lineage (GTDB taxonomy): Bacteria > Pseudomonadota > Alphaproteobacteria > Rhodobacterales > Rhodobacteraceae > Rhodovulum. Next base: position 28,598 of record JAFGTV010000026.1, read on the forward strand.
GCGGCGGCCTCTTTGCCCATCGGCGTGTCGGCATCGACCGCGGCGGCGGCCTGCTGGCTGAGGCGCAGATCCTTGAGCATCAGCTCGGCGGCAAAGCCGGGCTTGTAGTCATTGTCGGCAGGACTGGTCGGACCGACACCGGGGGCGGGGCAATAGGCGTTCATGGTCCAGCTATAGCCTGACGAGGTCGAGACGACATCGAACATCTTTTCGCGGTCCAGGCCCAGCTTGTCGGCCAGCGCGAAGGCCTCGCAGGTGGCGATCATGGTGACGCCCAGGATCATGTTGTTGCAGATCTTGGCCGCCTGACCGTTGCCCGAGGGGCCGCAATGCACCGCCTTTTGGCCCATCACGTCGAACAGCGGGCGCACCTTGGCAAAGGCCGGCTCGGACCCGCCCGCCATAAAGGTCAGCGTGCCCGCCGCCGCGCCGCCAACCCCGCCCGAGACCGGGGCATCCACGGCCATGACGCCCGCGGCCTCGGCCTGTTCGGCCACCGCGCGGGCACTCTCGACATCGACGGTCGAGCAATCCAGCAGCACCGCGCCCTTATCCATCGCGGGCAGCACCTCGTCCGCGACGGCGCGCAGGATCGCGCCATTGGGCAGCATGGTGATGACCACCTCGCGGCCGGTCGCGGCCTCGGTCGCGCTGGCCGCCTTGGTCACGCCCTCGGGGCAGGGGGCGGCCAGGTCAAAGCCCGTCACCTCATGCCCGGCGGCGACCAGGTTGGCCGCCATCGGCGCGCCCATGTTTCCCAGGCCGATGAATCCGATCTTCATTGCAATTCCTCCCTCAGCTTCAGCCCGTCGGGGCCCAGCGGCATCAGCATGCCCGATACATCCGCGGCAGAGACCGATGTGATGTCCGCGTGGCGCCATTTCGGGCTGCGGTCCTTGTCTATGATGGCCGCGCGGATCCCTTCGAGAAAGTCCGAATGTTCCAGCGCGCGGTGGGTAAAGCGGTATTCCAGCGTCAGCGCGGTGCGAATATCGTCGCAGCCTTGCAGGCGGTGCTGCATCTCGATGGCGCAGGCCATGGCCAGCGGGCTGCCGCGTGACAACTGTTTCAGCGCGTCGGCGGCGAAATCGGACCCGTCGGCGCGCAGCGCGTTGACGATATCAAGCAGGGTCTCGCCAGCGAAAAGCGCATCCACCTGGGGCTGCAGCGCGGCCAGATCACCCGGCGGCGGGGTCTGGGCCGCGCGGTCGATGGCGCCCCAGTCGCCGGTCTGGATCAAGGCGTCGCGCAGCGCGGGCCAGCCAGCCTGGGGCACGAAGTAATCGGCAAACCCCGCATGGATCGCATCGCCCGGCCCCATGCGCCGCCCGGTGGTGCCCAGGTATTCGCCCAGCCGCCCCGGCGCGCGCGCCAGGATCAGCGAGCCGCCCACATCAGGCACCAGCCCGATCCCGCATTCGGGCATGGCGACCTGGCTGGTTTCGCCCACCACCCGGTGGCTGCCGTGACAGCCCACGCCGACCCCGCCGCCCATGGTAAAGCCCTGCATCAGGCTGACCACGGGTTTGGGAAACTCGAACAGCTTGGCGTTCATGCGGTATTCGTCGCGCCAGAACCTCTGGCCATAGCTGAAATCGCCCCGCGTGCCGGTTTCATACATCTCGGCGATGTCGCCCCCGGCGCAAAAGGCGCGCTCGCCCTCGGCGTCGATCAGGATCATCGCCACGGCGTCGTCGTTCGCCCAGGCATCGAGGGCGGCCTCGATCTCCAGGCACATCTGGTAGCTCAGCGCGTTCAGCGCCTTGGGCCGGGTCAGGGTGATATGGCCGATCCGGCCGGCCTTGCGGATCGCGATATCGCTCATCCGCGGGCCTCCAGCATCTGGCGGGCGACGATCAGGCGCATGATTTCGTTTGTGCCCTCCAGGATCTGGTGAACGCGCAGGTCGCGCACGATCTTCTCGATCCCGTAATCGGCCAGATAGCCATAGCCACCATGCAGTTGCAGGCATTGATCGGCCACGCGGCTGCCGGCCTCGGTCACGAATTTCTTGGCCATGGCGCAGAACTTGGTGGCATCCGGGGCACCGGTGTCCAGTTTCCACGCCGCCTGGCGCAGAAAGGTGCGCGCGGCCTGCAATTCGATCTCCATGTCCGCCAGGCGGAATTGCAGCGCCTGGAACTGGTCGATCGGGCGGCCGAACGCCTTGCGCTCGCCCATATAGGCCAGCGTGGCGTCCAAGGCCGATTGCGCCGCCCCCAGCGAACAGGCCGCGATGTTCAGCCGCCCGCCATCCAGCCCCATCATCGCGTATTTGAAGCCCTTGCCCTCGTCGCCCATCAGGTTGGCGGCGGGCACGGTGCAGGCGTCGAACTGCACCTGGCGGGTGGGTTGGGCGCGCCAGCCCATCTTGTCCTCAAGCCCGCCAAAGCTCAGGCCCGGGGTGCCATCCTCGACGATCAGCGCCGAGATGCCGCGCGCGCCCTCGTCGCCGGTGCGGGCCATCACGATATAGGCGTCCGAATAGCCACCGCCCGAGATGAACGCCTTGGTCCCGGTCAGGGCAAAGCCGTCGTCGGTGCGCGCGGCGCGGGTTTTCAGCGCGACCGCGTCAGACCCCGATCCGGGTTCCGTCAGGCAATAGGAAAACACCGTCTGCATGGTCAGCGCAGGGGCCAGGAAGCGGGCCTTCTGGTCGTCCGATCCGAACGTGTCCAGCATCTTGGCGCACATGTTGTGGATCGACAGAAACGCCGCGACCGAGGGGCAGGACATCGACAAGGCCTCGAACACCAGCGTCGCATCCAGCCGCGTCAGCCCCGAACCGCCCGAGTCCTCGCTGACATAAAGGCCGGCGAATCCCAGCTCTGCCAGCTTGGGCCACAGATCCTTGGGGATCGTGCCGTCCTTTTCCCAGGCCAGCGCGTGGGGGGCTATGTGTTCGGCCCCAAAGGCCTGGGCCATATCGAAAATGGCCCCCTGTTCCTCGCTCAGTGCGAAATCCATCTGCATCTCCTCCCGGCGTTTATTGAACGCGCGTTCATTTGACAGACCAAAGGCCCGGAATGCAAGCGCCAGCCCCTCAAAGATCGGCGTTGTATTCCTCGATCAGCGATCCGATCACCGCGCGCATCGCACCGTCGGCATCCTGCCCCCCGGCCAGGGCGTTGGCATGGGTGGCGCGCTGACGCTCGGCGCTGGTGCCGTTGGCGATCACGTCGCGCGCGCCGTTCAATTCATCCAGACAGCCCAGGGCGGCGGCGTCGGCCTCCAGCAGGGTGATCAACTCTTCCAGCAACTCGGGGAAGGGGACCACCGCCTTGCGGCCGAAATCAATCAGCCCGCCGGTGGTGCCATAGCGCTGTGCCCGCCAGCGGTTTTCGCCCACCAGAAAGCTGTCATAGATCCGCCAGCGCTGGTTCAGCCGCGCCAGCCGCCAAAGCATCCGCGTCAGGCACTGGACCAGCGCGGCGATCGACAGGGCGTGATCGAGCCGGGGCGAGACATCGCAAATCCGCGTCTCCAGCGTGGGAAACCGGGCCGAGGGGCGCAGATCCCACCAGATCTTGGTCGCGTCCTCGATCAGGTCCATGTCCACCAGCGCCCCCACCGAGCGTTGGTAATCCGACCAGCTGTTGAACCGCGGCGGCAACCCGGTGCGCGGCAGGTTGTCGAACACCGTCAGCCGGTACGACGCCAGCCCCGTATCGGTCCCTTGCCAGAACGGCGAGGAGCTGGACATCGCCAGCAGGTGCGGCAGGAAATAGGCCATCTGCGCCATCAGGTCGATGCGTTGATCGGCATCGGGCACGGCGACATGGACATGCATCCCGCAGATCAACAGCCGTCGCGCCACGCCTGCCAAGGCCTGTTCCAGTTCGTTATAGCGGTCCTTGTCGGTGTGGTGCTGTTCCTTCCAGTCGGCAAAGGGGTGGCAGGACACCGCGATCGGGGCCAGCCCGTGGGCGCGGGCATGTTTGGCCACCGTGGCGCGCAGGCGGCGCAGATCCTCGCGCGCCTCGGACACGGTCGCGCAGACGCGGGTGCCGACCTCGATCTGGCATTGCAGGAACTCGGGCGTCACCTGGCCGCCCAGATCGTCCACGCAGGCCTGCATCAGGGCCTTGGGTGCCTCGGCCAGCGCGCAACTGTCCAGATCGACGAGCAGGTATTCCTCTTCGATGCCGATGGTGAAGTCTGGCGGTGTTGCGGTCATGGCGCCCTCTGACACGGAAGCAGGTTCGGTGAATCTCAGCAGGAAACGCCCGCTCGGGCAAGACTATCCGACATCGCCCCGCCCAAAGCGAATCGAACCGGCCAAAGGGTCTGCACGATTCGCCCGTATGGGGCGGGTTCGCCGTGTGGTTGTGCAGCCGCCCGGGCCCGGGATGGCCGGACCCGGCAAAAATCGCCACAAAGGTGTGGCTACCCGGCGTTTGTTTCGCCGAAACTGCATCTTGTGTCCGAAATGGGGCGAAAGGCGGACTTTTTATTGTCCGGGCGCCCGGACTTTGCGGTATGATGAGGTGTAGTTTTTCGATCCCAAAATGGGGGGGTGTCATGTCTCGACAGGGGTTTCTTAAACTAGGGGTGGCTGGATTGTTTGCCGCCTGGGGTATCGGTGCGCAGGCCAGCACGGTGTTTTCCGCGCCGACGATTTCGTTCACCGATCTGGATTCGAGCTTTAACGGGGCGCCCGTCTACGAGGAGAACGGGTTTGCATTTGACCCGACCTCTTTCCAGGCCGGCAATTGTTCGCCCTACGCGACCTCGAACGATCCGTGCATCAAGGAGGTTCAGCAAACCGGGACGGTGACGACGATGACGTCGCTCAATCCGGGCGAACTGTTCACGCTGACCTCGTTCTACTTTGACCTGCAGGGGACCGGCGGACAGAACCCGATCAACCAGTTGATCCTGTCCAGTGACAAGACCACGGCGGCGACCCAGCTGGTGTTTCAGGTGGGCCAGTTGGCCCCGTCCGACGCCCAGCTTTACGACAACTACAGCTACTCGGGTGGGGTGCTGTCGGGCGACGCCTATAACGGCACGATCGGGAACAACGACTCCTACTTCGCCGTGCTGAGTTCGCCGCTGTTCCAGGACGTGGAATACGTGACCTGGTCGACGTATCAGGCGCAGAACCTGCGGATCGACGACATCTCTGTCGCGGGGCTGGCGCCGGTTCCGGTTCCGGCCGCGGGGTGGCTGCTGGTCAGCGCACTGGGTGGGATTGGCCTGATGCGGCGCCGCCGCAAGAGCTGATCCAGACGTTTGCGATATTGAAACGGGCGGCCTGCGGGCCGCCCTTTCTTTTTCGGTCGATCTGCCTGAACGGCGCTGCGCGGTCCACATCCCCCAGGCCCGATCTCCCCCGCCAAAGTGGCGATGGGCCGGCGACACCGGGACCGGCGCGGCGATCGCGATCATGTCCCCGGGGCCGCGCGCCGCGAGGTTACGCGCGGCAATGGCGTTTGACCTTTGTCATGGTCAATGCATAACGCGCCATACGATAACTGGAAGGTTCAATCCCGAGAGGTGCCCCATGCAAAGATACCTGGTGAAAATCCTGTTCATCCTGGCCCTGGCGCTGTCGCCGCTGGCCGCGAGCGCCGAGGCGGGCAAGCCCCGGCTTTTCGTCAACCTGACCACCGACGACACCTGGGCCGCGGCCAAGGCGATCATGTTCGCCCATGAAAAATCGCTCAAGAATGGCCATGACACGGCGATCTGGATGAATGTCCGGGCCGTCTATCTGGCGGACAAGAAGCGGCCCAGCCACATTCACGGGTTGATGGCCGACCAGGGGCTGTCGATCCAGGACATGCTGGGCGCGTTCATTGCCGATGGCGGCACGGTGCTGATGTGCAGCGCCTGTTCCGCGGCTGCGGGGCTGAGCAAGGATGACTATATCGATGGCGTCCAGATGGGCAGTTTCCCGGTCATCGAAAGCTGGCTGTTCGATCCCGATACCAAGACCCTGTCGTGGTAGGCTGAGCGCCCTTCAGGTCAGATCGGAACCGGGCGGCCCACCATGGGGCCGCCCGTTTTTTGGGGACGTCAGTCCATCTGCTTGAAATGGAACTCGCCGCCTTCCTTCATGCCCGACGGCCAGCGCGAGGTGACCGTCTTGGTCCGGGTGTAAAAGCGGAACGAATCCGGCCCGTGCTGGTTGAGATCGCCAAAGCCCGACTTCTTCCAGCCGCCAAAGGTGTGATAGGCCAGCGGCACCGGGATCGGCACGTTGATCCCGATCATGCCCACATTGACGCGCGCCGCGAAATCACGCGCGGTGTCGCCGTCGCGGGTAAAGATTGCGGTGCCGTTGCCGTATTCGTGGTCCATGGCGTAACCCAGGGCCTCTTCATAGGTCTTGGCCCGAACCTGCGACAGCACGGGGCCAAAGATTTCCTGCTTGTAGATGTCCATGTCCGGGGTCACGCGGTCAAAGAGGCTGGGGCCGATGAAATAGCCATCTTCATAGCCCTGAAGGTTGAAGTCGCGCCCATCGACGACCAGTTCGGCGCCCTGCTCGACGCCCGTGCCGATCAGGCCCAGCACACGTTCCTTGGCCTGCGCGGTGACCAGCGGGCCGTAATCCACGTCCGCGCCCGCGGTATAGGGGCCGACCTTCAGCTTTTCGATGCGCGGCACCAGCTTTTCGATCAGCCGGTCGGCGGTTTCATCGCCCACCGGCACCGCCACGGAAATCGCCATGCAGCGTTCGCCCGCCGCGCCATAGCCAGCCCCCACCAGCGCGTCGGCGGCCTGGTCCATGTCGGCGTCGGGCATGATGATCATGTGGTTCTTGGCGCCGCCGAAACACTGCACCCGCTTGCCGTTGGAACAGCCGCGGCCATAGATGTATTCCGCGATCGGGGTCGAGCCGACGAAGCCGATGGCCTGGATCGTTTCGTTGTCCAGGATGGCATCCACGGCCTCTTTGTCGCCGTTGACGACCTGCAACACGCCATCGGGCAGACCGGCCTCTTTCAACAGTTCGGCCAGCATCAGCGGCACCGAGGGATCGCGTTCCGAGGGTTTGAGGATGAACGCGTTACCGCAGGCCAGCGCCGGACCCATTTTCCACAGCGGGATCATGGCGGGGAAGTTGAACGGCGTGATGCCGGCCACCACGCCCAGCGGCTGGCGCATTGAATACATGTCGATGCCGGGGCCGACGCTGTCGGTGAACTCGCCCTTCAGCAGGTGCGGCGCGCCGATGCAGAACTCGATCACCTCAAGGCCGCGCTGCACGTCGCCCTTGGCGTCGGGCAGGGTCTTGCCGTGTTCGCGGCTCAGCGCCTCGGCCAGCTTGTCCATGTCGCGGTTCAGCAGGCGCACGAACTCCATCAGCACGCGGCCGCGGCGTTGGGGGTTGGTCGCGCCCCATTTGACCTGCGCCTGGGCGGCGGCGGCAACGGCGGCGTCCATCTCGGCCTTGGAGGCCAGCGGAACCCGCGCCTGCACCTCGCCCAGGGCGGGGTTGTAGACATCGGCAAAGCGGCCCGACGTGCCCTTGACGTGCTGGCCGTTGATGAAATGTGACAGCTCTTTCATGGCTTCCTCCCGGTGATTGTGGTTGGGGCGCAGGATAGTCTTGCAAAATTCACCGGAAAAGCGGCAGTTTTCCAAAAGCGTTTTGCAAAATTGCAAGGATAGAGCGGGTGATGAACTGGGATGACATGCGGATTTTCCTGGCCGTGGCGCGCGCCGAGAGCCTGACCGGGGCAGGCAAGGCGCTGCGGCTGGACCCGGCGACGCTGGGCCGGCGCATCGCCCGGCTGGAAGAGACGCTGGGTGCTGCGCTCTTTGCCCGCTCGCCGCGCGGCTATGGGCTGACCGAAGAGGGCGAGCGGCTGATGGCCCGCGCGGTGCAGGCCGAACAGGCCCTGGCCGAAGGGGTCGAGGATCTGCGCGGCCAAGAGGGGCAGTTGACCGGCGCGGTGCGTATCGGTGCGCCCGACGGGGTGGCCAATTTCCTGCTGCCGCAGGTCGCGGCGGCGATCTGCGACGCCAATCCGGGGCTGGAGGTGCAGATCGTCGCCCTGCCGCGGGTGTTCAACCTGTCCCGGCGCGAGGCGGATATGGCCATCGCCGTCAGCCCGCCCAAGACCGGGCGGCTGACCGTGCAAAAGATCGCCGATTACCGCCTGCACCTGGCCGCGGCGCGCGATTACCTGGACCGCCACCCGCCGATCCGGGGGCTGGCCGATCTGCGCGCGCATCGCCTGGTGGGCTATATTCCGGACATGATCTTTGACCCCGAACTGGATTACCTGTCCGAGATCGGGGCCGAGCGGGTGACGCTGTCGTCGAACTCGGTCTCGGTGCAACTCAACTGGCTGCGCGCAGGCGCGGGGTTGGGGATCGTGCATGATTTCGCCATGCCCGCCGCGCCCGGACTGGTGCGGGTGCTGCCCGGGCAGGTGTCGCTGAGCCGCAGCTTTTACCTGATCCGTCACGGCGACGATCGCAAGCTGGCGCGGCTGTCGCGCTTTGCCGGTTTGCTGTCCGAAGGGGTGCGCGCCGAGGTGGCACGGCTGGAAGCGTTGGCTTGACAGGATGTCGCAGCAGGGTGACGCTGGGGAAGGTGCATCGCAAAGAGGGGAGGTCTTTCATGCAAGTCCAACAGATCCTGAAGTCCAAGCCGGTCGGCGGGGTGGTCACGGTGACCCCCGAATGCCCGGTTTCTCAGGCGGCGGCGGAACTGTCCGCGCGCCATATCGGATCGGTCGTTGTCAGCGCCGATGGCAAAACGGTCGCCGGGATCGTGTCCGAACGCGACATCGTGCGCGAACTGGGACGCGACGGCGCGGGCTGTCTGAACGGGCCGGTCGCGGCGATCATGACGCAAAGCGTGCAGGGCTGCGCGCTGACCGACAGCGCCGACGCGGTGCTGGAGCGGATGACCGAGGGGCGCTTTCGCCACATGCCGGTGATCGAGAACGGCGCGATGATCGGGCTGATCTCGATCGGCGACGTGGTCAAGGCGCGGCTGGCCGAACTGGGAATGGAGAAGGACGCGCTGGAGGGGATGATCATGGGCTTCTAGCCGGGCGCGGGCATGCTGCGCTTGCAAAACGGTCCGTAATATAGTTGCGTGCGCCGGGACTGAACAGGAGGGGCCCATGCGGATCGGTCTGTATCCCGGCACATTCGACCCGGTGACGCTGGGTCATATCGACATCATCACCCGCGCTTGTGCATTGGTGGATCGGCTGGTGATCGGGGTGGCGATCAACCGCGACAAGAGCCCGCTGTTCAACCTCGAAGAGCGCGTCGCCATGATCGAGGCCGAGTGCCAGGCCCTGTGCGAACAGACCGGCACCCAGATCGTCGTGCATCCGTTCGAGAACCTGCTGATCGATTGCGCCAATGATGTCGGCGCGACGATGATCATTCGCGGCCTGCGCGCGGTGGCCGATTTCGAGTATGAATTCCAGATGGTCGGGATGAACCGGGCGCTGAATGCCAAGGTCGAGACGGTGTTCCTGATGGCCGATGCGCGGCGCCAGGCGATCGCCTCCAAGCTGGTAAAGGAGATCGCCCGGCTGGGCGGTGACGTGTCCAGTTTCGTCACGCCTGCGGTGCGCGACCGCCTGGTGGCGAAATTCGCCTGACCCTGTCGCGGCATCGATCCGTGCCGCGTGTGGGTCTCGGGACCACTCCAAAGGGGTGCGTCGCGCCTAGCGCCAGAAGGCGATATACTCGCTCAGATCAATGAACTTGCGCGCCAGAAACAGCGATGCAGTCATGTCGTTGAAGATGTAATCGGCCAGCAGCGCGGTCAGGATCATGCCCACAAAGGCCACGGTGACGGCGTTTGTCATGACTTTCCTCGCAGCAGGGAGTGGACCTTTTCGGCGGTGGCGCGCGGGGTGATCGCGAAGTGGTCGTACAGGTCGGCCGCGGGCGCCGAGGCGCCAAATCCGTGCATCCCGACAAAGCCCGCCTTTTCGCGCCGCCCCCGTTCGCCGTAAAGCCAGCGGTCCCAGCCAAAGCGGATCGCGGCCTCGACCGCGACGCGCACCGGGCCCGCGGGCAGGATGCGGCGGCGATAGGCGTCGTCTTGATCCTCGAACAGTTCCCAGCAGGGCATGGAAACGACGCGGGTGCCGATGCCATCGGCGTGCAGGATGTCGCGCGCCGCCATCGCGATCGCGACCTCTGATCCGGTGGCCAGCAGGATCGCCTGACGCTTGCCCTCGGCCTCGGCCAGGATATAGGCGCCCCTGGCGCTGAGGTTGGCCGAGCGGTGGGTGCGCCGCAGCGTGGGCAGATCCTGGCGCGACAGGGCCAGCACCGAGGGCGTGGCCGTCGCGCGCAGGGCCAGATCCCACACTTCGGCGGTTTCCACGGTGTCGGCGGGGCGGAACACGTTGAGGTTGGGTTGCGCGCGCAGCCCGGCAAGCTGTTCGATGGGCTGGTGGGTCGGGCCGTCCTGGCCCAGCCCGATGCTGTCATGGGTCAGCACAAAGCTGACCGGCAGCCCCATCATCGAGGCCAGCCGGATCGCCGGGCGGGCATAGTCGGCAAAGGCCAGAAAGGTGCCGCCATAGGGGCGGATCCCGCCATGCAGGGCCATGCCGTTCATCGCCGCGGCCATGGCGTGTTCGCGGATGCCATAGTGGACATGGCGCCCGGTGCGGCTATCGGGGGTGAAATCGCCCAAGTCCCCGGTCCGGGTATGGGTCGAGGCGGTCAGGTCGGCCGATCCGCCGATGGTTTCGGGCATGATCGGGTTGACCACCTCCAGCACCCGTTCCGAGGCCGTGCGCGTGGCCATATCCGGGGCCTCGTCGCCGAGCTGTCGTTTCAAGGCGCTGATGCGGGGGCCCAGTTTTTGCGGCGGCTCGCCCGCCATCACGCGGGCGAATTCGCGTTGCCGGGGGGCCGAGAGGGCGGCCAGGCGCGCCTCCCACGCCTGGCGGTCGGGGACGGCACGCGCGCCGATGGCGGCCCAGTCGGCCCGGATCGGGGCGGGGATGTCGAACGGGGCGTGCGACCAGCCATAGGCGGCCTTGGCCTCGGCGATCATCTTGGGGTCGGTCAGCGCGCCGTGGGCGCGCGCGGTATCCTGCACCGCGGTGCCCAGCCCGATATGGGTACGGCAGGCGATCAGGGTGGGCATATGCGCATCGCGTGCGGTGCCCAGGACGCGGTCGATATCCTCGGGGTCATGGCCGTCGCAGTCGTAGACCGCCCACCCGGCGGCGGCAAAGCGGGCCAGTTGATCGGTGCGGTCGGCCAGATCCACCGCGCCGTCGATTGTGATGGCGTTGTGATCCCACAGCACAACCAGGCGGCTGAGCCGTTGCCGCCCGGCCAGCGCGATGGCCTCGTGGCTGATCCCCTCCATCAGGCAGCCGTCGCCGGCGATGACCCAGGTGCGGTGATCCACCAGCCGCTTGCCGAACCGCGCGCGCAGCATCTCTTCGGCCATGGCCATGCCGACGGCGGTGGCCAGCCCCTGGCCCAGCGGGCCGGTGGTCGCCTCGATCCCCTGGGCCAGGCCGTGTTCGGGGTGGCCCGCGGTGAGTGCGCCGAGTTGGCGGAACGCCTTGATCTGATCCAGCGTCATGTCGGGGCTGCCGGTCAGGTGCAGCATCGCATAGAGCAGCATCGCGCCATGCCCCGCCGACAGCACCAACCGGTCGCGGTCGGGCCAGCCGGGGTGGGCGGCGTCGAATTTCAGGTGCTTGTCGGCCAGCACGGTCATCACGTCGGCCATGCCCAGCGGCAGGCCGACATGGCCCGATCCCGCCGCCGCGACCGCATCCAGCGTCAACGCCCGCAGCGCACAGGCACGCCGCCAGTGGTCGGGATAGGCGGCGCTGAGGGTCGCGATCTGCATCTGCACTCTCCTGTCGGCAAGTCCTTGCTTGGGCATAGCACCCTTGGGGCAAGGATCAAGCATGCGGGGTAAACCCTTGATGGCAAAGGGGGGCGCAATCGGTCCAGCCATCGGCTAAACTGCGGCCAATGCCCCGAGCGCCCGATTCGATTTCGGGATGGAACGGGGACCGGAGCAATCAGGCCGGGGAACAGGCGAAATGAGCGATATCACAGAGTTGGAGCGCCGGATCACCGCCGCGCTGGAAAGGATCGGCCAGGGGCTTGAGGGGCTGGAACGCAGCGACCCCGATCGCCCCGATCCCGCCGAGCTGGAGGCCCTGCGCGAGGCGCTGGAGAGCGAGCGCACCGTCAATGCCCAGCTCAACGAGCGGGTCAAGGCGATCAGCGAACGGCAAGAGACCCAGGTGACGCGCCGCGAGCGCCGTGCCGCGCAGATGGTGGCCCGTGCCGAGGCGCTGGAGGGCGAGGTCGACAAACTCAAGGCGATCAATGCGCAACTGCGCCAGACCAGTGCCGCGCTTCGGGCGGCCAATGCGCAGGGTCTGGGCGACGCGGCCGCGATCGACGCGGCGATGCGCGTCGAGCTGGAGGCGCTGGCGCTGCTGCGCGCCAGCGACCGGGCCGAGCTGGAGGATATCGTGGGCGAACTGGCGCCGCTGGCCGAGGGGGGAAAGAGCGATGCCTAACATCGAGATCATGATCGGCGGGCGCAGCTTTGAGGTGGCCTGCCAGGCCGGTGAGGAACCCTACCTGGAGGCTGCCGCGCGTACGCTGGACATCGAGGCGGCGGCGCTGTCGGGACAGGCCGGCCGACTGCCGGAATCGCGCATGCTGCTGATGTCGGGGCTGTTGTTGGCCGACAAGACCGTCGCGCTGGAGGAACGCCTGCGCGGGCTGGAGGGCAAGCTGGCCGAGGCCCAGGCGCGCATCGCCTCGTTGGAAGGGGCCCCCGCTCCGGAACCCACGCGGGTCGAGGTGCCGGTCATCCCGGCCATCGTCACCGACAGCCTGGCCGAACTGGCCGCCCGCGCCGAGGCGCTGGCCGAGCGGGTCGAGGAAAAGCTGGCGGTCGAGGGGGCGTAAACGCCCCTAACGCCGCCGCAACGCGCCAAGGATCCGCGAAAGCGCCCGCATGAACGCGCTGCCTGCCCCTTGGGGCGGCGGCGGGGCGCGGAAATGCAGCCGCCCGGTTTCCACCTCTTCGACGACCCCGTCGACCGCGATGGCCAGCGGCAGCAACACGCTGCGCGCCAGGGTCGAACCGGGTGTGAACGCGGTCTGCGTGGGGATGTCGGAAAATTCCAGCCGCGCGGTGCAGGCCGCCAGCCGCTCGGCCAGCGCCGCGGGGGCGTCGGCAGGCAGCCGGGCGATCAGGGCGCCGACCTCGGTCGACACCTCGGGGCGGCGGTTCAGCTCGACCGTGGCCGGCAGCGGATCGCGCAGAAGAAGCGGCGCGTTCGTGCGGCCGCGTGGATCGGCGGTCAGGGCACAGCCCAAGGGGCCGCGCAGATAGCGCGCAAACCGGTCCAGACCAAGCTCATGCCCGGCTGGGCCATACCACAGCCGCGCCCTGACCATGACGGGCTCAGCCGTTGGCGGCGCGGATCTTGTCGGCGGCCTCTTTGTTGAAGGTCACGGCCTTTTCCTCGAAAAGCTTGTCCAGCTCGCCCGACAGGGTCATCTCGGTGATGATGTCGCAGCCGCCCACGAACTCGCCCTTGACGTAAAGCTGGGGGATCGTCGGCCAGTCCGAGAAATCCTTGATCGCCTGGCGGATCTCGTCATCGGCCAGCACGTTCACATCGGCAAAGGGCACACCCATGAAGGACAGCACGCTGGCCACCCGGCTGGAAAAGCCGCATTGCGGCGCCCCTGCGGTGCCTTTCATGAACAGCACCACGTCGTTGCTGTCGATGGTTTCCTGGATCTGGGTCTTGGCATCGGCCATGGGGGTCACTCCGGGGCTTTGGTTGTCAGGGCCAGCGCATGCAGGGCGGCATCCGCCCCGTCCATCTGCGCCTTGAGCGCGGCATAGACCGCGCGCTGTTGCTGCACGCGGTTCATTCCGCGAAAGCTTTCGTCGATCACCTCGGCGGCATAGTGATTTCCGTCGCCGGCAATGTCGGTGATCGTGATCTGCGCATCGGGAAAGCGGGCGCGGATCAGGGTCTCGATGTCTTCGGGCGCGATGGCCATGGGCAGGCGTTCTTGTTGCTCTCTGTCTCAGATGTAAGTCAGCGCAGGCGTCGGGGCAAGGATCAGCCCAACGCCGCGGCGAAGGCCCCGCGATACAGGGCGGCAAGTTCGCCCAGCGGCGCGCTTTGCCCGCCAAAGCTGACCTGATCGCCGCCGAACCGGCCCACGGTGGCCATCGGCACGCCCGCCTGTCCGGCGGCGACCATCAGGGCCTCGGCCGCGTCGAATGGCGCGGCGATCAGGTAACGCGCCTGATCCTCGCCAAAGAGGGTGGGGGTGTCGTCGGCGTCCAGCTGCACGCCGATCCCGGCGGCCTGTGCCATCTCGAAGGCGGCCAGCGCCAGGCCGCCATCCGACAGATCGCTGGTCGCAGCGATCAGGGCGCGGTTGGCGCGGATGAACTCGCCATGGCGCCGCTCGGCGGCCAGGTCGACATGGGGGGCGTCGCCGTCCTGGCGGTTGAACACCTCGTAAAGCAGGGCGGATTGGCCCAGGTGGCCGGTCGTCTCGCCCACCAGCAGCGCCAGGTGCCCGTCCTCGGGCAGGCCGCCGATCAGCTCGTCTATATGATCCAGCAGGCCGACCGCGCCGATGGTCGGCGTGGGCAGGATGGGGTCGCCATCGGTTTCGTTGTAAAGCGACACGTTGCCCGACACGATGGGCATGTCCAGCGCGATGCAGGCCGCGCCGATGCCCTGGATCGCCCCGACGAACTGGCCCATGATCTCGGGCTTTTCGGGGTTGCCGAAGTTCATGTTGTCGGTGGTGGCCAAGGGGCGCGCGCCGACGGCGCACAGGTTGCGGAACGCCTCGGCCACGGCCTGCTTGCCGCCCTCGACGGGGTTGGCGCGCACATAGCGCGGCGTCACGTCCGAGGTAAAGGCCAGCGCCTTGTCGGTGCCATGCACCCGCACCACCCCCGCACCGATTCCGGGGCGGCGGATCGTGTTGGCCATCACCTGGGTGTCGTATTGTTCGTAGACCCAGTGTTTCGAGGCGTAGTTGGGGCTGCCGATCAGCGCCCTGAGCGCGTCGACCGGGTCGACGCCGGGCACCTCGTCCATCGCGGGGGCCGGGGGCGTTTCAACCCAGGGGCGATCATATTCCGGCGCATTGCCCGACAACGCCTTGAGCGGCAGGTCGGCCTTGACCGCGCCATTGTGCATGATCAGGAAACGATCCTCGTCGATCGTTTCCCCAACGATGGCAAAATCCAGATCCCATTTGTCAAAGATCGCCTTGGCCTGGGCCTCTTTTTCGGGGCGCAGCACCATCAGCATGCGCTCCTGGCTTTCCGACAGCATCATCTCATAGGCGGTCATGCGCTGTTCGCGGCAGGGCACGCGGTCCAGATCCAGCCGCACACCCAGATCACCCTTGTCGCCCATTTCCACCGCCGAGCAGGTCAGCCCGGCCGCACCCATGTCCTGAATCGACACCACCGCGCCCGAGGCCATCAGCTCCAGGCAGGCCTCCATCAGGCGCTTTTCCGTGAACGGGTCGCCGACCTGTACGGTGGGGCGCTTTTCTTCGATGCCCTCGTCGAATTCGGCGCTGGCCATGGTTGCGCCGCCGACGCCGTCGCGCCCGGTCTTGGCGCCCAGATAAACCACCGGCAGGCCGACGCCAGACGCGGCGGAATAGAAAATCTTGTCCGCATCGGCCAGGCCTGCGGCAAAGGCGTTCACCAGGCAGTTGCCGTTATAGGCAGCGTGAAACCGGACCTCGCCGCCCACGGTGGGCACGCCGAAACAGTTGCCATAGCCGCCGACGCCCTCGACCACGCCATGCACCAACTGGCGCGTCTTGGGGTGGGCAACCTCGCCGAACGACAGCGAATTCATCGCCGCGATGGGGCGCGCGCCCATGGTGAATACATCGCGCAGGATGCCGCCCACGCCGGTCGCAGCACCCTGGTAGGGCTCGATATACGAGGGGTGGTTGTGGCTCTCCATCTTGAAGATCACGGCCTGGCCGTCACCGATATCGACGACGCCGGCATTCTCTCCGGGGCCGCAGATCACCTGGGGGCCCTCGGTGGGCAGGGTGCGCAGCCATTTCTTGGAGGATTTGTAGGAACAATGCTCGTTCCACATCGCCGAAAAGATCCCCAGCTCGGTGAATGTGGGGGCGCGGTTCAACAGGCGCAAAATCTCGGCGTATTCATCGGGCTTCAGCCCGTGCGCGGCGATCAGCTCTTCGGTGATCTGCGGCTCGTCCATGGCGGTCGTCATCCATCCCCTCCGGCGAAAACGGTGCCTAGGCTCTACGACATGGGCGCGCGGGGGGAAAGGGGGCAGGCGCGCTGCCTGATGAATCGTCGCGCAAATGGGCATCCAAGGCGCCGGGTCGCCCGAATTGCAGGCATCCGGCGCCGGCGCGAAAAAAAGGCCGAGCAAAAGCTCGGCCCAAGTCCAACAGGGAGGTAAAGACGAAAGCGATGCTTGCGCCTTCGTCCAAGCAAGTATGGACCGATTGCGTGTGGTTCAAGTCAAAATTCGCCGCAAAGCAGCATGCCCGTCATGCGTGTGGCACATATCTCACATGTCGGGCGTGTCTTTGAGCCTTTGACGCTTTTCCATGATCTGTTCGGTGATGAACTCGCGGAACGCCGCGATCCGGCGCGAGGCGCGCAATTCCTCGGGATAGGCCAGAAAGACCGGAACCTCGGTCGATTCGACATCGCCGAGCACCCGAACCAGTTGCGGGTGGTCCTCGGTCACGTAGTCGGGCAACACGCCGACCCCCAGCCCGTTCAGCACCGCCTGAAGCACCCCGAAATAATTGTTCACCGTCAGGGTCGAGGCGATGTTGTGGGTCATCAGTTCGCGCACCAGCCGCGCGCCGGCGCTGACCTGGGCGGAGCTGGTGTTCTGGCAGATCAGCCGATGGCCCGACAGATCCTCCATCGAGGTGGGGGTGCCGTTGGCGTCCAGGTAGGGCTGTGTCGCGTAAAGCCGCATCTTGACGCTCATCAGGCGCAGGCGGATCAGGTCGGCCTGGCTGGGTTCCTTCATGCGGATGGCGACATCGGCCTCGCGCATCGGCAGGTCCAGCAGCTGTTCCTCCAGCATCAGGTCGATCTTGAGATCGGGGTAGCGCGCGTAAAGCTTGGGCAGGCGCTTGGCCAGCCACAGCGAGCCGAAGCCGGTGGTGGTGGTCACGCGCAACTCTCCGAACACCTCTTCGACGCTGTCGCGGATGCGCGCCACGGCGGCGTCCAGGCGTTTGCTCATGGCGGTGGTGGCGTCGTGCAGCAATTCGCCCTGTTCGGTCAGAATCAGGCCCCGCGCATGGCGGTGGAACAGGGTCGATCCCAGGCTTTCCTCCAGGGCGCGGATCTGGCGTGAGACGGCCGATTGCGACAGGTGCAGAGTCTCACCGGCATGGGTCAGGCTGCCCGCGTCCGCGACCGCGTGAAATATCCTGAGCTTGTCCCAATCCATGTTGACTGTCCCGACCTCCCGAAAATCCCTGTTGCGCAAGATACCTACAAGTGGGCTTTTACGCTTGGCAAATAAAGTCTTGCGGAAAATTGATTTTGTAGGTCAGAAATTTTGACCTAATATGCCGCCAACCAGACCGCCACGGGAGGGGCGCAATGACCAGACCCGAGATCACCCTGCATGACCGTTACGACCTGTCGAAATCCCCGGTGCTGCTGAACGGCACCCAGGCGCTGGTGCGCCTGATGCTGATGCAGGCGGCCCGCGACCGGGCGGCGGGGCTGAACACGGGCGGCTATGTGACGGGCTATCGCGGCTCGCCGCTGGGGGCGGTCGATCAGCAGATGGCCCGCGCCAAGGCCGATCTGGAGGCGGCCAACGTGCTGTTCCAGCCCGGCCTGAACGAGGATCTGGCCGCCACCGCGCTGTGGGGCACGCAACAGGCAGAGCTGCGCGGCGAGGGCAAATACGACGGCGTTTTCGGGCTGTGGTATGGCAAGGGGCCGGGCGTGGACCGCTCGGGCGATGTGATGCGTCATGCCAACATGGCCGGCACCTCGCCCCATGGCGGGGTCTTGATGGCGATGGGGGACGATCACACCGGCGAATCCTCGACCACCTGCCACCAGTCCGACTGGGCGATGGTCGATGCCTACATGCCCGTGCTCTCGCCCGCCGGGGTGCAGGAGATCCTGGATTTCGGCCTTTACGGCTATGCGCTGTCGCGGTTCGCCGGGGTCTGGGCGGGCCTCAAGCTGATGAAGGACACGGTCGAGGTGACCTCAGTCGTGGATGGCCGCCCCGACCGGATGTCGTTTGTGACGCCGGATTTCCAGATGCCCCAGGGCGGGCTGAACATCCGGCTTGGTGATCACTGGGTGCCACAAGAGGCGCGCATCATCGACTACAAACGCTTCGCCGCCGAGGCCTTTGCCCATGCCAACGGCATTGACCGTCGGGTCTGGGGCGGACCGGGGGCCAAGATCGGGTTCGTCGCGGCCGGCAAGAACTGGCTGGACCTGGTGCATGCGCTTGGCCTGCTGGGCATTGACCAGGCCGAGGCCGAGCGGCTGAACCTGGCCACCTACAAGATCGGCCAGACCTGGCCGCTGGACATGAAGGGGTTTTCCGCCTTTGCCGAGGGGCTGGACCTGATCGTGGTGGTCGAGGAAAAGCGCAAGCTGATCGAGGTGCAGGCCAAGGAGGCGATCTTTCACGACCGCCGGGGGCGGCGCATCTATGGCTGGCAGAATGACCGGGGCGAAGAGCTGTTTCCCACCCGCTATGCGCTGGACCCGGTGATGATCGCCGAGAAACTGGGCGCGATCCTGATCGAAGAGGGGCGCGGCACCGACCGGCTGCGCGCCGCGCTGGAGCGCATCGCAGAAACGCGCCGCGCCGACAATGCCGAGGATCTGGCCGCGCGCCTGCCGTATTTCTGCGCGGGCTGTCCACACAACACCTCGACCCGCGTGCCCCAGGGCAGCCGCGCCTATGCCGGGATCGGCTGTCACATCATGGCGCTGTGGATGGACCGAGAGACCAGCGGCTATACCCACATGGGCGCCGAGGGGGCCAACTGGATCGGCGAGGCGCCGTTTTCCACCCGCGACCACGTGTTCCAGAACCTTGGCGATGGCACCTATAACCACTCGGGCATCCTGGCGATCCGCGCGGCCGTCGCTGCGGGCACCAACATCACCTACAAGATCCTTTACAACGACGCCGTCGCCATGACCGGCGGGCAGACCAACGAGGGGGGGCTGAAACCCCAGCGCATCGTTGCCGAACTGTTGGCGATGGGGGTCGGCAAGGTCGTCGTCGTGCAGGACGAAAAAGAGGCGCTGGACCCGCGCAGCTTCCCCGCCGGGGTCGAGGTTCAGACCCGCGACGCGCTGAACGAGGTTCAGGAAAGGCTGCGTGAAATCAAGGGGGTGACGGCCCTTGTTTATGTCCAAACCTGCGCTGCCGAGAAACGCCGCCGGCGCAAGCGCGGCACCTTCCCCGATCCCGATACCCGCGTGTTCATCAATACCGATGTGTGCGAGGGCTGCGGCGATTGCGGGGGACAGTCGAACTGCGTGGCGATCGTGCCGGTGGACACCGAACTGGGCCGCAAGCGCGCCATCGACCAATCCGCCTGCAACAAGGATCTGTCCTGCCTCAAGGGGTTCTGCCCCAGCTTTGTCACCCTGACCGGTGCCGCGATCCGCAAGGAGGCCAGCGCCCAGGTCGAGATCGGCACATTGCCCGATCCCACGCTGCCCGCGATCCACGGCACCCATAACCTGGTGATCACCGGGGTCGGCGGCACCGGGGCCGTGACCATCGGCGCGATCCTGGCCATGGCCGCCCACCTGGACGGCAAGGGGGCGGGGATGATGGAAATGGCCGGATTGGCGCAAAAAGGCGGCGCGGTCCATATCCATTGCCGCATCGCCGGGAAACCGTCCGATATTTCCGCCATCCGCGTCGCCACCGGCGAGGCCGACGCGGTGATCGGCGGCGATCTGGTGGTGACGGCCGGGGCAAAGACGCTGGGTCTGATGACCAGCGGGCGCACCGGCGCGGTGGTCAATTCCCATGACATCGTTACCGGCGAGTTCACCCGCGACACCGCCTTTCGCATCCCCTCTGACCGGCTGGAGCTGGCCTTGCAGGCGCGGCTCAAGGACCGGGTGCAGATGTTCGATGCCACCGAACTGGCGCGCCGCCTGATGGGCGACACGATCTATGCCAACATGATCGTCACCGGCGCGGCCTGGCAGCGCGGGCTGATCCCGCTGCGCTTTGACGCCATCGACCGCGCGATCGAGTTGAACGGCGCAGGCGTCGCGGGCAACCGGCGCGCGTTCGAGATCGGTCGTTGGGCGGCGGAAAACCCGCAGGCCGCGGCCCGCGTGATCGGCGCGGAAAAGGTGGAAAAACCCAAGACCCTGGAGCAGGTGATCGCCTTTCGCGCCGATCATCTGCGCGCCTATCAATCGGGCCGCCTGGCCCGGCGCTATCGCAAGATGGTGGCCCGCGCCGCCGACCCGCGCCTGCAAGAGGCGATCGCGCGCGGCTATCACAAGCTCTTGGCCTACAAGGACGAATACGAGGTCGCGCGGCTGCACCTCGAGACCGCCGCCAAGGCCCGGGCCGAGTTCACCGGCGATTTCCAGATCACCTGGCACCTGGCCCCGCCGTTCCTGTCGGGCAAGAACCATGACGGCCGCCCGGCCAAGCGGACCTTTGGCCCCTGGATGGGCCGCGCGTTCGGTGTGCTGGCGGCGATGCGGCGGCTGCGCGGCACCCCGCTGGACCCGTTTGCCCGTCAAGGCGAGCGGCGGCGCGAACGCGCGCTGATCGCCCAGTATGAACGCGACATGGCCGAGATCCTGGACCTTGTCACCCCCGCCACCCTGGACCCCGCCATCGCCCTGGCCGAACTGCCGCTGAGCATTCGCGGTTTCGGCCCGGTCAAGGCCGCCGCCGAGGCCGAGGCCGCCACCCGCCGCACCCGGTTGCTGGACGAGATCCGCGCAGGCGGGGCAGGGGTCGATATGGCCGCCGAATAGGGGCGCGCAAACCGCTTTGCCGGGGCCGGGTTTTGGTGTAGCCGAAGGCCGTCCGGCACCCTGGCCGGGGTCGTCGAAGGGGCCGGTCATGGGGACCGATGTCGCGCGCGAAATCAGCTATGCCGGCTCGGCCCGGACCCGGGGCGGGCGCGCCGTGATCCGGGTGGTGGAAAACGCCACCGGGCGGCTGGGCCTGATCCGCCGCGCCCAAGGGTACGAGGCCGAGGTCGCGCAGGGCGCCGATTTCTGGGACGTGATGGTGGCCCGCTATGGGCTGAGCCTGAATATCACCGCCGGCAGCCTGGCCAATATCCCCGCCCAGGGGCCGCTGATCGTGATCGCCAACCACCCCTACGGCATCCTCGACGGGCTGATGATGGGCCATATCCTGAGCCGCGTTCGCGGCGATTTCCGCATCCTGGCCCATGCGGTGTTCCGCCGCGCCGAGGCGCTGAACCGCGTGGTGCTGCCGGTCAGCTTTGATCAGGGCCGCCACGCCGTCGAGGCCAACATCGCCACCCGCAAGGCCGCGCTCGACCACCTGGCCCGCGGCGGTGCGATGGGGGTGTTTCCCGGCGGCACGGTGTCGACCGCCGCGCGGCCGTTTTCATGTCCGATGGATCCGGTCTGGCGCGCCTTTACCGCGCGGATGGTGGCCAAATCCGGGGCGACCGTGGTGCCGGTCTATTTCGACGGGCACAATTCGCGGCTGTTCCAACTGGCCAGCCACCTGCATTCCACCCTGCGGCTGGCGCTGTTGATCAACGAGTTTCGCGCCCGCGTCGATGCCCCGGTGAACGTGGTCATCGGCCGGCCGGTTGATCGGGCGCGGCTGAATGCCCTTGGGGGGGATGGCAAAGCGATGATGGATTTCCTGCGCAAGGCGACCTATGACTTGTCCCCAAGACCTTTGAAGTCGTTAGAATACGGCTACGAGTTCGATCATCGGCGCAGGGCATGAAACATGGCGGTTGGGGTATTCGATTCCGGTCTGGGCGGTTTGACGGTGCTGGACGCGGTGACGCGGCGGCTGCCGGATGTGCCCTTTGTCTATTTCGGCGATAACGCCCATGCGCCTTATGGGGTGCGCGACGCCGAGGATGTGTATCGGCTGACCACAGCCGGGGTGACGCGGCTGTTCGAGGCGGGGTGCGACCTGGTGATCCTGGCGTGCAACACCGCCTCTGCCGCCGCGCTGCGTCGGATGCAGGAGGGGTGGATCCCCGAGGGCAAGCGCGTCTTGGGCGTCTTTGTCCCGCTGATCGAGGCGCTGACCGAACGGCAATGGGGCGACAATTCCCCGCCGCGCGAGGTGGCGGTCAAGCATGTCGCGCTGTTCGCCACGCCCGCGACGGTGGCCAGCCGCGCCTTTCAACGCGAACTGGCCTTTCGCGCCATCGGCGTCGATGTCGAGGCCCAGCCCTGCGGCGGTGTCGTCGACGCGATCGAGGCCGGCGACGAGATGCTGGCCGAGGCGCTGGTGCGCAGCCATGTCGAGGCGCTGAAGCGGCGCATGCCCCATCCCCAGGCCGCGATCCTGGGCTGCACCCATTACCCGCTGATGGAACAGACGTTTCAGGATGCTCTGGGCGCCGATGTCTCGGTCTATTCCCAGGCAAACCTGGTGGCCGAAAGCCTGGCCGACTACCTGGCCCGCCGCCCCGAGATGATCGGGCCGGGCACCGAGCGGATGTTCCTGACCACGGGCGATCCGGCCGCGGTTTCGGACAAGGCCACGCAATTTCTGCGACGACGTATCGAGTTTCGCGCCGCGTGATTGCGCGCGTGCCGATCCGTGCTTAGATAGACATCAATTCGCAGGAAGATCCGATGACCTTCAAAATCGCCATTCTCGGCGCCTCTGGCTATACCGGGGCAGAGCTTGTCCGGTTGATCGCCACCCATCCCCAGATGCGCATCGTCGCACTGTCCGGGGAACGCAAGGCGGGCCAGCCGATGGCCGCCGTGTTTCCGCATCTGCGCCATCTCGACCTGCCCGATCTGGTCAAGATCGACGAGATCGACTTTGCCGGGGTGGACCTGGCGTTTTGCGCGCTGCCCCACGCCACCAGCCAGGCGGTGATCAAGCAATTGCCGCGCGATCTGAAGATCGTCGATCTGAGCGCCGATTTCCGGCTGCGCGACCCGGCCGAATATGAAAAATGGTATGGCAAGCCCCATTCCGCCCCCGAGTTGCAGGCCGAGGCCGTCTATGGCCTGACCGAGTTCTACCGCGACGAGATTCGGTCCGCGCGGCTGGTGGCCGGCACCGGCTGCAACGCCGCGGCCGGGCAATTCGCCATCCGCCCGCTGATCGAGGCCGGGGTGATCGACCTTGACGAGATTGTGATCGACCTGAAGGCCGGGGTCTCCGGGGCGGGTCGGGCGCTGAAGGAAAACCTGCTGCATGCCGAGCTGTCCGAAGGATTTCATGCCTATGCGGTGGCCGGGACGCACCGCCATCTGGGCGAATTCGATCAGGAATTCAGCAAGTTGGCCGGTCGCTCCGTGCAGGTTCAGTTCACCCCGCACCTGATCCCCGCCAATCGCGGCATCCTGGCCACCGTCTGGCTGAAGGGGCGGGCGGACGCGATTCATGACGCCTTGGCAAACGCTTACAAAGATGAAACCTTCATTCAGGTTTTGCCTTTGGGCGAGCATCCCTCTACCCGACATGTGCGTGGGTCCAATTTCGTGCATATCGGCGTGGTGGCGGACAGGCGGGCGGGGCGTGCGGTGGTGATCGCGGCGATCGACAACCTGGCCAAGGGCTCGTCGGGGCAGGCGATACAGAATGCCAACCTGATGTTGGGACTCGAAGAAGAGGCGGGGCTGATGCTGGCCCCCTGCTTCCCCTGAGGGAGAGAGACAGATGCGCGGACTGAAAAAGAAGCGGCGGATTCAGATCATCCTGGTGGCCTTTGTGGCGCTGGCGGGGTCGACCGCGCTGGTCGGCTATGCGATGCGCGACGGGATCAACTTTTTCCGCGCGCCCAGCCAGATCGCCGAGGCGCCCCCACCCCCCACTGAGGTGTTCCGCATTGGCGGGCTGGTCGAGGCGGGCAGCCTGCAACGCGGCCAGGGCGAGCAGATCCGCTTTTCCGTGACCGATGGCGGGGCCACGGTCCCGGTGGTCTACACCGGCGTGCTGCCCGATCTGTTCAGCGAAAACCAGGGCATGATCGGCACCGGGCGCCTGGTCGAGGGGGTCTTTCAGGCCTCGGAGATCCTGGCCAAGCACGACGAAAGCTATATGCCCAAAGAGGTCGTCGACGCGCTGAAGGAACAGGGCGTCTACCGCGAGGATGGCTCGCGGACAGCGAACGGTAGCTAGGCCGCTTCTTAACCAAATTGGCGAAAATTGCCCCCCGGTTTCATCAATGACCGGGGGGTTTTTTCATGCTGTCCGTCCAAGAGCTTGCCCAGCAGATCGTCGCCCGCGAGGGCGGCTATGTGAATGACCCCGACGATCCGGGGGGGCGACCAATCACGGGGTAACGCTGGGCACGATGCGCCGGCTGGGGCTGGACCTGACCGGCGACGGGCGGGTGGATGCGCGCGATCTGCGGGCCGTGGATCGCGACCGGGCCGTGGCGATCTTTACCGAGCATTACTACCGCCGCCCGCATATCGACGCGTTGCCAGAGGTGCTGCAACCCTCGGTCTTCGACATGTATGTGAACGCGGGCGGCAATGCGGTGCGCATCTTGCAGCGGCTGTTGAACGACATGGGCCAGGGGGTCGAGGTCGATGGGGCGATCGGCCCCGAAACGATCCACGCCGCGCGCGCAGCCGCCCAGGCCGCGCCGACCCATATCGCCGATGCCTACGGGATCGCGCGGCGCAACTATTACTACGCCCTGGGCGACCGTCGCCCGGCCAGCCGTAAATACGCCCGCACCCGCGACGGGGGCAAGGGCGGCTGGATTCGCCGCGCCGAGGAATTCATCGCGCCGCGCTATCATCTGAGTGCGGCGCAACATGCGGCACGGGTGGCGGCATGGGACTGATCGAGGGGCTTGTGACGCTGTTGTTCGGCAACGGGCGCAACGTGATCGCCGACACCGCCGAGGTGTTCCGCGTCAACGCGGAAGGGGCCGATGCGCGTGCCGTCGATCTGCACCGCGCCGTGCTGGAGGAGTTCGCCCGAGAGTTCGGCGCCGTGCCGCGCAAGGGGCTGTTTGATCGGGTGATCGACGGGCTGAACCGGTTGCCGCGCCCGGCCCTGGCGCTGGGGACGGTGGGGTTGATGATCTCGGCGATGGTCGATCCGGTATGGTTCGCCGCACGGATGCAGGGCATCGCCCTGGTGCCAGAGCCGATGTGGTGGCTGCTGGGCGCGATCGTCAGTTTCTATTTCGGCGCCCGCGCCCAGGCCAAGGGGCAAGAGTTCCAACGCTCGATCGCCCAGACCATGGCCCGCGCGCCCCAGGTCACCCGCAACCTGGCCGCATTGCGCGCACTGGAGGCCGGCGCGCAGCTGCCCGCCACCGGCCCCAACCCCGCGCTTGACGCCTGGCGGGCCGGGGAATGAACGCGCCGCTTGTCGCGGACCTGTGCGCGCTGACCGGGTTGGGCAGTGTGATGGTCTGCACCTTGCGCGTCGGGGCCGCGCGGGATCGGCGCGCCCTTGGGCTGGGTCTGATCGCGGTGGGGCTGATGCTGGCGCTGCTCTAGCGGGCCGCTCACATTTGTGTCACCGGGGTGGGGCAGGGCGTGAAAACCGATTGGCGCGGCGGGCGGTCAAGGCTAAGACATGATGTATGTTTATTGAGCTTGGCCACTTTGCCCTGACCCTCGCCTTCGCCATCGCCCTTGTGCAGATGGTGATCCCCCTTATTGGTGCCCAAAAGGGTTGGAGCGGCTGGATGGCCGTTGCGGAACCTGCCGCCACCGCGCAGTTCCTGCTGACCGGCTTCAGCTTTGCGGCGCTGACCTACGCGTTCGTCACCTCGGACTTTTCGCTGCGGGTGGTGGTGGCGAACTCGCACACGCTCAAACCGATGCTCTACAAGGTATCGGGCGTGTGGGGCAACCACGAGGGGTCCATGCTACTGTGGGTGCTGATCGTGACCCTGTTCGGGGCCATGGCGGCGTGGTTCGGGGGCGGCTTGCCGCCCACTCTGCGCGCGCGGGTGCTGGCGGTGCAATCCTCGATCGCGGTGGCGTTTTTCGCCTTTATCCTCTTTACCTCCAACCCGTTCGAGCGGCTGGCCGTGCCCCCCTTCAACGGGCAGGATCTGAACCCTCTGTTGCAGGATCCCGGCCTCGCGTTCCATCCGCCGTTCCTGTACCTGGGCTATGTCGGGCTCTCGATCTGTTTTTCGTTTGCCGTCGCGGCGCTGATCGAGGGGCGCGTCGACGCCGCCTGGGGGCGCTGGGTGCGGCCCTGGACCTTGCTGGCCTGGATCTGCCTGACCATCGGGATCGCCCTGGGCAGTTGGTGGGCCTATTACGAATTGGGTTGGGGCGGCTTCTGGTTCTGGGATCCGGTCGAGAATGCCTCGTTCATGCCCTGGCTGATCGCCGCCGCGTTGCTGCATTCGGCCATCGTCGTGGAAAAGCGCGAGGCGCTGAAAAGCTGGACCATCCTGTTGGCCATCGTCGCGTTCGGCTTCTCGCTGATCGGGGCGTTCATCACCCGCTCTGGCGTGATCACCAGTGTTCATGCCTTTGCCTCGGACCCCGAACGGGGGGTGTTCCTGCTGTTGATCCTGGCGGTGTTCATGGGCGGCGCGCTGACACTCTTTGCCGCGCGCGCCAGCGTGATGGAGGCCAAGGGCGTCTTTGGCCTGGCCAGTCGGGAAACCGCGCTGGTGCTCAACAACATCCTGTTGGCGGTGGCGGCCCTGGTGGTTTTCGTGGGCACGATCTGGCCGCTGGTGGCCGAGATGTTCTTTGACCGCAAACTGTCGGTCGGGGCGCCGTTCTTTGACATGGCGTTCACGCCGTTCATGATGGTGCTGGGTCTGATCATGCCGATCGGCGCGCTGTTGCCGTGGAAACGTGCGCGTATCGGCGTTGCCCTGCGCAAGCTGGTGCCGGCGATGATCCTGGCGGTGGCCTTGGGCGCGCTGGCCTATGCGATGCAAAGCGGCAAGACAGCGCTTGGCCCGGTCGGCGTGGCCATGGGCGCGTGGCTGATCTCGGGGGCCGCGACGGACCTGCTGGGCCGTGCCGGACGTGGGGGGCTGGGGGCGAAACTGTCGCGATTGACCCGCCTGCCGCGCGCCGACTGGGGCAAGAGCGTGGCCCATGCGGGGCTGGGGATTTCCATGTTGGGGATCGCCGCCGTGACCGCCTGGCAGCAAGAGGATATCCGCGTCACCCAGATCGGTGAGCGGTTCGAGGTGGGCGCCTACGGCGTGATCCTGGAAAAAGTCGAGCGGATCGAGGGGCCGAACTATATCTCGACCACCGCCACCATGAGCCTGTGGAAGGGGGATCGCCAAATCTCTACCCTGCATCCCGAAAAGCGGGTCTATCCCGTGGCGGGCATGCCCACCACCGAGGCGGCGCTGGACAACGGCTTGTTCCGCGACCTGTACCTGGTGATCGGGGATCCGCAAGAGGGCGGCGGCTGGGCGGTGCGGACCTATGTGAAACCCTTTGTGAACTGGATCTGGTTGGGCGCGCTGGTGATGGCGTTGGGCGGCGGGCTGAGCCTGTCCGACCGGCGCGTGCGCGTCGCCGCCGGTGCGCGCAAGTCGCGCGCCGCAACCCCCGTCCCTGCGGAGTAGGCGCGATGCTGCGATCCCTGATCCTGACCTTGGCAATGACCCTGGGGCTGGTCCTGCCGGCGCTGGCGGTCGAGCCGTCCGAGATGCTGGCCGACCCCGCGCAAGAGGCCCGCGCGCGCGAGCTGTCCCAAGGGCTGCGCTGCCTGGTGTGTCGCAACGAGAATATCGACGATTCCAATGCCGAACTGGCCCAGGAATTGCGGGTTCTGGTGCGCGAGCGGATCACCGAAGGCGACACCGATGACGAGGTGTTGGCCTATCTGGTGGACCGCTACGGCGAGTTTGTGCTGCTCAAACCCACGGCCGAGGGGTCCAACCTGGTGCTCTACGTGGCCGGGCCGACGATGCTGGGGCTGGGGCTGTTGGTGGCGCTGTTCTATATCCTGGGCCGGCGCGGGCGCGAGGCAAGCACCTCCAAGGGGCTCAGCGCCGAGGAAGAGGCCCGCCTGAAAGAGATCATGGGCGAGTGACGCACCGCCCGTGACCCAGCGTTTCCCTTTCCCCGGCCGCCCAGGGATGTAATCTGGCACCCGACGCCGGAAAGAGAGGGCCCATGGTCTACAAGGTCATTGATTACGCGGTAACGGGCGGTGTGGCGGTGCTGACGCTGAACCGTCCCGACGTGATGAACGCGCTCAACACCCAGATGCGGGCCGAGATCCTGGATGCCGTGCGCCATGCCCCGCAAGAGGCCAGGGTGCTGGTGCTGACCGGGGCGGGGCGGGCGTTCTGTTCGGGTCAGGACCTGGGGGATCGCGCCACGATCCATCACATCGACCTGGAGCGCACCCTGCGCGATGAATACGAGCCGATGCTGCGCGCGCTCTATGATTGCCCGATCCCGACGATTGCCGCGGTCAACGGCCCGGCGGCGGGGGCGGGGGCGAACCTGGCGCTGGCCGCGGATGTGGTCATCGCGTCCGAGGCGGCGATGTTCCTTCAGGCCTTTACCCGGATCGGGTTGATCCCCGATGCGGGCGGCACCTATTGGCTGCCGCGCCAGATCGGCTTTGCCCGGGCGATGGGGGCGGCCCTGTTCGCCGAGCCGATCCCGGCGCGCCAGGCCGCCGATTGGGGCATGATCTGGGAGGCGGTGCCCGAGGACGGCTTCGCCGCCCATTGGCAGGCCCGCGCGGCGCAACTGGCAACCGGGCCGACGCTGGCCTATGGCAAGCTGAAACAGGCGCTGCGCACCTCTTGGGACAACGACCTGGAGGCGCAGCTGTCGCTGGAGGCCGAGTTGCAGGGCGATTGCGGCACCACCCATGATTTCAAGGAAGGCGTTGTCGCGTTCCTGGAAAAGCGCAAACCCCGGTTCGAGGGGCGATAGGGGCGCAAACCCCGCGCTTACAGACGCAAACGGCGGCCCCTGGGGGCCGCCGCTGTCGTTTCGGGGGGCGGGTTGGGCCGCCTCAGCGGTCCTCGACATCCACATAGTCGCGCCGCACCTCGCCGGTATAGAGCTGACGCGGGCGACCGATTTTCATGGTCGGGTCCGAAATCATTTCTTTCCACTGGGAAATCCAGCCCACCGTGCGGCTGACCGCAAAGATCGGCGTGAACATCGAGGTCGGGAACCCCATCGCGTCCAGGATGATGCCCGAATAGAAATCGACGTTGGGATAGAGCTTTTTCGAGATGAAATACTCGTCCTCCAGCGCGATCTTCTCCAGTTCCTTGGCGACCTTCAGGGTCTCGTTGTTCTCGACCCCCAAGAGGTCCAGAACCTCGTCTGCGGATTGCTTCATCACGTTGGCGCGCGGGTCGTGGTTCTTGTAGACCCGGTGACCGAAGCCCATCAGGCGGAACGGATCGGTCTTGTCCTTGGCGCGGGCGATGAATTCGGGGATCCGATCCACCGTGCCGATCTCTTGCAGCATCTCCAGGCAGGCCTGGTTGGCGCCGCCATGGGCCGGCCCCCACAAACAGGCGATCCCGGCCGCGATACAGGCAAACGGGTTGGCGCCCGAACTGCCCGCCAGCCGCACCGTCGAGGTCGAGGCGTTCTGCTCGTGATCGGCATGCAGGGTAAAGATGCGGTCCATGGCGCGGGTCAGGATCGGGTCGACCTCGTATTCCTCGGCCGGAACCGCGAAACACATCCGCAAGAAGTTCGAGGCGTAATCCAGGTCGTTGCGCGGATAGATGAACGGCTGGCCGATCGAATACTTATAGGCCATCGCCGCGATCGTGGGCACCTTGGCGATCATGCGGATCGAGGCGACCTCGCGCTGCCAGGGGTCCGAGATGTCGGTCGAGTCGTGATAGAAGGCCGACATCGCGCCGACCACACCCACCATCGTCGCCATCGGATGCGCATCGCGCCGGAACCCGCGGAAGAAGTTGTGCATCTGCTCGTGCACCATGGTGTGGCGGGTCACGCGGTTTTCGAAATCCTCCAGCTCGGCGGCGGTCGGCAATTCGCCGTACAGCAGCAGGTAGCAGACTTCGAGAAAATGCGATTTCTCGGCCAGTTGGTCGATTGGATAGCCGCGATGCAGCAGCTCACCCTTGTCCCCGTCGATAAAGGTGATCGTGGATTCGCAAGACGAGGTCGAGGTAAAGCCCGGATCGTGGGTAAAGACCCCCATCGCGCCGTAAAGCTTGCGAATGTCGATCACGTCGGGGCCGTCGGATGGGCTGAGCACCGGCAATTCGATGGATTTGTCACCCAGGGTCAGCGTTGCGGTTCTCGTGCTGTCAGCCATGAAAGTCCCTCTTGATTCGAGAGACCGGGCCGCTTTCCCTCGCGGCGCCGGTCGGTGGCGTGCCGGACCTTTGGCGTCGTGCCTCAGCCCTGGGTGTCAGCCAGCCGGGCGAGTGTTTCCTCCCGGCCGATGACAAGCATCATGTCAAAGACGCTGGGCGATACCGTGCGCCCGGCGAGTGCCGCGCGCAAGGGCTGAGCGAGTTTGCCGAGTTTCAGCCCATGGGCCTCGGCCACCTCGCTTACCGCCGCTTCCAGCGCGTCGCGGGTCCAGCTAGCACTTTGCAGATGCGGCGTCAATTCCGCCAGTATACCACGGGATACATCATCCAGTGCCTTGGCCGCTTTTTCATCCGGCGTGAACGGACGTTCCGCCAAAATAAAATGGGCTTTCTCAAGAAGTTGGGGATAGGATTTCACTCCCGCCTTCAGCACGGGCAGCGCGCGGGCCAAACCGGTTGACTGCGCGTCACTCAGCGCGGGTTGATCGGTTGCGGCCAGGTAATCGCCCAGTTCACGCAGCAGCGCAGCATCATCCATTACCGCGAAATGCTGGCCCGACAGGTTGTCGAGTTTTTTGAAATCGAACCGGGCGGGGGATTTGCCGATCCCGTCGAAGCCGAACCACGCGGTGGCCTGCGCATCGTCGAAAAATTCATCGTCGCCATGGGACCAGCCCAGCCGGGCCAGGTAGTTGCGCATCGCGGGTGCGGGATAGCCCATCGCCTGGTATTCCTCGACCCCCAGCGCGCCGTGGCGTTTCGACAGTTTCTTGCCGTCGGGCCCGTGGATCAGCGGGATATGCGCCCAGACCGGCACGTCCCAGCCCATGGCGTGATAGATCTGCATCTGCCGCGCGGCATTGGCCAGGTGGTCGTCGCCCCGGATCACATGGGTCACGCCCATGTCATGGTCATCGACCACCACCGCCAGCATATAGGTGGGCGTCCCGTCCGAGCGCAGCAGAACCATGTCGTCCAACTGGTCGTTCTTCCAGGTGACATCGCCCTGCACCTGGTCGCGGATCACCGTGACCCCGTCGCGCGGCGCCTTGAGGCGCACCACGCAGGGCGCATCGGGATGGGTCGCCGGGTCCGCGTCGCGCCACGGGCTGAGATACAGGGTCGAGCGCCCCTCGGCCTTGGCCGTTTCGCGAAAGGCCGCGATTTCATCCTGCGTGGCAAAGCACTTATAGGCGTGCCCCGCGGCCAGCATCTGGTGCGCGACCTCGGCGTGGCGGTCCATGCGGGCGAACTGGCTGATCGGCTCGCCGTCCCAGTCCAGCCCCAGCCAGCGCAGCCCTTTCAGGATCGCGGCCGTCGCCTCGGGGGTCGAGCGGGCGCGGTCGGTATCCTCGATCCGCAGCAGGAACTTGCCGCCGCGCCCGCGCGCGTACAGCCAGTTGAACAGCGCCGTGCGCGCGCCGCCGATATGCAGATACCCGGTGGGCGAAGGGGCGAAACGGGTAACGACAGGGGCCTGGGACATGCGCCTTAACCTTTTGGACACCATGTTGGGGATAGCGTTGGCCCCTGTCTAGGAGATCACCGCACAGAGGACAAGCCGTGCAACCGCTTCGCGCGCTCGAGGCCCAGAGGGGGCATTTGTTCGTCTGGGCGCCGGTGCTGCTGGCGTTGGGGATCGGCCTGTATTTCGCGCTGCGGTTTGAGCCGCCGGTTTGGGTCTTTGCGCTGGCGGGGATCTTTGCGCTGATGTGCGGGCTGACGGCCCGTCGCACGCCGCTCTGGGGGCCGGTGCTGTTGGCGCTGGGGCTGGTGGCGGGCGGGTTCGCGCTGGCCGCGCTGCGCAGCCACCACGTCGCCGCCCCCAAGCTGGAGTATCGCTTTTATGGTGCACTCGAGGGGCGGGTGATCGCGCTGGACCGTTCGCTGTCGGATGCGCCGCGGCTGATGCTCGACCAGCTTTGGCTGGAGGGGATCGCGCCAGCCGCCACGCCGCTGCGCGCGCGCGTGTCGCTGCACGGGCAGGGCGGGGTCATTGACCCGACGCCGGGCACCCGCGTGGCCATGATGGCGCATCTGTCGCCCCCCGCCGCGCCGGCCGAACCGGGCGGGTTCGACTTTCGCCGGCATGCCTGGTTTCAGCGACTGGGGGCGGTGGGATATGCCCGCAGCCCGGCCGTCGCGCTGACCCCGCCAAGGGGCGGGCTGACGCTGATCGTGCACCGCGCGCGAATGCACCTGTCGGCGGCGCTGCGCGCGCGCATTCCAGGCGACCAGGGGGCGTTCGCCGCGGCGATCCTGACCGGGGATCGGTCCGCGATGTCGCGCGACACGCTGCAACAGCTGCGCGATTCCAACCTGGCCCACCTGTTGGCGATCTCGGGGCTGCATATGGGGCTGTTGACGGGGGTTGTCTTTGCCGCGCTGCGCTATGGCCTGGCGCTGATCCCGGCGCTGGCGCTGCGGCTGCCGATCAAGAAACTGGCGGCGGTGGGCGCGCTGGCCGCCGGCGCGGTCTACCTGGCGCTGTCGGGCGGCAATGTCGCGACCGAGCGGGCCTTTGTCATGGTCGCGGTGGTCTTTGGCGCGGTTCTGGCCGACCGGCGCGCGCTGACGTTGCGCGCGGTGGCGGTGGCGGCGCTGATCGTGCTGGTGATGGCGCCCGAAAGCCTGACCCAGGCGGGGTTCCAGATGTCCTTTGCCGCGACCACCGCGCTGGTGGCGGTGTTCGGCGCGTTGCGCACCCTGCCCGAGGGGCACTGGCGGCCGCCCCGCTGGGCGCGCGCAGGCTTGGCGGTGGTGCTGTCCTCGGCGGTGGCGGGGGCGGCGACGGCGCCCTTTGGCGCGGCGCATTTCAACCAGGTCGCGCAATACGGGCTGGTGGCGAACCTGATGTCGGTGCCGTTGATGGGGGCGCTGGTGATCCCGGCGGCGGTCCTGGCCGCGTGCCTGGCGCCCTTTGGCCTGGCGGTCCTGGGACTGGAGCCGATGCGCCTGGGCATCGCCTGGATCCTGGCCGTGGCCGACCGCGTCGCGGGGCTGGAGGGGGCGGTGTGGCCGGTGGTGACACCGGGGGCCGTGGTCTTGCCCCTGATGTCGCTGGGCGCGCTGTGGGTGATCTTGTGGCAGGGGCGGGTGCGGGTCGCGGGGGTGCTGCCCGTGGTGCTGGCGCTGGGGCTATGGAGCCAGGCGACGCGCCCGGCGTTGTTGATCGCCGAGAGCGGGGGGCTGATGGGCGGGCTGGGCCCCCAGGGGCGGGCGCTGTCGAAGCTCAAGGGCGAAGGGTTCGTGGCGGAAAGCTGGTTGGAAAACGATGGCGACCACGCCGACCAGGCGGCGGGTTTTGCACGACCGGGACTGGGCGGGGTGCCCGGCGCGCAGGTGGCGCAGGTCGGGGGCGCGCGCTTTACCCTCGTGACGGGGCGCGGATGGGCCGAACGGATCGGCCCGGCCTGTGCCTCGGGATGGGTGGTGGTGCCCCAGGTTGTGGCGGATGCGCCCGCGGCCTGTGACCTGTTGGACCGGCGTGCGCTGGCCGGATCCGGCGCATTGGCGGTGGACGCGGGGCGCGACGGCCCACGCCTGGTTTCCGCGCGGGACCGGGTGGGCGATCGACCGTGGAGCGAGTGATCCGCCGCCTAGTAGCTGCGGATCAGCCCGACCAAACGGCCCTGGACCTTGACCTGATCGGCGCGCAGCAGGCGCGTTTCATAGGCCGGGTTGGCCGCCTCCAGCGCGATCATCTCGCCCTTGCGGCGAAACCGTTTCAGCGTCGCCTCGTGCCCCTCGACCAGGGCGACGACGATCTCGCCATTCTCGGCGGTATTTTGTTCGCGGATCACAACCACGTCGCCGTCATTGATCCCGGCCTCGATCATCGAGTCGCCCTTGACCTCCAGCGCATAGTGGCGCCCGCGTCCCGACAGCATGGTCCCGGGCACCGCGACATGGTGCGACACGTCTGAAATGGCCTCGATCGGGGTGCCGGCGGCGATGCGGCCCATCACGGGCAGCTCCAGCGCGCCCGCAGCCTCGACCGGCAGGGCATGGGCGGGGGGCGGGGGCGGCGCGCCGCCCTGGATGACGCTGGGTTGAAAGCCCCTGGCCTCCATCGCGTCGGGCAGTTTGATGATCTCGATCGCACGGGCGCGATGGGCCAGGCGGCGGATAAAGCCTCGCTCCTCCAGCGCCGTGATCAGCCGGTGGATCCCTGATTTGGAGCGCAGGTCCAGCGCATCCTTCATCTCGTCGAACGAGGGCGGCACGCCGTCGCGTTGCATCCGTTTATGAATGAATTCAAGCAGATCGAGCTGTTTGCGCGTCAGCATGGGGCCCTCCGTCACCGACAGGTGTTCGCCCATGTTCTATCCATGTTCACGGTTTGTGTCAAGCACGGCCGCTAGAGCGGC
The DNA here is from genome assembly GCA_016938875.1 of Paracoccaceae bacterium. GTDB lineage: Bacteria > Pseudomonadota > Alphaproteobacteria > Rhodobacterales > Rhodobacteraceae > Rhodovulum. The sequence continues at coordinate 63,439 of JAFGTV010000026.1, forward strand.
AGATAGTCCACGCTGTCGCCGGCGCGGCGTGGCGCGTCGCCGGGCGGGCGCACGATCAGCGCGCGGGCCTGGGACAGCACACTCAGCAGCGCGCTGTCCTGACGGTCGAACGGGGCCAGCCCGTCGGGGGTGATCCGGGCGCGCAGGTAATGCTCGCGCGGGCCATTGGCCGGCAGATCGGTGGCCAGCACACCGTGCAGGCGCGACGCGGGCGCGGCGGGCAGCCCGTGCATCACCCGCAGCGTGGGCAGCACGAAAACCTGGCCGCAGACCAGCGCCGACACCGGGTTCCCCGGCAGCCCGATCATCACTGCGGGGCCCATTCGCCCGGCCATCAGCGGTTTGCCCGGTCGCATCGCCACCTTGTAGAAGCTTTTCGCCATTCCCAGCGCGGCCGCGACGGGGCCGACGATGTCATGATCCCCCACCGACGCGCCGCCGATCGTCAGGATCAGATCGGCCCCCTCGGCCAGGTCAAAAACGGTTTTCAGCGACGCCTCGGTGTCGCGCGCGATGGGCAGCAGGCGGGCGCGGGCGCCCTCGGCCTCGACCATCGCCTTTAGCCCATAGCCGTTCGCGGCGATGATCTGGTCGGGGCCGGGATCCTCTCCGGGCATCACCAATTCGTCGCCGGTGGCGATGATCGCGACCTCGGCCTGGCGGTGGACGGGCAGGGTGGGCAGGTTCATCGCCGCCGCCAGCGCCAGATCGGCCGGACCCAGGCGGCGCGGGGCGGACAGGGTGTCGCCCGCGCAAAAATCGGCGCCCACGGGGCGAATGTTCGTGCCGGTGTCCAGCCTGTCGCCCAAGGTGATCGTATCGTCCTGGCGGGTGACATCCTCTTGGATCACCACGCGGTCGGCACCCTGGGGAACCGGTGCGCCGGTCAGGATGCGCACCGCCTGTCCCGGTGCCAGCGCCCCGTCGAACCCGTGGCCCGCCGCCGACACGCCCACCACCCGCAGCACCGCGCCGGGGCGCGCATCGGCGGCGCAGAGCGCATAGCCATCCATCGCCGAGGCGGCAAAGGGCGGCTGGGTTCGGCGCGCGGCGACCGGGCGGGCCAGCACGCGGCCCGCAGCCTGGGCCAGGGGGATTTCCCGGGGGGGCAGCGGGGCGGCCAGCGCGAAAAGATGGGCCAGCGCCTGCTCGACCGGGATCACGGGGCGGCCTCGAACCGGCCCGATTTCCCGCCCTCCTTGAGGGTCAGGCGGATGCCGCCGATCTGCATGGCCTTTTCGGCGGCTTTCAGCATGTCATAGACGGTCAGCGCGGCGGTCGTCACGGCGGTCAGCGCCTCCATCTCGACACCGGTCTGCCCGGCGGTCTTGACGGTGGCGGTAATGCGGATGCCGGGCAGGTCGGGATCGGCCGTCAGATCCACCGCGACCCGGCTGAGGGCCAGCGGGTGACACAGCGGGATCAGGTCCGAGGTCTTCTTGGCGCCCATGATCCCGGCCAGCCGCGCCACGCCCAGAACATCGCCCTTTTTCGCGCGCCCTTCTGTCACCAGATCAAGGGTTTGCGGGGACATCTTGACCCACCCTTCGGCCACCGCCAGCCGCGCCGTGGCGGGCTTGTCGGAGACATCGACCATATGGGCGTGCCCCTCGGCGTCGAAATGGGTCAGGCCGGTCATCCCTGTTGACCCATCGACGGGTTGGCCAACAGCGTGCGGGTGGCCGCCGTCACATCGTCCTGGCGCATCAGGCTTTCGCCGATCAGAAAGCTGCGCACCCCATAGCGGGCCATGTCGGCCAGGTCGGCGGGGGTGGTCAGGCCTGATTCGGAAATGATCTGACGGCCCTCGGGCACCTGGCGGGCCAGTGTTCGGGTCGTCTCAAGATCGGTCTCGAATGTCTTGAGATTTCTATTGTTTATTCCAATCAGGGGGGATTTCAGGTTGCAGGCACGGGCCAGTTCGTCGGCGTCGTGGACCTCGATCAGCGCATCCATGCCCCAGTGTTGTGCGGCGTCCTCCAGCTCGGCGGCCTGGGCGTCGGACACAGAGGCCATGATGATCAGGATGCAGTCGGCCCCCAGCGCGCGCGCCTCGGCGACCTGATAGGGGTCATACATGAAATCCTTGCGCAGGCAGGGCAGTTTGACCGCGTCATGGGCCTGGGTCAGAAAGGCCTTTTGACCCTGAAAGGATGGCGTGTCGGTCAGCACCGACAGGCAGGCCGCGCCGCCGGTCTCATAGACGCGGGCCAGGGCGGGCGGATCGAAATCGGGGCGGATCAACCCCTTGGACGGGCTGGCCTTCTTGACCTCGGCGATCAGGCCATAGCCCGTCAGCGCAGCGTGATGCAGCGCCTTGGCAAAGCCCCGCACGGGCGGCGCGGTGCGGGCCTCTGCCTCGATCTGCGACAGCGGTTTGGCGGCCTTGTCGGCGGCGACCTCGTCCAGCTTGTAGGCCTTGATGCGGTCCAGGATGGTATCGCTCATGCGGCCTCCGAGGTCAGTTTGGCCAGGCCCTGCACCTTGGCGCGGGCACTGCCACTGTCGATGCTTTCACGCGCCATTTCAACGCCTTCCGGCAATGTATTCACCTTTCCTGCAACGACCAGGGCGGCGGCGGCGTTCAGCAGGACCGCGTCACGATAGGCCGAGGCCTCGCCCTCCAGCAACGCGCCGAAGGCGCGCGCGTTATGCTCGGGTGTGCCGCCCAGGATCGCCTCGAACGGATGTTCGGGCAGGCCCGCCTCTTCGGGGTGCAGCTCGCGCTCGGTCACCTCGCCGCCGTCCAGCATCGCGACATAGGAAATCCCGGCGATCGAGATCTCGTCCGTGCCGTCGTTCCCATGGACCAGCCAGGCGGCCTCGGATCCCAGCGCGCCCAGCGTTTCCGCCATCGGGCGCAGCAGGTCGCGCGAGAACGCCCCGGTCAGTTGCCGCCTGACCCCGGCGGGGTTGGTCAGCGGGCCGAGGATGTTGAAGATCGTGCGCGTGCCCAACTCGGTGCGGGTCGGCATCACATGGGCCATCGCGGGGTGGTGCATCGGCGCCATCATGAACCCGATCCCGACCTCTTTTAGCGCCTTTTCAACGACATCCGGGCCAACCATCACGTTGATTCCCATCTGCCCCAGGGCATCGGCCGCGCCGGATTTCGACGACAGGTTGCGGTTGCCATGCTTGGCCACCGGCACGCCCGCACCTGCCACCACAAAGGCCGTCGCGGTCGAGATGTTCAGCGTCCCCTTGCCATCGCCCCCGGTGCCGACGATGTCCATGGCGCCCTCGGGGGCGGCGACCTTGCGGCACTTGGCGCGCATCACGGCGGCGGCGGCGGCGAATTCGTCCACCGTCTCGCCACGGGTGCGCAGGGCCATCAACAGGCCGCCGATCTGGCTGGGCGTCGCCTCGCCGGTAAACAGCGCGGTAAAGGCGGTCTCGGCCTCGGCCCGGGTCAGCGGGCGTTCGGCGGCAATGCCGATCAGCGGTTTCAGGGCGTCGCTCATGCGGGTTCCTCCACGGTGTCAAGGAAGTTCCGCAGCAGGGCGTGGCCATGTTGCGAGGCGATGCTTTCGGGGTGGAACTGCACGCCATGGATCGGTTTTTCGCGGTGGCGCAGGCCCATGATCGTGCCATCGGCCAGCCAGGCGTTGACCGCCAGGCACTCGGGCAGGGTGTCACGTTCGACGATCAGCGAATGATAGCGCGTGGCCTGAAACGGCGAGGGCAGGCCGGCAAAGACCCCGCTGGCGTCATGTTCGATCTGGCCCATCTTGCCATGCACGATCTCGGGGGCGCGCACCACGCGGCCACCGAACGCCTGTCCGATGGTCTGATGACCCAGGCACACCCCCATCAGCGGCGTTCCGGTCTCGGCGGCGGCGCGGGTCAGCGCCAGGCAGATGCCCGCCTGTTCGGGATCGCAGGGACCGGGCGACAGCAAGATCGCCGATGGGTTGAGCGCCATGGCCTGCTGCACGTTGAGTGCGTCATTGCGCACCACCTTGGTCTCGGCGCCAAGCTCGCCCAGATAATGCACCAGATTATAGGTGAAACTGTCGTAGTTATCGATCAAGAGCAGCATCGGCGCGCCTTCGCGAAAGGGGGTGAACCCCGGTCCGGGTCGGGCTATACATGCCCAGAGCAGCGCGCCCCGGTCAAGGGGGGCAGGGGCCGGGCAAACGGTCCCACGCGGGGCTATGGTCGGTTGCGAACCAAAGGAGCAGGACATGGGCAGGGGTCTTCTCGGCGGGATCGTCTGGGGTATCTTCGTCACGGGGTTGGTTCTGGTGGTGTTGGCGCTGGTCGGGCCGCGTCCCGCGCCCAGGCTTGCCGGGCCTTCCCAGCCCGTCGCGCCGCCCGCGGCCCCGGTGACCCCCGTTGCCCCCGTTGCCCCCGTGGCCCCGACGCCCGAGGCCACCCCCGAGGCCGCGCCGGTCGCCCCCGGCGGTCAGCCCGTGCCCGCAGCCCCCGCGGCTACCGATATCGACCTGCCGCCGGGGTCCGAGTTCAACCGCCCCGCCCCCGAGACCGAGGCCAGCCTGCCCCAGACCGAGGAGATGCCGCGCGAAACCCCCGCGATGCGCGCGCCGCGGTCCGATACAGCCGTGGCCGAGGCCCCGTTGCCGCAAACCGCCCCCGCCGCGGCCCCCGCGCCCCTGACCGAGGGGCCCGCGGGCATGGTGCCGCCCGCCGCCGCCGATGCCCCCCGCGCGATGGGCGTCGAAGAGCCGGTGCTGCCCAGCCCCGACGTGCTGTCGCCCAGCTCTCCGCAGGCGGATGTCGCCCCGCAGCAACCCGCCCCGTTGCCCGAGGCCCCGCCCGCCGTGCCCGGCCCGGCCCAGGGCCAGGATCAGGGCCAGGATCAGGGCCAGGA
>JAFGTV010000007.1 GCA_016938875.1 Paracoccaceae bacterium
GATAGCGTCCCGTAGAGTGGTGGACTTCGGATCCGGCGTGGTTCACGCGTTGTGATCAACGAGTCGTGTTGAACGCTAGGTGATTTGGTGTTGTTTGGCAAGTGCTGTGGCGGCGTGTTTCGCGTCGATGACCGTGCGTAGTTCGTCCATGGAGACATCGGATAGGTAGCGGCGGGTGACTTGCCATTCGTCGTGGGCTTCGATCACCACCGCGGTGGCCAGGCGCAGGAACGCCGCTGGGTTGGGGAAGATCTCCACGACATCGGTTCGGCGTTTGATCTCCTTGTTGAGCCGTTCGATCGGGTTGTTCGACCAAATCTTCTGCCAATGCGCCTTGGGGAACGCGGTGAACGCCAAGACGTCGGTTTTCGCCTCGCTCATCATGGCAGCCACCTTCGGGAAGCTGCCCGCCAGGGTGTCGGCGACGCGGTCCCACTGGGCGGATACCTCCTCGGGGTCGGTGTGGGCGAAGATCGTCTTGACCGCCGCGGTCACCGCCGGGGCATGCTTGGCCGAGACCGTGGTGTGCAGATTCCGCATGAAATGCACCCGGCAGCGCTGCCACGACGACCCGCTGAACTGCTGTGCCACAGCAGCTTTGAGCCCGGCGTGAGCATCGGAGATCACCAGGTGCACCCCGCCCAGCCCGCGGGCCTTCAGCGAGGCCAAAAACTCCCGCCAGAACTCGTAGGATTCGCTGTCGCCCACGGCGGTGCCCAACACCTCGCGGGTGCCGTCGATCGACACCCCGGTGGCCACCACCAGGGCCTGGGAGACCACGTGCGCCCCGATGCGCACCTTGCAGAACGTGGCATCGCAGAACACGTACGGGAACTGCGTGTGGGCCAGGCTGCGGGTGCGAAACGCCTCGATCTCGGCGTCCAGGCCGGCGCAGATGCGTGAGACCTCCGACTTGGACACCCCCGAGGCCACCCCCATCGCCGCCACCAGGTCATCGACGCTGCGGGTGGACACCCCATGGACGTAGGCCTCCATGATCACCGCGTGCAGCGCCTTGTCGATCCGCCGGCGCGGCTCCAAAAGCGACGGGAAGAACGACCCGGCCCGTAGCTTGGGGATGCCCACCTGGATGTCCCCGCTGGTCGTCGACACCGTCTTGGGTCGATGGCCGTTGCGGTGCACAGTGCGCCCGTCGGTGCGCTCATAGTGGCCCGCCCCGATCGCCGCGGTGGCTTCGGCTTCGATCAGCGCCTGCAGCCCGGCGCGGATCAGCTCGGCGAACACCGCGCCAGCATCAGCGGATTTCAGCGCATCGAGCTGGGCAAGCAAGGCAGAATGGTCGTGGGTCATCGCGTAGATGTGTCCTTTCGTGAGTCACTTTTGTCGGTAACTCACTGACCACTACGCGATGGCCCACCCCAACGCCGGTAACGACACACCCCAGCAGGTCCGCCGCGACCAACCCCAGCCCCCAAACCCCACCACCCGAGGGGACTTACCC
>JAFGTV010000027.1 GCA_016938875.1 Paracoccaceae bacterium
GGGAAATGGCTTCGCCTTGCGAGCGCGATCACCCGGCCTGCGTGCTGCACGGCTATATGCTTCTGCGGCTGCGGGCGGACGTGCTGGGACAGCGCGCGCTGGCGGGCGAGGCGGCCAAGGCCGAGACGGCGCTGCGCGCCGTCTTTCCCGCCGACGCGGTGACGCGTCTGCACGGCCTGTTGTCGGGCGTTCCCAGCCTCGACAGCACCCACGCGTGCCTGATGTTGGCCGACCGCATCCTGAAGATGCTTCAGGAGGAAGCGGCCCCGCCGACGCCAGGCGATGACCCGGCCGGCCAAGACCGTCCGGATCAGCCCGCCGCGGCTTCATCGGAGGGCGAAAAAGGCGATGGACAGGGCGAGCCGTCGCAGAAGGGCGCAAACACCGGCCAAACCGGTGCGGACCCGGCCCACCGAAACGCCTTGAAAGCGGTTTTAAGCGCCGGTGACGGCGATCTGCGACCCGACCTTTTCGAGGCGGTCGAAAACCGCCTGAACGGCGTCTCGATCCCGTGCAGCGGCACGTTCTTTCCGTTGGTGGAAGACGCCGCCGCGGATCAGGCCGTGGGCGGGGCGCTGCGCCAGCGCGTTTCGGTCGAATCCGCCCGCTTGCGGGCCGCCCTGCAGGGGATCGTCCAGGCCAGCCGCCTGGAACGCCCCTGGCATCGCCGCCAGGGCCGGCGGATCGACGGACGGCGGCTGCACCGGCTCGCCTCGGGCGATAGCCGCGTGTTCGAACAGCGCCTGCCCAAGAAGGCCCCGAACACGGCCATTCACCTGCTGGTGGACCGGTCGAGGTCGATGAACAACAAGGCAAGCCGAGGCAGCGGCGGCGACCGTCGCGTGGATATCGCCCTGCGCGCGGCGCTGGCCCTGACCTTCGCCCTGGACGGCATAGCGGGCGTTAATCCGGGTGCCACGGCGTTTCCCGGCTCGCGCAATGACCGGGTGACGCGCCTTTTGGCGCACGGGCGTCCGGCCAAGACGCGCGCGGGCGCGTTTGCTTTGAGCGCATCGGGCTCCACACCCCTGGACCGCGCGTTGTGGTACGCCGCATCCGCTGTCCTGGCCTGCCGGGAAGAGCGGAAGGTCATTCTGACGCTCACCGACGGCGAGCCCAATAATGCCGCCGCGGCGCTCGAGATCATCCAGCGCTGCGAGGCGTCGGGGATCGAGCTGGCCGGCATCGGCATCGGCATCGATGTCGGTCATCTGTTCAAGCGGTCCGCTTTTATCCAGACCGTGGACGAGCTTGGCCGGAAGCTGTTCGA
>JAFGTV010000028.1 GCA_016938875.1 Paracoccaceae bacterium
GACGTGGCGCTGGTGGGCGCCGTCGATGGGACCAATAATGCCATGGCCTTTATGTCCTTCGCCCAAACCCATGCCCTCTCGCCGCGCGGGCGTTGCCGACCGTTCGATGACAGCGCCGACGGCATCGCCATCGGCGAAGGGGTCGCGGCGCTGGTGCTCAAGCGTTTGGAGGATGCCGAGCGGGATGGCGACAGGATCTATGCGGTGATCAAAGGCGTCGGCAGCTCCAGCGACGGGCGCAATCGCAGCTTGACCGCTCCCCATCCCCAGGGCCAGGTGAGGGCGCTGTGCCGCGCCTACGAGGACGCTGGCGTGGATCCCTCGACGGTGGCGTTGATCGAAGCCCACGGCACCGGCACCGCGGTGGGCGACAAATCCGAGATCGAATCGCTGGTGACCGCCTTCGGCGAAGGCAATCCCGCGTCCCAGACCTGCGCCATCGGTTCGGTGAAATCCATGATCGGCCACACCAAGGTCACCGCCGGGCTCGCCGGCTTGATCAAGGCGGCCCTCGCCCTCAAGCACCGCGTCCTGCCGCCGACTTTGGGGGTCGAAACGCCCAATTCCCGGGTGGATTTCACCCAGACGCCGTTCTACATCAACGCCGAAGCGCGGCCTTGGCTCTCCCAGGACAAGGGCCCTGTTCGGCGCTGCGGGGTGAGCGCTTTCGGTTTCGGCGGCACCAACTTTCACGCGGTTCTGGAAGAATATACCGGCGACTATCGGGATACCGACACCCTCGATCTCAATCCCCGCGACGCCGAGCCCTTCATCTTTTCAGGACCGGAGCGATCCCACATCGTGCAGGCGGTGGAGCGCCTGTTGCAGGGGCTCGAATACCCGGAGCACCTCAACCTTGACCAACTCGCCCAGGCCGTGCAGGCGGCGCGAGCTTACCCGGGAGGGGATGATGGGAAGGGCTGCCGGCTCGCCATCGTCGCCACCTCTGTCGCGGACCTCAAGCATAAGCTCGAACTGGCGCTGCGCGAATTGCGCGATAGGGACAAGGCGGAAGTCAAGTATCCACAGGGCCTGTACTACCGGGAATCTGCCATCGGCAAGGTATGTTTCCTGTTTGCGGGCCAGGGATCCCAGAAGATTAACATGCTGCGCGACCTGGTCGGGACGCTGCCCCGGCTGCACAGCCATTTCGAGCGCGCTGATGCTCTGCTCAAAGGGCGCCTGCCCCAGCCGCTTTCCCGCTTCATTTATCCGCTGCCGGCGTTCAGCGAAGGACAGCGCGAAAAGCAGCAGGGCGCCTTGAACGCCACCCAAATCGCCCAGCCGGCGCTCGGCGCGGTAGAATTGGCGGCTCTCGAAATTCTGGAAAGCTACGGCATCCGGGCGGATTTTGTCGCAGGGCACAGCTACGGCGAGTATGTCGCCCTGTGCGCGGCGGGGGCTCTTGAGCCCGACGATCTGATTCGACTCTCCGAGACCCGCGGGCGCATCACCGCCGAGGCGGGGCAGCGGAGTCCTGGCGCGATGGCGGCGGTGGATGCGGACGGCAACCGGGTCGAATCGCTGATCGCCCGCCACCGGCTTGCCGTCAGCATCGCCAATCTAAACGCGCCCGATCAGACCATCATTGCCGGCTCGCTTGAGGGAATCGATGCGGCGGCCGCCGTTCTGGGCGGGGAATCGCTGCGGGTCACTAAGCTTCCGGTGAACGGCGCATTCCACTGCGCCGCCATGAGCGGCGCCCGCGATCTTCTGACCGCCGAGCTGGCCCGCATCGATTTCCGGCAGCCGCGGATTCCGGTTTTCAGCAACACCACGGCGGGCCGCTATCC
>JAFGTV010000029.1 GCA_016938875.1 Paracoccaceae bacterium
GCTGCCCCCGCTGCGGACGCCGCCGCCGAAGCCCCGGCTGAAGAGGCTGCCCCCGCTGCGGACGCCGCCGCCGAAGCCCCGGCTGACGAGGCTGCCCCCGCTGCGGACGCCGCCGCCGAAGCCCCGGCTGAGGAAGCAGCCCCCGCTGCGGACACCGCCGCCGAAGCCCCGGCTGAGGAAGCAGCCCCCGCTGCGGACGCCGCCGCCCCCGCCGAGGTGGCCCCGGCCACCGAAGCCCCGGCTGCCGACGCTGCCGCAGCGCCCGTCGTCATGGCCGCGGCATTCACCGGCGACCCGGTTGCCGGTGAAAAAGAGTTCCGTCAGTGCGCCACCTGCCATGTCGTCACCAGCCCCTCGGGCGAGATGCTGGCCGGCAACGGTGCCCGCGTCGGGCCGAACCAGTACGGCATGCCGGGCCGTGTCGCCGGCACCGTCGAGGGCTTCCGCTACTCCAAGTCGATGAAGGCCGCTGGCGAAGCGGGCTTGGTGTGGACCGAGGACCTGGTCGTCGAATACGCGCAGAACCCGACCGAGTTCCTGCGCACGTATCTCGATGACCCCAAGGCGCGCGGCAACATGACCTACAATGCCCGCGACCCGCAGCAGGTGCGTGATATCTACGCCTATATCGCGACCCTGTCCGAAGAGTGATCGTGGCCGGGGTTGACCCCGCCATCTGAAAAATACCCCGTTCCGGCACCTGCCGGGGCGGGGTTTTCTTTTGCCTCAGCTCAGCGGGTCAGGCCCGCGTAAAGCTGCGGCAGGCGTTCGGGCAGGCGTTCGACGTTTTCCAACACCAGATAGTTCCGCTGCCCGAAAATCTGCGCGACATAGCTGTCGGCGCGCGGATCCAGCGTCAGGCAGAACGGGACCACGCCCTGTTTGGCGACCTCTTGCACGGCGGCGCGGGCATCCTGGCGCAGGTATTGCGGATCGCGCACGTCGATATCGGCCGGCGCCCCGTCGGTGAGGATCAGCATCAGCTTCTTGGTGGCCGCCACCTTGGCCAGTTGCGCACCCGCGTGGCGGATCGCGGCGCCCATCCGGGTGGACAGGCGCCCCTCCATGCCTGCCAGGCGGGCCTTGGGCAGATCGCCCCAGGGCTGATCGAAATCCTTGTAGCGCTGGTAGAACACGTTGTGCCGCCCGTCCGAGCAAAATCCATGCAGCGCAAAGGCGTCGCCAACTGTGTGGATCGCCTCGGCCAGCAGGACGGTGGCGGCGCGGGTCAAATCCAGCACCGTCTGATCCTGCCCGGCGACCGGATCGTTGGTGGATTCCGACAGATCCAGCAGCGCCATCACCGCGATGTCGCGCGTTTTGCGGACCGAGCGCATCATCACCCGCGGATCGGGCTGCTGCCCCATGCGGATATCGACCATCGCCTGCAAGGCCGCGTTGATGTCGATCTCGTCGCCCTCTTCCAGCTTGCGGATGCGCTGCACGCCCTGGGGCTGCATCGCGTCCAGCAGGTGGCGCATGCGCTGGGTCAGCTTGCGGTTTTCGGCCAGGATCTGGTCGATCTCGGCGGGATCGCCCAGGCGGGGGCGCTTCTCCAGCACGGTTGCCCAGGCCGGGCGGGACATCTGGATCTGATAGTCGAACTCGTCATAGGGCACTGGTGGGGCGGTAGGCTCCTTGCCCTCTTTTTCGTTGAAGGACACGCCGTCATCGTCGAACAACTCGGTCTCCGAGACCCAGATCTCCTGGGCATCGTCGCCTGCGGTTTCGACCTCGACCTCGTTCACCATCTCCGAGAGGGACACGTATTTGCGAACCTGCGGCTCGGGGGCCAGGCCCTTGTCCCAGTCGATTTCCTCGAACTCCCAGATATAGCGGTTGTCGTCGCGATAGGGCGCGCCCTGGCCGTCGCGCCAGGCGGAAAATGGACGGTCGCGCAATTGATGCGCCAGTTGCAGGCCCAGGTCGTGCGACAGGGTGGCATCCGACGGGTCGGCCTGGGCGAATGCGGTGCGGGCCCAGGTGGCCAGGGGGTCGTCCATTTGGGCCTCGGGGTCCAGCAGGGCCAGCGCGATGCGGTCGAACTGCGCACCCATGCCTTGGGTGCCGGGGACGTGGAACTGGCGCCACAGATCGCGCAGCCGGGGAAATTGCGCGATGGCCAGCGCCTCGACGCGGGCATCCTCGATCAGGCCGACGCATTGTTGTTGCAGCGCGTTCAACGTGTCGCCGGGAATGGCCCGGGTCGTGGCGACCACATGGGCGGCGGCATGGGCGGCGGCGGCACGGTAAAGGTTGCGCCCGGGCACCCCGTTCCAGTCGTCATAGGCGTCCGGCAGATGCAAAAAGTAATCGGCGATGAAGGGGCGCGCGCCCTCGCGGCTTTCGAAATCGCCCGCGGTGGGGCGCATCAGGAAATCGCGCCCCCAAAGCGCGCGCAGATACATCCCGATCCGGCGGTGGATGTCGACGAACAGCGTGCCCTTGCGTTCGTTTTGCAGCACCGCCTGGGATTCCGCGCTTTCCAGGGCGAAATAGCGGGTCAGTTCCTCGTAATTCGTGCGGTGCGCCTGGGCGCCCCAGGTGGCCCAGCGGCGCAGGCCGCCCAGGGTCAGCACGTCCAGCAACTCTTCCAGGTGCTCCAGCATCGGGCGCAGGCCGCGTGGCGCCTGGGCCAGCAACTGGTTGATCAGTTGCAGATAGGCGCGAAACAGGTCCGGGTCCGAAAGCCGACGCGAGGCGACGGGGGCGGTGGCGATCACCCGCTCGATCACCGCACCCGAGGTGCGCGAGGCAAAGCCCAGGCATTCTTGCGCCAGGTCGGGGATGATGTCCTCGCCCAGATCGCGGGCCAGGGCCGGCACGACCTCTAGCCAGGTGCGCACGATGTGATCGCCGCGCCCCATATGGGCCAGCGCCACCGCCCCCTTTAGCCAGTTGTCCAGGCCGCGGGCAGACAGCACTCGGATCGCATCGGGCCAGCACTGGGCCAGCATCTCGCGCTGGGCCTCGTCCAGCTCGGCGGTCAGCTCTGCGTGATCTTCCAGGGCCAGGGCCATGGCTTAGAAATAGGTGGTGACGGCGGCGTCCAGCGCGTCGCGCATGTCCGGGTCGTCGGTGATCGGGCGCACCAGTGCCATCTGGCAGGCCGCCACGGGGGCGATGCCCTGGGCGATCAGGCTGCCGGCGTGGATCAGCATCCGGGTGGAAATCCCCTCGTCCAGGCCATGACCTTTCAGGTTGCGGGCCCGTTCGGCGATCGACACCAGCTTGTCGGCCTCCTCGGCGGTGACGCCGGATTCATGGCTGACGATTTCCACCTCGACCCCGTGTTCGGGATAGTTGAAATCCAGCGCGCCAAAGCGTTGCTTGGTGGACTGTTTGAGATCCTTCATCAGGCTCTGGTAGCCGGGGTTATACGAAATCACGATGTGGAAATCGGGATGGGCGCGCAACAGCTCGCCCTTCTTTTCCAGCGGCAGAACCCGGCGGTTGTCGGTCAGCGGGTGGATCACCACGGTGGTGTCCTGGCGTGCCTCGACCACCTCGTCGAGATAGCAGATCGCCCCGTGCCGCGCGGCCAGGGTCAGCGGCCCGTCCTGCCAGCGCGTCCCGTCGGCATCCAGCAAGAACCGCCCCAGGATGTCGGATGCGGTCATGTCCTCGTTGCAGGCCACGGTGATCAGCGGCTTGCCCAGTTTCCAGGCCATGTGTTCGACGAACCGGGTCTTGCCGCAGCCCGTGGGCCCTTTCAGCATCACCGGCATCCGCGCGCCATAGGCGGCCTCGTAAAGGGCGACCTCGTCGGCGACGGGGCGGTAATAGGGTTCTTCCGCCACGCGGTATTGTGCGATCACATCGGTCATCTTGGCCTCCCTTCCTGGTATCCCGCCGCCCCGGTTGTGGGGGCGGCGGGGGTGTTTGTGTCAGACCGGCGTGCCGCGATAGACGACCATGTTGGCGCCCTGGCTTTGGGTAAAGTTGTTATAGCCGATCAGCCGCACGTGGTTGTCCGGGTTGGCCTCGTGGCAGGCCTTCAGCTCTGCCAGGATGGCGTCCACGTCGGTTTCCCCGAACATCGGCAGCTTCCACATGTACCAGTAGTTCGAGCGGGCGTATTGCGGCTCGGTGTGCTCGATTGCGGGGTTCCAGCCGTGTTTCACGATCCATTCGACCTGGGCGCGGATCTGTGCGTCGGTCATCGGCGGCAGGTAGGAGAAGGTCTCCATCTTGCGGCTGGCCGGATCCGACAGGCGCGAAGCGTAGTCCTGAACGTTGCTCATCTTTCAATTCCTTTCCTGATGCGGCCTTAGCGGTGCTGGGTGTCCAGCTTGTCCACGGTGTCGAACTCGAACTTGATCTCTTTCCACGTTTCCATGGCGATCTTGAGTTCGGGGCTGTGTTTGGCGGCGTTGGTCAGGATCTCCTTGCCTTCCTTTTCCAACTCGCGGCCTTCGTTGCGGGCCTGAACGCAAGCCTCGAGCGCGACGCGGTTCGCGGCCGCACCCGCGGCGTTGCCCCAGGGGTGACCCAGCGTGCCGCCGCCGAATTGCAGCACCGAGTCGTTGCCAAAGATCGAGACCAGCGCCGGCATGTGCCACACGTGGATCCCGCCCGAGGCCACCGGGAAGACGCCCGGCATCGGGCCCCAATCCTGGTCGAAGAAGATCCCGCGCGAGCGGTCCTCCTTGACGTGGCGATCGCGCAGCAGGTCGATCCAGCCCAGCGTCGCCTCGCGGTCGCCCTCCAGCTTGCCCACGACGGTGCCCGAATGCAGGTGGTCGCCGCCGAGCAGGCGCAGCAGTTTCGCCAGGACGCGGAAGTTGATGCCGTGGTTGGGGTTGCGGTCCATCACGGCGTGCATCGCGCGGTGCACGTGCAGCAGCATGCCGTTGTCGCGGCACCACTTGGACAGCGAGTTGTGTGCCGCCCAGCCCAGCGTCAGGTAATCGGACATGATGATCGGCGTGCCGATTTCCTTGGCGTATTCGGCGCGCTGATAGACCTCTTCCATGGTGGCGGCGGTCACGTTCATATAGTGACCCTTGCGCTCGCCGGTTTCGGCCTCGGCCTTTTCGATGGCCTCCTGGCAGAAATCGAACCGGTCGCGCCAGCGCATGAAAGGCTGCGAGTTGACGTTCTCGTCGTCCTTGGAAAAGTCCAGGCCGCCGCGCAGAACCTCATAGACGGCGCGGCCGTAGTTCTTGGCCGAGAGGCCGAGTTTCGGCTTGATCGTGCAGCCCAGCAGCGGGCGGCCGTATTTGTCCAGCTTGTCGCGCTCGACGTTGATGCCGTGCGGCGGGCCAAAGCAGGACATCACGAACCACAGCGGGAAACGCACATCCTCCAGGCGCAGCGCGCGCACCGCCTTGAAGCCGAACACGTTGCCCACGATCGAGGTGAACACGTTGACGACCGAGCCTTCCTCGAACAGGTCCATCGGATAGGCGATGAACGCGTAAAACGCATCGTCGCTGCCCGGCACGTCCTCGATCGCGTAGGCGCGGCCCTTGTAATAGTCCAGATCGGTCAAAAGGTCGGTCCAGACCGTTGTCCAGGTTCCGGTCGAGCTTTCGGCGGCGACGGCGGCGGCCGCCTCTTCGCGCGAAATGCCGGGCTGGGGGGTGACCTTGAACACGGCCAGGATATCGCTGTCCTTCACCGCATAGTCGGGTTCCCAGTAGATGGACCGATAGTCCTTGACCCCTGCATCATATTTCTTGGCCATGTCGCCTCCTCCACTTGACGATGTGTCGTTCCCCGATCCGGTCGGGTCGAGCAGGACTATGGCGACTTGCATGGATAAGTAAAAATGAATACTTTTTATCCTCAGAATAGATGAAAGGTTATTATTATGCCGGTCAGCCTGCGTCAGCTCAGGGTGTTTCAGGCGGTGGCCCATCACGCCAGCTATACCCGCGCCGCCGAGGAGCTGAACCTGACCCAGCCGGCGGTCTTTGCCCAGGTCAAGCTGTTGGAGGATCGCCTGGGCCTGCCCCTGATGGAGCGGATCGGCAAGCGGATATATCTGACCGATGCCGGTCAGGTGGTGGTCGAGGGCGCGCGCGATACCCTGGAAGGGCTGGACCGCATGAAGATGCGGCTGGCCGATATGCGCGGGCTGCGCGAGGGGCGGCTGCGGATCGCCATCGTGTCCACCGCGCAATACTTTCTGCCGCGCCTTCTGGGGGCGTTTTGCACTGAAAATCCGGGCATCGAGGTGGCCCTGACAGTGACCAACCGCCAGGCCGTGCTGGCCCGGCTGGTCGGGAACGAGGATGACCTGTGCATTCTGGGTACCCCGCCCGAGGGGTTGGACGTGATCGCCACCGCCATCGCCGACAACCCGCTGGAGATCGTCGCGCGCCATGACCACCCCCTGGTCGGCAGCCACAATATCCCGCCCGAGCGCGTGGCGCGCGAACCCTTTATCCTGCGCGAGCCCGGATCGGGCACCCGGCTGGCGGGCGAGCGGTTCTTTACCGCGCGCGGCCTGACCCTGCCGATGCGGATGGAGCTGGGCAGCAACGAGGCGATCAAACAGGCGGTGATCGGCGGGCTGGGCCTGGCGGTTCTGGCGCGCGACACCCTGGCGCTGGAGGGGCAGACAGGCCTGCTGCGGGTGCTGGACGTGGCCGGTTTCCCGCTGCTGCGGCAATGGCAGGTCGCCTATCCGCGCGGCAAGCATCTGTCCGTCGTCGCCGAGGCGTTCCTGGATCACCTGGTGCGCAATGCCCAAAAGGCGGTCGAGGCCGGGGCGGCGCCCATGGCCCCGACGCAGATCCTGCCCGAGGCGGGCTAGGGCAGGGGCGGGTCAGAACGCGATCTCGACCCCGGGCAGTTTCAGCGCGGTCATCAGGTCGCGCAACTCCTGCCGGGCCGCGACATTGGACAGGTTCATGTTGGTCACGCCGGTATCGCGCAGGTCCAGCAGGGTCAGCCCATTGGGGAACAGTTCGCGAAAGATCACCCGCTCGGAAAAGCCGGGCGCGACGCGGAAGCCGATGCGGCGCGACAGGTTTTCCAGCGCCTCGCCCATCTTGCGCTTGTTGTGCATCTGCTGGGCGCCCAGACGGTTGCGCAGCACCACCCAGTCGATCGGGTTCAGACCGGCCTGGGCGCGCAACTGACGCGCGTTCCAGACCATTTCGGAATAGATCGACGGGCCGATGATCTTGCCCGTGGCCCCGTCATGCCGGGCCAGCAGGTCGAAATCGATAAAGCTGTCGTTCAGCGGCGTGATCAGCGTATCGGCCAGCGAATGCGCCACCTGGCTGAGCCGGGTATGCGAGCCCGGGCAGTCGATCAGGATGAAATCCATGTCCCGTTCCATCCCGGCCACGGCGGCGGACAGGCGGCGGTCATGGATGTTCTCGCCCGGTTCCAACTGGTCCTGGGCAATCTCGGGCAGATCGCGGTAATCGGGCACCGCCAGGTCCAGCCCGCTGCGCGCGACAAAGGCCCGCCGGTTGTCCATGTAGCGGCCGAAACTGCGCTGCCGCAGGTCCAGGTCCAACGCGCCCACCCTGTGCCCCATCCGCGCCAGCGCGGTGGCCACATGCATCGACACGGTGGATTTCCCCGCGCCGCCCTTTTCGTTTCCGACGACGATGATATGCGCCACTGTCCGTCCTCGTTGAGCTGTGCAGTCCCGGTCTGCTTGGGTCTTACACTACCACATGTTGTGGTGTGACGTATTCAAACCGGGGCCTCAGGGCAAGGGGACAAAGCCGTCGGGTCGATTTTCCCTGCCCGGCCGTGTCCTGTGCGCCGCCCCCGCAGCATGCGAAAACGCCGCCCCGGCTGGGGGCGGCGTTTGCTGAAGCCGTAAAAGGTGACAGGCTTAGAAGCCCAGGCCTTCGTATTTCTTCTTGAACTTGGTGACCCGGCCGCCGGTGTCCATCAGACGCGAGCTGCCGCCTGTCCAGGCGGGGTGCACCGTGGGATCGATGTCCAGCGAGAGCATGTCGCCCTCTTTGCCGTAGGTCGATTTCATCTGCAGGATCGTGCCGTCGGTCATCTTGACGTCGATCTGGTGATAGTCGGGATGGATTTCTTTTTTCATGTCCCGTCTCCTTACGCCTTGGTGCCGGCTTTGGTCTTATACGTGGTGTCCTCGGCGATCCGGGCCGATTTGCCCCGGCGCGCGCGCAGGTAGTAGAGTTTGGCGCGGCGAACACGTCCACGGCGCACCACCTCGATCGAATCGATGTTCGTCGAGTAGAGCGGGAACACACGTTCCACGCCTTCGCCAAAGGAAATCTTGCGCACGGTGAACGAGCCGGCGATGCCCTTGCCGTTCTTGCGGCTGATGCACACGCCCTCATAGTTCTGGACGCGGGTGCGGGTGCCCTCGGTCACCTTGTAACCAACGCGGATGGTGTCACCCGCCTTGAAATCCGGGATGTTCTTTTCGAGGGCGGCGATCTGCTCGGCCTCGAGTTCTGCGATCAGGTTCATCGCGTGGTCTCCAATCTATGCTCACGGTTATTCCGCGAAGGTGATGCGCGTCCTCAGAGCTCTTGGTCTCCATCCGGGTCCCTACCGTGACGTTCACAGTAAGCCCGCCAGAGGTCAGGGCGGCGTTTCTTTGTCAGCCTTTCGGCCATGGCCCTCCGCCAGTCGGCGATCTTCGCATGATGTCCCGACAGGAGAATGTCGGGGATCGTGCGGCCTTTCCAAACGGCGGGCCGGGTATACTGGGGATGTTCAAGCAACCCGTCCGAAAAGGACTCCTCCTCGGTGGACGCCTGATTCCCAAGCACGCGGGGTATAAGGCGGACTGTCGCATCAATCAAGGCCTGCGCGGCGATCTCGCCCCCGGTCAGGACAAAATCCCCCAACGAGACCTCTTCGACGCCGTATTCCTCCAGCACGCGCTCGTCCACGCCCTCGAACCGGCCGCACAGCAGGGTGATCCCCTCGGCCTGGGCAAAGCGATGCGCCATCCCCTGATCAAGGGGCCGCCCGCGCGGCGACAGATAGACCACCGGCCAGCGCGCGGGGTCAGCGGGGGTGCCGATCGCGGCGGTGTCCAGCGCGGCCCCCACCACATCGGCGCGCAGCACCATGCCTGCACCGCCGCCCGCAGGGGTGTCATCGACATTCTTGTGCCGCCCCTCGCCAAAGGGGCGCAGGTCAATGGTTTCCAGTGCCCACAGCCCCTGGTCCAGCGCCTTGCCGGTCAGCGACAGGCCCAGTGTGCCGGGGAACGCCTCGGGGAACAGGGTGACGATGCGCGCGGTCCACGCCCCCTTTAGCCGGGGGCGCGCGCCCATCAGGTCACGCGGTTGCAGGCTGGCCGAAATCGAAAGCCGCCCGTGGGACTTGGGTTTATCCGTCATGGGCGGTCTCTATCCGGTTTGGTCCCGGCGTGAAAGGCTCAGCCCTTGGCCGAGGTGACCAGCGCCCCGGCCAGCCCCAGGGCCGATACCGCGATCGGCAACCAGATCGGCGCGGCGATGATCGGCCCGCCGAACAGCCAGGCCGCGCCAAAGCCCACGAGGAACACCAGGTTCACCCAGATCAGCTGATTGACGACCATCGTCGGCAGGGCCTTGGCCAGGGTCTTGCCCTGGGCGGCGCGCGCGGCGCAGGCGCTGGGCGACAGGGCGTTTGCGACGATGGCGAACCCGGCCAGGATCAGCACGGTCCAGGCGGGTTGTTGGGTGGCGCCGGCGATCAGCGCACCGGCCAGCAGGATGGCGGTAAAGACGGGGGCAAGGGAATTGGGCATTTCAGTCCTCGTGGGGGGGGGTGTCCGGGGCTGAGGGAAACAGCCCTTCGGGGGGATCGGCAATGAGGCGGCCCGCCGCAAGATCGACGGTGGGCACATTGGCCTGGGTGAACGGCAACAGCACCGACGCGGTCAGCCCGGGCCCCAGGACCTCTAGCAGATCACCGGCGCCGTGGTCATGAACGGCATGCACGCGACCCAACGACTGGCCGCCGGTATCCACCACCTCCAGGCCGATCAGGTCGGCGTGATAGAATTCGTCCTCGGGCAGGGTGGGCAGGGCGTCGCGGTCGGCAAACAGCCGTGCGCCGCGCAGCGCGTCGGCCTCTTCCTTGGTGGCGATGCCCGACAGGCGCGCGGCGAACCCGCCCTTGACCTGGCGGGTCAGTTCCACGCCAAAGCGCCGCTTGCCATCCTCGGAATAAAGCGGCGCGTATTGCTCGATCGCGGCGGGCTCGGCGCAAAAGCTCTTCAGCCGCACCTCGCCCCGGACCCCGAAGGCCCCGGAAATCACGCCGACACAGACCCGGTCATCCATCGCTTAGCGTCCCTCGATATGCAGTTCAGGCGCGCGGCGCTCCCAGCCAATCTCTTGCAGCTCGGGCGTGTCGCGCAGGGTTTCGGGCCAGCCGACGCACAGATAGGCGACCAGCGACCAGCCGGCGGGAACCGCCAGATCGCGCATCAGTTGGTCGGGGTCCAGAACCGACACCCAGCCCACGCCCAGCCCCTCGGCCCGGGCGGCAAGCCAGAACATCGAAATCGCCGAGACCACGGAATAGCGCCGCATCTCGGGCATGCTGGCAGCACCCAGCCCGCTGCCCTGTTCGGTGGTCTCGTCGCAGAACACCGCCAATTGCACCGGCGCACGGTCCATCCCCGACAGTTTCAGCCGGGGATACAACGCCGCCTTTTCGCCCTGATAGCCGGTAAGGGCCCGTGCATTGGCGGTCTCGAAATTGTCCCGCGCGGCCTGGCGGGCGGACGCACTGTCCAGCCGCAGGATCCGCCAGGGTTCCGACAGCCCCACCGAAGGGGCCAGCCGAAACGCGTCGAGGCACCGCGTCAGCAGTGCCTCGTCCACGGGGGCGTCGCGAAAGTGGCGCACGTCGCGCCGCCACCGCATGAGCCTGGTCAGCTCGTCGCGGAAGGCGGGCGAAAAATCCTGCGTCCCGACGGGTGCCCCGGTCATCGCGCTTATTCCGCGGCCGACTCTTCGGCGGGGGCTTCGGGCGCGGCGGCCTTGGCGGCTTTCTCTTCGGCGCGTTCCTTGGCTTTCTTGCCCGGCACGCCCTTGTTGGGGTTGCTGCGCTCTTTCTTTTCGATCACGCCGGCAGCTTCCAGCATGCGGGCCACGCGGTCGGTGGGTTTCGCGCCTTCGCCCATCCAATGCTTGACGCGGTCAAGGTCCATCTTGATGCGCTCTTCGCTGTCCTTGGCCAGCAGCGGGTTATACGTGCCGATCTTTTCGATAAAGCGGCCGTCGCGGGGCATGCGGCTGTCGGCGACGACGATGCGGTAGAAGGGACGCTTTTTAGAGCCGCCGCGGGCGAGACGAAGTTTCAGTGCCATGTCAGTTTCTCCTGTTTGTGGCGATCGGCAGGGTTGGCTGCCTATTTCGTGTGTTCGATGTGGTGACGGATGACTTCCTGGATCACGAAGGCCAGGAATTTCTTGGCGAATTCCGGATCGAGGTCGGCACGTTTGGCCAAATCCTCCAGCCGGGCGATCTGTTGCTCCTCGCGGGCGGGATCCGAGGGGGGCAGGGCATGGGCGGCCTTCAGCTTGCCCACCGCCTGGGTGTGCTTGAACCGTTCGCCCAGCGTATAGATCAGGATCGCGTCCAGCCGGTCGATGCTGTCGCGGTGCTCGGCCAGGATCTCGGCGGCGCGGATGGCGTCGTCAGTCAAGGGGCACACCTCTCGGCTTCAACTGGGGGTCGATGAACTTGCGGATTTCCATCTGGATACCGTCGGACAGGCGTCTGGCCTCCAGCTGTGCGGGCGAGGGGTGGCGATAGACGACATCGTGGCTGTCGATGCTGGCGGCCTCATCGTCCAGTTCGGCCCCCAACCGTTCGCACAGGTTGACCGAGCTGACGTTATTGGGATCGACATAGGTCACGGCCGTTTCCCAGCCGAGTTTATCATAGCACCAGCCCCGCACCGCATGGGCGGCCTCGAGCGCGATGCCGTGCCCCTCGACGCCGGGCCAGATCATCCAGGCGATCTCGCGCTCGGGCCAGCCCTTGGGGAACCAGCCGCCGGCCATGCCCAGGGTGGCATCGGTGGTGCGGTCGTGGATCATCCACATGCCAAAGCCGTGGATCTGCCAATGGCCGATCTCCGCGGCATAAAGCATCCAGGATTCATACTCGTTCAGCGGCCCGCCCATGAAACGCGCGCGATAGCTGGTAAAGGTCGCCTCGAAATTCGGGTAATCCTCGGGCGCGGGGCCGCGCAGGACCAGGCGCTCGGTCTCCAGGATGGGGATCGTTTTATGGGCCATCAGGCACAGCTCTCCGGTGCGGGGTGGCGGTAGATGGTGACGGTTCCGAAATTTTCATGGGTAAAGTGGCCGTCGGGGCGGGCGCCCATGCGTTCGGCCACCCGCGCCGAGGCGGTGTTGTCGGGATTGACCAGGCTGATCGCGGTGGGCCAGCCCAGCGTGTCATAGGCATGGGCGCGGGCCGCGCGGGCGGCCTCGGTGGCATAGCCGCGCCCCTCGAATCCCTCGAACAGATCCCAGCCGATTTCCGGCTCTGGCCAGCCCTCGGGGTTCCACAGGCCGATCAGGCCGCAGGCGGCCCCGCTTTCCTTGTCCTCGACGATCCAGCGGCCATAGCCGCGCAGCGCCCAGTGGCCGATCTCGGTGGCCAGTTGCCGCCAGGCACCTTCGGGCGTTTTCGGCCCGCCGACGAACCGCGACCGGGGTGCGGCATAGAATGCGCGCAGTGCGGGGAAATCCGCGACGCCGGGAATGCGCAGGATCAGCCGTTCGGTTTCCAGGGTGGGGGCCGGTGCCATCATTTCTTTTTCCCGAGCCCCGACAGGCCCGGCGGCAGGCTCGCGCCGCCCAGGCCGGGCATGCCGCCGCCCAGCCCGCCGCCCATCTGGCGCGCGGCCTCTTCCAGCGCCTTGGGGTCCATGCCGGCCATGTCGGCGGGCATGCCGCCCTTGCCGAACATCCCGCCCAACGCCTTTTTCATCATCGCCCGGCCACCCTTTTGGCCCAGCTTCTTCATCATGTCGGCCATCTGGCGGTGCATCTTCAGCAGCTTGTTCAGCTCTGGCACCTCAAGGCCCGCCCCCTTGGCGATCCGCTTTTTGCGGCTGGCCTGAAGGATCTGCGGATTGGCGCGTTCCTTTTTCGTCATCGACTGGATCAGCGCGATCTGACGGCGCAGGACAGAGTCGTCGAAGCCCGCCCCCTCCATCTGCTTGGCCATCTTGCCCATGCCGGGCATCATTCCCATGATGCCCTCCATGCCGCCCATTTTCAGCATCTGCTCCAGCTGCATCTTGAGGTCGTTCATGTTGAACTGACCCTTTTGAAAGCGCTTCATCATCCGTTCGGCCTGTTCGGCCTCCAGGGTCTGTTGCGCCTTTTCGACCAGCGAAACGATGTCGCCCATCCCAAGGATGCGGCCCGCGATGCGTTCGGGGTGGAATTCCTCGATCGCGTCCAGTTTTTCGCCAAGGCCGACATATTTGATCGGCTTGCCGGTGACCGCGCGCATCGACAGCGCGGCACCACCGCGCCCGTCGCCGTCCATCCGTGTCAGGATCACGCCGGTGATCCCGATGCGGTCGTCGAAATTCTCGGCCGTATGCACGGCGTCCTGACCGGTCAGGCCATCGACCACCAACAGCGTCTCGCGCGGGGTGGCGACATCGCGCACGGCCTCGACCTCGGCCATCAACTCTTCGTCGATGGACAGACGGCCGGCGGTGTCCAGCATGTAGACATCATAGCCGCCCATCGCGGCCTGTTGCTTGGCGCGCTTGGCGATGTCGACGGGGCGCTGGCCGGGCACGATAGGCAGGGTGTCCACGCCGATCTGCGCGCCCAGGATCGCCAGCTGTTCCATCGCCGCCGGGCGGTTCACGTCGAGCGAGGCCATCAGCACCCGCTTGCCGTTGATCTCTTTCAGCCGCTTGGCCAGTTTCGCGGTGGTGGTCGTCTTGCCGCCGCCCTGCAGGCCGACCATCAGGATCGGCGCGGGCGGGTTGTCGATCTTCAGATGACCCGGCTCACCCTCGCCGGTCAGCACCTTTACCAGCTCGTCATGCACGATCTTGACGACCTGTTGGCCCGGCGTGACCGATTTCGTCACCGCCTGGCCGGTCGCGCGATCCTGCACCGACTTGACGAAACTGCGCGCCACGGGCAGCGAAACGTCGGCCTCTAGCAGCGCGACGCGCACCTCGCGCAGGGCGGTTTTGACGTCGTCTTCGGACAGCGCGCCCTGCTTGGTCAGACGGTCGAATACGCCCGAGAGGCGATCGGAAAGACTTTCGAACATGCCCTTGGCCCTCCTTGACCGTTTGCACCTGCCCCCACCATGTGGGCAGGGACGCCCCGTTTGTCAGCGCGACACAAGGTGCCAAACGCAATGTGCCCCCGTGGGCGAAACCTCGCTGACGGGGGGCGATCCCTGGCCGGTGGCCGGGACCGGAAGGGTTTGAACCATTCCGGATATTGCGCGCGGTTTAGTCTCGTATGGGGTGCGGAGTCAAGTCGGGGCTGCCCGCCCCCGGCTGCGCGGGCGGGCAGGGGCGTTACGCGGCGCGGGCCAATGCGTCCACCGCGCGCTCTGCCGCGGCAATCGATCCCTCGGCGTCGATGGCCAATTGATCGGCCCCGACCAGGGTAATGTCGTCAAGCCCCAGAAAGCCCAGGACATGTCGCAGATAGCCGGTGGCAAAGTCGATTTCCGACCCCACCGGCGTGCCGCCCGAGGCGACCACCACGATCACCCGCTTGCCGGTCAGCAGGCCCTGGGGGCCATTCTCGGTATAGCGAAAGGTGACGCCGGCACGGGCGACCAGATCGACCCAGGCCTTCAGGCTGGCGGGAACCCCGAAGTTGTAGATCGGCAGGCCGATCACCACCGTATCTGCGGATTGCAATTCCGCGATCAACGCGTCCGACAGCGCAAGTTCGGCGCGGTGGGCGTCGTCGCGGGCCTCTTCGGGGGTGAAATTGGCGCCGATCCACCCCGCGTTCAACAACGGCAGTCCCCCGGCCAGGTCGCGGGTCAGAACGGTGGTGCTGTCGTCGGACAGGTGCGCGACGGCGCGGTCTGACAGCGCGCGCGAGATCGAGCCGTCGCGGCGGGCGGAACTGTCGATGCGCAGGATCGTGTGGGGCATGGGGTCTCTCCGGGATGAATGGGTCTGCGCCACAACATGGACCTTGCAGAAACGAACACAATTGGCGAACATCAACAGGCAATGTGAGGTGACGCACAGATGGATATCGACAACTGGGATGAGATCCGCACCGCCTATCACGTCGCGCGGCTGGGCACCGTCAGCGGCGCGGCAGAGGCGCTGGGCGTGCACCATGCCACCGTGATCCGCCATGTCGATGCGCTGGAGGAACGGCTGGGCGTCAAGCTCTTTCAGCGCCACGCGCGCGGTTATACCCCCACCGAGGCCGGGCAAGAGTTGTTCCAGGTGGCCCAGGTCACGGCCGAGCAATTCGGCCAACTGGCCGGGCGGCTGCGTGGCCAGGGCGCCGCGATGACCGGAGAGCTGGCCGTCACCACGGTGGATTCGCTGACCCCCCTTTTGGTGCCGGTGCTGGCCGGGTTCCAGAACGATCATCCCGATATCTCGGTACGGCTGCTGGCCGATCAGCGGCTCTATCGGCTGGAATACGGCGAGGCCCACGTGGCCGTGCGCGCCGGTGCCCAGCCCGACGAGCCCGACAATATCGTGCAAAAGCTGGCGGTCCAGAGCAGCGCGCTTTTTGCCGACCGGTCCTATGTCGCGCTGCACGGCATGCTGGACGAGGATGTCACCGCGCACCGTTTCGTCGGCCCCGCCGACGAGGCGCACCGCGCGCCGTTCAACCGCTGGCTGCGGGCCAATGTGCCCGCGCAGCGCATCACCTTTCGCTCGGGCGATGCGCGCGCCTGTGTCGAGGCCGTCACGGCCGGGGCCGGGATCGGGTTCGTCCCGGTCTGGCGCGCGCGTCTGTTGCCGGACCTGGTGGAAATGCGCCCGCCACAAGAGGATTGGGACGTGGCGCTGTGGCTGGTGACCCATGTTGATCTGCACCGCACCGCCAAGGTGCAGGCGCTGACCGCGCGGCTGAAAGAGGCGGCGCGCGATTGGCCCTGAGCGGACTGTCCGAGGCCGCGCGCGGTCACCTGGCGATGTTGTCGTTTTCGGTGCTGGTGGCCGGATCGTTCAGCTTTGGCAGCCTGATTGCGAACGACATCGACCCGGTGGCGCTGACCGCGATCCGGTTCGTCATCGCGGGGGCGGTGATCGGAACGGCGGCGGCGCTGGGTCCGGGGCTGCGGATGCATCAGTTCCGCGCGCCGTGGCGCTTCCTGGTGCTGGGCGGCATCTTTGCCTGCTATTTCGTGCTGATGTTCGAGGGTCTGAAAACCGCCGCGCCGGTGTCCACGGCCGCGGTCTTTACCCTGACGCCGGTTTTGTCGGCGCTGTTTGGCTGGCTCATCCTGCGGCAGGTGATGACGCCGCGCATGGCGCTGGCGCTGGCAATCGGGGCAGGGGGCGCGTTGTGGGTGATCTTTCGCGCCGATCTCGGCGCGCTTTTGGCGTTCGATCTGGGACGGGGCGAGGCGGTGTTCTTGATCGGCTGCGTGGCCCATGCCGTCTATACGCCGCTGGTGCGCCGGCTGAACCGGGGCGAGCCGGCGCTGGTCTTTACCTTTGGTATGATGCTGGCGGCGTTGGTGGTGCTGGGGATCTATGGCTTTGACGCGATCCGGGACACGGCCTGGGGCGCGTTGCCGGGGCGGGTCTGGTGGGTGCTGTTCTATTTGGCGATTTGCGCCAGTTCGATGACCTTTGTGCTGTTGCAATACGCCGCGCTGCGCCTGCCCTCGGCCAAGGTGATGGCCTATACCTATCTGACCCCGACCTGGGTCATCGGCTGGGAGGTCGTGCTGGGCCACGGCGCACCGCGTCCGCTGATCCTGGGCGGGATCGGGCTGACCATGCTGGCGCTGGCGATGCTGCTCAAGAACGAGGGTTAGGCGGGGCCGGGCGGGTCGCTGTTCAGCTCTGCCTCCAGGAAACGCTCAAAGGCATCCAGGTTCACCGCCTCGAACTGGCCAAAGCCCTGCATCCAGATCGAGGCATCGCGCAGGCTGTCGGGCTCCAGCTTGCACCATTTCACGCGGCCGCGTTTTTCCTGGCTGATCAGCCCGGCGCGGGTCAGGATCCCCAGATGCTTGGAAATCGCGGCCAGCGACATCGCAAAGGGTTCGGCCACGTCGGTCACGGCCATGTCGTCCTCCAGCAACATCGCCAGGATGGCCCGTCGCGTCGGGTCCGCCAATGCCGCGAATACGATATCGAGACGCTCTTCCATGGCGCCAGCTTTGCGGGGTGCGGCGGCAATCGTCAACCGTTTGGTTGAATATGGGATCGAGCCGCGGGTCTGGTGGAGGCCTAAAGCGCATGAATTAAAATATATATAAAACAAAGGCTTAGACTTGGTTCAGCGCGCTTGACTCGGTGCGACCCCGCCTCTAGGTTCGCGGCGACTGTCCCGGGGGGCTTTCGCGATGATTGATCCGGCCGAAAAAGAGCGTCTTGAACGGCTAGAGGCCCGGATCAACCAATTGAAGCAGGCTGAGGACCAGCCCGCGAAGCCCATGCAGGACGAACATTACGCGCAGGCGCAACTGGCCTGGCGGATGGTGGTGGAATTGGTGGCCGGTCTGGGGATCGGTTTCGGCATCGGATACACGCTGGATCTCTGGTTGGGGACCATGCCGCTGTTTATGGTGCTGTTCATATTGCTGGGCTTTGCGGCCGGGGTGCGCGTGATGATGCGCTCGGCGCAAGAGGCCCAGAAGCAACCGGCGGCTGAGGCCGCTGACGAGAAGAGGGACTGAACGTGGCAAGCGAAGAAGCACCGAGCGGCCTGCAAATCCACCCGATGGACCAGTTCGTGGTCAAGCCCCTCTTTGGCGGCGACACGATCTATTGGTACACGCCCACCAACGTCACGCTGTGGATGGCGCTGGCGGTGTTGTGCGTGGTGCTGTTGTTGGTGATCGGCACGCGGGGCCGGGCGATCGTCCCCTCGCGGATCCAGTCGGTTGCCGAGCTGGCCTATGGGTTCGTCTACAAGATGGTAGAGGATGTTTCGGGCAAGGATGGCCTGAAGTACTTTCCCTACATCATGACGCTGTTCATCTTCATCGTCTTTGCCAACTTCCTCGGGCTGATCCCGACCTCCTTTGCCACGACTTCGCACATCGCGGTGACGGCGACGATGGCAATGGCGGTGTTCCTGGCGATCACGATCCTTGGGATCGTCAAGCACGGCGTCGGCTTTCTGTCGATCTTCTGGATCAGCGCGGCACCGCTGGCGCTGCGCCCCGTTCTGGCGCTGATCGAGGTTATTTCCTACTTCGTGCGGCCCGTCAGCCACTCTATCCGACTTGCCGGCAACATGATGGCCGGTCACGCCGTGATCAAGGTGTTCGCGGGCTTTGCCGGTGTGCTGGGTGTGGGCGCGGTCGCGCCCGTGGCCGCCATCGCGTCGATCTACGCTCTGGAGACCCTGGTGGCCTTTATCCAGGCTTATGTCTTCGCGATCCTCACCTGTGTCTACCTGCGCGATGCGCTGCATCCGCACCACTGAATCGACACGAAACAATCTGCCAATTCCAACGTAAGGAGTTTTCGAAATGGAAGGCGATATCGTTCAAATGGGTGCCTACATCGGTGCCGGCCTGGCATGCACCGGCATGGGCGGCGCTGCCGTGGGTATTGGCCACGTCGTGGGCAACTACATCTCGGGTGCGCTGCGCAACCCCTCGGCGGCCGCTTCGCAGACCGCCACCATGTTCATCGGTATCGCATTCGCCGAAGCCCTGGGGATCTTCTCGTTCCTCGTTGCGCTTCTGCTGATGTTCGCCGTCTAAGCGCCTCTTGATCCGATCCTTACGGCCGGGTGGGCGCGCAGCGTTGCGCACCCACCCGGTGTAATCCGGGGTTCCAGGGGGACGACATGGCATCAGAAACGCACGCTGCCGAAGGTGCCGCGCACGCCGCCGAAACGGTCGGCATGCCGCAGCTCGACTTCGCGACCTTCCCGAACCAGATTTTCTGGCTCGTCGTCACGCTTGTCGTGATCTACTTCGTTCTGTCGCGGATCGCGCTGCCGCGGATCGGCGCCGTTCTGGCCGAACGCCAGGGGACGATCTCTAACGATATCGCCGCCGCCGAAGAGCTGAAATTGCGCGCGCAAGAGGCTGAAAAGGCCTATGACAAGGCGCTGGCAGATGCCCGCGCTGAGGCACAGCGCATCATCGCCGAGGCCAAGGCCGACATCCAGGGTGACCTGGACGCCGCCACCGCCAAGGCCGATGCCGAGATCGCCGCGCGCTCTGCCGAGGCCGAGAAAGCCATCGGCGCGATCCGCGCCGGCGCGCTGGAAAGCATCTCCGAGGTGGCCCGAGAGACGGCCCTAGATGTCGTGACCGCGATGGGCTTCACCTCTGACGCGGGGGCCGTCAACGCCGCCGTGGACAGCAAGCTGAAAGGGTAAGACGATGAAAAAACTCTCGCTCGTTTTCGCCCTTGCGGCCAGCCCTGCCTTTGCTGCGTCGGGGCCGTTCTTCTCGCTTTACAACACCAACTTCGTTGTGACGCTGGCGTTCCTCGCCTTTATCGGCGTGCTGATCTACGCCAAGGTGCCCGGCAAGCTGACGGCGATGCTGGACAAGCGCGCCGACGGCATCAAGGCCGAGTTGAACGAGGCCAAGGCCCTGCGCGAAGAGGCCCAGACCATCCTGGCGTCCTATGAGCGCAAGCAAAAAGAAGTGCAGGAACAGGCTGAGCGGATCATCGAAACCGCGAAATCCGAGGCAGAGGCCGCCGCGGCCAAGGCCAAGGAAGATCTGAAAGTGGCCATCGCCCGTCGCCTGGTCGCCGCCGACGAACAGATCGAATCCGCCAAGGCCAGCGCCGTGCGCGAGGTTCGGGATGGCGCGATCGTGCTGGCCGTTGCCGCCGCGCGTGACGTGATTGCCAAGCAGATGACCGCCCAGACCGGCGACAAGCTGATCGGTGATGCGATTGACCAGGTCCAGGCCAAGCTGAGCCTGCACTGACCCGCCCGTCATCAGGATAAGAGGCCCGGCCACTGTGCCGGGCCTTTTGCTTTGGGGGGGCTCAGCCCTTGCCCAGCTCGTGGTCCAGCCGCTTGCGGGCGATGGCCTCGTTGCGTTCGGACAGCAGGTGATCCGACAGCGATTGCTCGACATAGGTCAGGTGACGTTCCACGGCGGCGCGCGCGCCTTCGGGGTCACGCTCTTGCAGGGCCTTGTTGATCGCGCGGTGCTGATCCAGCAGCATCGCCCGCGTGGTGCGCTGGCGGAACATGATCTGGCGGTTGTAGAACACCCCCTCGCGCAGCAGATCGAACATCGCGCGCATCATGTGCAGCATGACCACGTTATGGCTGGCCTCGATGATGGCCAGGTGAAACTCGGCGTCAAGCCGGGCCTCGTCGGCCGGGTTGCGCTTGCTGTGGGCGGCTTCCATCTTGGTAAAGATCGTGTCCACCAGCCGCAGGTCGGTATCCGAGGCCAGGCGCGCGGCGCGCTCGGCGGCCAGCCCCTCCAGGTCGCGGCGAAAGGCGATATAGTCGAAAAGCGCCTCTTGGTGGGCGCCGAAAAGCCGGATCAAGGCCTCGGAAAAGGCGGCGCCCAACACCTCGGCCACGAAAATCCCGGCGCCGGCGCGACTGACGAGCAGCCCGCGCTCTTGCAATTCGGCGATCGCTTCGCGCAGGGACGGGCGCGACACGCCCAGCTTTTCCGACAGATCCCGTTCCGAGGGCAGCCGTTCGCCTGGGCGCAGAATGCCGCGCAGGATCAACAGCTCGATCTGGCGCACAACCGCCTGGGCAAGCTTTTCGGGCTGGACTCGTTCAAATGGCATGCTGCGCGCGCTCCTGAAGCGGTCAGTTTATATGACCGCGTCAGGCGGCAGGCAATGGCCATGACGACCCCCGCCCGGTGCGGTGACCGGGCGGGGCAGGCGGATCAGCTGATGGGACGGATGATGATATCCACCCTGCGGTTCTGGGCGCGTCCCTCGGGCGTCAGGTTCGAGGCCACCGGCTCTCCCTCGCCCCGGCCATAGGCGCGCACCCGGTCGGGGTTCACGCCAGCCCCGGTCAGCACAGCCGCCACCGAACCGGCGCGGCGCGCCGACAGCGACTGGTTGTAGCTGGCCGAGCCGGTGTTGTCGGTATGGCCGATCACATCCACGGTGGTGTTGGGATAGTCGTTCAGGCTGCGGGACAGAACCCGCAGGTCGGATTGCAGGTCATAGCGCACGGCAGAACTGTCGGTGGCGAACAGGATGTCCTGGGGCATCGTCACCACCAGTTCGGATCCGGTGTTGACGACGTTGATCCGGCTGTCGCCGAAATCGTTGCGCAACTCGGCGGCCTGCTTGTCCAACCGGTCACCGATAACGCCCCCGGCGGCAGCGCCCAGGGCGGCCCCTACGAGGGCCGCGCGGCGGCGTTCCTTCTTGTTGTCGCCGATCATGAGACCGGTCAGCGCCCCCAGGCCCGCGCCGATGGCCACGCCCTCTTTGGTGCGCTGGCGGGGATCAGAGGTCTGGTCGCCGGTTGGGGTGCACGCACTCAACGTCAGGGCGCCGACTGCGGCCAGGATAATGGAACGTTTCGCTCGGGTCATCTTTTGCCTCTTGGGTCATGTCCGCTAGGCCGGACCTTCGTCTTGATTATAAGCATCCCGATGCTCTCGCGCGAGAGGGTGTGTGCAATGGGCGGCATCTTGCCGATGTTTCAGGCACGCCCCCTACCGGTTTCCACGGGGGCGTCGGCGTCGGCGCGCGCCCCCTCCCAGGCCAGCATCGCGCGTTTGACCGGCAGGCCCCAGTGATAGCCCCCCAGCGCGCCCGTTTTGCGCAGCGCCCGGTGGCAGGGGATCAGATAGCTGATCGGGTTCCGGCCCACCGCCGTGCCGACCGCGCGCACCGCGCCGGGATTTCCGATGGCGCGCGCGATTTCCGAATAGGTCGTCACATGGCCCGTGGGCACGGCCAGCAGGGCCTCCCACACCTTGATCTGGAACGGGGCGCCGATCAGGTGCAGCCGCGCCGTGCCCGCCTGGTCAAAGGCGGCCTGGATCATCGGCGACAGCGTCTCTGGCGCGTGGGTAAAGGTGGCCCGGGGCCACCGCGCGGTCATGTCGGCAAAGGCGTCCGCGCGCCCGGTCTCGTCGGTAAAGGCCAGCCCGCACAGGCCCCGGTCGGTGCCCATCGCCAAGGCCTCGCCAAACGGACTGGGGAAATAGCCATAGGCGATCGTCAGGCCGGCGCCATGGCGGGCAAAGTCGCCCGGGCTCATCGCCTCCCAGCGCAGGAAAAGGTCATGCAGCCGCCCGGTCCCCGACAGGCCAAGCGTCTGGGCGGTCTCAAGGGTGGTGAACCGGTCGCGCATCAACGCGCGGGCGTGGCCCAGCGTCAGGTATTGCTGATACCGCTTGGGCGACACGCCGACCCAGCGCGAAAAGATGCGTTGGAAATGGGCCGGGCTCATGTTCATTCCGGCGGCCACGTCGTCCAGCGACAGCGCGGCGCCCTGGGCCGCGTCGATCCGTTCGATTGCACGGCGGATGACGCCGTAATGATAGGCGGCGTCCTGATCGGTGTCGTGATCGTGATGCATGGCGCGGCTCCCCCGTGGCTTGGGGTCAGAATAGGGGGTGGGGGGGCTGTGGGCGACCCGAAAGCTGCGCCAAATCGCAGCCACGCCGCCCACTTGCCCCCGCGCGCGTCAGCGGGCATAGACAGGGCCATGGTTCAGCCGCTCGACTATCATACGATCCACGAGATATTCACCCGCTTTCAGGCCGCAGAGCCTGAACCGAAGGGTGAGCTGGAACATGTGAACGCCTATACCCTGCTGGTCGCCGTCGCGCTGTCGGCGCAGGCCACGGACGCGGGAGTGAACAAGGCCACCCGGGGCCTTTTCGCCGTGGCAGACACGCCGCAAAAGATGCTGGATCTGGGCGAAGAGGGGCTGATCGCGCATATCAAGACGATCGGCCTTTACCGCAACAAGGCCAAGAACGTCATCAAGATGGCGCGCATCCTGGTCGATGAATATGACGGCCAGGTGCCCTCGTCCCGCGCGGCCTTGCAGGCGCTGCCCGGGGTGGGGCGCAAGACCGCCAATGTGGTGCTGAACATGTGGTGGGGGATGCCGGCGCAGGCGGTGGACACCCATATCTTTCGTGTCGGCAACCGCACCCGCATCGCCCCCGGCAAGACCGTCGAGGCGGTGGAACGCGCCATCGAGGATAACATCCCCGCCGAGTTCCAGCGCCACGCCCATCACTGGCTGATCCTGCACGGCCGTTATACCTGCAAGGCGCGCAAACCGCTGTGTGCGACCTGCCTGATCCGCGATCTCTGCCCCTTTGAGGATAAGTCCCTATGACCAAACCCTATCACGTCGTTGGCATCGGCAATGCGATTGTCGACGTTCTGGCCCATGCCGACGAGGCGTTCCTGGACACCCACGGGGTGCAAAAGGGCATCATGCAGCTCATCGACATGGAGCGCGCGGTGCATCTTTACGGTCAGATCGGCCCGGCGCAGGAAATCTCGGGCGGGTCGGCCGCGAACACCATCGCGGGCATCGCCCATCTGGGCGGGCGCACCGCCTATGTCGGCAAGGTCAAGGACGACCAGCTGGGCCGCATCTTTGCCCACGACCTGCGCGCCCAGGGGGCCGAGTATGACACCATCCCCGCGCCGAAAGGTGCCGAGGGCGAGACCGGGCGCTGCATCGTTCTGGTGACGCCGGACGGGGAACGCTCGATGAACACCTATCTGGGGGTGACCGAACACCTGACGCCCGCCGATATCGACGAGCGTCTGATGGCAGGGGCCGCCTGGATCTACCTTGAGGGGTATCGGTTCGACGGGCCCGAAAGCCACGAAGCCTTTTCCAAGGCCATCGGCGCGGCCAAGTCGACCGGCGGGCGCGTGTCGCTGACCCTGTCCGACCCGTTCTGCGTGGAACGCCACCGCGCGGCCTTTCGCAAGATGATCCGCGACGATGTGGACCTGCTGTTCGCCAACCGCGCGGAAATCCTGTCGATGTACGAGACCGAGGATTTCGACGAGGCGCTGAGCCGCGCCGCCGCCGAGATCGACATCATCGCCTGCACCGACAGCGAAAACGGCGCGCATATCCTGGCCGAGGGGCAGCGTTGGCACGCGCCGGCGATCCCGACGCAGATCGTGGATGCCACCGGGGCGGGCGATCTGTTCGCGGGGGCGTTCCTGTGGGGGCTGACCGCAGGGCATGACTTGGAAACCTGCGGGCGCATGGGCTGCGTCGCGGCCAGCGAGATCATCAGCCATATCGGCGCGCGCGCCGAGGCCGACCTGGGCGCGTTGTTTCGCCAGCATGGGCTGATCTAGGGCCCCTCTCGTCCCCGGCTGCGCGGGCTTGGCCCGCGTGTCCGCGGTCGGGCCGGGGGCTGCCCGCGTGCGCGGGTGTTTTCACCGTGAAGAACGGGGCAGGGCGGCGCCTATTCCCCCAGCTTGGCGTGGACCTCGTCGAGGTCGACCTCGGCCAGAGGCATCTTGTTGCCGGGGTTTTCGAAGTCGTATTTGAAAAGCTGAAAGTCGCGCTTGTAGATCTCGTAGACGAGGTGCATCGACAGGTCGTCGAAATAGTCCCCCACCGGGTGGGCGCGTTTCGGCCCGTGCCCTTCGGATTCGTTGAAGCGCGGGATTTTGGCCAGGTCGACCTTGTGCGGGGTGTCGACGGCGTCCAGTACACCCTGCATGCCCTCGTTGAACTTCTCGGTAAAGAAGATGTGGTCGTAGCGCCCGCCATTGGCGATGAAGGTCGAGATATGGCCCGACATCGCGGACCAGTGGATGTCAGGGTCCATCGGGCGGCGCCAGCGGATGGTGTCGCGGGCGAACAGCAGAAAGCGGCGAAAGCTTTCGATCTGGTCGAACTCGTCCTTACCGTCCTCGCCGCCGACCTCGATCCCGTATTTCTGGATCAGAAGCGGCACCAGTTTGCCGCGATAGCGTTTGCCGTTGCGTTGAATGCCGCAGATCTTGTCGAAGAACGACGACAGGATGCGGGTATAGGGGTTGCGCACGCAGGTGAACGAAAACGCCTCGTGCCCGCGCACGACGCGCTCGATCGGGGCATGGCTGTCCTCGATCGCCCATTTATGCAGACCCTCGGTCGCGTCATGCACATCGCCGTCGAAGAACCGCCCATGGTCGGAGTAGAACATGATCTGCCCGATCGTCGAGCAGGCGCATTTGGGCACCACGCGGTAGACCATGCTTTCGCTTGTCGTCATCCAGGTGCCGGGAAAGCCCATACGCCCCATCCTCGTTTTTGCACGCGCCCTTGCGCTGCCTTTCATGACATCTAAAAAGCAAAGATATAATGTTTTTTCAACGCCGCGCGGTTATTGGCTGTGAATGCGGTGCAAGGAGCGGGAGCGAAGCGGCGGCAGATGGCCAAGATCGCCTTTATCCTTTTGTGTCACAAGGAACCGGATGCGATCATCCGGCAGGCCCAGCGTTTGACCGCCGCTGGCGACCTGATGGCGATTCATTTCGATGCCCGCGCCCCCAAGGAGGATTACGAAAAGATCCGCGCAGCGCTGGCCGACAACCCCTCTGTCACCTTTGCGCGCAAGCGGATCAAATGCGGCTGGGGGGCGTGGTCGCTGGTTCAGGCCACGCTTTATGCGGTAGAGGCGGCCGAGGCGGCGTTCCCCCGGGCCACGCATTTCTACATGCTGTCGGGCGATTGCATGGCGATCAAGTCGGCCGAGTATGCCCATGCCTTTCTGGATGCCCATGATGCGGACTATATCGAGAGCTTTGATTTCCAGGAGTCGGACTGGATCAAGACCGGCCTCAAGCAAGAGCGGCTGATCTATCGCCATTTCTTCAACGAGCGGACGCAGAAGCGGCTGTTCTACGCCTCGTTCAAGGCGCAGCAAAAGCTGGGATTGCGCCGCGCGATCCCGGCCGATTTGCAGGTCATGATCGGCAGCCAGTGGTGGTGTCTGCGCCGCCGCACCGTCGAGGCGGTGCTGGAATTCATCCGCGCGCGCCCCGATGTCGTGCGCTTTTTCCGCACCACCTGGATCCCGGACGAGACGTTTTTCCAGACCCTGGTGCGCCACCTCGTCCCCGAGGCCGAGATCAATACGCGCTCGCTGACGTTCCTTTTGTTTTCCGACTACGGGATGCCGGTGACGTTCTACAATGACCATTATGACCTATTGCTGGGCCAGGATTTCCTGTTCGCCCGCAAGATTTCCCCCCAAGCGCATGAGTTGAAGCGCCGGTTGGGCGCGCTCTATGCCTCGACCGGGGTGGAGTTCCAGATTTCCAATGAAGGCAGCGGCCTTTACGCCTTTCTCACCGGGCGCGGGCGGATCGGGCGTCGGTTCGCGCCGCGCTTTTGGGAGACCGAGGCCAGCCTGGGCCGCGAGCGCGAGTTGATGATCCTGACCTGCAAGAAGTGGCACGTCGCCAAGCGCCTGTTGGCACGGGTGCGCCAGGTGACGAACCTGCCGGTGGTGGAATACCTGTTCAACGAAGAGGGCACCGAATTGCCCGATCTGGGCGGTATCCAGTCCACCTTGGAAAAGCGTACCCGCCACCGCCGCGC
Organism: Paracoccaceae bacterium; assembly: GCA_016938875.1. GTDB lineage: Bacteria > Pseudomonadota > Alphaproteobacteria > Rhodobacterales > Rhodobacteraceae > Rhodovulum. The sequence continues at coordinate 26,633 of JAFGTV010000029.1, forward strand.
GCTGATGCGGATGCTGTTCGATTACCACGAGACCGATCGCCTGGTGATCTGCCTGGATCCCAGCAATATCGACCTGATGCAGGATTTTTATTCCGACCGCTCGCGCACGCGAATGCTGGAGATCAACTGCACCTTTACCGATGAATACCTGATCGGTCACGCCCACCGCGTCGGCCTGGCCGGCGAGCGCACCCCGCCCGAGGTGCTGGAACGGTTGTTGCCGACGATCCGCTATGACGTGGTGTTCGAAAGCGACCGGATCAGGGACGCCAATTTCCCCGACCTGTTCCGTATTTCCGAAAGCCGCAGCCCGGATCAGAACGCCGCCGTTTTGGCCGATTTCCTGTCGATCCCCCATGACAAGGCGCGCGAGATTGCCGCCACCGACTATCTTTTCGCAGATTGAGGATGCCGATGCCCTATAGCTATGACGACCAGAACATCTTTGCCAAGATCCTGCGCGGCGAGATCCCCAACAACACCGTGCTGGAGACCGAGCATACGCTGGCCTTCAACGACATCGCCCCCCAGGCGCCGGTGCATGTGCTGGTGATCCCCAAGGGGCCCTATGTCTGCTACGATCATTTCGCGCTGGAGGCGTCCGAGGCCGAGATCGTCGATTTCACCCGCACCGTGGGCAAGGTCTGCGAGATGACCGGCGTGGGCCCCGGCGGCGAAGGGTTCCGCCTGATTTCCAACGCCGGCGAGAACGGCGTGCAAGAGGTGCCGCATCTGCATGTGCATATCCTGGGCGGGCGGAACCTGGGCCGGATGCTGCAAAAGGGATAGGCCGCTATCGCGCGGGACCATGGCCGATCTCGTCGTGGCCTGGCCAGGTCGGATCGAGATGGCCACACCACCCCGGGCGCGCCGATCGCCGGATCGTCCGCCTGTCCCGCATGCGGCGGGGGGGCTGAGCTGCCCGCGCGCGGGCGCGGACGGCCCCGTTTCGATCAGCCCGCGCGCCAGGCCCCGCTGGCCAGACCGTCGATGGTCCATTCGCCCACCCGGTAGCGGATCAACCGCAGCGTGGGGTGTCCCACGGCGGCGGTCATCCGGCGCACCTGGCGGTTGCGCCCTTCGGAAATCGTCAGTTCGATCCAGCAATCGGGGACGGATTTGCGAAACCGTACCGGCGGCGTGCGCGGCCACAGCCCCGGCGGCGGGTCGATCCGGCACACCCGGGCCGGGCGGGTCGGTCCGTCCTTTAGCGTAACCCCCCTGCGCAGCGCCGCCAGCGCGTCGTCCGAGGGCACCCCCTCGACCTGCGCCCAATAGGTCTTGGCCATCTTGTTGCGTGGATCGGCGATCCGGGCTTGCAGCCGCCCGTCATCGGTCAGCACCAGCAACCCCTCGCTGTCGCGGTCCAGCCGCCCGGCGGGATAGACGCCGGGCACGTCGATGAACCCGGCCAGCGGCTGGCGGTCGGGGCGGGGCGGGCCGTCATCGGTGAATTGCGACAGCACCCCCCAAGGCTTGTTGAACAGGATGATCCGGCTCACGCCGCCCCTTTCCGGTTCGAGGTCAGCGCGACGAACACATCCTCCAGGTCGGGTTCCTGGGTGGCCACGTCGCGCATCACGATACCGGCATTGCGCACCGCCTCGATCACCGCGCCGGTGGAAATCTCGCCCCGCCGATAGGTAAAGGCCAGCGCCCCGTCGCGGCGCCGGGCAACGTCCACGCCCACGGGCATCTGCGGCAGCGGATCGACCGGGGTTTCGGGGTGGACGACCAGGGTCTTGGCATCCATCCGCCCGATCAGCGCGGCGGTGGAGTCGCGCGCGATGACCTCGCCGTGGTTGATGATGGCGATCTCGCCGCACATCTCCTGTGCCTCTTCCAGGTAATGGGTGGTCAGGATGATCGTGGTGCCCTGTTCTTCGTTCAGGCGGCGGATATTGGTCCACAGCATCTGGCGCAGCTCGATATCCACCCCCGCCGTGGGTTCGTCCAGCACCAGCACCTGTGGGCGATGCACCAGCGCCTTGCCCAGCAGCAGGCGCCGCCGCATGCCCCCCGACAGGTTGCGGGCATAGGCCTCGGCCTTGTCCTCCAGCCCGATGGCCTTGAGGATGCGGTCGGTGATGCGCTGGGATTTGGGCACGCCATACAGGCCCGCCTGCACCTCCAGCGCGGCGCGGGGGGTAAAGAACGGGTCGATGTTCAACTCTTGCGGCATGACGCCGATGGCGCCGCGCGACTGGCGCGGGTTCACGTCCTGGTCAAAGCCCCAGATGCGCACCTTGCCGCTGGATTTGCGCACCAGCCCGGCCAGGATGTTGATCAGCGTGGATTTGCCCGCCCCGTTCGGCCCCAGCAGCCCAAAGATCGAACCCGCCGGGATATTCAGATCGATACCCTTCAGCGCCTCTTTGGGCGGTTGGCTGCCGCTGGCGGCATAGGTCTTGCGCAGCCCCTCGATCTCGATCGCGTTCTCGCCCATATCTGCCCCCTTGCCGCTTGCCCGTGACGGGCCAATCGCTATCATGCCCCTCCAGTTAAGGCGACCCCGTCGCCCCGGCAATGAGCGGAGCGCATTCATGACCACCCAAGCCCCCGAAACCGAGATCGTCAGCCAGTGGCGCGTCGCCTGCGACGGCGGACAGGGCGCACTGGGCCATCCGCGCGTCTGGCTGCATATCCCGCAGGATGTGGGCTATGTCGAATGCGGCTATTGCGACAAGAAATTCATCCACGAAAGCTTTGCCGACAAGGTGAAGTAGCGGCACCGCCGCCCGCGCAGCATACCATCCGGAGGGGCACGCATGGCCTTTGGCAAAGGGTGCCATCTGCACCTTATCGACGGCTCGGCCTTTATTTTTCGCGCCTTTCACGCGCTGCCGCCGCTGACGCGCAAATCCGACGGCTTGCCGGTGGGCGCGGTGGCGGGCTTTTGCAACATGATCCACAAATATGTCGAGGATAACACGGGCCCCGACGCGCCGACCCATGTGGCGGTGGTGTTCGACAAGGGAAGCCACACCTTCCGCAACGACCTTTATGATCTGTACAAGGCCAACCGCGATGCCATGCCCGAGGATCTTCGCCCGCAGATCCCGCTGACCCGCGAGGCCACCCGCGCCTTCAACATCGCTTGCATCGAGAAAGAGGGGTTTGAGGCCGACGATATCATCGCCACCCTCGCCCGGCAGGCGCGCGAGGCAGGCGGGCGCGTCACCATCATCAGCTCTGACAAGGATCTGATGCAGCTGGTCGGCGGTGGCGTCGAAATGCTGGACGCGATGAAGAACAAGCGGATCGGCGTCGAGGAGGTCGAGGAAAAGTTCGGCGTCGGCCCCGATCGGGTGATCGACGTGCAGGCGCTGGCCGGCGACAGCGTGGACAACATCCCCGGCGCGCCGGGGATCGGGATCAAGACCGCGGCGCTGTTGATCAACGAATTCGGCGATCTCGATACGCTTTTGGACCGCGCGGGCGAGATCAAGCAACCCAAGCGCCGCCAGACCCTGATCGACAACCGCGCCCAGATCGAGCTGTCGAAACGGCTGGTCACGCTGGACACCGAAACCCCGCTCGACTTCACCCTCGATGCGCTGGAGGTCAAGGAACCCGACGCCGATACCCTGTTGGCCTTTCTGGCGCAGATGGAGTTTCGCACCCTGACCAAGCGGATCGGCGATGCGCTGGGCGTGGAACCGCCCGATATCGCCGTCCCCACCCCGGCGGGGGGCGCGGCACCCGATGCGCCGACGCAGATGCCCTTTGCGCCCGAAACCTATGAATGTGTGCGCGATGCCGCCGCGCTTCAGCCGTGGATCGACCGCGCCCAGGCGCGCGGCTGGGTTGCCGTGGACACCGAAACCACCTCGCTCAACGAGATGCGCGCCGAACTGGTCGGCATTTCGCTGGCGGTGGAACCGGGACAGGCCTGTTATATTCCGCTGGGTCACAAGGATGGATCGGACGACCTGTTCGGGTCGGACAACCTGGCCGAGGGGCAGATGCCCGCCGACCAGGCGCTGGCGATGCTCAAACCGCTGCTGGAGGATCCGGCGGTGATGAAGATCGGCCAGAACATGAAATACGACGCCAAGATCCTGGCCCGTCGCGGGATCGCGGTGGCGCCGATCGACGACACGATGCTGATGTCCTATGCGATGAATGCGGGGCTGCACGGGCATGGCATGGACGCGCTCAGCGAACGCTATCTCGATCATGTGCCGATCCCGATCAAACCGCTGCTGGGATCGGGCAAATCGGCGATCACCTTTGATCGCGTGCCGATCGACGAGGCGGTGAAATACGCCGCCGAAGATGCCGACATCACCCTGCGCCTTTCGCAATTTTTCAAACCGCACCTGCACCAGGCCCGCGTGACCACCGTCTATGAAACGCTCGAACGCCCGCTGGTCCCGGTGCTGGCCCGGATGGAAATGACCGGCATAAAGGTCGATCGCGACACGCTTTCGCGGATGTCCAACGCCTTTGCCCAGAAAATGGCGGGGCTGGAGGCCGAGATCCACGACCTGGCGGGCGAGAAATTCAACGTCGGCAGCCCCAAGCAACTGGGCGAGATCCTGTTCGACAAGATGGGCCTGCCCGGCGGCAAGAAGGGCAAGACCGGCGCCTATGCCACCGGCGCCGACGTGCTGGAGGATCTGGCCGCCGAGGGGCACGACCTGCCCGCGCGCGTTCTGGACTGGCGGCAATTGTCGAAACTGAAATCGACCTATACCGACGCGCTACAGGATCACATCAACCCCGAAACGGGGCGGGTGCACACGTCCTATGTGATCACCGGCGCGATCACCGGGCGGCTCGCCTCGACCGACCCGAACCTGCAAAACATCCCCGTGCGCAGCGAAGAGGGGCGCCGCATCCGAGAGGCCTTTGTCGCCGATACCGGCAAGGTGCTGGTCAGCCTTGACTATTCACAGATCGAACTGCGGATCCTGGCCCATGTCGCCGGGATCGACGCGCTGAAAGAGGCGTTTCGCCAGGGCCAGGACATCCACGCCATGACCGCGTCGGAAATGTTCGACGTGCCGCTGGACCAGATGACGCCCGAGATCCGGCGCCAGGCCAAGGCGATCAATTTCGGCGTGATCTACGGCATTTCCGGCTTTGGCCTGGCCCGCAACCTGCGCATCCCGCGGGCCGAGGCGCAGGGCTTCATCGACCGCTATTTCGAGCGTTTCCCGGGCATCAAGGCCTACATGGACCAGACTGTCGCCTTCGCCAAGGAACACGGCTATGTCCAGACCCTGTTCGGGCGCAAGATCCACACCCCCGACATCGGCGCCAAGGGGCCGCAGGCGGGCTTTGCCAAGCGGGCCGCGATCAACGCCCCGATCCAGGGTGCGGCGGCCGATATCATCCGGCGCGCCATGATCCGCATGCCCGCCGCGATCCAGGGCCTGCCTGCCCGGATGCTGTTGCAGGTCCATGACGAACTGATCTTCGAGGTGGACGAGGCCGCCGCGGCCGACACCATTGCCACCGTGCGAGAGGTGATGGAGGGGGCCGCGATGCCTGCGGTCAAGCTGGACGTGCCGCTGATCGTGGACGCAGGCCAGGGGGCCAACTGGGCCGAGGCGCACTAGGCTGCGCGCGCAAATGGTGCGGGCCTTGGATCTTTGCACCAAGAGGGAATAGGCCCGTCGCCTTCGCCCCGCGTCTTGGGGAAAATATCCCTGCCGCCCTATCCGCCTGGTGCCGCCATCGGGGCTGGGGCGATCCAGTCCAGCCCGTCCTCGGTCCGGGCGGCGGGGCGGTATTCGCCGCTGACCCAGCCGTCATAGCCCGCCGCGTCGAGCCGGGCAAAGAAGGCGGGATAGTCCACCGCGCCTTTGATCGGCTCGTGCCGGTCGGGCAGGCCCGCCACCTGAACATGGCGCGCGCGGTGTCCGATCCGGGTCCACAGATCCAGCGCCGCGCCGGTAATCCGCTGGGCGTGATAGGCGTCGAATTGCAGGCCCAGGTTCGGCCGGGCGAGGGTGTCCAGGATGCGCGTGGCCAGATCGAACCGGGACAGGAAATAGCCCGGGATATCGGCGGTATTGATCGGCTCTATCGTCAGGCTTTGTTCCGGCGCGGCATCGGCGGCCCAGGCCAGGTTCTCCTGATAGCTGTCATGGGCCTCCTGCCCCCCCGCACATCCGGCCAGCACATGCAGGTGCCCCGCGCCCAGTCGGGCGGCCAGATCGCGGGCGTGGGTGAATTCGGCCCGGAACCGCGCGCCCTGTCCGGACAGGGCGGCGCTGCCACGCCCGCCCCGGGCCCAGTCGGGGGCAGGCGTGTTGATCAGCGCCAGCGTCAGCCCCTCGTCGTTCAGTCGCGCGGCGATCGCGCCGGGGTCGTGATCGTAGGGAAACAGGATCTCAACCGCGCCGAACCCGGCCGCCCGCGCCGCTGCAAAGCGATCCAGAAAGGGGCGTTCGGTGAACAGGAAATCCAGGTTGGCGCAAAACCGCGGCATGCCTAGTCCAGCGCGTCCGAGGGAATGATGGGAAAAAACACCCCGCCCGAGCGCAGGCCGAACCACGATTGCCCCTGATGCGTTTCATGGGTGCCGATATCCACCAGCCGGTAAAAGCTCTTGCGGTCGATCAACGCCTCCAGCCCCGCGCGGACGTGGACATAGGGGGCGGGCGCGCCGGTTTCGGGGTCGCGCACGACGCGGATCGGGTTTCGCGGCCCGGCCGTGACCTGATCGCCGACATTGGTGGTAAAGGTCAGCACGGGGTCTGCCCCGCTGCCGCCCTGTTCGAAATCCACCGCCACAAAGGGGGCGTCATCCACGGTAATGCCGACCTTTTCCACCGGGGTGACCAGGAAATACCGATCCCCCTCGCGCTTGAGGATCGTCGAGAAGAGCCGCACCAGCGCGGGCCGGCCAATCGGTGTGCCCAGATAAAACCATGTGCCGTCGCGCGCGATCCGCATGTCCAGGTCGCCGCAAAACGGCGGGTTCCAGTCCTGAACCGGCGGCAATGCACCGCTTTTGGATGCCGCGCGGGCGGTTTTGGCCAGTGCCTCGGCATCGGGTTTCACGATCATTTGTCCCGGTTCATTTTTTGCCATTTGTGCCGCGTGCCATATCTGCCTTTAATACCCCCATATATGACCACAGGGAGGGATGTCATGCCCGACGACACGAAGCTGGTGGCCGAGATCGAGGAACTGGCCACCCGGCTGGCCGAGGCCAAGCACAGCATTACCCGCCGTTTCATCGGGCAAGAGCGGGTCGTGGACCTGACGCTTTCGGCGCTTTTGTGTGGCGGGCATGGGCTGTTGATCGGCCTGCCGGGTCTGGGCAAGACGCGGCTGGTGGACACGCTCTCGACGGTGATGGGGCTGAACGGGGCGCGGATCCAGTTCACCCCGGACCTGATGCCCGCGGATATCCTGGGCTCCGAGGTGCTGGAGACCGGCGCGGATGGCAGCCGCGCGTTCAAGTTCATCGAGGGGCCGATCTTTTGCCAGCTGCTGATGGCCGACGAGATCAACCGCGCCAGCCCGCGCACCCAGTCCGCGCTGTTGCAGGCGATGCAGGAGAAATCGGTCACCATCGCGGGCGAGGCACACCCCCTGACGCCGCCCTTCCACGTGCTGGCGACCCAGAACCCGATCGAGCAGGAGGGCACCTATCCCCTGCCCGAGGCGCAGCTTGACCGGTTCCTGGTGCAGATCGACGTGCCCTATCCCGATCGCAAGACCGAGCACGAGATCCTGATCGCCACCACCGGCACCGAGGAGGAGGCCGCCCATGCCGTCTTTACCGCCGAGCAGTTGATCGCGGCCCAGCAGGTCGTGCGCCGCATGCCCGTGGGCGAGGCCGTGGTCGAGTTGATCCTAGATCTGGTCCGCGCCTGTCGTCCGGGCGAGCCCGAGGCGTCGCAGATCGTGAAAGAGACGGTCGCCTGGGGTCCGGGGCCGCGCGCGGCGCAGGCGCTGATGCTGACGGTGCGCGCCCAGGCATTGCTGGAGGGGCGGCTGGTGCCCTCGGCCGATGATGTGCTCAAGATGGCCGGCCCGGTGTTGACCCACCGCATGGCGCTGAGTTTCGCGGCCCGCGCGCGGGGCGAGGATCTGGGCACGATCATTCAGTCCGTGGCCCGCGATGTCATCCGCGTCGAGGCCGCCGCGTGAGTGATCCCGCCCTCTTGCGATCCCGCGCCGAGGGGTTGGCCCAGGCGCTGCCACCGCTTTTGGCGGATGCCGAGCATCTGGCCCAGGCGGTGATCCTGGGCGAGCATGGCCGCAGGCGCGCGGGGATGAGCGATGAATTCTGGCAATATCGCCCGGCCCATGCGGGCGACGAGGCGCGGATGATCGACTGGCGCCGCTCTGCGCGGTCGGATGCGCATTTCGTGCGGGAAAAGGAATGGCAAGCGGCGCAAAGCGTGTTGTTATGGGTCGATGACGCGGCCTCGATGGATTTTTCCGGCGCGCCCGATCACCCGACCAAGGCCGACCGCGCGCGGGTTCTGGCGATGGCGGTGGCGGTACTGTTGATGCGCGGGGGCGAACGGGTGGGGCTGTCGGGCACCGGGGTGCCGCCGCGGCGCGGCCCGCTGCAACTGCTGCGCCTGGCCGAGGCGTTCAGCACGGCCCCCACCGGCGCCGATTACGGCGCGCCCGAGGCCCGCGGCATGGCCCCCCATTCTCGCGCCGTGTTCCTGTCGGATTTCCTGGGCGATCTGGCCCCGGTCGAGGCCGCCCTGGCCAAGGCCGCCGATCGCGGCGTCAAGGGCGCGCTATGTCAGGTTCTGGATCCCGCCGAAGAGGCGTTTCCCTATGACGGGCGCACCGTATTCGAAAGCATGGGGGGCACCCTGCGCCATGAAACGCTCAAGGCCGGGGATCTGCGCGCGCGCTATCTGGATCGGCTGGCGACGCGCAAGGCGCGGCTGGCCGATCTGGCGCGCGCCACCGGCTGGCACTATTCCACCCATCATACGGGCGAGGGGGCGCAGGGCGCGCTGTTGTGGCTATACCGTGCGCTGGAACGGGTGCGCTGATGTGGGCGATCGGTCCCATAGGGTTCAGTGCGCCGGTTCTTTTGTGGGCGCTCGCCGCGCTGCCGGTGCTGTGGCTGTTGCTGCGCGCGGTGCCGCCCGCGCCGATCCGCCGCCGCTTTCCCGGGGTGGCGCTGCTCTTGGGTCTGACCGATGACGAGACCCAGACCGACAAGACGCCCTGGTGGCTGCTGCTGCTGCGGATGCTGGCGGTGGCGGCGCTGATCGTGGGCTTTGCCGGGCCGGTGCTGAACCCGCAGGACCGCCAGCCGGGGCAGGGGCCGCTGCTGGTCTTTATCGACGGCACATGGGCCGATGCCCGCGACTGGCCGCGCCGTATGGACCGGGTTGCCGCCCTGTTGGACGAGGCCGGGCGCGATGGTCGTCCGGTGGCCCTGATCCAGGCGACCGACCTGCCCCAGATGGGCCTGCCGTTTCAGGCGGCCGAGGCCTGGATGAGCGGGCTTGCCGGGCTGGAACCCGCGCCCTGGCTGCCGGACCCGCAGGCGCTGGACGCATGGGCCGCGGGGCTGGAGGGTGGGTTCGACACGTTCTGGATGTCGGGCGGCCTGGACTATGAGGGGCGTCAGGATTTGCTCGCCATCTTTGACGCCGCGGGCACCGTTCGGGTGTTCGAAAGCCCGCGCCCGCTGCTGGCCCTGCGTCCGGCGGTGTTTGCCGATGGCGCGATCCGGCTGACCGCCCTGCGCACGCCCGGTGCTGCGGGGGCCGAGGTCACGCTGGCCGCCACCGGGCGCGATCCCGCCGGGGTGGAACGGGTGCTGGCCCGTGTTCCCGCGACCTTTGACGGGGCCGCGACCGAGGCCGGGGTCGACCTGGTTCTGCCGCCAGAGCTGCGCAACCGCATCAGCCGCTTTTCGGTCGAGGGGGTGCGTTCTGCCGGGGCGGTGACGCTGACCGACGACAGCCTGAAACGCCGCGAGGTCGCGTTGATCGCGGGGCGCGAGAACCGCGAGGGGCTGCAACTGCTCTCGCCGCTGCATTACCTGCAAAAGGCGCTGGCCCCCACGGCCGACCTGATCGACGGCACACTGTTGGATGTGATCCAGGCCAATCCAGATGTGATCGTGCTGGCCGATGTGGCGACCCTGTCGGGGGGCGAGGCGGCGGATTTGCAAGCCTGGGTCGAAGAGGGTGGATTGCTGCTGCGCTTTGCCGGGCCGCGGTTGGCGGCGTCCGATGTCAGCCGCGACGAAGAGGATGCGCTGATGCCCGTTCGCCTGCGCGCGGGCGGGCGCAGCGTCGGCGGCGCGATGAGCTGGGGCGAGCCCAAGCAATTGCGCCCCTTTGCCGAGGATTCGCCGTTTTTCGGGCTGTCGGTTCCGTCGGATGTGCGCGTCAACGCCCAGGTGATGGCCCAGCCCGACCCCCAGCTTGCCGAACGCGCCATCGCCGCGTTGACCGACGGCACGCCGCTGGTCACGCGCAAGCGGTTGGGCAAGGGGCAGGTGGTGCTGTTCCACGTCACCGCCAATGCCGAATGGTCCACGCTGCCGCTCTCGGGGCTTTTCGTGCAGATGCTGGAACGGCTGGCGGTTTCGACCCGCCCCGCGCGCCCCGCCGCGGCCGAGCTGGAGGGGACCACCTGGGTGCCAGAGGCCGTTCTGACCGCCTTTGGCGAGTTGGGAGAGGCCGGCGCGCTGTCCGGTGTTCCGGGCGGCACACTGGCCGATGCGCGCCCCGGTCCGGGGCTGCCACCGGGGCTGTATGCCGGGGATGACCGCCGCCTGGCGCTGAACGTCATCGGCCCGCAAACCACGATCACCGCCACCACCTGGCCCGCCCGCATCCCCGTAGAGGGCATGGCGGTGGCGCGCGAAACCCTGCTCAAGGGCTGGCTGCTGGGGGCGGCGCTGGTTCTGCTGGGGGGCGATATCCTGGCGTCGCTATGGCTGTCGGGGCGGCTGCGGGGCGCGCGTTCGGGGGCCGTTGCGCTGCTTGCGCTGGGGCTGTTTATGCCGGGTCAGGGCCATGCCCAGGCGGGCGACGATGCGCTGGCCCTCCGCGCCACGTCCGAGGTGGTGCTGGCCCATGTCATCACCGGGGATGCCCGCATTGACGACGTGGCACAGGCCGGTCTGAGCGGCCTGTCCAAACGGCTGTATCAACGCACCTCGATCGAGCCGGCGGCGCCCATCGCGGTGAACCTGGAAACCGATGAGCTGTCGTTTTTTCCGTTTCTCTACTGGCCCATTACCGCGACCCAGCCACTGCCCTCGACCGAGGCCTATGCGAAACTCAACCGGTATCTGCGCACCGGCGGCATGATCCTGTTCGACACCCGCGACGGCGATGTGGCGCGCTATGGCGGTGGTTCGCCCGAGGGGCGGCGGCTGCAACAACTGGCGCGCCCGCTGGACATCCCCCCGCTGGAACCGATCCCGGCCGATCACGTGCTGACCCGCACCTTTTACCTGCTGCAGGATTTCCCCGGCCGCCACGCCAGCCGCGATGTCTGGGTCGAGGCCGCCCCCCCCGATGCCGAACGCGCCGAGGGCATGCCGTTTCGCGATCTCAATGACGGGGTGACGCCGGTGGTGATCGGCGGCAATGACTGGGCGGCGGCCTGGGCGATCGACGACCAGGGGGCCGCGATGTTCCCGGTCGGGCGCGGCTATGCCGGCGAACGCCAACGCGAAATCGCGTTCCGGTTCGGGATCAACCTGATGATGCATGTGCTGACCGGCAATTATAAATCCGACCAGGTGCACGTGCCCGCACTGCTTGACAGGTTGGGCCAATGAACGGGTCGGTGATCCTGGCCCCGCTGCTGCCCTGGCCCGTGCTGTGGCTGCTGGGCGCGCTGGCCGTGGCCATGGTGGGGGTTGCGCTGTGGCGTGGGCTGGCGGGCTGGTGGTTGCGCGCCCTGGCGGCAGTGGCGGTTCTGGCCGCGCTGGCCAACCCCTCCTTGCAAACCGAGGATCGCCGGGCGCTGTCCGACATCGTCGTGCTGGTCGTCGACGAAAGCGCCAGCCAGCGGTTGTCGGACCGCCCCGACCAGACCGCGCGCACCATCGCGCGGGTCCAGTCGGAAATCGACGCGCTGGACAATACCGAACTGCGCATCCTGCGCTTGGGCGACGGGCCGGGCAACGAGGGCACCTTGTTGATGACCGCCCTGGCCGAGGTCCTGGCCGAGGTCCCCCGCGACCGCCTGGCCGGGGCGATCCTGTTGACCGACGGTCAGGTGCACGATCTCGACCGCGCCCCCGCCTTGCCCGCGCCGCTGCATGCGCTTCTGACGGGACGGCCCGACGACTGGGACCGGCGGCTGGTCATCACCAACGCGCCCGCCTTTGCCATCCTCGGCGAGGAGCTGACCCTGGCGCTGCGCATCGAGGACAAGGGCGCCGTGCCTGCGGGACTGGGGGACACCACCCGGATTTCCATCTCCATCGACGGGGGGGCGGCCCAGGTCTATACCGTGCCGCTGAACCAGGATCTGGAATTGCCGGTGACGCTGGACCACGGCGGGCGCAACGTGATCCAGTTTTCCGTCGCGACCGAGGCGGGCGAGCTGACCGACCGCAACAACGCCGCCGTGGTGCAGATCAACGGTGTGCGCGACCGGCTGCGGGTGCTGCTGGTCTCGGGCGAACCGCACCCGGGCGAACGGACCTGGCGCAACCTGCTGAAATCCGACAGTTCGGTGGATCTGGTGCATTTCACCATCCTGCGCCCGCCGGACAAACAGGACGGCGTGCCGGTGACCGAACTGTCGCTCATCGCCTTTCCCACGCGCGAGCTGTTCCTCGACAAGATCGACGAGTTCGACCTGATCATCTTCGACCGCTACAAGCGGCGCGGCATCTTGCCGATGCTCTACCTCGACAACGTGCGGGACTATGTCGAAAAGGGCGGCGCGGTGCTGATCGCGGCGGGTCCGGATTTCGCCAGCGCCGACAGCCTCTACCGCTCGCCGCTGGCCGATATCCTGCCCGCCGAACCCACCGGCCGCGTCATCGAAGAGGGTTACCTTCCCACCATCACGGACCTGGGGCGCCGCCATCCCGTGACCGAGGGCCTCAAGGCCGAGGCCGGCGGCGACTGGGGCCGCTGGTTCCGCCTGATCGACCTGACCCCGACCGGCGGCCAGGTGGTCATGAGCGGGCTTGGCGCGCGCCCGCTACTGGTTCTGGACCGGGTGGGCGAGGGGCGCGTGGCGCTGCTGGCCTCGGATCATGCCTGGCTGTGGAACCGGGGGTTCGAGGGGGGCGGACCTCAGCTCGAACTGCTGCGTCGCCTGGCCCATTGGATGATGAAGGAACCCGAGCTGGAGGAAGAGGCGCTGCGCGCCGATGCCGTGGGCCAGACCATGACCATCACCCGCCGCTCGCTCTCCCAGGATCCGCGCAGCGTGCAGATCACCCGCCCCGATGGCCAGGTGGTCACGCTGAATCTGCAAGAGACCGCGCCGGGCCACTTCTCTGGCAGTTACGAGGGGCCCGAGGTCGGGCTTTACCGCCTGGCCGATGGCGATCTCGAAACCGTGCTCGCCCTCGGCCCCGCCGCCCCGCGCGAGTTCGAGGATCCGATCGCCAGTGGCACGCTGCTGGCCACGCCGGTGGCCGCGACACGCGGGGGGATCAAGCCGGTCTACGCAGGCCTGCCCGACATCCGCGCGGTGCGCGAGGGGCGGATCGCCGCCGGACGCGGCTGGATCGGCATCACCCCGCGCGGCGCCTATCAGACGGCGGATGTAACGATCACGCCGTTTGCGCCGGCCTGGATGTTCCTTCTGCTGGCGGGGCTTTTCAGCCTCGGCGCATGGCTGCGCGAGGGGCGGCGCTAATCCCCTCTTACCCTCTTCTTCTGGTCTGAAATATCCCGGGGGTGCGGGGGCTGGCCCCCGCGTCCCGGCGCGGCGCCAGTCCAACGCCACCCTGCGCTGCACCCCGCCCCAGCCATCCCGGCTGCACCGGGCGCGGATGGTGACGAAGGGATCCCGTTGGACAGTTGGAGCCCCGACAGGCTGCGGGTCAAGGGCCCCTCGGTCTGATGGGGATGCAGCACCGCGCGTATCCCCAGCCCTGTGTCGTCGGGAGACAGGATCTCCCACCCGTCGGCATGGTGATCCCGGCCGGTATCGGGATGGGCCAGGGTGACGGAAACGGTCCAGCCCCCGGCGACGGGTCGGGCCGTGGCGGTGACGATCTCGGTGTCATCCACCAGGGCGGGACAGGCGGTCAGACAGATCACGGAAAACGTGCCCACGGCCTTCCTGGGCCATGGCGCGCCGCGGTCTGCCCGTCACATTCCCGTGGACTCCAGCAGCGCCCGGCGCGAGTTCGACGCGAATTCGCGCCGTCCCAGCACGAACACCGTCAGCGCCGTCGCCCCCATCAGCGGCACCGCCCCCAACAGCCATGCCAACCCGCCCAGCGCGAAATAAAGCGACCGCATGCCCCGGTTAAAGCTGCGTGCGGCGGTGATGTTGATCTCTGCCGCCTGCGCGGCGCGGGTCAGCGCGCGGGGATCGCTGCCGTCATTGGGCACCGCGGCCATCATCACCGCGCAATAGCCAAAGAGCCGATGCGACCAGACGAATTTCAGGAACGCATTGGCCACCAGCAGCAGAACGGCCAGGATCTTGACCTCCCACACGATGGCGGGGGAACTGGCCAGCGTCAGATCCTCGGCCAGGCCCAGCAACCGTTCGGTATTGCCGATCAGCGCCAGACCGCCGCCGATGATAATCATCGAGGCCGAGGCGAAAAAGGTCGTGCCCTGGCGCAGCGTGGACAATATGTTGGAATCGAAGATCCGCGATTGCCGCGTGACCATTGCCTGCATCCAGTCCCGCCGATACCGCGTCATCAGCACCGAGACCGACGGCCGCCCGCTTGGCGGATGTTCGATCAGCAGGCCGATGACGATCCAGGCCACCCCCCACAGCGCCACGGCCACGGCGTCCAGCGGGGTAAACAGGGCGATGCGGTCGATGAGTTCCATGCCCGCACCCTATCCGCGGGGGAAATCGCTTGTCAGCGGGTAAAATTGGTTATAAATATTTACCAATATGCAGCAGGAGGCCGCCGATGGACATGCCCACCCCCGATGCCACGGTGATGGCGAAAAAGGATCAGGTGGTTCGCCGGCTGATGTCCGTCCTGCCCAAGGGGGCGGTGATCCACGACCCGGCCGAGACCCGCGCCTATGAATGCGATGCGCTGACGGCCTATCGCTGCCCGCCGCTGGCCGCCGTGCTGCCCGGGTCGACCCAAGAGGTCTCGCAGGTGCTGCGCATCTGCCACGAAGAGGGGGTGCCGGTGGTGCCGCGCGGGTCCGGCACGTCGCTGGCGGGCGGCGCGCTGCCCACCGCCGACAGCGTGATCCTGGGGGTGTCGCGCCTGACCGGGGTGCTGGAAACCGATTACGAAAACCGCTTTATCCGGGTGCAATCGGGGCGCACCAACCTGTCGGTCACCGGCGCGGTGGAAGAGGACGGGTTCTTTTACGCCCCCGATCCGTCCAGCCAGCTGGCCTGTGCGATCGCGGGCAATATCGCGATGAATTCCGGCGGGGCGCATTGCCTGAAATACGGGGTGACGACGAACAACCTGATGGGGGTCACGCTGGTGCTGATGGATGGCACCGTGGTCGAAATCGGTGGCGCGCATCTGGACGCGGGCGGGCTGGATTACCTGGGGCTGATCTGCGGTTCCGAGGGACAGTTGGGCGTGGTGACCGAGGCCACGCTGCGCATCCTGCCCAAGCCCGAGGGCGCGCGCCCCGTGCTGATCGGGTTCGACAGCAACGAGGTGGCCGGGGCCTGTGTGTCCGACATCATCCGCGCCGGGGTGCTGCCCGTGGCGATCGAATTCATGGACCGCCCCTGCATCCGCGCGACCGAGGCCTTTGCCAAGGCCGGCTATCCCGATTGCGAGGCGCTGTTGATCGTCGAGGTCGAGGGCAGCCCGGCCGAAATCGACGAACAACTGGGCCTGATCAGCCAGATCGCGCGCCGCCACAACCCGGTCGAACTGCGCGAAAGCGGCTCGGACGAGGAAAGCGCGCGGATCTGGCTGGGCCGCAAGTCGGCCTTTGGCGCGATGGGGCAGATCAACGACTATATGTGCCTGGATGGCACGATCCCGGTGTCGTCCCTGCCCCATGTGTTGAAGCGCATCGAAGAGATGTCGCGCGACTATGGGCTGGACGTGGCGAACGTGTTTCACGCGGGCGATGGCAACATGCACCCGCTGATCCTGTTCGATGCCAACAAGCCGGGCGACCTGGAACGCTGCGAGGCGCTGGGTGCGGACATCCTGAAGCTGTGCGTCGAGGTGGGCGGCTGTCTGACCGGCGAGCACGGGGTCGGGATCGAAAAGCGCGATCTGATGGCCGTGCAATTCGACCCCGTGGATATCGAGGCGCAATTGCGGGTCAAGGATGTGTTCGACCCCGCATGGTTGTTGAACCCGGCCAAGGTTTTCCCGCTGGCGATGACGGCAGCGCGCCGCGCGGCCTGAGCGATTGGCGACGCCGGGGGGCTGTCTGCCCCCCGGACCCCCCGAGGATATTTGGAACCAGAAGAATGATGCGACCTGAGACAGAGGCCGAGTTGGCCGACATGGTGAAAGCCGCGGCGGGCCCGTTGCGGATCGTGGGGGGCGGCACGCGGCCCATCGGGGCGCCGGTGGCGGGCGCGGGGCTGAGCGTGGCCGGGCTGTCGGGGGTCGAGCTTTATGAGCCGGGCGCGCTGACGTTGGTCGCGCGGGCGGGCACGCCGCTGGCCGAGATCGAGGCGGTTCTGGCCGCAGAGGGGCAGCGGCTGGCCTTCGAGCCGATGGATCACCGCCGTCTGTTGGGCACCGAGGGCGTGCCGACCATCGGCGGTGTGGTGGCCGGCAATGTGTCTGGGCCGCGCCGTATCCAGGCGGGGGCCTGTCGCGATGCGCTGATCGGCGTGCGCTTCGTCGACGGGCGCGGGGATGTGATCAAGAACGGCGGGCGGGTGATGAAGAATGTCACCGGCTATGACCTGGTCAAGCTGATGGCGGGCAGTTGGGGCACGCTGGGGGTGTTGAGCCAGGTCGGGTTCAAGGTGTTGCCGCGGCCCGCGGCGGTGGCGGTGATCGTGCTGCACGGGTTGGACGATGAAACGGCGGTGCGGGCGCTGTCGGCCGCCTTGGCCTCTCCCTACGAGGTGTCCGGGGCGGCGCATGCGTCCGATGGCCCCGGGGGCGGCGCGCAGACGCTGATCCGTATCGAGGGGTTTGTCGAGTCGGTTGCCTATCGTGCGGGGCGGTTGCAGGCGCTGTTGGCAGGCTTTGGGCAAAGTACCGTTGAAGGCGATCCCGAGCGGGCCGCCGCGCTGTGGCGTTGGGTGCGTGATGTCGAGGGGTTTGCAGGGCAGCCGGGCGATGTCTGGCGGATCTCGCTGAAGCCTTCGGACGGGCCGCGCGTCGTGGCGGCGCTGGAAGCCGAGGGGGTGGTTTACGACTGGGGCGGCGGGCTGATCTGGGCGCGGGTCGCGGCAGGGCGCGATATCCGCCCCGCGCTGGCGGGCATCGCGGGTCACGCCACGTTGATCCGGGCCAGTGCCGAAACGCGGACCAAGGTGGCGGTCTTTGCGCCGGAGCCGGCCCCGCTGGCGGCCATCGCGCGGGGGCTGCGTGCGCAGTTCGATCCGCGCGGCATTCTCAACCCCGGTTTGATGGGCTGACCACATGCAAACGAATTTCACCCAAGAGCAACTGGCCGAGCCCGGCATCGCGCGGGCCAACGAGATCCTGCGTGCCTGTGTGCATTGCGGATTTTGCACCGCGACCTGTCCGACCTACCAGGTTCTGGGCGACGAGTTGGACAGCCCGCGCGGCCGCATCTACCTGATCAAGGACATGCTGGAGAGTGGCCGGCCCGCCGACGAAAAGACCGTCAAGCATGTCGACCGTTGCCTGTCGTGCCTGGCCTGCATGACGACCTGTCCGTCGGGGGTGCATTACATGCACCTGGTCGACCACGCCCGCGCCCATATCGAGCGGACCTATCGGCGCCCGTTCAGCGACCGCGCCCTGCGTTGGCTGTTGGCGCGAATCCTGCCTTATCCGGCGCGGTTCCGTTTGGCGATGCGCGCAGCCAAGCTGGGCAAGCCGATTGCCGCGCTGATCCCCGATGCCCGGCTCAAGGCGATGCTGGCCATGGTGCCCGACACGATCCCCAAGATCAGCCCCAACGATGCCCCGCAGGTGTTCCCGGCCAAGGGTGCGCGGCGGATGCGGGTGGCGCTGTTGACGGGCTGTGCGCAAAAGGCGCTGGATACCGATATCAACGACGCCACCATCCGGCTGCTGCGTCGCCTGGGCTGCGAGGTGGTGATCGCGCGCGGCATGGGCTGTTGCGGGGCGCTGACCCATCACATGGGCAAGACCGCCGAAAGCCATGCCCAGGCCGCCGCCAACATCCGCGCCTGGGGGGCCGAGATCGCGGGCGAGGGGCTGGATGCCATCGTTATCAACACCAGCGGCTGCGGAACCACGGTCAAGGATTACGGCCACATGTTCGCCAACGATCCCTTGGCCGATGCGGCCCGGACCGTTGCGGATCTGGCGATGGATATCACCGAGTTGCTGGCCAAGCTGGACCTGCCCGAGGGCGGCGGCGGGTTGCGGGTGGCCTATCACGCGGCCTGTTCGTTGCAACATGGCCAGCAGATCAAGACCCACCCCAAGACGCTGTTGAAACGTGCCGGATTCGAGGTGGTGGAACCCGCCGACAGCCATCTGTGCTGTGGCTCGGCGGGCACCTACAACCTGTTGCAGCCAGAGATTTCCGCCCAACTGAAAGAGCGCAAGGTCAAAACCCTGGAGGCCAAGGCGCCCGACGTGATCGCGGCGGGCAATATCGGCTGCATGATGCAGATCGGGTCCGGCACCGAGGTGCCTGTGGTCCATACGGTCGAATTGCTGGACTGGGCCAGCGGCGGGCCGCGCCCGCGTGCGCTGGGCGGGGACTGAAACGCGGGACTTTACGGCCGGTTGGTCATATTCTCGCCGCGGCGCTCTGTTAGCGGCGGGGAAGATGGTGAAACCGATCCGGCATATTCTGGCCCTTGCAGGGCTGATCCTTTGGATCTGCGGCCCCGCGGCGCTGGCCCAGGAAAGCGCGTTGCACGCGCTGTCCACGGGTGACGAGTCGCGGGCGTGGCGGGCGGTGGGCCGGCTGGACCTGGGCACTACGGGGTTTTGCACCGGGGCGCTCATTGCCCCCGATATCGTGCTGACCGCGGCGCATTGCCTTTTTGACAAGGCCAGCGGCGACAAGGTTGACCTGAGAAAGGTTGAATTCCGCGCCGGGTGGCGCAATGGCCGGGCCGAGGCCTATCGCGGCATTCGGCGGGGCATCGTGCATCCGCGCTATCGCTATGGCGCGCAAGAGGGAATGGCGCGGGTGTCCCATGACCTGGCGCTGTTGCAGCTCGACCGGGCGATCCGGCTGCCCGGGATCGTGCCCTTTGCCACGGCCACGCGGGCGCGCAAGGGCGACGAGGTGGGCGTGGTCTCCTATGCCAAGGACCGCGCCGAGGTGCCCTCGCTGCAAGAGGTGTGCCATGTGCTGGCCGGGCGGCCCGGTATCTTGATGTTGTCGTGCGAGGTCGATTTCGGGGCCTCCGGCGCGCCGGTCTTTCGGTTGGAAAACGGCGTGCCCGAGATCGTCTCGGTGGTCTCGGCCAAGGCCGACATGGCCCAGCGAAAGGTCGCGCTGGGCACCACGCTGGGCGACTCGCTGGGGATGTTGCTGGCCCGGCTCGAGGCGGGCGAGGGGGTCTTTGGCGACACCGCCCCGCCGCTGCGCCGGTTCGGGTCGGGGGGCGCGCGGTCTGCTGACGGGGCCAAGTTCCTGCGCCCCTGAGCGGGGTTGAAAACGGTCGAATTCCTACCCAAATCTCATCTGCGGGCGCCACAAGCGGGCCCGCGTTCCTGGCGGCCTGTCCCATGGTGGGAGGGCCAGACAAACCATCGCTCTTGTGGAGGATGACAGATGCGACACTATGATTTCGGACCGCTTTACCGTGCCACCGTCGGGTTTGACCGGGTGGCCGACCTGATGGATCGGGTGCTGTCCAGCGACATGCCCAATCCCAGCTATCCGCCCTATAACATCGAAAAGACATCCGAGAACGGCTATCGCATTTCGATCGCCGTGGCCGGGTTCACCGCAGACGAGCTGTCGGTCGAGGTCAAGGAAAACGCCCTGATCATCGCGGCGCGCAAGGCCCCCGAGCCGCAGGAACGGACCTATCTGCATCACGGCATCGCCACCCGCGCGTTCGAGCGGCGCTTTGCGCTGGCCGATCATCTGCGCGTGACCGGCGCCACCCATGCCGACGGGATGCTGCATCTGGACCTGGTGCGCGAGGTGCCCGAGGCGCTGAAACCCCGCCGGATCGAGATCGCGAAAGGCGCCCCCAAGGCCATCGAGGCCGAGGCGGGCGAGGGCGCGGCGGTCTGACGATCGCGATTTGCTGAGTAACGGCCGGCGCGCGGGGCATCCCGCGCGCCGTTGTTGTGTTCGGAGCGATGGTGTCGCGCGGCCCTGGCGCCCGGGCCACCCGCGCCGCCGCCCCCGCCCCTCGGGTCAGGCCAGTTCGGCGGCCCGTGCCTGGCGGACGCGGTCGGCCTCCTTGCCGTGCAGCTCTTCGTAGTGGTCGAACTGGGACGCGAACCAGGCCGTGCCATGGCTCAGCCCGCCCAAGGCCTGAAACAGATCCTCCTTGGCGGGGGCGGGGATCAGCGCCTGGAACACGTCCCAGCCGCGGGCCTCTTGATGCCCCTCGAACCCCAGCACCTGCCCCTTGAGGCTGCCGACCAGCGCCACCAGCGACCCGCTATAGGCCGAGGGCACATGGATCACGACCCGTTCGATGGGTTGCAGAACCACCGGGCCGGCCTGTTGCAGGGCCTCGCGCACACCGGATTTGGCGGCCATGCGAAACGCGTGGTCGGAACTGTCGACCGCATGCGATTTGCCGTCGGTCAGGGTCACGGCAACATCGACCACGCCAAAGCCAAGCGGCCCTTGCTGCATCGCCTCGCGCGCGCCGGCCTCGACGGCGGGGATATAGTTCTTGGGCACCGCGCCGCCCTTGACCGTGTCATCAAAGGCAAACCCCGCCCCGCGCCCTTGGGGCCGCACGGTCAACTGGACATCGGCGAATTGCCCCGCGCCGCCTGACTGTTTGCGGTGGCGATACTGGGTGTCCACGGGTTTGGTGATCGTTTCGCGGTAGATGCCCGATACCGGATGCTCGGCGGCCTCGATCCCGAAATCCTCGGCCAGTTTGGCCAGGACGCGGCGCATGTGAATGGGCCCTTGCAGGCTGACGACCAGGTGGCCGGTTTCGCTGTCCTGGGTGGTTTCCATCCCCGGATCGCTGGCGGCCAGCCGCGCCAGGGCGCTGGACAGTCGCGCGTCGTCACGCTCATTCACCGGCATCAGGATGCGCGGATAGGCGGGCGGACGGCCGCGGGTCCAGTCGGGCAGGGGAACGGCGCCCACGGCGGTATAGGCAAAGCCGGGCTCCAGATGGTCGGATTTGACCGCCACGGCCAGGGTTCCGGGGACCAGCGGTTCGCTGGCCGGCTTGCCGTCGATACCGGTCAGGTTGCCGATGCTGCCGCCAGCCAGGGGGGCGGCGTGCTGAACCCCCGGACCCAGGGCGCGCAGCAGGGTGGATTTGCCGACATGTCGCTTGGTGTCCGATGCGACACCGACGGCCAGCGGCCCCTCGATCCCCAGCCGATCGCCGATCGCGGTCATTTCGGGGGTTTCGTGGCGCAGCGCCTTCATCAGCCGGGTCAGGCCGTTGCCATGGCCCGCCGCGCCCAGATAGGCGGCCATGATCTTGTTGCCGCGATGGGCCTCGGCCAGGGTGGTATAGATTTCGTCGGTGGCCGGCGCGCGGTCCTCGATCAACTGCTCCATCAGCGCGTCGTCGAAATCTGCCAGATGTTCCAACAGCTCGGTGCGGGCCTCTTGCTCGCGGTCATGCAGATCGTCCGGGATCTCGATCAGTTTCGAGGGCTGCCCTTCTTGGTACTGGAACGCGCGCTCCGAGATCAGGTCGACCGCGCCCACGACATGCCCCTCGGCGTCGCGGATCGGGGCCTGGCGCAGCACGATATGGTGGTTGGCATAGGCCTGAAGCGCGCCGACGATGTCGCGGATGCGCGCCTCGTCCAGGTCCATCTTGTTGATGAAGATGAAACAGGGCACGTCCGATTGCTCGATCAGCCGCAGATAGGGCGCGGCCAGCACGGCGGCCTCGGGGTCAGGGGACACGCACAGGATCGCGGCGTCCGAGGCGGCCAGCGCCTCGCCGGCATGGCCCAGGTAGTCGGGCCCGCCGGCGATGTCGAACCCGGCCCAGGGTTCGTCCAGAAAGGTGAACTGGCGCACGCTCAACACGTCGGTGAAATCGGCGGCGGTGGGGCGGCCCTCCAGCTCGCTCAGGGCCTTGAGAAGGGTGGATTTACCCGCCTGCGAGGGGCCCAGGATTGTGAAACAGCGCATCTGATATCCTCCGATCGGTCGCATGAAACGGGCCCGTAAAGACCCGCGCCCTGTCGGAGTGCTGCGCCCGGACCGGATGCATGACGCTCGGCCTGCCCCGGCCGCCGGGTGCGGCTGCCGGTTGGGCCGGGCCGCTGTCCCGTCTTGCCCCGATGTTCCCCGTATCGTTCGGGCAGGGCAAGGCAAAACTGGGGGCATCGGGCCGCACCCCGCCGGGCGGACCTGTCCGGGATGCGAAACGGCCCCTGCCGGGGACAGGGGCCGCATGGTGTCGGTGCGGGGGGCTGGGGGCAGGGGGTTGACCCAACGCCCCGCCGGTTTCGGGGTCACGGGGCCAACCGGGCCGGATCGCGTGTCCCGATGACGGCCCCGGACGGGGTTTGCGCGCGGATCACACCGACATGCAGATGTATTTCATCTCCAGGTATTCCTCCATTCCGTGCTGGCTGCCCTCGCGGCCCAGCCCCGACTGCTTGACCCCGCCAAAGGGCGCGACCTCGGTCGAGATGATGCCGGTATTGACCCCGACGATCCCGTATTCCAGCGCCTCGGCCACCTTGTAGACCCGGCTCAGATCCTTGGCATAGAAATACGAGGCCAGGCCAAAGATCGTGTCATTGGCCATGGCGATCACGTCATCCTCGGTCTCGAACTTGAACAGCGGGGCCAGCGGGCCAAAGGTTTCCTCGGTGGCGAACTTCATCTGCTGGGTGGCGCCGGTGACGACCGTGGGCTCGAAAAAGGTGCCGCCATTGCCGTGCCGCTTGCCACCACGCAGGACCGTGGCGCCCTTGGCGGTGGCGTCGCTGATATGGTCCTCGACCTTTTCCAGCGCCGCGGTCGAGATCAGCGGACCCAGGTCGGTGCCTGCGTCCAGCCCGTCCCCGACCCGCAGCCCGGCCACCGCCGCCGACAGTTTCTCGGCAAAGGCATCATAGATCCCGGCCTGGACATAGATCCGGTTGGCGCAGACGCAGGTCTGGCCGTTGTTGCGGAACTTGCACGCGATGGCGCCCTCGACGGCGGTATCCAGATCGGCATCGTCGAACACGATAAACGGGGCATTGCCGCCCAGTTCCATGCTGCATTTCATGACCTGCGGCGCGGCCTGCGCCAACAGGATGCGCCCCACCTGGGTCGAGCCGGTAAAGGTCAGCTTGCGCACCGTGGGGTTTTCGCACAGCTCCTTGCCGATATCGGCCGAGCGGGTCGAGGGGAGCACCGAAAAGACCCCCTTGGGGATGCCCGCCCGCTCTGCCAGCACGCCCAGCGCCAGCGCCGACAGCGGCGTATCCTCGGCCGGTTTGACGACAAAGGCACAGCCCGCCGCCAGGGCCGGGGCCGCCTTGCGGGTGATCATCGCGTTGGGGAAGTTCCACGGCGTGATGGCACCAACCACGCCGATCGGCTGGCGGATCACCATCAGCCGCTTGTCGGGGGCATGGCCCGGGATCGTCTCGCCATAGATCCGCTTGGCCTCTTCGGCGAACCATTCCACGAAAGACGCGCCATAGGCGATCTCGCCCTTGGCCTCGGCCAGCGGCTTGCCCATCTCTGCGGTCAGGATGATGGCCAGGTCGTCCTGGGCGGCCATCATCAGATCGAACCATTTGCGCAGGATATTGGCCCGCTCCTTGGCGGTGCGCGCGGCCCAGTCCTTTTGCGCCAGGCGCGCGGCCTCGATCGCGCGGGCGGTCTCGGCGCGGGTCAGGTCGGGCACGGCACACAGGACCGCGCCATTGGCCGGGTTGATGACGTCGAAGGTCGCGCCATCATCGGCATCGGTCCAGTCCCCGCCCAGATAGGCGCGCGTCGCCAAAAGGTCGGGATCACTCAGAAGGCTCTTGAGGTCGGTCGCTGGCATCGGTCATTCTCCCTTTCGTTTTCATAGGGTCAAACACAGGGGGCAGGTCAATGTCCAGACACGAGGACGCAATCGACTGGGACGACGCCTATGCAAACGCCGCCCATATCCCCGGCGCCGAGGAGTACCCGCCGCGCTGGGACGCGGAGGCCGCCGCCTTTCGCGCCGCGGCGCGGGGGGCGGTGGATGTCGCCTATGGCGATCACCCGCGCCAACGGTTCGATCTGTTCCTGCCCCGGGGCACGCCGCGCGGGTTGATGGTGTTCGTTCATGGCGGCTATTGGTTGCGGTTCGACAAATCCACCTGGTCGCATCTGGCCGCCGGACCCTTGGCGCGTGGATGGGCCGTGGCGATGCCCGGCTATCGGCTGGTGCCCGAGGTGACGATTGCCCGGATCACAGCCGATATCGCCGCCGCCCTGCCGGTGATGGCCGCGCGGGTTGCAGGCCCGATCGCGTTGACCGGCCATTCCGCGGGCGGGCACCTGGTGGCCCGGATGATCTGCCCGGACGTGGCCCTGCCCGAGGCGCTGGCAACGCGGATCGCCCGCGTCGTGCCGATCTCGCCGGTATCGGACCTGCGGCCCCTGCGGCGCACCCGGATGAACGACCAATTCGGCCTGGACGACGCCGCCGCGCGTGCCGAAAGCCCGATCTTTCATACCCCCCGCCCCGGCGTCGGTGTCACGACCTGGGTTGGCGGCGCGGAACGCCCGGTCTTTCTGGATCAGGCCCGCTGGCTGGCGGATGCCTGGCCGAACAGCACCCTGCATGTCGACCCGGGCCGCCACCATTTCGACGTGATCGACGGGCTGACCCAACCCGACAGCCCGCTGAGCCGCGCGATCCTGGACGGGATAGAGCCCTGACTATCGCCCGAACCCGGCCAGCGCCTTGTAATCAATCGCCTCCAGCACCGGCAGCATCACCCCTGGCGCCGCGCCGCTGACCTGCACCAGGATGCGGTTGTCCACCAGCCCGGTCAGATCGCCGTCCTGGTCGACGAATTTCTGCCGCCCGACGCGGACCATCTCGCCCTGGGTGGCCATCAGCATGGGGTTGCCGAACATCGCGGCCATGGCGCCCACCATGGGATTGTCGGCCATCAACGTCAGGGTAAAGGATTGCCCGTCCCCCTCATAGGTGGCCTCGGCCCCGGTGCCGCCGCCCATCATTGCCAGCCCCTGGTTCATGTCGGTGTCCACCGTGCGGCTCCAGCCCTCGGGCGCGGGCGGCAAAAACGCACTCAGCCCCTCGGCCTTCATCGCCTGCACCAACTGCTGGGCATAGGCGATCTCCTCCAGCGCATATTGCACATCGCCCGCCTCGTAGGCCTCGATCGCGCTTTGCAGCGTGTCGGTGACCTCATCTGCATGGGCGGGCAACAGTGGCAGCGCGACCAGCGCGGCACTCAGCAAAACACGGTTCATCAAAGACCTCCAGATTGAATGACCCCAGGCTAACAGCCCCGCGCGCCCCGCTCAATCGCGCCGATCGAAACGCGCCTGCCAACAGGGTCGCAGATCCCCGGCGGCCGGGGTGGCATGATAGATGCCCCGCGCAATCGCCCGCGCCAGGCAGACGGCGGCGGCATGCCCCAGGCGCAACGCCTCGAACCCCGGATCGGGCAGGGCACGTGCCCCGGTCGCCGCGGCAAAGACCAGATCCCCGTCAAAGGGCGTGTGACTGGGCACCAACGCGCGCGCCATCCCGTCATGGGCTGACACGGCCAGCCGCGTCGCCTGCGCCTGGGTCAGCTGGGCATCGGTGGCCACGATGGCAATCGTGGTGGCCGCGCCCAGATGCGCCTCGGGGCGCGGCTCCAGACAGGGGTCGTGGCGCCCGATCCCGTGCCCGCCGAACTCTGCGCCCATCTCCCAGGGGGCCGCCCAGAATTCCGGCCCACCCCCCATCACCGCCGAGCCCAACGCGTTCACCGCCACCAGGGCGCCCACGGTGACCCCGCTCTCCAACACCACCGAGGCCGAGCCGACCCCGCCCTTCAGATCGGCGGTCATCGCCCCGACCCCGGCCCCGGCGCTGCCCAACGCAACGTCCCGGCCCGCCTGTGCCAAGGCCGCGCGCCCCAAGGCCTTATAGGGGTTCTCGACCCAATCCTTGTCGCCCCCGTTCAACAGATCGAACAGGATCGCACCGGGCACGATCGGCACCCGCTGCCCGCCCACCGCAAAGCCGCGCCCCATCGCCCGCAACCCGTCCGCCACCCCCGAGGCCGCATCCAACCCAAAGGCCGACCCGCCCGACAAAACCAGCGCATCGACCTCTTGCACCAGCTTGTCGGGCGCCAAGAGGTCGGTCTCGCGCGTGCCCGGCGCGCCGCCCATCACATGCACGCCGGCCACAAACGGCGCGTCCCCCAGCACCACGCTGACCCCGGTTCTGACGCGGGCATCCTCGGCCTGGCCCACCCGCAGCCCGGCGACATCCGTGATCAGGTTTCTCGGTCCCGGCTTCATCTTCATCCCTTCTTCTGGTCGGAAATATCCCGGGGGTCCGGGGGCAGCGCCCCCGGCTTGCCCTCAGATGCAGCGCCCGCCATCGACCTCCAGCGCGACGCCGGTGATCATCGACGCCTCGTCCGAACATAGAAACACCGCCGCATTCCCCATGTCCTGGGGCGTGGAAAACCGGCCCAGCGGGATCGTCGCCAGGAACTTCGCGCGCATTTCGGGCGTGTCCTCGCCCATGAAACTGGCCAATAGCGGGGTCTCGCCCGCCACCGGGTTCAGCGCGTTGACCCGCACCCCGTGCGGGGCCAGTTCCACCGCCATCGCCTTGGTCGCGGTGATCATCCACCCCTTCGAGGCGTTGTACCAGTTCAGCCGTGGCCGGGGCGACACCCCCGCGGTCGAGGCCACGTTCAGGATCGCGCCCGCGCCGTTGCCCTTCATGTGGCCCACCAGGTGGCGCGCGGTCAGATAGACCGATTTCGCATTCACCGCGAACACCCGGTCGAACTCGGCCTCGCCGACCTCTTCCATGGGCTGTGGGCTGTGGGTGATGCCGGCATTGTTCACCAGGATGTCCAGCCGCCCGAACACCGCCAGCGCGGTTTCGCACATGTTCCCGACCGATGCGTCATCGGCCACGTCCACCAGCTGTGCCATCCCGCCGATCTGCTTGGCGACATCCTCGGCGGCGGCGACATTGATATCGGCGACCATGACGCGCGCGCCCTCGGCGGCAAAGGCCCGCGCGATCCCCGCGCCAAAGCCGGAACCGCCGCCCGTCACGATCGCGGTTTTACCCTTCAGTCTCATCGCACCTCCTCCCTGGCCAGATCAGCCATGCCGTGCGGCCACCGTTTTCACCGTCGAAAACCCGTAAAGCGCCTCGAACCCTTTTTCGCGCCCGTGCCCCGACAGACCCACGCCGCCAAAGGGCAGCTCGACCCCGCCCCCCGCGCCGTAATTGTTGATAAAGACCTGCCCGGCGCGCAGGCTGCGGGCCAGTCGCATCTGCCGGCCCCCATCGCGCGACCAGACAGAGGCGACCAGCCCATAGCCCGTGCCGTTGGCGATCTCGACGGCCTCGGCCTCGTCCTCAAAGGGGATGATAACCTGCACTGGGCCGAAAATCTCCTCTCGTGCCAGTTTGTGCGCGGGCGGCACATTGGCCAGCAGGCGCGGGCAGACATAGTGCCCCTGGGCGGGCGCATTGCCGACCAGCACGCCCTCGGCGGCGGTTTCCAGATCCGCGCCCTGCGCCAGATAGCCCTGAACGATCTGTTTCTGCCGGGCCGAGATCAGCGGGCCGACGTTCAGATCGTCCATCGCCGGGCCCACCTTGAGGCTGCGATAGCTTTGGGCCATGCGCGCCAGCACCGCGTCGTAGATCGGCCGTTCCACCAGGATGCGCGACGAGGCGGAACAGGTCTGCCCGGCGTTCTGGATCCCGGCATTGACCAGGAACGGCAGGGCCGCGTCCAGGTCCGCATCGGCAAACACGACCTGGGGTGACTTGCCCCCCAGTTCCAGCGTCACCGGCACCACGTTTTGCGCCGCCGCCTGCACCAGCCGCCCCACGGCCAGCGACCCGGTAAAGCTGATATGCGCCACCCCCGCATGGGCCGACAGCGCCGCGCCCGCCTCCTCTCCCAGCCCCGGCACGACGTTCAGCGCGCCCGGCGGCAGGCCGGCCTCTTCGGCCAGCTTGGCAAAGGCCAGCGCGGTCAGACAGGCCTCTTCGGCGGGTTTCAGCACCACCGCGTTGCCCATTGCCAGCGCCGCGCCGACCGACCGGCCGATGATCTGCATCGGATAGTTCCACGGGATGATATGCCCCGTCACCCCGTGCGGCTCGCGCAGGGTATAGACGGTGTAGCCCGGCAGATAGGGGATCGTCTGGCCCATCACCTTGTCGGCGGCCCCGCCATAGAATTCCATGTAGCGTGACAGGGCCATCGCGTCGGCGCGCGCCTGGGCCAGGGGTTTGCCGACATCGGTGGCCTCCATCGCGGCCAACTCGTCCACGCGGCCGCGCACGAATTGGCCCAGGCGGAACAGGATGCGACCGCGTTCCGCCGCCGTCATCTCGCCCCAGCGGCCGGCCCGCGCGGCCTGTGCCGCGGCCACGGCCGCGTCGATATCGGCGGCTGTGCCCCGCGCGATTTCGCCGATTTGCGCGCCGGTCGAGGGATCCTCGATGGGCAACGTGCCGCCGCCCTGGGGCGCGACCCAGTGGCCGGCGATGAAGCACCGATCGGTGGGAAACCACAAATCGCGGATCAGATCGTTGGTCATGCGGGTACCTCCAGCTCTGGCGCGGCGGCCAATAAGTCCTTGGTATAGGGATGTTCGGGTGCGCGCAGTACTCTTTCGGTCGGGCCATCCTCGACGATCTGGCCCGCGCGCATCACCAGCACCCGGTCGGTGATCGCGCGCACCACATGCAGATCGTGGCTGATGAACAGGTAGGACAGGCCAAAGCGGACGCGCAAATCGGCCAGCAAATCAAGGATCTGCGCGCGCACCCGCACATCCAGCGCCGACACCGCCTCGTCCAGCACGATCAATTCGGGCCGGGTGATCAGGGCGCGGGCAATGGCGATCCGTTGCCGCTGACCGCCGGAAAATTCGTGGATGAATTTCGACCGGTCCCCGGGCGACAGACCGACCGAGATCAACGCTTCGTCCAGGCGGGCCTCGGCATCCGGGGGGCGGCCGCCCAGGTGGAACGGTTCCGCGATCAGGCGGTCGACGCGGTGGCGGGGATTGAAACTGCCATAGGGATCCTGAAAGACCACGTTCATCTTGCGGCGCAGCTCGGGCGGCATCCGTTCACCGGCCCGCACCGCTTGGCCGTCCAGCTGGATCTCGCCCGCTTGCAACGGCTCCAGCCCCAGGATCGCGCGGGTCAGGGTGGATTTCCCGCACCCGGATTCGCCCACTAGGCCGACGCTTTCGCCGCGGTGGATGTCGAAACTGACCCCGTTCACGGCGCGAAACGGGGCGGGGCGGTGAAACAGCCCGTCGCGGGGCAGGGGATAGTCGCGCACCGCGCCGCGCACCTGTAACAGCGGGCCATCGGGCGGCGTGTCCGCCGCCGGGGGGCGGTGCGACGAGGCCTCGAACAGGGCGCGCGTATAGGGGTGGCGGCGGGTGCGCAGCACGTCCCCGGTCGGCCCCTGTTCCACGATCTCGCCGGCGCGCATCACCGCCAGGTGGTCGGCCATCCCCGCCACCACCGCCAGATCGTGGGTGATCAGCAGCAGGCCCATCCCCTCCTCCTCGACCAGGCTGCGCAGCAGGTCCAGAATATGCGCCTGGGTGGTCACATCCAGCGCGGTGGTCGGTTCATCCGCGATCAGCAGTTGCGGGCGCAGCGCGATGGCCATGGCGATGCAGACGCGCTGGCGCTGGCCGCCGGACAGCTCGTGCGGATAACGCGTCAGGGGGAAGCGGTCGGCGGGCAGGCCCACCCGGTCCAATCGTTTGCGCGCCTCGGCCAGCGCCTGCGCACGCGAGGCCGCACCGTGGATCACCAGCGTCTCGGCCACCTGGTCGCCGATGGTCTGCACCGGGTTCAGCGCGGTCATCGGCTCCTGAAAGATCATGCCTAGCTGGCGGCCACGGATGTCGCACATCCGCGCCTCGGGCAGGGACAACAGGTCGGTGCCGTCCAGCAGAACGCGTCCGCTGGCCTTGGCGCCATGGGGCAGGAGCCCCATCAGCGCCAGCGCGGTCATCGACTTGCCCGACCCGCTTTCGCCGACCAGCCCGAGGATCTGCCCGCGCGCGATGTCCAGCGACACACCGCTGAGGATCGGCGTGCCCTGGATCGTGACCGTGAGAGTGTCGACCGCGATCACCGCGCCACCCTCCGCAACCGGGGGTCCAGCGCATCGCGCAGCCCGTCGCCCATCAGGTTCAGCCCCAGCACCATCAGCACGATTGCCAGCCCCGGCAGGATCGCAAGGCGTGGCGCGGTGTAGATCATCGTCTGCGCCTCGGCCAGCATGCGCCCCCAGCTGGGCGTGGGGGGCTGTGCGCCAAGGCCCAGATAGGACAGGCCCGCCTCGGCCAGGATGCCCAGGCTGAACTGGATCGTCCCCTGAACGATCAACAGGTTGGCGATGTTGGGCAGGATATGTTCCACGCTGATCCGGGCCGCGCCCTTGCCCGCCACGCGCGCCGCCAGGATATAGTCCAGCGTCCACAGGCTCAGCGCGCCGCCCCGCGTCACCCGCGCGAAAACGGGGATGTTGAAAATGCCGATGGCCAGGATCGCGTTGAGCGCCGAGGGGCCGAACACGGCGGTAATCAGGATCGCGATCACCAGGGCGGGAAAGGCAAAGATCAGGTCGTTGGCCCGCATCACGATCTCATCCAGCAGCCCGCCGCGATGGGCCGCCGCCAACAGGCCCAGGGGCACGCCGACGCCCATGCCGATCCCAACCGCCACCAGTGCCACCGCGATCGAGGAACGGGCACCGACCATCAGCATCGACACCAAGTCCCGCCCGAACTGGTCGGTCCCCAACAGGTAGGCCCCGCCGGGGGGACGCAATCGCTCGGCAATGTTCAGGGCTGCCACGTCATGGGGCACCCAGACCAGCGAGAGCGCGGCGGCCAACACGAACCCCGCGCTGAGCACCCCGCCCACGATCAGTTGTGCGCGCCCCATCATCGCCGCCGCAGCCTCGGGTCGACCGCCGCATAGGCCAGATCGACCAGGAAGGTCACGCAGATCACCGCAAAGACCAACAGCATCACCACGCTTTCCACCACGATCAGGTCGCGCTGGGTGATCGCCTGAAAGATCAGCCGCCCCAGCCCGGGCAGGAAAAACACGTTCTCGATGATGATCGCCCCCGCGATCAGGAACGAGAATTGCAGCCCCAGGATCGTCAGCACCGGGATCAGCGCGTTGCGAAACGCGTGGCGCCGGATCGCCTGGCCGCGTGTCAGCCCCTTGGCCCGCGCGCTGCGGATATAGTCCTGGCCCAGCGTCTCGATCAGCGCCGAGCGCATCACGCGGGCCAAGATCGCCGCCTGCGGCAACGCCAGCGCCACCGCCGGCAGGGTCAGCGCCTTGATCCCGGCGAAAAGGCCGTCCTCCCAACCCGGAAAGCCCCCGGCGGAAAACCAGTGCAGCTTGACCGCAAAGACCAGGACCAAAAGCATCGCGAACCAGAAATTCGGCACCGCGATGCCCAGTTGCGTGGCCCCCATCACGCCGAAATCCACCGGCCCACCCCGCCGCGCCGCCGCCCACAGTCCCACCGGCACCGCGATCAGCGTCGAGAGCGCCAGCGCGTATCCCGCCAGCGGCAAAGAGACCCACAGCCGCTGGCCCACCAGTTCGGCCACTGGCACGCGATAGGTATAGGACTGCCCGAAATCTCCGCGCAGCATTCCCGAAATCCAATCCAGATAGCGCGCGCCCAGCGACCCGTTCAGCCCCAGCGTGTCGCGCAAGGCCGCAACGGCGTCCGGGTCGGCATTCAGCCCCAGCATATAGGCCGCCGGATCGCCGGGGATCACCTCGATCACGGCAAAGATCACCACACTGGCCGCCAGCAGGCTGAGGGTCAGCGAAATCAGGCGCGTGAGGGCAAACCGCAGCATGGCTGAAACCCTAGGCAAGCCGCCGCCGTCGCGCCAGTGCAATTGCCCGCTTGCGGGAAACGGCGGTTTGGCTAAACTCTTGTCTCGGGCCGTATGGCGATGGCGTCGCCAGGGGGGTGTCCCTCCGGCCCGGTGGACCCAAACCCACCTGTCCTCCTGAACGCCGGGATTCCCTTGTGGCCCGGCAAGGCGCTGGGCCCCAGCCCTGGAGGTATCCATGACCCGCCCCGATTTTTTCCGCCTGCATAATGGCGAAAAGGCCCCGCTGCCCTTTGCCCCCGATGAATACGACACCCGCCTGATGGGCCTGCGCACGGCGATGGATGCCGTTGGCGTGGACGCGGTCGTGCTGACCTCGATGCAGAACGTGGCCTATTACTCGGGCTTTCTCTATTGCACGTTTGGACGGCCCTATGGCCTGGTGGTGACGGCATCCCAGGCGGTGACGATCAGCGCGGGAATCGACGCGGGCCAACCCTGGCGGCGGTGCCATGGCGACAACATCACCTATACCGACTGGCAACGGGACAATTTCTGGCGCGCGGTGGTCCATGTGGCCGGTACCGGCCGCACGGTCGGATACGAGGGGGACCACCTGACCCTGGCCCAGAAAGAGCGGCTGGACAGTTTCCTGCGTCCCGCTTCCGCCCGCGATATCGCCCCGGCCACCATGCAACAGCGCATGCGCAAAAGCCCCGCCGAGATCGCGCTGATCCGCGCCGGGGCGGGCGTGGCCGATGTCGGCGGCTATGCCATCCGCGACGCGGTGCGCGAAGGCATCCGCGAGATCGACGTGGCGATGGCCGGCCGCGACGCGATGGAACTGGAGATCGCCAAACGCTTTCCCGATGCCGAATATCGCGACACCTGGGTCTGGTTCCAGTCGGGGCTGAACACCGACGGCGCGCACAACCCGGTCACCGCCCGCGCGCTGGAACGCGGCGATATCCTGTCGCTTAACACCTTTCCGATGATCTCGGGCTATTACACCGCGCTGGAACGCACGATGTTCGTGGGGCAGGTGGATGCGGCCAGCCTGAACATCTGGCAGGCCAATGTCGCCGCACACGAATACGGCATGTCGCTGCTGAAACCCGGCGCCAGCTGCGCCGAGATCACCCACAGGATCAACGATTTCTTCGCCCAGCGCGACCTGCTGCAATACCGCAGTTTCGGCTATGGCCACAGCTTCGGGGTGCTGTCGCACTATTATGGCCGCGAGGCCGGGCTGGAACTGCGCGAGGATATCGACACCGTGCTGGAACCCGGCATGGTCATCTCGATGGAGCCGATGCTGACGATTCCCCAGGACCAGCCCGGTGCGGGTGGGTATCGCGAGCACGATATCCTGATCATCACCGAAGACGGGAACGAGAATATCACCGGCTACCCCTATGGCCCCGAGTTCAACGTCGTGGGCTGACGGCACCTGGCCCCAATACCCGAAAAACAGCCCGCCCCGTCTGGGGCGGGCGCACCGTTTGTCAGTCGGTCCAGCGCACGGCGGTCAGGTCGTTGGCCTGGGTCGGCGCATTGGCCCACAGTCCCTCGATCCGGGCATCGGCCACGCCGGTCTTGGCCAGTTGGAACAAATAGCCGTTGACGTAATCCTCGGCGATCATCGTCTGGGCCTGTTTCAGGATGTCCGTGCGCGCGGCCGGATCGGTGGTGCCGGTCAACTGGTCCATCAGGGCGACGAACTCCGGCTTGCCGTATTGAAAGTAATAGTCGGGCCGGGCGTAGATGCCGATATCCATCGGTTCGGTGTGGCTGACGATGGTCAGGTCGAAATCGTGGCCCTTGAACACCTGTTCCAGCCATTGCGCCCATTCCAGGTTGGTGATCTCGGTCGTGATCCCCACCGCGCGCAACTGCGCGGCCACGATCTCTCCGCCGCGGCGCGCATAAGAGGGGGGCGGCAGCGCAAGGCGCAGGTTCAGGTCGGCTTGCCCGGCCTCGGCCAACAGCGCCTTTGCCTGTTCGGGATCATAGGCCGAGAGGGCCGTGAGATCCACGTAATCGGGGTTGTGCGGCGCGAAATGGGTGCCGATCGGGGTGCCGTAGCCGAACATCGCCCCGTCGATGATGTCCTGACGGTTGATCGCATGGGCGATCGCGGCGCGCACGCGCACGTCGTCCAGCGGCGGTTGGGCGTTGTTCATCGCCAGGATCGTTTCGCCCTCGGTCGAGCCGACGATCACGTTGAAACGGGGATCGGCCTGGAACTGGGCCAGGGTTTCGGGCGCGGGAAAGTTCGGGAACGCGTCCACGTCGCCGGCCATCAGCGCGGCAAAGGCGGCGCTGGGGTCCGAGATGAACTTGAACGTCGCCTTTTCCAGCGCGGGTGCCGCGCCCCAATAGGCAGGGTTGCGGGCGATTTCCACCCGGTCGCCCTTTACCCAGCGGCCAAAGGTGAACGGGCCCGTGCCCACGGGCGCGGTCGCGGCGTTGTCCACGCTTTCGGGGGCGACGATCACCGCGTCGCCCCAGGCCATGTTGAACGGAAAATTGCCGTTGGGGGCCGACAGGGTCACGCGCACGGTCAGCGGGTCCAGCACCTCGACGCGGTCGATCCCGGAAAACAGCGCCTTTTGCGCGTTGGTGCTGTCCTCGGCCCGGGCACGGTTCAGGCTGAAGGCCACGTCATCGGCATCCATCGTGGTGCCGTCATGGAACGTCACCCCCTCGCGCAGATGGAAGGTATAGGTGGTGGCCTCTGCGTTGACCTCCCAACTGGCGGCAAGGCCGGGCACGATCGACCCGTCGGGGGCAAAGCGCGTCAGCCCCTCGAAAATGTTGGCATAGACCACCTCGTCGATGGCGGCGGCGGCACCGGCGGTGGGGTCCAGGTTGGGTGGCTCCAGCACCATTCCGATGGTGATCGTGTCCTGGGCGGCCAGCGCATGTCCCGCGCCAAGCGCGAGGCAGAGGGCGGCGATCTGAATGCGGCGCATCTGGGGTCTCCCTTGCTAGTAGCCCACCTATCAGAGCGGGCGGATCCGCCCAAGGCAAGCAAAAGCGGGGGTGGGGGCGATTGGCGGGCTGGATTTCATCCCGTCGCGTTGTATAAGCCGCGCCACCCCAAAGCCCGAGGGAGACCAACATGAGCACAAGCGCCCCGCACCGCCAAGTGACGCCGTCCGAGGTCCTGGCCCGCAAGGGCGGCACGCCGCTGGTCTGTTTGACTGCCTACACCACGCCCATCGCCCGGCTGGTGGATGCGCAATGCGATATCGTGCTGGTGGGCGACAGCGTGGGGATGGTGCTGCACGGGCTGCCCTCGACCTTGGGGGTCACGATGGACATGATGATCCTGCACGGCCAGGCGGTGGCGCGCGGGGTGTCGCGCGCGCTGATGGTCGTGGACATGCCCTTTGGCAGCTACGAGGAAAGCCCCCAACAGGCGTTCCGCAACGCCGCGCGGTTGATGGCGGAAACCGGCGCGGGCGCGGTCAAGCTGGAGGGCGGCGTGGCCATGGCCGACACGATCCGGTTTCTGAACGCCCGTTCAATTCCAGTCATGGGGCATGTCGGGCTGACGCCGCAGGCGATCAACACCCTGGGCGGCTATAAGGTGCAGGGGCGCGGCGCGGATGC
Source organism: Paracoccaceae bacterium (assembly GCA_016938875.1). Taxonomy (GTDB): domain Bacteria; phylum Pseudomonadota; class Alphaproteobacteria; order Rhodobacterales; family Rhodobacteraceae; genus Rhodovulum. Next base: position 62,704 of record JAFGTV010000029.1, read on the forward strand.
CGACCGGGTGCTGGCGGATGCCCGCGCGGTGGCGGATGCCGGCGCGTTCTCTGTCGTGTTGGAAAAGGTGCCCGCGACGCTGGCTGACCGGATCACCGCCCAGGTGGCGGTGCCGACCATCGGGATCGGGGCCTCGGTCGGGTGCGACGGGCAGATCCTGGTGGTCGATGACATGCTGGGCCTGTTCACCGCGTTCCAGCCGAAATTCGTCAAACGCTATGGCGAGCTGGGCCACAGCGCGGCCGAGGCCATCGCGGCCTATGCCGATGAGGTGCGCGCGCGCCGCTTTCCGGCCGCTGAACATGTGTTCACCGACACCCCCAAGGCCCCCCCGGCATGAGCGCGCCGATCCTGCGCCGGTTGGCGGATCTGCGCGCGGCCACGGCCCGCTGGCGTGGCGCGGGCGAAACCGTGGCCGTGGTGCCCACCATGGGCGCCCTGCACGAGGGGCATCTGAGCCTGGTGCGCGCCGCCAAGGCCGGGGCGGATCGGGTGATCGTGACGATCTTCGTGAACCCGCGGCAGTTCGACAATCCCGATGACCTGGCGCGCTATCCCCGGACCGAGCAGAGCGATGCGCAAAAGCTGGCCCCATTCGGGGTGGATGCGATCTATGTGCCCGATCCCGACCAGGTTTACCCCGCGGGTTTTGCCACCACGGTGTCGGTCACCGGGGTCAGCGCGGGCCTGTGCGGGGCGCATCGGCCGGGCCATTTCGACGGGGTGGCGACGGTGGTGGCCAAGCTTTTTCTTCAGACCGGGGCCGAACTGGCCTATTTCGGGGAAAAGGACTTTCAGCAATTGATGGTGGTGCGCACCCTGGCGCGCGACCTGGATATTGCGGTGCGGATCATCGGCTGTCCCACGGTGCGAGAGGCCGACGGCCTGGCGCTGTCGTCGCGCAACGTGCGACTGCCGGAGCAGGCGCGCGCGGCGGCGCCCGCGCTTTATGCGGCGCTGAGCGGGGCGGCGGCGGCGATCCGGGCGGGGGCGGGGATCGAGGGCGCCTTGGCGACGGCGCGTGCACAGATCCTGGCAGGGGGCTATGACAGCGTCGAATACCTGGAGCTGCGCGCCGCCGCCACGCTGGCCCCGCTCGCCGTGCTGGGCGAACCCGCGCGCCTGCTGGCGGCGGCGCATCTGGGCGATGTGCGGTTGATCGACAACGTGCCGGTGATCCCGGCCTGAGGGCGGGGCCTAACGCGCCAACAAATCCGCCAGCGTCAGCGCCATCACCTTGGCGCTGTCCACCATGTCGTCGATGCCCACCCATTCGTCGGGTTGGTGGGCCAGGTCCAGAATGCCCGGCCCATAGGCGATGCAGTTTTTCAGCCGCCCGATCCGGTCGATATGTTTCTGGTCATAGGTGCCGGGCGAAACGACGTAATCGGGCACGTGGCCCAGCACATGTTCGATCGCCCTGGCCACGGTGCGCACCACGGGGGCGGCGCGGTCGGTCATGCTGGGCTGCACCTCGAACAACTCGTGGATGTCATAGTCAAAGCTGGGGCGGCGTGCCTTGACCCGCTCCATCAACGCGGTGACCTCGCGCTTGACCTCGGCGATGTCCTCTTCGATCAGAAAGCGGCGGTCGATGGTGATCCGGCAGCGGTCGGGCACGCAGGGGGCGGGCAGGCCGGTATAGTCGGGCGGCTCTTCGCGCGCGCCGCCATGGATCGCGTTGATGTTCAGGGTAGAGCTGCGCGCCCCCTCGGGGACCACGGGCATGTCGGTATGCTTGCCCGCCAGCAGCGGGAACAGCGTCGCCTCCATCTCGGCCAGGACGGCGCCCATGTGGCGCACCGCGCAATCGCCCAGAAACGGCATGGACCCGTGGGCGATGCGCCCCTTGGTCTCGATCTCGGCCCACCACACGCCGCGATGCCCCAGGCAGATGCGGTCCTTGTTCAGCGGCTCGGGGATGATGACATGCTGCACCCGCGCGGGGTCGAACCAGCCCTGTTCGGCCAGATAGGCCACCCCGCCATAGCCCCCCGATTCCTCGTCCGCGGTGGCGCTGATCTCGACCGCGCCGCGATAGTCGGGGCAGGTGTCGACAAAGGTCTCGGCGGCGATGATGGCCGCCGCCAGCCCCCCCTTCATGTCGCAGGCGCCGCGGCCATAGACGCGGCCATCCCGGACCTCGCCGCCAAAGGGGTCCACGCTCCAGCCATGACCGACCTCGACCACGTCGTGATGGCCGTTGAAATGCACGCAGTCGCCGGGGCCCGTGCCCTCATGCCGGGCGATCATGTTCCAACGCGGATGGGCCGCGCTGTCGGCGGGGGCGCCGTGGGCGCGGATCATCTGGACGGCAAAGCCGCGCGCGGACAATCGCGCGGCCAGGTAATCGCAAATCTCACGATAGTTCAGGCCCGGCGGATTCAGCGTGGGAATGCGGATCAGGTCGCGGGTCAGCGCGACCAATTCATCGCGCCGGGCCGCGACCGCCTGTTCCAATCCGTGCCATGCCATGCCGTCCATGGCGCCAGCCTAGCGCGCCGGCGCGGCCACAGCAATCGCGCCGCGCCGGCGGCACGGGCGAAACGCCGCGCCGCACGGGGTGCAAAACCGCCCCAACCTTGCCTATATTAACCGCAGCGGCACCGCCAAGGCGCCATTGCCCGCGAGGTATTCTGATGATCGCCCTGTTGCGCTTTGCAGGTGTCGGGTTTGTCGTGCTGAGCGTGATCTACCTCGGCGTCTCGCTGTATTCCCGCGCGGTGCGTCGCGGCAAGCTGGAGCGCGAGTGGGACGAGGAGATCCGCCAAGGCGACCGAGAGGGCTTTATCCGCGAGGGGCTGGCCGAGTATGACCATTCGCTGCGTCGAAAACTGATCCTGGGGGTCTATGTCGTGCCGGCCATCGTGATCGGCACGATCATCTACGTCATTAATTATATGTGAGGCTGCAATGGCTTACGTCAAATGGACCTTCTTGGCGATCATCGCCGCGGTGGTCTTTTCCTTCTTTCACTACACGCTGCCGCAACATGACGTTGTGCGTATCACCAACACCGAGGTGCGCCGGGTCGATTTCGGCGACAACTCGATCTTCTGGTCCGATGCCGCGCCCGGAACCCAGACCGGCAGCACCAATCGCGACGTGCGCTTTATCGAGGCGTTCCGCGATAACGGCAAACCCATCGTTTACCGCAACGAGGATACCGGCTGGGGCTGGCCGCCCTATTTCAAGGTCGACAGTTCCAACCTTCAGGCCGAGGCGCGCGACCTGGCCTCGACCAAGGCAGCACCGCAATGGGTTGTCGTGACCCACTATGGCTGGCGCAACGAATACCTGTCGATCTATCCCAACGCCGTGGCCGTGCGCCCCGTCGACGGGCCCGATGTGCGCATCATCCCGTGGTTCAACATCGTGTTCCTGTCGGCACTGGCGCTGTTGGTGGGCTGGATCTGGCGGATTCTGGCCCGGTTCAAGCAAGACCGGATCGAGCCGCTGATCGACGAGGCGGGAGAGTTCATCGACAATGTCGATGATCGGGCCGAGGGGCTGTGGCGGCGTCTGTTCGGGCGGCGTCGCTGAGGGGCGGTTCAGGCCCCCCAGGGGATCCACACCGTCTTGACCTCGCAGGCTGCGCGCAGGAATGCGCGGCCTGCACCGGCATCCCCGGCCCAGTCGCGGGCGCGTCCTTGGTTGACCCAGGTGCGTTTGAGATTGCCTGCCGCCGCCCGTTCGATCCCGGCCGAGATATCGCTGGATGAGAACGACCAGACCGCGTCCACATCCAGATGCGTGGCCAGCGGATCGGCCAGCGACGCATGCGCCCCGGTGACGATATTGACCACACCGCCGGGCAGGTCGGATGTGTCAAGTACCTGGTAGAAATCCGTGGCGGCCAGCGGGAACGGCTCTGACGGGACCAGAACGCAGGCATTGCCCATGGCGATCGCCGGCGCCATCACCGAGATCAGCCCCAAAAGCGGGGCCTCGTCGGGGCAAAACGCACCGATCACGCCCACCGGCATGTTCATTGCCAGGGCCGCGCCGCGGATCGGCACGCCCTTTATCTGGCCGTCGAACTTGTCCGCCCAGGCGCCATAGGTGAAAAGCCGCTCCAGGCTGGCCTCGACCTCGGCCTGGGCGTGGGCCTTGGTGCCGCCGGTCATGGCATGCAGCCGATCCGTGAATTCGGCGGCCCGCGCCGACAGGTTTTCCGCGACATAGAACAGGATCTGCGCGCGGTTGTGCCCGCTGGCCGCCGCCCATCCGGGCTGGGCCTTGCGTGCGGCCTGCACCGCGTTGCGGATATCCTTGCGCCCGCCCAGCCCGACATGGCCCAGGATGCGCCCACGGGTGCCGTGCACCGCGCGCGAATAGCCGCCATCGGGCCGCGCCTGTTTGCCCCCGATATAAAGCTTGGCGGTGCGTTCCAGCGGGTCGGTTGGTTCGGGGGCATCCGCCGGGGCCACCAGCCGAACGGGTTTCAGCGCCTTGGCGGGGCTATCGGGGCGCAGGTATTCGCCAAGCCCCTCCCATCCGCCCTCGCGCCCAAAGCCGCTTTCGCGCAGGCCGCCGAACCCCGCGGCGGCGTCGAACATATTGGTGCCGTTCACCCAGATCACGCCCGCGGCCAGTTTCGGCGCAACGTCGAGGGCCAGGTTGATATTCTCGCTCCAGACGCTGGCGGCCAGGCCGTAACGGGTGTCGTTGGCCAGTTGCACCGCCTCGGACGGGGTGCGGAAGGTGGTGCCGACCAGCACCGGGCCAAAGATCTCTTCTTGCATCAGCGTCGCGGCGGGGGACAGGCCGGTGATCAGCGTCGGCGGGAAATAACACCCCTGCTCGGGCAGCGTGCAATCGGGTTGAAACAGCACCCCCTCGCCCGCGCCAGCCGCCACCATGTCGGTGATGCGCGCCAGTTGAACGGGATCGATGATCGCGCCGATGTCGATGCATTTGTCCATCGGATCACCGATCCGCAGGCCGGTCATCCGCGCCCTCAGCCGGGTGTGAAACTCATCCGCGATGCCCTCTTGCACCAACAGGCGCGAGCCTGCGCAGCAAACCTGGCCCTGGTTGAACCAGATCGCGTCGACCAGCCCCTCGATGGCCGAGTCGATATCGGCATCCTCGAACACGATATAAGGGGACTTGCCCCCCAGTTCGAGCGACAGCGCCTTGCCGCTGCCCGCCGTGGCGGTGCGGATCTTCCGCCCGACCTCGGTCGAGCCGGTAAAGGCGATCTTGTCGATATCGGGGTGGCCGACGATCATTTCGCCCACCGCCCCGTCGCCGGTGACGATGTTCACCACGCCCTTGGGCAACCCCGCCTCGCGGCAGATATCGGCGAACAAAAGCGCGCTGAGCGAGGTCTGTTCGGCCGGTTTCAACACCACCGCGTTGCCCGCCGCCAGGGCCGGGGCAACCTTCCACGCCAGCATCAGCAGGGGAAAGTTCCACGGGATGATCTGGCCGCACACGCCCAGCGGCACATGACCGGGCAGTTCCGTCGCCAAAAGCTGCGCCAGCCCCGCGTGGTAATAGAAATGCCGCGCGGCCAGCGGCACGTCGATGTCACGGCTTTCGCGGATCGGCTTGCCGTTATCCATCGTCTCCAGCACGGCGAACAGGCGGGCGTGTTTCTGGATCAATCGCGCCAGCGCATAAAGCTGTCGCGCGCGGGCGTGGCCGCTGAGGCGCGCCCATTTCGGCTGCGCCTTGCGGGCGGCGGCGACCGCGGCGTCCAGGTCCGCCGCGCTGGCCTGCGTGACCAGCGCCAGAACCTCGCCGGTGGCGGGGTTGCGCGACTCGAAGGTCTCGCCCGGCGCGGTGAACGCCCCGTTGATGAAACATCCAAACCGGTCCCCCCGGTCCACCAGCCAGGCCAGGGCCTCGGCGGCGCTTTCGGGGGCGGGGCCATAGGCCATGCTGTCGATCAGGTCGGAAACAGTCATTTCACTCATCCCATCGGATGGCGCCAGGCGGCCGAATAGGCCCCCGTGACGTGGTGTTCAATCTGGCGTTCGATGTCGCCCAAAAGCGACGAGGCGCCGAACCGGAACAGGTCGGGCGCCAACCACCGCTCGCCCAGCTCGTCCTTGATCAGGGCCAGCCAGACCAGCGCATCCTTGGCGGTGGAAATCCCGCCCGCGGGCTTGAACCCGACGCGCTGGCCGGTTGCGGCGTGATATTCGCGGATCGCGCGCACCATGGTCAGCCCGACGGGCAGGGTGGCGTTGACGGGTTCCTTGCCGGTCGAGGTCTTGATGAAATCGGCCCCCGCCATCATGCACACCAGGCTGGCGCGGGCGACGTTTTGCAGGGTGCCCAACTCGCCCGTGGCCAGGATCGTCTTTAGATGCGCGGGGCCGCAGGCGGCGCGGAACGCGACCACCTCGTCATAGAGCGCCTGCCAGTCGCCGGTCAGAACGTGACGGCGGGAAATCACGATGTCGATCTCGGACGCCCCGGCGGCAACGCTGGCCTCTATCTCGGCCAGCCGGGTGGCAAAGGGCGACAGGCCCGCAGGAAACCCGGTTGACACCGCCGCCACCGGAATGCCCGAGCCCGCAAGCGCGGCCAGCGCGGGGGCGATCATCTCGTGATAGACGCAGACCGCGCCGGTGGTCAGACCCGTCACCCCCAGCGCGTCCAGCAGATCGGCGCGCACCGGCTGGCGCGCCTTGGCGCACAGGCGGGCAACGCGGCCTGGCGTGTCGTCGCCCGACAGGGTCGTCAGGTCGATCAGCGACACGGCCTTGAGCAGCCAGGCGGCCTGATACGCCCCCTTGACCGAGCGGCGACCCGGCAGGGCGGCACAGCGCCGCTCGACCCCCGAGCGGTTGACCCGCGCGCGCCGGACCCAGTCCATGTCCAGCGGCAGGCCGGGATTGCGCGGATGGCTGATCTGGGGCAGGGCGGCGGCGGGCGCTGCTGTATCGCTGGGGGCGGGGGATGTGTCGGTCTGGGGCACGGGGTCAGGCACCTGTCGCGGACGGTTTACCCCCCTTGGTCGCATGGTCGGGCCGGGCTTGGCAAGCCGGGCTAGAGCGTCAGGAAGAACGGGTCATGGCCGCGCCAATAGCCAAAGAGATCGCCCGCCCGCGCGCGCGGCAGGCCCAGGGCCTCCATCGCGTAAAGATCGCCGGCAAGCAGCCCTGCCACGCGGAACCCATGGCCTGCGGCCTCTCGCGCGGGGCTGCCATGGGCAAAGGTGGCCTCGATCTCGGCGGCGGCACTGACCAGGGCAAAGACGATGCCCAGGGGGGCTGTGTCGGGCCAGCGGGCGGCGGCATCGCGCACCACCGCGCGCCAGCCCTCGGGCGTGGCCAGCAGGGTTTCGATCGCGAACTCGGTCAAGGGGTCGTCGGGGTCGGTCCTGGGCATCGCGGGCGCTACTTTCGCCTGGGCGACCGGGCAAAGCACCCCGTCGAACGGATCACTCACACATCGGCGCGACCCGGTACATCCAGGGTGGGCACGCCGCGCACCCATTCAGAATAGGGCGCGGTGTGGGTCCGCACAAGCAGCTCTGACAGGGCGCTGAGGGGAGTTTCGCTGTAATCCACGCGCAGGGTGATCGGCGCGATATCCCGCCCCACCACCAAGAGCGCGGCCGAAAGCAACCCTCGGCTGTCCGACCCGGCCCGTTCCCCGGCAAAGAGCGCGGCCATCAGGCGGTCGGTGAAATCCCCGTGGGTCGACAGATAGGCGGCAAGGGCGGCGTCCAGCACGCCCTCGTCCTGCAGCATGTTGCCGGCCACGATGACGCCGGGCGCCGCGCGATGCCCGCAGGCAGGCACGCTGGCCTCGCCGGTAAAGGCCGCCGTGCGCCCGGCGGGGTCCAGCGCGGCCAACTGGCGATAGGCGCGCCCGCTATCGGGATCGACGGTCTGGGCCACGGCGGTTTCGGCGGGGGAACCCGCGCGCATCCGTTCCAGAACCTGCTCGCCCCACAGGGTCGAGGGCGCGGTCCCCTGAGAGGCCGACATGCCCGCGCGCGGATCACCGCGCAGCACCCAGCCGCCGACGCACAGGCTGCCGGTCGCGGCGGCCCCGCCCAACCTGCCGGTTTTTTCATCAATGGCGAGGATCGTGTAGGTCATTCGGTCATCCCTTGGGAGTGTTTCGCGCATTTATCATGAAAAATTCGACCGCTACAATTTCCCATGATAATTTCAATCGGAATCATAACCAAAAAAGCCAACAGAGAGGTTGTCATGGGAGTATTCGATTGGACCCGCAGGGGTGTTCTGGGCGCGGCCACTGGTGCGGTGCTGGCGATGGGTGCCGGTCTGCCCGCCGCGGCCCAGACCCCGCCGGGCGTACTGGTCGTTGGCCAGATCGCCGAGCCCAAGGCGCTGGACCCGGCCGCGGTGACGGCGGTCAACGACTTCCGCATCCTGATGAACGTCTATGACGGGCTGGTGCGCTATAAATCCGGCACGCTTGAGGTCGAACCGGCCCTGGCCACTGGCTGGGACATCTCCGAGGATGGCACTGAATACACCTTTGCCCTGCGCGAGGGGGTGAAATTCCACGATGGAAGCGCGTTCGACGCCGAAGCGGTCAAGTTCAACTTTGACCGGATGCTGAAGGACGATCATCCCTATCACGATACCGGCCCCTTCCCGCTGGCCTTCTTCTTTTCATCGGTCGAAGAGGTCACGGTGATCGACCCGCTGACCGTGAAGTTCAAGCTCAGCGCGCCCTATGCGCCGTTCCTGTCGAACCTTGCCTATCCCACGGGCCTGATCGTGTCGCCCGCCGCAGTGGCGAAGTACGGTGCCGATTTCGGGCGTAACCCGTCGGGCACCGGGCCGTTCAAGTTCGCTGAGTGGCGCTCGAACGAGGCGGTGGTGGTCGAGGCCAATGCCGATTACTGGGACGGCGCGCCGTCGCTGGACGCGGTGGTTTACCGCCCGATCACCGACGCCAATACCCGCACCGCCGAAATGCTGGCCGGCGGTATCGACCTGATGGTCGAGGTGCCCCCGGTGGCGCTGAGCCAGTTCCAGGGCGACCGCTTTACCGTGTCCGAACAGGCCGGCCCGCACCTGTGGTTCCTGATCCTGAACGCCAAGGAGGGCCCCTTTGCCGACAAGCGCGTGCGCCAGGCCGCGAATTATGCGGTGAACAAGGAAGCCCTGGTCGACAACGTGCTGGAGGGCACCGCAGCGGTCGCCGCCGGCCCCACGCCGCCGGCCTTTGCCTGGGCCTATGACGAGACGGTGCAGCCCTATCCCTATGACCCCGAAAAGGCCAAGGCTCTGATCGCCGAGGCGGGAGTCGATGGGGCGGAGTTGACGTTTTATGTCACCGAAGGCGGCTCTGGCATGCTGGATCCGATCGCCATGGGCACCGCTATCCAGGCGGACCTGGAGGCCGTGGGCTTCGACGTGAAAATCGAAACCTATGAGTGGAACACCTTCCTTGGACGGGTGAACCCGGGGCTGGAGGGCAAGGCCGACATGGCCGAAATGGCCTGGATGACCAACGACCCCGATACGCTGCCCTACCTGGCGCTGCGCACCGAGGCATGGCCCGACAAGGGCGGCTTTAACTCTGGCTATTATTCGAACCCGAAGGTGGACGAGTTGCTGGATGCCGCACGGGTCTCGACCAGCCAGGACGAGCGGGCGGCGCTGTACAAGCAGATGCAGCAGATCGTCCATGACGATGCGCCCTGGGTCTTTGTCGCCAACTGGAAACAGAACGCGGTGACCAGCGACAAGGTGGCGAATTTCGAATTGCAGCCGTCGTTCTTCCTGCTGCTCAAGGACGTGGTGAAAAACTGATCCCTGACCGGGCTGGGCCCGGGGCCGGACTGCGCCGGCCCCGGCTGTCCGCTGATGCGGAACGGGCCGTCGGCCCGGTGGGAATTCTTGCCTGGTAGAAGACGGGGCGCGGGCCAGGGGGGCGCGAATGGGCGGCTATATCCTGAAAAGGCTGATCTCGGCGGTGCCGGTGCTGTTGGGGATCACGGTGATCGTGTTCGCGATCATGGCGCTGATCCCGGGCGATCCGGCGACCGCGATCCTGGGCAGTTACGCAACGCCCGAGAATGTGGCCAAGCTGAACCGTGACCTGGGGTTGGATCAGCCCGCGGTGACGCGGTATTTCATCTGGCTGGGCAACATGCTTCAGGGCGATTTCGGGCGGTCCTTCGCGCTGAACCGCCCCGTTCTGGACGAGGTGGTCGAGCGGTTCAACGCGACGCTGATCCTGGCGGGCACGGCCTTTGTACTGTGCTCTCTTTTGGGGATCCTGGCCGGGGTGGTGTCGGCGGCGCGGCAATATGGCTGGGCCGACAAGGCGATCACGTTCGCGGTTCTGCTGGGCATCTCGATCCCGTCGTTTTTCCTGGGCATGATGATGATCCTGATCTTCGCGGTGAACCTGCGATGGCTGCCGGTATCGGGGATGTATGCGATCTATGGGGGCGGGGATTTTCCCGATCTGTTGCGGCACCTGACGATGCCCGCGCTGGCCCTGGCGGTGGTGGCCACCGGCGTGATCGCGCGGCTCAGCCGGTCGGCCATGCTGGAGGTTCTGCGCCAGGATTTCATCCGCACCGCGCGCGCCAAGGGTGTGCCCGAGCGGCGCGTGATCTGGGGCCATGCCCTGCGCGCCGCAATGGTGTCGATCATCCCGGTTCTGGGCATTCAGGCAGGGTTCGTTCTGTCGGGGGCGGTTTATATCGAGATCGTCTTTCAGTGGCCCGGCGTGGGCCGGATGCTGGTCGATGCGATCCTGAAACGTGACATCCTGCTGGTGCAGGGGGGCGTGGTGTTCGTCGCGGCCTGTTACGTGATGTTCAACATCGTGGTGGATGTCGCCCAGAGCCTGCTGGACCCGAGGATCAAGACATGACCCGGTTTCTAAAGCTCTTGATCCGCAACAGGCTGGCCGCGCTTGGCGGGGCGGTGATCCTGGCGGTGGTCGTGCTGGCGCTGATCACGCCGCTTTTGCCGTTGCAGGCGCCGAACGTGACCAACACCGCCGACCGGTTCATCCGCCCGTTTTCGCCGGGCCATCTGTTGGGCACCGATCACCTGGGGCGCGATCTGCTGTCGCGCCTGTTGTGGGGCACACGGCTGAGCCTGGCCGTCGGCGCCTCGGCCGCCGTGATCGCCGCCGTGATCGGGGCGGCGGTGGGGATCGTGGCGGGCTATTTCGGCGGGCGCATCGACAACGTGATCATGCGCCTTGTCGATATGTTGATGGCGTTTCCCTATATCCTGCTGGCGCTGGCGATCGTGGCCGCACTCGGCCCCGGCCTGATGAACGCGCTGATCGCGGTGGCCGCCGTCAACGTGCCGTTTTTCGCGCGCAACATCCGGGGCATCACCGTGGGCATCGCCGGGCGGGAATTCGTCGATGCCGCGCGGCTGGCGGGGATGGGCCATGGGCGGATCATCCTCTTTGAGATCCTGCCCAACGTGGTGCCGGTGATCGTGATCGCCATGTCCACGACGATCGGCTGGATGATCCTGGAAACCGCCGGGCTGTCGTTCCTGGGGCTGGGCAGCCAGCCGCCGCAGGCCGACCTGGGGTCGATGCTGGGCGAGGCGCGCGCGGCGCTGATCGCGGCGCCGCATACCTCGGTGGTGCCGGGGGCGATGATCCTGGCGATCGTGATGGGGATCAACCTGTTGGGCGACGGGGTGCGCGATGCGCTGGACCCGCGGCTGCGCTCGGGCGCGCTGACCCGGCCGATGCCCGCGACCTCGGTGCGGCGCGAAACGGTGCCCGCGCCGCAGGGGGGCGGGGTTTTGCAACTGGCCGACCTGGAAACGCGGTTCGAGATCGGGCCGCGCATCTATCGCGCCGTCAACAAGGTCAGCCTGGAGGTTGCGCCGGGCGAATGCCTGGGGATCATCGGCGAAAGCGGGTCCGGCAAATCCGTTACGGCGCTCAGCATCATGGGGCTGGTCGCCTCGCCGCCGGGGGTGATCACGGGGGGCGCGGCCTATTACCGGGGCGACGATCTGATCGGCGCGCCCTATCGGCGGCTTCGGTCGCTGCGCGGCGACCGCATCGCCTATATCTTTCAGGATCCGCAGGCCACGCTGCACCCGCTCTATCGGGTGGGCGATCAATTGGCCGAGGCGATCCGCGTGCACCATTCCATTTCCCGCGCCGAGGCCGAGGACCGTGCCATAGACCTGTTGACCGCGGTGCGCATTCCCAATGCCGAGAGCCGCGCGCGGGCCTATCCGCACGAGTTGTCGGGCGGCATGCGCCAGCGGGTCGGGATCGCGATGGCGATGGCCAACGACCCCGACATCATCATCGCGGACGAACCCACGACCGCGCTGGATGTCACGGTGCAGGCGCAGATCCTGTCGCTGCTGGATGACCTGCGCCGGGAACGGGGGCTGGCGATCATCTTTATCACCCACGATTTCGGCGTGGTGGCGCAGCTGTGCGACCGGGTGGCGGTGATGTATGCGGGCCGCATCGTCGAAGAGGGGCCGACCGGCACCGTGCTGGACGCGCCTGCCCATCCCTATACTCGCCGCCTGATTGCCTGTGTGCCCGAACTGGGGCAGGGGCGCCGCCGGCTAGAGGCGATCCCGGGCCTGCCGCCCGCGGTGGATCGGTTGCCGGCGGGCTGTGCCTTTGCGCCGCGCTGTGACAAGGCGCGGGACGCCTGCACCGCGGGCGACATCGCGCTGGAGCGCGCGGGCGCTCGCGCCGTGCGCTGCCTTTTTCCCGAGGAGACGCTGACATGACGCTGGCGCTCAGGCTGGACAACCTGTCCAAGACATTCACCGTGGGCAAGCCGCTTTTTGGCAAACCCAAGGCGTTGGTGCGCGCGGTGCGCCCCATGGACCTGGAGGTTCAGACCGGCGAAACCCTGGGCATCGTGGGCGAATCCGGCTGCGGCAAATCCACCTTGGCGCGGATGCTGGTGGGGTTGATCCCGCCCAGCACCGGCAGCATCGAAATTGACGGTGCCGCACTGGACAATGCCGACCCGGCGGTGTTCGGCAGGCGCATCCAGTATGTGTTCCAGGATCCGATTTCCTCGCTGAACCCGCGCAAGACGATCCGCCAGATCATCGAGGTGCCGCTGAAACGATTGCACGGCATGGACAGGGCCGCGCGCGCGGCGCGCATCTCGGAAATCTTTGCCGCGGTGAACCTGCGCGAGGAGTTTCTGGATCGCTACCCGCACGAATTTTCCGGCGGGCAGGCCCAGCGGATCGGCATTGCACGGGCATTGGCCGCGAATGCCAGCATCCTGATCCTGGACGAACCCGTGTCCGCGCTGGACGTGTCGGTGCAGGCGCAGGTGTTGAACCTGCTGGCGGATCTCAAGGCCGAGTTTGGCCTGACCTATCTGTTCATCACCCATGACCTGGCGGTGGTCGAGGCCGTGTCGGACCGCATCGCGGTTCTGTATTTCGGCACGTTGGTGGAGCTGGGACGCGCAGAGCGGATTTTCAACGCGCCCAAACATCCCTATACGCGGCTCTTGGCGGGATCGGCCCCGGTGGTCGGGCGCCCCCTGACCGCGCCCGAGGGGCGCGAGACGGAATTGCCCGATCCGTTGAACCCGCCGCCGGGCTGTGCCTTTGCCGCCCGCTGTTCGCGCGCCACGGACCTGTGCCGCACCCAGGAACCAAGGCTGACCCGCCAGGGGGAGGACCAGTTTGCCGCCTGTCACCACCCGCTCGAACCGTGAACCGCGCCAAAGCCGCCCCGTGCGGGTGGCAGAGGCAATCAAGACCTGGATGATGGAGCTGGGCCTGCACGCGGACGACCGGCTGCCCGGCGAGGCCGAATTGATGGCGCGCTTCTCCATGTCCAAGGGCACGATCCGCGAGGCCACCCGCATCCTGGAGGCCCAGGGATTGGTGCGCACCCGCACCGGGCCGGGTGGGGGCACCTTTGTCGCCCAGATGTCGGACGAACGCGCGCGGGCGCTGTTGTCCAACTATGTCTATTTCCAGGGCCTGACGATCCAGGACATCTATCAGTTGCGCCGGGTGCTGGAACCCGAGATGGCCGCGGGCCTGGCCGGTCACCTGAGCGAGGCGCAATTGGCAGAGCTGGAATCGGTGATGGATGCCTATGCCGCCCCGGCGCAAACCCCCGACCAAGAGCGCGCCCAGCACGTGGCCTCGTTGGAATTTCACCGCAAGCTGGCCGAGATGTCGGGCAACCGGTTGATGGGGCTTATCGTCGGGTTCATCGCCACCGCGCTGAGCGATCTGACCGTCTATCGCCAGCTTTACGATCCGCCCAACCCTGCGCTGTGGGAACGGGGCCTGGCCTATCAGCGTGACCTGATCGACGCGCTGCGCACCGGCCAGCCAGAGGCCGCGCGGCGCATCATGGCCGCCCACATGGCCACCGCCGAAACCCTGATGACCCAGCAACAGGCCGAGGTGCTGCGCCGGTTCATGGCGCCCGCCCCCTGATTTTCCCCGGGCATGCCGCGATGATGCGCCCCCTTGCCAAAAGCAGCATTCCGGGCCATACATTCAAGAAATTGCATTTGTTGGGCTTGCCCGCCGAAACCCATGGCGCGCGCGGGCGTATCTGTGTGCTAGCATCGGGGCAACCCGACGGAGGACCGAGACGATGTTCAAAGCGATCCTAGCTTTTCTGACGCTGCTGGTGGCGCTGCCCGCCTGGGCTGGCGTTCTGGTGCTGGAACCCACCGAGATTACCGAGTGGAAGGCCGTCTATGGCGAGGTGGAAACCCGCGACCGGGTGCCCGCACGGGCCCGGATCGGCGGCACCGTGGTGCAATTGCTGGTGACCGAAGGCGACAGCGTCCAGGCCGGCCAGCAGATCGCCCTGGTCGAGGATGACAAGCTGAACTTTCAGTTGCGCGCGATCGACGCGCAGCTGGGGGCGCTGCAAACCCAGCTAGAGACCGCCCAGACCGACCTGGATCGCGGCGAATCACTGCGCGAGCGGGGGATCATCACGCAACAGCGGCTGGATCAGCTGCGCACCCAGGTGGACGTTTTGCAGGGCCAGATCGACAGCACCCGCGCCGAACGTCGGGTGATCGAACAGCAGGTGACCGAGGGCGGCGTGCTGTCGCCCGACAATGGTGTCGTGTTGTCGGTGCCGATCGCGCTGGGCTCTGTCATCACGCCGGGCGAAACCGTGGCCGAAATCGGCGGCGGCGGCGTGTTCCTGCGCCTGTCGATCCCCGAACGCCACGCCACCGCGCTGGCCACCGGGGGCGAGATCAGCTTTGGCGAGGGGGCGGGCCTGGACGGGCAGACCGGCCGGCTGGCCAAGGTCTATCCCCAGATCGAGGGCGGCCGGGTGCTGGCCGATGTCGAGGTCGAGGGGCTGGACGGCCGCTTTATCGGGCGCCGCGTGCCGGTGCGCCTGCCGGTGGCCACGCGGGCCGCGTTGCTGGTGCCTGTTGCGGCGGTCAGCCGCGCGGGGGGGCTGGATTTCGTGACGGTCGAGGGGCCCCAGGGCCCCGTGCGCCGCGCCGTCGTGCCCGGGCAGAGTGTCCGCCACGCGGGTGCCGATTGGGTTGAAATCCTGTCCGGCCTGGCGGCTGGCGACCGGGTGGTGAGCGGCGATGAGTGATCAATCCCAGACCCCGCCCCCCAAGGCGCCCCGCGACAAGCCGCTGGGCATCGCCGGGAACCTGACCCGAGGTTTCATCACCTCGCCGCTGACGCCGCTGTTGCTGCTGGCGGCGCTGGCCATGGGGATGATCGCGCTGATCAGCCTGCCGCGCGAGGAAGAGCCGCAGATTTCCGTGCCGCTGGTGGACATCCACGTTCAGGCCGACGGGCTGCGGGCCGAGGATGCGGTAAAACTGATCACCGAGCCGCTGGAAACCATCGTCAAGGCGATCGACGAGGTCGAGCATGTCTATTCCCAGACCGCCGACGACCAGGTGATGGTCACCGCCCGTTTCAAGGTGGGCCTGTCGCAGGACACCGCGATCTTGCGGGTGCGCGACAAGATCCTGGCAAACCTTGACCGGATTCCGGTGGGCATCCCCCAGCCGATCGTGGTCGGGCGCGGGATCAATGACGTGGCCATCGTGGCGCTGACCTTTGCCCCGGTCGAGGGGCAAGAGGCGATCACCGCCGCCGATCTGACCCGCATCGCCCGCGAGGTCGAGGTCGAATTGACCAAGATCGAGAATGTCGGCCTGACCTATCTGGTCGGCGAAACCGACGAGGCGCTGCGCGTCGCCCCGGACCCTGAAAAGCTGGCGCTTTACGGCATCACGCTGCAACAGCTGGCCGCCAAGGTCGAGGGCGCCAATTCCGCCGCCCCCGCCGGGCGGGTGCGTGATGGGGGCGAGCAACTGGCGCTGGTGCTGGGGCGAACGTTGTCCACCCCGGCCGAGATCGGCAACCTGGAACTGACCGCCCGCGACGGGCGCACCGTTTATGTGCGGGACGTGGCGGATGTGGCCTTTGTGTCGGACCTAGATGAACACCATGTCGCCAGCCTGACCAAGGGCGCGGATGGCACGATCGTGCGCCACCCCGCGGTCACGCTGGCCATCGCCAAGCGCGCCGGGGCCAATGCCGTCGTCGTCGCCGAGGAAATCCTGCACCGCCTGCACGAGATGGAGGGCGAGCTGATCCCCGACAGCGTTCATGTCGAGATCACCCGCGACTATGGCGAGACCGCCAATGAAAAGGCCAACGAGCTGTTGTTCCACCTGGGCCTTGCGACGATTTCCATCGTGGCGCTGGTGCTGTTCGCCATCGGCTGGCGCGAGGCGATCGTGGTGGCCATCGTGATCCCTGTCACGATCCTGCTGACGCTGTTTGCCGCCCATATCATGGGCTACACGCTGAACCGGGTGTCGCTGTTCGCGCTGATCTTTTCCATCGGTATCCTGGTCGATGACGCCATCGTGGTGATCGAGAATATCGCGCGCCACTGGGGTATGGCGGCCAAGGGCGAAAGCCGGGTCAAGGCGGCGATCACCGCCGTGGCCGAGGTCGGCAACCCCACCATCGTGGCCACCCTGACCGTGGTGGTGGCGCTGTTGCCGATGCTGTTCGTCAGCGGCCTGATGGGCCCCTACATGAGCCCGATTCCGGCCAATGCGTCGGCGGCGATGATCTTTTCGTTCTTCGTGGCGGTGATGATCACGCCCTGGCTGATGGTCAAGATCGCCGGCCGCGCGCCGGTCCATGGCCATGACGGCGACAAGGCCCATCCCGGCGGGCGGCTGGGGCGTCTTTATGCCATCGTGGTCCGCCCGATCCTGTCGCGCAAATGGATCAGCCTGGCGTTCCTGCTGTCGGTGGTTGTGGTTTCCTTTGGATCCATGGCCGCGCTTTACACCAAGGATGTGACCGTCAAGCTCTTGCCCTTCGACAACAAGTCCGAGCTGTCGATCGTCATTGACCTGCCCGAGGGCTCTTCGGTCGAGGCCACCGATGCCGTGGCCCAGGCCGCCGCGCACATCGCGCTGGACCTGCCCGAGGTGATTTCGGCACAGACCCATGCGGGAACGGCCGCGCCGTTCAACTTCAACGGGCTGGTGCGGCACTACTTCCTGCGCCAAAGCCCGGAATTGGGCGAGGTGCAGGTCAACCTGCTGCCCAAGAGCGAGCGGTCGCGCGCCAGCCACGCCATCGCGCTGGACCTGCGCGCGCGTCTGGCCGATCTGACGATCCCGCCGGGCACCTCGATGAAGGTGGTCGAACCGCCCCCCGGCCCCCCGGTCATCGCCACCCTGCTGGCCGAGATTTATGGCCCCGATGCCGAAACCCGCCGCGCGGTCGCCACCAAGGTGCGCCAGGCCTTCGAGGACACGCCGTTCATCGTCGATGTCGACGACAGCTTTGGGGTGCAGCCCCGGCGCATCCGCGCCGAACTCATCCCCTCGGACCTGGCGTTTTTTGATGTGCAAGAGGCGGACGCGCTGCAAACCATGCGGCTGTTGAATGGCGAAACCACCGTGGGCTATTCGCATCGCGGCGAGGGGCGGGTGCCCATCCCGATCGTGGTCGCGCGGGATCATTCCGACCGCGTGATGGATGAACGCGCGCTGGCGACCCCGGTGCCGGCCAACGCCCTGCCCGGCGGGCGCGGTGTGGTGGAACTGGGCGATGTCGTCCAACTGAGCCAGGAGCGCGCCTCGTTCCCGGTGTTTCGCCACAATGGCCGCTATGCCGAGATGGTGACCGGAGAGATGGCCGGAGAGTTCGAGGCCCCGCTATACGGCATGCTGGCGGTTCGGGACCGGCTGGACCAGGTCGACTGGGAGGGCCTGCCCAAGCCCGAGATCAGCCTGCACGGCCAACCCCTGTCCGAGGCCGACCCGGTCCTGTTGTGGGATGGCGAGTGGGAGGTCACCTTTGTCACCTTCCGCGACATGGGGGCTGCGTTCGGCGTGGCGCTGGTGGGGATCTATATCCTGGTGGTGGCGCAGTTCGGCTCGTTCCGGCTGCCATTGGTGGTGCTGACGCCGGTGCCGCTGACCTTTCTGGGGATCATGTTCGGGCACTGGCTGTTCTCGGCGCCGTTCTCTGCCACGTCGATGATCGGGTTCATCGCATTGGCGGGGATCATCGTGCGAAACTCGATCCTGCTGGTCGATTTCATCCGACACGCCGATCCAGAGGGCAAGGTGACGGTGGAAACCCTGGTCGAGGCGGGTGCGACCCGGTTCAAGCCGATCCTGCTGACGGCGCTGGCTGCGATGATCGGGGCCACGGTGATTCTGGCCGACCCGATCTTTCAGGGCCTGGCGATTTCGCTGCTGTTCGGGTTGGCGTCCTCGACCGCTCTGACGGTGCTGGTGATCCCCGCGATCTATCGCATCTTCAAGACCTGAGCCTGGCGGGGCCGGGGGCATCCCGGCCCTGTCCCGCCGACCCCGCTGAAAACGGGCAAGGGGCGGTTTTCCGTCCTGCCCAAGTAAGGGGACCGGCCCTGCGGCAACGGGTTCCAGCCGGATCTGCCACGGGGAACGGGGGGACAAACGGACCCGACCAACCAGACCCGCGCTATTGCTGTCGCGCCACCTTGCCATCCGCGATCGAACCCGCCATGAATTTTCGTCCCACGGCAGCGCGTTGCGCGGATCAACTCTTTTTGTGCCTTTGTTTTTGGCATTCAGTCGTCGAGGCGCGCTATAAACGGTCCAGTCGCCCGGCGGTTCGACATCACAAGTGCGATTCTTGATCGAGATCAACGAAGCGCTGTTCGTTGTTGACGATATCTGATAAGAACACTCGGGATTGTCCGGGTCAGAATGGAAAGCGCACGGCGATGGTTGGACTATTTCAGAAACCGACAGCACGACTCGACCGGCAGGTCGATGGTTTGCAAGCCGCCGATGCGCCGGGTCGCCGTGGCCGACGCCACCCTCAGGATGAATGCCGGCATGCGTCGGGGCAGCCATGTTCGGCACCCGATGGCATCCCGCAGGATTGCACGGCGGGGCCTGTCGCCTGCCCGCTGACCCTGGCGGATGAGGGGGTCTGGCTGGAAGTGGTCGCGTTGCAGTCCGGCAGGCGTTCGCATCATCGTCTGATCGACCTTGGCCTGACCGTAGGCGCGCGCATCCGTATCCTGCAACGCGGCGGATCTTGCCCGATGTTGATCGGGGTAAGCGATAGCCGCCTGGCGCTTGGTCATGGTCTGGCTGGCAAAATCCTTGTCGCGCCCGCCAATGAGGATCCGCACACCCGGAGCGATGACTGAATGGATCCTGTCCTGCCGGCAATCGGAAAGAGCGTGCGGATAAAGTCCTATGTGCGGGGGAACCGGGCTGCGCGAGAACGGCTTTTGACCATGGGCCTGACCCCCGGCACCGAGATCACAGTCACCCGAATCGCGCCCATGGGGGATCCCATTGAAATTCGCGTGCGGGGTTTTGCGCTGTCACTGCGCAGGGAGGAATTCGCGCTTCTGACGCTCGAGAAAGAGATCTGATGACTGCCTTCACCGTCGCCACCGCCGGCAACCCCAATTGCGGCAAGACAACGCTTTTCAACGCCCTGACCGGCGCGCGACAGCGGGTCGGCAACTGGGCCGGTGTGACCGTCGACCGCAAGGAGGGCAGTTTTTCCCATGCGGGGGCCGCGGTGACGGTGGTGGATCTGCCCGGCACCTATTCGCTGGGCAGCATATCCGATAGCGGCATGGATGAGAGTATTGCGCGCGACTATATTCTGTCGGGCGAACCTGATCTCGTCATCAATATCGTTGATGCCTCGAACCTGGAGCGCAACCTGTATCTCACCGCCCAACTGGTCGAGATGCGCGTGCCGATGATCGTCGCGCTGAACATGCTGGACATGGCCGAGGAGAAGGGCCTGCGGGTCGACCCCGAGGCCTTGGCCAACCGGATCGGCTGTCCGGTCATCCCCATCGTGGCCACCCGCAAAAAGGGCATCGACGCGTTGAAGGACGCCATCGTTGCCGCCGCCGCCGCGCCGGAACCGCCCAAGGCGACCGTGTCCCATCCCCATGCCGTCGAAGAGGCCCTTACCGGCCTGATCCCGCTGCTGGGGGCCGTGGCCGAGGAAAACGGGGTCGATACGCGCTGGCTGGCGGTCAAGTTGCTGGATGGCGATGCACAGGCCGGGTCGATGGCGGGCCCGGAGCTGACGGCAAAGGCGGACGAGGCGCGGCTCGGGGTCGAGGATCTGCTGGACGAGGATATCGACATCCTGCTGGCCGATTCCCGCTATGGGTTTGCCAACGGCCTGGCGCGCAGTTCGTCCCGGCGCACGCACCGTATTTCGCGCAGCCTGTCGGACCGGATCGACGGGGTCGTTCTGAACCGGGTTCTGGGCATCCCGATCTTCCTTGTCATCATGTATTTGATGTTCCTCTTCGCGATCAATTTCGCCAGTGCGTTCATCGACTTTTTCGACATCCTCGTGGGCACGTTGCTGGTTGACTGGCCGTCCGAGGTGTTGACGGGTTTGGGGGCCCCGGCCTGGATCATCGCCCTGCTGCCGCAGGGGGTGGGGGCGGGCATCCAGACCGTGGCGACCTTTATTCCGGTCATCGGGTTCTTGTTCCTGTTCCTGACTTTTCTGGAGGATTCGGGCTATATGGCCCGCGCCGCCTTTGTGATGGATCGGTCCATGCGCGCGATCGGCCTGCCGGGAAAGTCGTTCATTCCGATGATCCTGGGGTTCGGCTGCACGGTCCCCGCGGTGATGGCCGCACGGACGCTTGATAACCGACGCGACCGGATCATGACGGTGATGATGGCGCCCTTCATGTCCTGTGGTGCGCGGCTGCCGGTCTATGCGCTGTTTGCGGCGGCGTTCTTCCCGGCGGGCGGGCAAAACATCGTTTTCCTGCTGTATGTCATCGGCATCGCGGCGGCGGTTCTGACCGGGCTGGTGCTGAAGTCGACGCTGTTGCGGGGGCAGACCTCGCCGCTGATCATGGAACTGCCGCCCTATCACATTCCGACGCTGAAATCGGTGCTGCACACCACCTGGGACCGTCTCAAGGCGTTCTTGTTCAAGGCGGGCAAGATGATCGTCGCGGTGGTGGTCCTGCTGGGATTTCTGAACTCGATCGGGACGGACGGCTCGTTCAACAACCAGGATACCGAAAAGTCCGCGCTGGCCTCGATCGGCCGCACCATCACCCCGGTTTTCGAACCGATGGGCATCCATGAGGACAACTGGCCCGCCACGGTCGGCCTGTTCACCGGCATCTTTGCGAAAGAGGCTGTGGTCGGCACGTTGAACGCACTTTACGGGCAGATGGTCGAGGACGGCGATGCCGACGCGCAGGACGAATTCAGCGTGATGGCCGGTATCGGGGCCGCGCTGGCCTCGATCCCCGCAAATCTGTCGGATGCGGTGGCCAGCATTGCAGAC
The DNA here is from genome assembly GCA_016938875.1 of Paracoccaceae bacterium. Lineage (GTDB taxonomy): Bacteria > Pseudomonadota > Alphaproteobacteria > Rhodobacterales > Rhodobacteraceae > Rhodovulum. The sequence continues at coordinate 84,489 of JAFGTV010000029.1, forward strand.
CCGCTTGGCCTGAATATCGGGGATGTGGCGAACGCCGAATCGGCCGCCGCGCAACAGGGCGTAAAGGCCGACGTGTTCGGCGCCATGGCCGCACGGTTCGACGGGTCGGCGGGCGCGTTGGCCTATATGCTGGCGATCCTGCTCTATATGCCCTGCGTTGCCGCAACGAGCGCGATCTGGCGCGAGACCGGCGCCAAGTGGACCTTCTTTGCGGTGGGCTGGACGACGGGCCTCGCTTACGGCGCGGCGGTCATCACCTACCAGGCCAGTCGGCTGTCGACTCAGCCGGTCGCGGCGATGTCGTGGATCGCAGGCATTCTTTCACTCTTTACCGTCGCGCTGGTCGCAATGCGCCTGGCCTCGGGGCCAAAGGCCTGGGGCCGACGGGCCGCGACCGCCCGCGTGGAATAGGTGGCAGCGCATGTTACTCTCTGAAATCCGTTCGTATTGCGCCCAGGCAGGCCGAGTGTCGCTAGAGCAATTGTCGGATCGTTTCGATGCCGATCCCGAGGCCGTCCGTGGCATGATGGACGTTCTGGTGAACAAGGGGATGGTGTGTTGCCTGACCAACCCGGACCCGACCTGTGGCAAGGCCTGTAGCGGCTGCACGATGGGCTGTGCATCGCTGGGGCTGATGTCAGATGCGGTCTATGAATGGGTTGGCCGCCGCGCGCGCGGGGGGGGCGGTACCCCGCATGGTTCGGATGGGCCAGCACCGCACTGAGATCACGCGATGACAGCCCCGGGGGGGATCGGCGCCGGGCCGCAGTCGCCCCGCGACGGCCGGTTCTGCGATGTCCCCGACCGGGGCAGATAAAAACCTGCCTCAACGGCCGAAAACGGCGTAGCCCACCGGGGACCGCCGCGATTTATTCACGATGATAAGGTGGCTGCGCCCACATCCTTCTGCCTCTGTCGCAGAAAAATATTTTCTGAAAGTAGGGTGCTGGATCTCGGCGCGCGGCCGAGATTGCCTGCTTGTCAGAAAGGCTTGCCTCTCCTGCGCCGCGTCGCGCGCGTCAGCGCCCAACGCTGCCGTCAAGGCAGAGTGCGGCGGAGGTCAGGAAAGAGCCCCGTTTTGACCAATGCTGCATACCTTTTGAAGGTCTGTTTTTGATTGCTCGCTGAGCATGTAATTGCTTAATGTAGCTTATGAGCACTCGCATCCGTATCGCCCTGTCGAGCGACCATGCCGCCATCGAACTCCGTCAATCAATATCCCGTTATCTTACGGAGAGGGATTTTGATGTAGTTGACATTGGGCCGACAGAGCCTGAGAGCACTCACTATCCGAAACATGGCGAAGCGGCGGCGAGGATCGTCGCCTCCAACGATTGTCAGCTTGGCATTATTTTATGTGGCACAGGCCAAGGCATCATGATGGCAGCGAACAAGGTGAAGGGCATCCGGTGTGGTGTGTGCGCTGACCCGTTTTCGGCCCGAATGATCCGCCAACATAACGATGCAAACATGCTGTCCTTGGGCGCCCGCGTGGTGGGTGAAGGCTTGGCATTGGAAATAGTTGATGCATTCGTGAACGCTTCCTTCGAAGGTGGCCGACATGCAGTCCGAGTTACAATGATTGACGCGATAGAAAGCTGATTGCAGCCATTGGAGCCGCCGCAGCCAATGCTCGCTTCGTCCGCACAGCAGACGCTCATGACCATCGCAGCGAAGGGCCGCTTCGATGTAGGCCGCCCGGCCAGAGGCAATGCTTCTGACGAAAAGAGCTGACCTATCTGGTGCTTTACAATAAGGGATTTGGTGGAGCCAAGGGGGGTCGAACCCCTGACCTCTTGCATGCCATGCAAGCGCTCTCCCAACTGAGCTATGGCCCCACTCTAAGGCGGCCCTTTCGGCCCGCCCGCGTGTATCTATGAAAGCGGCGGGGGGAGATCAAGCGAAAAAATCACCTCGCCCGCAGCCTTAGTTGTCGTCGTCGTCCGCCGCCACATCGGCGATGTCGTCAAGCGAGACGCTATCGTCGTCATCATCGTCGTCCAGCACGTCATCGCCCAGATCGACATCGGTGTCGTCGTCGTCGACCACTTCATCGTCAGCTTCCAGATCCTCGGCCGGCGCAGCCTTCTTGGGCCGTGCCTTTTCGGTGACCAGCGTCCGACCCTTGCTTGCGGTCAGGCTTTCCAACGAGAATTCGTGCCCGCAGGACGGGCAGGTCATCGGATTGCGCTGCAGATCGTAAAAGCGGGTCGAGCAGTTCGGGCAAACGCGCTTTACGCCCCATTCTTCCTTGGGCATGGATGTCCTCTCACACGGGTCTGATTTCTTGCGGTTCACGCCACGTGCCACAAGTGCCCCGACGTGTCAAAGCCCTTTTGGGCTGCTATGCTAGTCACGCGAACAGAGGCAGAGATGAGCATCACCCACATTCCCGGCGATCCACCGCTTGAGGTTACGCTGCGCCGCTCGGTGCGGGCCCGGCGTTATTCGCTGCGTATCTCGCAGCTTGATGGGCGGGTGACGCTGACAATGCCCCAGCATGCACCGCTCAAGGCAGGCCTGGCCTTTGTGCGCGAGAAAGAGGGTTGGATCCGCGGCCACCTCGCGGCGCGGCCCCGGGAATGCCCGGTCGGACTGGGCGGCACGGTGCCGTTTCAGGGCCGCGACTTGCGCGTGATTGCCGGGCAATGCCACAGGCCACACCTGGCCGACAATGCGCTGGTCGTGCCGGGTGCTGCCGAGGACGCCCCGGCCAGGGTCATGGGTTTTCTCAAGACCCGGGCGCGGGCCGAACTGGCCGCCGCGGCGGACCACTATGCCGCGGCGCTGGGCCGGCCCTATGGGCGGTTGACGTTGCGCGACGCACGCACGCGCTGGGGGTCATGCTCGTCGCGGGGGGATCTGATGTTTTCGTGGCGGCTGATCATGGCCCCGGCCCAGGTGTTGGATTACGTGGCCGCCCACGAGGTTGCGCACCTGGCCGAAATGAACCACTCGCCCGCGTTCTGGGCGGTGGTGGAGCGCCTGATGCCCGACTATGCCGCGCCGCGTGCCTGGCTGCGCATCAATGGCGCGATGCTGCACCGGGTGCGTTTCACGGATTGACGCGGGGGGATTTTGTGATCACATTTCTCCCATGTTGATCCAGACCCGACCCGGCGAGGCAGGCACCTCGGCCCATGACCGGCTGTACCGGACCCTGCGCACCCAGATCATCCATGGCGAGTTGACGCCAGGGGCAGCGCTGACGTTGCGCGGGCTGGGGCGCCAGTTCGGCGTGTCGATGACCCCCGCGCGCGAGGCCGTGCGCCGCCTGGTGGCCGAAGGGGCGCTGACCCTCTCGGCCTCGGGGCGCATTTCGACGCCCGAGCTGTCGAACGAGCGGATCGAGGAACTGGCCGCCCTGCGCGCCCTTCTGGAACCCGAACTTGCCAGCCGCGCGCTGCCCCGCGCCCACCTGGCGCTGATCGAACGGCTGCAAACCATCAACGCCAGCATCGGCGAGGTTGTCTCGCGCGGGGATGCGGTGGGCTTTATCCGCACCAACCTGGAGTTTCACCGCACCCTCTACCTGCGCGCCCAGGCCCCCGCGATGTTGGCCATGGCCGAAACCGTCTGGCTGCAATTGGGCCCCACGATGCGGGCGCTCTATGGACGGTTGGGGCGGACCGAACCGCCGCAGCACCACCGCATGATCCTGGCCGCCCTGCGCGCCGGGGACGAACCCGCGCTGCGGCTGGCGGTGCGCACGGATGTCACCCAAGGCCTGCGGATGCTGGCCGCCTGAGGGCGTGCTTTGCCTTCCTCCTGGGAAAAATACCTAAAGCCCGACCGCCCCCACAGGACCGGCGTCCCGGCTAAAGGGCATGCCGTGGTCCCGCGCGCCGGGGTTTTCGACGATGCCCCGGCGCGCGGTTGGGGTCAGGCCTGTTTTCAGGCGTGGATCGTGCCGTCGCCGCAGGCCAGCGCGGCCTCGCGCACGGCCTCGGAATAGGTGGGATGGGCGTGGCAGGTGCGGGCCAGATCCTCGGCCGCGGCGCCGAATTCCATGGCGACACAGATCTCGTGGATCAACTCGTCCGCCGCCGGGCCGATGATATGGGCGCCCAGAATGCGGTCGGTCTCCTTGTCGGCCAGGATTTTCACAAAGCCGTCGGCGGCGAAATTGGCCTTGGCCCGACCGTTGCCCATAAAGGAAAACTTGCCCACCTTATAGGCGCGGCCCGCCTCTTTGAGCTGCTCTTCGGTCTGGCCGACGGTGGCGACCTCGGGGTGGGTGTAGATCACGCCGGGGATCACGCCATAGTTCACATGTCCCGCCTGACCGGCCAGGATCTCGGCCAGGGCCATGCCCTCGTCCTCGGCCTTGTGGGCCAGCATCGGGCCCTCGATCACGTCGCCGATGGCATATAGGCCCGCGACAGAGGTCTTGTACTGCGCATCGGTGGCGATCTGGCCGCGTTCGGTGATCTTGACCCCAAGCGCGTCCAGTCCCAGCCCGTCGGTAAAGGGTTTGCGCCCTGTGGCCAGCAGCACCACGTCGGCGTCAACCTGGTGTTCGCTGTCATCCTTGCGCAGCTTGTAGCTGACCTTGGCCTTGGTTTTCAGCGCCTGCGCGCCCTGCACCGCGGCGCCGGTGATGATCTCCAGCCCCTGCTTTTTCAACAGCGCACGGAAACTGCGCGCCACCTCGGCATCCAAACCGGGGGTGATCTGGTCGAGATATTCCAGCACCGTCACCTCGGCCCCAAGCCGGGCATAGACCGACCCCAGTTCCAGCCCGATGACACCCGCGCCGATCACCACCAGTTTCTTGGGCAGTTTCGCCAGCGACAGCGCCCCGGTCGAGGTGACCACGGTCTTTTCGTCGACCTCGACACCGGGCAGGCTGGCGGGTTCCGACCCCGAGGCGATGATGATGTGCTTGGCGACATGGGTTTCATCGCCGACCTTTACCTGACCGGCCTCGGGGATCGTGGCCCAGCCCTTGATCCAGTCGACCTTGTTCTTCTTGAACAGGAACTCGATCCCCTTGGTGTTCTGGGCGATCACCTCGTCCTTGTAGGATTGCATCTGGGGCCAGTCGACCGAGGGGGATTTCCCCTTGAGGCCCATTTGCGCGAAGTGATGCTCGGCCTCGTGCAGCTGGTGCGACGCGTGCAAGAGAGCCTTGGAGGGGATGCAGCCCACGTTGAGGCAGGTGCCGCCCAAGGTCTCGCGCCCCTCGACGCAGGCGGTTTTCAGGCCCAGTTGCGCGCAGCGGATGGCGCAGACATAGCCGCCGGGACCGGAACCGATGATGATGACGTCATAGCTTGCCATTGGGGCCTCCTTTGGGGGCGGATGTTGGTGTGGGTCGGCGGGGCGGGGCAGGGGGGCTGTCCGCCCCCCGCCGCCCGTGCCGGGCGGCCCCCCCCGAGGATATTTCCGACCAGAAGAAGATCATACCAGCGCGGCCAGCGTCATCAGGATGATCGCGAGAAAGCCCACCGCCCAGATGATCGAGCGGCCCGGCACCCAGCCCAGGATATAGGCGGGCACGTAAAGGACGCGGGCGCCCAGGAAGGCCCAGGCGCAGGTCGCGGTGAACCAGCTCGATTGGTCCGAGACGGTGATCAGGGTGACAGCGGCGGTGAACAGGATCAGCGCCTCGAAATGGTTATTGACGGCGCGCAGCATCCGGCCGGTGCGGCGCGAGAGCGGCTGTGGCGGGGTGTCGTCGCGCGGCGAGAGGGTGAATTCGGTGCCAAGCTCCATGTTGGCGGGGATCGCCATGAGAGCGAATTGCACGGCCTGGAGCAGGATGGCGAGGGCGAGGGCGGTGAGTTCTGGGGTCATGGGATTTCGACCTTCGTGGTTTTTGTTCCGGTCGCGGGGTTCACAACCACTTTCTTAAGAAAAATACCCCCGTTGAAGATGGTCGGCGGTATCGAAGAAAAGCGATTAAAGAATTCCTCCGTCAAATATAAACCTAGGTAGTCAAGGCGAGCGAAGGCGCGCTGATGCGGAGGCATTTCATCCTCACCTTCCACGTGGATAAACTGTATTTGACTAGAGATTTTTTGGATATCTGAGTCAGTAAAATCGGCCCTCCACGAGTGCGCTATCTTGTTCCTGACATCCGCGAATTTTCCCAGTGCGGTTAGTTCTTGGTCTCCGATCAATCCGAATGCATGCGCGTATTTTGCCAAGACTTTAAGGCCCACCTTATTTTCGTCGCCGAAGAGGACCCGAGAAGACCTATTGTTTGCAAGCCGCTTGAGGATTGCCCTGCGTAACAGGTCTTCAAGAAGTCCCGCCTCTAGAAGAATTCGCGCGCGAGGTGACTCGCCATTGAGCCGAGCAAGAAACCCGGCTGCTTCACTCTTGGTCTGACTCGCGCTCACGATCCCTAACCGATCTCACAAATCCATCAACAACCTTCTCGGATCCTCCAGCGCCTCTTTCACGCGCACCAGGAACGTCACCGCGCCCTTGCCGTCGACGATCCGGTGGTCGTAGCTGAGGGCGAGATACATCATCGGGCGGATGACGATTTCGCCGTTCACGACCACGGGACGGTCCTGGATCTTGTGCATGCCCAGGATGCCCGATTGCGGCGGGTTGAGGATCGGCGAGGACATCAACGAGCCGTAGACGCCGCCGTTCGAGATGGTGAAGGTGCCGCCCTGCATTTCGGCCATCGACAGTTTGCCGTCGCGGGCGCGGATGCCCAGTTCGGCGATGCGTTTCTCGATCTCGGAGAAGCCCATGGCGTCGGCATTCCTGAGGACCGGCACCACCAGCCCCGAGGGGGTGCCGACGGCGATCCCCATGTGGACGAATTTCTTGTACACGATGTCGGTGCCGTCGATTTCGGCGTTGACCTCTGGCACCTCGGACAGGGCGTGGCAGCACGCGCGGGTGAAGAAGGACATGAAGCCCAGTTTCACGCCGTGCTTTTTCTCGAAGAGATCCTTGTACTCGCGGCGCAGCGTCATCACCGAGGACATGTCGACCTCGTTATAGGTGGTCAGCATGGCGGCGGAGTTCTGCGCATCCTTGAGCCGTCGGGCGATGGTCTGGCGCAGGCGGGTCATCTTGACCCGTTCCTCGCGGGCGGCATCCTCGGCGGCGATGGGGGCGCGGGCGGCGTTGGGCGCCGGTGCCGGGGCGGGGGCCGGGGCGGGTTTCGCAGCGGGGGCCTGGGCGGCGCGCTGGACATCCTCTTTCATGATGCGCCCATCGCGGCCGGTGCCTGTCACCTGGTCGGGCGAAAGGCCCTTTTCGGCCATCAGCTTTTTGGCCGAGGGGGCGTTTTCAACGTCGCTGGCCGTGGATGCGTTTGCGGCGGCGGGCGTGGGTGCGGCGGCAGGGCGCGGTGGCGGGGCATCCTTGCCCGCGGTCATCATCGCCAGTTTTCCACCGGCCTGGACGGTTTCGCCCTCGGCGGCCAGGATCTCGCCCAGGGTGCCAGAGGTCGGGGCGGGCACCTCGACCGACACCTTGTCGGTTTCCAGCTCGCACAGCGTTTCGTCGCGGGCCACCGCATCGCCGGGCTGCTTGAACCAGGTGGCGACGGTGGCCTCGGCCACGCTTTCGCCCAGGGTGGGCACCATGATGTCGATGCTGCCCCCCGTGGCCGGGGTGGCCTTGGGGGCGGCGTCGGCATCGCCTGCGTCGGGTTGGGGCGCGGGTTGGCCGGCCCCTTCGGATATGGTGGCCAGAAGGGCGTCGACCGCGACGGTCTCGCCCTCGGCGGCGACGATCTCGGACAGGGTACCGGTGGCGGGGGCGGGTACCTCGACGGTGACCTTGTCGGTTTCCAGCTCGCAGAGCATTTCGTCGGTGGTCACGGAATCGCCGGGTTTCTTGAACCAGGTGGCGACGGTGGCCTCGGTGACGCTTTCCCCAAGGGTGGGAACGCGGACTTGTGTGGACATGACGATTACCCTTCGATTGTCAGCGCGTCGTTTACGAGCGCGGCTTGCTGTGCCTTGTGTTGGCTGGCCAGGCCCGTCGCGGGCGAGGCAGAGGCCGGGCGGCCCGCGTAACGCGGGCGGCCATGACTGGCGTTGATCCGGGAGAGCACCCATTCGAGGTTGGGCTCGATAAAGGTCCAGGCGCCCTGGTTCTTGGGCTCTTCCTGGCACCAGACCACCTCGGCGTCGTGGAAGCGTTCCAGTTCCTTGACCAGGCTGAGGGCCGGGAACGGATAGAACTGTTCGATCCGCATCAGATAGACATCGTCGATGCCGCGGGCATCGCGTTCCTCCAGCAGGTCGTAATAGACCTTGCCAGAGCACAGAACGACGCGCCGGATCTTTTCATCCTTGGCCAGTTTGGTTTCGGAATGCCCGCTTTGGGCGTCATCCCACAGCACCCGGTGAAAGGACGAGCCGGTCAGGAAATCCTTGGCCTCGGATACCGCCAGGCGGTGACGCAGCAGCGATTTCGGCGTCATCAGGATCAGCGGCTTGCGATAGCTGCGGTGCAACTGGCGGCGCAGGATGTGGAAATAGTTCGCGGGCGTCGAGCAGTTGGCCACGACCCAGTTATCCTCGGCCGACATTTGCAAGAAACGTTCCAGCCGGGCCGAGGAATGTTCGGGCCCTTGCCCTTCATAGCCATGGGGCAGCAGCACGACCAGGCCCGACATCCGCAGCCACTTGCGTTCACCGGACGAGATGAACTGATCGAACATGATCTGGGCACCGTTGGCGAAGTCGCCGAACTGCGCCTCCCACAGCACCAGGGCGTTGGGTTCGGCCAGCGAATAGCCGTATTCGAAGCCCAGCACCGCGTATTCCGACAGCATCGAGTCGATGGCGTCGAACCGCGCCTGCCCCTTGCGGATGTGATTGAGCGGGTAGAAGCGTTCCTCGGTGTCCTGGCTGATGATCGCGGAATGGCGCTGGCTGAAGGTGCCGCGCGCGCTGTCCTGACCGGCCAGGCGAACCGGATACCCCTCGGTCAGCAGGCTGCCAAAGGCCAGCGCCTCGCCGGTGGCCCAGTCAAAGCCACGGCCGGTGGCGAACATCTCTTTCTTGGCGTCCAGCAGGCGACCCACCGTGCGGTGCAGGGCAAAGCCCTCGGGGACGGTGGTCAGGGCCGTGCCCATGGCCTGCATCAGGTCCTCGCCGATGGCGGTGTCACCGCGTTGGTATTCGTCGCCCGCGCCGCGCCGGATATGCGACCACCGCCCGTCCAGCCAGTCGGCCTTGTTGGGCTTATAGTCCTTGCCGGCCTCGAACTCTGCGTTCAGGTGGGATTGGAACGCGGCCTTCATGTCCTCGATTTCGCCCTCGGGGATCAGCCCGTCCTGCACCAGCCGTTCGGTATAGAGTTGCAGGGTGGTTTTGTGCTTCTTGACCTTTTTGTACATCAAGGGGTTGGTGAACATCGGTTCATCCCCCTCGTTATGGCCAAAGCGGCGATAGCAGAACATGTCGATGACCACGTCCTTGCCGAATTTCTGGCGGAACTCGATGGCGACCTTGGCGGCATGCACCACGGCCTCGGGGTCGTCGCCGTTGACGTGGAAAATCGGCGCCTCGACCATCAGCGCGATGTCGGTCGGATAGGGCGAGCTGCGGCTGAAATGCGGCGCGGTGGTGAACCCGATCTGGTTGTTCACCACGATATGGATGGTGCCGCCGGTGCGGTGGCCCACCAGCCCGGACATGCCGAAACATTCCGCCACGACGCCCTGGCCCGCGAAGGCCGCGTCGCCATGCAGCAACAGCGGCAGGATCGTGCGCCGTTCCCGGACGCCGGATTGTTCCTGCTTTGCCCGCGATTTGCCGAGCACGACGGGGTTCACCGCCTCCAGGTGGCTGGGGTTGGCGGTCAGCGACAGGTGCACGTTGTTGCCGTCGAATTCACGGTCGGACGAGGCCCCGAGGTGATATTTCACATCGCCCGATCCATCCACGTCCTCGGGTTTGAAGCTGCCGCCCTGGAACTCGTTGAAGATGGCGCGATAGGGCTTGCCCATCACGTTGGCCAGCACCGACAGACGGCCGCGGTGCGGCATGCCGATGGCGATTTCGCGAACCCCCAGCGCGCCGCCGCGCTTGATGATCTGCTCCATCGCGGGGATCAGCGCCTCGCCGCCATCCAGGCCGAACCGCTTGGTTCCCATGTATTTGACATGCAGGAATTTTTCGAAGCCTTCGGCCTCGACCAGCTTGTTCAGGATGGCGCGCCGACCCTCGCGGGTGAACTTGATCTCCTTGCCGTACCCCTCGATCCGCTCTTTCAGCCAGGCGGACTGTTCGGGATCGGAAATATGCATGTATTGAAGCGCGAAGGTGCCGCAATAGGTGCGTTTGACGATGGCCAGGATCTCGCGCATCGAGGCAATCTGAAGGCCCAGCACGTTGTCGATGAAGATCGGCCGTTCCAGGTCGGCCCCCGTGAACCCGTAAGAGCCGGGGTCAAGCTCGTGGTGCGGCGTGGGGTTGCGCAGCCCCAGCGGGTCCAGATCGGCCACCAGGTGGCCCCGGATCCGGTAGGCCCGGATCAGCATCAGCGCCCGGATACTGTCCAGCACCGCGCGTTTGACCTCTTCGTCGGTGATCGCGATGCCTTTTTCCTGGGCTTTCTCGCGGATCTTGCCCTCGGCGGCCTTGGCCTCCTTGGGCAGGGGGGCGCCGGGCCATTGCCCGTCCAGCGCGGCGGTCAGATCGTCGTTCGGGGTGGGCGGCCAGTCGCGCCGCGCCCAGGACGGCCCGGCCGCCTCGCGCTTGACCGACACTTCGTCGTCGCCCATTTCGGCAAAGAACCTCTGCCATGCCTCATCGACCGCGTTGGGGTCGTTGGCGTAGCGGGCATAAAGTTGCTCGATATATTCCGCGTTGTGCCCTTGCAGAAAGGAAGAGCTGCGAAAGGTGTCGGTCGGGCTTTGGTCGGTCATGGGGTCACCTCATGCGGGTTGGGACCGTATGCGTTGGGGCCGGGTTGCGAGGGGCGGGTCAGCCACCACAGCACCAAGAGCGGCGATATGGCAAAGACAAACATCGCCAGGATCAGCACCAGGCCCGAGGCGCTGACCAGCAGGCCTTGCGGGTTGTCCGCGGATACCGCGTCGAACCCGCCCAGCAGGCTGGCGAAAGAGCCGATACCGATCAGCACGATCAGAGGGTAAAGCAGGAAAAGGCCCGAGCGTCCGCTGTCATGCATCCGCCGCCAACCTGCGGCCATGCTGGGAATGATGGTGCCCAGGGTGACGATCGTCGCCAGGGGGCCACTGCTTTCGAACATGGCGCCGGTGGGGTCGATGCGGGCCGAGGCCCGGCCAAGGAAGACCCCGTCCAAAATGCCCGCCACGATACTGGCAAGGATCGTGAACAGGAAAAACCACCAGTATTCCGGGCGGCTGGCCCGCCCGGAAAAGGTGAAATATTTTCTAAAACAGGTCTTTACGGAATCCGAAAAGCCCATGTTCCCTCCCTTGGCGCGCGGCGGGTCAGCCGATCGCCTTCAGCACGGCCTCGCCCAGCCCGGCGGGGCTGTCGGCCACCACCACACCGGCGGATTTCATCGCCTCGATCTTGTCCTCGGCGCCGCCCTTGCCGCCCGCCACGATGGCGCCGGCATGGCCCATGCGCCGCCCCGCAGGCGCGGTGCGCCCGGCGATAAAGCCCGCGACGGGTTTCTTGCGACCCTTCTTGGCCTCGTCCTTCAGGAACTGCGCGGCCTCTTCCTCGGCCGAGCCACCGATTTCGCCGATCATGATGATCGAGTGGGTCTCGTCATCGGCCAGGAACCATTCCAGCACGTCGATATGTTCGGTGCCCTTGATCGGATCGCCGCCGATGCCCACGCAGGTCGATTGGCCAAGGCCCACGTCGGTGGTCTGTTTCACCGCCTCGTAGGTCAGCGTGCCCGAGCGGGAGACGACGCCCACGGAGCCACGCTTGTGAATATGGCCCGGCATGATCCCGATCTTGCAGGCGTCCGGCGTGATGACGCCGGGGCAGTTGGGGCCGATCAGGATGGAACTGGACCCTTCCAGCGCGCGCTTGACCGTCATCATGTCCAGCACCGGAATACCCTCGGTGATGCAGACGATCAGCGGGATCTCGGCGTCGATCGCCTCGAGGATGGAATCCGCCGCAAAGGGCGGGGGCACGTAGATGACCGATGCGTTCGCGCCGGTTTTATGCACCGCCTCGTGGCAGGAATTGAACACCGGCAGGTCCAGGTGGCTTTGCCCGCCCTTGCCCGGCGTCACGCCGCCGACCATCTTGGTGCCATAGGCGATGGCCTGTTCGGAGTGGAAGGTGCCCTGAGAGCCGGTGAAGCCCTGGCAGATGACCTTGGTGTTTTCGTCGATGAGAACTGCCATCTGCCTTACCCCTTAACCGCTTTGACGATCTTTTCCGCCGCATCCGACAGGTTATCCGCCGCGATCACGTCCAGGCCGGATCCGTTGATGATGTCCTTGCCCTTCTCGACATTGGTGCCTTCCAGCCGGACCACCAGCGGCACCTTCAGGCCGACCTCTTTCACGGCGGCCACCACGCCCTCGGCGATCACGTCGCAGCGCATGATGCCGCCGAAGATGTTGACCAGGATGCCTTTGACGTTGGGGTCAGAGGTGATGATCTTGAACGCCTCGGTCACCTTTTCGCGGGTCGCCCCGCCGCCAACGTCCAGAAAGTTGGCCGGTTCCGAGCCGTAAAGCTTGATAATGTCCATCGTGGCCATCGCCAGGCCGGCGCCGTTGACCATGCAGCCAATCTCGCCCTCCAGCGCGATGTAGTTCAGGTCGTATTTGCTGGCCTGCAATTCCTTGGGGTCTTCTTCGGTCTCGTCGCGCAGGGCCAGGATGTCGTCGTGACGATAAAGCGCGTTGCTGTCGAACCCCATCTTGGCATCCAGGCATTTCAGATCGCCCGCGTCGGTCACGATCAGCGGGTTGATCTCCAGCATCTCGCAATCCTTGTCGGTGAACAGCTTGTAAAGCTGCCCCATCAAGGTGACGCACTGCTTGATCTGTTTGCCGCTCAGCCCCAGGGCAAAGGCGATGCGACGCCCGTGAAAGCCCTGGTATCCGGTGACCGGGTCGATGGAGAACGACAGGATCTTGTCGGGGGTGCTGGCCGCGACCTCTTCGATGTCCATACCGCCCTCGGTCGAGCAGACAAAGGCGATGCGCGACGATTGGCGGTCGACCAGCAGGGCGAGGTAAAGTTCACGCTCGATGCCCGCGCCGTCCTCGATGTAGACGCGGCCGACCTGTTTGCCCACGGGGCCGGTCTGATGGGTGACCAGGGTGCGGCCCAGCATCTTCTTGGCCTCTTCGGCGGCCTCACCCACGGATTTGGTCAGGCGCACGCCGCCTTTTTCGCCAGCCTCGGGTTCAACGAAATGACCTTTGCCGCGACCACCGGCGTGGATCTGCGCCTTGACGACCCAGATCGGCCCCTCAAGTTCGCCGGCGATGGTCTTGGCCTCTTCGGCGCGGGTGACCACGTGGCCGTCGGAAACCGGGGCGCCATAATTGCGCAAAAGCGCCTTGGCCTGATACTCGTGGATGTTCATCAAGCTGTCCCATGCTGGTACGGATTACCGCTGTCTAAGCATGGAACACAGGTGCGACGAAACGCCTTTTGCCCGAATGGGCCGGGATTTCGCGATGTTTTTGGCGTTTGTGATCACACCTGCAAAAGGTGTGATCACAAAGCAATCTTATTGCGGGCTCAGGCCAGGGTTTCGTCGATTCCCTTGCAGGCCTCGACCAGCCCCTTCACCGCATCGACGGATTTGTCGAACATTTCCTGTTCGGCCTTGTCCAGCTTGATATCGATGACTTTTTCGATGCCGTTCGCGCCGATGACCGTGGGCACACCCACATACATCCCCTTGAGGCCCAGCGCGCCATCGACCCAGGCCGCGCAGGGCAGAACCCGGCGCTGGTCCTTGAGATAGGCCTCGGCCATCTCGATCGCCGACGTGGCGGGCGCATAAAAGGCCGAGCCGGTTTTCAGCAGGCCGACGATTTCCGCGCCACCGTCGCGGGTGCGCTGCACGATCGCGTCCAGCTTGTCCTGGGTGGTCCAGCCCATCGACACCAGGTCGGGCAGCGGCACACCGCCCACGGCCGAATAGCGGGTCAGCGGCACCATCGTGTCGCCATGCCCGCCCAGCACAAAGGCGGTCACGTCCTTCATCGACACGTCGAATTCCAGGCTGAGGAAATGCCGGAACCGCGCGCTGTCCAGAACGCCAGCCATGCCGACGACCTTTTCATGGGGCAGGCCGGAATATTCGCGCAGTGCCCAGACCATCGCATCCAGCGGGTTGGTGATGCAGATCACAAAGGCGTTCGGCGCGTTGTCGCGGATGCCTTCGCCCACCGATTTCATGACCTTCAGGTTGATGCCCAGCAGGTCGTCGCGGCTCATCCCCGGTTTGCGCGGCACGCCGGCGGTGACGATGCAGACATCGGCCCCCGCGATATCGGCGTAATCGGTGGTGCCTTTCAGTGCCGCGTCGAACCCTTCGGACGGGCCGGATTCGGCGATGTCCAGGGCCTTGCCGTGCGGCACCCCGTCAGCGATGTCGAAAAGCACGACGTCGCCCAGTTCCTTGATCGCGGCGAGATGGGCGAGCGTTCCGCCGATCTGTCCCGCCCCGATAAGAGCGATCTTGGGTCTGGCCATGTCTGTGTGTTCCCTTGGTCTGTTGGTTTCGGCGCGATGCGTAGTCCTTTGGCGCGTCCCGTGCAAGGCTGCCGCATCGCAGCAACGGGCGCGCACGCGTCGCGCCGGGGACGCCAGAACGACCGATATCCCTTGTCCCGTGGTGCTTTAGCGCGACCAGGCGACGGGATGCGCGCTGCGGGGATTTTCGCGGGGATGGCGTGGCGCGGACGCTTTGTCCGGTCTGCGGGATCGCGGCGTTGGGCGCGTCGGGGCGATTCTGGCGCCGCCCGCAATGCGCTCAGGCATCGTGGCCGGGGATCAATGCCTCTGCCAGCGCCTGATACGCCTCGCCCGATGCGATCAGGCAACTGATGCCCGAGGGCAGGGTGGCGATGATCGTCCAACTGCCCGTTTCGGGATTGGCCAAGAGTTCCACCACGGCCGAATTGGCCGCCAGTCCCAGCGCCTGGCGAGCCTCGCCATAGCGGGCGGCCAGGGTAGCCAACACATCGGCGCGCGGCCCGCATTGCGGTGGGGTCTGGGCGGGGGCGGTCGTCGGCAGGATCAGCAGGGCAAGGGCAAGGGCGCGGCGCATGGGAACTCCGTTTCGCTTGGGACGTGTCGGGGTGTCAGCCTGCGCCGCATAGGGGACCAAACCGTTACCCCAGCGCGCGCCCTCTTTCTGCGTCGCGGCATAAAGGGGGTTGCGCAATATGTCATGCCTGTGGTGGTTTGCGCAACAAAATGACCCGAGGGAAGAATCAATGGACCCACGCGCCCGCCCGTTCCGATCCGTCCTTTATATTCCCGGCTCGAAAGAGCGCGCGTTGGAAAAGGCCAAAACCCTGGCCCTGGATGCGATCATTTTTGATCTGGAGGATGCCGTCGCGGTCGAGGAAAAGCCCGCCGCGCGCATCTTGCTGGCCGAAACCCTGGCGCAGGGGGGTTATGGCGGGCGGTTCAAGATCGTGCGCGTCAACGGCCTTGACACCGAATGGGGCCGCGCCGATGTGGCCGCGATCCGGGGCGCGGGCGCCGATGCCGTGCTGCTGCCCAAGGTCGAAACCACCGCGCAACTGGACGTGCTGGCCGATGCGATCCCCGACGTGCCGCTCTGGGCGATGATGGAAACCCCGCGCGGCATCCTGAACGCCGCCGAGCTGGCCGCCCATCCGCGGCTGGAGGGGGTCGTGATGGGCACCAACGACCTGGCCAAGGAACTGGGGTGCCGGTTCCGCCCCGATCGTCTGGCGCTGATGAATAGCCTGACCCATTGCCTGCTGGCTGCCCGCGCCGAGGGGATCGTGGCCGTCGACGGGGTTTATAACGCCTTCAAGGACGAGGACGGTTTGCGCGCGGAATGCGAGCAGGGGCGCGATCTGGGATTTGACGGCAAGACGCTGATCCACCCCGCGCAGGTGGCCATCGCCAACGCCGCCTTTGCCCCCACCCAGGACGAGATCGACCTGGCCAACCGCCAGATCGCCGCGTTCGAGGCCGCCGAGAAAGAAGGCCAGGGGGTGGCTGTGGTGGATGGCCGCATTGTCGAGAATCTGCATATTGTTACGGCACGGGAAACGCTGGCCAAGGCGGCGGCGATTGCGGAACTGGAGAGTGTGACATGACCCTTTTGATCCTTGGCGTGGCTCTGTGGAGCTTTGCGCATCTTTTCAAACGCCTCTTGCCCGGCCCGCGTGCCGCGATGGACGAGGCGATGGGCGCGGGCGCCAAGATCCTCTTTGCGGTGGTGCTGGTCGCGTCGGTGGTGATGATGGTGATGGGGTATCGCGGCAATACCGCCCCGGTGATCTACACCACGCCCGGCTGGACGGTGCATATCAACAACACGCTGATGCTGCTGGCCGTGGCATTCTTTGGTGTGGGCAAGTCGAAAAGCCATGCGCGCCAGCTGTTCCGCCACCCGCAGCTTTACGGGTTTCTGACCTGGGTCGTGGCGCACCTGCTGGTGAATGGCGATCTGGCCTCGATCGTGCTGTTCGGGGGCCTTGGCATTTGGGCGCTGGCCGAGATCGTCCTGATCAACGCGCGCGAGACCGGCGTCACACATTGGCGCGGCGGCAGTCTGGCGGGCGATATCCGCCTGGCGTTGATTGCCATCGTGATCTACCTGATCATCATCGCCGTGCATGCCTGGCTGGGCGTCTGGCCACTGCCCAAGCCGGCGTGATCCAATGCGCGCCTATCGTCTGCTGACCGCAGAGGACACCGCCGCGTTCTGCCACAAGGTCAGCGCGGCCCTCGCCAACGGGTGGGAGCTTTACGGCTCTCCAGCCTATGCGCATGACCCTGCGGGCGGGGTCATGCGCTGTGCCCAGGCGGTGACAAAGGACGTGGTGGGGGACTATTCCCCCGACCTGAAACTGGGGGATCTGTAACGCCATGGCCAAGACCAATCCGGGCCGGTTTTTCGAGGATTACGCGGTGGGCCAGGTGATCGTCCACGCCGTTCCACGCACCCTGTCGGGGGGCGAGCGGGCGCTGTATCACGCGCTCTACCCGGCGCGGCATGCGCTGTATTCCTCTGACAGTTTCGCCCAGCGCTGCGGGTTGCCCGATGCGCCGCTCGATGACCTGATTGCCTTTCACACTGTTTTCGGCAAGACGGTCCCCGACATCTCGCTGAACGCGGTCGCCAACCTGGGCTATGCCGAGGGGCGATGGCATCGCCCGGTCTGGCCCGGCGACACCTTGCGGTCCGAGTCCGAGGTGATCGGGCTGAAACAGAATTCCAACGGCAAATCCGGCGTGGTCTGGGTGCGCACGCGCGGGCTGAACCAGCGCGATGAACTGGTGCTGGACTATGTGCGCTGGGTGATGGTGCGCAAACGCGACCTGGACGCCCCCGCGCCGGACACCGTGATCCCGACCCTGGCCGCGTCGGTGGCGCCGTCCGACCTGGTGATTCCGTCGGTTCTGAACTTTGCCAATTATGACTTTACCCTGGCCGGAGAGCCGCACCGCTGGGCCGATTACGAGATTGGCGAGGTGATCGACCACGTCGATGGCGTCACCATCGAAGAGGCCGAGCACATGCAGGCCACGCGGCTGTGGCAGAACACCGCCAAGGTGCATTTCGACGCCACCTTTCGCGAGGACGGCAAGCGGCTGATCTATGGCGGTCACGTGATTTCCATGGCCCGCGCGCTTAGCTTCAACGGGTTGGCCAATGCGCAGATGGTCGTCGGGCTGAACGGCGGGGCGCATGCCAACCCGTGTTTCTCGGGCGATACCGTCAAGGCCTGGTCCGAGGTGCTGGACAAGGCCGAAACCCCGGCGCCGGGCGTTGGCGCGATCCGGCTGCGGCTGGTCGCGGTCAAGGCCGGCGGCACCGCGGCGGGTGCGCTGCGCGGGCCGGACGGGAAATACCTGCCAGAGGTGCTGCTGGATCTGGATTACTGGGCGCTGATGCCGGTTTGATCAAAACGGGATTTGTGATCACGAGATATGCTCAAGTGATCACAAATCTGATTATTTATCCGGATGCCGCGAAAAATCCGTCGGGAAACGTGGTCCAAGCCGTGACTCCGGCGGAAAATCCGTTATCACATCCACATAATAAAGCGCCCCAGGACGAGAGGGACACCATGGCTGACATGAACCGGGGAAACCGTCCGCTTTCCCCCCACCTTCAGGTTTACCGCCCGCAGATCACTTCTGTGACCTCGATTTTCACGCGTATCACCGGCAATGCGCTGATCGTCGGCACGTTGTTGATCGTCTGGTGGTTTCTCGCTGCCGCAAAGGGCCCCGAGGCCTATGCCCGCGCCGACTGGGTGCTGACCTCCTGGCTGGGGGACGCGGTCATGTTCGCCTCTCTCTGGGCGCTTTGGTATCACACGCTGGCGGGCATCCGGCACCTGATCTGGGACTCTGTCCACGGTCTGGAACTGGCGACGGCCGAACGGCTGGGCCTGGCGGTCATTGCCGGGTCGGGCATCCTGACCGTGCTGACCGCGATTATTGTCTGAAAGGGGGTCAACGATGCGTTACCTGACCGACCGAAAACGCGCCGTGGGCCTTGGCGCGTCCAGAACCGGAACCGAACATCACTGGTCCACCATCGTCAGCGCCGTGGCGCTGGTCGGGCTGATCCCGGCCTTTGTGGTGATTGTCGGCCGGGCGCTGGGCACGTCGCATGACGAGGTGCTGGCCACGTTTTCGCGTCCCTTCCCGGCGATCGTCGCGCTGCTGACGATCGGGGTTGGGCTGATGCATTTCCGCAGCGGCGCGCAGATCATGATCGAGGACTACTCGCGCGGTCTGATCCGCAAGGTGCTGATCATCGCAGTGACCTGCATCAGCTATTCGGCCATGGTGGCCGGTCTTTATGCGGTCATCCGCATCGCGATCTGAAGAACACGGAGAGCAGGTTTCATGGCCGCTTACGAATACGAGACGCACGAATACGACGTTGTGGTGGTCGGCGCCGGGGGCGCGGGTCTGCGCGCCACGCTGGGCATGGCCGAACAGGGCCTGCGCACCGCCTGCATCACCAAGGTTTTCCCCACCCGCAGCCATACCGTGGCCGCCCAGGGCGGTATCGCGGCATCGCTGGGCAACATGGGCCCCGACAGCTGGCAGTGGCACATGTACGACACCGTCAAGGGGTCCGACTGGCTGGGCGATACCGACGCTATGGAATACCTCGCCCGCGAGGCGCCCAAGGCGGTTTACGAGCTGGAACATTACGGCGTGCCGTTCTCGCGCACCGAACAGGGCCGGATCTATCAGCGCCCCTTTGGCGGTCACACCACCGAGTTCGGCGAGGGCCCCCCGGTGCAGCGCACCTGTGCCGCCGCCGACCGCACCGGCCACGCGATCCTGCACACGCTTTACGGTCAATCGCTCAAGCAAAAGGCCGAGTTTTTCATCGAATACTTTGCCATCGACCTGATCATGTCCGATGATGGCGTGTGCCAGGGCGTTGTCGCGTGGAAGCTGGACGATGGCACGATCCACGTCTTTTCCGCCAAGATGACGGTGCTGGCCACCGGCGGCTATGGCCGCGCCTTTTTCAGCGCGACCTCGGCCCATACCTGCACCGGCGACGGCGGCGGCATGATTGCGCGCGCGGGCCTGCCGTTGCAGGACATGGAGTTCGTGCAGTTCCACCCCACCGGCATCTACGGCGCGGGCTGCTTGATCACAGAGGGCGCGCGCG
This sequence comes from Paracoccaceae bacterium, assembly GCA_016938875.1. GTDB lineage: Bacteria > Pseudomonadota > Alphaproteobacteria > Rhodobacterales > Rhodobacteraceae > Rhodovulum. Next base: position 104,265 of record JAFGTV010000029.1, read on the forward strand.
GCGAGGGCGGCTATCTGACCAACTCCGAGGGCGAGCGGTTCATGGAACGCTATGCGCCCACCTACAAGGATCTGGCCAGCCGCGACGTGGTTTCTCGCTGCATGACCCTGGAAATCCGCGAAGGGCGCGGCGTCGGCGAGGGCAAGGATCACATCCACCTGAACCTGTCGCACCTGCCGCCCGAAACCCTGGCCGAACGCCTGCCGGGCATTTCGGAATCGGCGCGCATCTTTGCCGGTGTCGACGTGACCAAGGAACCGATCCCGGTCCTGCCCACGGTGCATTACAACATGGGCGGCATTCCCACGAACTATTGGGGCGAGGTGCTGAACCCCACCGCCGATGACCCCGATGCCGTGTCCCCGGGCCTGATGGCCGTGGGCGAGGCGGGCTGCGCCTCGGTGCATGGCGCCAACCGCCTGGGCTCGAACTCGCTGATCGACCTGGTGGTGTTCGGCCGGGCCGCCGCGATCCGCGCCGCCAAGGTGGTGGACCCCACAACCGCGGTGCCAACGCCCAACCAGGCCTCGATCGACGCGGCGCTGGGCCGGTTCGACGGGCTGCGCCACGCCAATGGCACCGTCGCCACCGCCGAGCTGCGCCTTGAGATGCAGAAAACCATGCAGACCGACGCCGCCGTGTTCCGCACCGACAAGACGCTGGCCGAGGGCTGCGAAAAGATGGCCGCCGTCGCGGGCAAGATGGACGATATCAAGGTCACCGACCGCTCGCTGGTCTGGAACTCGGACCTGATGGAAACGCTGGAGCTGACCAACCTGATGCCCAACGCCCTGGCCACCGTGGTCAGCGCCGAGGCCCGCAAGGAAAGCCGTGGCGCCCATGCCCACGAGGATTACCCGAACCGCGACGACGTGAACTGGCGCAAGCATTCGCTGTCCTGGGTCCACGGAAACCAGGTCACCCGGGCCTCTCGCCCCGTCCACCTGGAGCCGCTTTCGACCCACGAAGAGGGCGGCATCGACCTGAAAAAGATCGCGCCCAAGGCGCGGGTCTATTGAGGAGGCGACACAATGGTTGAACTGGCACTCCCCAAGAATTCGGTCGTCAAGACCGGCAAGACCTGGCCGCAGCCCCAGGGCGCGAGCAATGTGCGCAAGTTCCAGATCTATCGCTGGAACCCCGATACCGGTGAAAATCCCCGTGTCGACACCTATTTCATCGACATGGACAAGTGCGGCCCGATGGTTCTGGACGCGCTGATCAAGATCAAGAACGAGATCGATCCGACGCTGACCTTCCGCCGGTCCTGCCGCGAGGGGATCTGTGGATCCTGCGCGATGAATATCGACGGCACGAACACGCTGGCCTGCACCAAGGGTATGGACGAGATCCGCGGCACGGTGAAAATCTATCCGCTGCCGCATATGCCCGTGGTCAAGGACTTGATCCCCGACCTGACCCATTTCTATGCCCAGCATGCCAGCATCATGCCCTGGCTGGAAACCGAGACCAACGAGCCGGTCAAGGAATGGCGCCAGTCCCCCGCCGACCGCAAGAAGCTGGACGGCCTTTACGAATGCGTGATGTGCGCCTGTTGCTCGACCGCCTGTCCGTCCTACTGGTGGAACGGCGACAAATACCTGGGCCCCGCCGCGTTGCTGCACGCCTATCGCTGGATCATTGACAGCCGGGACGAGGCGACGGGCGAGCGTCTGGACGAGCTTGAGGATCCGTTCAAGCTTTACCGCTGCCACACGATCATGAACTGCACCAAGACCTGCCCCAAGGGCCTGAACCCGGCCAAGGCGATTGCGTCGATCAAAAAGATGATGGTCGATCGCACCCTTTGAGGGTCGCGTGATGAAAAGCGACCTTTTGATCCTGGGGGTGGCGGCGGCGGGCCTTCTTGCCTTCCTGTCCCCCTTCGTGCGGCGCCAACGGTTCTGGCGGGCGATGGTGACGCCGCTGGCCTCGATCATCGGCTCGGGCTTTCTGGTGCTGGGGCCGATCCTGAACGACAATCTCGGATATCTGGCGCCGGCGGCGATGGCGCTGCTGGCGCTGATCGCCTACGGGTTCGGCGGCGCGATCCGGTTCAACATCGCCCGGTCCGGATCAGCGCCGGGCCATATCGAACCCTGGATCGAGGCGGCCGCGGGCTGGATGCTGGCCGTGTCCTACGTGATCTCGGTGGCTTACTACCTGAACCTTCTGGGCTCTTTCGCCGTTCGCCTGACCCCGTTCAACGACCCGCTTTATGCCAAGTCGGTCACCACGTCGGTGTTCCTGACGATCCTTGTGGTGGGCTGGACACGCGGCTTCAAGGCGCTGGAGGGGCTGGAGAAATACTCGGTCAGCCTGAACCTTGCGGCGATCCTGGGCCTCTTGGTCGGGCTGGCGCTGTTTTGTGGTGAAAACGTCGTCGCAACAGGTCCGGTTCTGAGCGCGCCCCATGTCGGCCCCTGGGCCGCGATCACCCTGTTCTTCGGTCTGATCGTGACGGTGCAGGGGTTCGAGACATCGCGCTACCTGGGCGACCAATACGACGCCGATCTCAGGATCCGGTCGATGCGTGGCGCGCAGATCGTTTCGACGGCGATCTATCTGCTTTATGTCACGCTGCTGGTTCTGTCCTTTGCGCCCGATGACCGGCCGCCGGATGAAACGGCGATCATCGGGCTGACCCATCTTGTCTCGCCGATCCTGCCCATCGTGTTGACGGCGGCGGCCTTGGCGGCGCAGTTCAGTGCGTCCGTGGCCGATACCACGGGGGCCGGCGGGCTGGTGGTCGAGCGTACCAAGGGGCGCGTCGGCAATCGGCTTGCCTATGCCGGGCTGGTTGCCGCCGGGATCGGCCTGACCTGGACGGCGCATATCTTTGAGATCATCGCCTATGCCTCGCGCGCCTTCGCCCTCTACTACGCGATGCAGGCCGCGGTGGCGGCGTTGTCGGCCCGCCGCACGGGGCAGGGCCGGCGGGCCATGGGCTTTGCCTTGCTCTCGGTCCTTGGCCTTGCGATCGCGGTGCTGGGCCGCCCGGTGGAATGAGCGGTTGCCTTGACGCCATGCTCGCCAGTGGCATTCATGGTCCTGCAAACGCCACCCCGGAGGCCCCCGCGTGACCACGCCCCCCGATGCCGCCGCCCGCCGTGCCGCGCGTCCCGTCATCTGCTATCCGACCGAGACCCTGCCCACACCGGACATGGCGCTTTATGCCCGTGCCCGCACCGATCTTCGGAAAATCGGTGAAACCCTGGTGCCGCCGCGTGACGCGCGCGCGTTTCGGGTGCCCGCCGGGCATTTCTTTCGGATCGGCTGCGTGGACGGCCCGCAGGTCGGCGATCTGAACCTGTGGAACGCCCATGACCTGTCCGAACGCTTTTTCTCCGGCAAGACACGCGCGTTGCATGGTACGCATCTGGGCATGGGTCACCGGATGTGGTCCACCTTTCCCCATCTCAGGCCGATGGCCACGCTGACCCATGACAGCCTGGAATGGTACGGGTTCGATGACGACGGGGCCGGGGTCCATGATGTGATCGGCACCCGATGCGATCCCTACACCAACGCGTTGCTTTCGGGCGGGCAGTATCACCACTGCTGCCACTCCAACCTGATCCGTGCGCTGGCCGCTGAAACCGGGCAAAGCCTGGCCGAGGCCGAGCCGCATATCCATGACGTGCTCAACGTCTTCATGTGCACGGGATTTACCCGCGACACCCACCAGTATTTCATGAAGGCCAGCCCCGTGCGCCCCGGCGACTACCTGGAATTCTTTGCCGAGATCGACCTTATCGGCGCGCTGTCTGCCTGTCCGGGGGGCGATTGCGGGGCGCAGCATTCCTCTGACGCCGCCACCTGCCATCCGCTGCTGGTCGAGGTTTTCGCCCCGGCCCCCGGCGCGCTGGACGGCTGGATGGCGCCGCAGCCCAATCGCTATGACCGCACGCACGGGTCTTGATCTGCTCTTCTTCTGGGGAAAAATATCCAAATTCCCCTAGCCGCAGCGGGCGCAAACCCGGATCAGGTGAACGCGGCCTCTAACGCGATTTCGACCATGTCGCCGAAACTGCGCTCGCGGTCCTCGGCGGGCATCGCATCGCCGGTGATCAAATGATCCGAGACCGTCAGCACCGCCAGCGCCCGCGCCCCGTAGCGGGCGGCCAGGATATACAACTCGGCGGCCTCCATCTCGACGGCCAGAACGCCGTGGCGGGTCAGCTGTTCGTTCAGATCGGGGCGTTCGTCATAGAACACGTCGGCGGAATAGATCCCGCCCACATGGGCCGTGACCGCGCGCGCCTGCGCCGCCGCATGGGCCGCCGACAGCAACCCGAAATCGGCACAGGGGGCAAAGTTCAACTCCTTGAACATTCCCCTTGAGGGGGTAGACAACGTCGAGGCCGTCATCGCCAGAACGATGTCGCGCAGCCCAACATGGGGTTGCATCGCGCCGGTCGATCCGATGCGGATCAGGGTTTTTGCGCCGTAGTCGCGGATCAGCTCGTTCACATAGATCGACAGCGACGGCATCCCCATGCCCGATCCCTGGATCGTCACGCGGTGGCCGCGCCATGTGCCGGTATAGCCCAGCATTCCGCGCACCTGGTTCACACAGACCGGATCGGCCAGGAACGTCTCGGCGGCCCATTTGGCGCGCATCGGATCGCCGGGCAACAGGACGGTTTCGGCGATGTCGCCGGGGTTTGCACCGATATGGATGGTCATGGGGGCCTCCGCCGCTATGCGTCTCAGGCCCCCGTTATAGCGCCGTTTTACGCCGCCGCCACGGGGGCGGCGGGGTCGATCAGCCCGACGATATCGAACATGATCCGGTTCAGCTCGAAATCCTTGGGGGTATAGACCTTGGCCACGCCCAGGGCGCGCAGGCGGGCGGCGTCATCCTCGGGAATGATGCCGCCGACCACCACGGGGATATCGGCCAGGCCGGCGGCCTGCATCTGTTCCATCAGCGTCTCGATCAGGGGCATGTGGCTGCCCGACAGGATCGACAGGCCGACAACATCGGCGCCGCCGTCCCGGGCCGCGGCGACGATCTCGGCGGGGGTCAGGCGGATCCCCTCATAGGTGATGTCCATGCCGCAATCGCGCGCGCGCGAGGCGATCTGCTCGGCGCCGTTGGAATGGCCGTCAAGGCCCGGCTTGCCGACCAGCAGCTTTGGCTTGCGGCCAAGGGTCTGCGCCACGTTGGCCACGGCGGCGCGGATTTCGTCCAGCCCCTCGGTCCGGTTCGAGGGGTTCGGCGACACGCCGGTGGGGCCGCGATACTGGCCAAAGACGGCGCGCATCACATCGGCCCATTCGCCGGTCGTGGCCCCCGCGCGGGCGGCCTCGATCGAGGGGGGCATGATGTTCTGCCCGGTCTCGGCGGCCAGGCGCAGCGCGGCCAGCGCCTTGGTCACGCGGTCCGCGTCACGGGCGGCGCGCCAGGCGGTCAACCGGGCGATCTGGTCGGCCTCGGCCTGCGGGTCAGCGATCATGATCGCCTCGTCCCCTGCGGTCAGCGGCGAGGGCTCCGCGCCGGTCCAGCGGTTCACGCCAACGACGACGGTCTGGCCGGCTTCAACCCGGGCGATGCGTTCGGCGTTACTTTCGACCAGGCGCGATTTCATGTGCTCGATGGCGGCCACGGCGCCGCCCATGGCGTCGATCTGGGCCAGTTCCGCGCGCGCGCCCTCTTTCAACGCCTCGACCCGGGCGGTCACCGCGGGGTTGCCGTCAAAGAGATCGCCATATTCCAACAGGTCGGTTTCATAGGCCAGGATCTGCTGCATCCTGAGCGACCATTGCTGATCCCAGGGGCGCGGCAGGCCCAGCGCCTCGTTCCAGGCGGGCAGTTGCACCGCGCGGGCGCGGGCGTTTTTCGAGAGCGTCACCGCCAGCATCTCGATCAGGATGCGGTAGACATTGTTTTCCGGCTGCTGCTCGGTCAGGCCCAGGCTGTTGACCTGCACCCCGTAGCGGAAGCGGCGGAATTTCGGATCCTCGACGCCATAGCGGTCGCGGCAGATCTCGTCCCAGAGTTCCACGAAGGCGCGCATCTTGCACATCTCGGTGACGAAGCGGATGCCCGCGTTCACAAAGAACGAAATCCGGCCGACCATCTCGGGGAAATCCGCGGGCTCGACCTTGTCCTTCAGATCGTCCAGCACCGCCGTGGCGGTGGCCAGCGCATAGGACAGTTCCTGCTCGGGCGTCGCGCCGGCCTCTTGCAGGTGATAGGAACACACGTTCATCGGGTTCCACTTGGGCAGATGCGCGCGGGTATAGGCGGCAACATCGGTGATCATCCGCAGGCTGGGCTTGGGCGGGCAGATATAGGTGCCGCGCGACAGGTATTCCTTGATCAGGTCGTTTTGCACCGTGCCTTGCAGTTTCGAGATGTCGGCGCCCTGTTCCCCGGCCGCCGCGATATAGAGCGCGAGCAGCCAGGGCGCCGTGGCGTTGATCGTCATCGAGGTGTTCATCTGTTCCAGTGGGATGTCCTGGAACAGCATGCGCATATCGCCCAGATGCGCCACCGGCACGCCGACCTTGCCGACCTCGCCGCGGGCCAGTTCGTGGTCGCTGTCATAGCCGGTCTGGGTCGGCAGATCGAACGCCACGCTCAGGCCCGTCTGCCCCTTGGCCAGGTTCCCGCGATACAGCGCGTTCGACGCCTTGGCGGTGGAATGGCCCGCATAGGTGCGGAAAAGCCAGGGGCGGTCTTTTTGCGTCTCGGTCATGGCGCGCCTCGCGGATCGGGGTGGCAATAAAATTTCACTGCATGGTTGATACGGAAAATATTATGCCAATGTCAATTCGCTGCATCGCGGCAAGAGGTGCAATCCATGAGACATAAAATTACCCGATTGCCCCCATTTTACATTGCAAAGTTGCGCAACCCCTTCTATCCCAGCCAGAAGAGCCGCGCGATTCTGCGTCGCGGCGAACAGTCCTGACCGACCCAGAGGAGGCCCCGATGGCACTTGACACAAACCCGTCGATCGTTCCCTACGAGGCACCCGAGAAAGACCTCTACGAGATCGGCGAGATGCCCCCGCTGGGCTATGTTCCCAAGCAGATGTACGCCTGGGCGATCCGCCGGGAACGCCACGGCGAGCCGGACAAATCGTTCCAGGTTGAGGTCGTGGACACGCCCGAGATCGACAGCCACGAGGTGCTGGTCCTGGTGATGGCCGCCGGCGTCAACTACAATGGCATCTGGGCGGGCCTCGGCATCCCGGTATCGCCCTTTGACGGCCACGGCGCGCCCTATCACATCGCGGGCTCTGATGCCTCGGGGATCATCTGGGCTGTTGGCTCGGCGGTCAAGAACTGGAAGGTGGGCGACGAGGTCGTGATCCACTGCAACCAGGACGATGGCGACGACGAGGAATGCAACGGTGGCGATCCGATGTTCTCGCCCAGCCAGCGGATCTGGGGCTACGAGACGCCCGATGGGTCGTTCGCGCAGTTCACCAACGTGCAGGCGCAACAATTGCTGCCGCGTCCCAAGCATCTGACCTGGGAGGAATCGGCCTGTTACACGCTGACGCTGGCCACCGCTTACCGGATGCTGTTCGGCCACCACCCGCACGAGCTGAAACCGGGTCAGAACGTGCTGGTCTGGGGCGCGTCTGGCGGTCTGGGATCGTTCGCGATCCAGCTGATCAACACGGCGGGCGCCAACGCGATCGGGGTGATCTCGGACGAATCAAAACGGGATTTCGTCATGGACCTGGGCGCCAAGGGCGTCATCAACCGCAAGGATTTCAATTGCTGGGGCCAACTGCCCAAGGTCAACACCGACGAATACAAGGCCTGGTTCGGCGAGGTGCGCAAGTTTGGCAAGGCGATCTGGGACATCACCGGCAAGGGCGTGAACGTCGATATGGTGTTCGAACATCCCGGCGAGGCGACGTTCCCGGTTTCGACCTTTGTCGTCAAACGTGGCGGCATGGTGGTGATCTGCGCGGGCACCTCGGGGTTCAACCTGACGATGGACGCGCGCTATGTCTGGATGCACCAGAAACGCATTCAGGGCAGCCATTTCGCGCACCTCAAACAGGCCGCCGCCGCGAATCGTCTGATGGTTCAGCGCCGCCTGGACCCGTGCATGTCCGAGGTGTTCCCGTGGGATGAAATCCCCGCCGCCCACCTGAAAATGCTGCGCAACGAACACAAGCCGGGCAACATGGCCGTGCTGGTTCAGGCGCCGCGCACCGGGCTGCGCACCTTTGAGGATGTGCTGGAGGCCGGCGGCCCCGCCGCCTAGGCGCTGGCGCAGGGCCGGGCGGGGCGATAGGGTCCGGCCATGACCCTGCCCGCGTTGACATATTCCGACGATCAGGCCGAGGCCCATGACCGCGTGGCCGCGTTGCTGCGCGGCATGGGTGTCGATCTGGACAATGCCCACCTGACGCCGCGCACGGACGGGCAGGCGGGCCTTTTGGCGATCACCGGCAAGGCCGGGTCGGGCAAGACGATGCTGCTGGCCCAGTTGGTGCAGGCCCTGACAGAGGCCGGGGTTCAGATCGTCTCGGGCGATTACGAGGGGCGGCGGCGCAAGGATCGCCGCACCCTGGCCGTGCTGGCCCCCACCAACAAGGCGGCCAGCGTGCTGCGCCAGCGCGGCGTGCCGGCGACCACGATCCACCGGATCATCTATACCCCCGTCTATGACCCCGAATACGAAAAGATCGCCCAGTGGCTGACCGGCGAGGGCGAGCGCCCCGAGATCGAGGGGCTGAGCGATGCCGCGCTGGACCGGGCGTTCGCGTTTTATCAATCCAACAGCTCGGTGCCCGGCGCGCTGGCCGCCGCGGGCTTGCGCGGCAGCGACTTTATCCTCGGCTGGAAGCGGCGCGAGGAACCGCTGGATATCGGCTTTGTCGACGAGGCCTCGATGCTGGACGCACGCCAGTTCGAGGATCTGCAAGAGATCTTTCCCACGCTGGTGCTGTTTGGCGATCCCGCCCAGTTGGCCCCGGTGAACCAGTCCGGCCAGATGGTGTTCGAAACCCTGCCCGAGGGGCAGAAGATGAACCTGCACCGCATCCACCGGCAGGCCGACGACAACCCCATTCTGGACCTGGCGCACGCGCTGGGCGATCCTGATCTGGGGTTCGAGGCATTCGAGCGGATGGTCGAACAGGCCGCCGCACGCGACGACCGGGTGCAACTGGCCGGACGGGTCGATTCCGACCTGATGGCGCGCTCTCCCGTGCTGGTGTGGCGCAACGCGACCCGGATACGGCTGATCCATGCCTTTCGCCACGCCCACGGCGCGCCCCTGGATGCCCTGATGCCGGGCGAGCCGCTGATTTGCGACGGGATCGAACTGCCGCTGAAGCATCGCAAAAAGCGGCTGGACCTAGAGGCGCGCGGCCTGATCAAGGGGGCGCAGGTGATCTATCTGGGCCCCGGTCGCAAGCCCGGGTTTTCCCGCCTGCACGTGCTCGGCGCTGAGGAACCGCAAATCTCGGCCGCCTCGATCGTCAAGATCGAACTGCCCGATGAGGAAGAGCCGTTCATCCCCTTTGCCGCCCATATGGGCGCCACCTTTCTGCATGGCGCGGCGGTCACGATCCACAAGGCCCAAGGCTCGCAATGGGAGGCGGTGCAGGTCTTTGCCCCCGACCTTTATGCCGCCGCCCGGATGGGCCGGGTCGAGGCCGGACAACCCCTGTGGAAACGGCTGGCCTATGTCGCCATCACCCGCGCCGAACACCGGCTGATCTGGGTTACGCGCTATAGCATGGCCCGGCCCAGGCGCGCGCTGACGGCCGATGACCTGGCGGCCCCCGCCGCCCCCCTGACCCTGAGCGCCGAGGAGCCCGAGACATGAGTGCCAAGACCATCCTGATCACCGGCGCCAGCAGCGGCATCGGCCGCGCGGTGGCAGAGCTGTTCCTGGCCGAGGGCTGGCAGGTGGGCCTGCTGGCGCGCCGCGCCGAGGTGTTGGAGCAGATCGCGGCGGGGCAGCCGCGCGCGCTGGCCCTGCCCGCCGATGTAACCGACGCCGCGGCGCTCGAGGCCGCGTTCGATCGGTTCATGGAATGGGCCGGACGGCTGGATGTGCTGTTCAACAATGCCGGGATCTTTGGTCCCTCTGCCCCGATCGACGAGGTTGCGGTCGCGGACTGGGCCGAGGTGCTGGCGGTCAATGTCGGGGGCATGTTCCTGGCGGCGCGTGCGGGTTTTGCCCGTATGCGCGCCCAGTCGCCCCAGGGCGGACGGATCATCAACAACGGCTCGCTCTCGGCCCATGTGCCACGCCCCGGATCGGTGTGCTATACCACCACGAAACACGCCATCACCGGGCTGACCCGCACGCTTTCCCTGGATGGGCGGGCCTTTGGCATCGCCTGTGGCCAGATCGACATCGGCAACGCGCGCACCGCCCTGGTCGAGGATCTGACCGAACGGGCCCGCGCCGCGGGCCAGCCGGTTCAACCCACCATGGATGTCGACAACGCCGCGCGCTCGGTGCTGCACATGGCGGGTCTGCCAGCCGAGGCGAACGTGCAGTTCATGACCGTGATGGCCACCAGCATGCCCTATATCGGGCGGGGCTGAGCGCCCGCTCGCGTCAGCCCCGCATCAGCCGGAACACCGCCGAGGCGCCCCAACCCGCCGCGATTGCCAGCACCAGCGACAAGATCCCGTAGATCAGCGGTTGTTCGTGGGCCAGCGAATAGATCCAGCGTTCCAGCCCGACCTTGCGCACCCCGATATGGGTTTCATAGGCATCCACCACCGCCCCCGCGCGGGTCAGAAAGATGCGCGTGGTATAGTCGCCCTCGGTCAGGTTGGCAGGCAGCGCGATCGAAGTGCGAAAAAGCGTCTGCTCGCTCAACTCGACCGCGCCGGGCAGCACCTGGTAGAGCCCCTTTTCCTGTCGGATGCGGATCAGCGCCTCGGTGAAACGCGCGGCCTCGGGGGATTGTTCGGCGGCGCCGATGGCGCGGATCGCGCGCGGGATCGACACCTTGTGGCGCAGATCCTCGGTATCTGACAGCACCTCGGTCAGCGGCGCGGTGGTCGCCACGGCGTAGAAACTGGGGGCCGCGTCGATCTCGACCGCGTCGGTGTTGATCCAGATGCCGAACCGCTTGCCCTTGCGCCGCACCGTGACCGGGGCCAGCGGGCCGGCGACCGTCACCACCACATTCAGGGACGTATCCGCGGGCAAGGGGGCGTCCCGCTTGACCGCGCCAAAGATCAGGATTTCCGAGCCGGCGAAATTCGTAGTGATCGACACCCGCGTCTGGCTGAGCCCGGCCACCACCTGTTCGGCCCGCAGGGGCAGGGCCGTCAGCAGGCAGATCACCACCGCGCGCCACAGCATCAATTCGCCCCACCGGCCAGCGAATACAGCTCTGCCGGTTTGATCAGCAGCTCCAGCGCGATCTTTCCGCACACCACCAACACCATCAGCGACAACAGGATGCGCAACTGCTCGGCCTTCATCCGCATCCCGATCCGGGTGCCGACCTGCGCGCCGACCACGCCCCCGATCAGCAACAGCAGCGCCAGCGCCATGTCCACCGTATAGTTCGTCATGGCGTGCAGCAGCGTGGTGAACCCGGTGACAAAGATGATCTGGAACAGCGATGTGCCCACCACCACCTTGGTCGGCATTCCCAGGATATAGATCATCGCGGGCAGCATGATGAACCCGCCGCCCACGCCCATGACCGCCGCCAGCACCCCCACCGCGGCCCCGACCACCAGCGGCGGCAGCACCGAGATATAAAGACCCGAGGTGCGAAATTTCATCTTGAAGGGCAGCGCATGCACCCAGGACCGTTGCCGCCTGCGCGGGACCGTGCCGCCCCGCCGGGTGCGGCGGATGGCGCGCAGGCTTTCGACCAGCATCAGCGCGCCGATGACCCCCAGGAACAGCACATAGCAAAGCTTGACCAGCAGATCGACCTGGCCCATCTGCTTGAGCGCGTTGAACAGCAGCACACCCAGCCCGGCCCCGATCAGCCCGCCGATCATCAGGACCGTGCCCATCCTGAAATCCACGGTCTTTCGCCTGACATGGGCCAGCAGACCCGAATAGGACGAGGCGACGATCTGGTTGGCCTGGGTTGCCACCGCCACGGCGGGAGGTATCCCGACAAAGAACAGCAGCGGCGTCATCAAGAACCCGCCGCCCACGCCGAACATGCCCGACAGGATGCCAACCAGCCCACCCAGCCCCAGCAGGACAAAGGCGTTCACAGAGACCTCGGCGATGGGCAGGTAGATCTGCATATATGGTCCCTAAAGCCTGTGCCCCGCGTCTGGCAAGGGCGCGCGCCCGGTTCTAACGCTCCTTCACGTAAGGTTCACCACCGGCGCGCGGCGGAATGGCCCGCCCGACAAACCCCGCCAGGATCACCACAGTCAGGATATAGGGCAGCGCGTCCATGACCTGCACCGGCACCACGACGCCGCCCAGGTCGATGTTCTGATAGCGCAGCGCGATCGCCTGGAGAAACCCGAAAAGCATCGTCGCCATCAGCGCATACCAGGGCCGCCACTTGGCAAAGATCAGCGCGGCCAGCGCGATAAAGCCCCGCCCGGCCGTCATGTCCTTGACGAACCCCGCCTGAAGCGCGGTCGCCAGATAGGCCCCCGCGATCCCGCACAGCACCCCGCAGATCGCCACCGCCGCAAAGCGCAGGCCGATCACCGACACCCCCGCGGTATCCACCGCGGCGGGGTTTTCCCCCACCGCCCGCAGCCGCAGCCCAAACCGCGTGCGGTAAAGCAGCCACCAGGTCGCAGGCACCAGCGCAAAGGCCAGATAGACCAGCACCGTGTGCCCCGAGATCAGCTCGTAATAGACCGGGCCCAGGCCCGGCACCCCGCGCAGCGCCTCGGCAAAGGGCAGGGTCACCGGCTCGAACCGGGCGCCGCCCAGCAGCGAGGGGGTGCGCCCCCCTTGTCTGAACCAGTCCTGCGCGATGACCACGGTCAGCCCGGCGGCCAGGAAATTGATCGCCACGCCCGAGATCAGCTGATTGCCCCGGAACGTGATCGAGGCCAGCCCGTGGATGCCCGCCAGAACCATCGACGCCGCGATCCCGGCCAAAAGGCCCAGCCAGACCGACCCCGTGACCGCCGCCACCGCCGCCGAGAAAAACGCGGCGAACAGCATCTTGCCCTCTAGCCCGATGTCGAAAATGCCCGCGCGTTCGGAAAACAACCCCGCCAGACAGGCCAGCAACAACGGTGTGGACAGCCGCACGGTGGAATCGAGCACTTGCAGGACGGTCAGGAAATCCATCACGCGCGATCCTTTCGCAAGGCCAGGAACAGTTTTTCCAGCGGCATCCGCACCATGTTGTCCAGCGCGCCGGTGAACAGGATCACCAAGGCCTGGATCACCACGATCAACTCACGCGGGATATTGGTCCACAGCGCCAGTTCCGCCCCGCCTTGGTAGAGAAATCCGAACAGGATCGCCGCCAGGAACACCCCGAACGGGTGGTTGCGCCCCATCAGCGCGACCGCGATGCCGATGAATCCCGCCCCCTCGACCGAGTTCAGAACCAGCCGCTCGGCCTCGCCCATCACGTTGTTGATGGCCATCATCCCCGCCAGCGCGCCGGATACCAGCATCGCCGCCATGATGATGCGCACCGGGCGGATGCCGGCATAGACGGCGGCCGGTTCGGAATGGCCCTGGGCGCGGATCTCGTATCCCAGCCGGGTGCGCCAGATCAAAAGCCACACCAGCACACAGGCCACCACCGCGATCAGAAAGCTGATATTGGCCGGGGCCGCCCTGGAAAAGGCGATGCCGAACGGCGCCAGCAGATCGTGCAGGGTCGGCAGATGCGCCCCGGGTGGAAACTTTGCGGTGGCCGGGTCCATGGATCCGGTGGGCCGCATCACGTTGACCAGCAGGTAATTCAGCACCGAGGCCGCGATAAAGTTGAACATGATCGTGGTGATCACGATGTGGCTGCCGCGCTTGGCCTGCAACCAGGCCGGGATCGCCGCCCAGGCCGCCCCGAACAGCGCCGCCCCCACCACCGCCGCGGGCAGCGCCAGCGCCCAGTGCGGCCAAGGCAGCGCCAGACAGATCAGCGCCACGCCCAGCCCGCCCAGCGTCGCCTGCCCCTCGCCGCCGATGTTGAACATCCGCGCGTGAAAGGCGACGGCCACGGCCAGCCCGGTAAAGATGAAGTTGGTCGCGTAATAAAGCGTATAGCCCCACGCATAGGTCGACCCCAGCGCGCCGGTCACCATCAGCTTGACCGCCGCCACCGGATCCTCGCCGATCGCCACGATCACCAGGGTCGACAACAGCGCGGCCAGCACCAGGCTGATCACCGGGATCAGCACCACGTCGGCCCATTTCGGCATTACGTCCATATCATGCCGCCTTTGTATCCATGCCGGCCATCATCAGGCCCAGCTCTTTCTCGTCGGTTTCGCCGGGCAGGCGTTCGCCCATGATGCGCCCGTCGAACATCACCGCGATGCGGTCGGACATCGACAGGATCTCTTCCAGCTCGACGCTGACCAGCAGCACGGCCTTACCGGCGTCGCGCAGATCCAGGATCTGTTGGTGGATGAATTCGATCGCGCCAATGTCGACGCCGCGCGTGGGCTGGCCAACCAGCAGCAGGTCGGGATTTCGCTCGATCTCGCGTGCCAGGACCAGTTTCTGCTGGTTCCCGCCCGAGAAATTCTTGGCCGCCAGAACCGGGTTCGGCGGACGCACGTCGAACCGGGCCATCTTGTCTGCGGCCAGATCGCGGATGCCCGCATTGTCCATAAAAAGCGCGTTTTTCTGATAGGCCGGGTCGTGGTGATAGCCGAATACCATGTTCTCCCAGGCGGTGAATTCCATGATCAGGCCTTCGCGCTGGCGGTCCTCGGGGACATGGCAGATGCCGCGGGCGCGGCGCGACTGGCCGTCGGAATGGCGGCCGGTCAGGTCGATCTCTTGCCCGTTGATGCGCACCGTGCCGGTGCCATGGGTAATCCCGCCCAGAACCTCCAGCAGTTGCGACTGGCCGTTGCCGGAAACCCCGGCGATCCCCAGGATCTCGCCCGCGCGAACGTTCAGCGACACGCCTTTCAGGCGCTCGACCCCGTCCTCGTCGACCACGCGCAGGTTCTCGACCTCCAGCACGGTCTTGCCGGGTTGGGCGGGTTTCTTGTCGACACGCAGCAGAACCTTTCGTCCGACCATCATTTCGGCCAGGTGCTCGGGGTCGGTCTGCGAGGTCTGGATGGTCGCCGTCATCTCGCCCCGGCGCATCACGGACACGGTGTCGGTCGCGGCCATGATCTCGCGCAGCTTGTGGGTGATCAGGATGATCGTCTTGCCCTCGGCGCGCAGGTTTTCGAGGATGCGGAACAGGTGATCGGCCTCGGCGGGGGTCAGCACGCCGGTGGGTTCGTCCAGGATCAGGATGTCGGCCTGGCGATACAGCGCCTTGAGGATCTCGACGCGCTGCTGCATGCCGACGCCCAGATCTTCGATCTTGGCATCGGGATCGACGTTCAGTTCATACTCTGCCGCCAGGGTCTTGAGGATGCCCCGCGCCTTGGCCAGAGAGGGTTTCAACAGCCGCCCCTCTTCGGCGCCAAGCACCACGTTTTCCAGCACGGTAAAGTTTTCGACCAGCTTGAAATGCTGGAAAACCATGCCGATGCCCGCGCGGATCGCGGCCTGGCTGTCGGGGATCGAGGTCTTTTTCCCGGCGATGAAAATCTCGCCCGCGTCGGCCTTGTAAAAGCCGTAGAGGATCGACATCAGCGTGGATTTGCCCGCGCCGTTCTCGCCTATGATGCCGTGAATGGTGCCGGGCATGACCCTGATCGAGATATCCTTGTTCGCCTGAACCGGCCCAAAGGCCTTGGATATCCCGCGCAATTCGATTGCCGGGGCGACATCCGTCTGCCGCCCCTGTGCCATGCCCGCCTGTACCATCTGCCCTTATTTCACCGGGCAGGTGTTGTCGGTCATGTAGTCATGAACGACGATCTCGCCCGAGATGATCTTGGCCTTGGCGTCCTCGACGGCGGCGATCATGTCGTCGTTGACCAGTGCGGCGTTGTTGTCATCCACCGCATAGCCCACGCCATCCTGGGCCAGGCCCAGGGTGAAGATGCCGGTTTCCAGATCCGCGCCCGACATGAACGCGTCGTAAACCGCGACATCCACCCGCTTTACCATCGAGGTCAGAACCTGACCGGGGTGCATATAGTTCTGGTTGCTGTCCACGCCGATCGACAGGATCCCCTCGTCGGCGGCGGTTTGCAGCACGCCCACCCCGGTGCCGCCGGCGGCGGCATAGATCACGTCGGCACCCTGGCTGATCTGGGCGCGGGTCAATTCGCCGCCCTTGACCGGGTCGTTCCAGGCCGTCGGCGTGGTGCCGGTCATGTTCTGGATCACGGTGGCGTCGGGATTGGCCGCCTTGACGCCCTGTACATAGCCGCAGGCGAACTTGCGGATCAGCGGGATGTCCATGCCGCCGATAAAGCCCACGGTGCCGGTTTTCGACGCCATCGCGGCCATCATGCCTGCCAGATAGCTGCCCTCATGTTCCGAAAACACGATCGAGCGGACATTGGGGGCATCCACCACCATGTCGATGATCGCGAATTTGGTGTCCGGGTAGTCGGCGGCGACCTCTTCCAGGATCGACCCAAAGGCGAACCCGGCCATGACGATCGGGTTCAGCCCGGCCTCGGCAAAGCGGCGCAGGGCCTGTTCGCGCTGGGCCTCGGATTGCAGCTCGATCTCGCGATAGGTTTCGCCGGTCTCGGCCTTCCACTTTTCGGCGCCGGCAAAGGCGGCCTCGTTAAAGGATTTGTCGAACTTGCCGCCCAGGTCATAGATCATCGCCGGTTCGGACAGTGCGGCGCCCGCGCTCAGCGCAAAGGCGGCGGCGGTGCCCAGGATCTTGTGCATCAGGGTCATGGAAAACTCTCCCGGTTGGTTGTTGGGGTGGCGCGGGCCAATGGCGCGCGGGCCGCAAGGGCCTGAAACCTGTCGTGATTAAGGCCGCAGTGCCGCGAAGGGGTCAACCGATTCCTGCCGCTTTGTCGCACAGGATCATTCCCCGGCCAGAGCCTTGCGCATCACCAGGGCATCGACACGCAGCCCCCCCGGCGCGGTGTAATAGCCCGTCCGACATCCGGCCAGGCCATAGCCTGCACCAGCATAAAGCGCGCGTGCGGCGGCGTTGTCGGCGGCGACCTCCAGAAACGCCTCGGTGGCGCCCTGTGCGCGGGCCTCGGCCTCGAACGCGGCCAGCAGGGCGCGGCCCCGCCCGGCGCGCCGGGCGTCGGGATGCACGGCCAGGGTCAGCAACTCGACCTCGCCCGCCACGGCCCGGCCCAGGGCAAACCCGGTGCCGTCGCCACGCAGAAAGACGCCCCGCGTGTCCAGCAGGGCGGCGAATTCATCGGCCGACCAGGGCCGCGGATGGGTAAAGCACAGCCCATGCAGCACGGCCAATGCGTCTGGGGTCATGGCAGGATCACCGGCGGCGGATCGCTGGGCGGCGCGGCGTCCGCCGGGCGCACATAAAGCGGGGCAGGGCGCGAAGACGGGGTCTGTCCGATCCGACCGGCGGCAATTTGGGCGATGCGCGGGGCGATTTGCGTCAGCACGGCGGGCGTGCCCGACAGGCCCAGCGCCGTGCCGATCCGCGTGGCCTCGTGCCCCAGAACGCAGGTGCCCAGGGGCAGGTCCGGGTGTTCGCCGGGCGCGTCGGGCGAGGCCTGCCAGGGCGCACCGATCGGCAGGTCATCGCGGATCGCCTGCATATAGACCGTGTCGCGCGGCGCGGGCAGGCTGACCAACAGCGGACCAGCCGCGCCCTGCGCCATCACCGCAAAGCTGGACACGCCGATGGCCGGCACCCCCAACCCCAGCGCCAGTCCGCGCGCGGCGGAAACCGCGATGCGGATGCCGGTGAAATTGCCCGGCCCCACACCGACGCCGATGGCATCCAGGTCGCGCCAGCTGATCCCGGCCTGGTCCAGCAACGCGGCCAGGAGCGGCATCAGATGCTCGGCCTGACCGCGCCCCATCTCGGCGTGGCGCTCGGCCACGATCTGGCCGTCGCGCAACAAAGCGGCCGCGCAATGCGCGGCCGACGTGTCAAAGGCCAACAGGGTCGGGGGCTGGCTCATGCCCTCACTCGGCGACAGGGCGCACCTCGGTGACCTCGGGGATATAGTGGCGCAGCAGGTTCTCGATCCCCATCTTCAGCGTCAGCGTCGACGACGGGCAGCCCGCACAGGCCCCCTGCATGTGCAGATAGACAACGCCCCGCTCGAACCCGTGAAAGGTGATGTCGCCCCCGTCCTGCGCCACGGCAGGGCGCACGCGGGTGTCCAGCAACTGCTTGATCTGGCTCACGATCTCGGCGTCGGGGCCGTCATGGTCGGCATGGCCCGCATCCGCGGCCTCGCCGATCAGGGCAGGTTGGCCGGATTGGAAATGCTCCATGATCGCGCCCAGGATGGCGGGCTTGATATGATCCCACTCGGCGTCGTCGTGCTTGGTCACGGTGACGAAATCGGTGCCGAAGAACACGGCGCGCACACCGTCCACGGCGAAAATGCGGCTGGCCAGCGGCGATTGCGCCGCCCCGTCGGAATTGGGGAAATCCGCTGTGCCCGCCTCCAGCACGGCCTGGCCGGGCAGGAATTTCAGCGTCGCGGGGTTTGGCGTGGATTCGGTCTGAATGAACATCTGGCACATTCCTTAGTTTTCCACTCGGATATGCGCCAACAGGCTGGATTTGTCAAGGTTTAGAACGATTCTAAACCTTTAACACACCGCCTCCAGCCCTTCCTTGGACAGTCCCCCCGGAACCAGCGTCATCGGCACCGGCAGGTTGCCGGCACTCTTGGTCAACTGGGTGACCAGCGGGCCGGGCCCTTTCTTGTCGGTGCCAGCCCCCAGAACCAGCACCCCGATCTCGCCATCCTCGCGGATCTGGGCCAGGATTTCGGTCGCCGCCTCGCCCTCGCGGATGACCAGTTCGGGGTTGATCCCCTGGCGGTCGCGCATCCATTTGGCAAAGACCTCGAAATGGGCCTCGATCCGCTCGCGGGCCTCTTCGCGCATCAGATCGCCGACGCCGATCCAGTGGTTGAACTCCTCGGGCGCGATCACCGAGAGGATCTGAACCGCGCCGCCGGTCTTGGCTGCGCGCATCGCGGCGAACCGCATGGCATTCAGGCATTCGCGGCTGTCATCGAGCACGACCAGAAATTTGCGCATCGGTGCCTCCCTGGAAACCGCGGATCACAATGACCCAGGCCGGGCACGCTGGCAACTGCCGCCCGCCGCACGCTTGCCGCAGGGCAGGGGCGGCGGCGGGGCCGGGATCATGGGTCTGTCCGCCAGCGGTGTTACGCCTTGGAATGCGCCCAATCCCAATACAGGTCGCGCGCGCGCGCCGTCATCGGGCCGGGTTGATATTGCACGTCGTCAAAGGCCTTGACCGGTGTCACCTTCATCATGTTGCCCGACAAGAACACCTCGTCGGCGGCGCGAAAATCGTCAAAGCCCAGCACGGCCTCGTGCACCTTGACCCCGTCGGCGCGCAGGTTCGAGATGTGGCGCGCGCGGGTGATCCCGGCCAGGAATGTGCCGTTGGGGATCGGCGTGAATACCTCGCCATCCTTGACCATGAAGACGTTGGCGGTGGCGGTTTCCGCGACATTGCCCATCGCGTCGGCCACCAGCGCGTTGCCGAACCCCTTGGTGCGGGCCTCGGCCAGCATGCGCGCGTTGTTGGGATAGAGGCAGCCGGCCTTGGCATTGACCACGTTGTTTTCCAGCACCGGACGGCGAAAGCGGGTGGTCGTCAGGGTGGTGGCACTGCCCGGCGCGGCCATCGGGATTTCCTCAAGGCAGATGGCAAAGCCGGTCGAGCCGGGTTTCGGCACGATGCCCAGTACGTCGCCCTCAAGCGCCCAGTACATCGGGCGGATATAGACGGCGGTTTCCGGGGCATAGGCCTTGAGCCCCTCCATGACGATCGCGTGCATGTCCTCGGCGTTCACCGTGGGCGTGATCATCAGGGCCTCGGCCGAGCGGTTGACCCGCGCGCAATGGGCCATCAGGTCCGGGGCGATCCCCTCGAAATAGCGCGCGCCATCAAAGACCGTGGTGCCCAGCCAACTGCCGTGATCGGCGGCGCGCATGATGGGCAGGTCGCCCTTGTGCCAGCTGCCTTCGAAATAGGTTCGGATATTGATGCCGGTGGCCATGACTACTCTCTCTTCTGGGATGCGCGCGCAGACTAGACCCGCCGGGCGGAGGCGTCCAGATGCCAAAGCCAAACGCCCCCGTCGGGGCGCGTTGGCCCCGGTGCGGGTCGTTCCCGGACACGCCCGCCGCCGAAGCCGGGTCAGCTGCGGCAGCCGTCTTGTGAAACGGGCGGGGGGGGGAGGGGCGGTCACTGGCGGTCCCCTGCCGGTGCGCGGCTACGAAGGAAATGGCCAATGCCGGGCAGATGCCTGTGCCCGCGCCCTGGGATGTCGGCGCGGGCTATGGGCCTGTTCGGGGGACGCAGTCAGCGCGGGCCGACCATCCCCACGATCTCATAGGCGCGCTTGAGGATCGGGGCGGCGATCGCGTTGGCGCGGTCCGCCCCCTGGGTCAGGATGCGGTCGATCTCGGCGGGGTCTTGCATCAGTCGCCCCATCTCGGTCGAGATCGGTTCCAGCCGCGCCACCGCCAGATCAGCGAGCGAGGGTTTGAACGTGCCGAACTGCTGGCCGCCATGTTCGGCCACGACCTGTTCCACGGTCATTTCGGCCAGCGCGGCGTAGATGTTCACCAGGTTGCGGGCCTCGAGGCGGCCCTCCAGCCCTTCGATGGTTTCGGGCAGGGGTTCGGGGTCGGTCTTTGCCTTGCGGATCTTCTTGGCGATGGTATCGGCATCGTCGGTCAGGTTGATCCGGCTCATGTCCGAGGGGTCGGATTTCGACATCTTCTTGGACCCGTCGCGCAGGCTCATGACCCGCGTCGCGGCCCCTTCGATCACCGGTTCGGGAATCGGGAAGAAGTCGGTGCCGTAGTCATTGTTGAACTTGGTCGCGATGTCGCGGGTCAGTTCGACATGCTGTTTTTGATCCTCGCCCACCGGCACATGAGTGGCGTGATAGGTCAGGATGTCGGCGGCCATCAGCGCAGGATAGGCGAACAGCCCCAGCGAGACGTTCTCGGAATTCTTGCCCGCCTTGTCCTTGAACTGGGTCATCCGCTGCATCCAGCCCAGCCGCGCCACGCAGTTGAAGATCCAGCCCAATTGCGCATGGGCGGGCACCTGGGACTGGTTGAACAGGATCGAGCGCGCCGGATCGACGCCCGAGGCGATAAAGCCCGCGGTCAGTTCGCGCGTGGCATGGGTCAGCTTTTCGGGATCCTGCCAGACGGTGATCGCGTGCATGTCGACGATGCAATAGACCGTCTCGATGCCGCCCTTGTCCTGGGCCTGGGCAAAACGCTTGAGCGCGCCCAGATAGTTGCCCAGCGTCAGCCCACCCGAGGGCTGAATGCCGGAAAAGACGCGCGGCGTGTGGACCACCTCGGCCATGGGATCATCTCCGTCTGGAATTTCATGCTCTGCTCGCTTACCCATGCCTGATCGCACCGTCAACCGAAGGGCTGCCCAATGACCCCCAATCCCAACGCCCCGCCGATCAACCCGCTGCCCATGGTGGTGTGGATCCTCGTGCTGCCCGTCATCGCCGTCGAGGTTGTCCTCAGCCTGGGCACACGGGGCCTGATCGGTGGCCCGTCGGCCGTGGGGTGGCGCATGGCGGCGTTTCAGGATTACGCGTTCTCGGGGCAGGTGTTCGACTGGATGCTGGCCACCGGGCGGTTTCCGCCCGAACACATGCTGCGCTTTGTCACCTATCCGTTCATCCATGCCAGCGTGACCCATGCGGTCTTTGTCGTGGTGTTCATCCTGGCGCTGGGCAAGATGGTGGGCGAGGTGTTCCGCGCCTGGGCGGTGGTGTTGATCTTTTTCGGGTCAGCCTTTGTGGGGGCTGTGGCCTATGGGCTGTTGCTCGATGATCCGGTGCCGCTGATCGGGGGGTATCCGGCGGTTTACGGGCTGATCGGGGCGTTCACCTTTCTGATGTGGGTGAACCTGGCGGGAACCGGGACCAGCCAATACCGGGCGTTCACGCTGATCGGGATGTTGCTGGCAATACAGCTCCTCTTTGGCGTGTTGTTCGGCGGCGGCAAGGATTGGGTGGCCGATGTTGCGGGGTTCGTCACCGGCTTTGCGCTATCGTTCCTGGTCAGCCCGGGGGGCTGGGGAAAGGTGCGTGCGCGGCTGCGTCACCGCTGACGGCGCAGCGCGCGGGAAAACTCGCCCAGGCGGAACGCGCCCAGCAGGTGACCCAGCGCGAAATAGGCCCCGATCCCCAGGCCGATCAGCAGCGCCAGCGCGCCATACCGCCCCGCACCGGCGTGCAGCCAGGGCGCCATGGCCCAGGCCCCGGCCCACAGGATCGCCCCCATCCCCCCCGAGGCCAGCACGATCCGTCCCAGCCGGCGCACGAACCGCGCGTCCAGCACCGCCGCATCCCCCATCCCGCGAGAGCCGCGCCACAAAAGCCCCACCATCGCCCAGCCCGCCAGCGTGGTGCCAAAGGCCGCCGCGATATAACCGATGAACGGCGCCAGTCCGATCGCCAGACCCGCATTCACCGCCAACGCCGCCAGGGCGTAGTAAAACGGCCGCCGCGTATCCTCGCGCGCGAAAAAGAGCGGTTGCAGCACCTTTTGCATCACAAAGGCGGGCAGACCGGCGCCGTAGACGGCCACCGCCGCCGCCGTGGCCGCCGCATCCGCGCCGTCGAACGCGCCGCGCTGGAACAAGACCCCCACCAGCGGGCCGGGGATCACCGCCAGCGCCACCGCCGCCGGCACCGTCAGCGCCAGCGCCATCTCGCCCGCGCGGTTGAACGCGTCGCGCCCGCCGTCGGTATCCTCGGCGCGCAACCGGCGTGACAGATCGGGCAAAAGCACCACGCCGATGGCGATGCCGACCACGCCCAGCGGCAGCTGGTACAGCCGGTCGGCATAGCTGAGCCACGCCACCGCCCCGTCAAAGAAACTGGCCACCTGCCGCCCGATCAGCAGGTTGACCTGCACCACGCCCCCGGCCAGCGCGGCCGGGGCGGCGATCATCGCCAACCGCTTGAGTTCGGGGGTCATGCGCGGGCGGCGCAGGGTCAGGCGAAACCCTGCCCGCGCCGCGGCCCGCCACACCAGCGCCATCTGCGCCACGCCCGCCACCGGCACCGTCCAGGCCAGCGCATCGCCCACCGGCCAGCCCATCGCATTGGCCAGTACCATCGCCCCGACGAACAGCACGTTCAGCAGCACCGGCGCCGCGGCGGCGGCCACGAACCGCCCCGTCGCGTTCAGCACCCCCGACAGCAATGCCGCCAGCGAGATGAACAGGATATAGGGAAACGCGATGCGCCCGTAAAATACCGCCAGATCAAAGCGTTCATCGCCAACGAACCCGCTGGCCATGGCCAGCACCAGGAATGGCATGGCCACCTGCGCGATCAGCGAAAAGACGATCAGGACCGACGCCAGCCCGGTGAACGCATCGCGGGCGAATCCCAGCGCGTCGTCGCCGCCCTCCAGCTTTTTCGAGAACATCGGCACAAAGGCCATGTTGAACGCGCCCTCGGCGAAAAAGCGGCGGAACATGTTGGGCAGGGAGAACGCGACCAGGAACGCTTCGGCCACCGGCCCGGTGCCCAGATAGGCCGCGATCAGGATATCGCGCACAAAGCCCAAAACCCGGCTGAGCAGCGTCCACATCCCGACCGTGACAAAACCGGAAACCAGCCGGATCGGTTGCATCAGCCTTGTGCCCTTTCGGCGCCCTGCTCGATCGCGGCGCGCAGTTTCTTTTCCAGGCCCTCCTGGCGCGCGCGGGCGTGCAGTTTCAGCCCGAACATGTCCTTGACGTAAAAGTTGTCGACCACCTGCGCGCCATAGGTCGCGATCACCGCCGAGGCGATGTAGATGTTGTTTTCAGCCAGCACCCGCGTCAGGTCATAGAGCAGGCCGGGACGGTCACGGGTGTCCACCTCGATGATCGTGTAGATCTCGGACCCCTCGTTGTCGAAGCTGATCGAGGTGGGGAAGCGAAAGCCGCGCTCGCGCTTTTTCAGCTTGTCGCGATCGGCCAGTTTCTCGCGCGGGCGAACCTCGCCCATCAGGGTCTTGTCGATCATCTGGCGCAGGCGCGGCAGGCGGGCGGATTCATAGGGGGTGCCTTCGGCATCCTGGATCCAGAAGACAGCGGTCGCATAGCCATCCTTGGTGGTATAGGTGCGCGCGTCCACCACGTTCGCCCCGACCAGCGCCAGCGCGCCGGCCAACCGCGAAAAGATGCCCGGATGATCGGCCAGCGCGAAACAGGCGCGCGTGGCGTCGTGATCGGCGTCCTCGGCCAGGTCGATGCGGATCTCGTCGTCGCGAAGGTCGCGCAACAGCTCGGCGAACACTGCGTGGGACGAGGTCGGCAACCCCTGCCAATAGGGGCCATAGTGGCGCCCGATTTCGCGGCGCAGGTCGGCCTTGTCCCAGTCCGCCAGGGTCTCGCGCAGCGCGCGCTTGGCCTCGGCCTCGCGCTTTTCGGTGTTGATCGCCTCCAGCCCGGTTTCCAGCGCGGTCGCCGTCTCGCGGAACAGGCTGCGCAGCAGCTGGGCCTTCCAGTTGTTCCAGGTGCCCGGACCCACGCCGATGATGTCGCACACGGTCATCACGGTCAGCAGGTCCAGCCGCTTGCGGGTTTTCACCGCCTTGGCGAAATCGCGCACCGTGCGCGGGTCCGACAGGTTGCGTTTCTGCGCCATGTCCGACATCAGCAGGTGATAGCGCACCAGCCATTCCACCGTCTCGCAATCCTCGGGTTTCAGGCCCAGGCGCGGGGCCACCTTGCGCGCGATCTGCGCCCCCAGGACCGAGTGGTCCTCGGGCCGGCCCTTGCCGATGTCATGCAGCAGGAGGGCCACGTAAAGAACCTTGCGGTTCACCCCGTCCTTCAGGATGCGGCTGGCGATCGGCAATTCCTCGATCATCTCGCCGCGCTCGATCCGCGCCAGGGTCGAGATGCACTGGATCGTGTGCTCGTCCACCGTGAAGTGGTGGTAGACGTTGAACTGCATCATCGCCACGATCGGCTCGAATTCCGGGATAAAGGCGCCCAGCACCCCCAGCTCGTTCATCCGCCGCAGGGCGCGTTCGGGGTTGCCGTGTTTCAGCAGCAAATCCAGGAAAATGCGCCGCGCCTCGGGGTCGTTGCGCATCCCGTCGTCGATCAGGTTCAGGTTGCCCGCGATCAGGCGCATTGCCTCGGGGTGGAGCAGCGTGCCGGTGCGCAACGCCTCTCCGAAGATGCGCAAGAGGTTCAGCTTGTCCGACAAAAAGGCCTGCGGGTCGGCCACGTTCATGCGGTTTTGCACGATCTCATAGCCCTCGCGGGCCTTGCGCTTGCGCCGGAACAGGCCCAGCAGCATCGGCTCTTTCTTGACGTGGGCGGCCTCCAGCCCGGTCAGAAAGATGCGCGTCAGGTCGCCCACGGTGGTGGCGTGGCGGAAATAGTCCTGCATGAAATGTTCGACCGCGCGCCGCCCGCCATGATCGTCATAGCCCATGGCCGCGGCCACCTCGACCTGCATGTCAAAGGTCAGCTGGTCCATCGCCCGGTTGGCGATCAGGTGCAGGTGGCACCGCACGGCCAGCAGGAACTGCTCGGCCTTGCGAAAGGCCTGGTATTCCTCTTCGGTGAACAGGCCCAGCGGGACCAGTTGCGCGGCGCGGTCCACCCGGTGAACGTATTTCGCGATCCAGTAAAGCGATTGCAGATCGCGCAGCCCGCCCTTGCCCTCCTTGACGTTGGGTTCCAGCACATAGCGCTGGCCGCCCTGCTTGCGGTGGCGTTCGGATCGTTCGGCCAGCTTTGCCTCGATGAACTCGGCTTCGGTGCCCTCGAACAGCTCGCCCCATAGCGCATCGTTCAGCTCTGCCTCCAGCGGGGCATGCCCCCCCAGAAAGCGGTTTTCCAAAAGGGCGGTGCGGATCGTGTAATCCTCGCGCCCCAGGCGGACGCAATCCTTTACCGTGCGGCTGGCATGGCCAACCTTCAGCCGCAGATCCCACAGCATGTAGAGCATCGATTCGATGACGCTCTCGGCCCAGGGGGTGATCTTGTAGGGCGTCAGGAACAGCAGATCGACATCGGAAAACGGCGCCATCTCTCCCCGGCCATAACCGCCCACCGCAAAGACCGCGATCCGTTCGCCCTGTGTCGGCGTGGGCAGCGGGTGCAGGTGGCGCACGGACACCTCTAGCGTGGACAGCACCAGGCAATCGGTCAGCCAGGTATAGGCGCGCACGGCCGGACCCGCGTCAAAGGGCCGGGCGGCAACGGCTGCGGCGATCACCGCACGCCCATGGGTGTTTGCCGCCGCCAGATGGCGCACAACCCCGTCGCGCAAGGCACGCGGATCGGGGGCCGTTGCGACCAGCCGCGCCAATTCCGCGTCGAACGCGGGCTTGTCGAAAATGTCAGACGCCGGACAGATCAATGCGTCCGGCGTCGGGTCTTTGGGATCTGTGGGGGCGGGCCTAGAGGCCTGCGCCGCCAAAACTTCTGGGGGCGGGGTCAATCACGAATACCTGGTTGTTGCGAATCTCGGCCACGGCCAAAGCGCGCTGGTTGGTGCCATCGGGGCGCAGGCGGAACACGCCGTTCACCCCGGCAAAGCCCGAGCCCTGGGTCAGCGCGCCCACGGTCAGCGCATCCGACTGGCCCTGGCCAGCCAGCGCGCCGATCGCCGCGATCCCGTCATAGGCCAGCCCCGCGGCGGGGTGTGCAGGTTCGCCATACGCGGCGCTGTAGCGGGCCTCGAAACGGGCGGTCAGACCGGGATCGGGCAGCGCGAACCATCCTCCCTGAAGTCCGGGCAGCGCCAGGGTCTGGGGCGGGATGTCCCAGCGGGTCAGCCCGATGAACTTGATCTGTTCGGGGTCAACCCGGTTCTCGGGCAAAAGCTGCGCCAGAAGCGGCAGCGCGCCGGCGGTATTGGCGGTGAAAAAGATCGACTGTGCGCCAGAGTTGCGCGCCTTGCCGGCGATCTCGCTGATCGCCTGCACAACGCCGTTTTGCGACAGCTCGTAGGTGGCGGTCGCCACGACGCTGCCGCCACTGCGGGCCACCGCGCTTTCGATGGCAGAGCGGCCGACCTGCCCGGCCAAGTCGGGGTCATGCACGATCATCACGTCGCGCCGCCCCTGGGCGATGGCATAGCTGGCCAGCCGGTCGGCGGTATTCTCGAACGTGGCACCCAGAACGAAGACATTGCCGCCGGCGATCTGGGCGTTGTTGGAAAAGCTCAGGACATTGATCCCGCGCGAGGCGACCGCCAGACCCGCGGCATTGGCGGCCTGGGCATAGAACGGACCAAGGATGATCTTGGCGCCCTCGCCGGCGGCCTGTTTTGCCACCGCGGCGGCCTGTTCGGGATTGCCGGCGGTGTTGTAGACGCGCAGATCGATCACGACCCCCTGCAGATCGGCCATCGCCAGGCGGGCGGCATTTTCCAGGTTGCGCGCAATCACGGCATCGCCCGCCTCGCCCGAGCCGCCGGGAACCAGCAGCGCGACGGGCACCGGTGCGCGGGTGTTTATGCTGGGGCCGCGCCCCAGCCCTCCTGTCTGGCAGGCCGCCAGCAAGGCCAGCGCGGCCAGCGCCAGGCCCAGCTGCTTGCGGGGCGCGCGGAAAACGGCGATCATGGCACACTCCTTCGCATCGGACGGGCAGGTCTTCGGCGCGAGACTATGCGGATCGGCCCGCCAAGTAAACGTCAGACATCCCCCCGAGGCCCCCGTTGGAAATTGACCGCTCACCGCTTGCCCCCGGCATCTATTTCGTTGCCACGCCGATTGGCGCGGCGCGCGATATCACCCTCAGGGGGCTGGATATCCTGGCCATGGCCGACGTGATCGCGGCCGAGGATACGCGCACGGCCCGCCACCTGATGCAGATCCACGGCATCGCCTTGGGCGAGCGCGCGCTGATCGCCTATCACGATCATAGCGCGCCTGCGGTGCGCGCGCGTCTGGTGGGGATGGCGGCGGATGGGCAGTCCATTGCCTGCGTCAGCGAGGCGGGTACGCCGATGGTCGCCGACCCGGGCTATCCACTGGCGCGCGACGCGATCGCGGCAGGGGTGCCGGTCCATGCCGCCCCGGGGCCTTCGGCGTTGCTGGCCGCGCTCAGCGTGTCAGGGTTGCCCAGCGACCGGGTGCTGTTCGCCGGATTCGCACCGCCACAGGCGGGCGCAAGGGCGCGTATGCTAAAGGACCTGGCAGGGCTGAAGGCAACGCTGGTTTTTTATGAATCGCCCAGACGCGTTAGACGTTTCTTAGGGGAATTGGCCCAACATCTGGGACAAGAGCGCGAGGCGGCGGTGTGCCGGGAACTGACCAAACGCTTTGAGGAAGTGTCGCGCGGCACACTGGGTGCACTGGCACAGGAATTTGCCACGCGCGAGGTCAAGGGCGAGATCGTCGTGCTGGTCGGGCGCGGCGGTGATCAGCAGGCCGCCGCGGCGGATGTCGAGACGGCGCTGAGGAACGCGTTGGATCGCGTTTCGCTCAAGGATGCGGTGGCAGAGGTGTCTGCGGCCCTGAACCTGCCGCGCCGCCAGGTTTACCAGGTGGCGCTGAAGCTGGAGGAAAAGCAATGAGTGGGACGGTTTCCTATCATGCCGGTGTGGCGGCCGAGGACTGTGTCGCGCGCGGCTATGAACGGCGGGGATTGCCGATCGCCGCCCGGCGCTGGCGCGGGCGCAGCGGCGAGATCGACCTGATCGCGCGCGACGGCGATGGCCTGGTCTTTGTCGAGGTCAAGAAGAGCCGCAGCTTTGCCCGCGCGGCAGAGCGGGTAAGCCGGCGCCAGATGGACCGGGTGATGAGGGCCGCGCTGGAATTTCTGGCGGGTGAGCCGCGCGGCCAGTTGACCGATATCCGGTTCGACGTCGCGCTGGTCAATGGCATGGGCGAGGTCGATATCCTGGAAAACGCCTTTTGCGCCTGAGCATGCCGTTGCAATGCCCCTCCGCCTCGGCCATGTAGAGCCCGAAAAGGGAGTTTGCCATGGCGCTCGACGTAGCTATCCAGATGGACCCGATCGGGGCCGTTGACATCAATGCCGACAGCACGTTCCGGATTGCCGAAGAGGCCCAGGCGCGTGGGCATCGGTTGTTCTATTACACGCCGGACCGGCTTTATTGGAACGACGGGCGGGTGATGGCGCGCGGTTGGCCGCTGGACGTGCGCCGGGTTGTGGGGGATCACTACACCCTCGGTGAAGAGGTCGATGTCGATCTGGGCACGTTCGATGTGGTGTGGCTGCGCCAGGATCCGCCGTTCGACATGGGTTATATCACCACCACCCATTTGCTGGAGCATCTGAGCCCCGGCACGCTGGTGGTCAACGATCCCTTCTGGGTGCGCAATTTTCCTGAAAAGCTGCTGGTGCTGAAGTTCCCGGATCTGATCCCGCCGACGATCATCGCCCGCGACCTGGCGACCTTGCGCGCCTTCAAGCAGGACCATGGCGATATCATCCTCAAGCCGCTTTATGGCAATGGCGGGGCCGGGGTGTTCCGGTTGGGTCATGCCGACCGAAACCTCGCCTCGCTGCACGAACTGTTCACCGGGATGAGTCGCGAGCCGCTGATCGCGCAAAAGTTCCTGCCCGCGGTCGAGCGGGGCGACAAGCGGGTGATCCTGGTGGATGGCGAACCGGTGGGCGCGATCAACCGGGTGCCTGCCGCAGGCGAGACGCGGTCGAACATGCATGTCGGTGGGCGGGCCGAGCGTGCGGCCTTGACGGCGCGCGATCTGGAAATCTGCGCGGCCATCGGGCCGACATTGCGCGACCATGGTCAGATGTTCGTCGGCATCGACGTGATCGGCGATTACCTGACCGAGATCAACGTGACCTCGCCCACCGGCATTCAGGAGTTGGAGCGGTTCGACAGCACCAACATCGCCGCCGGGATCTGGCAGGCGATCGAGGCAAAGCGGGTCTGAGGCATCGGCCCGGCGCGCCGCCAGGCGCCGATGGCCAGATCCCGCCACCCCCGGCTACCGCTCGCGCACCGACAGGCGAAAGCTGACGGCCTCGGCCACGTGGGGGCGGGCGACGACATCGGCGCCATCCAGGTCGGCGATGGTGCGCGCCACCCGCAGCACCCGGTGATAGCCCCGCGCGGACAGTCCGAACCGCTCGGCCACTTGGCTGAGCAACGCGCGCCCGTCGGCATCGGGGGTGGCGATCTCTTCCAGCAGCGCGCCCTCTGCCTCGGCATTTACCCGCACCCGGTCGTGTCCGGCAAAGCGGTCGCTTTGTCGGTTGCGCGCGGTGGCGACACGGGCGGCGACAACGGCGGATCGTTCGCCCGTCGCGGGCAGATCGAGGTCGGCATAGGCGACCGGGGGCACCTCGATGCGCAGATCGAACCGATCCATCAGCGGCCCCGAAATGCGGCCCAGGTAATCCTCTCCGCATTGCGGCACGCGGGCGCAGGCGCGGGCGGGATCCGCGAGATACCCGCATTTGCAGGGGTTTGCCGCGGCCACCAGCAGGAACCGGCAGGGATAGCGCATATGAGCATTGGCGCGGGCGACCACGATCTCGCCGGACTCGATCGGTTGGCGCAGGGTTTCCAGAACGGCGCGGGGAAACTCGGGGAATTCATCCATGAACAAAACGCCGTTATGGGCCAGGCTGACCTCGCCCGGCTTGGCCCCGCGCCCCCCGCCGACGATCGCGGCCATCGAGGCGGTGTGGTGCGGTTCGCGAAACGGGCGCAGCCGCGAGATGCCGCCCTCGTCCAACAGCCCGGCCAGCGAGTGGACCATCGAGGTTTCCAGCGCCTCGACCGGCGACAGCGGCGGCAGGATGCCGGGCATGCGGGCGGCCAGCATCGACTTGCCCGATCCCGGCGCGCCGACCATCAGCATGTGGTGGCGCCCCGCGGCGGCGATTTCCAGCGCACGCTTGGCGCGTTCCTGACCCTTGACGTCCGCCAGGTCGCGCAGATCGGCGCCCCCGCTGACCTCGCCCGGCTCGGCGGGGGCAAGCGGGGCCTGGCCGGTGAAATGGCGCACCACCGCGCCCAGGTCGGGGGCGGCCAGCACCTGGGTGCCGCCGACCCAGGCGGCCTCGGCCCCCGAGGCGCGGGGGCACAGCAGCGCCCGGTCCGCCTCGGCGGCAGCCATCGCGGCGGGCAATGCGCCCAGCACCGGGATCAGCCGGCCATCCAGTGACAATTCGCCCAGCGCGACCGTGCCCTCGGCGGCGTCGCGGGGCACCACGTCCAGCGCGGCCAACAGCGCCAGCGCGATCGGCAGGTCGAAATGCGACCCTTCCTTGGGCAGGTCGGCGGGGGACAGGTTCACCGTGATCCGTTTCGAGGGCAACGCGACCCCCATCGCCACCAGCGCCGCACGCAGCCGGTCACGCGCCTCGCTGACGGCCTTGTCGGGCAGGCCGACGATGGAAAAGGCCGGCAGGCCGGGGGCAACCGCGCACTGGACCTCGACGATCCGCGCCTCAATGCCCTCGAAGGCGACCGTGTAGGCGCGCGCCACCATGTTTCTGTCCCGTGCAACCCAGTGCCCCACGGCTACGCCCTCTTGGTTACCGAAAGGTAAACGTCGGTAAGTAAAGGTAAACGCGGGCGGGCCTCTGTCCGGCTATCGCCAGGTTGTGCAGGGGTGCACACATCCAGTGCGGGAAAACCCTGCCGTTCTCTCGGGAATGTGTGATCCGGTCGCGCCTTTGACGCGTATCATAACCGAAGACGCAACAGTCGTGAACGACACAGCCAGAACCGGGGGGTTACGATGGCATATGATGGATACGGCTCCAGCTCGCTCTCGCGTCGCGCGATGAAGGCAGAGCTGTTGGATGCGGAAACCGAGCTGCGCCTGGCCTATGCCTGGCGCGATGAGCGTGACGAAGAGGCCCTGCACCGCCTGATCACCGCCTACATGCGGCTGGCGATCTCCATGGCGGCCAAGTTCAAGCGCTACGGCGCGCCGATGAATGACCTGATCCAAGAGGCGAGCCTGGGCCTGATGAAGGCCGCCGACAAGTTCGACCCCGATCGCGGCGTGCGGTTTTCGACCTATGCCGTGTGGTGGATCAAGGCCAGCATCCAGGATCACGTGATGCGCAACTGGTCGATGGTTCGCACCGGGTCCACCTCTAGCCAGAAGTCGCTGTTCTTCAACATGCGCCGGGTTCAGGCCCGGCTGGAGCGCGAGGCCGGCGCGCGGGGCGAGGTTCTGGACCGACACCAACTGCGCCAGCAGATCGCCACCGAGGTCGGCGTTCCGTTGCATGATGTCGAGATGATGGAGGGGCGCCTGTCCGGGTCCGACTTTTCGCTGAACGCCACCCAGTCCACCGATGAGGATGGCCGCGCCTGGATCGACACGATCGAGGATGACAGCGCCCAGGCCGCCGAGGTCGTTGAAGAGGGGCGTGACCGCGCCCAGCTGCGCGATTGGCTGGCCACCGCCCTGTTGCAGTTGAACGAGCGCGAACGCTTTATCGTGCGCGAACGCAAGCTGCGCGAAGAGCCGCGCACGCTGGAAAGCCTGGGCGATGAACTGGGCCTGTCCAAGGAACGTGTGCGCCAGCTGGAGGCCGCTGCCTTTGGCAAGATGCGCAAAAGCCTTGAAGCGATGTCGCCCGAGGTGCATCACTTCCTCGCGTGAGACACCTGTTCCTCATCGGCGCGCTGGCCGCGCTTGTCACCGGGAACGCCGCTGGGGCCGATCAGATCGACCCGGCGGCGCTCGTCTCCTTGCCCCCTGCGGATGTGGTGATCCTGGGAGAGGTGCACGACAACCCCGCCCATCATGCCAACCAGGCCACCGCCGTGGCGGCCCTGGGCCCCGCTGCGCTGGTCTTTGAGATGCTGACGCCCGACCAGGCCGCCCGCGTGACCCCCGATCTGCGCGCCGATGCCAAAGGCCTGGCCGAGGCGTTTGAGTGGGAGGCCTCGGGCTGGCCCGATTTCGCGATGTATTACCCGATCTTTGCCGCCGCCCCCGAGGCCGCGATCCTGGGCGCCGCCCTGCCGCGGGACGCCGTGCGCCGCGCCGTGACCGATGGCGCCGCGGCAGTCTTTGGGCCGGACGCGGCGGATTATGGCCTGGCCGATCCGCTGCCTGACGATCAGCAGGCCCAGCGCGAGGCGGGCCAGATGGCGGCCCATTGCAATGCGTTGCCCGAAACCCTGTTGGGCGGCATGGTCGAGGCGCAGCGCCTGCGCGATGCGGCCTTGGCCCGCGCGGTGGTCCAGGCGCTGGATGACACCGGCGGTCCGGTCGCGGTCATCACCGGCAACGGCCATGCGCGCATCGACTGGGGGCTGGCCCATGCGCTGACGCGTGCTGCGCCCGATGTGACGCTTCTCTCGCTCGGTCAACTGGAAAGCGTCCCCGAGGGGGCGCCGCCCTATGATCTGTGGCTGGTCACCGATCCTGCCCCGCGAGAGGATCCTTGTGCGGGCTTTGCGGTGGACTGAGCTTGTCTCGCGCCGGTGCGCGGCCTAGACAGAAACTCGGCTTTCAACAGCGGGCGGGCCCATGTTCACAGGAAAACGCATCCTTCTGATCGTGTCGGGCGGGATCGCCGCCTATAAGACGCTGGACCTGATCCGCCGCCTGCGCGAGCGCGGGGCGGCGGTGACCCCGGTGCTGACCCGCGCCGCCCAGGAATTCGTCACCCCCCTGTCGGTGTCGGCACTGGCCGGAGAAAAGGTTTACCGCGACCTCTTCGATCTGACGGACGAGGCAGAGATGGGCCATATCCAGCTGTCGCGCGCCGCCGATCTGGTGGTGGTGGCACCGGCCACCGCGAACCTGATGGCCAGGATGGCCGGCGGGCTGGCGGATGACCTGGCCTCGACGCTGCTGCTGGCGACGGATACGCCGGTTCTGATCGCGCCCTCGATGAACGTGCGGATGTGGGAACACCCCGCGACCCAGCGCAACCTGGACCAGTTGCGCGCCGATGGCATCGCGGTGGTCGGGCCCGATGCGGGCGACATGGCCTGCGGCGAATATGGCCCGGGCCGCATGGCCGAGGTGCCCGAGATCCTGACCGCGATCGCGGCCGCACTGGCGGGCGGCCCGCTGGCGGGGCGGCGCATCGTCGTTACCTCTGGCCCGACGCATGAACCGATCGACCCGGTGCGCTATATCGCCAACCGCTCTTCTGGGGCGCAGGGCACGGCGCTGGCCCGTGCGCTGGCCGCGTTGGGGGCCGAGGTGGTGTTCGTGACCGGCCCGGCGGATGTGCCCCCGCCCGCAGGCGTCCAGGTGGTCGCGGTGGACACCGCGCGCGAAATGCTGGCCGCCGTTCAGGACGCGCTGCCGGCCGATGCGGCGGTTTTCGCCGCTGCGGTGGCCGACTGGCGCGTGGCAAACGCCGCCGCGCAAAAGATCAAGAAGGACGCCACCGGCGCCCCGCCCGCGCTGAAGTTCGCGCAAAACCCCGACATCCTGGCCACCGTTGCCGGTATGGGGCCGGGCCGCCCCGCACTTGTGGTGGGTTTTGCCGCCGAAACCGACGAGGTGCTGGCCCATGCCACGGCGAAACGCGCGCGCAAGGGCTGCGACTGGATCGTGGCCAATGATGTGTCGCCCGCCACCGGCATCATGGGCGGGACCGAGAACGAGGTCACCCTGATCACCGCCGATGGGGCCGAGACCTGGCCGCGCCTGTCCAAGGACGCCGTCGCCACCCGCCTGGCCGCCCGCATCGCCGAGGCGCTGTCATGATCCCGACCCTGCACATCGTGTGGGAGGATTGGGCCGACCGCGACCTGCCGCTGCCGTCCTATGAAACGCCCGGATCGGCGGGGGCGGACATCCGCGCCAACCTGCCGCCCGAGATCCGCGCGGATGGCTTTGTTCTGGCGCCGATGGCGCGCCGCATCGTGCCCACCGGGTTTCGCATGGCCTTTCCGCCGGGCTTCGAGGTTCAGATCCGTCCGCGGTCCGGGCTGGCGCTGAAACACGGGATCACCCTGCCCAACACGCCGGGCACCATCGACAGCGACTATCGAGGGCCGCTGGGGGTGCTCTTGGTCAACCTGGGCGATGCGCCCTACACCATTCACCACGGCGACCGCATCGCGCAGATGATCGTGGCCCCCGTGGTTCAGGCGGGTTTCGCGGTGGTCGACACGCTGGAGGGGACCGCGCGGGGCGAGGGCGGGTTCGGCTCGACCGGGCGGCGCTGATGGGGCTGATCTTTGGGATTGCGCTGGCGCTTTGGGGTCTTGGCGCGCTGATGAAGGCCTCTTCGCGCGCGCGCTGGGGCATGATAGGCGCGCTTTACGCCGGGGTTCTGGCGGTGCACCTGTTGCTGCCCGAGGGCAATGCCCTGCGCATGGCGATCGGCGGCACGCGCCAGGGGTGGCTGGCGCTGGGCGTTCTGGTGGCGCTGATCGTCGGCTATCGGCTGGGTCTGGGCGCGCTGCGCCGCCGCGCGACGCCCGAGATACAGCTTGCCGCGCCCGCCGGGACGTTTCGTCCGGCAGAGCTGGACCGTTATGCGCGCCACATCGCGCTGCGCGAAATCGGCGGGCCGGGGCAAAAGCGGCTGAAACAGGCCAGCGTCCTGGTGATCGGGGCCGGCGGCCTGGGTGCGCCGGCGTTGATGTATCTGGGCGCGGCGGGGATCGGCACGTTGGGGGTGATCGACGATGATGTGGTCGAGAATTCCAACCTGCACCGCCAGGTGATCCATACCGACGCGCGGATCGGCATGCCCAAGGTGTTTTCCGCCAAGGAGTTTTTGGCCGCGCAGAACCCCTTTGTCGATGTGCGCCCCTATCACCGGCGGCTGGACGAGGCGAGCGCGCGCACGCTGTTCGCCGAGTATGACCTGATCCTGGACGGGTCGGACAATTTTCCGACGCGCTATCTGGCCAACCGGATCGCGGCAGAGTTGGGCAAGCCGCTGATTTCCGCCGCGATCACCCAGTGGGAGGGGCAGATCAGCCTGTTCGATCCTGCCCACGGTACGCCCTGCTATGAATGCGTCTTTCCGCGGGCCCCCGCGCCGGACCTGGCCCCCAGCTGTGCCGAGGCGGGCGTTGTTGGGGCGCTGCCCGGTGTGATGGGCGCGATGATGGCGATGGAGGCGATCAAGGCCATCGCGCAGGCCGGCGAGGGGTTGCGCGGTCGGATGCTGATCCACGATGCCCTTTATGCCGAAACGCGGGTGATCACCCTGACCCGCCGCGCCGATTGCCCG
This sequence comes from Paracoccaceae bacterium, assembly GCA_016938875.1. Lineage (GTDB taxonomy): Bacteria > Pseudomonadota > Alphaproteobacteria > Rhodobacterales > Rhodobacteraceae > Rhodovulum. Next base: position 140,618 of record JAFGTV010000029.1, read on the forward strand.
GTCTGCGGCGCGCGCGGCTGAGGGGCGATGCGCCGCCCCTAGGGGGCGCGGCGCGCCGGGTCGAAATGAATGATCACATCGGCCCCCGGAAACGCGTTCAGGATATCGTGCTTTAGCGCGGCGCCGATGGCATGCGCGTCATAGAGCGATTGCGCCCCGTCCAGTTCGATATGCAGGTTCACGAAAAGCCGTGCCCCCGCGCGCCGGGTCTTGAGGTCGTGAAAGCCGCGCACGCCTTTGCGCGCGGTGGCCAGTGCCTCGATCCGGGCGATGGTTTCGGGGTCTGCGGCGCGGTCCATCAATGCGTCCCACGCGCCCTTGCCGATGCCCAGCGCGCCCACCGCCAACATCCCCGCCGCCGCCAGCGCAATCGCAGCGTCCAGCCGCGCCAGCCCGAATTGCGCCGAGGCCCAAAGCGCCAGGATCGCGCCGAGGTTGGGCAGAAGATCACCCAGGTAATGCAGCGAGTCGGCGCGCACAACCCGGCTGCCGGTACGCGCGGCGACGCGGCGTTGCCACACCACCAGCGCCAGGGTCAACGCGACCGAGGCCACCATCGCCACGATCCCGCGCCCCTCGGCCGTCAGGGGCACCGGGTCGGGCGCGATCAGTCGGCCGATGGCCGCCCCGGCGATCACCCCGGCCGAGGCCAGGATGAACACCGCCTGTCCCAGGGCCGCCAGGTCCTCGGCCGAGGTATGGCCAAAGGCGTGGTCGTCATCGGGCGGGCGCGCGGCGTAAAAGATCGCCGCCAGCGCCCCCAGCGACATCATCAGGTCCAGCGCGCTGTCGGTCAGCGAGGCCGCGACCGACAGCGACTGGGTTTCCGCCAGCGCCCACAGCTTGAGCCCCACCAGGGCCAGCGCCGTGGCGACCGAGGCGATCCCGGCGGATAGGTTCAGGCGGCTGGCGTGGGGCATCGGGTGGCTCACCTTGGCGCGGGCGTGGCCCCGAATAGCAACTCGGGCGGGGCAGGGACAAGCTTAGTCGCGGATTTCGTCCGGGTCGACGCCCCAGAGCGCGGATTTCGGCACCCATCCCGATTGCCGGTCGGCGGTGATCCGGCACCAGTCGGGTTTGCACGCGCCCAGCCGGGCAATCACGCCCAGTTCGGCATTGGCCACCACCGGCCCGTCGGCGGCGGGCACCCGGCGCAGCGGCTGCATGTCCTTTTCCACCAGCACCATCCGAACGCCGGACAGCAGCGAATAGTGCATCCATCCGCCCGCCCCGTCGCGATCCTGAACCCGGCGCCAGTGGCCATATTCGGCGGTGACCTGCAACGGGACACCGCGGCGCGTATAGACCCAGTCGATCCGATGGCTCAGGCTGGGACCGCGGCGCACGTTCCCCTCTGCCGCCTTGAGCGAGACATAGCGCGGCAGCGGCAGGTTCGTCACCGATCCGCGCTCGGTCGCGGCGGCGGGACCGGTCCATGCCAGCAGCGCCAGGATCATCATAAGGACCGACCGTATCGCCGGTCCGGCTGTGCGTTTACCCATGGCGTTATGTCACCTGCTCTTCGCGGGGTCTTGTGCCGCGCCCCGATCTCGGACAGTTTGCCACTGATGCGACGGGTTGCAAAGCAGGGGAGGCGCAGGAATGCCCGCTGAACGTCTGAGTGTTGTCGTGACGCGACGGTTGCCTGAGCCGGTCGAGACCCGGATGAAGGAGCTTTTCGATGTCGAGCTGAACGAGGCCGACGTCAAGATGAGCCGTCAGCAACTGGTCGACGCGATGCGCCGGGCCGATGTGCTGGTGCCCTGCGTGACCGATACGATCGACGCGGCAATGCTGGCCCAGGCCGGTGAAAAGCTGAAGCTGATCGCGAATTACGGCGCCGGGATCGACCACCTGGACATTCAGACCGCCCGTCAGCGCGGCATCCTGGTGGCCAACACGCCCGGCGTTGTGACCGAGGATACCGCCGACATGACCATGGCGCTGCTGCTGGCGGTGACCCGGCGGATCCCCGAGGGGCTGGCGGTGATGCAATCGGGCGGCTGGGATGGCTGGGCGCCCACCGCGTTCATGGGCGGGCGCGTCGGCGGGCGGCGTCTGGGCATCCTGGGAATGGGCCGGATCGGCCAGGCGGTGGCACGCCGGGCGCGGGCCTTTGGCATGCAGATCCACTATCACAACCGCCGCCGCGTGCGCCCCGAGATCGAGCAAGAGCTGGAGGCGACCTGGTGGGAAAGCCTGGACCAGATGGTCACCCGCATGGATGTGATCAGCGTGAACTGCCCGCACACCCCCTCGACCTTTCATCTGCTGAACGCGCGGCGCCTGAAATTGATGAAGCCCGACGCGGTGATCGTGAATACCTCGCGCGGCGAGGTGATCGACGAGAACGCCCTGACCCGGATGCTGCGCGCGGGCGAGATCGGCGGGGCGGGCCTGGACGTGTTCGAACATGGCCACGAGATCAACCCGCGCCTGCGCGAGTTGCCCAATGTCGTGCTGTTGCCGCATATGGGGTCCGCCACCCTCGAGGGGCGGGTCGAGATGGGTGAAAAGGTCATCATCAACGTCAAGACGTTCGCCGACGGCCACCGCCCGCCCGATCTGGTCGTGCCCTCGATGCTGTAGGGGGTCTTGGCGTGGGGACGGCCCGGACATCGCGCCCGCCCGTCCCGATGTCGCTTTCCCCTCACCAAGGGTCGGCTGATTCCTGTCGGCTTCTGGCTAGCCTGTCTTTATGTTGGCAACGCCCAAAGGAAAGAGTCGGCCCATGAAGACCCATGTCAAAGCCCTTGTTGTCGGTGGTGGCGCTGTCGGCACCTCGATCGCCTATCACCTGGCCAAGGCCGGATGGGACACCATGCTGCTGGAGCGTGACGAGCTGACCAGCGGTAGCACATGGCATGCGGCGGGCCTGTTGCCCTATTTCAACATGTCCTATGCGACGACGCATATCCATGACTACTCGATCAAGTTCTACAAGACGCTCGAGCAGGAAACCGGCCTGAACCCCGGCTTTTACGTGGTGGGCAACCTGCGCATGGCCCAAAGCCAGGCGCGCATGGATGAATACATGCTCTACGCCGCCACCGCCGAGACCTGCGGCGTGCCGTATGAGTGGCTGACCCCCGCCCAGATCAAGGACCGCTGGCCGCTGGTGCGCACCGAGGATCTGCAAGGCGCGATCTATCACCCCACGGACGGCTATATTAACCCCGCCGATGTCACCCAGGCCATGGCCAAGGGCGCGCGCCAGTTCGGTGCGACCATCGAGCGAAAGTGGCAGGTGGACGGCTATGAATGGACCGGGTCGGAATGGCGCGTCACGGTCACCAAGATGGCCGAAAAGGGCGGCAACCTGGTGCCCACCGACGAACAGGCGGTGATCACCGCTGAACATGTCGTCACCGCCACCGGAAACCATGCCCAACGCACCGCGCGGCTCTTGGGGATCAAGAGCCCCGCGATTCCGGTGGAACATCAGTTCATCGTTACCGAACCCGACCCCGCGCTGGTCGCCTGGCGCAAGGCGGGCAACCCCGAACACCCCGTGCTGCGCGATGCCGACGCCAAGTGGTATGTGCGCGAGGAACGCGGCGGCTGGATCCTGGGCCCCTATGAAAAGGGGGCGCCCGCGCGGTTCGAATATGGCTGCCCCGACAGCTTTCGCGCCGATCTCTTCCCGCTCGACCTGGAGCGGATCGAAGAGGAATACATGTCGATGATCCACCGGATTCCGACCTCGGAAACCGTGGGCTTCAAGGACGATTTCAACGGGCCGATCTGCTATACCCCCGACGGCAACCCGCTGATCGGTCCGGCGCCGGGGCTGCGCAACATGTGGCTGGCCGAGGGGTTCAGCTTTGGCATCACGGCGGCGGGCGGGGCGGGGCATTACCTGGCCCAACTGATGACCCAGGGCGAGGCCGAGATCGACATGGCCAGCCTGGACCCGAAACGCTATGGCCCCTGGATGACGACCGAATACGCCGCCCGCAAGAACGAAGAGGCGTATGAGCACGTCTATATCCTGCACCACCCCGACGAGGAACGTCCGGCGTGCCGCCCGCTGCGCACCGCGCCGTGCTATGACCGGATGGCCGCGCTGGGCGCGCAGTTCGGACAGGTTGCGGGGTGGGAGCGGCCCAATTATTTCGCGCCCCAGGGATTTTCCGATCACGACGCGCGGTCGTTCCGGCGCGGCGCGTGGTGGCAATACGCGACCCAAGAGGCGCGCGCGATCCGCGAGGGCGCCGGGCTGATCGACGCCACCGCATTCGCCAAGCACGTCATCACGGGGCCGGGCGCGACCGCCTTTCTGGATTGGTTCACCTGCAACCGCCTGCCCAAGGTGGGGCGGATCAACCTGACCTATGCGCTGACCTCAGCGGGCACGGTGCGCACCGAATACACCATCGTGCGCCTGGCCGAAGACAGCTATTACCTGGTCTCCGCCGGGGCCTGGCACGCCTATGACCAGGATTTCCTGCTCAAGGCGGTCGAGGATCGACGGGCCGATTTCGGCCGGATCGAGGTGACGGACGTGACCACCCAAACCGGGGTCTTTGCGCTGGCCGGGCCGCGCGCGCGCGACATCCTGAACGTGCTGATCCGCGACGCAGAACCCGAAACCGCCCTGTCGAACAAACGTTTCCCATGGCTTTCGGCCCGCCGGATCGAACTGGGCATGGTGCCCCTTACCGCCCTGCGCGTGGCCTATAC
>JAFGTV010000030.1 GCA_016938875.1 Paracoccaceae bacterium
CCCGGCCAGCCAATCGGCGGCGCCTGCGCTGAACTCTTCGGCCGAGACCTGGCCATCGCCATCCGCATCATTGCGCGCCAGCGACAGCCCATCCGCGATCTTGCGCATCTCGTCGGTGTCGGCCAGCGCCTCGAAATCTGCGATATCCTGGTCCCGGGCGGCGTCGAAGGCGACGTATTCCTGCGCGTCCAGCATCCCGTCGCCGGTCTCGTCGAAACGGCCAAAGACATTGCCGCGCATCCGCTGCATCTCGGGCAGGGTGACGGTGCCATCCTGGTTCAGATCCCAGACCTCCAGGAACCGTGCGGCGGCGGCCTCTTGCGCCTGTGCCGGCGGGGTCAGGGCCACCAGGCCAAGCGCCAGGGCAGGCAGGGTCAGGGCGGGCAGAAACTGGGTCGGGCGGCGCATCGGCGGCTCCTTGAATAATGATGTCCGGCAGACGTAGGCATCCCGCCCCGCCAGTGCAAGCCAGCCCGGCCATACCCCGCCGAGTGGCCATGCAAAAGGGCCGCGCCCTTGCCCCGGACGCGGCCCTTTCAGGGGGGCTTGGCGGGCCTTATTCGGCGGCCAGGGCCTTTTCCTCGATCAGCTGGTCATAGCATTCCATCGCGCCAGCGGCATACATCATGGCGGGGCCACCGCCCATCTGGATCGCCATGCCGACCACATCGCCGACCTCTTCGCGGGTGGCGCCGACGCGCACCAAGGCCTCCATGTGCAACACGATGCAGGCCTCGCAATGGGTGACGATGGCAATGCCCAGGGCCACGAATTCCTTGTATTTGAAATCCAGCGTGCCGCCATCCTTGACGGCCTTGCCCAGCCCGCCAAAGGCCCGCGCGGTGTCCGGGATCGCCTTGTTCAGGCGGCGCAGCTGGTCCTTGGTCACGTCGCGTTTGTTGGTCCAGTCCATACCTGTTCTCCTTTAGAATCCGATTGCCGCCGTATCAGCACTCTGACCCGATGGCCACCTTGATCGGCGTCAAATCAGCCAGGCTTTCTGGCGATCTGCGTCAAGTTGTTTGCGGGCATCGCCACAGGTGCCTGCGCAATAAGCCCGGCGCCCGAAAACCAAGCCGCAACTTGATCGCAGGACTTATAGCCGATCTCGGGATCCTGGGCGGTCAGGCTGTCGTGAAACGCCGCATCGCCCGCGCTGGCAAAGCCCTCGGCGCGGCGGAACGGGCCATAGATCAACAGCACCCCGCCGGGGGCCAGGGCCTGGGCGGCCTCGAGGATCAGAACCTCGGCCTCGGGGGCGCTGATCAGGTGCAGGATGTTGCTGGCAAAGATCAGGTCATGGCCCTGAAACGCCACGCCCCAGCCCGGTTCGGTGGCATCCAGCGCCCGCGCGGGGCGCAGGTTGGCACAGCCCGCATCGGTGGCCCAGGCGTCGATGCTGGCGCGGCGGACCGCGTCGATTTCGGTGGGCTGCCAGGTCAGTCCGGGCAGGCAGGCGGCGATTCGAACGGCATGCTCTCCGGTGCCGCTGGCGATTTCCAGCGCGCGGCCGCTGGGCGGGGCGTGGTCGGTGATCACGGCGCAGATCGCCTGGGCATTGCGCAAGGCCGAGGGCGCATGCAGCCGCCCCCCCGTGCCCGGCGTCGCAACCGAGGCCGTGTCGGGCAGGTTCAGCCGCCGCGCCACCTCAGGCGAACCGCGCGGGCGACAGGGCCGCCGCCAGCTCTGCCCCGACCTCGGGCGCGCGGCCCGCAACGACATCGGCCGCCAGGGCACTGGCCGCGGGCGCGGTCTGAAACCCATAGCCGCCCTGACCCGCATGCCAAAAGAAATCCGGCGTATGCGGATCGAACCCGATCACCAACAGCCGGTCGGGGGCAAAGGTGCGCAATCCCGCCCAGTTGGTTTCGACGCGGGTCACCGGCTCTGTCATCATTTCCTCGTAGCGCGCCAACCCCTCGGCCAACACCATGTCGTCGGCATAGGCGTCGTGGGGCTCCATCGGGTGTTCTTCGGCGGGCGAGACCAGCAATTTGCCGGCGTCCGGCTTGCAATACCACCGCTCGCCGGCCCCCTCGATCATCGGCCAGGTGGTCATGTCGTGCCCGCCCGGCGCGGGCAGGCGCGCCATGGACCGACGCATCGGGGTAAAGCCCAGCGGCGTGACGCCGGCCATGCGCGCGATCTCGTCCACCCAGGCGCCCGCGGCATTGACCAGCACCCGGCCCTGGTACGTGTCCTTGGCGGTCTCTACCGACCAGCCCGCACCGGTGCGCGCAATCGCGCCAACCCGCTGCCCGGTCAGCACCGCGCCACCGTTGCCGCGAATCTGCCGCGCGAAATTCTGGATCAACAGGTCGGTATCCAGATCCCATGCCGCCTCGTTCAACCCCGCAAAGGCCAGCATGTCGGGGTTCAGGATCGGCACCATCTCGCGCGCCTCGTCCCGCGTCAGCGTGCGCAGCTTCATGTGGACGCGGTCCGCCTCATAGCGCTCCGCATCCTCGGCCCTGCCAACCACCATCAGCCCGCGATCCGACAGAACCCCGCCGTTTTCGGTTGCATGATAGCTGTGGCTGGCCTTGTTCAGCGCGACGATCTCGGCCGCGCCCAGGCATTCATCGAACAGCGCCGCCGAGCGGCCCGAGGCGTGATAGCCCAGCCCCTGCTCGGCCTCCAGCACCGTGACACGGCCCAGATGGGACAACCGCGCGCCCACCGAAACCCCGGCGATTCCGCCGCCTATGACCAGAAAATCCGTATCCATAAACCCGACTAAATCAGAGCGCGCGGCCAAGGGAAAGCCCCGCCGCGCGCCCTTCTTCTGGTCAGAAATATCCCGGGGGGGCCGCCGCATCTGCGGCGGCGGGGGCAGCGCCCCCGCGCCCGGCCCGCACTACTGCGGAATGTCGCCGGTCAGACCCTCGACATAGAAGTTCATGCCAGCCAGCGTGCCATCATCGGCCACTTCGCCCTCGGCCAGCCAGACGCTGCCGTCCTGCTTGTTCAGCGGGCCGGTAAAGGGGTGATGCGCGCCGCTGGCGATCGCCTCCTTCAGCGCCAGGGCCTCGGCTTTCACGTCCTCGGGGACGGCGTTGGAAATCTCGCCGATCTTGACCATGCCGGCGCCGATACCGTCCCAGGTGTCATCGCTTTCCCAGGTGCCATCCATCACCGCCTGCACGCGGTTGATGTAATAGGGCGCCCAGTTGTCGATGATCGAGGACACCCGCGGCATCGGCGCGTATTCCGCCATGTCCGAGGCCTGGCCAAAGGTGATGATCCCGCCCGCCTTTTCGGCTGCCGCCTGGGGGGCGGTGGAATCGGTGTGTTGCAGGATCACGTCGGCACCCTGCTGGATCAGCGCGGTGGCCGCGTCGGCCTCTTTCGCGGGATCGAACCAGGTATAGGCCCAGATCACCTTGAACTGCACATCCGGGTTGGCCGCCTTGGCGTGGATATAGGCCGAGTTGATGCCGCGGATCACCTCGGGGATCGGGAACGAGGCGATATAGCCCACGACGTTCGACTTGGTCATCCGGCCCGCGATATGGCCCTGCACCGCGCGCCCCTCATAGAAGCGGGCGGAATAGGTGCCGACGTTATCGGCGCGCTTATAGCCGGTGGCATGCTCGAATTTCACGTCGGGGAATTTCTGGGCGACGTTGATCGTGGGGTCCATGTAGCCAAACGAGGTGGTAAAGATCAGGTCGGCGCCGGACAGGGCCATCTGGGTCAGCACACGTTCGGCATCGGCGCCCTCGGGCACACTTTCCTGATAGACGGTCTCGACCGCATCGCCGAATTTCTCTTCCACGGCCAGGCGGGCCTGGTTGTGTTCATAGGTCCAGCCGCCGTCGCCGATCGGCCCGACAAAGACAAAGCCGACCTTGGTCTTGTCCTGGGCGGCCGCAGCCCCCGCAAGACCCAGCGCCAGGGCAGCCCCGGCAAGAAGTGCGTTCAGTTTCATGGATAGTCCCCCATGTTGTTGGCGGGCGGGATGCCCGTGGTTGGCAGCGCCCCTAGCTAGAGGCGTGAAAGGATTTGCCCAGCGAGGCGGGCGCGCTCAGCGCCGCGCGGCCCCGGTCGGCCGACATGATGACGAGCACCAGGATGGTTATCAGATAGGGCGACATCGACAAGACCTCGACCGGCACGGCCAGCCCGGCGGCCTGCAGGTTCAACTGCAACACCGTGACCCCGCCAAACAGATAGGCCCCCAGCAGGACGCGCACCGGTTTCCAGCTGGCGAAGACGACGATGGCCAGCGCGATCCAGCCCGCGCCGGCGGTCATCCCCTCGGTCCATTGCGGCACGCGGATCAGGCTCAGATAGGCGCCACCCAGCCCCGCGCAGGCCCCGCCAAAGGCAATCGCCATCAGACGGATACGCACCACCTTGTAGCCCAGGGCATGGGCGGCCTCGTGGTTTTCGCCGACCGCGCGCAGGATCAGGCCCGCACGGGTGTATTTAAGCCCCGCCCAGACCCCCACGATCAGCGCCAGGCTGACATAGACCACCAGGTCATGGGAAAACAGGATACGCCCCAGCACCGGGATATCCGACAGCGGCCCAAGGTCCAGTTGACCGGTGGCGGGCGGTTTCAGTCCGACATAGCCTTGGCCGATCAGCGCCGACAGGCCCAGCCCGAACAGCGTCAGCGCCAGACCCGTGGCCACTTGGTTCGACATCAATACCTGTGTCAGCACCCCAAAGATCAGCGACAGCGCGGCGCCCCCGACCATGGCGGCCAGAAAGCCAAACGTGGGGCTGCCGGTCTCTACCGCTATGGCAAAGCCGCAGATCGCGCCGGTGATCATCATCCCCTCGACGCCCAGGTTCAGAACGCCCGATTTCTCCACCACCAGCTCGCCGATCGCGGCCAGCAGGATCGGTGTCGCCGCCACCATGAGAGAGGCGATCAGAACCACCGGGTCGATTGCGGACAGATCCATCAGGCGACCTCTCTCTTGCCCAGCCGGACACGATAGTTGGACAGCACATCCACCCCCAGCAGAAAGAACAACAGCATCCCCTGGAACGCCTGGATCGCCGCCGCGGGCACGCCCAGCATGAACTGCGCCAACTCGCCGCCGATATAGGTCAGAGCCATCAACAGCCCCGCCAGCAGGATGCCCACGGGATGCAGCCGACCCAGGAACGCCACGATGATCGCGGTGAAGCCATAGCCCTGGTTGAAATCGATGCTGACCTGCCCCGCCGGTCCCGACACCTCGAACAGGCCCGCCATGCCCGCCAGCGCCCCCGAGACGCCCAGGCAGAACACCACCAGCGCATTGGGATTGACCCCGGCGAACCGCGCCGCGCGCGGGCTTTGTCCCGCCAGCCGGATCTGAAAGCCCAGCATATGCCGGTTCAACAGCACATAGGCCAGGATCACCGCGACGAACCCGGCCACCACGCCCCAATGCACCCCGGTGCCCGCGAACAGCTCGGTATTCGCGGCAGAAGGGTATTGTTGCAGGTTGCGGCTGCCCGGAAAGCCGCCCCCCTCGGGGTTGCGCATCAGGCCCAGCGACATCGAGGCAAGGATTTGTTCGGCCACGTAGACCAGCAACAGCGAAACCAGGATTTCGTTGGTTCGAAACCGGGTCTTCAGGATCGCCGGGATCATCGCCCAGGCCCAGCCGCCCAACCCCCCGGCCAGCACCATCAACGGAAAGATGAACCATGCCTCCATCGGGTAAAAGGCCAGCCCGACGCCGGCCCCCGACAGCGCGCCGATGATGTATTGCCCCTCGGCGCCGATGTTCCAGATCCCGGCGCGAAAGCCCAGGCTCAGGCCGATGGCGATCAGGATCAGCGGCCCGGCCTTGACCAGCAATTGCGGCCGCGAATAGGCCGCGAACTGTTCGTTGAACAGCGGATCCCAAAAGATCGTGCGAATCGCCGCCACCGGATCCTTGCCCAGGGCGGCGAACAACAGCCCGCCCGCGATCATCGTCAGCGCAACCGCCAAAACCGGCGTCGCCACCGTCCACAGCCGCGAGGGCGAGGGGCGTTTTTCCAGCCGGATCATGCCGCGCCCCCCGAAATGTCATGCCCGCGGGGCAGGGCGCGCGGGTGGGGCGGATGGCCCCCGGCGCAGGTCGCAGTCGCTTTGTCACTCGGCCACATGCGCCACCTCCATGTCATGGGCGCCGCCCATCATCAGGCCGATCTCTTCCATGCTCAGCCCCACGGCGGGGCGCGGGGGGGACAGCCGCCCCTCGTTCAAGGCCGCGAAACGGTCCGAGATTTCCATCAACTCGTCCAGATCCTGGCTGATCACCACCACCGCCGTGCCGGTTTCGGCCAGATCCAGCAGGGACTGGCGAATCGCCGCGGCGGCCGAGGCATCGACGCCCCAGGTCGGCTGGTTCACCACCAGCACTTCGGGGCGTTGCAACACTTCGCGTCCGATGACGAATTTTTGCAGGTTCCCCCCCGACAGCGAGCGTGCCGCGTTCCCCGGCCCCGGTGTGCGCACGTCAAAGGTTTCGATCACCTTTTCGGCAAAGGCCCGCGCGGCGGGCCATTTCAGGAACCCGCGCGCGGCCAGCCCCTCGCGGATCGCGCCGGTCAGCAGGGCGTTCTCCGTCAGGCTCATATCCGGTGCGGCGGCGTGGCCCAGGCGTTCCTCGGGGGCAGCCAGAACCGCGATCCGGCGCCGATGGCTTGGCCCCAGTGCGCCGATCGATTGACCCTTCAGCCGCACGCTGTCGGGGGCGGCATGCGCCTCGCCGGACAGGGCCGACAGCAACTCGTCCTGGCCGTTGCCCGCAACCCCGCCGATTCCCAGGATCTCGCCCGCGCGCACGGAAAACGAAATGTCGCGCAGGGTGGTGCCGAACGGCGTGGCCGCGGGCAGGGTCAGCCCCGCCACCTCCAGCACCACGTCGCCCAGGTCACCGCCCGCCCGGCTGGGGGCCACCAGCTTGGCGCCGACCATCATCTCGGCCAGTTCGGCGGCCGATTTCTCACGCGGGTTGCAACTGTCCACGACCTTGCCCAGCCGCAGCACCGTGGCCCGGTCGCACAGGCTGCGGATCTCTTCGAGCTTGTGCGAGATATAAAGGATCGCCGTGCCCTCGGCCGACAGCCGCCTGAGCGTGGCAAAGAGGATCTCGACCTCCTGCGGGGTCAGAACCGAGGTCGGCTCGTCCATGATCAACAGTTTGGGATCCTGCAACAGACAGCGGATGATCTCGACCCGCTGGCGTTCGCCCGCGGACAACCCGCCCACCAGCCGATCGGGCGACAGTGGCAGGCCATAGGTTTCGCTGACCGTGCGGATGCGGGCGGCCAACTGGCGCATCGGGGGCGGGTTTTCCATGCCCAGCGCGATGTTCTCGGCCACGTTCAGCGCGTCGAACAGGCTGAAATGCTGAAACACCATTGCCACGCCCGCGGCCCGGGCCGCGCGCGGCTCTGCCGGGGTGTAGGGCGCGCCGCGCAGGGTCATGTGGCCGCTGTCGGGTGTGACCAGGCCATAGATCATCTTGACCAGCGTGGATTTCCCCGCCCCGTTTTCCCCCAACAGCGCATGCACCTCGCCCTGGGCGATGTCAAAACTGACGTGATCGTTGGCGACCACCCCGGGATAGGCCTTGGTCAGGCCCTCGACTGTCAAAAGCGATGTCACCCGGCGGCGTCCCTTGCGGTGTCTTGGCGTGTCTGGGCGTTTAGTAGCGCGGCGGCCACGCCTACCGCAATGGCTTGCGGGTGCTTTCCCAGCGCCGGTTGCCCAATCGGGCAGCAGATGCGTGCGATTTGGGCAGGGCTGTGCCCCAACTGCCCAAGCCGGGCGCGGAACCGGGCCCATTTGCTGGCCGACCCGATCAGCCCGGCCCCGGCAAAGCCATGGGACAACAGCCGATGACACAGCTCCAGGTCCAGCGCGTGGGAATAGGTCAGGATCAGGTGCTGCGCGCGCGTGGGGGCCTGGGCCACCAGGTCGGCGGGATCGGATGCGACGCGCGGGATGACGCCCGCCGGAATTTCGGCCGGAAAGCGGTCGGGGCCGGTGTCGATCCAGGTCACCGCAAATCCGGGCAGCGGGGCCAAAACCCCCACCAGCGCGCGGCCCACATGGCCCGCCCCCCAGATCCAAAGCGGCATGGCCTCGGGCGCGACGGGCTCCAGGAACCACCCCCCGGCCAGCAGCGGACCCGCGCCGCCCTGGCCATTGCGCATCGCGGCGATCCGGCGCCGCAGGGCCAGGGGCATCTCTGCGCCCCCCTCGATGCGGCGGGCAAAGACCGTGTCGGGCAGGGCGGCAACAGCGGCCGCATCGAACCCCTCGGTCAACAGCGTGACCGCCCCGCCGCAGCACTGGCCCAAACCGGGGCCCAGCGCGATACGCACCAGCCTTGGCCCGGCGCCGCGCGCCAGGTCCGCCCGCGCCGCCTCAACTGCGGCATGTTCCAGCGCCCCGCCGCCGATGGTGCCCGACTGGCCCCCGGGCCAGACCAGCATCGCCGCCCCCGCCTCGCGCGGGGCAGAGCCGCGGGTGTCGGCCACCACCACCCGCGCCACGCGGCCATGGGCGGCCACGGCGGCGGCCAGTGCGGCGCGCTCCAGGCTCATTCCCGCACCCGCTGGATCGCGGCCAACAGCCGCTCGGGCGTTGCGGGTCCGTCCGGCGCGGGATAGCCCGGCCCACAGGCCGCAACCGCGTCCGACAGCGCCATGAGAACCGATATCCCCAGCATGAACGGCGGCTCGCCGACCGCCTTGGAGCGATAGATCGTCTCCTGTGTGTTCGCGCCGTCCCACAGGGTGACGTTGAACACACCCGGCCGATCCCCCACCGCCGGGATCTTGTAGGTCGAGGGGGCGTGGGTGCGCAGCCGCCCCGCGGCATCCCAAACCAACTCCTCCATCGTCAGCCAGCCCGCGCCCTGAACGAACCCGCCCTCGATCTGGCCGATATCCAGCGCGGGATTCAGACTGGCCCCGGCATCATGCAAGATATCGGTGCGCAGGATGCGGTTCTCGCCGGTCAGGGTGTCCAGCACCACCTCGCTCAGCGCGGCGCCATAAGCAAAATAGAAAAACGGCCGCCCCTGGCCCGCGATCCGGTCCCAACTCAGGCCGGGGGTGCGGTAAAACCCCGTGGCGCTCAGGCTGACGCGCGCCTCATAGGTGCTCTGCGCGGCCTGGGCGAATGTCATCTCCTCCTCGCCGACAAAGACCTTGCCAGCGGCGAAATGCACCCGGCGCGGATCGGTCTGGTGGGTCTCGGCCAGATGGGCGGCGATCCGGTCGCGGATCGTGTCACAGGCAATCTTGACCGCCATCCCGTTCAGATCCGACCCCGATGAGGCCGCGGTGGCCGATGTGTTGGGCACCTTTGCGGTATCGGTCGCGGTGATCCTGACCTCCCCGACCTCTACCCCAAAGGCGCTGGCCGCCACCTGTGCCAGCTTCTGGAACAGGCCCTGGCCCATCTCGGTCCCGCCATGGTTCAGATGGATCGAGCCGTCCTGATACACATGCACCAAGGCCCCGGCCTGGTTCAGATGGCTCAGGGTAAACGAAATCCCGAACTTCACCGGCGTCAGGGCAATCCCGCGTTTCAGAACCGGGTTCTCGGCATTCCACGCCGCCACGGCGGCGCGCCGCGCGGCATAGCCCGCCCGTTCGGCCAGCACGTCGGTCATCTCGTGCAAGATGAAATCGGTCACCTCCATCCCATAGGGCGTGGTGGGCTTCTTCTGGTTTGAAATATCCTCTGGGGGGCTCGGGGGGGCAGACGGCCCCCCCGCCGGGCCGCTGGCGGCGGCGTAATAGTTCAGGCGCCGCACCGCCAGGGGATCACGGCCCAGGCTGTGGGCGATGTGATCCATCACCCGCTCGATCCCGACCATGCCCTGCGGTCCACCGAAGCCGCGAAACGCGGTGGCCGAGGCGGTGTGGGTGCGCAACCGGTGACTCTCGATCCGCACGGCGGGCAGGAAATAGGCGTTGTCGGCATGCAGCATCGCGCGGTCGGCCACTGGCAGGCTCAGATCCTGGGACCAGCCGCAGCGGGCATATTGGGTGAAGGTCACCCCCGCCAGCCGCCCGTCCCCGTCGAACCCGGCGCAATAGGCGATGCGGAAATCGTGCCGCTTGCCGGTGATGACCATGTCGTCGTCGCGGTCATAGCGCATCTTGCACGGCCGCCCCGTCGCCCGCGCCGCCAGCGCGCAGGCGATCGCCAGCGCGTTGCCCTGGCTTTCCTTGCCGCCAAAGGCCCCGCCCATGCGGCGCACCTCGACCCGCACGGCATGCATCGGCACGCCCAGGGCATCGGCCACCTTGTGCTGCACCTCGCTGGGGTGCTGGGACGAGGCATGGATCACCATGTCGCCGCCTTCCTGGGGCAGGGCCAGGGCCGCCTGACCCTCCAGGTAGAAATGCTCTTGCCCGCCGATCTCGATCACGCCCTCGACGCGGTGCGGGGCGGCGGCGATGGCGGCGGCGGGATCGCCGCGGGTCCAGATCCGCGGGCCGTCCTCGAACCGGCTGTTGGCGGCCAGCGCGTCGTCGATGGTCAGGATCGCGGGCGCCTCGGCACAGCGCAGATCGGCCAGCCGTGCGGCCTTGCGCGCGGCCAGGTGGCTGTTGGCGATGACCAAAAACAGCGGCTGGCCGTGATACGACACCGTGCCGCGCGCCAGCAATGGCTCGTCATGGGCCGAGGGGGAGCAGTCGGGCATCGGGTCCAGGTCGTCCGGCCCGATCACCGCGACCACGCCGGGGGCGGCGCGCACCGCAGCCAGATCCAGCGCGCTGATCTCGCCATGGGCGACCGGCGACAGGCCAAAGGCCAGGTGCAACGTGCCCGCGGGTGTGGGGATGTCATCGACATAGCGCGCGGCCCCGGTGACATGCAGCGGGGCGGCATCGTGGGGCAGGGGTTTGCGCACACTCATGGCGTCACCGCATCGATATCCGTGGCGTACGCCGCCCCCTCATGCCAAAGCCGCAGCAACATGTTTTGCGCCGTTTGCAACCGGTAGGCGGCCGAGGCGCGCATGTCCGACATCGGCTGAAAATCCTCGGCAAAGGCGGGCAGCGCGGCGCGCAACGTGGCCTCGGCCCAGGGTTGGCCGATCAACGCGGCCTCGACGGCGCGGGCGCGTTTGGGGATGCCGGCCATGCCGCCAAAGGCGATGCGGGCGGTGGCGATCACATCCCCCTCCAGGCCCAGGTTGAAACAGCCGCACAGCGCCGAGATGTCCTGCTCGCGCCGTTTCGACAGCTTGTAACAGCGCAACGTATCGGCCTGGCGCGGGATCGTCACGGCCTCGACGAACTCGCCGCTGGTGCGGTCCTGTTTGCCGTACTCCACAAAGAAATCCTCCAGCGGCAGGCTGCGGCGGGTGTCGCCCTTGCGCAGGTGCAGCGTGGCGCCCAGCGCGATCAGCGCCGGCGGGCTGTCGCCGATGGGTGAGCCGTTGGCGATGTTGCCCCCCACCGTCGCCGCCGCCCGCACCTGGGCCGAGCCAAAGCGGGTCAGCATCGCGGCGAAATGGGGGTGGTGTGCGCGCATCAGCTCCAGCATCTCGGCGATGCTGACGCAGGCCCCCAGGCGGATTTCCCCGGCGTCCACCGTGATCCCGCGCAGATCGGCACAGCCGTTGAGAAAGGCCACCGGCCCCAGATCGCGCAGCCCCTTGGTGATCCACAGCCCCACATCGGTGGCCCCGGCGATCAGCGTCGCCTGGGGATTTTGCACATACCACGCGGCCAGGGCGTCGGCGCTGGTCGGGCGGATCGCGTTGGCTGCGCACGTGCCCCACTCCAGGGCGGGCACATCGGCCAGCGGATCGTCCAGCCAGTCGGGGACGGGGGCCACCGCGGCGGCCTGGGCGGCGCGGATGATCGGGGCATAGCCGGTGCAGCGGCACAGGTTGCCCGCCAGCACGGTGTCGTGGTCGGTGTCGCCCGCCCGGTGCGCCGTGGCCATCGAGACCGCAAAGCCCGGCGTGCAGAACCCGCATTGGCTGGCATGGTGGTCGATCAGGGCCTGTTGCACCGGGTGCGGGGTGCCATCGGGGGCGGCCAGCCCCTCGACCGTGCGCACCGCCTTGCCGTGCAACTGGGGCAGCAGCAGGATACATGCGTTCAGCGGTTTGGCCCCGTCCGCATCGGTGACCATGACGGTGCAGGCGCCGCAATCGCCCTCGTTACAGCCCTCTTTGGTGCCGCTCAGCCCGCGGGTCTCGCGCAGCCAGTCCAGCAGGGTCAGCATAGGCGGCGGATCGGCCAGCACGACCGTCTGACCGTTAAGAAGAAATCGAAGGCTCATATACCGGGCACCACCGCATTCCTGGGGCCGCGTCGGGCCGCCTGTGCCCGCCCGATGCGGCGTAGGGTGGGCGCGACCGTTCCAAGCGTCGAGCAAAGCCGCAAAGTGTCCCCTTGGCAAGGGCCGCGTGGCCGGGTGGCGGCGCGGGTGCCGCCGCGATAGGCTGTTGTTGCGGACTGTGCCGCAATGGAGGGCAGGAATGATCCCGTACGCACTGCACCATGTGCAACTGGCCATGCCCCAGGGCGGCGAGGACGCGGCGCGCCGGTTCTACGGCGATCTGCTGGGCCTGGCCGAGCACGACAAGCCCGCCGCGCTGGCGGCGCGCGGCGGCGTCTGGTTCGGCAGGGGCGAGGTGCGCCTGCACCTGGGCGTCGAGGCCGGGTTCGTTCCGGCACGCAAGGCCCATCCCGCGTTGCTGGTGCGGGGGCTGGACGAACTGGCCGCGCGGCTGGAACGGGCGGGGGTGGCGCTGTGCTGGGACGGTGATCTGCCGGGGATGCGGCGGTTTTATGTCGAGGACCCCTTTGGCAACCGGATCGAGATGCTGGAACCCGCTTAGCGCTTTTCCTAGGGGCCGGGCATGGGGTAGCGTGCGCCCATGGCCACGCCCCGATTCATCCACCTTCGCCTGCATACCGAATACTCGCTGCTCGAAGGGGCGGTGCGGGTGAAAAAGCTGCCCGATCTGTGCCGTGCGGCCGGCATGCCCGCAGTGGCCGTGACCGACACCAACAACATGTTCTGCGCGCTGGAATTTTCGGTGGGCGCCAGCGGTGCGGGGATTCAGCCGATCATCGGTTGCCAGGTCGATCTGACCTATGATCCCGCCACCCCGGGGGAACGGCCGCGCGCGCCCGCGCCGCTGGTTCTGCTGGCGCAGAACGCGGTGGGTTACGGCAACCTGATGAAGCTGAACTCATGCCTTTACCTGGGCAAGGGCGGGCAGTTGCCCCAGGTCACCCCCGAAGAGATCGAGGCCCATAGCGACGGCCTGATCTGCCTGAGCGGCGGGCCCGAGGGTCCGGTGGGGCGGCTGTTGCAGGCCGGCCAGCGGCCACGCGCCGAGGCGCTGATGGCGCGGCTGGCGGCGGCCTTTCCCACCCGGCTTTATGTCGAGCTGCAGCGCCATCCGGGCGAGGGTGGCCAGATGACCGAGGCCGAACAGGCGACCGAGCGGGGCCATATCGAAATGGCCTATGCGATGGACCTGCCGCTGGTGGCCACCAACGATGTCTATTTCCCCAAGGCCACCATGTATGAGGCCCATGATGCGCTGATCTGCATCGCCGATGGCGCCTATGTGGACCAGGCGCAGGGTCGCCGCCGCCTGACGCCCCAGCACTATTTCAAGACGCCCGAGGAAATGGCCGCGCTGTTCGCCGACCTGCCCGAGGCGCTGGAAAACACCGTCGAGATCGCGCGCCGCTGTGCCATAAAGGCCGAAAAGCGCAACCCTATCCTGCCGCGCTTTGCCGATGACGAGGTCGAGGAGCTGCGCCGCCAGGCCAAGGCGGGGCTGGCCGCGCGCCTGGCCGTGATCCCGCATGCCGCCACCGTCGAGGAATATGAAAAGCGGCTGGAATTCGAGCTGGGCATCATCGAGGGGATGGGCTTTCCGGGGTATTTCCTGATCGTGGCCGATTTCATCAAATGGGCCAAGGATCACGACATCCCCGTCGGCCCCGGTCGCGGGTCGGGTGCCGGGTCGCTGGTGGCCTATGCGCTGACGATCACGGACCTGGATCCTTTGCGCTATTCGCTGCTGTTCGAACGGTTCCTGAACCCCGAGCGGGTCAGCATGCCCGACTTCGATATCGACTTTTGCATGGATCGCCGCGAAGAGGTGATCGCCTATGTCCAAGAGAAATACGGCCGTGAAAAGGTGGCCCAGATCATCACCTTTGGCGCGCTCTTGTCCAAGGCGGCGGTGCGCGACATCGGGCGCGTGCTGCAGCTGCCCTATGGCCAGGTCGACAAGCTGTCGAAACTGATCCCGGTCGAGGGGGTCAAACCCGTGTCGATCGAAAAGGCGCTGGCCGACGAACCCCGCCTGCGCGAGGCCGCCCGCGCCGAAGAGGTGGTCGACCGGTTGCTGACCTATGGCCAGCAGGTCGAGGGGCTGCTCAGGAACGCCTCGACCCACGCGGCGGGGGTGGTGATCGGCGACCGGCCGCTGGACGAGTTGGTGCCGCTCTACCAGGATCCGCGATCCGATATGCCCGCCACCCAGTTCAACATGAAATGGGTGGAGCAGGCCGGGCTGGTAAAGTTCGACTTTCTGGGCCTGAAAACCCTGACCGTGATCCAGAACGCGATCGAGCTGATCCGTGCGGGCGGGCGGCAATTGCACGAGGGCCCCGACGGCACCGCCCTGTATCAGCCCGCGCCCGGCGCCGAGAACGACATCGGGCATATCCCGCTGGACGACGAAAAGACATATCGGCTGTATGCCAGCGCGAAAACGGTCGCGGTGTTCCAGGTTGAAAGCTCGGGCATGATGGACGCGCTGCGGCGCATGAAACCCACCTGCATCGAGGATATCGTGGCGCTGGTCGCGCTGTACCGTCCCGGCCCGATGGAGAACATCCCCACCTATTGCGAGGTCAAGCAGGGCGTCAAACCGCTGGAATCCATTCACCCCACGATCGACCATATTCTGGCCGAAACCCAGGGCATCATCGTCTATCAGGAACAGGTGATGCAGATCGCCCAGGTGATGGCGGGCTATTCGCTGGGCGGTGCCGACCTGCTGCGCCGCGCCATGGGCAAGAAGATCGCCGAAGAGATGGCCAAAGAGCGCCCGAAATTCGTCAAGGGCGCCACGGAAAACGGCGTCTCTGCCGCCAAGGCGGGCGAGGTCTTTGACCTGCTTGAGAAATTCGCCAACTACGGCTTCAACAAATCCCACGCGGCGGCCTATGCGGTGGTCAGCTATCAAACCGCCTGGCTCAAGGCCAACCACCCGGTCGAGTTCATGGCCGGCGTGATGAACTGCGACATCCACCTGACCGACAAGCTGGCGATCTATGCCGAAGAGGTCCGCCGCGGCCTGGATATCGAGATCGTGCCGCCCTGCGTGAACCGCTCGCAGGCCAGTTTCGATGTCAAGGACGGCAAGCTGGTCTACGCGCTGGGCGCGTTGAAAAACGTGGGCGTCGAGGCGATGAAACTGATCGTCGCGGGGCGCGGCACCGAGCAGGGCGACAAACCCTTTGCCACGCTTTACGATTTTGCGCGCCGGGTCGATCTCAAACGTATCGGCAAGCGGCCGCTGGAAATGCTGGCCCGTGCGGGTGCCTTTGATCAGCTCGATCCCAACCGCGCCCGGGTTTGTGCCAGCCTCGATGCGCTGGCGGGCTATTCCGCCGCGATCCACGATCAGCGCGCCTCGTCGCAGGTGTCACTGTTTGGCGAGGCGGGCGATGACCTGCCCGAACCCCGGCTGGCCCCGATCGCCGACTGGCTGCCCAATGAGCGGCTGACCGAAGAGCACAAGGCGGTCGGTTTCTACCTGTCTGGCCACCCGCTGGACGATTACATGGCCGCGCTGAAACGCAAGAAGGTGATGACCAAGATCGAGATCGAAGACGCCGCCAGATCGGGGGCGGTCGTCGCCAAGATCGCGGGCGCCGTCGCCGGACGGCAGGAACGCAAATCGGCCAAGGGCAACCGCTTTGCCTTTGCCCAGCTTTCCGATCCTACGGGGCTTTACGAGGTCACGCTTTTCTCTGACGTGCTGGAAACCGCGCGTGATTTGCTGGAGGCCGGGACAAACGTCGTTCTGACCGTCGAGGCGACGATGGAAAACGACCAGCTCAAACTGCTGGCCCGCGCGGTCCAGTTGGCTGATGTCGTGGTGGCCGATGCCGGGGCGGCGGGGCTCAAGGTCTTTATCGAGGAAGAAACGGCAATCGGGGCCGTGGCGGGCCTGTTGGAACGCAGCCGCACCGAGATGGCGCCGCGCGCGGGGCGCGGCCCGGTGCAACTGTGCCTGATGGCCGCCGATCTGCCCGGCGAGGTCGAGATCGCCCTGCCCCAGGCCTATCCGGTCACCCCCCAGATCAAGGGCGCGATCAAATCGTTGCCCGGCGTCGCCCTGGTCGAGGATTTCTGATGCCCCCGCCCGATCTGCCCCGGGTCGTGCTGGTGGGGTTCAACAAATGCGGCACCCGCAGCCTGGCGCGCCTTTTCCAGGGGGCGGGTCACCGCGCCCTGCACCACAAGCATCGCCGCCCGCTGCGCCGCTCGCAAACCGCTGCGCGGATCATCCGCGACAACCTCGCCGCCGGGCGCAAGGCCCTGGCCGGGATCGAGGACTATACCTTCTACTGCGACCTGATCCACGCCACCCAGACGGACTATTACGAGGGCAACACCGCCTTTCGCGAGATTTTGCGCGACTATCCGGGCACGATCTTGCTTTTGAACCTGCGCGACCGCGAGGCCTGGATCGCCTCGCGCCTGCTGCATGGACACGGGGAATTCGCCCGGCGCGCCATGACGGCCCTGGGCCTGCCCGATCAGGCCGCGCTGATTGCGCGGTGGCGCGCCGACTGGGATGCCCAGATCGCCGCGCTGCGGGCCGAGTTGGCCGACCGCCCCGATCAGTTGATCATCTTCGATCTGGACAACGACCCGATAGAAACCCTGGTCGCCGCGCTGCCCGCCTATGGGCTGGACGCTGCGGATTGGGGCGATACCGGCCGCTCGCGGGGGCGCAAGATGTCGGCCCCGCTGGCCTGGGCCAAACGCGCCTGGGCCAGGGTCCGGCCACGCTCCGCGCGCTAGGTTTGCGTCTTCTTGGTCCAAACACCCACGGCGTGACACGGGCAAGGGGCGCGCCGTGCGGCCCGGGGCGTTACCAATGCGGCGGCTTCTGATCGGCCAGCGGCACGGTGCCGCCTGCCTCCAGCTCGCGGTCGGCCTCGCGCTCCATCAGCATCGCCATGCGCCGGGTCAGCCGATCGATCTCGATGCCCTGGGCGGCGACCATGTCGGACAGATCATCCACCGCCGCCATCAGATGGGCGATCCGTTCTTCCATCTCGGTGCGATCGTCTTGGGTCATGTGCCCCTCCGCTGATGTTGCGCCACCTTGCCCCGCAGCCCCCTATCCGCTAGACCCCGCGCGAACGCGAAAGACATAGGCGAGGCTCTGATGGCCAAGGATAAGAAACCCCGGCGCCCCAAGGCCGAACCGCCCAAGGGCTTTCGCGACTATTTCGGCGCAGATGTCACCGAACGCAAGGCGATGCTGGACAAGATTGCCGAGGTGTATCACCGCTATGGCTTTGATCCGCTGGAAAGCGCGGCGGTGGAGACGCTGGATGCGCTGGGCAAATACCTGCCCGATGTCGACCGCCCCAATGCCGGTGTGTTCGCCTGGCAAGAGGAGGACGGCGATTGGCTGGCGCTGCGCTATGACCTGACCGCGCCGCTGGCCCGGGTCGCCGCGCAGTTCCGCAACGATCTGCCCAGCCCCTATCGCCGCTATGCGATGGGCCCGGTCTGGCGCAACGAAAAACCCGGGCCGGGCCGGTTCCGCCAGTTTTATCAATGCGATGCCGATACGGTGGGCGCGGCGTCGGTCGCGGCGGATGCCGAGATTTGCGCCATGCTGGCCGACACGCTGGAGGCCGTGGGCATCCCGCGTGGCGACTACATCGTGCGGGTCAATAACCGCAAGGTTCTGAACGGCGTGATGCAGGTCGCGGGCGTGCTGGACCCCGCCGACCCCGAGAAATTCGAGCATGAGCGCGGCATCGTGCTGCGCGCCATCGACAAGCTGGACCGGCTGGGCGAGGACGGCGTGCGGGCGCTCTTGGGCGAGGGTCGAAAGGACGAGTCGGGCGATTTCACCGAAGGGGCGGGGCTGTCCAAGGCGCAGGCCGAGGTCGTCATGGGTTTTATGGCCGCCAAGCGCGAGACCAAGGCCGACACCTGTGCCCGGCTGCGAGAGTTGGTGGCCGGTTCGACCATCGGCGAAGAGGGCGTGGCCGAGCTTGAGACGATTTCCGATCTTTTGGCCGCCCAGGGCTATGGCCCCGACCGTATCATCCTCGACCCCTCCGTGGTGCGTGGCCTGGGCTATTACACCGGCCCGGTTTACGAGGCGGAGCTGACCTTTGAGATCACCGACGAAAAGGGCCGTCCGCGCCAGTTCGGCTCGGTTGCCGGGGGTGGGCGCTATGATGACCTGGTGAAACGCTTTACGGGCCAGTCCGTGCCCGCGACGGGTGTTTCCATCGGGGTCGACCGGCTGCTCGCCGCGTTGCGGGCCAAGGGACGGGCAGGGGGCGCGTTGCAGGGCCCCGTGATCGTGACCGTGATGGACCGCGACCGCATGGCGGATTACCAGGCCATGGTGGGCGAGTTGCGCGCCGCGGGCATCCGCGCCGAGGTGTACCTGGGCAACCCCAAGAATTTCGGCAACCAGTTGAAATACGCCGACAAACGCCAATCGCCGGTGGCGATCATCCAGGGCAGTGACGAGGCCGACCGCGGGGTGGTGCAGATCAAGGATCTGGTGCTGGGCGCCAAGATCGCCGAAAACGCCAGCCTTGAGGAATGGAAATCCCAGCCCGCCCAGTTCGAGGCCGACCGGACCGATCTGGTGGCCCAGGTGCGCCGCCTGCTGGCCCAGGGCGAGGGTTGAGCCCATGCCCAGCAAGGCCGACATCCTGGCCCAGGCCGACCGGTTGCACGGGTTTTTCCGCGCCGCGGGTGGCCAGCCGGTGCACACCGCGATCCTGCAACCGGCCGAAACGCTGCTGGATCTTTATGGCGAGGATATCCGCGCGCGTGCCTATGTGACCTCGGACGCGTTGCGGGGGGAACAGATGCTGCGCCCCGATTTCACCGTTCCCGTGGTCCAGATGCACATGGACAGCGGCGCCGACCCCGCCCGCTATACCTATATGGGAGAGGTTTTTCGCCGCCAGGAACGCGACCCGCACCGCCCCAACGAATATGTCCAGGTCGGGTATGAACTGTTCGACGGCGCCGATCCCGCCAAGGCCGATGCCGAGGTGTTCGCGCTGTTCAGCGAGGTTTTGTCGCCGCTGGGTCTGCGGGCCGCGACGGGCGATATCGGGTTGCTGCTGGCCGCGGTCGAGGGGCTGTCGACCAGCGACAAGCGCAAGGCGGCGCTGAAGCGTCACCTGTGGCGGCCGCGCCGGTTCCGCGCGTTGCTGGACCGCTTTGGCGGGCGCGCGCCTGTGCCCGAGACCCGCAAGCGGCTGTTGGCCCAGTTGGAGCGCAAGGGCGTCGATGCGGTGATGGCCGCCGCCGGGCCAGAGATCGGCCTGCGCAGCGCCCCCGACATCAAGGCCCGCCTGGTGGCGCTGATGCAGGACGCCGCCGAACCGGCGATTGCGCCCGCCGAGGCCGAATTGCTGGACGACATCCTGGGCCTGCGCGAAACCTGCGCGAATGCGCTGGAGCATCTGCGCGACATCGCCGTTGACCTGCCCTCGATCCTGCCTGCGCTGGACCGGATGCAGGCGCGGCTGGATGCGCTGTCGGATCAGGGGATCGACGTGGACCTGCTGGATTTCGAGGCCAGCTATGGCCGCACCACGATGGAATATTACGATGGTTTCGTCTTTGGCTTTTACGCCGAGACGCGGCCGGACCTGCCCCCGGTTGCCTCGGGGGGGCGCTATGACGCGCTGACGCGCATCCTGGGCCAGGGGCGCGCGGCCCCGGCGGTGGGCGGCGTGGTGCGCCCGGAACTGGTGCTGGCCTTGTCGGAGGGTGCGCCATGATGCTCAAGCTTGGGGTGCCGTCCAAGGGGCGGCTCATGGAAAAGACCTTTGACTGGTTTGCCGGTCACGGGGTCAACATCCGCCGCACCGGATCTGACCGGGAATATTCCGGCGCGGTCGAAGGGATTTCCGGGATCGACCTGGTGCTGTTGTCGGCCGGTGAAATCCCGCGCGAACTGGCGGCGGGGCGCATCCATCTGGGCGTGACCGGCTCTGACCTGGTGCAGGAACGAATCGCCGACTGGGAGGCACGGGTCAGCGCGCTGGAGCCCATGGGCTTTGGCTTTGCCGATCTGGTGATCGCGGTGCCGCGCTGCTGGGTCGATGTGGATACGCTGGACGATCTGGATGCCGCCGCGGCGGCGTTTCGCGCGGCCCACGGGCACCGCATGCGGATTGCCACGAAATACCACCGCCTGGTGCGCGAGTTCCTGCGCGATGCAGGGGTGGCCGATTACAGCCTGGTCGACAGCCAGGGCGCGACCGAGGGCACGGTCAAGAACCTGACCGCCGAGGCCGTGGCCGACATCACCTCGACCGGCGAGACGTTGCGCGCCAACCACCTCAAGATCCTGTCCGACGGGTTGATCCACCGAAGCCAGGCAACCCTGTTCAAGTCGCGCACCGCGCCCTGCGACGATGACGTGCGGGCGGTTCTGCGCACACTGATAGGCCGGATGGAACTGGGCAGCTAAGCGTCCGGCGGCAAAAGCCGCCTTTCGCCGGGGGCCACGGTTTCGCGCAATGGCGCCTACCGCACCCCAATCTCGGCCAGGGCCGCCATCAAGGCGGGGGGCAGGTCGGTATCCGCCTGACGCGCCTGGGACAGATCACGCGGGCTGTCCTCGGGCGGCAGATAGCGCCACCCCTGAAAGGGTCTGCGCGGCACCGCCTCGGTTCGGACAACCTCTGGGTCCAGCACGATGCCACAGCGCGCGATGCCGTCGCTGCCGATCACCTCGTCCAGCCGCACGATGCGCTGGCGCGCCAGCATCACCCCCTTGAACACCCAGTAAAGCGAGCCGCCGTTCAACAGCGCCTCGCTGCGTTTGGGCCACATCCGGGTGACGTGGCGCGGCTTGCCGTCGGGGCCCTTGGCGCGCGGTTGCTCCTGCCAGGCCAACAGGTCCTCGACCCGCTCGGCCCCGACGCACAGCTTTACCAGATTGACATGGCCCACCGTCATCGTGCCCCCCAGATCATGTTGATGAGTCGCAACCCTAGGCTAGTTGTTGCGGAGTTCAACCCGAAGCCCTATCCTGAACAACCTTCCCGATCATCCAAGGACGCCCCAGATGAGCCGTTTCACCGCCCCCATCGCCGAACAAATTTGGGATATGAAATACCGCCTGAAAAAGGCCGATGGCGCCCCGGTTGATCTGACGATCGAGGATAGCTGGCGCCGCATCGCCCGCGCGCTGGCCGAACCCGAATCCGACAAGGCCGCCTGGGAAGAGAAGTTCTATGCCGCGCTAGAGGATTTCCGTTTTCTGCCGGCGGGCCGGATCACGGCCGGGGCGGGCACCGGGCGGGCGGTGACGCTCTTCAACTGCTTTGTGATGGGCACGATCCCCGACAGCATGGGCGGTATTTTCGACATGCTCAAAGAGGCCGCGCTGACCATGCAGCAGGGCGGCGGGATCGGCTATGACTTCTCGACCATCCGCCCACGCGGGGCCGACGTGGTGGGCGTGGCGGCGGATGCCTCGGGGCCGCTGTCGTTCATGGATGTGTGGGACGCGATGTGCCGCACGATCATGTCGGCGGGCAGTCGGCGCGGCGCGATGATGGCGACCATGCGCTGCGACCACCCCGATATCGAGGATTTCATCACCGCCAAGCAAGACGCCGCGCGGCTGCGCATGTTCAACCTGTCCGTGCTGATCACCGATCCGTTCATGGAGGCGGTAAAGAACGACGGGCCGTGGGAGCTGAAATTCGGCGACAAGGTCTATCACACGGTCGATGCCCGAGACCTGTGGAACCGCATCATGCGCGCGACCTATGATTTTGCCGAACCCGGCGTGATCTTTATCGACCGCATCAACCAGATGAACAACCTGGCCTATTGCGAAACGATCGCCGCGACCAACCCCTGCGGCGAGCAGCCCCTGCCGCCCTATGGCGCGTGCCTTTTGGGCTCGATCAACCTGGCGCGGCTGGTGCGTGATCCGTTCGAAAGCATCGCCGAACTGGACGAGGCCGAGTTGGACGAGTTGGTCGCCACCGCCGTGCGGATGATGGACAACGTGGTGGATGCCAGCCGCTTTCCGTTGCCCCAGCAGGCCAAGGAGGCCGCGGACAAGCGCCGGATCGGACTGGGGGTGACGGGGCTGGCCGATGCGCTGTTGATGGTGGGCCTGCGCTATGGCTCGGACGAGGCGGCGCGCCAGACCGAACGCTGGTTGCACCGGATCGCCCGCGCCGCCTATCTGGCCTCGGTGGACCTGGCCCGCGAAAAGGGGGCGTTCCCGCTGTTCGACGCGGCCAAATACCTGGCCAGCGGGGCAATGGCCCAGATGGATGCGGATGTGCGCGACGCCATCGCGCAACATGGCATCCGCAATGCGCTGCTGACCTCGATCGCGCCGACCGGCACGATCAGCCTTTATGCCGGTAACGTGTCCAGCGGGATCGAGCCGGTCTTTGCCTATGCCTATACCCGCAAGGTGCTGCAACGTGACGGTAGCCGCACCGAGGAAGAGGTTGTCGATTACGCCGTGCAGATGTGGCGCGACAAGTTCGGCGATGCCGCGTTGCCCGAGTATTTCGTCAACGCCCAGACCCTGGCCCCGCTGGACCATGTGCGCATGCAGGCCGCGGCGCAGAAATGGGTGGATTCGTCGATCTCCAAGACGATCAACTGTCCCGAGGATATCAGTTTCGACGAGTTTCAGGATGTCTACATGCAGGCCTTTGAAACCGGCTGCAAAGGCTGCACGACCTATCGCCCGAACGATGTGACGGGATCGGTGCTGTCGGTTTCTGAAAGCTCTGACAAGACGCCCGAGACGGAAACCGGCGCCGATGTCGTCTATCTGTCCGATCCGCTGGATCGCCCCCAGGCGCTGGAGGGCAATACCTATAAACTGAAATGGCCCGACAGCGAGCACGCGATCTATATCACCATCAACGATATCGTCATGGGCGGCCGCCGCCGTCCGTTCGAGGTGTTCATCAACTCCAAGAACATGGAGCATTTCGCCTGGACCGTTGCACTGACGCGGATGATCTCGGCGGTGTTCCGGCGCGGCGGTGACGTGTCCTTTGTCGTCGAGGAACTCAAGGCGGTGTTCGACCCGCGTGGCGGCGCGTGGATGCAGGGCAAATATATCCCCTCGATCCTGGCCGCCATCGGCGGTGTGATCGAACGGCACATGGTCGTCATCGGGTTCATCGACGGCGAGGGAATGGGCCTGAAAACCGATCCCCACGCCGAGGCGATGGCCGTCGGCGAACCCCGCCGCGGCCCCGCCTGCCCAGCCTGCGGCGCCTATGAAATGCGCATGGTCGAGGGCTGCATGACCTGCATGAGCTGCGGCCATTCAAAATGTAGTTAATTCTCCAGAGCGGACGTGTGACAGCTAGCAACTGTTGGCCATTTTCTGGTGAAAATGGCCATTCTCGCAACCAATTGCTGACCATTGGCGATATCCGCCAGGATAAGGCCATGAGAGACGGTTTCGAACCTTCCGCCCGTTGATACGGGAATTAGGATCGATATCGGCCGAGCCAAAAGAAAAAAGCGAGAGAAATCTCCGGTGTGTGATGCTGTGTCCCATGGCAATTGGCCGTATCCCCCTTGGTGGTCTAGGAGGCCGCGCGCAGAGTCTTTGGCGCAACGCAGCTCGGGGGCGGGTGTGATGCTGGTGTTCACTCTTGATCTTCGGAAGAGCTTTCCCCGCGAGCACTGGTCCCAGATCGTCAAAACCAGCCTGCTGAAACGCGTGCACTGCGAGATTGAGCGCTGTTGCGATGTAATGGGATCGACCCGCACGATGAGGCCATCGTACACCTCGTGGGGCCCTGATGTCGGGAACCAACGACGAATGGAACGTGCGCGGTGCCCATGAGCCCAAAAGACGTGCGCCCGGGCTGCCCAAACTCCCGATGCCTGGGTGCCCACCGTGGTCTTCTGATCAGACTCGAACCTCTGCCAAGCTCGGCGCTCTTGAAGCCCTACCCGGGACATGACCCCCAAACACGAAAAGGCCGCGGATGAACCGCGGCCTTTGGTCGTTTCTTGGTGGAATGGGGTTCGCTTTACCCGGCCTTGGCCGGACGAGACATCCGCGCTGTCAGCGGTTTCCGGGCCCGTTGCGCCGCCGGCGCGTCCTTGGGTTTCACCTCGTCGAGATCGATCTGCGCCCAGCGGGGTGAGACGAAGACGTTCTGGCCCAAGTCACAGCCCTCCTGCATGCCCCAGGCTTCGGCAAAGTGAAGGATTTCCAGCCGGGAGGATCCCTTCAGCACCGCGGTTTCAATCGCGGCGATGATGTTCTCGATGCAAAGCCCGAACCGGTTCCGGCTTGCATGGATCAGACGGTCCACGAGATCGTCATCGATGACCGGGTCGAGGCCGACCCGGGCGCTGAACTTCTGGATGACTTCGGTCAGGGCGGCCCCGTCTTTCGCGGACGACATCGCCGGCAGGGCCATCTTGGAATAGCGCCGCTTCACCTGGTCGTCGTAGGACGCGATTTCCCACAGCGTGTCGACCCCGCTCAAGATGACGATCACCGCGCTGTCGCCTTGCATAAGCGATTTCAACAACTTCAGGATGTCTTCTGCGGCACGACCGGCCCGAAAAAGGTCATGTGCTTCATCGAGCCAGAGCACTGCGGTTTCAAATTCCTTAAGCCTGTGCCGGACATCCGTCCAGATCTGCCATTCCTTCTTCGCGCTGGATGTCGCGGGATAGCCGCTCTGCCGGAGGATCTCGAACCCGATGCTCTTGACTGTCGCCGGACTCGGAACCCGAACGCTCAGCACGGGCCGGCGCGTGGGATCATCGCTCTGAAGCGCCGGATGGTTGCTGAGCACGTGGTCTATCAGCGACGTCTTTCCACCGCCGGGCCCTTCCACGAGAGCAATCCCGCGAGTTTCACCCGTTGCGGTAAATGTTACCGGCACCGGGGTCAGGTTGCCGTCGGCATCCCGTTTCAGGAGCCGATCCAGGTGCGCGCGGAAAAGGTCGTCGCGGGGCGTACGAATGTACGTGTTGCGCAGGGTTTCGAGGGCGTCAAACGCATTGTTGGGTATGGCCGTCATCTCAGTCATGTCATTTTTCCTCTATGGTCCAACTGGTTGAAGGAGGTTCGGCCTGACCAAACGGTGTGGGCCTCCCCGTGCATGCAAAAGATTGTTTCAGGGCCTCCTCGGCGGAAATGTCTTTTTCAGGGTCTTCCGGGATCGGCGTGACCGGCGTTTCGCCTACCGGCACAGAGTCACTTTCGGAGACGGTCTGCGATGCCGACCACGAGTCGGCAGCTGTCGCGAGGTCAAGCCCCCAGGAGTCGGATGCGGGTGCATCGGCCGGCGGGTGCTCGCTGTCTGAGACATTGAACCCGATGAAGAGCCTGTCCTCTTCTTCCGCGATGCGCTCGGCGGACCAATCCTCGACAAGCAGCCCCATGCGCCGCATTGCTTCGCCGTTCACGGCATCGATTTCCCTCAGCGCCCGGCGCACGATATCACGGTCGACCTCGGCGGCCTCGGCGTGGGCGGCCCGGATCAGGCGCGCCGCGCATAGCCATTTCTGGGCTGAGACCCCGGAAAACCCGTCGAAAACGGCAGGGATCGTGATCCATTTCCCGTCGATCTCGACCTCGATGGCGCCGATATCCTCATTGTACCAGCGCAGATTCACGGCACGGTCTCGGGCGTGTACCATCCAGCGGGCGAGGGCCTCGCTCTGGTAGCGCACGCCCAGAACGGTGATCCCTTTCTTGCTGACCACGCGCGTGAGCGCTTCGCCGAAAACAAGACGCCGACGGCGCAGGTCTGGCGGTGCTTGAACCCCGAATTTTTTGACCAGGCGATTCCAGCAGTTAAGCGGAGTTTCCTTGTTCAGCCCGTCATGCTGGGAGCGATGATAAACATCCACAACATAGCGCACGAGCACCGTGCAGAAATCCTCGGCTGTCAGGGCTGCGCGATCCTGCGGATCGCGATCCCCCTTCTCGACCAGGTTCGAGAAGGTATATCCCGTCAGACGTGGCATCAGGTTGATCGCCAGCGTGCGGAAGGCGCGCTCGATATACGGCTTCATCCTTGGGTTCGCAGCAGGGGTGTGCAGGATCGTGACGCCGGCGTCCTTTGTGCGAACCCGCACGTCATGCGAGACGTTGTATTTCGCGCAATCGGTCACGATGATGTTGGGCCAACCGTACTGGTTCCAGGGCGATAGGGCATCGACCGCGTCCGAGAACACGCCCTTGTCCCGCATCGTCATCTCGATCACCCGCAGGGCGCTTTTCGCGTTCGGATTGCGGGAAATGACCATCCCGACGATGCAGCGCGTGCGCACGCAGATTGCGGTGGTGATCTTCCAGCGATCCTTCTGCCTGTTCAGCCCGAACCGCGCCTTCTCCTCATCGGTCATCCAGTGCAACATGCCCGTTTCTGCCATCAGCGTCGCGACATTGACGGTCCATTCGTCGATCTCGATGCGCTGCATCGGGCGGTAGACCTCAATGCCGCGTCCGACCGGCGAGAGCTCGGCCCGCGCCGCATCGCGCCCGTCCCGGCTGACTTTTTCGGCGAACGGATCAAGCGCAAGGATCGCCTGTCGGACCGTTTCTCGCGAGGGTGTCACCAAGTCCGGCTTGCCCTCTTCACGTCGCCCGACATTCGCCTCCTCGAACGCGTTCTTCACATTTTCGAAGATGTTTTGCTGCGTTAGGTTCGCCTCGGAGTGGTATTTCTGGACCTCACGGTGCAACAGCATCAATTCGTCCAGGGTAAGCCGGCGATTCCGGTTCCCGCCCTGGTGGACATAATCGTAGAGTCCGGCGAGGCCGAACGCCTCGTAGGCTTTCACCCAGCGCCGGATCGACCGAGGGCTGCCCGTTTCAGGAACGGGGGTCATGGCGGTCATGCTGCCGCGCCCCCCGGAAGTCTTTTCGGCGAGGATTTCGCCAGCCCGCAAGCGTATGGCGGGGAGTGTTGCCCGGATCGATGCATCCGTCCGCTTGACCCGGGTGTATTGCTTGGGGTCTCTCTTTTTCCGTTCGTTGTCGTAGAATTCCAGAAACGCCATCACGATTGCTTCGCGGGATGCAGCCCGCTCTTGCTGTTCTCTGCTGAGGCTCGACAACAGATCTGGGGGGAGTTCGCGGCCGCCGAAAGCGGCCTCAGGCGCGAATGCATCCGGATTGCACTGGAAATTCCCCGCCTTCAGCCAGCGGGAAATCTCGGTGTTGGTGAGCTTCTGCATGACGCCAGTGCCGTCGGCGCGATAGAAAAAATGGGCGTCTTCACGGGTCTCAAAGTATCGGTAAGAGCGCCCGCTGATGAGGATCTCGTCATGCTTGCCGAACGCGAAGGTCGGGAGCTCAGAGCTGGCGACAATGTCGAGCATCAAGCAGCCCTCCGGCGGACGAAGGCGTCGTGCGAAATGCGCACAGCCTCCGTCAATTCCAGTTCACGCGTTCCGACAAGACGAACCAGCGCTCGGAAACCGTCAGCGCCGAGTCCGATCGTCTCGACGAGGTCCTCGATCCGAGCCGCGCCCACCAGGCCCTGGACTGCCCGGCGGGCGGCGGCGTCGGCCACCGGGTCTGACCTGCGGAATTCGTGCACGATCTCGGCGTTGAACAGCTCGACCGGATCGAGATCCTTCTCGGTCATGATCACAACTCGGTCCGCGAAATCAGGCGTCACCTGCGCGGCAATCGCGGCCAGTTCCGCGCGCAACCGCTCGCTCTTCAGGCGGTGGGCGGCCTTCACCATGATCGCGATGCGGCTGCCGTCCTTCTGAGAGGCACGGAAGTCGAAGAAATGGGTGTGGACCTTGCCGGTGGTGTCGCGCCAACGGAACGGCACCTGGTTTTCGAGGTCCACCACGCCGGGCCGCGCAAGCACCACCAATGCGATCCTGAATTCCGTGTTGCTTTCGAAATCCATCGCCTTGCCCTCGTTCGGGCCGAAGACGAAATGGCCAGTAAAATGCTCCCGGCGCCCCTTCGCCATTGCCTTGCGCTCATATTGAAGGTGCTGCGGCAACACGATGCTGCCATCGGGAAGTTCTTGCATGTCCGTCCTCCAATCAGCGGGCCCCTCCGGACCCTTCCTGCGTTGGCAAGGCGGGGCTGACGCTTTACCCCGTCTTGCACGACACGTACGCCGGTCTGCCTGTGTCGGCCCGGCTCATGGAGAACATTGGCTGAAGTCGTTCTGCCGGAAGAAAAAAATCAAAATTTCCCCTAAGTGCATGAAGAGAATTAGTATTTTCTCAGCCCTCGGGGTGCTGGATGTCGGACGGGGCGCGCCGCTGTCCTCTGACAGATATCACCGAAAGGTCGCCAATCAGGGTTTCTCGTCCGGTCGCGGTGGTCACAGAAGCCTCGAGATATCCGCTTGGGCGTTCCGGTGGCAGGGTATCAGGGGGAGACAAGCAGCCCGTCGCGGTAGCGCTCGGGCCGGCAAGTGGACGGCGGTATCCACCCGCCTCGTTCGAGTTTCTCCCCTTCAGGACAACCTCTGGTGAGGGATGGGCGGGAAGCGGTCATTCGAGGCATCGGCGCGGCCTGAGCAGCGGAACAGGTGAAGCCCACCATTTTTTCTCGAATGGCTGGGTCGTCTCCTGGGATCGGCAAGAGAGGAAAGAATGGCGTGAGCCACGAAGAGTTCTTTGCGTCGGCATTCTAACCCGCGGACCGGGGGAATTGATCCTAGCCCCTTTCTCAACAATAACTAGCGTGAGTAAATCAACTTACTGGCGAACCAACGCCAGGAAAGGGACGGCGGATGACCATAGAAAAAACGCTCTTCGCGGCGGCCGACAAGATGCGCGGATCCATGGACCCGGGCGAGTACAAGCATGTGGCCCTGGGCCTGTTGTTCCTCCGCTACATCGGCACCGCCTTCCAGCGGAAGTATGACGAGCTCCTCCCCGAGGGCAAAGAGGTCGCCGAGGACGTCGACGAATACCTGGCGGACGGCATCTTCTGGGTCCCTGAGGCCGCGCGCTGGAGCACGCTGGCCGCGAACGCCAAGGACAAGGGCATCGGGGTCAAGGTCGACAACGCCATGCGCGCGATCGAGGCGGACAATGAGCAGCTCAAGGGCGCGCTCCCAAAGGTCTTCGGGCGCGAGGCGCTCGACCCGGCCATCGTCACCGGCCTGATCGACCTTTTCTCGAACATCGAATTTTCGGGCACGCCAAAGGACTTCGACCTCATCGGCCGCATATATGAATATTTCATCTCGGAATTCGCCAGCAACGAGGGCAAGCGGGGCGGTGATTTCCACACCCCGAAACCGGTGGTCGAACTGATCGTCGACATGATCGAGCCGATGAAGGGCCGCCTGTATGAGCCCTGCTGCGGCTCCGGCTCCTTCATGGTCCAGTCCGAACGCTTTCTCGAAAACCACGCCGGGCGACGCGCCGACCTCGCCATCTACGGGCAGGAGCGGAACCACACTACCTACGGTCTCGCCCGGATGAACCTCGCCATCCGTGGGATCGTGGCGAACCTGCAATGGAACGCCGAGGGCACGCTGCTGCGCGACGCATTTCCGGACGAGAAGTTCGACTTCGTGATGGCGAACCCGCCCTTCAACATCTCGGACTGGTCCGGCGACATCCTGGCCGAGGATCGGCGCTGGAAATTCGGCACGCCCCCGGTCGGCAATGCCAACTTCGCCTGGATGCAGCATATCTACGACAAGCTGGGCAGCACCGGCATTGCGGGTGTGGTCATGGCCAATGGCTCCATGTCGTCCATGTCCTCGGGCGAAGGCGACATCCGCCGCGCCATGGTCGAGGCCGAGGCGGTGGACGCCATGATCGCCCTGCCGGGGCAGCTCTTCTACGGCACCCAGATCCCGGCCTGCATCTGGATTCTGGCCAAGGACAAGTCGAACGGCGTGGCCAAGGACGCCAAGCTGCGCGACCGGCGGGGCGAGGTGCTGTTCATCGACGCCCGAAAGATGGGCGCGCTGGTGCCGGGATCGCGCAAGCAGAAAGAGCTGTCGCGCGAGGAGATCGCGCGCATCGCCACCGCCTACCACGCCTGGCGCGGAGAGCCGGACGCGGGCACCTATGCCGACGAGCCGGGCTTCTGCAAGGCGGCCTCCGTGGAAGATATCGCGAAGCATAATTACGTCCTGACCCCGGGCCGCTATGTCGGCGCCGGCGCGGCCGAAGAGGACGGCGAACCCTTCGAGGAGAAATTTGACCGTCTCACAGTGGCGCTCAGGGCGCAATTCGCCGAGGGAAGGCGGCTGGAGAAGGAGATCGAGGCGCGGCTGGAGGGGTTGACGTGATCAGGGCGATCTCCGACCTGTGCTCCGAGGGGCGTGCGATCTGCTACGGCATTGTTCAGCCGGGCCGTCACGTTGAAGGCGGACTTCCGATTTTGCGCGTCGCAAACCTCCGCGGTGATCGCATCGACACCTCGGACGTAATGCGTATCGATCCTGAAATTGAGAAGAAATACAAGAGATCCCGCATACAGGAGAACGACGTCCTCGTCTCTCTGGTCGGCTCGATGGGGCAAGTGGCAATCGCTGGGAAGGAAATTGAGGGATGGAACGTAGCGCGCGCTGTCGGGATAATTCCCGCTACAGATCGCCACCATGCGGAATGGATCAGATATTCGCTTCAATCGCGTGAGGCGCAGCAATTCATCGCCGACCACGCCAATACTACCGTGCAGGCAACCTTCAATCTTCGCGACCTCTCCAGGCTTCCTATTCCCTACCCGGATGAGGCCGCGCGAAAAGACATCCTTTCGATACTCACTGCCCTCGACAACAAGATCGAGTTGAACCGCCGGATGAGCGCGACGCTGGAGGAGATGGCGCGGGCGCTCTATCGGTCCTGGTTCGTGGATTTCGACCCCGTCCACGCCCGCGCCCTCGGCCAGCCCCCCGCCCACATGGACCCCACCACCGCCGCCCTCTTCCCCGACAGCTTCGGCCCCGACGGCCTGCCGAAAGGGTGGGAGGTGTGCCCACTCTCCGAGGTCTGCAAACAGGTCAAGCAGACCGTAAAGCCAATGGCTGCGCCAGACACAGAGTTCCTACACTTCAGTCTCCCAGCGTTCGATGCCGGGCGGATGCCCGTTCGTGAAGCGGGCGCGGCGATCAAAAGCAACAAGGCCCATGTGCCCCACGATGCAATCCTCTTCTCGCGCCTCAACCCCTCGATTCCGCGTGTATGGTGGGCCAAGACAGAGGCAATGGATGGCACCCCTGCCGCGTCGACTGAGTTTTTCGTGGCGGCAGCACATGATCCGGTCGAGACGTCATGGCTGTATTGCCTTCTGTCTTCGTCAGACTTCCGCGACGAGGCACTCTCGCGTGTGACCGGCACCTCGAATAGCCACCAACGCATCCCACCGAAAGCTCTGGCGGAGATAGAGGTGATCGCGCCGCAGCCTGAGATCGTGGAAGCCTTCGGTGAGCTTTCAGGTCCCTGGTTCGAAAAGGTTCATGCCATGGCCCACGAGAACCAGACCCTCGCCGCCCTGCGGGACGCCCTTCTCCCCCGACTTATGTCCGGAGAACTCCGGATCCGTGAGGCTGAGAAAGAAGTGAAGGAGTACGTATGACTATTTCCGAAGACCTTCAACTCGATGCATTTGCTCGTGAATTTCTTGACGCGTATTTCGAGCATGGTTTCACAACGATGGGGAAGCGGGAAATCGACCTGCTGGTGCTGCGTCTGATAGTCGAACATTCTGAAGGCTGGTCTTGGGAAGACCCACCGACCGCATTCGAACTGTCGCAAAAGCTCCGGGCCAAGCGCAGCCGGATCCGCTCGATGATGGACGAGCTGTCGTTCCGGCATCTGGCCGACGAAGACCGAGCGCGAAAACGCCTGCGGAAAGTGATCGAGGACCGTATTCGGGAGGAAGGGGATCAAGTCTTCGAGGAAAGCCGCGTGCGCCTACAGATCGAGGATGGCTTCCTGAGGGAATTCGCCAAGGATCTGGTCCAGAAAGACTACGGGATCGTGGACTCGTCCTTCAACAGTTCGATCATCGTTCTGTCCGGCGACAAGTTCCTCGCTCTGGTCTTCGAGGTGTTGCCCGATAGCGCGCGGGAGAAAGTCGAAGAGGAACTCGAGCAGCACAAGGAAGAGCTTTCTGCGACTGAGCAAAGAGGCCTCTTCCGGATGTTTATCGAACAGGCGGTCAAGGGTGCAGGTGCGGAAGGAGGGAAGCAAGCTGTCCGGTTCGGGGTTGCGGCCTTGACGGGTGGCACCTCTGAGCTTGGCGGCTTCGTTAACTGGTTCATGAAGAAGATGCGGGGTGAGGATGCCGGTGATCCTCCGTCCCCCGGTATTGTGGAGGTTTAATGTTCCAGATCGACCGTTCCGCCAACCGCCTGCGCAAGCTTGAGCGCACCAGCTTCTCCGAGGTGGGGTTCCGGGAGCGGGAGCATCTTCAGGAATGGCTCGCAACCATGCCGGACGCCCTCTGCGAGGCGATGAGCGAGGGCGAGGACGGTCTGCTGATCATCCAGAAGGAATTCGACGGGTTCGACGGCACCCGGGAGCGCCTCGACCTGCTGGCGCTGGATCGTGCCGGGCAACTTGTCATCATCGAGAACAAGCTGGACGATTCCGGCCGGGATGTCGTCTGGCAGGCCCTGAAATACGCCGCCTATTGCTCGAGCCTGAAGAAGGCCGAGATCGTGGGCATCTTCCAGCAGTATCTCGACCGGCAGGGCGGTGGCGACGCGGCCGGGCTGATCTGCGAATTCCTGGGCGAGGACACGCTGGACGAGGTCGTGCTGAACGACGGCACGAACCAGCGCGTCGTCTTCATCGCCGCGAATTTCCGGCGGGAGGTCACGGCCACTGTGCTCTGGCTGCGCGAGCACCAGATCGACGCGCGCTGCGTGAAGGTCGTGCCCTACCGGTTCGGCGAGGAGGTCTTCGTCGACCTCCAGCAGGTGATCCCGACGCCGGAGGCGGCCGACTACATGATCCGGATGGCCGAGAAGGACAGCGAGGAGAAGTCCGCTCAGGGCGCCCAGAGACGGAGCCATCAATTACGGCTGGCATTCTGGGAGAGAGCTCTGGAAGCTTTGCGGACCAAGGGCTTGCCCCGATACCAGAACGTCGGACCGACCAAGGATAACTGGCTGAGTACCGGAACGGGGGTCTCAGGGTGCAGCTACAACCTCGTATTCCTGAAGGATCAGGCGCGCGTCGATCTTGTCATGCAGCGCCCAGACGCAACCGAGAACAAATGGATCTTCGACGAGTTGGTAAAGGAGCGGGGAGAGATCGACGCGCGTTTCGGTGCCGAACTCAATTGGAAGCGACATGATCAGGCGAAGCGATGCAGCATTGAATGCAGCGCGGTATTCGACGGCTTCAACGAGGAGAACTGGCCAGAGATAATCGAGTGGATGGGTGACCATGTGCGGCGCATGGAAGAAGCCTTTCGCGAACCACTCTCGCGGCTGAACCAGAGGCTGAAGGCCGGCGAGGCGACGTGCTGATGGCCTGGAACTCGGAATCCGACCTCGAAAACTGGATGATGGGGAAGCTGGCCGGTCTGGGCTATGCTGCCGACTCCGGCGCCGAGATCTCGCCCGAAAAACGTGACCCGGAGCGCCGCAGCTTCCATGAGGCGATCCTGCGGAAGGTCTTCGAGAAGGCCGTGAGGCGTCTCAACCCTGGCCTGCCAGACGGCGCGGTGCAGGAGGTGATGGCCCGCGTCGCCGACGAGGTTTTCGCCGGCGACCTGATCGCCGAAAACCGCCGCCTGCACGGCCTGATGACCGGTGGAGTCCCGATCACCTACTTCAGCCAAGGGGAAGAGCGACACGAGCGGGCACGCCTCGTCGACTGGGGCGATCAAGATAACGACTGGCACGCCTTCAATCAGGTCGACATGGTCGGGCGCAACCCGCGCATCCCGGATATCGTGATCTACCTGAACGGCCTGCCCCTGGTGGTGGTAGAGCTCAAGGGCACCGAGGGAGCCGACATCGAGGCGGCTTTCAATCAGATCGAGACCTACAAGACCGACATACCGAACCTTTTCCGGACCTCGATCTTCTCGGTAATCTCAGACGGACTGAACGCCCGATACGGGACGCTCTCGGCCGGCCTCGACCGGTTCATGCGCTGGCGGACCGTCGATGGCGAGACCATCCTGTCGGAGCGCGAAGGTCTCGCTCTGAACACGCTGACCGAGGGGCTGCTGAACCGGTCCGTTTTGCTCGACATGCTGCGCTGGTTCACGGTTTTCGAGGACGAGGGCAAGGGGCCGATCAAGAAGGCAGCCGGCTATCACCAGTTTCACGCAGTGCGGAAGGCCATGGAGTCGATCCTCGCTGCGCGCGACGACGACGGCAAAGGTGGGGTGATCTGGCACACTCAGGGCTCCGGGAAGTCGCTCCTGATGACCTTTCTCGCCGGGCGAGCAATGCATCTGGCAGAGCTTGAGAACCCGACTGTGCTGGTCCTCACCGACCGCAACGACCTCGACAACCAGCTCTTTGCCACGTTCGGTCGATGCAAGGACCTTCTCGGCGAGGCACCAGTGCAGGCGGACACCATCGAGGAGCTGAAGGCGCTGCTGAACCGGCAGGTGGGCGGCATCGTTTTCTCGACGATCCAGAAATTCCGACCGGAGCGCGGCCAGACCTTCCCGGAGCTCACCGGCCGTTCCAACGTCATCGTCATGGTCGACGAGGCGCACCGGACACAATACGGGTTCGAGGCCAGGATGGACAAGAAGACCGGCGAGGTTCGCCATGGTCTGGCCCATCACCTGCGCACAGCCTTGCCGAGGGCGGTCTACGTGGCATTCACCGGCACGCCGGTCGAACTGGTCGGCGCGAACACGCGGTCGGTGTTCGGCGACTACATTGACGTCTACGACATCGCACAGGCGGTCGAGGACGGCGCGACCGTGCCGATCTACTACGAGGGCCGTATCGCACGCGTGGAGATCGCCGAGGAACTCCGCGACAGCCTCGATGAGGAATTCGACGAAGCCACCGAGGCACTGCCCGAGGAGGAGGCAGGGGCAGCCGCCAAGAAGTGGTCGCAGATCGAAAAATTGGTCGGCGCCGGTCCGCGCCTCGACGCCGTGGTCGCCGACATCCTCGAGCATTTCGACGCCCGACTTGAGGCCATCGACGGCAAGGCGATGATCGTCTGCATGAGCCGCCGGATCTGCGTCGAGGTCTACGATCGCATCGTCACTGCCCGCCCTGATTGGCATTCGGAAACCGACGAGACCGGCGCGGTGAAGGTCGTCATGACCGGAAGCGCTACCGATCCGCAGAATTTCCAGCCCCACATTCGCAGCAAGTCGAAGCTGGAAGCCCTCAGGAAAAGATACAAGGACACTGGCGACCCACTGAAGCTGGTGATCGTCCGCGACATGTGGCTGACCGGCTTCGACGCCCCCTGCATGCACACCCTCTACGTCGACAAGCCCATGAAGGGGCATGGATTGATGCAGGCCATTGCCCGGGTGAACCGGGTCTTTGCCGGAAAGCCCGCCGGTCTTGTTGTCGATTATATCGGCCTTGCAGCTGATCTGAAGAAGGCCCTCGCGCACTATTCTCAAGGAGACCAAGCCCAGACGGGCGTCGACGAGCGGGAGGCCGTCGCGGCCTTCCTGAGTGCGCTGGATGCCGTGCGTGGATTGTTCCACGGCTTCGATTATTCTCGCGTCCTCGGTGGCACGGCGGCGGATCGGATCGAGGTCCTGCCGGCGGCAGCAAACCACGTTCTCCATCAGGCGCGTGCAGATGGACAAGAAGATCACAAAGACTTCGGCAAGCGGTTTCTGGATGCCGTTGCGGTGCTGGCCAAGGCCTTCAAGCTGGCGGCGGGGTCGCAGGAAGCCAAGGTGCACGCCGAAGAGGTGGCCTTCTTCTTGGCGGTGAGGTCCGCACTGCAGAAGCTCGATGTGAAGGGTGGCCAGGTGCGGAACTCTTCACCGGACTTCGCTATCGAGCAACTGTTGAACCGGGCTGTCGCCTCGACCGAGGTCGTGGACATCCTCGAGGCGTGCGGCTTCGACCGCCCCGATATCAGCGTTCTGTCCGAGGAGTTTCTCCTCGAGATCCAGCACATGCAGCACAAGAACCTCGCCGTGGAGGCCCTGAAGAAGCTTCTGAACGGGGAGATCAAGGCAAGGACGCGAGGCAACGTGGTGCAGAACCAGAAGTTCTCCGAGCGCCTCACGGACGCGATCGCACGGTATCACAACCGTAGCGTCGATGCCCTTCAGGTGATCCAGGAACTCATCGGCATGGCCAAGGACCTGAGTGCCGAGCCAGCGGACGACATGTCGGAGGCGGAAAGAAGCTTCTATGACGCCCTCGCCCAGAACGAGAGCGCCGTCGAGGTGATGGACAATGACCAGCTCAAGGTGATCGCGGCCGAACTCGTGAGGTCCGTCCGGGAGAATTCCGGCGTGGATTGGTGGCAACGCGATGACGTGCGAGCCAAGATGCGCGTCGCCGTAAAACGGATCCTCAGGCGCTATGGCTACCCCCCGGACCTGCAGGCGCAGGCAGTGAAACTGGTCATCAAGCAGGCCGAGGCCATGGCGCGCACCATGTAGGCCTTGTGGGTGCCATCCAAAGAGCCCTAAGAGGTCTCATCCTGACCGGACGGGCGCCCGCGCTGGCAGCCGTTGACCGCGGCTATCGCAGGCAGGGGGACGACTTGCCTTCAGGACGCCGACGAAAGCCGCGCTCGGATACGTTTCAGCATCTCGAGGCGTTCATGCGCGCTCTCCGGAACCAGAGGGTTCAAGGAATAGACATCACGCCCAGGCAACAACTCGACCATGTGTCCGAGTTGTCTCAAGAGATCGACGGCTTCAGCACGTATCGCGCGCCGTCTCGGAGTATCATCGTCGGCACCAAAAATTATGATAAATGCGAAGTTCGGAGGGCCGTAATGGCATTGTGCCGCGAGATGGAGATTTAGATCAGGGTTGCGGGCCTGCAGCTCGATTTGCACCAGAGATAAATCTTCGACCCGCGTATCCTCTGCAATATTTTGGTTTCGGGATGATTTTTCGTTTCTGTTTGACAACTTCCCGGCCTCCCTTATTCTCGCCTGAACTGGATGATATGCTGACCGCGCCTGCCGCGCCCGCCGTTTATGAACACCGGAAGCGACCGTCCAGTTTTCATGGGCGCTGACGACCTCCGCGGCAAGCTTACCTTCTCGAAATTGGCTTTTCCTGTTTGATCGAAAGGCGCTTCTGTTTCGTCTATTCGTTGGTCAAGACCTCCGGTGCGGACCCGAAGGGTCTCAGCCACAATATTCCCAGAGGATATCGCCGCGAGGTCGACCATGCGATCGCGCTGCGCGATACGGTCCGCTTACATAGCGGCGATGCGGTGGACATGAAGCAGTTCGAGCCCGCGATCCTGCATGAGATGGCGCATTTCGTGTCCCGCCGGCATGACGATGCCTTCGTGATCACCCTCGACCTACACATGCCGGCTTGGCGCCAGATCCGGGCCGATCTGAATGCCCTGTCGCTGGCGGAGATGGCCCCATGACCGTAACATTGACTCTCCTGCGGAAAGGCAAGGCCGGTCACCTTTTAGGGCGTCAAGCGGACCTTTGCTGCCCTCGCCTCGACGGTACTATGCCGCGGCGCAGCCCGTCATAGCGGACGTTCGCTGCAACTACGAAGTGAAGCTGCGTCCAAGTTTACAATGAGACACGAAACTGTGCTTCGTAGCCCCATGATTCGGGGTGCGCAGCCCGGATTGAACGGTACAGCCCCAAGACACGGCGCCGGACTGGCCGCGTCTGGCCCTTTGGCCTATGCGCGTCGCATGTCGCAACGCATCGGGTCATTCTCCTTCATCAGCCGTTGCACCTTCGGCATGGGCATTCATTCTCTGAACGCCCGCGCCCGGTCAATTCTGCTGGTCGAATTTGTCCACCTCAAGGGGCGCACTCCGACACTCCGGCAGGAAGAAAAGAGCGGATCGCTGAGCGGCCCTCACGCAGCCGTCGACCGATTGCCCGTCAAGCGCCGGACGATCAGCGCCCCTAAGCGCCCCCCGGCGATCCTTGTGTCCTTTTGGCCGCGGGCAACCGCACCGTCACGCGCAGGCCGCCCTCGGGGCGGTTGTCCAGGCGCAGTTCGCCCCCGTGGGCCGCGATGATGTTGCGGGCGATGGACAGGCCCAGGCCGGCCCCGCCGGTTTCCTCGCTGCGGCTGTCCTCACCCCGGACGAAGGGTTCCAGCACGTCCGAGAGGCGCTCTTGCGGGATGCCGGGGCCGTCATCCTCGACCGTCACCTCAACGCCATCGCGTGCGCGGTCCAACCGCACACGGGCGGCTCCGCCATAGCGGATGGCATTGTCGATGATGTTGCCAAGGGCACGGCCCAGCGCGACCGGGCGGCCCTGCACCTGCGCCGCCTCCGCACGCGTCAGCGTGGCGCCCCGGTCGTCGCACAGCCGGTCCAGCAGGGCGGCCAGATCGAGCGGCACCGGTTCCTCACCGTCGCCTGCACCCCGCGCATAGTGGACCAGCCCGTCGGCCATGACGGTCATTTCGTCCAGCGTGCGGATCATCGGGGTTGCGTCCTCTTCGTCCAGCATCTCGGCCCGGATGCGCAGGCTGGTGATGGGGGTGCGCAGATCGTGCCCGACCGCGGCCAGCGTGCGCATCCGCTCGGCGTCGAACCGGGCGATGCGGCCCTGCATCTCGTTGAAGGCGGCGGCGGCGTCGCGCAATTCGCGCGGCCCCCCTTCGGGAACGCGCACGCGTCGGTCGCCCTGTCCGGCCGCGCGCGCCGCGTCGGCCAGCGCGTTCAGGGGCCGTGTTAGACGGCGGATCAGCACCAGCGCGACGCCCAGCACCGACACAAGGGACACCCCGAGCACCAGCAAAAGCACCTCGGACGGGATGCCGGGCGGTCCCCGGTGATCCCCGCGGGATATGGAGTTGAGCCATTGCAGACCGTTGGCATCGCCCTCCAGGCGGATCGACAGCGCCACTGCCTCGCCGCTGCGCGGGTCGTCCTCGTGATGCCGGACGATCAGGGCGGCGCGCACCTCGCGGTCGCCCAGGGCATCGCGCAGCGCGCGGGTCAGGGCGG
Source organism: Paracoccaceae bacterium (assembly GCA_016938875.1). GTDB lineage: Bacteria > Pseudomonadota > Alphaproteobacteria > Rhodobacterales > Rhodobacteraceae > Rhodovulum. The sequence continues at coordinate 39,322 of JAFGTV010000030.1, forward strand.
CCGCGCGGGGTGGGGTTGGGCCCGCGGTCACACGGGGCGCGGGATCGACGGAGACCCGTGTCAGGCGGGTGGATGCGGCACGCGCGGCCTGAATCCGGCGCTCCGCCGGGGCGGCCTCGATCGCGGGCACCAGCGACACGATACGCTCGACCTCGCGCTCGAACCGGGCGGCGCTGTCCTGCCGCGCGCGATCGGCATAGAGCAGGGCCGCCGCGATCACGTTGGCCGCGATCAGGGCCGCCGCCAGCAGGATGGAAAACCGGGCGGCAAGGCCGTCCAGGGGCAGGCGCGGGCTCATGTGTCCTCCACATCGACGGCCAGGCGATAGCCGCCGCCCCATTCGGTGACGATCAGGCGGGGGGCCTTGGGGTCGTCCTCGACCTTGCGGCGCAGGCGGCTGACGGTGTTGTCGATGGCCCGGTCATAGGCCTTGGCATCGCGCCCCGCCGTCAGGTCCAGCAGCCGGTCGCGGCTGAGCACGACATGCGGGTGATCCAGCAGGATGCCCAGCAGGCGGCTTTCGCCCGAGGTCAGCGCTACGCTGCGCCCGTCATCGTGCTGCGCCTGCTGAAGGTCGGGATCGTGGCGCCACGGCCCGAACCGGCGGATGCCAGAGGCGACGACCGGCGAGGGCTCGGGGATCCGGCGCAACACCGCACGGATGCGCGCCAGCAGCTCGCGCGGGTTGAAGGGTTTCACAAGGTAATCGTCGGCGCCCAGTTCCAGGCCCACGATGCGATCCGTCTCATCCGCCATGGCGGTCAGCAGGATCACCGGCGGTCCGCCGCGCGCCACCAGCCAGCGGCACAGGCTCAGCCCGTCCTCGCCCGGCATCATCACGTCCAGCACCACCAGCGCGGGGCTGCTGTCCTCCAGCACGCGCCGCGCCTCGCCGGCATTCGCGGCCAGCACGGTGCGCAGCCCCTGCTTGCGCAGGTACTGACCCAGCGGTTCACGAATGTCGCGTGCATCGTCGACGATCAGGATCTGTGGGTCGCTCTGGGACATCTGGGGAACCGGGCCTTTCTGCTTTGCCCCAGAATAGGGGGGAAGGGCGTGGTTTCCCAGCCTCTGACCCCCGCCCCGAGCAAAAGAAATGTCGCGAATTGTCGTCGCGCCCGGCGTTGCGACAGGTGGCGACAAACCGGTCCCCGCGCTGACACACATTCCCGGTTCGGGTCGTCCATATCGGGGTCATCGAGGGCCGAACGGCCTTCCTGACACAAGAAAGGATGACACCATGACCAAATCGAAATTCGTTCCCGCAGGTCTCCTGGCGCTGGCCCTGGTCGGCGGCACCGCCGCCGTGGCCACGGCGCAAGGCATGCCCTTCTTCGGCGACCGGGACGCCAAGGTGATGCGCGCCGATTTCCGCGGCGGCGATCATGGCCAGCGCGGCCACCACGCCAAGCGCGGCGCCCCGGGCGGCGAGATGTTCCGCACCATTTTCGAGGCCGTGGATGCCGATGGCGACCGCAGCGTGACCCAGGTGGAAATCGACGCCTACCGCGCGACGCAACTGGCCGAGGTCGATGCCTCGGGCGACGGTGCCCTGTCGATCGAGGAGTTCGACACGCTTTACCGCGCGCTGACCCGCGCGCGCATGGTCGACACCTTCCAGGAGCTTGACGCCGATGGCGACGGCCAGATCACGGCCAAGGAGATCGACACCCGCATCGCGCGGATTGTCGAGCGGCTGGACCGGGACGGCGATGGCGTGCTGACGCTGACCCGGCCCGCCCCGGCGGCCCCGCAGGCCGACAAGTAAGCTCGCCCCGGGGCGGCCCCCGCGCCGCCCCGTCCTTCTTTCAACCCGGCACCATCCGACGAGGGATCCCCGAGATGAAGACGATCAACACAACCTTCTGGGCGCTGATGCTGGGCATCAGCGGCCTCTGGATTGCAGCCAGCCTGCCGCTGCCGCAATCTCCGAGTTTCATGGCCATCCGCCGCCTGCTGGTGGACTATTCCGGCTACCTGGCCATCGGCGCGATGAGCGTCGCGATGATCCTTGCCACCCGTGCGCCATGGGTGGAACGCTGGCTGAACGGGCTGGACAAGTCCTATCGCCTGCACAAATGGCTGGGCATCGCGGCGCTGGTGACCGCCGTTGTGCACTGGCTGTCGGTCAACGCCCCGAAATGGGCGGTGTCCTGGGACCTGATGGCGCGGCCCGAACGGCACGGGCCGGGCGGCGCTGGCGCCGATCTGGGGGCGGTCGAGGCCTTCCTGAACAGCCAGCGCGGCACCGCCGAGATGCTGGGCGAATGGGCGTTCTACGGGGCCGTGGCGCTGATCGCCGCGGCGCTGATCACGCGGCTGCCCTACAGGCTGTTCGCCGCGACCCATACGCTGGTGGCCATCGCCTATCTGGTGCTGGTGCTTCACGCTGTCGTGCTGATCAATTTCGACGCCTGGACACAGCCTGTGGGCATCGTCACGGGCCTGTTGATGGCCGGCGGCGTCGCGTCGGCAGCCCTTGCCCTGACGCGGCAGATCGGCCGCCGCCGCCAGTTTGCGGGCCGCATCGCCGGGCTGCGCCAGATCCCCGCGATGCAGATCACCGAGACCGAGATCGCGATGGACGACGCCTGGCCGGGCCATGAGGCAGGGCAGTTCGCCTTCGTCACCTTCGATGCGAAAGAGGGGGCGCATCCCTTCACCATCGCCTCGGCCTGGAGCAAGGACAGCACATCGCTGACCATCATCAGCAAGGCCCTGGGCGACTACACCGCGCGCCTGCCCCAGACGTTGCGGATCGGCGACGATGTCACCGTCGAGGGCCCGTATGGTAGGTTCACCTTCGAGGACGGCAAGAAACGCCAGGTCTGGATCGGTGCGGGGATCGGCATCACGCCCTTCATCGCCCGGCTGCAACACCTGGCCGCCCAGCCTGATGGCCGGCAGATCGACCTGGTCCACTGCGTGCCCGACATCGCGCCCGAGGCGCAGGCGCGGCTGGAGGCGGACGCCGCCGCGGCGGGGGTCGCCCTGCACCTGATGCGCGACGGCACGGACGGCTTGCTGACCGGCGCCCGGCTGCGCGACATGGTGCCCGACTGGGATCAGGCCAGCGTGTGGTTCTGCGGCCCGGCGGCCTTCGGCCAGGCGCTGCGCGAGGATCTGGTCGCCAACGGCCTGCGCCCCGCCGACTTCCACCAGGAACTGTTCAACATGCGCTGACAGGCGCCGAAGAAACCCGTGATACGATCCGGATTGGCAAGAGGACACCGCGCGTCCGGATCACCATCACCCAAGGCGCGAGCGAAGCGATGCGCCGTCAAGAAATACCGCCCCGAACGGGGCGGCCCCAAACACCTTCTGGAGAGAGTCAGAAAATGCGAAAAGCTCTGCTTGCAACGCTTCTTCTTGGTGCCGCCCCGGCGCTGGCCGAAGCGCCGTTTCCGATCCCCGACACCATGCAGGATGCCTGCTATGACGCCACGCAGGAAATCGACTGCCCCATTCCGGGCGAGGCCTTCTTCGGCCAAGACGCCCAGTATGCCGGCCCGCAGCAAAGCTACACCGACAATGGCGACGGCACCGTGACCGACACCGTCACCGGCCTGATGTGGGTGCAAACGCCCGACCTGAACGGCGACGGTTCGATCACCGTGGCCGACAAGCTGTCCCTCGACGAGGCGCTGGCCGGGGCAGAGACCTTTGATCTGGCCGGATACGACGACTGGCGGTTGCCCACGATCACCGAGATGTATTCGCTGATGAACTTTCAGGGCATCGATCCCAGCGGCTATGCCAGCGACGATCCCTCGGGGCTGATCCCCTTCATCGACACCGACGTGTTCGATTTTGGCTATGGCGATACCGAGGCGGGCGAGCGCCTGATCGACGGGCAGATGGCATCCAGCACGCGCTATGTCTGGAACACGATGCATGGCGAGGCTGAAACGCTGTTCGGCGTGAACTTCGCCGATGGGCGCATCAAGGGGTACGGTCTGGACTTCTTCGGCCGCGACAAGACGTTCTACATCATGTACGTGCGTGGGCCGGTCGGCTACGGCATCCCCGATCTGACCGACAATGGCGATGGCACCGTGACCGATGCGGCCAGCGGGCTGATGTGGACGCAGGCCGACAATGGCGAAGCGCTGAACTGGCATGACGCGCTGGCCTGGGCGGAACGGGCCAATGCCGGGTCCTATCTGGGCCACGACGACTGGCGCCTGCCCAACGTCAAGGAATTGCAGGCCCTTGTTGATTACACCCGTTCGCCCGACACAACGGGATCAGCGGCCATCGACCCGATCTTCCAGATCAGCGAGATTACCAACGAGGCAGGCGACCCCGACTATCCATTCTACTGGAGTTCCACGACTCATGCGAACTTCACCGATCAGCCGGGAACCTTCGCGGCCTATGTCAGTTTCGGACGCGCGATGGGCTACATGAACGGCTGGACCGACGTGCATGGCGCGGGCGCACAACGCTCCGACCCCAAGATCGGCGATGCCGCCGACTACCCGCAAGGCAACGGCCCGCAGGGCGACGCGATCCGCGTTCTGAATTACGTTCGGCTTGTGCGTGATGCCGGATAGGGCCAGCCTGAAGGCTCCCGACCCGCCCCAACCGATCGGATGGGGCGGCAGAGATGCCGTCCCGTTCTTTCGCGCCGGCATGCGGTTGAGTCGGCGCCCCTCGGGGCCCTAACCCTAAATCCAGCCCAGCAGTTTCCACCACAGGAAATCGAGCGGCAGCAGGACGACGACCGTCAACAGCGCCAGCGCCAGCGTTATCCGCACCAGCGCGCGGACGGGTTCCTTGGCCAGTCCCATCGCCACGATCAGCGGGGCGGCCTGGTAGGGAAAGATCACCGTCGAAAAGCCCACGACCTGGGTCATGATCACCGCGTCGGTCGAAAACCCGGTCGCCGTGGCCAGGTCCTGGGCCAGCGGCGTCATCACCGCCGGAACCCCGGGCTGGGTGGTGACCAGCGCGGTCGCGCCGCTCAGCCCCGACAGGGCGACGAAATTCAGGAAATCCCGCCCGGGTTCCAGCGGCAGCGCCGCCAGCAGCAGCTGCGCCAGCGCCGCACCCAGCCCGGAGCCCCCGACCACCGTTCCCAGCGCCAGCGCCCCCGCAACGAACAGCAGCGTGCCGAAATCCACCGCCTCGCGAAAGCCGGGGCCGGAAACATAGCCGATCCGCGGCAACAGCAGAACGATGGCCAGAACCATCCCGACCCAGGCGGGGTTCACCCCGTGCAGCTTGTCGGTGGACCACAGGGCCAGCGTGACCAGCAACAGGCCCATCAGCATGGCGTGGCGCCAGGTGCCGGCAGCGGCCTCGGCATGGGTCGGCGTCCCGGCGACCTGCGCCGGGAACAGCCGCAGGATCAGCCACACCGCGAGGCCCGCCTTGGCCAGCCCCAGCACCGGGAAATGCAGCAGCAGGTAATCGGCATAGCTGAGTTCCAGACCGAGAATCCGGTCCGCCGCTCCCGCCAGCACCATGTTGGGGATGTTGGCGGGCAGCACGGCGAAGCCCGGCAGGTTCGAGGCCAGCGCGATGGCCAGCGCCACGCCGATCCGCCCGTTCGATCCGCGCGCAAACCCCAACGCCTCGGCCAGGGCCATCCCGACCGGGACCATCACCATCGCCCGCCCCATGGACGACGGCATCAGGAAGGCCAGCGCCACGCCCAACCCCATCAACCCCGCAATCAGCACCGCGTAGCTGCGCGACAGGTGGGGTGCGACCGCCGCGCCCAGCCGCGCGCCCAGCCCCGACCCGGTGATCGCCGCGCCGATCACGAAACCCGCCATCACCAGCCACATCGCCGCCGAGGAGAAACCGGAAAACACGGTCTCGGGCGTGGCCAGCCCGCTCACCAGAAGGGCGGCGAAAAACATCAGCGTGGCTAGGTAAGGCGGCACCAGCCCCGTACCCCACAGCCCCAGCGTGACCAGAACCACGGACAGCGTCAGCGCCTGGTCCGTCGTCAGGCCGGTCGGCGCGGTCAGTGCGATCCCCGCCGACAGCAGCAGGAGCAGCCCGAAGAGGATCTGGTTGGCGTGGCGCATGGAGGGTCCTTTCCGGTCACGTGCATCGCCGGGATAGCGTGTGCCGCAGCCGTGTGAAATAATGACATCATGTCAAAACATGTCGAAATGCCGCCAAACGCCCCCGGTGCCCTTGGCCATGTCGACGATCCCCGCCGGCCGCTGCTGGCCTGGATCGGAAAGCTTCCGGCTGGGTTCACCGTGGCGCCCCATGCCCACGCCCGGGCGCAACTGGCGCTATGCTATGATGGGTTGATGCGGCTTCGGGTGGGCGGCGACACCTGGTTCGTACCCGACCGGCACGGCATCTGGATCCCGCCCGGCCTGACCCACCAGTTGACGACGCAGACCGCAACCGAGGTGCATCATCTCTATATCGACGCGGCCCGCGCCTCGCGGTTGCCTCTGCCGCGTACGCCCGCCGTGGTGCGGGCCACGCCGCTGCTGCGCGGGATCGGCTTGCGTCTGGCCCAGGATGCAGCGGTGCCGGTGCCGCCCGCCCAGGCGCGGCGTCTGGCCTGGGTGGCTTTCGACGAGATGACCCGGCTGGAACGCCCCGACCTGCGCCTGCCGGGCGGGCGCGACCCGCGGTTGGTGGCGGCGATCGACGCGCTGCTGGCCGATCCCGGTGTCCCCGGTGGGCTGCCGCGCGCCGCCCGGATCGTGGGCACCAGTCAGCGCACGCTGAGCCGGCTCTTTCGCACTGAAACCGGCCTGTCCTTCCGCGAATGGCAGCAACGCATGCGCTTCATGCTGGCGCTGGAACGACTGCGGCTGGGCGATAGCAGCACCGCCCTCGCCGCGCGGCTGGGATACTCGACCCCCAGCGCCTTCATCGCGGCCTTTCGCCGATATTTCGGGCAACCGCCCTCAGCCTATCGTGGGACCGGCCCGGTCCCGGCGCGACACGAGGGGGCGCAAGTGCCGACCCAGCATCACGGTCATTCCGGGGCGGGTGGGTACACGCCTGGGTTTCCTGTTGCCGATGGCAATTAACCTTTGCGGCAAGGGCTTTCACTTACCGCACGCTTGAAAAACCGGGCGACCAGCGCGGTAAGTTCTGAATCACATGCGAAAGGTTGCCGGGCAAAAGAGGCCGGCAACGCCCGGGAAAAGGCGTGCCGGCCAGTTGGCCAGAGGGCTGAAATCCTGCGACTTGGGAGGGGTCAGGATTTCGGCGGGGGCGGTGCGCCCTCCGGCATGCAGGCAATCTGATCATCAGGGGTCGCGATGCATTCGCCCGGCACGCTGCTGCCCTGGCCGCGCATCTGCATCTCGCAGCTATCGCCGACGGATTTGCCCGCGCAGGCTTTCAGCGCTTCGGGCGGGGCCCCGCGTGGCCGCTGCCCGCCGCCTGCGCCTTGCGCATCGGCGATCGCGGCGGCCAGGATGCCGACGGTCAACACTGTGCCGGCCAGGACCAGCCGGGCGGTAACGATTTGGCGGCAGGTCTGGTCGAGTTTCAGTTTCATGTGCCTGTTTTCCTTCAGCTTGGGCAATCGACTGTCCCCGGTGTGCCGGGCCGATGTGCAGGCAGAATGAAGGCAATGTGCAGCAGGAATTTTTTCTTTGCGGGCGGTCAAGGCAGCCTTCGGTCGAGCCGTGGCGAAATATCAAGCAACCGCGCAGCAGGCCCGCCCGGAACGACCAGTCAAGCGGTCCGTCCCAAGGCAGGCCTGAAATACTTCAAGTAAAAACAGGTTTCCGAGGGCTCGTGCGCTTGTTCGAGTTGGTTTTCAGCTCTCCCTTCTGGCTGCATATTTTCCGGTCATGCTCCTTGTCGACCGATTGCAGAGCCGCGCAAAGGCGCCCGCTTCGGCCCTTGTCGATTTTCAGGAGAAAACCCGCCCATGACCATCAAAAGCATTCATGGCTGCATCGGCTGCGGGGAATGCGTCCAGGCCTGCCCGTGCGACGTGATCCGGCTGGATCCAGATACGGGCAAGGCAGTGATCGCTTATCCCGCCGATTGCCAGATCTGTCACCTGTGCCGGATGTATTGCCCCGTCGACGCGATCGAGATGTCGCCGGAAAAATCCATCCCCGTCATCGTCGCGTGGGGGTAGGCATGCAGGTTTCGTTCAAATCAATCACCATCGCCGCAGGCCTTGGCCTGTTGGTTCTGATGCCGCTGGGTCTGTATTTCGTGGCCGATGTCCCGCGGCGTTCGCTGCTCAAGGAGGCGCTGTCGCTGCTGACCATTGTATCCTTTGTGGCGGTGATCGCGCAGCTTTTCCTGGCGCGTAGCGATCGGGCCGTGAACCTGCTTTTCAAGGCGCCCACCGTGCAGCGCATACATCGTATAGTCGGGTATGGCGCGATCGCGGTGCTGGCGCTGCACCCCTTCTTGATCGTGCTGCCCCGCTATTTCGAGGCCGGCGTTCGGCCGCTGGATGCGCTGGTCACGATGCTGACCACCTTTGAAAGCCTTGGCGTGGTGCTGGGCCTGATCGCCTGGGGGCTGATGATGCTGCTGGGCGTGATGGCGCTGTTTCGCATGCGGCTGATCCGCCGTTTCGGGCTGCGCTACCGTGGGTGGCGGGCCGTTCACGGCGGGCTGGCCGCCGTCTTTCTGATCACGGCGCTTTGGCACGCCATGGCGTTGGGTCGGCACACCGGGCTGATGCTGGGCGGGTTCTTGATCGCGCTGGCTGCGACCGGCCTTGGACTGCTTGCCCGGCTTTACCTGTTAGAACGTCCGCGTCCGCAACCCAACGTCCAGGGAGCATCGACATGACTTCCAAAAACCACCCCACGCATCCCAACCGCCGCACCTTTCTGGGCCTTGCGGGGGCCGCAACGGGCCTTGCCGCCGCCGGGATGCGCGCGGGTTGGGCCGAGAACCGGCCCAGCGTTGCCGCTGCTGACATCGTTGGCAACGTGCATGAAACCGATGTTCTAGTGATCGGCGGCGGCATGGCGGGCCTGTTCGCCGCTGTGAAGGCGCATGATGCCGGCGCGCGCGTGCTGCTAGTGTCCAAGGGACGGCTGGGGTCATCGGGCCTGACGCCCTTTGCCAAGGGCTTCTTCGTCTTCGATCCGAAGACCGAGAAAGGCTCGATCGACGATTTCGTTGCAGGCGTGTCGCGCTCGGCCCTGGGCACCAACAATCCGGTCTATACCCGCCAACTGGCCGAGCATTCGCTGGCCCGCGCCAAAGAGTTGAGCGACTGGGGGTTTTTCGACCAGACCCTGTGCCACCGACCTTTCCTGAAACCCATCGCCGAGCGCGGTATTCCCCGGCTGGAACGGGTGATGATCACCGACCTGATCCGGCAGGACGGCCGCATCGCGGGCGCCGCGGGGTTCAGCCTGGATGGCGATGGCGCGGTTCTCACCCTGCGGGCGCGGGCCGTGATCCTGTGCACGGGTGCCGGCGGGTTCAAGCCAAACGGGTTCCCGGTTTGCGACCTGACCCATGATGGCTCGGTCATGGCGTACCGGATCGGGGCGCGGGTGACGGGCAAGGAATGGAATGATGGTCACGTCACGCGCAGCACCCATCCGGCCGCCTGTTATGATGCCTGGGGCGACATGTTCGACCGGGTGCCCGGCACCAATGGTGTGGAAATCCATCACGATCTGGGCGTCGACGTGAACTACGTCGCCTACAAGACCGGCAACCCGCTGCCGGGCGGGCCGCCGGGCATGGTCGAGGATAGCGCGATCGAGGGCGGGCCGGTGACCCCGGCCGAGTTCCGGCGCGCACCGGGCGGGCCGCCACCGGGGGCCGACAATGACCGCCCGCCGCCCCCGCCGGGTGGACCCGAGGGCAAGGGCCCCGGCCGAATGGGCGTACCCATGGGTGGCGCGTCGGCCGGCATGGCGATCCACAAATCCGAAGGTCTGGTGCCGATCGACGATCGCGGCACCTCGACCGTGCCCGGACTGTTCGCCGCGGGCGATGCCTTGGGCTCGCACATGGCGGGCGGGATCTATACCCAGATCGGATCGTCGTTGGCCGGGTCCGCCGTGCAGGGGGCGATTTCCGGCGAGGCGGCGGCAGAGTATGCGCGTGGGGTCGATCTGGCCCAGCTGCCCGAGGCAAGGCTGGCCGAGATCCGGTCGGACATTCTGGCGCCACTGACCCGGTCGGCGGGCTACGGCCCGGCATGGGTCACACAGACCTTGCAAGGCGTGATGATCCCGAATTTCGTGCTTTACATCAAGAAAGAGAGCATGATGCGCGCCGCGCTGGCCTATGTCGAGGAACTACGGGACCACCACATCCCGATGCTACGCGCCGCCGACCTGCACGAGCTGCGGCTGGCGCATGAGACGGCGAACATGATCCTGACGGCCGAGATGAAGCTGCGCGCCTCGCTGATGCGCACCGAAAGCCGGTGCAGCCATTACCGCCTGGACTATCCCGAAATCGATGACCGGAACTGGCGGGCGTGGATCAACATTTTCCAGGGGCAGGACGGCACGATGCAGCTTGAAAAACAGCCCTTCGATAGCTGGCCGGCCTTCGGCTAGGCATGGCAGGCACGGCCTGCGCGTCGCGCGCGGGCCGTGGCCCCGGGTGTCGCAGCGCGTGCCGTTGGCCCGGGCGCACGTGACCGGCCAGCGCGCGAATTCAATCGATAGCGGGGCCGGGTGCCGCCGCCCGAACCAATGGCACGCAGACGTAGACCCGCGTGCAATGCACGGGTTCAGAGTTCTGAGCGGGGGGTGTCCAGGGTGCCGTCTCTTGCGTATCGGCACCCTGGACCTGGCTCTGGGGGGCGTTTTCCAGGCCGCACACAGTCTTGGTCACTGCGTTGCGCGTCCCGGACCCGTGAGTGGTGGGCCCCCGGAGCGTTCGACATGCCGCCCCGACCGGGACAGCGGTCGGCAGACCCAGCTCGATCATTGCCGTTCCGGGCGGAAAGCGGTCGGGGAACCGGCGCTTGACGTGCGAAAGCTCGGCAACGTTGGGCAAACGCCAATCCTTGAAGCCAAGGAAACCCTCAAGGTTCATGCGGTCCGCCCAGGCCAGTGCGGCATACCAGTCGATCCGGCCCGGGCAGGTTGCAAGGCTCCACATCCGGCCCGTGTCAGGGTCCCGAAAATACCCGGCTCCTGCCGATTGCGCGTCGCGGAAAACCTCTGATGCACTCGTTCGCATGATCATGGGTTTCAGGCCCCTTTACCGCCGCCCCGACACTGAGTCCGGGATAGCCGACGCTGCGGGTCTGGAGGCCGAATGTGCAGCGAGGAAGGAGTGCGCTTGATTTTCGCGTTTTTCTGGATCTACGGCGCAGGCACGATAATCACGGGGGCCGGTTCGGGCAGGGGAACGATACGGTGCGGAAAGGGAAAACACCCTGCCAGGCTTGCCAATCCGGCAATGCTCAGTATCAGTCCGATTTTTCTGCACATCCTTTCAGTCTCCATTCCGGTTATCGACCGCTCGAACAAAGACCGCCAATGTGCAGGCGATTTGGGCGCAGGATGGACTCGCAACTCTGTGAATTCCGCCGGGCCAGCCGCGGCAGAAATATCCATGACGCAGCCGAAGCCATTGCCGATGCCGCGCAACGGTCTTCATTCTGCCTGCACTTTCGGTGATTAGGACAAGGCCATGTTGTCCACGCGCGAATCCCTTGCGGCCCAGTTGTTCGTCGCCTTCGCGACCACCGCGGTTCTGGTGATCGCGGTCCTCAGCGGCTTGGTCGCCCTGTCGATGCGCGAGGGGTTCTCGGAATACCTTGTGCGGGGTGAACTGGTCGGAATGGACGGCGTGGTCGAGGCGCTCGCCGAGCGCCACGATCCCGAGAACCCCGGCTGGCCGCCCCTCGTAGGTGCTCCGAGGGAATGGGAGCATTTGCTCGCGGTCAATATCGGGCCGCTTGGCGAGCAAGGGTCCGTACCCATTCCCGAAGCGCGCCGCGGCCCGTCGCCCGGTCGTCCGCCGGGGCCGCCGCCGGGCTTTGCCCCGCCCACCCTGGAGGCGCGCGTCTTTCTTCTGGACGCCGACGGGCAGATCCTGATCCCGCCCAGAATGCCAGGCCCCTACTCGGCCCGGCGTGCGATTCATGCGGCGGATGCGGCCCCGGATGCCGCGCCCATAGGATATCTGGGCCTGGTCAGCCCGCAGGGCGAGCCAAGCGCGCTGGATGCCTTTTTCCTGCGCGGTCAGTATCGCAACCTCGCCTTGGCCGCCATTGCCGCCCTGGCGCTGTCCGCGCTGGCCGCGGCTCTGCTGTCGCGCCAGTTCCTGCGGCCGGTCAAGGCACTGGAACGGGGGACGCGCGCCATGGCCCAGGGCGATTTCGACACGCGCCTTGACACCTCCCGGCGCGACGAGTTGGGCCAGTTGATCGGGCACACCAATGCGCTGGCCGCCAGCCTGAAGGCTGCGCGGGACGCCGAGCGGCAATGGGTGTCCGACACCTCACATGAGTTGCAGACCCCGCTGGCCGTGCTGCGGGCCGAGATCGAGGCGGTGCAGGATGGCATTCGGCAGGCCGACGACAGGACGCTGGCCGAGATGCATGATGCCGTCATGCGCCTGTCCCGGCTGGTCTCTGACCTCAAGACATTGTCCTTTTCGCGGGAAGGGGGCGACATGGTGCATCGGCGGCCGATGGATTTCGCCGCTCTCGTCGCGGAACGCCTGGACCATGCGACAGACCGGTTGAAGGCGGCCGGGCTGGCCGTCACGCCCGATATCGCGGCCCCGCTAATGATCGAGGGCGACCCCGAGGCGTTGGCCCGGCTGATCGACAACCTTCTGGAAAACGCGCGCCGCTATACCGCCTCGCCCGGCAGGGTCGTGGTCCGCGTGTGGCAGGACGGGCCTGAGGCGATGCTGGTCGTCGAGGATACCGCCCCCGCGCCCGCGGCTCAGGCGATGCCGCAGCTTTTCGACCGTTTCTACCGCGCCGAGGGATCGCGTTCACGCGCACACGGTGGGTCAGGGCTGGGTCTGGCGATCTGTCGGGCGATCGCGGCGGCCCATGCCGGCACCATCGAGGCTACGTTATCGCCCCTTGGCGGGTTGCGCGTGACACTTGCCTTGCGCATGAAAGGACATTCCCATGAGCAAAACAAAGCGCATCCTCATCTTTGAGGATGAAGAGGTCCTTGCGGGCATCCTAGAACAATACCTGTCGCAGGCCGGATACGCGGTGGATACCTTGGCCGACGGGACCCATGCTGTCGAAACGATCCTTGGGACCGCCCCGGACCTGGTGGTCCTGGACCTGATGCTGCCGGGCAAGGACGGGCTGACCATCTGTCGCGAGCTCCGCGCCAAGAGCGAGGTTCCCATCATCATGGAAACCGCCCGCGTCGAAGAGATCGACCGCCTGCTGGGGCTGGAAATTGGCGCCGACGACTACCTATGCAAGCCCTTCTCGCCACGCGAACTGGTCGCGCGGGTGAAAGCCATCCTGCGCCGCAGTGCGATGCGCGACGAACAGGGCGGGCACCACGTGGCCCATGTGCTGGAGCTTGATGAAGAGAGCTGGAGGGCGACGGTCGACGGCCAGCCGGTCGACTTCACTCGCCGCGAAATCCAGTTGCTCCGGGTGCTGCACCGCCGTCCCGGGCGGGTCTTCTCCCGCTCGCAGCTGATGGATCTCGCCTTCTCCGAAGACGTGATCCTGACCGATCGCACCATCGACAGCCACATCAAGAACATCCGCCAAAAGGTGCGGGCGTGCGCCGGGGATTGGGATCCGATCCGGTCGGTCTATGGTGTCGGCTACGCCTACGAGGCCTGAAATCGCCCCGTCATGTGCGGGCCGGTGCACCGGGAGGGGCAATGTCGGCTTTCCCGGTCTCGCTTAAGCCATCTCGCGCCCGCAGAGAAAGTCAGGAATCCGCCCATCTTGCGCGCACCTCTGGCCAGTTGCGGGAGCGCCAGGGCCTGAATGTTATTCGTGCCCAACCCTGCTCCAGAAACTCGCCTTTCTGGGATGGTCTCGGCGCAGCGCTTCCAGGAAGGAAGCGTGGTCTGGGTGCCCCCGGTAATCGCAGATCTCCTGGTCGGCGGCTGCGCATTCCAGCAGGTGCCGTGCTGCATGGCCATAGCGTTTCGAGCGCCCCTTTTCGAGGGCGAACAGGACCACCGCGGTCTCGAGTGGGTGCGAACCACGCGTCCACCGTGAAGACCAGGCTCGGGGTGGCGGCGTGGATGGGATACGTCGCCACGCCTTGAGTGCGATTTCCGCAATCCGGTGGCCGAATTTATTGCTTTCGAATTTCCAGAAACGGCCAATCTCGTAATTGCGACGGCAAAACAGAAGGAGATTGGACCATCTTCGATGAGGCGGAAACACATGAGCGAATTTTTTTCGCATCCAACTCGAGTTTTCACAGAAGCCTGGGCGGTTGCTCACGGGTTTTTCGGGGCTTCAGCACCGACGGCCCTGCCGATCCCGTTTTCGACATCACCTCCGTCGTTCCCGGTTCCGAGCCTCGCCGCCCGCTTCTCAGCCGAAAGCCGCTGAACTGGCGGCGAAAGGATAAATGCCATGAACCAGCACCTACTTCCTAACCACGCACACGCTCAAAAGGCCCGGTCCGCGGCCGCCCTGGCCGCACTGCATTTCGTATTCGTCCACATCTGCGACCTGTGGGAAATTTTCGAGCTTGTAGAGGAGGCGGGCGATACGCGCGGTCGCGATGCCCTTATTGAGCTGTCTGGCTTGGAGATGCCGCCGCCCGAAACCATTCGGGTCAAGATCGATGCGCTTCGCGATGTGCTTGCCGATGTTCCGTTTGAAAAGCTGGAGCAGCTTTCGATCCAAGGCGATGCTCCTCTCGAACTTTCCGCCCGGGTCGATTGGCACGGGGCGCGTATTTCAGAGCTCGCCACGCGGCTCGCGCTTGTGTGACGCGGGACGATCGGTCCCCGGCATGATCGATGCGCCCGCCCGGATTGAGGCCGAGAGATGGCGCGGCCGCTGCGACCCTCGGTTTGGGTTCAACCGTCCCAGGTGATCCTGGGTCAGTGATCGACATGCTCCAGCGATTTCAGTTTGGTGCCGACATAGGGTGCGGCGTGGCCGCTCGAAAAAATGAAAAAAGTAGCCGATCGCATTTCCGTCCTGGCGGGACCCGCACAATTTTACTCCCAGACACCGGGCAGAGCTGCCGAAAGCCATGTCCGATGCCCCCGCCGCCCCGATCCATGCCCCGGACCCCGTCTGATCGCAGCAGTTCAGAGGCCTGCTCATCTACGGAAATTTCGCCTCGGGTTCGAGGCTTCACCGCGGCGCCCCCTCTCCAAGACACCGATTAACCGACCGCCTCGCTGCGGTCCTTGAAAAACGAAGGCTTGTAACATGGTCGATCGCCTGCAGCCCAATTTGCCGTTCGTAACGGACGAAACCCCCGTGTCCTATGCATCCCGCCTGGCCGCTTTTCACACCGCGGGTTCGATGTCGTCGTTCCTCACCGATTTCGGCATCAAGGCCGTGGATCTCGCCGGTGGGGTGAACGGCTCGCTTGAGCGCCTCGCCGAGATCACCGGCGCGGATCTGGAAAACCTCCGCCATAATGCGCTCCACCGTCTGGCCCGTCGCCGGTATTCTCTTCGCGGCGAGCAAATCTCGGCCGAGGTTTTACGCGGTCAACACACCGCCGTATGTCCGGCTTGCCTGCGTGCTGATGATGCCGCCGGGGAAAACCCGGCAGCCTACCGTCGGGCTCGCGTGATCTGGCAACTGCGTCCGGTTCGGACCTGCCCCGTCCACGGGCTGCCACTGATGGAGCTGCGCTCGACCGGCAGCAACGATGTCGCATCCAACCTCGCGTTCCTTGTTCCGAAACGGGGGGCTGCACTCGACCGCCTGATCGCGGAGACAACGGCCCGCGAGTGTTCGCCGTTGCAAGATTATGTCATCCGGCGGCTGGGGGGTGAACAGGGCCCCGCCTGGCTCGACAGTCAGACTCTCGAACAAGCTGTCCGGGCCTCCGAAATGCTTGGTGTGTTGCTCGAATTCGGTCCTACGCCGAACCTCCACAAGTTCACGTCCTGCGATTGGGACCGCGCGGGACGTACCGGGTTTTCGGTGGCCGCACAGGGCGAGGCTGGCATTCGCGATGCTCTTGGGCGGGTGAACAAGTCGTTTCAATACAGCGGCAGCAAGCCGGGCCCGCAGAAAGTATACGGTCGTCTCTACCAATGGCTGGCACATGCGAAAGGGACGAAATCGCCGGGCGATATCAAGCGCATTCTGCGGGAGCACATTTTCGATACGATGGAGTTTGCAGAGGGTGAGACCGTTCTCGGTGCGAAACTGGATCGGCGCCGCCTCCACAGCGTGGCCTCCCTGGCCAAGGAAAGCAACCAGGACACAAGGACTCTGCGGCATATGCTGATCGCCCGCGGTTTGGTGTCGGATGACCCCGATGCGGGACCGTATCATGTCTTCGATGCCGAGGTCGGGCGGGCGGTCGCAGCATCGATTTCCCGCATCGTCCATGTCATCGCACTGCCGAAGGCCCTCAATTGCACCCGCCCGCAGGCAAGCCAGCTCCTGGACGAGCGCATTCTGACGCCACTTGCCGATGGCGTCGTTGCTGCGCCGGGCCGCATCAAGAAGGCTGTAGATGAAAGGCAGATTGATGTATTCCTCAAAGACCTCTCGCAGGCTGCGAGTACTGTAGAAGAGGTGCCTATCGGGATGGTGCCGATTGCGAAGGCCGCGGAGAAGGCTTCGTCCCCGAGTGTCGAGATCTTGCACTTGATCCTGGGCGGCTTTCTTCAAAATGCCGTCCGTTTGAATGATGTCGAGGGGCTGCGCGGAATCTATGTGGACCCGGACGAGGTGCGCACCGTGACCGCCGAGGTCATGGTCGGCCTCTCGCCGGCCGAGGCATTCGGCCGGCTGAAGGTCCCGAGTGTTTCGGGTTGGGCGCTTGCCGATGACGGGCCCGATGGCGTCATCCTGCCATCGATCCGGATCGAGGGGCCGAACGGGCGGCACGTCTTCCGCCGATTCCGCGAAGAGGATGTCGCCGCCTGCATGGCGAAATTTACTACCCGCCCTCGGATCGCGAATGCCTTGGGGCTGGATTTCGAAGAGGTCCGAAACCGGCTGATATCGGCGTCTGTCAAGCCCGCGTTCTGGAAGCGGCACATCGGGATCGACCTTTATCACATCCCGGATCTCCCGGAGACATGCCGCCCTTAACATAAACGGTCTTCTCGGACTGACATTTGATATCTTCGACAAGGCCGCCCGATTGGGCGGCCTTTTCTTTGTCGTGCTCCCGGGCACAGGCACTTCTAGGATGTCGTGAAGTCGTGATGGCCAGCAGTTGCTTGCAAGAAAATGGCCACGCATCGCTTGCAGAATGGCCAAATTTGCCGCCGCCCAAAGGGTCGGTGTTAAGAAAATCAATGATTTACGGACTTTTAGTGGCCAACAGATGCTGGCAGGCACATGTCTGGTGGGGCAATTAAAGCCCATTTTGGCGATTTCGGCGCCCATTTTCAGGGGCTTTTGCGCCCATAGGTCGCTAAGCGCTTGAAATGTAATCCGTTTGGGCGAAGCCCGCCGGAGGGGCCCGTTTTCGGGCCTCGCGGAGACAGCACCCCCAGACAGAGATCGATATCACACCACACCTTCCGGGTCCGATTTGACGCAGCACGGATCGCTGCATCACAAGAAGAGGACCACATCATGTTCCACCCCAATACCCCGATCCCGGGCCCGGAAATTCCCATCGCCAACGCGATCCGCGAGGCGCGGCAATCCTGGCGGGTCTTCGATGACCTGTTCGAGCTGCTGCCCCGCCACCGGCATCGCATGCCTCGACGTCGAGGATCCGTGCCTTGCCCTGCTGCGCTGGATTGTCGACGTCCAGCACAACACGCCGCACGCGGGGCTCTGACCCCGCTTGTCGCCCCGGCGGTGGGAAAGGGATATGTTGGATGGCAATGTCCCGCCCCCGGCGGCGCCGGAGATGCGCACCAAGCGCCTCGGGTTTACGCGTCGGGCGGCGTGGGCCGGGTGACCAGGTAGGTGCCGACAGCGGTCAGCACCACCGCCTGGAGTATGAGAACCCAGGTTGCCACGCCCAAGACCACGCTCAGCAGCAAGGCCGCGCCCATGGAGGCCACCGCCAATCGTTTTGACCGGGTCGAGATCGCGCGATGCTCGCGCCAGTTGGTGATGGGGCCGCCCAGATGGCGGTGGTTCACCAGCCAGTCATGCAGCGCCGGGGACGATCTGGCAAAACAGAACGCGGCGATCAGAAGAAAGCCGGTGGTCGGCAAGAGCGGAAGGAATATGCCCAGGATGCCCAGGCCCAGCGACAGAAACCCGACAATCCCCCACGTGGCGCGGAGCACGATCACCCTTGGCCCCCAACGCATGAGCGCCGCGGCCCTTTGCGCGCAATGGGCTGCGCCATGACCATGTCGAGCGGCTTTGCGGCGGACATATCGAACCTCGGAGGCGGGGCAATGAACCTTGGTCCAGATAGGTATTTTTTGCGGTGCGCCAAGGCGCGCCCCGAAACAAGCACGGCCAAGCCGCCTTTTACAGTGGCCGGTGCGGACGCCTATCCGCCCTTTAGCCCCGCGCGGCGGTGATGCCGGGGGCGGCTGCCGGTTTCAGGCGGCGGGCGAGTTCGGCGATATGGGCCGGCCCGATTTCGCAACAGCCGCCCACGGTGCGCGCACCATCCGCGACCCAGCCACGGGCGAAGGCGGCATAGGCCGCGGGCCCGATATCCTGTCGTGCGCTCAGCAGGTCGGTCGTCGCGCCGATCCCGTTGAAGCGCGGGTCGATCCGGGTGAACCCGTTGGCATAGGCGCCGACATGGTCATGCAGCCCCGCCAGGATCGGCAGGCCCTGCGATACCGCCTCGGGGCGCGAGCAGTTCAGCAGAACGCGGGCCGGTGTGAAGGTGCGCAACAGCGGTGCGATCTCGTCCAGCCCCTCGCCCGAGCGCAGGCGCGTGCCGTCGGTGTCGTCCACGCTGAGCGCCAGCCAGACCGGCTTGCCCGTGACCTGCGCGCCCATCAGCCCGCCGCGCGCCTGGTCGACCGAGGACATCGTTTCCAGCAGCAAAACATCGGCAACCCGCGCCTGCAGGCGGGCGACCTGTGCATAAATCTCGGCCGCCTCTTCGGCCGGCGGGGCGTTGTCAGGGCGATAGGAAAACCCCAGCGGGCCAAGCGCCCCGGCGACCAACCCGCCGCCGGCCGCGTCCCGCGCCCGGGCGGCAATATCGCAGGCGCCCGCCGTCAACTCCTCCAGCCGGTCCGCCATCCCGAAGGCTGCCAGCCGGTCGGGCAACACCGCGTAGGTGTTCGTCGTCGCCACCTCGGCACCCGCAGCGAAGAAATCGCGATGGACCGCGCGCACGAGCTGGGGCGCATCCAACAGCGCCTGTATCGCCCAGAGCGGCGTGGCCGTGCCGGTGCGACGCACCAGTTCCTGGCCCATGCCGCCGTCGAGAAGGGTGATGTCCAAGGGCCGTCTCCTTTGCGTTGCTGTCGTGACATAGGCGCGCCGCAGGGCGCATCGAGACTATTTACCGCCGGGGGCCATTCAGAGGGGGCGGACGGCTAAAAGACATATGGCGCATGCGAGCGTTAAACCTATTCCATGAGAGTCCTTTTTTGACCCTTGCGCCATGTTTGACCGGTAATTTCCAAACCTCACATTTGTTTTATCACCCCCGGCCCGAACGGAATTTCCCTTGATCAATCAATTTCTTGTATCGCCGCATGCAACTGTATGCATCTGAATTTTCAAACTTTTCCGGCTGCACACTGATCCGGTCGAGGCTGGGCCGCGTATCTCCTTCAATATCAGACACAACAAATGGGAACTGGAAAATGGACATCATCGGCCCCCTCATGCTCGGCACCATCGGCTTTGTCGTGGCGTTTGCTTACATCAACATGCGCCAGACCGAGAAGCAGCTGGCCGAAACGCGCCGCCGCAAGGCGCAGGCCTCGGCTAATGCAATCCCTGCCGAGTAACCCACAAGGGCAAAATCCTGTCTCCCCAGGATCGGGGCTGGGCCTTTGCCCAGCCCCTTTGTTATTTCGGTGATACCGCGCAACGGTCCCCTGGTTTTGCCCATGATGATCGGCTGCCTGTCCGGGGCCGCAAGCAAGGAGCGGAAATGTTGGGAAAAATAGTGTGGGGCCTTGCCGGTATCGCCGTCGTCACCGCGGTGGCCGGCACGCTTTGGGTGACCCGGTCCGTCGAAACGCCCGACTACACGCTGGACCTGTCCGATGGCGCATTCGAGCTGCGCCGTTACCCCGCCCTGGTGGTCGCCAGTGTCCACCGAACCGGCGCGCGCGATACGGCTGTGCGCGCCGCCTTTGGACCGTTGGCCGGTTACATCTTCGCCAAGGAGCGGGGCGGCGAAAAGATCGCGATGACCGCCCCCGTCACCCAGGTCGCCCCGGACGCCAAGATCGCCATGACCGCGCCAGTCACCCAAGAGCCTGCCAGAGACGGATGGACGGTGTCGTTCATCATGCCGGCGGGCCTGGCCTTGGATGACCTCCCGGCACCGGCCCGCGATGTTCAGTTGGCCGAGATCCCGCCGCGCCGCATGGCGGCGTTGCGGTTTTCCGGACGGTGGAGCGATGCGAATTTCAAGGCCGCCACCAAGCGCCTGATGGCGTGGGTCGAGGAACGCGGCCTGACGCCGGTCGGACCGGTGGAATACGCCTATTACAACGATCCGTTCACACCGCCGTTCCTGCGCCGGAACGAGGTGATGATCGAGGTTGGTGGATAGGCCCTGTCGGTTTGCATAATTTCGCCGCTCCGTGCACGACCTCGGGATGCGGCGAATGGCATGTGGTCCCTGTCATGCGCTGAAAGGCGTGTCCTCACCGGACACCCGCTTGCGATGCGTCGTGCGGGCAATTCCGTGGCGACCGGCGCCTTCGAGGGGGCGCCCGCAGGCCACCTCCGTATTCGATAGCAGCGCCAGCGCATCAAGGTGGTCTGCCCCCCCCGGATCTCTTTGCCCTTCGGCCCCACCTGATAGGCCTGCGTGCGGCGCAGCGTGGTATCGAAACGGCCGCGATCGGTCGCCAAGGGCACGAAGATCGGGTCGGGGATCTCCTGCTCTTGCGCCGCCCGGCCGAGTCCGGAAGGTACCTGGCGCCCGGTTCCAACAGGATCCTTTGTCTTCAGGGCCGCTCAATGGCGCGGCGTTTTTTCATGCCCTGTCCGGAGCCCTGGCGCGTTCATCGACGAATGGGCGGCAATGCCTTGGCGGACTTGGGGAAAGCACCGCCGGTTTTGCGCCGGGGTGCCGCGATTTCAAGGTCTTACAGTGGATCAGGGCGCTTTGGCCACCTGCCTCGACACTGTCGCCTTGGCGCAGGCCGCCGCGTGCGGCCAGCGCCTTGCCCAGGGTGATCGGCCCCAATCCGGGTGACATCACCGCGCCATCGATCGTGACCGAGCGGGCGTTGAATGCGGAAATCTCCGGCCTGTAGGTCGGGTCGCCCCCGTGGGCGGGGGGCAAGACCCCGTGCCTAGCTTTTCACACGCTCCATCCGCGGGTCGTAAAGCGGCGCAAGCGTCACGTTGCAGGGCACCCGGTCGGTGGCGACCTCCAACTCGTAGGCGCCGCTTTCGACGAACGCGGCATCCACCCCGTCGGGGTGGCGCACATAGCCCATGCCGATTGATTTGCCGAGCGTGTGACCGAAGCCGCCGGAACTGAGATATCCGACCCGTTCGCCATTGCGAAAGATGGTCTCGCGCCCGGACAGGATCACCGCGGGGTCCGCGACGAAGGTGGCGAGCATCTTTTTCACCCCCGTGGTGCGTTGCGCCTCGACGGCCGCACGGCCCTTGAAGTCGATATTTTGCCGCAGCTTGACGGCCCGGCCCAACCCGGCCTCGTCCGGGGTGTGGTCCGGCCCGATGTCGGACCCCCAGGCGCGATAGCCCTTTTCCAGGCGCAGGGTTTCGATCGCCCGGTATCCCGCGTTGCGCAGCCCGAATTCCGCGCCCGCCGCGTGCAGGGCCGCATAGACGGTGGTCGCGTATTCCACCGGCAGGTGCAATTCCCATCCCAACTCGCCGACATAGGTGACGCGCAGCGCATTGACCGGGCAACCGGCGATGCCGATGGTTTGCGCGGTGCCAAACCGGAAGGCCGCGTTCGAGACATCGTCGCGCGTGGCCTGTTGCAGGATGTTGCGCGCATTCGGCCCCATCAGTGACAGCACCGCGACCCCCGAGGTCACATCGACAAGCTGCGCGTTCATGCCCGCGGGGATGTTGCGCGAAATCCAGTCGAAATCATGGGTGGCAAAGCCGGTGCCGGTGACGATGTAATATTCATCCTCGGCCATGCGCACGCAGGTCAGGTCGCATTCGATCCCGGCGTGGTCGTTCAGCATCTGGGTATAGGTCAGCGACCCCACGGGTTTGGCCACGTCATTGGCGGCGATCCATCCGAGCGCCGCCTCGGCATCGGGGCCCTTGAGCACGAACTTGGCGAACGAGGTCTGGTCGAACAGCACGGCGGCCTCGCGGCATGCCGTGTGCTCGCGGCCCACGGGGGCGTGCCAGTTGGGGCGGTTGAAGGTGTAGATATCGCGCGGCGCCTCGCCTGCGGCCAGATCGGCGTACCAGTTGGGCCGTTCCCAGCCCAGCTTTTCCCCGAACACCGCGCCATCGGCCTTGAGGGTGTCGTAAAGCGGCGACTTGCGGCAGGGGCGGCCGCTGTCGTGTTCCTCGGACGGCCAGGCCATCGTGTAGTGCTTGCCATAGGCCTCGACGGTCCGGGTCCGAACCCAGTCGGTGTCGAAATGCGGCCGGCCAAAGCGGCGGATATCGACGGGCCACAGATCGAAGGGCGGCTCGCCCTTGGCCACCCATTCGGCCAGCGCCATGCCCGCGCCACCACCCGCCGCGATGCCAAAGGCGTTGAACCCCGCCCCGACATAGAAATTCCGCAACTCCGGGGCCTCGCCGATGATGAAATTGCCATCGGGGGTAAAACTTTCGGGGCCGTTGGTCAGCGTCTTGATGCCCGCGCTTTCCAGCGCGGGAACACGGCCCAGCGACAGTTCCATCAACTGTTCGAAATGGTCGAAATCGCTGCCCAACAGGGTGTAGTGAAACCCTTTGGGAATGCCGTTCACCGCCCAGGGTTTGGGGTTGGGTTCGTAGCCACCCATTACCAGTCCGCCGACCTCCTCCTTGTAGTAGGTCAGCCGATCAGGATCGCGCAGGGTGGGCAAATTCCGGGTCACCCCCGCGATGGGCTCGGTCACCATGTACTGGTGTTCCATCGCCACGAGCGGGACGTTGACCCCCACGGTCTTGGCGAAGTCGCGGGTCCATTGGCCACAGCACGCGATCACGATCGGCGTCTCGATCCGGCCCTTTTCGGTCCGGACGCCCTTGATGATGCCCTTTTCGACCTCGACGGACAGCACCTTGGTGTCCTCGAATATCCGGGCTCCGGCCATCCGCGCGCCCTTGGCCAGCGACAGGGTGATGTCAGAGGGGTTGGCCTGGCCATCCGTCGGCAAAAAGGCCGCGCCGACCACATCGTCCACCTGCATCAGCGGCCACAGCTGCTGCGCCTCTTTCGGGGTCAGAAGCTGCATGTCGAGCCCGAAGGACCGCGCCGTCGTGGCCTGTCGCTTGACCTCGGTCCAGCGTTCCTGGTTACAGGCAAGCCGCAGACCGCCATTCATCTTCCAGCCGGTGGCCTGGCCGGTTTCCTTTTCCAGCGTGTCGTAAAGCTCGACCGAATACCCAAGCAACTGGGTGATGTTCGCGTTGGACCGCAACTGGCCGACCAGTCCCGCCGCATGAAATGTCGTCCCCGAGGTCAGCTTCTTGCGTTCCAGCAGCACCACGTCCCAGCCAAGTTTGGCCAGGTGGTAGGCCGTCGAGCAGCCCACGATGCCACCACCCACGATAACCGCCTGTGCGGTTGCCGGAAAATTGCTCATGTTCGTCCTCTTTTCGGGAAATAGGCGTCAGTGGCGCGCCTGTAGCGGTCCAGGTTTTCTGCCGTGTAGGCGGCGTAATCAAACTCGAGTTCCGATGTCAGTTCCGACACCATGCTCCACATCGTTTCGCGCAACAGCGAGGCGCATTTCATGGCGCCATAGCTGGCCATCAGGGCATCGTCGGGCTCTGTCCCGAAATAGGTGGTCAGCATCAGGCGTTCGGCCTCGGGGGGCAGGTCGCAATTGGTGGCTAGCCCGCCCAGGTCGAAGAGCGGCGAATTGAAGCCGCCATATTCCCAATCTATCAGCCACAGCCGGTCATCGCCTTTCAGGATATTGGCGGGTAGCAGGTCGTTATGGCCCAGGACAAGCGTGACCTTTCCGACGGCGCGTTCCAGCTCTGCGGCGTCGTCCATCAGGGCTGGCAAATGTGCCGCGTGGGGCGCGCCCCGTTCCGAAAGAAACGCCGCGTAATCCCGCAGCACATGGAACACCCAGAACGTCAGGACCGGCCCGCGTACCCGCCGCGTCACGTCCCGGTGCACGGCCGACACCAGCCGGGTTGCGGCCACCAGCGTTGCTGCGTCGTGCAGGTCGGACGCGCTCAGCGGTACGGCGTCGACGAAATCCAGCACCATCGCGCCCGGCTCGACATGTCGGACCGCGGGCGAGACGCCGGCGGCCTCGGCGGCGCGGCTGATCGACGTTTCGTTCCAACGCATCACCATATGCTCGGGGATGTCATGGCCCAGCCGCACGACAAAGCGGCGCCCGCCATCGGTCACGGTCAGGTTGATATTGGTGATCCCCCCGCCCAACGGCGCAATCTCAGACGGGGCCGTAAAGCAGGGCAGCGCGTGGACGCGGGTAAGGATATCTTTTGAAATGCTCATGCCATCCCCAGTCTTTCTTGCGAAGAGCGGGCCAGTGCTGTCACGATCCGGTCGGCGATGATCGCGATGAACGCGACGGCCAGCCCCGCGACGATGCCCTGGCCGGTGCTGGCCTTGGTCAGCGCGATATAGACCTCTTGTCCCAGGTCGCGGGTGCCGACGAGGGCGGTGATGACCAGCATCGAGATCGCCAGCATGATCGTCTGGTTCAGCCCCAACAGCAGCGAGGGCGCGGCCAGCGGCAGCTTGATCCGCCACAGGATCTGGCGTTTGGTGCAGCCCGACACCTTGCCCGCCTCGATCAGTTCGGGGTCGATCGATCGGATGCCGAGGGCGGCGTAACGCACCGCCGGGGCCAGCGCATAGGCGACAATGGCGATCATCGCCGAAAAATCGCCGACCCGGAACAGCATGACCACCGGGATCAGGTAGACAAAGCTGGGAAGCGTCTGAAGCGTGTCGATCAGGCCGCCGATCACGGAATTGGCCCGGTTGCTTTGCCCCGCCCAGATCCCCAGCGGAATGCCGATCAGGCTGGCGATGATCACCGACACCAGGATCAGGTAGACCGTCGTCATCGCGGCCGCCCAAAGCCCCGATGCCGCGATAAAGGCGGTCATCGCCGCGCACATCACCCCCAGCCGCCAACCGCCGATGCGCCCCGACATCAGGCCCACCGCAATGATCCCCCATGCCCATGGGATGCCGCCGAAGAACCGCTTTACCGGCAGCAGGAACGCTTGCAGCAAAAAGGTCTTCACGGCCTCGATCGAGTCGAAAAAGGTGACGTTGATCCACTGCATCGCCGCCGTCCAGACCGGGCTGGTCGTGATGGTTAGCGCCTTGGGATAGTCGCGAAGGGCCGGCAGGATCAGGCCTGCCAGGGTGGTGGCGACGGCGATGGCCAAGACCGCTGAAAAGAGCGGGTGGCGGCGATGAAACGGCAGTGCCGGATCGGGTTGACTACGCGGGCCGCGCTGCGAAAAGGCCTGGCTCAGGCGGTCCAGCGCGATGGCCATGGCAACGATGGCCAGGCCCGCCTCGACACCGCCCCCGATGTCCAACCGGCGCAATGCCGTCAGAACGTCATAGCCCAGCCCCCCCCGCGCCGATCATCGAGGCAATGATGACCATGTTGAGGCTCAGCATGATGACCTGGTTCACGCCCACCATCAGCGAAGGCATCGCCGTCGGCACAAGTACTTTCCACATCATCTGTCGCGGTTTGCAGCCGACCATTCGGCCGGCCTCGATCACCTCTTCGGGCACACCTTGAAGTGCAACTGTGGTGATCCGCACCATCGGCGGCATCGCATAGACCACCGTCGCGATCAGGGCCGAGACAGGGCCGAACCCGAACAAGACCAGGATCGGCACCAGATAGGCGAAAACCGGCACTGTCTGCATCAGGTCCAGAAACGGTCGCATGACCATCCCAAAGGCGGACGACCGATAGGCGAGGATGCCCAGCATCAGCCCGCCCGCGACCCCGATGGGCACCGAGATCAACACCGAGGCAAGCGTGACCATCGCGCTGTCCCACTGGCCAAAGATCGCCAGATAGGCAAAGCAAAGCCCGACCAGCAGCGCCAGGCCCCGGTCCCGAGCGTAAAGCGCAAGGCCCACGAGGATCGCGATGATGGCGATCCAGCTCAGCGGCGGGGCGACCTCTACCGCCTGTTGGCCCTGGCCGATGGCGAACCCGTCGATCAGGGCAGAGCGCACGAAATCATAAGGCACCTCGATCAGCGACGATAGGAACCGCGTCACGTCGCGAAAGGTGAACAGGCCAAAGCTCAGGTCATCGACCAGCCAGGCCATCGCGTCCGATATCCAGGTGTCCAGCGTCAGTTCGTATTGTTTGGGAAAGCGGATGATCCAGCGCGCATCGAGCGTCTTGTACAGTGCAAAGGACCAGTGCGAGAGCGCCCAGGTCACGCAGAACAGGGCCAGCCAGAACAGCCGGCGGGGCGCCAGCAGCCCGGACAGCCCGTGCGAAGCTTTCCTGAGCGACCGGGCCTTGGGGGGTGCCCGGTCCGTCATGCGCCGGGATGACCGATCATCACGTCGATGGCGGCGCGCGCGTCGATGGTGCCCATGGGGCGGCCGTCCTCGTCCAGTACCTTGAACGGATGTGGCGCGGCGCCGATCTGCGACGCGGTCGCGGCCACCGTCAAATCCCCCGCAAGTGCGCCCGAATAGGGCCCTTCGGGCACGCCGGTCGACATGACCGAGCGCAGTTTCATCACCTTGGCGCGGGGGATGTGGCGGGTGAATTCCTCGACATATCGGGTGGCCGGGTTCAGCACCAATTCTTCGGGCGTGGCGGTCTGTTCGATCTTGCCATCCTTCATCACCGCGATCCGATCGGCCAGGCGGATCGCCTCGTCGAAATCATGGGTGATGAACACGATGGTCTTGTGCAGCAAGGCTTGCAGGCGCAGGAACTCGTCCTGCATTTCACGCCGGATCAGCGGGTCGAGGGCCGAAAACGGTTCGTCCAGGAACCACAGGTCCGGTTCGGCCACCAGGGATCGGGCGATGCCGACACGTTGCTGCTGGCCCCCTGACAACTGGCGCGGATAATAGGCCTCTCGGCCCTTGAGACCGACCAGGTCGATCATCTCGCGGGCGCGATCCTCGCGGATCTTGCGGGAAACCCCCTGCACCTCCAGCGGGAAGGCGGCGTTCTGCAAAGCGGTCAGATGGGGCAGCAGGGCAAAGTGCTGGAACACCATGCCCATCTTCTTGCGGCGGGCATCGATCAGGTCGGCGTCGGACATTTCCAGCAGATCGCGCCCTTCGAAGAACACCTTGCCCGCGGTGGGCTCGACCAGACGCGACAGACAGCGCACCAGCGTTGACTTGCCCGATCCCGACAGCCCCATGATCACGAAAATCTCGCCCTGATGGATCTTGACGTTTGCGGCCCTGACCGCCCCGATCATGTGTCCGGCGGCGAGGCATTCGTCCGTGGGCTGATAGTTGTGGCGTTTCAGGAATGTTTCGGGGTGGGCCCCGTAAAGCTTCCAGATGCCGAGCCCTTCGAGAATGACAGGTCGGTTCATGTTTCCCTCGGTGTTGGCGGGGCAGCAGGGGCAAGGCGCCGGGGGGGCGACGCCTTGCCGGTCTTGATCACTGGATCCAGGATTTCCAGGTGTCCTCGTGCGCGGCCATCCATTCCGCGACCACGTCATCGACCGACTGACCGTCGAGATCGACCTTGGCGACCATGGCGCCCATATCGTCATTCGATATGCTGAAGGCCTTGATGGCCTTGGCCGCACCCGGCCACTTGTCCTCGACCCCGGCCCAGGCGACCTTCCAGATCGGGCCCATGGGTTTGCCGCAATCATAGGCAGCATCCGGGTTCAGCCCAACGGACGGGTCGTTGTAGCATTCGGCCGAGTAGGGCGGGAACTCGATGAACTTGCCCTCGAATTTCGCGGGGGCCCAGTGCGGCTCGTAGAGCCACAAGATGATGGGGGCCTTGCGCTGATAGGCGGATTCCAGTTCGGCAAAGAGCGCCGCGTCGGTTCCGGCATGGACCACTTCGAAATCCAGGCCCAGCGCTTCGATCCGCTCTTCGTCGAACCCACCCCAAGTCACGGGACCACCCAGATAGCGGCCGAGCGGGGCGGTTTCGGGCGTGGCGAATTCGGCCGCGCACTCATTGAGGGCCTGCCAGTCGGGCAGGCCGGGGCAGACCTCTTCCATATAGGCGGGATACCACCACTCTTCGCGGGCGATCATGCCGGATTCGCCCATGTTGACGACCTTGCCGGTGGCGATGGCTTCGTCCATCGCCTCGCGGCCGGTGGTTTCCCAGATTTCCATGGCGACATCGAGATCGCCCGTCTTGAGGCCCGCGAATTGTGCCAGATAGTCGGCCTGCACATATTCGACGTTGTAGCCTGCGCTTTTGAGGACATCGCCCATGATCGTCGTCGTGATGATCTGGCCAGTCCAGTCATGGGTGGTCAGCCGGATCGGGTCGAGAGACTCGACCTCGGCCAAGGCGCCGGTTACCGACAAAGCGGTCAGAACCCCGGCGGTCAGGATGCGAGTGGTTTTCATTCAGAACCCTCCTTATTGGTCGTGGATCCGACGCTTTGGTTGGTTTTTCTTGGGGCGCGGATACCTTGACGCTTCGGCAAGAAGTCACAAAAAGCAACAAAAAACGCCAAAAGCGTGTGGTTAATTGAATGAATAATGTGGTCTTTCGTTGGTTTGGGTGCGAAAATAGGCAAAATGCCCCTGAAAAACGGTGCGACACGTAACGGAGAGGCGCCATGGAAGCGCGATCGAGCTATCGGCAAAGAGAGATTCTGGATGCCCTGCGTCAGGCGGGGGGCGCCATGCGGATCACGGCGCTGGCCGAGGCGCTGGATGTCACCAACGAGACCGTGCGGCGCAATCTGCATGCGTTGGTCGATGGCGGCATGGTGGAAAAAACCCACGGTGGCGCGCAACTTGTCCGGGCAGAGGCCGACCCCGAGGTAGAGGGCAATTTTCGCCAGCGGTTCGAAGAGAATACGGCGGCCAAGCGGATGATCGCCCGACATGTCGCGGCGATGATCCCCAACGACGCCTCGCTCTTTCTGGATATCGGCAGCACCACGGCACATATCGCCGACGCGCTGCGCAATCACCAACGGCTCTTGGTGGTGACGAACTCGGTCTATGTCGCCTACCGGCTGGCGATGCGCAACGAGAACCGGGTATTCATGGCCGGCGGCGCATTGCGCAGCCACGATGGCGGCGCCTTTGGCAGCGATGCGATGGATTTCGCGTCGAACTTCAACACGGAATACGCGATCCTGTCCTCGGCCGGAATTACCGCGCCCGAAGGCTTTACCCTCTTCGATCTGGAAGAGGCGCGGTTCTCGCGGCTGGTGATGGCCCATGCCGCCCAGCGGATCGTGGCCGCCGATTCCAGCAAGTTCGGCCGCGAGGCGCCGATCGTGATCGGGGATCCCGCGCAGGTCGATTTCCTGGTCTGCGAGGCCGAGCCGCCAGAGGATATCCGCCACGCGGCCCGCGCCTGGGGCACAGAGATCCGCATCGCGCGCGGGGCGGCGTGATGATGGATGCGCTGACGCACCAGGCCGAACGCATTGCGATGGCCGCCAGTGCCGTCGCGATGCGCCATTTCCGCGCCCCGCTGGAAATCGTCGCCAAGGCCGACGACAGTCCCGTAACCATCGCCGACCGCGCGACAGAGGCGCTGATCCGCGAGCAGATCGCGGCGACCTTCCCCGGTCACGCGATCTTTGGCGAGGAATATGGCGTCGAGGGACGG
Organism: Paracoccaceae bacterium; assembly: GCA_016938875.1. Classification (GTDB taxonomy): domain Bacteria; phylum Pseudomonadota; class Alphaproteobacteria; order Rhodobacterales; family Rhodobacteraceae; genus Rhodovulum. The sequence goes on from JAFGTV010000030.1 coordinate 69,448, forward strand.
TTGGATGGCCCGACATGGATCATTGATCCGATCGACGGGACGCGGTCGTTCATCACTGGCCATCCGCTGTTCGGGATGCTGATCGGGTTCCTCGATCAGGGCGTCCCCGAACTGGGGCTGGTGCGGATGCCGGCCTTGGGCGAGACGTTCATCGGACGGCGCGGGGGCGGTGCGACGCTGAACGGCGATCCGATCCGTTGCCGCCAGACCCGGCATCTGGCCGAGGCCATGGTCTATATCAACGAGGCCGAGCGGCTCCAGGCGACCAATCCCGATCTCTTCGCACGGCTCTGCGGGGTCGGGCATACCCGCCGCATGGCCTATGACTGCTATCCCCATGCGATGGTGGCGGCGGGCCTGATCGACGTGGTGGTTGATTGCGGGCTGGAACCTTACGACTATCTGCCCCTCGTGGCGCTGGTCGAGGCGGCAGGTGGCGTGATCACCGACTGGGAGGGTGCGGCCCTGACGCTTGGGTCGGACGGGCGGGTGGTGACGGCGGCCAACACGGCGCTGCACACAGAATTCCTGGCGGTTTTGAGGGGCTAGAAAGGCCCCCCGGCACGATCAGGCCAATCGTGTGAGGGTCAGATGACGCAATGCCCCAGCGGCGCGGCATGACGTGTGCGTCGCGTGCGCTAGATGTACGCGGCGGAGGTTGCAAAATGCGTAAAACGATTTTGGCTATCGCAGGGGGGCTTGCGCTTTGCGCGGGCAGCGTGGCGGCGCAACAGGTGTCGTTCGGCAAGGGGTGGACCGAGCAGAAGTTTTCGCTTTTCTCCAGCAACGCATATGGCTTGAACGGGCAGAGCCTGGATGTGCGCTCGAACGGGACGGTGTCGCTCTTGTGGTCGGTCCTGCCGTCACGGATGTGGTCGGGGCGGCATGCCTCCTGGGCGTGGACGGTCGAACGCTCGGTGCCGGCGACGGACCTGACCCGAAAGGGCGGGGACGATCGCAACCTGTCGCTGTATTTCCTGTTCCTGCCAGAGGCGATGGCGCAGGAGGCGCAGGGCAAGGACATACGTGCCCTTTTGACCAGCCCGGCGGCGCGGGTTCTGATGTATGTGTGGGGCGGGGATCACGCGCGCGGTGACGTGCTGCCCAGCCCGTATCTGGGCGCGCGGGGACGCAGCGTGATCCAGCGCCCCGCTGGCACCGGTTCGGCGATAGAGCGCGTCGACCTGTGGCGCGACCATCGTCGGGCGTTCGACACGGACCCCGCCAGCCTGGTCGGTATCGCGGTATCCTCGGACAGTGACGACACCGGAACCCAGGTGCTGGCGCGCATCGCAAGTCTGCGTATCGAATGAGGACGCGCCGGGGCCGGGCGTCCCGTGCTCAGTTGATCTTTTCGCAGCGCAGGTGATCCCGCATCGCGGCCGCGTGCGTCGCGATCTCCTCCATCGGTGCAAACCAGACCTGTCCGGTCGAAAGCGCGCGCTCGATGAGCTTTTCCATCTCGCGCCACCGCGCCGGGCGTCCGGTCAGAAACGGGTGCAGAACCGGCATCCAGAATCCGCCCGCCTCGTGCATTGCGTCGAATTCCTCGGCAAAGGCGCGCACCCCGTCCGATGGTGCCCGGACCGGCATCAGGTAGTCGATCTCGGCAAAATGGGCGAAGGGCGGCCAATCGTCGGTGCCCCAGTGCGGCGGCATTTCAATCAGGCTGCCAGCGGCGGATTCGACGAGGTAGGGCAGATCGTCGGCCATCATCGAGCTGTCATACAGAAATCCGTGCGCGATCAGGCGATCAACCATCTTTGGTGTCAGGCTGTAGACCGGGGCGCGATACCCGCGCGGCGCGCGGCCGGTCATGTGCACATGCACCTCCAGCGCCCGCTCGAACAGGTCCGCCTCGTGGGCGTCGGAATGTTCCATCGGATCTTCGTGGCACCAGGAGTGGTGGCCAATCTCGTGGCCGTCTTTCAGGATCGCCTCTACGGTGGCGGGATACTGTTCCATCACCCAGGCGGGCATGAAAAAGGTCTGCGTCAGGCCCAGGCGCCGATAGGTCTGCAAAATACGCGGGACCGCCACGGTCGGGCCATAACGTCCCATCGAAATGGCCTGCAACCGAAGCTCTGCATCCTCGGGCCTTGCCGCGCGGATCAGAGAATCCGCATCAATATCGAAGGTGATACTGGCGGCGCTCTGCTTGCCCTTGGGCCAGGTAATCGGATTGAGAAACATCGGCTGCTCCTGGATATGAAGTGAAGGGTCGCGCGCCCCCGATCAGACGGCCGGAACCGCGAAAAGGGCGGTCAGGTCATTGCGCAGGCGGGTTTCGATCTCTGCCTGGCTGCAATCGTCGGACGAGATGAACTGGATGAATCGCGCGTTTTGCAAATGAAACAGCGCCTTGCCCAGGTGGACGGGATCAATCGTTGCGGGCAACTTGCCGGCCATCTGCAACGCCTCGATGCGTTGCACCAGCACATAGGCCAGCTGCTGGTCGAGTTTGAAATAGGCTTTGCTGAGTTGGGTGCCCGTGCTGGTGGTCACGGCAGCGATCACCTGGCGCCAGATCACCTTGTCGAGGTTGGTGATCGCATGGTCGAGAATGGTGTGCGCAAAGGCCAGCGTGAGCGCGACCAGGTCATCCGCATTGGTGGGGAGTGATTCTTGCAGCCGCGCGATCAGCTTTTGGTCGCTCTCGATCACGAGGGCGAGCAGAACACCCGCCTTGGTGCCGTAATAGTTGTGGACCGTGACCCCGGACACCCCTGCGGCCTCTGCAATATTCTCGATTGTCGTTTTGTCGTACCCCTTCTTTTCAAAGAGTGTTTTTGCCGACGCGACGATACGGATTCGCCGGTCTTCTTTCTGACGCGCACGAAGGCTGGACACCATATTCCCCTCAGAACCTCGCCCGGAACGTGTTGCCGAACGTCCTTATCTTAGCGCAGCAAAAAATTTTATTGAATAAAAAATTTTATCGCGTACGTTTTTTTGGTGACGGCTATCCAACCAGGTCAATCAACGAGGTAGAACCACCATGCGCCCAAGTGCCAAACTTGCCGCCGCAGCGGCGATCATGATCGGGACCGGCGTCAGCGCTGTCTCGGCCGAGACCATCAATGTCGGTATCTGCGTATCGTGGCCCGGCTACGCGATGCTCGAGGTCGCGAAAGAGAACAACCTGATCCCCGACTACGATCTGAACATCACCGTTTTCGAGGATCCGCTGGGTGGCCATTCCGCCCTCGCCGCTGGGCAGATCGATGTCTATGGCTGCACCGCCGACTATACGCCGCTGGTCGTTGACCGGGGCACCGACGTGGTGAACGTGGCCTTTCTGAACCCGTCCTATGGCGTCGATCACGTGATCCTGGCCCCCGATACCGAAATCGCCGATCTGCCGGGAAAGAAGGTCGCCGCACCGCAGGCATATATCGGTCACCTGCTGATGGGCATCTGGCTGGATTCGGTCGGGATCACCCCCGATCAGGTCAACTGGGTGAACCTGAACGCCGACGAGGCCGTCGGGCCGATGCTGTCGGGCGACCTGTCGGCCGCCTATATGTATGAGCCCTGGATTTCCAAGGTGCTGGAGGCCGCTCCGGGCGCGCGCAGCGTGGTCAACACCTCGGACCCCGAAGTGCTGAAGACCGGTATCTTCATGGATGCGCTCTACATGAACAAGAACTTCATCGCCGAGGACCGCGATGCCGCGCTTGCAGTGCTGAAGGCGCGCTGGGACGGCCTTGGCTATTGGAACGCCAATGTCGAGGAAACCAACAAGGCGATGGCCGCCTTTCTGCAATGGCCCGAAGAAGACATCGGCTATGTGATCGGCACCAACGGCAAAAGCTTCGAGGGTGGGATCTACATGCTCGACTTCGATGAAAGCGCGCGGCTGTGCGGTGTGCTTGAGGGCGAGGGGCCCTTTGGTATGGCGAATGGCTCGATGGCCGAGTCGATCGCGCTTACCAACGCGTGGTGGATCAAGCTCGGCCTGATGGACAAGACGATCAACGCCGCCGATGGCATTGATTGCAGCCTGATGGGCGATCTCGTGGCCTCTGGCTATCGCCAGGCGCTGACGGCGAACTAGGCCGGTCCAGGGCGGGGGCGTGCGCCATCCTGCGCGCCCCTTCTCATCCCCACTTCTGGCACGGAGCGCCGCCTTGTCCATCCATCGCCCCTCCAAGCAGTTTTTCGGCCTCCGCAAACCGGTCGGACGCCGGCAACGGCTTTTGTCCGCCCTCGGCATCTGGATCGTTTTTTTTGGCGTCTGGGTCTTTGCCGCCGCCGCAGGGCTGGTCAATGAACTGCTGGTGCCGGCCCCGCAGCAGGTGTTCGCGACGACCTTCGATCTTTTCTATGGGCGCGGGTTCGCTTCGGATGTGCTGATCTCGATCAGCCGGGTACTCGGGGCTTTCGCCATGGCCTGCGCTGTGGCGGTGCCGCTGGGGGTGATGATGGGCAGCTTTCCCGCGATCGAGGCGATCTTTGCCCCGTTCGTGTCGGCCTGGCGCTATCTGCCGGCGCCCTCCTTTATCCCGATCCTGCTGATGTGGTTCGGCACGGGCGAGGCACCGAAATTGGCGCTTTTGTTCATCGGGGTGATCTTTTTCTTGATCACGCTTGTGATGGACCACACCAAGCATGTGCGCGAGGAACTGGTAGAGACCGCGCTGACCCTGGGCGCCAATCGCGGCACGGTGGTGATGAAAGTCATCTTTCCGGCGGTGTTGCCCAATATCGTGGTCGCCATGCGTCAGATGCTGGCGATGGCGTGGACCTACCTGGTGATCGCCGAAATCGTCGCGTCCTCGACCGGGATCGGGGCGATGATGATGCGGGCGCGGCGGTTCCTGAAAACCGACGAGATCCTCTCTGGCATCATCGTGATCGGTGTGCTCGGGCTGCTCTTTGATCTGTTGTTCGCGGCGCTGCATCGCTGGGCATTCCCCTACCTGAGGAAGGTGTGACAATGGCCAACGGCAGCGCGCTTGAAATCCGCAATGTGTCCAAGCGGTTCGACCTTGGCAAAGGGCGCAGCGTGACGGCGGTCGAGGGGATCACCTTCAATGTCGAGCAGAACTCTATCGTGGTGCTGCTTGGCCCCTCGGGATGCGGCAAATCCACCATCCTGCGGATGATGGCGGGGCTGGAGACCCCGTCCGCCGGTGAAATCGTGATCGGTGGCCGCACCGTCGACGGGCCCGCGCGCGATCGCGGCATGGTCTTTCAGGCCTATACCTCTTTCGACTGGCTCTCGGTGCGCAAGAACGTCGAATTCGGGATGAAGATCAACGGCGTGCCCGCAGCCAAACGGCGTGCCCAGGCCGAACATTTCATCAAGCTGGTGGGGCTGGAAAAATTCGCCGATGTCTATCCCTCGCAGTTATCGGGGGGCATGCGTCAACGGGTGGCGATCGCGCGCACGCTGGCCAATGACCCTGAGGTGCTGCTGATGGACGAACCCTTCGGCGCGCTTGACGCCGAGACCCGGTGGTTGATGCAGGAACTGATGGTCAACGTCGCCGAGCAGACCAACACCACCATGGTGATCGTGACCCATGACCTCGAAGAGGCGATCTTCCTTGCGGACAAGATCGTGTTTCTCTCCAGCCATCCCGGACGCGTCAAGGAAGAGATCAGGCCTGCGTTCAAGGCTGGAAAGCGGATCGACGACAAGGAAGTTGTGATCAAACTGGACGGATATTCCGACCTTGAAGGACATCTGATGCACCTGATGCGCGAAGAAGGGCGTGGCCTGGAATGAGCGTTTCCTTCGATTTCACGGGAAAATCGGTGCTGATCACGGGCGCCAGCAGCGGCATCGGTTTTGGCGTGGCGATGGGCTTTGCCAGGGCCGGCGCGGACCTTACGATCCTGTCCGACACCGATGCGATCCACGCGGCGGCGCGGCAGATGCCCGGCACGGTGCGCGCGATCCAGTGTGATATCGCCGACGCCGGGATGGTCACGGACCGACTGCGCGATATCCAGAGGGTGGACGTGCTGATCAACAATGCCGGGCTGGAGCGACCGACCCCGCTGAGCGGTGAAAACCCCGACGGCAACGCCATTTTCGAACGGATCATCGCGATCAATGTCACCGGCACCCAGAATGTGACCGACACGTTGATCCCGCGCATCCCCGATGGCGGGCGGATCATCCTCACCGCCTCGATCTGGGCACGCACCGCCGTTCCCGGCTTTTCGGCCTATGTCGCCAGCAAGCATGCCAATCTGGGGCTGATGCGCACCTGGGCGCAGGAGTTGGGGCCGCGCGGTATCCGGGTGAACGCGATCTGCCCGGGCTGGGTCAAGACCGGTCCCGCGATGAATTCACTGCGCGAACTGGCCCAGGCCAGCGGGCGCAGCGAGGACGAGGTGCAAAAGGAAATCATGTCGGCACAGGCGATCGACGGTCTGATGGATCCCGCGGACATGGCCGCGCCCTATATGTTCCTGGCGTCGTCCGGCGGGGCCAATATCACGGGGCAGGCGATCAACGTGGATCGCGGCGAGGTGATGTCATGAGCCTGCAGGACAAGGTCGCCATCGTGACCGGCGGCTCGCGCGGCATCGGCCGGGCGATTGCGCTGGCGCTGGCGGGGGCCGGGGCAAAGGTTGCCTTTTGCCACAACGGCGATCCCGCGGCCGCAGGCACGCTGGCCGAGATCAACCAGCTTTCCACCGGGATGGAACGGACGGCCGATGTCGCGGACGAGGCGGCGATTGCCGGGTTGTTCGATGCCGTCGACGCGGCGCTCGGGCCGGTCGACATCCTGGTGAACAACGCCGGTATCCTGCGCGAAAGCCCGCTGGCCCAGACCGATGTCGCCGAATTCGACCGGGTGATCGCGGTGAACCTGCGTGGCACCTTTCTGGCCTCGCGCGAATTCGTCCGCCGCACCGACGCCGGCCGGATCATCAATATCGCAAGCGACCTGGGCATCCTGGGGCGTCAGGACATGGCGGCCTACACGGCCTCAAAGGGCGCGATCATCGCGCTTACCCGCACGCTTGCGCTGGAACTTGCCCCCGGCATTCTGGTGAATGCCATTGCCCCCGGTTCGATCGAGACAGACATGACCAGCCCCGCGCACATGAGCCCTGAACAGCTTGCGCGCGACATGGCCAGCCCTCTTGCCCGCTTCGGCCAGCCCGAGGATATCGCCGCGATGGCGCTCTTCCTTGCCGGTCCGGGGGCGGGCTTCGTCACCGGTCAGTGCTTTGGCGTGAACGGCGGCAGCGTGATGTACTGACAAAGGATCATCAGATGAGCGACGCATTCTTCCGCCCGGTTTCCGGTTTTGATCTGCCGCGCTATGCGGGTGTGCCCACCTTCATGCGGCTGCCGCATGTGGATCTCGATAATCCGCGGATAAAGGATGTGCAGATCGGGCTGATCGGCTCGCCATGGGACAGCGGGACCACGAACCGCCCGGGGCCGCGCCACGGGCCACGCCAATTGCGCGACATGTCGACCATGATCCGGGCGCAGAACGGCGCCACCGGGGTGCGACCGTTCGAGTTGGTCAATTGCGCGGACCTGGGCGATGTGGCGCCGAACCCGGCCGACCTGCAAGACAGCATGGCGCGGATCACCGCGTTTTTCGACCGGGTGGGCGACGCCGGTATCGTTCCGCTGACGGCGGGTGGGGATCACCTGAACTCGCTTCCGATCCTGCGCGCTTTGGCCAGGTCCACCCCTCTGGGCATGATCCATTTCGACAGTCACACCGACCTCTTCCACAGCTATTTCGGCGGCACGCTCTATACCCATGGAACCCCCTTCCGCCGCGCCGTCGAAGAGGGGTTGCTGGACCCCAGGCGTGTCGTGCAGATCGGCATTCGGGGGACCACGTATGATAGCGAAGACCGCGATTTTGCCGACAGTGTCGGCATTCGCGTGATCCCGATCGAAGAGTTCCACGCCCGCGGCCCCCAAGACGTGATGACAGAGGCAAAAGAGATCGTCGGCAACGCCCCGACATATGTGTCCTATGACATCGACTTCGTCGATCCGGCCTTTGCACCGGGAACGGGAACCCCCGAAATCGGCGGACCGGATTCCTATCAGGCGATAACGGTCGCCCGGATGCTGGGTGGCGTGAACATCGTCGGCGCGGATCTGGTCGAGGTGTCGCCGCCCTTCGACGCCTCGGGGGCGACCGCGTATCTGGGGGTGTCGATCATGTTCGAGATGCTGTGCAACATGGCCGTGAGCCTGCAACCCTAGGCCAAGTCCTCTTTGTGCCGGGGGGGTGGCACCCCGCGATGTCACCGCCTGGTGCGTTCTGCCATGGGCCTCTTGCCGTTGCTGCGGCGCAGCTTTGGGCGTGGCGGCATTCGTGCCGCGTCGGACATCTTCGGCTGGTGCGGGTCAGCGTTACGCAGCGGCGCCATTCGCGTGGCCAAGTCATGCCCCCGAGCGTGCAAAGCCCCCTGACCGGATCGCCAGGGGGAGATTTCGCATGGCAAGTCCCAGCACGTTTCCGCGTGTCTTTTGACGCCTGCCAACGCGCGGGGCCGGCACCGGCCCAAGCCTTTGCGGCGGTATCTCGATCCCCCCGCCGCAACCGAGTCGGACAGATTGCCGCACAGGTTTGGCCCATATTTCGGGCACGCCTCCCCCGATCCGCCCGCAAATCGTGCGTTGCCGACAACCACACCCGGCAAGCCCCCGCAACGATTGCCAAGAGTGCTGCGGCGCAGAAACGATCAACTGCCCAAGCCGTCACGTTGCCGTGACATCGGCGGGTGTGTGACGGCCAGACGGCGATGCGCCTGGCCAGGCCGGCACGCGGATGCAACCAGATAGTTGCGGGAAGAGCCTGACCGGAGACCGCCCCCCAGGGGGCCCACCACAAAGGCCGTCCCCGCCATGGAGACCTACATGAAATCCATCAAGACAGCACTGGCCGGCACCGCCGCCGCAATCGCAATGTCCAGCGCCGCCATGGCCGCGGATTGCCCGATCAAGGTTGGCGTTCTGCACTCGCTTTCGGGGACGATGGCGATCTCGGAAACCACGCTCAAGGACACCATGTTGATGCTGATCGACCAGCAAAACAAGAAAGGTGGCCTGCTGGGCTGCGATCTGGAGGCCGTGGTGGTCGACCCGGCCTCTGACTGGCCGCTTTTTGCGGAAAAGGCCCGCGAATTGCTGACCGTGCACAATGTCGACGTGATCTTTGGCAACTGGACCTCGGTCAGCCGCAAGTCGGTGCTGCCGGTGATCGAGGAACTGAACGGCCTGCTGTTCTATCCGGTGCAATACGAGGGCGAGGAAAGCAGCAAGAACGTGTTCTACACCGGCGCCGCGCCGAACCAGCAGGCGATCCCGGCGGTGGATTACTTCCTGGACGAACTGGGGGTCGAGAAATTCGCGCTGCTTGGCACCGACTACGTCTATCCGCGCACCACCAACAACATCCTGGAAAGCTATTTGCAGCAAAAGGGGATCGCGGCTGACGACATCTTCGTAAACTACACCCCCTTCGGGCATAGCGACTGGTCCAAGATCGTGGCCGACGTCGTGGCCCTCGGCGCGGATGGCAAGAAGGTCGGCGTGATCTCGACGATCAACGGTGACGCCAATATCGGCTTTTACAAGGAACTCGCCGCCGCCGGCGTGTCGGCCGACGACATTCCCGTCGTGGCCTTTTCGGTGGGCGAAGAGGAACTCTCGGGGCTCGACACCTCGAACCTGGTCGGCCACCTGGCCGCGTGGAACTACTTCATGTCCGCCGACACCCCGGCGAACGCGGAATTCATCGAGACCTGGCACGCCTTTATCGGCGACGACACGCGCGTGACCAACGACCCGATGGAGGCCCATTACATCGGCTTCAACATGTGGGTGAACGCCGCGACAGAGGCCGGAACGACCGATGTCGACGCGGTGCGCGAAAACATGTGGGGCCAGGAGTTCCCGAACCTGACCGGCGGCACCGCCGTGATGGGCGTGAACCACCACTTGTCCAAGCCGGTGCTGATCGGCGAGATCATGGCCGATGGTCAGTTCGACATCATCAGCCAGACCGCAGAGGTGCCGGGCGACGCCTGGACCGATTACCTGCCGGAATCGGCGGTGCTGGAATCCGATTGGAAAGACCTCCAGTGCGGGATGTACAACACCCAGACCAAGACCTGCGTGCAGATCAAGTCCAACTACTAAGACCAAGCTGGCGGCGGGGCCTGTCCCGCCGCCAAACCAGGGCGCATGCGGGGTATCATGCTGAAACGGTTTTTTCTGGTTCTTCTGGCCGCCATCTCCTTGGCCGCAGCGGCCCGCGCCCAGGACGGGATCGGCCCGATGCAGGCGATCCTGCAAGAGCAGGCCGAGGTCATCGTCAAAAGCTCGCGCACCAGTATCGGTCCGGCGATCGACGCGGTGGCGGCATCGGGCCTGCCCCAGGCGCAGGGCGTGCTTGAGGCCTGGCAGGCCAAGGATATGTGGCAGCGTCAGGCCGATGGGCTGTTTTTCCGCGCCACACAGGATGGCGACCGCTACCTGCTGACGGATTTCGACACCGGCGCCCCGGTGGGCGAGGCGGGCAAGGCAGACCTGCGCCAGATCAAGCCCAATTCGGGCGTGCGCGCGCTGCTGGGCACAGCATTGGTCCGGTTTCAGCTGCTCGACCCCGACCCGGCCCGGCGCGCGGATGCGCTGACCTCGCTGGAGCGCGATGCCAATGCCGATCTGCTGGCCCCGCTGCGCGCTGCGATCGACCCCGAACCCGATGCCGGTCTGAAGGCCCGCAAGCAGCGGCTGGAACGGCTGCTGACGATTTCATACGACCCCGATCAGGCGGCGCGGATCGCGGCCATCGACGCGATGTCGGGCGATCTGGGCGTGGACGTGCGCGCAGTGCTGAACCCGCTGGTGGCCACCACCCTGCGGGTGTTTCCCGGCACCCCGCCCGAGGGCCTGAACATCGCCAAGCGGCTGCGCCCGGGCAGTGCCGATCTGCCGCGCGAGGCGGCCTATGACATGCTGGTCCAGGCAGACCTGGCACCGCCCCGCGTATCCCCCGCCGCCCTGCGTGACGCACTGGCCGCGCATATCCGGAACGGCGCGGTGGGCGGTGTGCCCGTGGCCCAGCTGTCCGATCCCGACCGACGCACGGTGGCCTATACCGCCCTGGCGGCCGCGGGGCTGGTGCCGCCCTATCTGACCGAGGATCAGATCGACGCGGCGCTGGAGGCCCATGTCTTTGCAATGCTTTACGCCGAACCCTCGTCCGCCGTGACCGATGCGGCCAATGCCGCGCTGACCAATATCTCGATGAAGGTGGGGCTGAACCAGGCGCTGGATCTGGGGCTTGATGCGCTCTCGCTCGGCTCGATCTACTTTCTGGCGGCGATCGGGCTGGCGATCACCTTTGGCGTCATGGGTGTGATCAACATGGCCCATGGCGAATTCATCATGATGGGCGCCTATACCGGCTATGTCGTTCAGCAGGTCATTCCCAACCATACCGTGTCGATCATCGTGGCAATCCCGCTGGCCTTTGCGGTCACCTTTGCCGCCGGCGTCGCGATGGAGCGGCTGGTGATCCGCTGGCTTTACAATCGCCCGCTGGAAACGCTTCTGGCGACCTTTGGCATCTCGATCGCGTTGCAGCAATTGGCCAAGAACATCTTTGGCACACAGGCGCGGCCGCTGACCTCGCCCGACTGGCTGGGCGGGGCGTGGGTGCTGAACGACGTTGTCTCGATCTCATACATCCGCATCGCGATCTTTGTGTTGGCGCTGATCTTTCTGGCGCTGTTCCTGTTCATCATGAAGCGCACCCGGCTGGGCCTGGAAACCCGCGCGGTGACCCAGAACCCCGGCATGGCGGCGGCGATGGGGATCAATCCGGGACGGGTGAACATGCTGACCTTCGGGCTGGGCTCGGGGATCGCGGGGATCGCGGGGGTGGCGATCGGGCTTTTTGCCAAGGTCACCTCGGAACTCGGCTCGGACTATATCGTGCAAAGCTTCATGACCGTTGTGGTGGGCGGTGTCGGCAATATCTGGGGCACGCTGCTGGGCGCGCTGATGATCGGGTCGCTGCAAAAGGGGATCGAGTTCCTGAACCCCTCGAACACGCTGGCGGCGCAGACCTACATGATCATCTTCATCATCATCTTCATCCAGTTCCGGCCGCGCGGCATCATCGCGCTGCGGGGCCGGGCGGCGGGGGACTGAGCGATGCGCAACAGCTTTGTCGCCCGCAACCCGTCGGTGCTGATCTTTCTGGCGATCCTGGCGCTGTTCACCCTGGCGATCACCGTCTTGTCCGAGGGCGTCGGCCTGGGCCTTGTGTCGACCTCGTTCGTCAAGACGTTGGGCAAGACGCTGTGCCTGGCGCTGATCGCGGTGGCGATGGACCTGGTCTGGGGCTATGCGGGGATCCTGTCGCTGGGCCATTTCGCGTTCTTCGGCCTGGGCGGCTACATGATCGGCATGTGGCTGATGTATGAGCGCACCCGCCAGATCGTGGTGGACTCACTGGCCAACGCGCCGATCCCGCCCACCCCCCAAGAGATTTCGGATGCCATCGGCAGCCAGATTTTCGGCGTGGTCGGCGGGTCGGATTTTCCGGTGATCTGGAGCTTTGCCCACAGCCTGACGATCCAGTTGATCCTGGTGGTGGCCGTGCCCGGGCTGTTGGCGCTGGTCTTTGGCTGGCTGGCCTTTCGGTCGCGGGTGACGGGGGTCTATCTGTCGATCCTGACCCAGGCGATGACGCTGGCGCTGTCGCTGTATCTTTTTCAGAACGATTCCGGGCTGCGCGGCAATAACGGCCTGTCGGGGCTGCAAAACCTGCCCCATCTGGATGACGTTCCGCAAAGCATCGTGTCGATCTGGTTTTTCTGGGCCTCGGCGCTGGCGCTGGCGCTGGGCTATCTGCTGGCGGCCTGGGTCGTGTCGGGCAAGTTCGGCTCGGTCATCCGGGGCATCCGTGACAACGAGGCCCGCGTGCGGTTCCTGGGCTATTCGGTCGAGGCCTACAAGCTGGCGCTTTTCACCCTGACGGCGATGATCGCCGGGATCGCGGGGGCGCTGTACTATCCGCAGGCCGGGATCATCAACCCCGCCGAGATTGCGCCCATCGCCTCGATCTATCTGGCGGCCTGGGTGGCGATCGGCGGGCGGGGGCGGCTCTATGGGGCGGTGATCGGCGCGGGTTTTGTCAGCCTGGTATCGAGCTGGTTCACCGGTGGCCAGGCCCCCGACGTGCACCTTGGGTTTTACACGATCCGCTGGGTGGACTGGTGGACGATCCTGCTGGGCCTCAGCTTTGTCGCCGTGACCCTTTTCGCGCCCAAGGGCATCGGCGGTTTGGTCGATCTGTGGACCGACCGCCGCGCGCCGGATCGCCACGGCGCGGACCTGGGCCCCGACATGGGATCGCTGCGTGAACGCGAGGCGGAAAGATGAGTGCACTTTTGGAAGTGTCCGGCGTTTCGGTCAGCTTTGACGGGTTCAAGGCCATCAACAACCTCTCGTTCGAGATCGGCGCAGCCGAGATGCGCGCGATCATCGGGCCGAACGGCGCGGGCAAGACCACGTTCATGGATATCGTCACCGGCAAGACCAAGCCCGACACGGGCCGGGTTCTGTGGGGCGAATTCGGCCGATCGCTGCTGGCGATGAGCGAGGCGCAGATCGCCCGCGAGGGGATCGGGCGCAAGTTCCAGAAACCCACCGTGTTCGAGGATCAGAGCGTCCAGGAAAACCTGTTGATGGCCCTGAAAAAGGACCGCGGCCCGTTTGCCGTGCTGTTCTGGCGCCCGTCATCTGCTGACCTGGACCGGGTCGCCGCCCTGGCCCGCGAAATCGGGCTGGCCGATCACCTGGGGCGCAAATCGGGCAAGCTGTCCCATGGCCAAAAGCAGTGGCTGGAAATCGGCATGTTGCTGGCGCAGGAACCCCGGCTGCTGTTGGTCGATGAACCCGCCGTCGGCATGACCCCCGCCGAGCGCGAGCATACGACCGCCATCCTGGTCGAGGCCGCCAAGACCCGCGCCGTGGTGGTGGTCGAACACGATATGGAATTCATCCGGCGGCTCGATTGCCGGGTGACGGTTCTGCACGAGGGGTCGGTTCTGGCCGAAGGCAGCCTGGAGCGGGTGACCGCGAACCAGCAGGTCATCGACGTTTACCTGGGGCGATAGCAATGCTGAAGATCGAAAACCTGACGCTGCACTATGGCCATAGCCAGATCCTGCACGGGGTCGACCTGACGGCCGCAACCGGCCAGGTCACCTGTGTGATGGGCACCAACGGGGTGGGAAAGACCTCGCTTATCCGGGCGATTTCGGGGCGGCATCCGCGCTCGGGCGGGACGGTCACGCTGGATGGCGAGGCGCTGGGCGTGTTGCCTACGCATGTCCTGGCGCGCAAGGGGGTGGCCTCGGTGCCGCAGGGGCGCGAGATTTTTCCCCTGCTCAGCGTGCGCGAGAACCTTGAAACCGGGTTTTCCTGCCTGCCGAAATCGGATCACGCCGTGCCCGACGAGATGTTCGAGCTGTTCCCGGTGCTGCGCGAAATGCAGCACCGGCGGGGCGGGGATCTGTCCGGCGGTCAGCAGCAGCAACTGGCCATCGCGCGCGCGTTGATCACCCGGCCCAAGCTGTTGTTGCTGGACGAACCGACCGAGGGCATCCAGCCCAACATCATCCAGCAAATCGGCGAGGTGATCGGCCATCTGCGCGACGAGGGGCGCATGGCCATCGTCCTGGTCGAGCAGTATTTCGAATTCGCCTATCGCCTGGCCGACCGCTTTACCGTGCTGCGCCGGGGCGAGGTGATCCTGAAGGGCACCAGGCAAGAGATCGAGAAGCCGCGCCTGTTGCAGGCCGTCTCGGTCTGACTTGCACGGCGGAGCACTGCCCGCCATGCCGTTTTGGGGCTGTCCCGCCGATGGGGGCCACGGGGCCACGGCCTGGACCGTGAACCGCCGACACCCCGCCGGGAATGCGGTGCAACACGCTTTTGCCCCGGTGGTACGTTTCGCGGCGGCCACGTGGATGCGTAGCGCCCGTCTAGGCGGCGGCGACACCGTGGGCCGGCACTGACCCGTCGCCCATCGCCTGCCAGGTCAGATCGCCTGCATAGCGCTGTGCCATGTGCCCCTGGCCGTCCAGGACGAACAGGTGCAGCCAGCCATTGTCGAACAGGGCGCGCAGGTCAGGGTGGCGGACAAGAACATCCAGGATCGCCTCGGCCGGTGCCTCGATGCAAACCGACAGCCGCAGCGGATCATGCGCGAACCCCGTCCCGTCATGCACCGATTGCCAGGGCAGCCCGACGCGCAGGTTGCCACCGTTGCCTTCGACAACACCGATCCCGCCGGTGACATTGTGCAACAGCTTGTTGCCGGCCCCGAACATGTCCGGGGCAACGACAGAGCCGTAATATTGCAGGCTGATCCAACTTGCGACGACAACGGGTGCCGTCAGGATCAACTCCAGCACCTGGAACCCGTCATCCCTGGTCCAGTCGTAATCGTGCAGGAACGCCCGTCCGCCCAATGCCTTTGCACGGGTCCGATCCCGCGGGGCGGCGATAAAGGCGTTGCATCCGGCCAATGCCCATTCGGGCCGTGTTTCGGCCCAGTCGACACTGCGGCGGGTGACCGTGTCGCCGCCATCGCGCGCGCGCGGCAGGCGCAACGCGCGTTCGGCGCGCGCGATCGCGCCCGCCGTGGCCAGCCAAGTCTTGGCCTTTTGAAACGTTGAATCGGCTGCGGAAGACCCGGTATCGGCGTCGAACACCGACACCTCATCCGTCGTCGTGTCGTGCAGCGCGCCCAGGAAAACCGTGTCGGACGGAATGACAATTCCGTGTTGTGCCAGCCCGGAACGCAGATCGGGATCGTTCAGCAGGCCAGCCAGAAGCCGGGCGTTGACATCCCCCCTGTAGCCGCCGCACGCCCCGCAATGCAGCGCGCTGGCATGGGGGTTGTTCACCACGCTGGCCCCATGGCCTACAAGCAGGACCAAGGGGGCGAAGTTCTCGGTAAGGGACATGGCCCGCAAAATTCGCGCCGCGGCGGCGATCCTGTCGGGCAGGGTGAACGCCCCGCTGAACCGCGGCTGAAACGCCGACACCTTTGGCGCGGGCGACAGCCGCAGCGCATCGCGCACAAGCTTTGCGACATAAACCGGCCCGGTCGCCTCGACAAAGGCAAACGAGGATACGGCGGCAAGCTTGAACCGGCCCCAGGCGCGTTCCGCGCGCGCGCTTAGCCGGGCGGATCGATCGGCGCCGCTGTTTTCGGCACTGCCGGCTGTGCTGTGCAGGCCGGGGGTCAACAGCACCGGCAGCCGCGCCTCTTCAACGTCTGACGCAAAGTCGCGATGCGCAGCAGTCAGCCCGAAGAAACCGGCAAAGCCGAGCGTCTGTATGCGCGGATCCAGGCTTTCCAGTGCGCGGCGAAAGACCTCGGAGCGCACGTCGATGCAGAACGCCGCCTGAAGCGCGGGGCGCCCCCGCGGCATGTCGTGGGCGGGCATCGACAACAGATGTGCGAGATCCCGCTGGGCGCTGCGTTCCGCGGCGTCCTGTAGTACGCTGGCGGCGATCTGGGCCGGGGTCGGCGTGGGCGGGGTGGCGTGGGCGGCGCACACCTGTGACCAGCGTGCCGCGATCCGCGGCTCGTATTGCGCCCACAGCGCCTGTTCCCAGATAAGCCGAATGGTCAGCATGTCCGCGGTGATCGGGTCCGTCTGGCCCGTCAACTCGGCCTGCCAGAGCCGCTGCCGCGCCATTTGCGACCAGCCCCCCATCCCCAAAAGCAACTGGTGGAAATAGGTCGCCGACGCATCGGTCGTCAGCCCAAGCGCATCGCAGGCCAGCGCCATCGCGGCGCGCGCCTGCGCGGGAAGGCCCGCGACCATGGCGGCAAAGCCCTTCAGCCCGGCAATCTCGGGGGTGAGGTCGCGGCTGGCAAAGATCTGCCAGCTTTCAAAGGCCCCCCGCCCAGGTGTGACCTGCCAAAGCGCCTGTCCGGCGTCGAAATATCCTGCCGCCCAGGCACCGATCCGATCCTCTATCACGCCGGGCCAGTCGATGCCCGATACGTCCCGTGCCAGATGCGCGATGCTGGGCAGGGGGGCGGGCACATCATCGTGCGAACTGGCCGCGGCCTTGAGCGCGCAGACGGTCGCCG
The DNA here is from genome assembly GCA_016938875.1 of Paracoccaceae bacterium. Classification (GTDB taxonomy): domain Bacteria; phylum Pseudomonadota; class Alphaproteobacteria; order Rhodobacterales; family Rhodobacteraceae; genus Rhodovulum. The sequence continues at coordinate 86,583 of JAFGTV010000030.1, forward strand.
GGGCGCGCGCGGGGGCCGCGGCCAGCGCGGCGGCCAGGTCCGCATCGGTGATCGTGCCGTCCTCGATCCGGGCGTGATACCAGGCGTTCGGCATCGTCGCGCGCACGCCCGCCACCCGTGTCAACAGCCCCGAAACCTGCGCCAGTGTCTGATCCGCCTGGCCAAGGAACGGGTTGACCGCGACCGAGGCGGACAGCGGCCATACCGGGGGAATGTCGCGGCTTGCGGCTTCGGCGATTGCGATGAATTCAAGATGGGCACCGGAAACACCGGCCTTTTTATCGGCTTTCATGATTTGGCCTCTGTGCTGGCGACGTTGCGAAACCAGGTTCTGAGCAGGCGGTCCTCTACGGCGTTGATATAGAGACCGTTCGACAGATGAACGCGCAGGCCCTGCGCGGCAGGGTGGTGCGACCATAGCGGCAGGGTCGACTGTGCCAGCGCGACGGCGCCAAAGCTGACGAGCGCGAGAAGGATCAAAGCCCATTCCAGCGGACCTGCGACCGGGGCCGGCGGCAGCGTGCCCGCCGTCAGCCATTCCGACCCGCGTTGCAGCGCAACATAGGCCAGTGTCGCCATGACGGACATCAACGCGGTGCGCCGTGTCAGGGCCCGCGGGGCGGCATCGGCCAGTCCCTGCGCCAGCAGATAGGCCACGCCGAGGATCAGGATCGCACCCAGGGCCACGGCTTGGGGGGATTTGCTCCCGAACCCGATCAGGGCGCCGGACACCAGGTAGATCGCGCCGTAGATCGCGATGGCCAGACCAAAGGCGCGGGCAACCGCCCCGAGGTCGGGCACCGCGACAGGCCCTGGCCTGCGCTGCGCCGCGATCCGGTCCACCGCGCCACCGGCCGACAGAAAGGCATGCGCCTTGTACAGCGAATGGGCGATGATATGCAGCAGGGCGAGTGGAAACAGCGCCAGTCCGCATTGCAGGATCATGAACCCCATTTGCGACACGGTCGACCAGGCCAGGGACACCTTTACCGTCGGCTGTGTCAGCATGACCACCCCACCAAACAGGGCCGTAAACCCGCCAACCCCCACGAGGACGGCCAGGACCAGCGGCGACAACAGCATGATGTCGGCGAACCGGATCAACAGAAACCCGCCGCCGTTCACGACACCCGCATGCAGCAGGGCAGACACCGGCGTGGGGGCCTCCATCACCTCTGTCAGCCAGCCATGGGTTGGAAATTGCGCGGACTTCAGCACCGCGGCCAGCGCAAGCAGGGCGCTCGCCCCGATCGCAAGGCCGCCCCCTTCGCCCAGCCGCGCCGCGGCCAGCATGTGCGAGATCTGCGTTGTGCCATAGGCCGCGATCAGCAGCGCCGCGGCCAGCACCAGCGCGGCGTCCCCCAGCCGCGCCGTGACGAACTTCTTGAAGGCGGCCCGCTGTGCGCCAATGCGGCCGGGATAGAACAACAGCAGGCGATGCAAACACAGGCTGACGGCGATCCACGCGCCGACGAATTGGATGATATTGCCCGATTGAACCAGTAACATCACCGCGGCCAGTGTCGCCAACAGCCATGCCGTAAACCGTTTTTGTCCCACCTCGCCATCCAGGAAGGTCCGCGAATAGCGCACCACGATCCAACCGATAAAGGCGACCAGCGTCATCATCGCGACACTGACCACATCGACACGCGCCGACAGGCCGACGCCCGCGAGCCCCAGCAGGGGGCTGTCCCCCGTGCCCCGCACGATCGACACTGCAACCGACAGGATGACGACCAACAGGACCAGCACGGCGGCAACCTCGCCGGATCTCGACGCGGTGCGCGCAGGCATGTCGGATCTGAAATGCAGCAGGGCAGCCGTTCCCAGGTAGAGGGCGGGGGCAAGCAGGGGCAAAAGGTGGCTCAGCATTGGATTTCCCATTGCGACGGGGTGCGATGGCCCTTCCTACGCAAAAGTGAAACTTAATAAAAATTCATTGTTCGCAATAAAACGTTCCAATAAAACGAATGGTATGTCTGACCTGAACTACAACCATTTGCGCTATTTCTGGGAGGTCGCCCATGACGGCAACCTCACGCGGACCGCTGCACGGCTGAACCTTTCGCAATCCGCCGTTTCGGTTCAGATCCGCAAGCTGGAAGAGCGCCTTGGCCAGGCGGTGTTCGAGCGGCGCAACCGACAACTGCACCTGACCGAGGCGGGGCGGATTGCGCTGGACTATGCCGATACGATCTTTGGCGCGGGCCAGGAACTGCTCGCCACGCTGCGCCAGACAGGCAGCGCGCGGCAGGTGTTGCGCGTCGGCGCGCTTGCCACGCTCTCGCGCAACTTCCAGATCGAGTTTCTGCGCCCGCTCTTGGGAAAGCCGCAGGTCGAATTGGTGCTGCGCTCTGGCACGTCCATTGAATTGCTTCAGGGGTTGGAGACACTTAGCCTGGATGTGGTGCTGACGAACCGGACCCCGTCCCCCGATGCGCTGACATCGTTCATCGTGCACCCCGTTTCGCAGCAACCCGTCAGCGTGATCGGCAAGCCCGAACGCATTGATGCCCGTAAAACGCTTGCCGATCTTCTTGATGCGAACCCGATCATCGTGCCGACCCTGGAAAGTCCGGTCAGGGCCGGTTTTGACGCGCTGTGCGCACAATTGGGCGTCAGGCCCATCCTGGCGGCAGAGGTCGATGACATGGCCATGATGCGCCTGCTCGTCCGCGAGGATATCGGCCTGGCCGTGCTGCCGCCGATCGCGGTTAAGAACGAACTGGAATCCGGCCTGTTGAAAGAGGCCGATTGCGTGGTCGGCCTGTCCGAAAGCTTTCATGCCGTGACCGCAAAGCGGAAATTCCCAAATCCATTGCTCAGCGCGCTGTTCGACCCGCGGCCCGTGTCCCGCGCGATGTCCTGAGGCCAGCGCGCGGCATCCAAGATTGGCCGCGTGAATTTTCCCGCACGATACCCGCCGTGCCCCAAGGCCAAGACCTGGCGATTGCAAGGGGACCGGGGCGGGCCTATATCCCATCCGGGCACTCTGGACGGGCTGGACCGGGACACGGCGCCGCCTCGATGCCATGCGCCTGTGGGCCGGACCCTTCTGGATGGGTGTCAGGGCCGACCACGTGTTTCAACAGACTGCCAGACAAACGCCCTGGCCAGGACGGGGTGCTGGTTAACCGCCGATCAAAGAGAGGCCTTCATGCTTATTGCCGTAGCCAGCCAGAATTTCCGCACCGTGACCGGGCATGTCGGTAAGACGCGCCGTTTTCTCGTCTTTGAGGCCAGCGCAGGCGCACCAGCCCAAGAGGTGGACCGGATCGACCTGCCCAGGGGCATGGCGATGCACGACTTTCACGGCGACGGTCATCACCCGCTTTATGATGTGAACGCAATCATAGCCGGCAGCGTCGGGGATGGATTTGCCCGTCGCATGGCCGCCCGGGGCATTACGGCGGTCGCCACCGGCGAGGTGGACCCGGCCATGGCCGCGCAGGCCTTTGCCGAAGGGCGCCTGCCGCCCGCCGCCCCGCATGATCACGACGAGGCGGATTGTTCCCACGGGTGAGGGCGACGCGCCGCGCGCGCATACGGAAACGTGCAATCGCGGCATGCGCGCGCTTTGACGGCCCTCGACCTCGCCTTGCGGGAATTGCCGCTATGTTCCCCGTATGACCCTGAAGAAACCGCCGAGGGAACATGTTGGACATAGTCGTTATCGGCGCGGGTCTGTCGGGGCTGACCGCCGCATCCATCCTGCGCCAGGCCGGGGCCCGCGTTCAGGTTCTAGAGGCCGACAGCCAGATCGGTGGCCGCATTCGCGCGTTGCGTGATCCGGGCAACCGGCGCACCCTCGGCGATCTGGGCCCGACCTGGGTTTGGCCAAAGTATCAACCCATAGCCGCGCGCTGGTTGGCGACGCTGGGCCTGGCAACCTTTGAGCAGTTCAACCAGGGGGACGCCGTCATCGCCGGATATGGGCCCGCGCCCTTTCGCCAACCTCTGCCCGGGCAGGACGGCATGGTGCGCATCGCCGGGGGGCCAAGCGCGCTGATCGACGCGCTGTCCAACCGAATAGGCGCGGCCAGCATCCGAACATCAACCCCCGTCGTCGGGCTGTCCGAGGACGGGGCAGGGCGCGTGGCGGTTCGCCTGGGGTCGGGTGAGGTCATCACGGCAAGACAGGTCATCGTGTCGGTGCCGCTTCGGGTTGCCGGCATGACGCTGAACCTGCCCTGGGCGCCGCAACCCCTGATCGACGCAATGCGCGCGACACCAACCTGGATGAGCTCTCATGCCAAGGCCGTTGCGGTTTATGAGCGCCCCTTTTGGCGGGATGCCGGGCTGTCGGGCAGGATCGCCAGCCGCATCGGCCCGCTGGTGGAAGCGCATGACAATACCGGCGTTGACGGGGCGCCGGGGGCGATCTTCGGTTTCGTAGGTTGGTCCCCGGACCGGCGGCGACGGGATCCGGGCGGGCTTGAACAGGCAATTCGGGATCAGCTTGCACAGAGCTTTGGAGAGGCTGCTGCGCAACCGATCCAGTTGGTGATTCAGGACTGGGCCACGCATGCGCGCATCGCAACCGATCTGGACCTGTCACAGCCCGCCGATCACCCCGACATCGGCCCGCCGGTCCTGCGCCAGGCGCACCTCGACGGTCGCGTTCGGTTCGCCGTGTCCGAGGCGTCAGAGATCAGCCCGGGACTGATCGAGGGTGCGCTTGCGATTGGCGAACAAGCGGCCCTGGGGATCGTTCGACAGGCGGTCTGAGGCGCTGCCAGGACAGACCGGCAAGGGGCCCGGGCGGGGCGGCGTTCACCCCCCGGTGGAGGACCGCCCCGTGCCATTCCGCGACATCAATACCAACCCGGGGATCCGCCGCCGGATGGTGGTTCAGCGACCACCCGGCGCAGGTTTGTTGCCCCTGTCCGCCGTCACGGCGCCGCTGATATCCCGGTCTCAGGCGGTCAGCCAGCCGTCCAGCTTGGCCGGGTCGGGCAATCCGCCCGCGTGGACCAGCTTGCCGTCGATGCTGATGCCGGGGGTGGACATCACGCCGGCCATGGCGATGGACCTGGCATCGGTCACCTTCTCGACCTCGACCGCGATGCCCAGCTTTTCGGCAGCGCCGCGCACCATCTCGGCGGTGGTGTCGCACCGTTGGCAGCCGGGGCCGTAAACCTTGATCTGTTTCATCTCTCGCTCCGTCAGAAAATCGCGTTGAAAAGGAAGCCGACCGTCAGGATGCCACTGGCCACGACTCCGACGAACACCGCGATCAGGCGCAGGGTCAGCACCTGCCGCAGAATGATCATTTCCGGCAGGGACAGGGCGATCACGCTCATCATGAAGGCCAGCACGGTGCCAAGCGCCGCGCCCTTGCCCAACAGGGCCTCGACGATCGGGATCACGCCGGCCGCGTTGGTGTACATGGGGATCCCGAGCAGGACCGCCGCAGGCACCGACCACCAGGCATCCGCGCCCATGATCCGCACCATCAGATCCTCTGGCACATAGCCGTGGATCAGCGCGCCCATGGCAATGCCCAGGATGATCCAGATCCAGACCTTGGCGAAAATCTCGCGCACGGCCTGAATGCCCAGCTTATAGCGGTCAACCATCGTCAGTCGGGCGCCATCGACCAGGCCGGGCGCGCTCGCCCCGGTGTGGATATCGCGCACCCAGTCCTGCAACCACCCTTCGAGGCGCAGCTTGCCGATCACGAACCCCGCCACGATGGCGATCCCCAACCCAAAGGCCAGGTAGGTCAGCGCCACGGTCCAGCCGACAAGGCCGAACAACAGGACCAGCGCGACCTCGTTCACCATCGGCGCCGCGATCAGGAACGAGAACGTCACCCCCAGCGGCACCCCCGCCGAGACGAACCCGATGAACAACGGCACCGCCGAGCACGAGCAGAACGGCGTGACAATGCCCAGGCCCGCCGACAGGACGTTTCCGACGCCCTCGCGCTTGCCCGACAACAGGGCGCGGGTCTTTTCCGCGCTGAAGTAGCTGCGCACGACCCCCATCGCAAAGACGATCAGGGTCAGCAGCAGCATCACCTTGGGGACATCATACAGAAAGAACGCGATCGCCTCTGCGGTATGGCTGGCCGGGGCGAGGGGCAAAAGCGACGTGATCCATTCCGACAACGGCGCAAGCTGGTGATAGACCGCCCACCAAAGCACCGCGAAGGCGACAAGCCCGACATGCCAGGCCCAATCGGGTATCCGGCGCCCAGGCGTTGCGTGGGTTTGCATCGTCATGCGGCATCCCTTTGCGTGGTGCTCGCGGCCCGCAGAACCGCCGTGAGGACGGCGGCGATATCGGGCGGCAGGTTCGGGTTGCGTCGATAGCGCACCCACTGGGCGTCGCGTCGATCGGTTACCAGCCCGGCCTGTTTCAGCACCTTCATGTGGCGGGACATGCGGCTTTGGGTGGCGTCCAGCTTGGCCATCAACTCGCAAACGCAATGCTCGGCGTCATTGTCCAGCAGGCGCATCGCCTCCAGTCGGGTCGGCTCTCCGAGCGCGGTAAGAACGGATATGATCATGATGCCTCTCGCACATGCGCATGACCGCATAAGCATGGAATGCGCGGGACTTGTCAAGTGATCCCAGCGGTGGCGCAGGCGGGTTTGCGCGCAGTCCCCCGATGCCCTGCCGCAATGTGGCGGCGTTCCTGCCGGGGGCGCCGGCACTCTTGCTTGCATTGTCGGGGGGGCGCGGACATGTTGCGTCCAGGGCGTCAGGGGGCAGCGCGATGGCCAAGGCCGGCTGGGAATTCTGGATTGATCGGGGCGGCACCTTTACCGACCTGGTGGCGCGCGCGCCAGATGGGCGCCTGAGCACGCACAAGCTGCTGTCAGAAAACCCCGAACGATACCGCGACGCCGCCGTGCATGGAATCCGCGAGGTGCTGGGGCTGGGCCCCGACGCGCCCCTGCCCAGCGGCGCGATCCGCGCGGTCAAGATGGGCACCACGGTGGCCACCAACGCCCTGCTGGAACGCAAGGGCGAGCGGGTGCTGCTGCTGATCACGCAAGGGTTCGCCGATCTGTTGCGCATCGGCTATCAGACCCGGCCGCGGCTCTTCGATCTGGAAATCAAGCGGCCAGAGCTGCTGTACGAGGACGTGGCCGAGGTGCGCGAACGGCTGGATGCCGAGGGATCGGTGCTGACCCCGCTGGACGAGGACGCCGCCCGCGCCGCTCTGCAAGCCGCCTATGATCGCGGAATCCGTGCCGTCGCGATTGCGCTGATGCATGCCTATCTCAACCCCGCGCACGAGGATCGCCTGGCCGCGATCGCGGGCGAGGTCGGGTTCGCCCAGGTCTCGGTCAGCCATCGCGCGTCGCGCCTGATCAAGCTGGTGGGGCGGGGCGATACCACGGTGGTCGATGCGTATCTGTCGCCGATCCTGCGCCGTTACGTGGACCAAGTGGCGGGCGCGCTGGACGTGGGCGCGGGGGGCTGTGAGCGGCTTTTGTTCATGCAGTCGAATGGCGGTCTGACGGATGCCGCGTTGTTCCAGGGCAAGGACGCGATCCTGTCGGGGCCGGCGGGCGGCATCGTCGGCATGGTCAAGACCGCCGAGGCCGCCGGGTTCGACCGGCTGATCGGATTCGACATGGGCGGCACGTCCACCGATGTCAGCCACTATGCAGGGGCGTTTGAACGCAGCTTCGAGACCGAGGTGGCGGGCGTGCGGATGCGTGCGCCGATGATGGACATCCACACGGTGGCTGCGGGCGGCGGGTCGATCTGCAAGTTCGAGGATGGCCGCTTTCAGGTCGGTCCCGAAAGCGCGGGCGCCGATCCGGGGCCTGCCTGCTACCGGCGCGGCGGGCCTCTGACGGTGCCCGATTGCAACGTCATGCTGGGCAAGCTGAACCCCGCGCATTTCCCGGCCGTCTTTGGCCCCGAGGGCGACCAGCCGCTGGATGTGGCCACGGTGCGCGCGAAATTCGCGGCGCTGGCGCAGGACATCGCGTCCGCGACCAGCACGCCGCCGCGCAGCCCCGAAGAGGTCGCCGAGGGGTTCCTGAAGATCGCCGTCGACAACATGGCCAACGCGATCAAGAAGATCAGCGTGCAACGCGGTCATGACGTGACTGGCTATACGCTGCAATGTTTTGGCGGCGCGGGCGGGCAGCATGCCTGCCTGGTGGCCGATGCGCTGGGCATGCGGCGGGTGTTTCTGCATCCCTTTGCCGGGGTTCTGTCGGCCTATGGCATGGGGCTGGCCGAAATCAGGGCGATCGAGGAATGCCAGCTGGACGCGCCGCTGTCCGATGCCGGGGCGGCCGACACGGCGCTGGCCAATCTGCGGGCCCGTGCGGTGGCCCAGGTCGCGGCGCAGGGCCTGCCCGGCGATGCGATCCGCACCCTGGCCCGCGCCCACCTGCGCTATGAGGGGTCGCACCAGACGCTGGAGGTGCCCTTTGGCGCGCCGGACGAGATGCAGGCGGCGTTCGAGGACAGCCACCTTTCCCGCTTTGGCTTTACCTCGCCGGAACGCGCGCTGTTTTTCGATATGCTCGAGGTCGAGGCCATCGGCCAAACCGGCGAGGCGCCCGCGGCCATGGTCCCCGCCACCCAGCCCCACGGTGCCGTGCCTGTTCCCGTTTACCTGCATGGCGGGATGGCGCAGGTGCCGCTGCACGACCGCGCAGGTCTGGGCGTGGGCAGCCGCGTCGAGGGCCCGGCCATCATCACCGAGGCCACCGGCACCAACATGGTCGAACCCGGCTGGGTGGCCGAGGTGGACCCGCTGGGCAACCTGGTGCTGACCCGCGTCGCCGCCCAGGAACGCCCGCGCGCCCTGGGCACCGAGGCGGACCCGGTGTTGCTGGAGGTGATGTCAAACCTCTTCATGTCCGTGGCCGACCAGATGGGGGCGACGCTGGCCAACACCTCGTGGTCGGTCAACATCAAGGAACGGCTGGATTTTTCCTGTGCGATCTTTGATGCCCGCGGCGATCTGGTGGCCAATGCGCCGCATGTGCCGGTGCACCTGGGGTCGATGTCGGACTCGATCCGGACCGTGATGCGCGAGAATGCGGGCGCGATCCGGCCGGGTGACGCCTTCATGCTGAATTCCCCCTATAACGGGGGCACGCATCTGCCCGATGTGACCGTGGTCAGCCCGGTCTTTGTGGGTGACGATATCGTGTTCTGGCTGGGCTCGCGCGGGCATCATGCCGATATCGGCGGGCGCACGCCCGGATCCTCGCCCCCCGACAGCACCCGGATCGAGCAAGAGGGCGTTCTGATCGACAACGTGCGGCTGGTCGACCAGGGGCGGCTGTTGGAGCAAGAGGCGGTCGCGGTGCTGTCCTCGGGCCGCTATCCGTGCCGCAACGTCAGCCAGAACATGGCCGATCTCAAGGCCCAGGTCGCGGCGAACGAAACCGGGCGGCGCGCCCTGTTGAAGGTGGTCGAACACTATGGTCGCGACGTGGTTCTGGCCTATACCGGCCATGTCCAGGACAATGCCGAGGAAAGCGTGCGCCGGGTGATCGGCACGTTGAAGGATGGCGCGTTCACCTACCCGATGGACCACGGCGCGGTCATCAACGTGGCGGTGCGTGTGGACCGCGACAAACGCGAGGCGGTGATCGACTTTACCGGTACCAGCGCCCAGCATGCGGGCAATTACAATGCCCCCTTTGCGGTCTGCCGGGCGGTGGTTCTGTATGTCTTTCGCACCATGGTGGGGTCTGACATCCCGCTGAACGAGGGATGCCTGAAACCGCTGCGGATCATCGCGCCCCGGGGCACGATGCTGAACCCTGCCTATCCGGCTGCCGTGATCGCGGGCAATACCGAGGTCAGCCAGGCCGCCTGCAACGCGCTTTACGGAGCGTTGCATGTCATCGCGGGCAGCCAGGCGACGATGAACAATTTTGTCTGGGGCAATGACCGGTTCCAGAACTATGAAACCATCGCGGGGGGCACTGGCGCGGGGCCCGGCTTTGACGGCTGCGACGCGGTCCAAAGCCACATGACCAACACCCGCATGACCGATCCCGAAGTGTTGGAAAAACGCTTCCCCGTGCGGCTGGAGGCATTTTCGATCCGCCGCGGATCGGGGGGCGCCGGGCATTGGCACGGCGGCGACGGCGTGATCCGGCGCTTGCGGTTTCTTGAGGGGGTGACGGTGACGACGCTGTGCTCTCACCGCGATATCCCACCCTTTGGCGTCGATGGCGGGGCGCCGGGCGCGGTGGGCGAAAACTGGGCCGAGTTGCCCGATGGGCAGCGGCTGCGGCTGCGCGGCAACGACGAAATCGCGCTGCCCGCCGGCGGGCTCTTTGAGATGCGCACGCCCGGCGGCGGCGGGTGGGGCGCGCCCTAGGGGGGCGTCGGGGTCACGCCGCCAATGGCCGCGGTGACCAGGTCCGCCGCCGCGCGCACCTCTTGGCCGATCCGCGTGGCATCCGACAGTGCCATGCGAAACGCCGGGCCAGAGACCGACAGCCCCGCGATCGGTTCGCCATGGGCGTTGAAAATCGGGGCGGCGACGCAGCGCATCCCCTCGGCCCGCTCCTGGTCGTCGATGGCAAAGCCGCGCTCGCGGGTGCGGGCCAGGTCGCGCGCCAGGCTGGCCTGCGAGGTGATCGAAAGGGTGGTGAACCCCGCCAACCCCTTGTCGGCCACGATCGCCGTGACGCGGTCCTGGGGGTAATAGGCCAGCAACGCCTTGCCGATCCCCGACACATGCATGGGGCTGCGGGTGCCGGGCGGGAAAAAGGCGCGGATCGCCTCGTGGGTTTCGACCTGGGTCAGGAACAGCACCTCGTCGCGGTTTTCCACGCCCAGGTTGGCGGTCTCGCCGGTGGCGCGCATCAACGCCTGCATCGCCCCGCGCGAGCGGTCCGCGACATTGGTCCGGCGCATGAACCCCGACCCGACGCGGAACGCGCCCGGCCCGACGTGCCAGCGTTGGGCGCCTTCCTCGAATTCGACGATCTCGTGGCCTTGCAGGGTGATCAGCACGCGATAGACGGTGGCCGCACTTTGGTCCGTGCGCTCGGCCAGTTCCGATAGGGTCAGCCCGTTGGTTTCGCTCAGCGTGCGCAGCAGGCCCATGGCCCGGTCCAGCGAACGCACGGTGTTCTGTTCGGTCTTGTCGTGAAAGGCGCGGGGGCGTCCACGCGGGCGGGGCTGGGTCATGCGAGTCGCACCTTTCCTAGGGTCACTTTCCAAAGTGAAATAGTTTTTCATTTTTTGAAATAGCAAAAAAGTTCAAAACTTCAAATGCCTTGCGCAATTTTTCACTGGGCGCATATTTTTTTCAAAAAAATTGCGCGGTGGGTGGGCGGCAGGCTATCCCTATGCCTTGAGAGAGAAGGAAATCCCATGTCCGCCCAGAACCCCGTTTTCATTCCCGGCCCGACCAACATCCCCGAGGCCATCCGCAAGGCCTGCGATATTCCCACGATGGACCACCGGTCCGCTGCCTTTGGGCCGATTTTCGAGGCGGCCAAGGCCGGCGTGAAAAAGGTTCTGGGCACCACGTCGGGAGAGGTCGTGCTGTTTCCGGCCACCGGCACCGGCGGCTGGGAGGCGGCGGTGACCAACACCCTGTCGCCGGGCGATCGGGTTCTGGCCGCCCGCCACGGGATGTTCTCGCAGAAATGGATCGACCTATGCCAGCGCCACGGCCTGGACGTGCAGGTGATCGAGGCCCCCTGGGGCGAGGGTGTCCCGCTGGAGGCGTTCGCCGCCGCGCTGGCCGCCGATACCGATCACGCGATCAAGGCGGTCCTGGTCACCCATAACGAGACCGCCACCGGCGTGACCTCGGATGTGTCCGCCGTGCGCGCCGAGATGGACGCGGTCGGACACCCGGCGCTGTTGATGGTCGATGGGGTCAGCTCGATCGGGTCGATGGATTTTCGGATGGATGACTGGGGCGTGGACCTGGCGGTGGCGGGGTCGCAAAAGGGTTTCATGCTGCCCGCCGGCCTGGCCATCGTTGGCATCAGCCCCAAGGCGCTGGCGGCGATGGACGCCGGCGGGTTGCCGCGCTGCTTTTTCGATTTTCGTGATATGCTGGGTGGAATTTACCCCTATACGCCGCCGGTGGGTCTGATCTGCGGGCTGGCGGCCTCGGTCGAGATGCTGCTGGGCGAGGGGCTGACGGCCGTCTATGCCCGCCACCACCGGATCGCCGAGGGGGTGCGCCGCGCGGTCGATGCGTGGGGTCTGTCCCCTTGCGCGGTCTCGCCTGCGCTCTACTCTGATACGGTGACGGCGATCGTGATGCCCGAGGGGGTGGATGGCAACGCGCTGGTGCGGCACGCGGCGGATGCCTACGGCGTGGCGTTCGGCGCGGGGCTGGGCGCGGTGGCGGGCAAGGTGTTCCGCATCGGCCATTTGGGCAGCATGACGGATGTGATGGCCCTGGCCGGGATTGCCACGGCCGAAATGGCGCTGGCCGACATGGGCGTGCCCGTGGCGTTGGGCAGCGGGGTCGCCGCGGCGCAAGAGTATTACCGCAACACCAGGTCCGTCCCGGACGCTGCGGCGGCATGAGGGTTCGATGAAAGACGAGGCACAGATGTATATCCCGACCTATGACGACGTGGTGGCCGCCCATGCGCGCATCGCGCCCTATATCCACCGCACCCCGGTGCTGACCTCGACCTATTTCAACGAGCTGACGGGGGCCGATCTCTACTTCAAGTGCGAGAACTTCCAAAAGGCCGGCGCGTTCAAGGTGCGCGGTGCGTGCAACGCGGTGTTCGGTCTGGACGACGAGACCGCGAAAAAGGGCGTGGCGACGCATTCCTCGGGCAACCACGCGCTGTCGCTGTCCTATGCCGCCGGGCGGCGGGGCATTCCGTGCCACGTGGTGATGCCGCGCACCGCGCCGCAGGCCAAGAAGGACGCCGTGCGCGGCTATGGCGGGATCATCACCGAATGCGAGCCGTCGACATCGTCGCGCGAGGCGGTGTTCGCCGAGGTGCAGGCGGCGACCGGCGCGGAATTCGTGCACCCCTATAACGACCCGCGCGTGATCGCCGGGCAAGGCACCTGTTCGCGCGAGTTGAACGAGCAGGTGCCCGGACTGGACGCCGTCATCGCCCCGATCGGGGGCGGCGGAATGATCTCGGGCACCTGCCTGACGCTGTCGAACATCGCCCCCGACGTGGCGATCTATGCCGCCGAGCCGGAACAGGCCGACGACGCCTATCGCAGCTTCAAGGCGGGGCATATCATCGCCGACGACGCGCCCGAGACGATCGCCGACGGGCTGAAGGTGCCGCTCAAGGAACTGACCTGGCATTTCGTCAGCCACCACGTCACCGACATCCTGACCGCATCCGAGCAGGAGATCATCGACGCGATGAAGCTGACCTGGCAGCGGATGAAGATCGTGATGGAGGCAAGCTGCGCGGTGCCGCTGGCCACCATCCTGAAAAACAAGGACGTTTTCGCGGGCAAACGCGTCGGCGTCATCATCACCGGCGGCAATGTCGATCTGGACAAGCTGCCCTGGATCAAGGGCTGAGAGGGAGACCATCATGAAGGACGTGACCAATCTCGACGGGCTGGACGTGGGCTTTGACATCCCCGCGCTGCCCGGCATGGACGAGGCCGATATCCAGACGCCGTGCCTGGTGCTGGACCTCGACGCGCTGGAGCGCAACATCAAGAAGATGGGCGACTGGGCCAAGGCGCATGGCATGCGCCACCGGGTGCATGGCAAGATGCACAAATCGGTGGATGTGGCCCTTTTGCAGGAACGCCTGGGCGGGGCCTGTGGCGTGTGCTGTCAAAAGGTCAGCGAGGCCGAGGTGTTTGCCCGTGGCGGTATCAAGGATGTGCTGGTCAGCAACCAGGTGCGCGACCCGGCCAAGATCGACCGGCTGGCGCGCATGCCCAAGCTGGGCGCGCGCACGATCTGCTGTGTCGATGACATCGCCAACGTGGCCGACCTGTCGGCGGCGGCGGTCAAGCACGGCACCCAGATCGAATGCCTGATCGAGATCGACTGTGGCGCGGGCCGCTGCGGTGTCACAACGACCGAGGCCGTGGTCGCGATCGCCAAGGCGATCGACGCGGCGCCGGGACTTAAATTCTCGGGCCTTCAGGCCTATCAGGGCGCGATGCAGCACCTGGACAAATACGAGGATCGCAAGGCCAAGATCGACATTGCCGTGGCCATGGTGCGCGATGCCGTCGAGGGGCTGAAGGCCGAGGGGCTGGAATGTGACATCGTCGGCGGCGGCGGCACGGGCAGCTACTACTTCGAGGGGGCCTCGGGCGTTTACAATGAGCTGCAGTGCGGATCCTATGCGTTCATGGATGCCGATTACGGCCGCATCCTGGACAAGGACGGCAACCGCATCGACCAGGGCGAGTGGGAAAACGCGCTGTTCATCCTGACCAGCGTGATGAGCCATGTGAAACCCGACAAGGCGATCTGCGATGCGGGTCTCAAGGCGCAGTCGGTCGATAGCGGCCTGCCGGTGATCTATGGGCGCGACGACGTGGAATACGTCAAGTGTTCCGACGAACATGGGGTGATCGCCGATCCCCACGGCGTGCTGAAGGTCAACGACAAGCTGAAACTGGTGCCGGGCCACTGTGACCCGACCTGCAACGTGCATGACTGGTATGTCGGTGTGCGCGACGGCAAGGTGGAACTGGTCTGGCCGGTTTCCGCCCGCGGCAAGGCCTATTGACCGGGTGCCTCGCGGCGGCCCGGGGCCTCCGGCGGGGATATTTATGACCAGAAGAAGAGAGGGCGTGCGGGCGTGGTCCGCCGCCCTTGGTTTTGACAACAGAAGGGGCCGTCATGATCATCGTGCCTGAGAAGGAAATCGCCGGGCTGATCTCGGCCGAGGAATGTTTCGACGCCGTCGAGGCGGTGTTTGCCGCCATGGCGCGCGGAGAGGCCTATAATTTCCCCGTGATCCGCGAGGCGATCGGCCATGCAGACGCGCTTTACGGGTTCAAGTCGGGGTTCGATCGGGCCGGGCTGGTGCTGGGGCTGAAATCGGGCGGCTACTGGCCGGGCAACGCGGCCAAGGGGTTGACCAACCACCAATCGACCGTGGTTCTGTTCGATGCCGACAGCGGGCGGCCCCATGCGTTGGTCGGCGGCAACCTGTTGACCGCGCTCAGGACGGCGGCGGCCAGTGCGGTGTCGATCAAGCATCTGGCGCGTCCGGATGCGCGGGTTTTGGGCATGGTGGGAGCCGGGCATCAGTCGGCATACCAGATGCGCGCAGCCGTTGCGCAGCGCGATTTCGACAAGGTGGTGGGCTGGAATTTTCACCCCGAGATGCTGTCACGCCTGGCCGAGACCGCCGAGGATCTGGGTCTGCCGTTCGAGGCCGTGTCGCTGGAGGAGCTGGGCGCGCAGGCGGATGTCATCATCACCATCACGTCGAGTTTCGCGCCGTTGCTGATGGATGCCCATATCCGCCCCGGCACGCACCTGGCCTGTATGGGCACCGACACCAAGGGCAAGCAGGAGGTGGAGGCCGCCATCCTGGCCCGGGCGCGGGTGTTCACCGACGAGGTGGCGCAATCGGTCAGTATCGGCGAGGCGCAGCATGCGGTCGCCGCTGGAGTGATCGGTGAGGCGGATATCTGCCAGATCGGCGCGGTGATCGCGGGGCTGGCGCCGGGGCGGTCGTCAGAGGACGAGATCACGCTTTTCGACGGGACCGGGGTCGGGTTGCAGGATCTGGCCGTTGCGGCGCGCGCGGTGGACCTGGCGCGCGACAAGGGCGTGGCGATCGAGGTCGATCTTTAACCTGCGACCACGCTCAGCGGGGGGGTGAGCCAGTGTTCCTGGAGGTTCGGGGTGGCGCCGATCCGGTCCACCACGGCAAACAGCCCCGGCGCGGCCAGCGGGCAAAGCACCCCGTGCCAGGTGCCGCGCCGGTAATTCACCCCCTGCGCGCCATTGGTCACAAAGGCCAGCGGCGCGCCCGGCACCCCGCCTGCATCGGGGGCGACGATCACCAGAAAGGGGTCGGCGCCCATGGGGATAAAGGCCTGCGATCCCTCGGGGTGGCGTTCCAGCATCTCAAGTTGCAGGGGCAGGGTGCGGGGCTGGGCCTGGAACAGGCTGATCCCCGCGCGCCCCCCGGGGCCGAAATCCAGCGTTGCCAGATCATGCCAGCGCCCGCAGAGCCCCTGGTTGATGATCTTGGTGGGGGGGGCCGCGACCTCCAGCACCTCGCCAAAGGGGGCAAAGGCGGTGGCGGTCAGGGGCTGGGCGGTGATCGCATTCATTCCGGGCGGCCGAACAGGCGCAGCCGGCTGACCCCCCCATCGGGAAAGATGTTGAAACGGATATGGGTGAGCGGGCCGATATCGGCCAGTTCCGCCACGTAGTCATGCAACGCGTCGGCGCTGAGGAACACCTCGGGCAGCAGGTGTTTCCAGAACATGGAATCCGCGATCAGCGCATCGGTCAGCCCGTCGCCGAAATTCTGCATGTCCGCCGCCTGGATCGAGCAGCGATGCGGAAAATTGCCCTTGAAATGCGCGGTATCCACAACGGCGCGCCCGATCCGGCCGCGCGCACCCAGCGCCAGGATCATCCAGTCATAGCCTGGCTCGCGGCGGCGGCGGGTTTCCCAGCCGTCGCCCATGTTGATCCCGCGCCCCGGCGCCAGCAGCCGTGTGAAATCCCCGTAATGCGCATCCGACAGCGCCAGGATCCGCCCTCCGTTCAGCGAGGACACCAGGTCGATTTCCTCGCCGTTCTGCATCGGGTCCAGTTCCGGCACGCCAAAGACCCGCAACCGCGCCACGCCGCCGTCGGGATAGATGTTCAGCCGCAGGTGGGTCCAGCTCTCGAAGCTGTCGCATTTGAAATAGTGATGCGCGTTGGCCCCCAGCGGGCGGTGGGGCAGGATCGTCACCCAGCTGGCATCGGCCAGATCGCCCGTGGGCTGCGAGCAGGCCTCGATCTTGCAGGCGGGGGCGTAGTTGCCGGTGAAATGGCTGGTGTCCACGTCAAACCCCAGGATACGCCCGGCGGCGGCCAGCTTGATGACCCCGTGGTCGTGCCCCCCGTCGCGGCGGCGGCGGGTTTCCCAGCCGTCCATCCACTTGCCGTGGTCGTCGAACTTGCCCTCGATGAAAATCGGCGCCGAGTCCTGCAAAAGCCGCTCAAGCGGTGCGAAAAACTCGTCGCTGGTCGAGAGCGCCTGCGCGCCCAGTCCGGCGGAGGCCAGGTTGATCCCGGTGCGGGCGAAAAGCGGCATGTCGGGGTTCAGCGACTCGATCGAGGGCATGGTTTTCTCGCGTTATTGGGGCAAAAGGGGTGTCAGGCGCAGGCGGGCGATCCGCTCGACCTGGGTGCAGGCGGTGGCGAACTCGGCCTCGGGGCTGGCCTCTAGCCGCGCACGAAAGGCGGCCAGGATCCCGGCCTTGTCGTGGTCGCGCACGGCAATGATGAAGGGAAAGCCGAACCTGGCCATATAGGCGTCGTTCAGCGCGATGAACTCGGCCCTTTCGGCATCGCTCAGCGCGTCCAGCCCGGCGCTGGCCTGTTCGGCGCTGGAGGCGTCGGTCAGGCGCTTGGCGGCGGCCAGTTTCCCGGCCAGGTCGGGATGGGCGCGCAGCACCGCCAGGCGATCCTGCGGCGGCGCGGCGCGAAAGGCCCGGCACAGGGCAGAATGCAGCCCCGTGGCCGTGTCATGCGCAGGGCCCAGTTCCAGGGCATGGGCCCGTTCCGCGACCCAAGGGGAATGCTCGAAAATACCACCGTAAAGCTCGACAAACCGCGCCAGCGGCATCTCTGAGGGGCGCTCGAACGCCAGCGGCGGGTGGGTGGCGGCCCAGTGGCGGGCAATGTCGATGCGCCGGGCGAACCAAACCCCCTCATGGGCCTGGGCATGGGCGATAAAGCGCGCCAGCGCTCCGATCCGCCCGGGCCGCCCGATCAACCGGCAATGCAGCCCGATCGACAACATCTTGGGCGCGCCGGCCTGCCCCTCGGCGTAAAGCGCGTCAAAGCTGTCGCGCAGATAGGCAAAGAACTGATCGCCCGCGTTGAACCCCTGGGGCGTGGCAAAGCGCATGTCGTTGGCATCCAGCGTATAGGGCACGATCAGCTGGTCACGATCCGCGACGCGCACCCAGTAGGGCAGATCGTCGGCATAGGAATCCGCGACATAGTCAAAGCCCCCCTCCTCGGCGGCCAGCCGCACGGTGTTCATCGAGGTCCGCCCGGTATACCAGCCCCGCGGGCGCGTGCCGGTGACCTCGGCATGCAGGCGGATCGCCTCGGCCATGTGGGCGCGTTCCTCGGCCTCGGGCATGTCGCGGTATTCGATCCATTTCAGCCCGTGGCTGGCAATTTCCCAGTCCGCGTCCTGCATCGCGGCGACCTGGGCGGGCGCGCGGGCCAGCGCGGTGGCCACCCCGTAGACGGTTACCGGGATATCGGCCCCGACAAACAGCCGGTGCAGCCGCCAGAATCCCGCCCGCGAGCCGTATTCGTAAATCGATTCCATGTTCCAGTGGCGCTGCCCCGGCCAGGCGGCGGCGCCGACGATTTCGGACAGAAACGCCTCAGAGGCCTGATCGCCGTGCAGCAGGCAATTCTCGCCGCCCTCTTCATAGTTGATGACGAATTGCACGGCGATCCGGGCGCCCCCGGGCCAGGCGGCATCGGGGGGCGTGGGGCCATGGCCCAGCATGTCGCGCGGATATCTGTGCATGGGCATCTCCTTGGGCCGGGCGGGCCCGGGGGGTCTGGCAAAACGGTCGGAATGCCTGATCCTTATGCCGTGTCCACCCTCGCCAGAGAAGGGGTTTCATGTCAGACAGGTGGGGAAAACGACCAACTGCGGAGATATTGGGCAATGACCGGCAGCGGCTATCTGACCACCCATGTGCTGGACACCGCGCGGGGCTGTCCCGCGGCGGGCATGCGCATCACGCTTTGCGCGATCGAAGGGGACACAAGGCGCCCGCTGGCCGAGGCGGTGACAAATGCCGACGGGCGCACCGATGCGCCGATCCTGCCCCAGGGCGCCTTTCACCCCGGGATTTATGAACTGGTGTTCCACGCCGGGGCCTATTTCGACGCGGGGGGCATCTCGGCCGAGGCGCCGCGCTTTCTGGACGAGGTGCCGATCCGGTTCGGCATCTCGGACGGGTCGGCGCATTACCATGTGCCGCTGTTGCTGTCGCCCTTTGGCTATTCGACCTATCGCGGCAGCTGAGCCGTCCCGCCCGGGCCAGGCGCCCGCGGATCGGACGGCGCCGTGGGTATTTGTGCCAAGAAGAAGGCACAAAGGTCGTCTTGCTGGTAAAAAATACCCAAAAAACAAACCCGCTGCGGGGCCGCGTGCACCGGTGCGGATTTTGCGGTGCGCGGGGCGCGGGCGCGCGCTATAGCGATAAGAACGGAGCGATCGGGGAAGACCGCCGGAGATGTTCGAGAGCTATACCTTTGCCCTGTTGTGGGACTGGGCCGAATTCGCGGCGCGCTGGCTGCATGTGATCACGGCCATCGCCTGGATCGGCTCGTCGTTTTATTTCATCGCGCTGGATCTGAGCCTGCGCAAGCGGCCCGACTTGCCCCAGGGCGTGTCGGGCGAGGAATGGCAGGTCCATGGCGGCGGGTTCTACCACATCCAGAAATACATGGTCGCCCCCGATCATCTGCCCGAGCATCTGACCTGGTTCAAATGGGAGAGTTATGCGACCTGGATGTCCGGGTTCGCGCTGATGATCCTGGTCTACTACATGGGCGCGGATCTGTTCCTGGTCGATCCGAACGTGGCCGATATCCCGATCTGGGGGGCGATCGCGATTTCCTTTGGTTCGCTGGTCCTGGGGTGGTTCGCCTATGACCTGATCTGCAAGTCGTGGATGGGGCGCAACGATCTGCGGCTGATGCTGTTTCTCTATGCGGTCCTGGTGGCGGCGGCCTGGGGCTATACCCAGGTCTTTACCGGGCGGGCGGCGTTGTTGCACCTGGGGGCCTTTACCGGGACATTGATGGTGGCCAATGTGTTCATCACCATCATTCCCAATCAGCGGATCGTCGTGGCCGACCTCAAGGCCGGGCGGCGGCCCGACCCCGAATACGGGCGTATCGCCAAGCAACGCTCGATGCACAACAATTACCTGACGCTGCCGGTGTTGTTCCTGATGTTGGCGAACCATTACCCGCTGGCCTTTGCCAGTCAGTGGAACTGGGTGATTGCCAGCCTGGTGTTCCTGATGGGCGTGACGATCCGGCATTTCTTCAACCTGCGCCATGCGGGCCAGCCCAGCCCCTGGTGGACCTGGGGGGCGACGGTGGCGCTCTTTCTGGTGATCGTGTGGCTGTCCGCGCTGCCCGGCGCGGCAGAACCCGACGCACAGGCCGAGGCGGCCCTCAGCCCGCGCGAAACCGCGTTCCTGAATGCCGAGGGGTTCGAGGATGTGTATTACACCGTGCTTGGCCGCTGCTCGATGTGTCATGCCCAGTCCCCCGCCTGGCAGGGGCTGCACTGGGCGCCCAAGGGGGTCGTGCTGGAAACCGAGGCCGATATCGCACGCCACGCCCGACTGATCTATCTACAGGCCGGGGCCAGCCATGCGATGCCCCCGGCCAATGTCAGCTGGATGGAACCCCAGGAACGCGCTGCGATCGTCGCATGGTATCGTGGCGCGCGCTAAAGGCCCGCGCGCCGTTTCGCCTCGGCCAGCCCCTTGAGCAACATTGCCGTGACATCGGCCTGAACGGGGGCCACCCCCTGCGCGGTCAATGCCGCGACATAGTTGTGGGCAGTCTGCCCCGTGCCGATCACCGCCACCTGCTGGCCCAGCCAATAGGCCCGTGCCGCGGCCAGTTCCGCACCGATCAGGTGGCCCCAGATACATCCGTGGTCTGGATCGGCCAGCTGCGCGGCCAGGCGCTGGGGTTTGGACAGGGTGTCGGATACCGCCTGGGCAAAGGCCTCTTGCGGGCCATCGGCACCCAGGGCGGCGGCCAGGCGCGGGCTGGCAAAGGGTTGCAGGCTGACAACCTCGGCCGCGCTGACAAGGGCCCAGAGCGTCTGATCCGGTCCGGGCAGGCACAGCACGCCGTCGAACCGGGGGTTGAGGGCCAGGAACCCGGCGATGGCGGTTTCCTCGGTCCGGGTTCGTGCGGTGGGGGTCGCCTGGGTCAGGGGCGGGATCGCGGCCAGTCGGGCAATGCCGCCCAGATCGTCCAGGGCGATGGTGTCGGGTAGGGGCGTGCAGGGCAGGGGGCGGGCGACATCCGCCGCCCCCGCCACGACCACCGGCACCGCAGCGCCGGCAAAGCCATCCAGCGTCGCGGGATCAAGCGTGGCGCAATCCCCCTCGGTCCGCACCGCGCCGTCGCCATCGAGGGCCCACAGCCGATAGCCCGTCCCGTGCCGGGCCGCGCCGATCCAGGTGGCGCCGCTCATGGGGTGGTCACGCATTCGGCAATGGTGGTGGCCAGCCCCGTCAGAAGCGCGCCGTAAAGGCCGGGGCCATACGCCAGCGTGCTGCCCGAGGGATCCAGCGGACGACCAACGCGGGTCGCGGTGCCCTCGACGATCGCGGCGACATAGGCGGGGTCGTGCTGGGCCTCGGGGAAGAGGCACACGATGCCCTCATCGGTCAGTTGATCCTGCTGCGCACGCAGTCGCGCGGCCCCGGGGGCGGCGGCATCCCCCAGCGCGATCGAGCCCGCCACGTTCACCCCGAAATGGGCCGAGAAATAGCCATAGGCGTCGTGAAACACCATGATCGGCGCGCTGCCCACCGGGGCCAGGATGGCGCGGGTTT
Organism: Paracoccaceae bacterium; assembly: GCA_016938875.1. Classification (GTDB taxonomy): domain Bacteria; phylum Pseudomonadota; class Alphaproteobacteria; order Rhodobacterales; family Rhodobacteraceae; genus Rhodovulum. Next base: position 108,326 of record JAFGTV010000030.1, read on the forward strand.
CGGCCTCTGCCGTGTCGATGGCGGCCAGGGTGGTGGCGGCGTTGGCGGCATAGGTGGCGGCGTTTTCGGGGTCCAGCGCCGACAGTTTTGCGGCGATCAGGCGGGTCCAGACGCGGGCGTTTTCAGGGTCCAGCCAGGCGTGGGGATCGGTGCCGGTCTTGGCGTGGTCATGGCCGTCCGCATCCAGCGCGCCCTGCTCTGCCGCGTCATGGTCGTGCTCGTGCTCTTCTTCGTGCGCGTCTTCATGCTCATGCTCATGTGCATCCTCTTTGGCGCCAAAGCTGCGCCGATAGGTGTCGGGCGCGTCGATCAGGGAGATGGCCTGGCCTTGGATGCCGACGCCGTCGATTGCGCGGGCCAGCCACGGCGTCAGGCGCGGGCCGACCCACAGCACCAGGTCGGCCTGGGACAGGGCCTGGGCCTGCGAGGGGCGCAGCTGGAAATGATGCGGGTCGGACCCCTGATCCAGCAAGATCGTGGGCTGGCCCAGATCGCCCATCACCCCTGCGGTCAGCGCATGCACGGGCGGGATGTCGGTGACCACCTGTGGCGGCTGCGCCAGCGCGGGGGTGGCGATCAGGGCAAGAACGAGGGCATGCATCAGGCGCATCGGGGTCTCCGTCGATTGAGGTTGCGGAAGGTGTGGCGGAATGAATATGTTATAAAATAACAAGTCAAGGGGGCATGGAATGAAATCCGATGCGACACTGGCCTTTTCGAGCCACGATCATACGGCCTGCCGGGCCGAGGCCCTGGCCCGCGCCGAAGCGGTGGCCGAGGCGCAGGGCCTGCGCCTGACACCCGTGCGCCGGCGCACGCTGGAGATCTTGCTGGAGGCGCACCAGGCACTGGGCGCCTATGACGTTCTGGATCGGCTGGTCGCCGATGGGTTCGCCCGGCAGCCCCCGGTTGCCTATCGCGCGCTGGAGTTTCTGGTCGATCACGGCCTGGCCCACCGGATCCGGCGGCTGAACGCCTTTGCCGCCTGCATGCACCCCGGCGAGGTGCACCAGCCGGCCTTTCTGATCTGTGCTGCCTGCAACGTGCTGGCCGAGGCGCCGGGAACCGCCGTGGCCGAGGCAATGCGCGCCGCCGCAGACCAGGTCGGGTTTCGGGTCGACCGGATGAGCATCGAGGCGGTGGGCCTGTGCCCCGCCTGCCGGGAGGAGATGGCATGAGCCTGATTGCGGCCCGTGGGCTGAGCGTGCGCTATGGCGGTGTGACCGCGCTGGAGGGGGTGGATTTCACGATCGCGCCCGGCGAGATCGTGACCATCATCGGACCCAACGGGTCGGGCAAGTCATCGCTGGTGCGCGCAATCCTGGGCGTGGTGCACCCGACGGCGGGACAGATCACCCGCCGCGCGGGCCTGAGGATCGGCTATGTCCCGCAAAAGCTGGCGGTCGATGCGCGCATGCCGCTGACCGTGCGCCGGTTCCTGTCGCTGCCCACGCGGCGCGATCGGGATGAGATTTCGGCCATGCTGGGCCGTGTCGGCGTGCCTGATCTGCACGACCGGCAGATGACCGCCCTGTCCGGGGGGCAGTTCCAGCGGGTCTTGCTGGCCCGTGCGCTGCTGGCCGAGCCAGAGTTGTTGATCCTGGATGAGGCGACGCAAGGGCTGGATCAACGCGGCACCGCGTCGTTCTATCAACTGATCGAGCAGGTCCGCCAGGAAACCGGCGCGGCGATCCTGATGGTCAGCCATGATCTGCATGTTGTGATGAGCGCCTCTGACAGGGTGATCTGTCTGAACGGGCATGTCTGTTGCCAGGGGCAGCCCCATGTGGTGACCGCGGCGCCGGAATACCGCGCGCTCTTTGGCTATGGAACCCATGGCACGATGGCGCTGTATCAGCATGCCCATTCCCACGATCACGACGGCTGCGCGCATGACCATGACCCCGCGCAGCCCCTGCCGGAGACCGCCGATGCTGAGTGATTTTCTGATCCGTGCCGTGCTGGCTGGGGTGGCGGTGGCGCTGGCCGCGGGACCGCTGGGGGCCTTTGTGGTGTGGCGGCGCATGGCCTATTTCGGAGAGGCGACGGCCCATGCCGCGATCCTGGGGGTGGCGTTGGCGCTGGGGTTCGACATGTCGATCTTTGTCGGCACGCTGGCCGCCGCGTTGGCCATGGCACTGGCGGTGACGCAGTTGACGGGGCGGGGCCTGGCGGTGGATACGACGCTGGGTGTTCTGGCCCATGCGGCGTTGGCCTTTGGTTTGGTGGCGGTGTCGTTCCTGCAAGGCGTGCGGGTGGACCTGTCGGCCTATCTGTTCGGCGACATCCTGGCGGTGGGACGGCCGGAACTGGCGGTGATCTGGGGGGGCGCGCTGGCGGTGCTGGGGCTGTTGGCCTGGCGCTGGAACGCGCTTTTGACCGTGACTGTCAGCGAGGATCTGGCCAAGGCGTCCGGGCTGGAGCCCAGGCACGAACGGCTGGGGCTGACGGTGGCGCTGGCGCTGGTGGTGGCGGTGGCGATCCAGGTTGTCGGCGCGCTGTTGATCGTGGCGATGCTGGTGGTGCCGGCGGCGGCGGCGCGGCCGCTGGCGCGCTCGCCCGAGGGTATGGCGCTGGCCGCGACCGGGGTGGCGGTGGCGGCGACACTGGGCGGGCTGTGGGGGTCGTTGCAGTTCGACACGCCCGCCGGACCCAGCATCGTGGTCGCCGCGACGGTCCTGTTCGCGCTGAGCCTGGCCATGCCCCGGCGCGACTAGACCGTTCGCTGAGGTCGGCACAAAGACAAAGGGCGGCCCCGATGGGCCGCCCTTGTCGTTTCTGTCCGTCCCGGGGGTTATTCCGGCTGGCAGATCTCGTTGCGCCCGATGGCCACCAACGTGCGGCCCACCAGAACCCCGATCACCGCCACCAGCAGCGTCAGCAGTCCCGCGCCCAGATACTTGTGGAACATCGAGCCGGTCAGCCCCGAATAAAGGAACGTCGCGATGGTCAGCGCGGCCAGCGGGAACGACAGGGCCCAGAACGACAGGGCAAAGGGCAGCCGCAGGATCTTTGGCAATTGCATGGCCACGATCAGCGCAAAGACATAGGCCGCATTGATCAGGAACATCCCCAGACTGTCCAGTTCGCCATGCAGCTTCATCCACGAGATAAAGCCGATGGCGGGCGGCGCGATCAGGATCACCAGGGTCGGTTGCAGCCGCCCGGGCAGCGGATCGTGGAACGTCAGCCGGTTCATCACCAGCGTCAGCAGCACGATCCAGAACAGCAGCCCCCCCGAAAAGAACAGCCAGGACACGTCGATATAGCCCAGCGGCGCACCCGCGATCGGCACCAGGATGTTGCCCACCGGCGGGATGAACCAGGCCGCGTTCAGATGCCCCGGCTTAAAGTCGCGGTGCCCGATCCAGTCGCGGATAACCAGCAGCGACAGCATGCCTTGCAGCGCGGTACCGACGATCCACAGCGGCCGCGCCAGGGTCGGGTAGTCGGCCAGCGCCGCCACCGACAGCAAGATCAGCGAGATCGAGATCGTCGGAAAGAACGCCAGCCGCACCGGGTGGTGCCATTCCCAGGCCGCCATTTTGAAATGGGTCAGCACCTTGAGCAGATATCCCGTGGCGACCACAACCAGCAGCGCCGCCGAGGCATAGAGCGCATAGTTGGAGTAGAGGTGGTACACATGGACCTCACCGGGCACCGGCGGCCAGAACGCCTTTTCCCCGGCATGCAGCGCCAGGGTCAGGCCCATCATGCCCATCACCGTCGCGAAAAAGGTGATCGGGTAGTGTGCCAGGCGGCTTTCCTTTGCGCCCGGTTGAATATCTGCGGAAGTGCTCATTTCCTGAGGCTCCTAGGTCAGTAGCTTTCTTTTCGGTTCCCGGAGAGCAGGGCCTGGACCACATAGGCCAGGATCGTCAGCCCCACAGCGCCCGCAACCCCCGTCAGCAACAGCACGATCAGATCGACCGGCCCGCCGATGTCGGAAAACCCCGAATTCGTCATGAATTGCACGAACAGGATCGCGGCTATTGCCCCGACCGGTGCCCACAGCTCGGCACGCACAAGGGCGCGGCCTTCGAGGCTGCGATC
>JAFGTV010000031.1 GCA_016938875.1 Paracoccaceae bacterium
CCGTCCAGGGTAACGTAGTGCATCAGGGGCCGCTTGCGTTCGGTCGAGCGGTAATAGTCCGGCCGCTTGGCGTGGAGGGACAGATTCAGGTCCATGCGCTTGCCCCCTTCCAGGAAATCCAGCCAGGTCTTGCCTTGGTAATCGAAATGCTGTGTGCCGACGACCCGGAATACGTTGACCGATGCCTGGTCGGTCCAATAATCGAGATGGACGAAGGGCTCCACACGGCGGAACGCGTTGTCGTCCCAAGCGCCGATGCGCTCGCCGGCCCAGTGCGGCGTCTCCCGGCGGGCACGCGCCAAAATGGCGGGCGGCCCCGGCGATGTGTGTCTATCGTTGAGTTGAGTTTGAATCACGGGGCCACCTCCCCCGGCAGGGCGTATTCGGTCTTTTCGTACAGCGTGAAGCCGGTGGCGTAGCCCGGCACCGGATAGCCGGGACCGGCCAGGTGCGGATAGACGTACATCACCAGCTCCGGGTTGGGCAGCTTGGGGAACACCGCGCCCAACTCCATCCGGGCCTCGAAGGCGTAGCCGGGCCGGTCCATCGGCCCCTCATCCAGGGGGCGCCGGTCCGGATAGGGGACGCCGCGCGGGGCATCGAATCGCCGGCCCCGGCTGAAGTGGGCGTCGTAGACCTCTTTCATGGTGGGGCCGGTCTGAGGCAGGATCGTGTCTTTGCCGCCGGTGGCGCAGCCGGACAGGCTAATCGAGACGATCGCGGCGAGTGTGAATCGCTTTGCGTGCATAAGTGAGTTTCCTCCCGTCGGGTTCGTAGTCGATGGGCAGTTCGCGGTCGATGTGAACAGCCAGCTCCCCGCCGGTGTCCACGTAAATCACGTCGAAGGACTGGGCCATGCGTTCCCGCAGGTAATCGCTGATCTCGCCGACGCCGCCCGAGGCGATTTGCGAGGCCACGTATTCGCCCGTATCGCCGGTCACCGTGGTGGTGTTCACGCCGGTCAAAGGCGAAACTTGGCGGGTGGTCTGGCTTTGGCCGAACGCCTGGGCGCCGGCCTCGAGCCCCTTGGCGAAAATGCGCGCGGCCAGGAACGAGCTTGCGTTGGAGATGCGTTTTCCGGTGACGCAGGGAATGCCGCGCCGGTCCGAAATCCAGCCGATCGGGCGGTTTTGGTTGCCGCCGCCGCCCCCTTCGCGGGCGCGGCTGCGCCGCGCCAGGCTGTTGTCGTCCGAGGACAGGGTGCGGATGGTGCCGTCGTCGAACACGTAGGTGACCGAGGTCACGTCCCCGCGCGCGCAGGAAAGCGTCCAGTCCCCCGTCGTGGTGCCGCTGAACACCATGCCGAACACGCCCGGAATCTCCAGCCCGTTGGCCGCCAGGTTGTCGCGGCCGACCAGGACCTTGAAAGG
>JAFGTV010000032.1 GCA_016938875.1 Paracoccaceae bacterium
AAGGAGGCGTTATGACGCACATTAACGTTCTGGACCGCATCGTGGCGGTCAAACTGGACGTCCGCATCTGGAGCGGACGCAAGAAACTGTGGCCCGAGGATCTTCGGCTCGGCGACGGCGCGAAGCTGCCGCCGGCAGAGGTGGCTTCTTTGGGCAGCAAGCGGATCGTCGATCCCGAGCGGATCAATGGCTTCCATCGCCTGAAAAAGGAAGCCTGGCGCGCCTGCCTGGCCGTCGGCACCCGCTTTCTGGGCGGGTACGCTATCCCGGAGGACCCGTTCCCGACCCTGGCGTCGGAATTGGACCGGATCGCTGCCGAGTTCGCCCAGGCCAAAGCGGCGCTTCTCGCCGATTACGCGAATGCGGTGGACGAGTGGGCGGCCCGGCACCCGGACTTCGCGGCGGCCATCCGCCGCGCGGTCGATCCCGCGCATGAGGTGGACGCGGCCCTTGGGTTCGACTACACCGCGTTCCGGGTGGCGGGCGAGGCGGAAGACGCCCACCGCAGCCTCGAGCGCAAAGCCGCCGGCCTGGGCGAGACGCTGTTCGCGGAGATCGCGCAGGCGGCCGATGAACTCTTGCAAGATTCGTTCATCGGCAAGGCCCGGATCACCCGCCGCGCCTTGAACCCGGTGCAAAAGCTCCGGGACAAGCTGGACGGATTGGCCTTTCTCGATGCGCGCGTACAGCCGGTGGTGGCGAGCATCGACCAGGCAATCCGATCGCTGCCCAAGCGGGGCGCTCTCGAGGGCGATGTATTCGCCCATCTGTTCGCCTTGGTCATGATCCTGTCCGATCCGGACCGGATCAAAAAGCATGGCGAAGGCTTGCTCAGCCTCGAGGCGATGCGGCCGGTTTTGCCACCGGCCGCGCCAACAGCGGCAAAATCGGCCGAAAGGCCAGAGCGGCCGCCAGCGGCCGCCGGGCCGGAAAGCTTCTGGTTTTGAGGAGGCATCATGAGAAAACCGACTCTGAACCGGGCCTTTCCCATCGTCGCGGCGGCCTTGGGGCGCCAATTCGGCGTCCAGGTGGCCGTGTTCGGCAATCAGGCGTGCACGGACGGCAACGTGATCGTGCTGCCGGCCTACGACGGGGACGCGCCCGACTATAAAATCCTGGCCTGGGGATACCTGGCGCACGAAGC
>JAFGTV010000033.1 GCA_016938875.1 Paracoccaceae bacterium
AAATGGGCTACCTACTTACCGCACTTGTTCCAGCCCTCGAAAGGACTGCCTATGCGCCCCATCCGCCTTGCCCTGACGACCCTGGCCGCGCTGTCGCTCGGCGCCGCTGCCGTTGCCGCACAGGAGGTCACGCTGCGCTTTCAGCACTTCGTCTCGCCGCTATCGGCGAACCCGACCTATTTCATGCAGCCCTGGGCGGACAAGATCGAAAAGGATTCCGGCGGCCGCATCAAGGTCGAGATCTATCCCTTCATGCAGCTGGGCGGCAAAGCCCCCAGCCAGTATGACCTGATCCGCGATGGCGCGATCGACGGCGGCTGGGTGATCCCCGGCTATCAACCCGGCCGCTTTCCCGAGGCCGAGGCGCTGGAGCTGCCCTTCATGGTCACCAAATCCGGCGAAGAGGCCAGCAAGGCCGCCTGGGTCTACACCCAGAAATACCTGATGGACGATTTCGCCGACGTGCATGTGATCGCCGCGCATATGCACGGTCCGGGCCTGGTGCACAAAAAGGGCCCCGGTATCCGCACGGTCGAGGATTTCGCCGGGTTGAAATTGCGCGGCCCGTCGCGCCCGGCGACGCTGTTGCTGAAAAAGCTGGGCGCCACGCCGGTCGGCATGGCCGTGCCCGCCTTCCCCGAGGCGCTGGCCAAGGGGGTTCTGGATGGTGGCGTGATCACCTGGGAAATGGCGCCCTCGCTGAAGCTGGACGAACTGACCGACAGCCACACCGATGTCGCGGGCGACCGCTCGCTCTATAACCTCTATTTCCTGTGGGCGATGAACAAGGCCAAGTATGACAGCCTGCCGCCGGACCTGCGCGCGGTGATCGACGCCAATTCGGGTTTCTACGCCTCGGCCTGGGCCGGGCGCGCCCATGATACCGGCGACAAGGTTGGCCGCGATACCATGGTTGCCGCCGGCAACGAGATCGCCACGATCAGCGCGGAAGAAACCGCCCGCATCAAGGCGCTGGGCGAAGAGGTCACCGCCGAATGGATCGCCGAAGTGTCCAGCCGCGGACTGGACGGCGCCGCGCTGGTCGATGACGTGCGTGCAGCGGTTCAGGTGACGCGCGCGGCCGGCAACTAGGCCCAGACCGCGCGCCTTTGGCCCTGTGGACCAAGAGGAAGGGCGCGGCCTGTCCTCTTGGCGTCAAATACCTGTTTCACCATGGGGGCGGCGGTCTCCCTCTGGGCGGGCGCGGCGCCCTTGAAACGGCTGCGCGACGCGCGGGCTGAGCGGGGCGAGACGGGGCAGGGGGCGCGGCTTGCGGTGCGTCATTCGTTGCGCAGGATCGCGATGTGGCTGTCGCCATAGCGGCGGCGATCCAGCAGGGTCAGCCCCTCGGGGGGCATGATCGCGTCGCCCTCTTCCCAGACGATCAGCGCGCCGGGCGAGATCCAGCCGCCCGCCAGGGCCGCGGCCATGGCGCGTTCGCCCAGCCCCTTGCCATAGGGCGGGTCGAGAAAGACCAGATCGAACGGGGCCGTGCCATTGGGCCCCAGCCGGGTCGCGTCGCGCCGCACCACGTTGGTCTGTGCCGCGGCCCGGCATTTGTCGATGTTCTGGGCGATCAGCGCGCGCGCCTTGGCCCCGTCATCGACAAAGGTGACATGGGCCGCGCCACGCGACAGCGCCTCCAGCCCCAGCGCGCCGGTTCCGGCGAAAAGGTCCAGCACGCGCGCGCCGCTGACCGGATCGCCGTAGGGGCCGTTCAGCAGCAGGTTGAACAGGCTTTCGCGGACCCGGTCGGTGGTGGGGCGCAGATGCGCGCCCGCGTCGCCCTTGCCCAGTGCGGCCAGTGTCAGCCCCTTGTGTTTGCCCGCGATGATCCTCACGCCGTCAACAGCCCCTTGAGGTCGGTGGCGGGGTCGGCCAGCGCGGCGGCATCGGGGGAGCGTCCGGCCTCGATCAGGCGCTTGCCGATCATATAGGCGCGCGGGTCGTTCATCGCATCGACCGCCAGCAGCGTGTCGGCGGCGAAATACCAGTGGCTTGCGCTGCCCGGGCGGTCGCCGGGGCGCACCACCACCCGGTCATGCCCGGTGTTCAGCCCAGCGATTTGCAGTTTCACGTCGTATTGGTCGGACCAGAACCACGGTTGCGGCACATAGGGCCGGTCGGCGCCCCGCATGTTTTCCGCCACGGCCTCGGCCTGGTCGATGGCGTTCTGCACACTTTCCAGCCGGATGCGTCGGCCGCGAAACGGCAGGCTGGTGCAATCGCCCGCCGCCCAGATATGCGGGTCAGAGGTTTGCCCGCGGTCATCGACGGCGATGCCCATCTCGGTCGTCAGCCCGGCGGCCTGGGCCAGTTCGGTGGCCGGGGTCACGCCGATCCCGGCGATGACGAAATCCAGGTCCAGCACCGTCCCGTCGCTGAGTTCCGCACCGGTGACATGATCGCTGCCCAGCAGCCGGGTCAGCGCCGTGCCCTCGCGCAGATCGACGCCGTGGGCGCGGTGCAGGTCGCGGAAATAATCGGCGGTTTGCGGGGCTGCGACACGTTGCAGGATGCGCGGGGCGGCCTCGATCAGGGTGACGTGCAGGCCAAGGGTGGCGGCGACCGCCGCGGCCTCTAGCCCGATATATCCGCCTCCGACGATCAGCACCTTTGCGCCGGGGCGAAAGGCCGGGGCCATGGCATCGACATCGGCCAGGGTGCGCACCACATGCACGCCGCCCAACGCCCCGCCGATCGCGCCGGGCAGGCGGCGCGGCACGGCGCCGGTGGTCAGCGCCAGTTGGTCATATCCGATCGCCTCGCCACCCGCGATCACCGCGCGGTCGGCGCGGTCGATGGCCACCGCCGTATCGCTGAGCCGCAGGGTGATCCCGTTCTCGGCGTAAAATTCCGGGGGGCGCAGATACAGCCGTTCCAGCGCCATGTCGCCCAGCAGGTATTTCTTGGACAGCGGCGGGCGCTGATAGGGGGGGCTGGGTTCCTCGCCGATCATCGTGATGGACCCGTCAAAGTCCAACGCGCGCAGCTTTGCGGCAAGGGCTGCACCGGCCTGGCCTGCGCCGATGATGACGATATGCGACATGGGGGCTGTTCCGCTCTGGTCTGTGTGGCGGTGCAACCTACATCCCCAACAGGTGAAATGGCAACGCGAACAGGGAGAGCCATGACAATTTCCAAAGGCGATACGCTGCCCGACGTGACGATGACCCGGATGGGGTCCGACGGCCCCGAAACGGTTCAACTGGCAAGTGTTCTGAGCGGGCGCAAGGTGGTGGTTTTTGCCCTGCCCGGCGCATTTACGGGGGGCTGTTCCACGGTGCATCTGCCCAGTTTTATCCGCACCGCCGACGCGTTCCGCGCCAAGGGCGTGGACGAGATCGTGTGTATCGCGGTCAATGACCCCTTCGTGCTGGATGCCTGGGCGGAAACCTCGGGGGGCAAGGCCGCGGGCATCACATTCCTGGGGGATTCAGAGGGGGCGTTGACCCAGGCGCTGGGCATGGCCTTTACCGCGCCCGCGATCGGGTTGATCGGGCGATCGAACCGCTATGCCGCGCTGATCGAGGATGGCGTGGTCACGGCGGTTCAGATCGATGCGCCCGGTGCGTGTGATCTGTCCACAGGCGAGCGGTTCCTCGAGGCGATCTGAGACCTAGCCGATCTGGGCCAGTGCATCCATGCGGGCGGCCAGGGCGATGTCCCTGGCCGTCAGCCCGCCCGCGTCATGGCTGGTCAGTGTGACGGTCACGGTCTTATAGACGTTGGACCATTCGGGATGGTGATCCATCTTTTCGGCCCACAGCGCGACGCGGGTCATGAACCCGAATGCGGCGACGAAATCGGCAAAGACATAGGTCTTGGCGATGGCATCGCGGCCCTCGACCATATGCCAATCGCGGGTCAGCAGGGGGGCCAGATCGGTGGCGCGCTGGGCGGCGGTCAGCGGGGTGATTGACGGCTGGGTCATGTGTCCTCGGTCATGGTTTTGCGAAACGGGCCATAGTCGGTCAGGATCTCGATTTCCTCGCCCACGGCCTCGCGCTCTGCGGCAAGGAAACGGGCGACGGCGTCGCGCAGGCCCGGATGGGCGATCCAGTGCAGCGAATGGGTGGCCACGGGCAGATACCCGCGCGCCAGCTTGTGTGCGCCTTGGGCGCCAGCCTCGACCGTTTCCAATTGGTGCGCAATAGCGTAGTCGATTGCCTGATAGTAGCAGCATTCGAAATGCAGACAGCGGTAATCCTCGACCGCGCCCCAATAGCGGCCATAAAGCCTGCTGCGCCCGATGAAATTCAGCGCCCCGGCGATCGGCACCCCGTCAACCTCTGCCAGCACCAGCAGGATGTCGTCGCGCAGGCTGTCCTGGGCGCAGTCGAAAAACGCGCGCGTCAGATAGGGCGTGCCCCATTTGCGCGCGCCGGTGTCCTGGTAGAACCGCCAGAAGGCATCCCAATGGGGCGGCTCTATTTCGTCGCCGGTCAACTGGCGGATGGTGCCGCCAAAGGCCTGGGCGGTGGCGCGTTCCTTGCGGATATTCTTGCGCTTGCGCGACGACAGGCTGGCAAGGAACGCGTCGAAATCGGGGTATCCCCGGTTTTCCCAGTGAAACTGTTGGCTGGCCCGGGGCATCAGTCCCATCGCCGCGCCGGCCTCGGCCTCGGCGCCGGTGCAAAAGGTGACGTGCAGCGAGGACAGATCGTTTTCGGCGGCCAGTTGCACCGCGCCCTGGATCAGCGCGGCCTGGGCCAGGGCCTCAACCCCCGGGCGCACCAGCAGGCGCCGCCCGGTGGCGGGCGTAAAAGGCACGGCGATCTGAAGTTTCGGGTAATAGCGCCCGCCCGCGCGCAGATAGGCATGGGCCCAATCCTGATCGAAGATGTATTCGCCCTGGCTGTGGGATTTGGCATAGAGCGGGGCCACGCCGATCACCGCGCCATCGCGGCGGGCGACCAGGTATTGCGGCTGCCAGCCGGTGCCAGGGCCGACCGATCCGCTATCCTCCAGCGCGCTGAGGAACCGGTGGGTGGTAAAGGGATCCTCGGGGCGACCGCCCCCCGCAGCCTCGGGGCAGGCGCAGGCGTCCCACTCCGCCGCCGCGATTTGCGACAGTGCGGATAGCACCTCTATCTCCACCTGGTCCGTGGTCATGTCCCCTCCGTCATCTGGTGTGCAGATGGGACGGCGCGCGCGCGGGTCAAGCGGGGCAGGGCGCGGCATACCCTTCGAAGGTAACGTTGTGGGCGACACTGCGCGCGATCCGCTCGTCCCGCGGGCTTTTGACCGTCCAGCACAGGATCGCGGCGCCCTGGGCGCGCAGCTCGGCCACGCGGGGACGGGCCAGGTCCGACCAGCGGTGCGAGATAAAGCATGCCTCGAGCCGGTCGAAATCGGGAATGTCGCGCAGCAGTTTGCGCATCGGTCCGGCCAGCCCCCGCCAATGGATCCGCTCGAACGCGCAGGTTGTCAGGCCGCGCGGGATATCGGGCGCGGCCTCGGCCAGTTCGGCGATGCTGTGGGGGTTGAACGACATCACGGCCACATCGCCGTCATAGCCCCCCAGGACCCGGGCCACGGCGCGTTCCAGCGGACCGACATCACGGCCCATCGCGCCGTCCTGATCCTTGATCTCGATCAGCACGGGCACCTGGCCGGCTACCTCTTGCAGCACATCCTCCAGCGTGGGAATGCCGCATGTGCCCCCCAGCAGGGGCATCGCCCGCAGGTCCGCCGCCTTGCGTTGGGCAATCGGCCCGGTTTCCCCGGCCAACCGTTTCAGCACATAGTCGTGAAACACCATCGGCACCCCGTCCGAAGAGGGCTGGATGTCGATCTCGATCCCATAGCCGGCGGCGATGGCGGCGCGGATCGCCTCGATCGAGTTTTCAGGCCGCCCGGCCGCGCGATCATGGAACGCGCGGTGGGCGATGGGCGCGTGCAAAAACGCCGGGGGCAGCGGGATCATCGGATTTCGAAAATCCCCTCGATCTCGACCGCGACGCCGAACGGCAGCGAGGCCGCGCTGACCGCCGAGCGCGAGTGCCGCCCGGCATCGCCCAATGCCTCGACCAGGAAATCGGACGCGCCGTTGATCACCTTGGGCTGGTCGCCGAAATCCGGTGTGGAATTGACAAAGCCGGTCAGTTTCACGACCCGCTTCAGCCGGTCCAGGTCGCCCCCGCAGGCGGCCTTGACCTGGGCCAGCAGGCTGATCGCGCAGGCCCGCGCGGCGGCTGCGCCGGCCTCGGCGTCCATGTCCAGGCCCAGTTTGCCGACCATGAAGGCGCCATCGGCCATCGCGATCTGGCCGGACACGAAGACCATGTCCCCCGCGATCACATAGGGCACATAGTTCGCCGCCGGGGCCGGGGCCTCGGGCAGGGTGACGCCAAGCTCGGCCAGACGGGCCTCGAAATTTCCGCTCATTGGGGATCTCCGACAGGGTGGGTTCAGGCGGAACCTACTCCTGCGCGGGGGGCTGGGAAACCGGAAAATGCGGCCGTGGTGGCCATTGGTGGGGGGCCATGACACTTGTGATCCCGGGCCGGGCGTGGTTCGGTAAGGGTCGGGGCGTGTCTGCGACTGGAATCGAAAATTGGCTGCTGCTCACAATCTGGGAAACGGGGCCTTGGCCCGTCTTGCGGTGCTTTCGGGATTGGCGCTGCTGACGGCCTGTGCGCCGCGCGATGTGCCGACAGGGATCAATGACCCGTATGAGGCGCGCAACCGCAGCGTTCACGAATTCAACATCGACAGGGACCGTGCCACCCTGCGTCCGGTTGCCATGGCCTATGGTCACGCGGTGCCGGAACCGGTGCGCAACGGGGTCGGCAATTTCGCATCGAACCTGTCGCTGCCGGGGGCGGTGGTCAACAGCCTGTTGCAACTGCGTCCGGGCGACGCGGCGCAGAATGCCACGCGGTTCTTGATCAATTCCACCATCGGTCTGGCGGGCCTGTTCGATCCGGCCAGTCCGATGGGCGCGACCAAGGTCGCCACCGATTTCGGCGAGACGCTGCATGTCTGGGGCGTGGGCGAGGGGGCCTATGTCGAGCTGCCGCTGATCGGCCCCTCGACCGAGCGGGATACGCTGGGCAAGCTGGTCGATATCGCGCTGAACCCGCTGGGGTCGGTCTTGTCGTCCGATGAACGCACCGCGTCGCTGGCCGTTGGGGTGATGGCGCGTGTCGGGGACCGGTATACCTATTCGGATATCGTCGATTCGCTGCTATACGAAAGCGCTGACAGCTATGCCCAGGCGCGCATGACCTATCTGCAAAACCGGCGCTATCAGTTGGGCCGAGGTGCGGAGCCAGAGTATTATGACCCTTATGAGGATCCCTATGCCCAGTGAAACCAGCCGCCGCGGTTTTCTGATTACCGGCCTGGTGGCGGGCGGACTGTTGGCGGGGCTGCGTCCCGCGGCGGCATTGACCACGGAACAGGCACGCCACCTGATCGACGTGGTGGTGGGTGACATCAACCGGGTGATCAATTCGGGCCGCTCTGAATCGCAGATGCTGGTCGAGTTCGAGCGGATCTTTACCAGCTATGCCGATGTGCCGATCATCGCGCGCTCGGCGCTGGGGATTGCCGCGCGGTCGGCCAGTGCGGGCCAGATGCGCGCCTTTACCGATGCGTTCCGCGGCTATATCTCGCGCAAATACGGCCGCCGGTTCCGCGAATTCATCGGTGGAGAGTTGAAGGTCCGCGAGGCCCGTCCGTACAAGAGTTTCTACGAGGTCAAGTCCACCGCCTATCTGCGCGGGCAGGCCCCGTTCGAGGTCATCTTCCTGGTCTCGGACCGTTCGGGGCGGGATCTGTTCTTCAACATCTTCATCGAGGGTGTGAACATGCTGGCGACCGAGCGCACCGAGATCGGCGCGCTGCTGGATCAGCGCCGCGGCAACCTCGACGCGTTGATCCGCGACCTGCGCAGCATGGGTTAGGCCAGGCGCACCCCCGGGCGCCTGCCTCAGTTCTTGCCCAGGATCGCGCCCAAAACCTCCATCAGGATGCTTTCGGCAACGTCGCCGCCATTGCGCCGGTCGTTGCGCGGGTTGGCCTCTTGCGGGGGAACGTCGCGGGCGGGTTCGGGCACCAGCATCGGCAGCGGACGCGGCGTCAGCCCCTCTTGGACGCGCAGCATGGTCTCGTGCCAGATCTCGGCTGGCAGGCCGCCACCCGTAACCCCCCTGAGCGGGGTGTTGTCGTCATAGCCCATCCAGACACCGGCCACGTAATCGGCGGTAAAGCCGATGAACCACGCATCGCGCGCCGCCGAGGTGGTGCCGGTTTTGCCTGCCACCTGCCAGCCGGGCAGTTTCGCGCGTTGCCCGGTGCCCGCCTCGACCACGCGGTTCATCATGTAGATCAGGCTGCGCGCCGCGCGTTCGCTGATCACCCGCTCGCCCATGCCGCCCTCTTGGCCCATCAGGGGGGTGTCGTCCCCCTTGAGCCGCAGATCGACCAGGCCATAGGGGGTCACGCTGGATCCGCCGTTCAGGATGCCCGCATAGGCCCCCGTCATCTCGATCAGCGTCGATTCCGAGGCCCCCAGCGCCAGCGCCGGACCCAGGGCCAGATCGCTTTCGATGCCGAAATCGGCGGCAATACGGCGCACGTTATCGCGGCCCACCGATTCGGACACCTTGACCGCGGGAATGTTCAGCGAATGTTGCAACGCCTCGGTCAGGGTCACGCGCCCCTTGAAATCGCGCGAATAGTTCGACGGCGAATAGGGGCCAGAGCCGGGCACGTTGATCGTATAGGGTTCGTCCACCACGGTGGCGTCGGGCGTATAGCCCAGGTCCAGGGCCGCGGCATAGACAAAGGGCTTGAACGCCGATCCGGTCTGGCGCAACGCCATGGTGGCCCGGTTGAACCCGCCGACCGCTGTCTTGCGCCCGCCGACCATGGCGCGCACCGCGCCGTCCGCCGACATCACCACGATGGCGGCCTCTGCCTTGGACCCCGGTTTGACCTTGGTCTCGAACACCTCTCGCAAGGCGGCCTCGGCCGATTTTTGCAGCGCCGGGTCAAAGGTCGTGCGGATGATCACGTCCTCGGTGGTGTCGCGGGTCAGGAAATCCGGGCCCGCACCCATAACCCAGTCGGCGAAATACCCGCCCGAGCGCGATTCGGCCGCCGCGGACAGTTCCGCGGGGTTCGCCTTGGCGATGGCGGTCTGTTTGGCGGTCAGATAGCCCTGATCCTGCATCAGGCCCAGGATGACGTTCGCCCGGTCGCGCGCGCGTTGCAGGTTGTTGGTCGGCGCATAGGTCGTCGGCGCCTTGAGCAGCCCGGCCAGCATCGCCGCCTCGGAGACGCTCACCTGATTTGCGGATTTGCCGAAATAGCGTTGGGCCGCGGCCTCGAACCCGCGCGCACCGGCGCCCAGGTAGGCGCGGTTGAGGTAGATCGTCAGGATCTCGTCCTTGGAATACTTGGCCTCCATCGCCATGGCAAAGACCGCCTCTTTGGCCTTGCGCCAAAGGGTGGTGCGGCGGCAGTCCGCCTCGTATTCGTTTTCGGTCTTCCAGACCTTGGGGTCATAGGGCACGCCCAGGCACAACAGTTTCGCCGTCTGCTGGGTGATGGTAGAGCCGCCATTGCCCGACAGCGGTCCGCGCCCCTCTGACAGGTTGATGCGCACGGCCCCGGCGATGCCGCGCGGGCTGATGCCGAAATGGCGGTAAAAACGGCGGTCCTCGGTGGCGACCACGGCGTTTTTCAGGGCGGGGGCGACGGTTCCGGCGGTGATCTGGCCGCCGAATTGTTCGCCGCGCCAGGCAAACACCTTGCCGTCGCGATCCAACAGTGTGACCGACCCGCGCGTGCGCCCGTCCAGCAACGCCGTCATCTCCGGCAGGCTGGCATAGATGTATAGCACGCCCAGCCCGGTGATCATCGCCCCCACCAGCGCCAGTCGCGAGCCGACCCGCCAGATCAGCCGCAGCAGCCATGCAAAAAGCCCGCGAATGGCCCGCGTCAGCGCGTTGCCCTTGCGCCGGGGGGCGCGCGTGCGTCCGCCGCCGCCGCCCGTCTTGCGGCGCTTTACGGGGCGCTTGCGGGCGGTCGTGGTCTTCTTTGGGGTGCGCCGCTCTGCCACCAGCGGGGGTTTCTTCCGGCCTGTGTTGCTCATCGCCGTTTCGACTGCCTCGATGTTGTTTTGCGTCAGCATACCCTGCCGCCGGGGGATTGTGGAGTTCCAAGACGGTCACGTTTTCGCCTTCTCGGTTTGCACATAAAATAATCACGCGACATGATTTGTGCAAAAAATGTGCAAATAAACCTGCCGCAGCTTTTCCAAACCCTCCCGATTTCTTGAGTGCGCCCCCCGTTCGTCCATTGCTGACCGCTGTGAAATCCCCGCAGGGCCACCTGCCAAACGGAAGGGTCATGACGTGAAACTCATCATTGCTGCAATCAAGCCGTTCAAGCTGGAGGAGGTAAGGGAAGCCCTGACCGCCATCGGCGTGCGCGGCATGATGGTGACCGAGATCAAGGGCTTCGGCTCGCAGTCCGGCCACACGGAAATCTATCGCGGCGCGGAATACGCCGTGAATTTCGTGCCCAAGGTCAAGCTCGAGATCGTGGTTACGGCCGCGATGGCCGATCAGGTCGTCGAGACGATCGCCACCACCGCCAAGACCGACAAGATCGGTGACGGCAAGATTTTTGTCCTCGACGTGAACCAGGCGGTTCGTGTGCGCACGGGCGAGACCAACGAAGACGCGGTCTGAGCCCCGCGACGATCCGAAAGCAAAGGACCAGAAAAGATGAAACTTACGAAATTTCTTCCCCTCGCGGCGGGCCTGATCGTGCTGCCCGTGCTGGGCTTTGCCCAGGAGGTGGAAATCGACATGACTCCGCCGAACGACGAAATCGGCTATATCTTCACGACCTTCATGTTCCTCGTCACCGGGTTCCTGGTGATGTGGATGGCCGCGGGCTTTACCATGCTCGAGGCCGGCCTGGTGCGCCAAAAGAACACCACGATGCAGTTGATGAAGAACATCGCGCTCTTCTCGATTGCGGCGATCATGTACTACCTGATCGGCTATAACCTGATGTATCCGGGCGATGGCTGGACGATCACCAACGTGTTGGGTGCCTTTAGCCCCGCAGTTATGGAACCCGTGGGCGTGGCCGGTGCCGATACCGACCTGACCTATGCCTCTGTCGGGTCCGACTTCTACTTCCAGCTGATGTTCTGCGCCACCACTGCTTCGATCGTGTCGGGCACCCTGGCCGAGCGCATCAAGCTTTGGCCCTTCCTGATCTTCGTGGTCATCCTGACCGGCCTGATCTACCCGATCCAGGCGTCGTGGAAATGGGGCGGCGGTTTCCTGGATGCCAACTATGGCTTCCTCGACTTTGCCGGCTCGACGGTCGTGCACTCTGTCGGTGGCTGGGCGGCTCTTGCGGGTGCCCTGATCCTGGGTCCGCGTCTGGGCAAGTATGGCAAGAACGGTTCGGTTCATCCCTTCCCGGGTGCCAACCTGCCGCTGGCCACGCTGGGCACGCTGATCCTGTGGATGGGTTGGTTCGGCTTTAACGGTGGCTCGCAGCTGTACATGGATACCGCGGGCAACGTCGCCGACATCAGCCGCATCTTTGCCAACACCAACACGGCCGCTGCCGGTGGTGCCCTGGCCGCGCTGCTCCTGACCAAGCTGCTGTACAAAAAGCCCGACCTGACCATGGTGCTGAACGGTGCGCTGGCTGGCCTGGTCTCGATCACGGCTGAACCGCTGACCCCCGGCCTGGGTATGGCCACCATCATCGGTGCCATCGGCGGCGTGATCGTGGTCTTTGCGGTTCCGTTCCTCGACAAGCTGAAGATCGACGATGTCGTCGGCGCCATCCCGGTGCACCTGTGCGCCGGTATCTGGGGCACCATCGCGGTGGTCCTGACCAACTCGGACGCGACGCTGTTTGGTCAGCTGATCTCGATCGTGATCGTCGGCGCCTTTGTCTTCGTCGTCTCGGCGGTGGTCTGGTTCATCCTCAAGGTGACGATGGGCATCCGCGTCAGCGAAGAGGAAGAAGTGCAGGGCCTGGACATCGGCGAACTGGGGATGGAAGCCTATCCCGAATTCGCCAAGGGCTGATCGCCCCGCGCGACGTGCATCAAGAACGACAAAGGCCCGGGCAATCGCCCGGGCCTTTTGCCATGTGGCGGCGCGATCGAACGGCGCCAAAGGGCGGGACGTTACAATCCGGCGGCCAGGATTGCCTCTGCCACGCGGGGAATGTTGCCCTCGGACAGGCCCGCCAGGTTGATCCGGCTGTCCCCGATCATGTAAACGCCATGCTCCGCGCGCATCTGTTCCACCTGCGCCGGACTGGCCCCCAACAGCGAGAACATCCCCTGCTGTGCCGCGATATGGGCAAAGCGGTCTGACCCGCTGCGGCTGCGCAGCGTATCGGCCAACCCCGCGCGCAGCGCCTGAACCCGCTGGCGCATCCCGTCCAACTCATCCTGCCACGCGGCGCGCAGGTCGGGGTCGGCCAGGATCTGCGTCACCACCCGCGCGCCGTGATCGGGCGGAAAGGCATAGGTCTGGCGGTTCAGGTTCGACAGGTTGCCCTGGGTCACATCGCGGGTCGCCGCATCGGGGGTCACGGCCATCAAGACCCCGACCCGTTCACGATAGAGCCCGAAATTCTTGGAACAGCTCGCGGCGATCAACGCCTCGGGCAGGGTTTCAACCAGCCCGCGCAGCCCGGCGGCGTCCGCCTCGACCCCTTGGCCCAGACCCTGATAGGCGATGTCGATCATCGGCAGCGCGCCGGTCTTGGCGATCACCGCGGTGACCTCTGCCCAGTCGGCGGGCGTCAGGTCGGCGCCGGTGGGGTTGTGACAGCAGCCATGCAGCAGCACCACGTCGCCCGGCCCCGCCCGGCCCAGATCGGCCAGCATACCGGCCACATCCACGCCGCGCGCCACGGTGTCGTAATAGCGGTAATCCACCCGCGCCAACCCCAGAAAGCCGATGATCGCGGCGTGGTTGGGCCAACTGGGATCGGGAACGAACACCTGCGCCGCCGGGTTGGCCAGACGCACCAGGTCCAGCGCCATGCGCACCGCCCCGGTGCCGCCGGGGGTGGCGATGGCCGCACGACGATCGTCCCGCGCCGCCTGGCCCAGCACCAGCCCGGCCATGGCGTCCAGAAAGGCGCGATCACCCTCAAGCCCGGTATAGGTCTTGGTGGTCTGGTCCTGCCAAATCCGGTGCTCGGCGGTTTTGACGGCGGCCATGACGGGGGTGTGGCCGTCCGCGTTGCGGTAAACGCCCACGCCCAGGTCGATCTTGTCGCCGCGCGGATCGGCGGCATAGGCCTGCATCAGGGCGATGATCTTGTCGGGCACCTGCGGTGACAGGCGCGACAGCATCACGCCGGTCCCGTGGCGACGGGCAGGTCGTTATACATGCCCCATTCGGTCCAGGCCCCGTCATAGACCGCGTGGTTGCGGTGGCCCGCGGCCTCTAGCGCCAAGGCCAGCATCGCGGCATTCACGCCCGACCCGCAGGTGGTGATCGCAGGTTTCTTCAGATCGACCCCGGCGGCGGAAAAGACGGCGCGCAGATCCTCGGGGGATTTCATCGTGCCATCGTCGTTCAGCACCGTCGGGAACGGCACGTTGCGAGAGCCCGGGATATGCCCCGAGCGCAGGTTCGGGCGCGGCTCTGGCTCGCGCCCTTCGAAGCGGCCGGCGCTGCGCGCGTCGATGATTTCATAATCCCCCAGCTTCGAGGCCGCGGCGACCTGCGTCACATCCTTGATCAGATGTGCCTGACGCTGCACCGTGATGTGGCGATCCTTGACCATCGGCGGCAGATCCTCGACCGGGCGCCCCTCGGCCATCCATTTGGGCAGACCGCCGTCCAGCACCGCGATGTCGGTCTTGCCCATCAGCTGAAAGGTCCACCAAACGCGGGCCGCCGAAAACAGCCCCGCCCCGTCATAGACCACGACCTGGTGCCCGTCGCCGACGCCCATGGCGCGCATCCGGGCGATGAATTTCTCGACCGGGGGGGCCATGTGCGGCAGCGTCGAGCGTTGATCGGAAATCTCGTCGATGTCAAAGAACCGCGCGCCCGGGATATGGGCCTGATCGTATTCGGCCTTGGGGTCGCGTTCCATGAAGGGCATGTACCACGATCCGTCCAGGATCCGCAGATCGGGATCTTTCAGGTGATCGGCCAGCCACTGGGTCGACACAAGCATCTTGGGATCGTTGTAAGCCATCTGCCCCTCCGGCTGCGCAACATTATGTCTCCCATAAAACGCCGCTCGTCCTGAGGCAAGGCCGGCGCTCAGCCGTGATCCTTGAGCAGGCGCTGCTTGGCGCGTTGCCAGTCGCGCTTGGCCTCGGTGGCGCGCTTGTCCTGGGTCTTCTTGCCCTTGGCGATGCCGATCTTCAGCTTGGCCAGGCCCTTGTCGTTGAAATACAGCACCAGCGGGACCAGCGTATAGCCCTTGCGCTTGGTGTCGGACCACAGCCGCGCCAGCTCTTTGCGCGACACCAGGAGCTTGCGCTTGCGCCGCTCTTCGTGGCCCCAGGTCTTGGCCTGCTCATAGGGGGGGATATAGCCGTTGATCAAGAACAGCTCGCCATCCTCGACCGAGGCATAGCTCTCGGCGATATTGGCGCCGTTGGCGCGCAGCGACTTGACCTCGGACCCTTGCAGGATGATCCCGCATTCAAGGTCGTCCTCGATGGCGAAATCATAGCGTGCGCGACGGTTCTCGGCGATGATCTTGTAATTGGGGTCTGACTTGGGTTTGGCCATGATTGCAGCGATATAGGCCAAAGCAGGGCCGGTGGAAAGATGGCCAGACGCATTCGGCCATATGGGCCGGGGCGTCCCCGGCTGGGGGTGGCCCCGTTTGCAGGCCCTATTTTGCGAAACCGGGCGGCAGGTCGACGGTGTCGCGCCACGGCTTGATGTCGATCAGGGCGGTGCCGTCAAAGCAGTCGATCGCGTCGATTTCCAGCGTCGCCGCGCCGATATCCAGCGCGGTCACGATCACGGTGGACTGGCTGATCGTATTCGGTCGGTTGGGCGAGCGCAGCGCAAAGGTGCCACGCGGACTGGCCACATGGCGCGGCGCCTGACGCAGCAGATCGCGCCGGGCCTGATCCATCCAGTACAGCACGATGATCGGCTGGCCGACCGCCAATCCCTGCAACGCGGGGGCAAAGGCCGGGTCCAGATCGATCCGCGCGCCCTGGCCGCTGTCGCGCGCCGCCGCGATGTTGCGCGGGCAATTGCCCGCAGCCCAGGGCGTGCGGATCCGCCCGATGACCCGCAGCGCGGGCCCGTCGGGCGGGGCCATATCCGGCAATGCCAGCTCTCCGGGGCGCAGCTCGCCCGTCATGCTCAGGCCAACAGCCCCGCGTGATGCAGCGCCGCGTCGATCTTGGCCTTGGTGCCGTCGGTCAGGCCGACCAGTGGCAGGCGCACCTCGTCAGAGCATTTACCCAGCCGGGACATGGCGTATTTCGCCCCTGCCACGCCCGGTTCCAGGAACAGTGCGATATGCAGCGGCATCAGCCGGTCCTGAATGTCCAGGGCCGTGGCATAGTCGCCCGCCAGCGTGGCCTTTTGGAACTGGGCGCACAGGCGCGGCGCGACGTTCGCGGTGACCGAAATGCAGCCCCGCCCGCCATGGGCGTTGAACCCCAGCGCGGTGCCATCCTCGCCCGACAATTGCAGGAAATCGGGCCCGCAGGTCAGGCGCTGTTTTGGCACGCGGCTCAGATCGCCGGTGGCGTCCTTGACCCCGATGATGCGCGGCAGCTGGGCCAACGCGCCCATCGTGTCGGGCATCATGTCCACGACCGAGCGCGAGGGGATGTTGTAGATGATGATCGGCAGGTTGCAGCAGTCATGCAGCGCGGTGAAATGTGCGATCATGCCCGCCTGGGTGGGCTTGTTGTAATAGGGCGTCACGATCAGCGCGGCATCGGCCCCGACCGTTTCGGCATACTGGGTCAGGCGGATCGCCTCTTGGGTGTTGTTCGACCCGGCCCCGGCGATGACCGGCGCGCGGCCATCCACGGCGCGCACGACCTCGGCGATGACCATTTCATGCTCGGCATGGGTCAGGGTTGGGCTTTCGCCGGTGGTCCCCACGGGCACAAAGCCGTTGGTGCCCTCTTCCAGATGCCACTCGACCAGGCGTTTGAGCGTGTCGAGATCCACGGCACCGTCCTTGAACGGCGTCACCAGGGCAGGCAAAGACCCTTCGAACATGACACGCTCCTTCCATTCGTGTTTCAGTGGGGCGGCGGGGCGACTCAGGCCCATGCCACAGCGCGCCGGACCCTATAGCGCCCAGGGACCATTGCCAAGTTTGTGAATTGCCCGCCCGTCCACCCCATGCAAGCCTGTTGCCCCGTTCCACATTGTGCTGACCGATACCCCCATGCGCCTGTTGATTCTCTGCCTTTCGCTCGGCCTTGTCGCGCCGGCATCCGCCCAAGAGGCGGACGCGCTGGCGCGCGCCATGGAACAGGTGCGCGCCGATCACTGGGACACGGCCCGCGCACTGGCCGAACCGGGGGGGCAGGTCGCCCTCGATATCGTCGAATGGCGCCGGCTGCGCGCCGGGCAGGGCACGTTCCAGGACTATCGCGATTTCCTGGATCGCAACCCCGACTGGCCCGGCCTGGACCGGCTGCGCGCCCAGGCCGAGGGCACGATCCCCGCCGATGCAGACCCTGCACAGGTGGTGGCCTTTTTCGGGGAGGCCCGCCCGATCACCGGCGAGGGGACGTTGCGCCTGGTGCAGGCCTATGCCGCGCTGGGCCAAATGGGCGATGCCCAGGCGCTGGCGGTGCTGGCCTGGCGCAGCCTGCCGCTGTCCCAGGGCGGTCAGGTCGCGCTTTTGTCGCGGTTCCGTCAGGCGCTGGCGCCCCATCACCTGGCCCGGCTGGATGAAATGCTGTGGCAGGGCAACGCGACCTCGGCCCGGCGGGTGCTGCCGCTGACGCCCGAGGGGTCAGAGGCCCTGGCCGAGGCCCGCATTGCCCTGCGCGAGCGTGCCGCAGGCGTCGATGCCCGCATCGAGGCCGTGCCCGAGGCCCTGCAAGGCGATCCTGGCCTGGCCTATGAGCGGTTCCTGTGGCGCGCCCGAAAGGGGCGCAATGCCGACGCCATCGACCTGATGGAGGAACGCAGCACCTCTGCCCAGGCCCTGGGCCGCCCGGCGGAATGGGCGAACTGGCGACGGATATTCGCCCGGCAGGTTCTGCGCGAGGGCGACGCCAAACGGGCCTATCGGCTGGCCGCCAACCACTTTCTGACCGAGGGAGAGGATTACGCCGACCTGGAATGGCTGGCCGGGTTCATCGCGTTGCGCTTTTCTGATGACCCCGAAACCGCGCTGATCCATTTCCGCAACTTCGAAGCGGCGGTGCAAACCCCGATCAGCCTGGGCCGGGCCGGGTATTGGGAAGGGCGCACCCTGGAGGCGTTGGGCCAGCCCGAGGCTGCCCAGGCCGCCTATGCCAAGGGCGGCGCGTATCAAAGCAGCTTTTACGGGCTGTTGGCCGCCGAAAAGGCAGGCATGGGGATGGACCCGGCCCTGACCGGGCAGGAAACCTATCCCGGCTGGCGCGATGCCCCCTTTGCCAACGGCTCTGTGCTGCGCGCGGCGCTGATGTTCCACCAGGCGGGCGAGCGCAACCTGATGGAATGGTTCATGACCCACCTGGCCGAAACCGCCGATGCCCACGGCCAGCAGCAACTGGCCGGGCTGGCGCTGCGACTGGGCGAACATCACGTCGCGCTGCGCATCGCCAAGGTCGCGGCGGGCCAGGGCAACATCATGATGGGGGCCTATTTCCCTGTGACGGATCTGGCCCAGGGCGATCACCCGGTGCCCACCGAACTGGTCATGTCCATCGCCCGCCGGGAAAGCGAGTTTGACCCGGCCGTGACCAGTGGCGCAGGCGCGCGCGGGTTGATGCAGCTGATGCCGCGTACCGCACAGGCCATGGCCACGAAACTGGACGTCGCCTATTCCGGCGACGCGCTGACGGCGGACCCGGGCTATAACGCGCGCCTTGGCGGCGCCTACCTGGCCCACCTGATCGAGGAGTTCGGCCCGAACCCGGTGTTGGTCGCCGCCGCCTATAATGCCGGGCCGTCGCGGGCCCATACCTGGATTTCCGAACGCGGCGATCCGCGCTCGGCCGGGGTGGACGTGATCGACTGGATCGAGATGATCCCGTTCCGCGAAACCCGTAACTACGTCATGCGCGTGACCGAATCCCTGCCGATCTACCGCGCCCGGCTGAGTGGCCAGACCGCCCCCCTGACCCTGTCGGCGGAACTGAAATCGGACTGAGTGGCAGTCTTGGCGCAAATACGACCCAGAATGGCGCGACGCGGTCGCACGCGCGCCGCCGTGCGCCAGGGTCTTAGGCCCGCCGCGCGCGCCACAGGGTGAACAGCCCCGCCGCCACCACCAGTCCCGCGCCGATCGCCACGTTCGTCTCCAGCGTCTCGCCGAACACCGTGATCCCCAGCGCCGAGGCAAAGACCAGTTGCAGGTAGGCAAAGGGCTGCACCGCGCTGGCCTCTGCCACCTCATAGGTCTTGATCAACAGGAAATGCCCCAGCGCCCCGGTGATGCAAAGCAGGCCCATCCAGCCCCAGTCAGGTCCGCTCATCGGTTCCCACACCCACAGCCCCACGAAGGTCATGGCCACCGACCCCGTCACCCCGGTCCAGAAAAAGCTGGTCGCCGCGCTATCGGCCCGCGCCACATAGCGCGTCAGCAACCCGTAAAGCGCGAACATGAACGCCGCCGCCAGCGGGATCAGCGCGGCGGGGGCAAACACGCGAAACCCCGGCTCCAGGATGATCAGCACGCCGACGAACCCCACCCCGATCGCCACCCAGCGCCGCCAGCCGACCCGTTCCCCCAGGATCGGCCCCGACAGCGCCGCGATCAGCAGCGGATAGCAGGTAAAGACCGCGTGGCTTTCCACCAGCCCCAGCGCGACGAAACCCGCGACCATCACGCAGATCTCGGCGGCCAGCAACAGCCCCCTAAACGCCTGGATCAGCGGCTGGCGGGTGGCGGCCGCGGCGCGGATGCCCCCGGCCTTGCGGCTGGCGACCGCGATCACGAAGGCGGCGAAGAACCAATACCGGATCATCACAACCATCAGCACATTGTATTCCCCCGCCAAATGCCGCGAGATGCCGTCCTGCATCGCAAAGACAAAGGTCGTGGCGATCATCAGCACGATGCCCAGCCGTGTGTTCTGCTCGGTCATAGGGGCATTCTCGCGACGCTCATGTGCCGCTTGCGGCCAAAGCCGGGTTGGCGGTCCACCGTGAACCCCGCATCCGCCAGCCCGCGGCGCACGAACCCGGCGGCGGTATAGCTGGCCGCGGTGCCGCCCGGGGCGGTGTGGGCGGCGATCTGGGCCATCAGCTCGGGCGACCACAGTTCGGGGTTCTTGGCGGGGGAAAACCCGTCCAGGAACCACGCATCCGCCCGCCCGGCCCAGCGCGGCAGGGTCTCGCGTGCGTCACCCACGACGATCTCGGCGCGCAGGTCCGCGGTCTCGATCCGCCGCGCGCCCTGGGCCCAGGCCGCCAGCAGGGGATCGGCCACCGCGCGCGCCTCGGGAAAGACGTCCAGCGCGCGGGCCATGTCACCCGCGTCCATCGGGAATGCCTCGAAACTGGTGAATCGCAGCGGCCCGACCACGCCGGCGGCGCGCCAGGCGATCAGCGCGGCCAACAGGTTCAGCCCGGTGCCGAACCCCAGTTCCGCGATGTGAAACCCCGGCACGAACCGCGCGGGCAGGTCATTTCCGGCCAGGAATACGTGGCGCGTCTCGGCCAGCCCGCCCTGCAACGAGAAATAGGGATCGTCGAACCGGGTCGATACCGGCACCCCGTCCCCGTTCCAAACGATCTGTGCGTGCTGGCGCTGATCCATCTCATGCCCTAGACCGCTGTTGACCCAAGCGGCGAGCATGAAAGAGGGCGGCAGCAATGGCAACGGTCGATGTAACGGTAATGGGCGCGGGCGTGCTCGGACTGGCCTGCGGCTATGCCTGTGCGGCGCGCGGCGCAAAGGTGCGGGTGGTGGAATGGTCGCACCCCGGCGCGGGTGCCAGCGGTACGCCGGTTGGCGCGCTCAGCCCCCATGTGCCGGAACGCTGGAACGACAAAAAGGCGTTTCAGCTCGACAGCCTGCTGATGGGCGATGCCTTTTGGGGGGGGGTCGAACAGGTTTCGGGCATGTCCACCGGCTATGGCCGGGTGGGGCGCTATCAGCCGATCCCGGACGAGGCGGCGCTGGAGCGCGCCCATGCGCGCGGGGTCGAGGCCGAAACCCTGTGGCAGGGGCGGGCCGTCTGGCAGGTGGTCGCGATGGCAACGGCCGGGGCCTTTGCGCCCAACTCGCCCACCGGGTTGCTGATCCACGACACGCTGAGTGCGCGCATCGCGCCGCGCGCGGCCTGTGACGCGCTGGCGGCGGCCATCGTCGCGCTGGGCGGTGAGGTGTCGTGCGGCGCCGAGGGACCGATCGAGGGGCGGGTGATCTGGGCCACGGGCTATCCGGGCCTTGCGATGCTGTCGGCAGAGTTGGGCCAGCAGGTTGGCAGCGGGGTCAAGGGGCAGGCGGCGATCCTGGCCCATGACGCGCCAAACGCGCCGCAGATCTATGCCAATGGGGTGCTGATCGTGGCGCACGGCAATGGCACCGTCGCGGTCGGCTCTACCTCAGAGCGGGCGTTTGACGACCCTTACAGCACCGATGCCCAACTGGACGAGGTGATCGCGCGCGCCCGCGCCGTTTGTCCCGCGCTGGAGCGTGCAGAGGTGATCGAGCGTTGGGCCGGGGTGCGGCCGCGGGCCAAGACCATCGCCCCGATGCTGGGCCACTGGCCCGGACGGGCGGGACATTTCGTGGCCAATGGCGGGTTCAAGATCGGCATCGGCCTGGCCCCCAAGGTGGGGCAGGTCATGGCCGATCTGGTGTTGGAGGGGCGCGCCGACGACATCCCCGAGAGTTTCCGGGTCGAGGCCAGCCTTTGACCGTTCAGCGGCGGCCCAGGTAGGTCTGGTAGACCCAGATCAACAGCATCGCCCCCAGCACCGCGCCCAGAAACCCGGCGGCAACCCCTGTCAGTGTCAGCAAGACTCGCAGCACCAGACCGCCGATCAGTGCCCCAAAGACGCCGATGGCAACGGTGGTCAGCACATCCGCCTCGACGCGCATCAGGCGGGTGGCCAGAAACCCGGCCGCAGCGCCCACGATGACAAGAAAGAGAACCGGCATGGTTCCAATATGGGGGCGGTGTCGGAGTTTGCCTAGGGCGAAGTCCGGGCCGACACGGCGCGGCGCATCCGGGGCGCGCTAGTCCAGCCGGTCGGGCAGGGGATAGCCGCGCAGAAACTCCTCGGCCTGCATCGGGCGCTTGCCGGGGCGCTGGGCCTCCAGGATCTCGACGGCGCCGGTTGCACAGGCGATGCGCAGGCCATCCAGCACCTGCCCCGGCGCGCCGGTGCCCGCCCCGGCGACGCGGGCGCGCAGCAGCTTGACCCGCTCGTCATCCACCGTGCACCACGCGCCGGGGAACGGGGACAGCCCGTTGATCCGGCGCGCGACCTCCAGGGCGGGGCGGGTCCAGTCGATCCGCGCCTCGGCCTTGTCGATTTTGGCGGCATAGGTGACGCCCGTGTCGGGTTGGGGCTGTGGCGCCAGGTCGGACAGCTGTGCCAGCGCCTGAACGATCAGCCGTGCGCCCATCGCCGACAGCCGGTCGTGCAGCGCGCCGGTGGTGTCCTCGGGGCCGATCGGCATGGCCTCTCGCAGCAGAACCGGGCCGGTGTCCAGGCCGGCCTCCATCTGCATGATGCAGATGCCGGTTTGCGCATCGCCCGCCATGATCGCGCGGTGGATCGGCGCGGCCCCGCGCCAGCGCGGCAAGAGCGAGGCGTGGATGTTCAGACAGCCATGGGCGGGCGCGTCCAGCACCGCCTGTGGCAGGATCAGCCCATAGGCCACCACCACCGCGACATCGGCCCCCAGGGCCGCGAATTCGGCCTGCGCCTCGGCCCCCTTGAGCGAGGTGGGGTGGCGCACCGGCAGGCCCAGCGCCTGGGCCCGGGCATGCACGGGGGTGGGGCGGTCCTTTTTGCCGCGACCGGCGGGGCGGGGCGGCTGGCAATAGACGCAGGCGATCTCGTGCCCGGCCTCGACCAGCGCCTCCAGCACCGGCACGGAAAACTCGGGCGTGCCCATGAACACGACGCGCATCAGCCGCGCCCCCGCTTTTCCCATTTCTTCAACAGCCGGTCGCGCTTGAGCCGCGACAGCCTGTCAAAATACATCTGCCCGTTCAGGTGGTCGATCTGGTGCTGCACCGAGGTTGCCCAGAGCAGGACAAAGTCGCGCTCTTCGACCTCGCCGGCGGCGTTCACGAATCGCACCGTCACCGCGCGGGGCCGTTTGAGCGTGGCCCAGACACCGGGCAGGCAGGGGCTGGCCTCGTCATGGGCGCGAAGCGTGCCAGAGGCATGCAGGATCTCGGGGTTGGCCATGCGCACGGCCTGG
>JAFGTV010000034.1 GCA_016938875.1 Paracoccaceae bacterium
CGATCGCGATGGAAGAGAAGCTGCGCTTCGCCATCCGCGAAGGCGGCCGCACCGTCGGCGCAGGCGTCGTGTCGAAAATCATCGAGTGATCGGGTCCGGCGCCGCGGCGCCGGGATCGTTCATCGGCGGGCGGACCCTAGGGTTCGCCCGTTTGCGTTTCAGGCGCTGTCCGCCACTGGCGGGATGAACCGCCAGGACACCCGCTCGCCCGGATTGGCGGCCAGGGCGGCCAGCATCCGGTCAAATCGTGCCTCTTGACCGAATCCGGCCATCCGCTGACGCGCCGCTGCCAGCCCCGCGGCCAGATCGGCATCGCTCAGCCGGTCGCAGGCCCCGCGCGCCAGGGCGGCGGCGTCGGGGGTGCGGATGCACATGAACACCGCCGTGGCATCGGGGCAGATCGCAAGGGGCGCAAAACAATCGGCCATCCGTTCCATCTGGACCGCGATCCAGGGTTGGCGCCAGTGGAAGTAATCCTGCTGGATCACCACCGAGGCACCGGGGATCAGGCTGGGAAAGAACATCTCTGCGATGGCGTCCAGCACGGCGGTGGACTTGGCCGCGTCAATGGCCAGGATCTCGATCGGGGCGCCGGGCCAAAGGCTATCCTCGATCTCGCCGGGATGCAGGCGGATCTGCCCTTGCCAGGGGGCCAGCAGATGCTGCGCCAGCGGCAGGATGTCATTGCCCTCGAACGGGGGGATGCCCGCGGGATAAAGAACCCGTTTCTTGACCCGGGGTGTTGCGGTGAACCGGTCAAAGGCATGCAAGGGCGCGGCATGGCCGGCCTGGCGGCGCCCCTCGGCCAGGCGCGCGGTCGATCCGCCCGCAAAGCAGCCCAGATCGACGATCGCGCCCGCACCCCGGGCCCAGTCGCGGGCCAGCCAGAAATAAAGCTGTTGCTCGGCCTGGGTCAGCATTGTGGGCACCCGCGCCGCCCCGCCGGTGTCCGAAAGTGGCAGCGCGGACCAAGGGGCGGACCCGAAAAGGGCGCGCAATGCAGGGGCCGTTTCATCCATCATGGCAGTGGCCTATCACTGCCACCGTTACGAAACCAGTAAGACCGGCAAAAAGCGGTCTTGATTCCCGGCGCGCGGTGACGTAATCCGGCGCACGGCCTAGGGGTGTAGCTCAGTTGGTAGAGCATCGGTCTCCAAAACCGAGGGTCGTGGGTTCGAGTCCCCCCGCCCCTGCCAGGCCGTTCCGCACGATACGTCCATGAATCATCGGCATGTGGCCATATTTGCGCCACGTGCCGCGCCGAAGGTGCATGCTAAGTGGCACCAGGTGCGTTGGATGGCAGGGGCAGATCATGGGCAGGCTTGCGGCAAAGCTGCCGTTCTGGGCGTTTTTTCTCATTGCGGCAGGGTTTCTTTATCTCGGGTTCATGGGGTTTCAGGGCGCGCTGGAGGATGAGCGCGCCAAGGCCGTCGCCCTGAGCAAGGCACCACCCGCCGTCGTGGACCTGTCCGAATTCCGCCGTGACGCGAACACCGGTACCGCCGGTGAGGTGGCCGTAACCGGCTGGATTGATACCGACTATAATTACAACCTTATCCGTAGGACGAACGGGCTGAAGACCGGCGAGCGGTTCATGTTCGTGCTGTTCGGCGCTGAAGATTCCGACGGGTCCCTGGACGCGCGTGCCGCCATGGTGCTGACCAAGGCGCAAAAAGATTATTTCGTCGAGAACATGTTCGAATTTATCGACACGGTTTCGCCCGCGGGCGTGGTCCTTCGGCTCAACGGACGGGCGCACAGGTCGGTGGGATATTCGTCGCTGGCCCGCGATGCGCTGCGCAAGGAAGGGTTGGGGGAGGCCGAGGATTTCTTTTTTCTCGAACCGTTTCTTGAGGGGCGCGAGGCCGGATTGGCCCCGGCAGGCGTGATGCAGATGTTCCCGATGCCCCTGCTGGGCGCGGCGGCGTTCGCAATGCTGATCGGCCTTGTCAAAATGACCGGTCGGCGGCGGCACGGGACAGTGGCCTCCGGCCAGGCGGTTGGTGCTGAACCGGACCTGGCCATGGTGCACGCGGCAGCCCCCGCCGCCGGCGCCGGGGCCGAGACCTATCAGGTTCCGGGTCTGACCGAGGACAGCCCCTTTGCCCGCATGCGCATGCGCGAGCGGGCTGCATTCGACGCACAGCTTGCCGCCGGGCATGTCGGGGGCAAGGGGGCCGGCCTGCCGGAGGATGGCCCGTACAAGAGCGGCGCCGCCAAAAGATCGAGGGGCGCGCTTTGGAAGCCGATGCTTGGTGTGGGTGTGTTGCTTTACCTCGGTGTGTTCGTCGCGCCCCTGGGCCCGCTGAAAACGCACATCCAGGACATCCTGCCCGGGGCACTCTCGGGGGTGCTCGCGCCTGAGGCCAAGATGAACGCGGTGGATCCGGCGCCGCGCAGCACGGCCAGCGGCGATCCCCTGCCCATGGGGCCCGCCGTCGGAAGCCTGGTCATGGCGCAAACGACTGATACGCCGATCCAGGTTGATGCGCCGACCCAGGTTTCGCCCCCCCCGGCAGCGACCCCGGCCCCTCGCCTGGATGCGCCGTCCCAGCCCGACGCGCGCGGCGCGGACCAAGAGGCGCTGCCCTTGCCCGCCGACTGGGATGCGGAACAGGCCGCGTTGCTGGGCCTGTCGGATGGCGCCGGGGCCGCGGCGGGGGGCGGGGCCACAAATGCGGCCCCCGGTGCCGGTCTGAAATCGGCCTTGCTGCCGGTGCTGGTGGTCGGGCTGACCATCGCGGTCGCCTGCCTGGCCTTGTGGCGCCTCTTTCAGGCGCTGCGCTCTGGGTTTTCGGGCGGTGGACGGCGCGGGCGTGCCGACCCGTTCGCGCGACTCGCCGCCGAGGCCCGCAGCCGCTAGGCCCGCCCCCGGCCCGACCGCTTGTTCAGCCCCTTGCAATGCGCCGCCCAAGCGCGTATCCCCACGCCGTTCATCAGGAAGATCGGGACCGACATGGCCAAAGCGAACCCCCTTCAGTTCATCCAGCAGACCCGCTCGGAAATTTCCAAGGTATCTTGGCCGTCGCGGCGCGAGGTGATGCTGACGACGGTCATGGTGTTCATCATGGCCGCGCTGACGGCGGTCTTCTTCTCGCTTGTGGACTTGATCATCCGCAGCGGCCTGACCCTTCTTTTGGGTTATTTCGGCTAGGGTGGACGTTTTTCGGGCGCCAAGCCCTTGAAGCATCGCGTCTGCCCTTGTATGGCGGTCGCTACTCTGGACACCGGCGTGCATCGATTCGGGTTGCGCGCTGTTTTTTGTTCCGGGGACGAAATTCAAATCGGGATCGCGGCCACTGGCCGGAGAACGCGGGGTAACGGGCAAGATGGCGAAGCGGTGGTATTCGGTGAGCGTTCTCTCGAACTTCGAGAAAAAGATCGCCGAACAGATCAAGCAAGCCGTTGCCGATGCCGGTCTCGAGGACGAGATCGAAGAAGTGCTGGTTCCCACCGAAGAGGTGCTTGAGATCCGGCGCGGCAAAAAGGTAACGACCGAGCGGCGTTTTATGCCCGGCTATGTTCTGGTGCGCATGGAGATGACCGATCGCGGTTATCACCTGATCAACTCGATCAACCGCGTCACCGGCTTTCTGGGGCCGCAGGGCCGCCCGATGCCGATGCGCGATGAAGAGGTGAACCAGATCCTCAACCGCGCCGAAGAGGGTGAGGTCGCGCCGCGGTCGCTGATCGCCTATGAAACCGGCGAGAACGTGACCGTGACCGACGGCCCGTTCGAGGGCTTTGCCGGCATGGTCGAGGAAGTGGATGAGGACAACCAGCGCCTGAAGGTGATGGTGTCGATTTTTGGCCGGGCCACCCCGGTCGAGCTGGAATTCACGCAGGTCTCGAAAGAAACCTGATGTGAGGGTCGTGGGAGGTCGGCGGGCGCGCCCGAACGGCCGGACCACTAAACCGATGCGCCGCCCTCGCGTGGGTTGGCGCGGTGAGAGGAAGGAGACGGCCAGATGGCCAAGAAACTCGTCGGCACGCTGAAGTTGCAGGTCAAGGCCGGCCAGGCGAACCCGAGCCCGCCCGTGGGCCCGGCGCTGGGTCAGCGCGGCATCAACATCATGGAATTCTGCAAGGCGTTCAACGCCAGAACCCAGGACATGGAGCCCGGCGCCCCCTGTCCGACGGTCATCAGCTATTTCCAGGACAAGTCCTTTACGATGGACATCAAGACGCCCCCGGCGTCCTATTTCCTGAAGAAAGCCGCCAAGCTGAAATCCGGGTCCAAGACCCCGGGTCGTGACACCGCCGGCAGCGTGACTGTTGCCCAGGTGCGCGAGATCGCCGAAGCAAAAATGAAGGATCTGAACGCCAACGATATCGAGGCGGCGATGCAGATCATTCTGGGATCCGCCCGGTCTATGGGCGTCGAGGTCAAGGGGTAAGCGCGATGGCAAAGCATGGTAAACGTACCCGCGCCGCACGCGAGGCCTTCGCCGGCAAGGAAAACCTGACCGTCGAAGAGGCCGTGTCCCTGGTCAAGGGCGCCGCCGGTGCGAAATTCGACGAGACCGTCGAGATCGCGCTGAACCTGGGCGTCGATCCGCGTCACGCCGACCAGATGGTCCGCGGCGTCGTCTCGTTGCCCAACGGCACCGGCAAGACGATGCGCGTTGCGGTTTTCGCCCGCGGCCCCAAGGCCGATGAGGCGCTGGCCGCCGGGGCCGACATCGTCGGCGCCGAGGATCTGATGGAAACCATCCAGGGCGGCAAGATCGAATTCGATCGTTGCATCGCCACCCCGGACATGATGCCCATCGTCGGTCGTCTGGGTAAGATCCTGGGTCCGCGCAACCTGATGCCGAACCCCAAGGTCGGCACGGTGACGATGGATGTCAAAGCCGCCGTCGAAGCCGCCAAGGGTGGCGAGGTCCAGTTCAAGGCCGAGAAGGCGGGCGTCGTGCATGCCGGTGTCGGCAAGGCGTCGTTCGATGAGGCCAAGCTGGTCGAGAACATCCGCGCCTTTGTCGAGGCTGTCGGCCGGGCCAAGCCCGCCGGCGCCAAGGGCACCTACATGAAGAAGGTGTGCCTGTCCTCGACCATGGGTCCGGGCGTGTCGATCGACGTGTCGTCGGCCACGGGCAATTGATTTTGGTGGGGCGCGTCCCCAACTGACCCATTTCCCGGCCTTCGGGCCGGGAATGACGGGGCGGCAACGCCCTGTCCTGTCCGAGACGGAGGGTGCGCCCAAAAGGTGCTTAATGTCCTTCCTGAGATGGGGAAACGAGACTGATTTCACGGGGATTTCCTCGGGTGATCTTGGCCTCGGGCCCCTAACGGACCCGAACGCCGGAGCAATCCGGCAAACCTGAGCCGGGGGGAAACCCCCAAATTGGAGAGAAACTGTGGATAGAGCCCAGAAAGAGAAAGTGGTCGAGGAACTCGGCCAGATCTTCGAAAGCTCTGGCGTCGTGGTGGTAGCACACTACGCGGGTCTCACGGTTGCTGAGATGCAGGATCTGCGCGCTCGTATGAGCAACGCTGGTGGATCCGTACGCGTCGCCAAGAACAAGCTCGCCAAGATCGCCCTTGAAGGTCAGCCCTGCGCAAGCATCGCCAACCTTCTGACGGGCATGACCGTTCTGACCTATTCCGAAGACCCCGTGGCAGCAGCCAAGGTCGCGGAAGGTTTCGCCAAGGACAACTCGAAGTTCGAGATCCTCGGTGGCGCCATGGGTGAGACGGCCCTGGACCGGGCCGGTGTCAAGGCAGTGTCCGTAATGCCGTCGCGCGAGGAGCTTATTGCCTCCATCGTCGGCTGCATCGGTGCACCCGCCAGCAACATCGCCGGTGCAATTGGCGCGCCCGCTTCGAATATCGCAAGCATCCTCTCGACCATCGAGGAGCGTGCGGAAGCCGCTTGAGCAACTCATGAGCCTGCGTGAGGCATACCCGCCGCGCGTTGGAACACAAATGTGAAAGAACGGAACAGAAAATGGCTGATCTGAAGAAACTTGCCGAAGAGATCGTGGGTCTGACCCTGCTCGAGGCCCAGGAACTGAAAACCATCCTGAAAGACGAATACGGCATCGAGCCCGCCGCTGGCGGCGCCGTGATGATGGCTGGCCCGGCTGCCGGTGGCGACGCCGCCGCTGCCGAAGAGCAAACCGAATTCGACGTGATCCTGAAGGCCGCTGGCGCCTCCAAGATCAACGTCATCAAAGAGGTCCGCGCGATCACCGGCCTGGGCTTGAAAGAAGCCAAGGAACTGGTCGACGCCGGTGGCAAAACCGTCAAGGAGCAGTGCTCCAAGGAAGAAGCCGAAGAGATCAAGAGCAAACTCGAAGCCGCTGGCGCCGAGATCGAGATCAAGTAATCCGGGTGCGGGCGTTCTGCCCGCAACCCCACGCACTCTGGCTGGGTCCGAAGCGTTTTTCGGGCCCAGCCGAACCTGTCTTGGAAAGGGCTTGACCCGAAAAGCCCTTTCCAAGGCGTGGTTCAAGGTTCGGGAGCGGCCGGTGGGACGGCCGCAGGAATGGAACCTGACCCCCTTCATTCGTGAGCGGCGCGCCGCCGTGGCCCGACGGCTGAGTGCGCCCGCGACAGACGAAAGGTGAGACCACAAGATGGCGCAGACCTACCTTGGCCAGAAGCGACTCCGTAAATATTTCGGCAAGATTCGTGAAGTTCTCGAGATGCCGAACCTCATCGAGGTTCAGAAATCCTCGTATGACCTGTTTCTGAAATCCGGCGATGCGCCTGTGCCGCTGGACGGCGAGGGCATCCAGGGGGTGTTCCAGTCGGTCTTTCCGATCAAGGATTTCAACGAGACAGCCGTGCTGGAATTCGTCCGCTACGAGCTGGAAAAGCCGAAATACGACGTCGAAGAATGCCAGCAGCGGGATATGACCTATTCCGCGCCGCTCAAGGTGACGCTGCGCCTGATCGTGTTCGATATCGACGAGGATACCGGCGCCAAGTCGGTCAAGGACATCAAGGAGCAGGACGTGTTCATGGGGGACATGCCGCTCATGACGCAGAACGGCACGTTCGTCGTGAACGGCACCGAGCGGGTGATCGTTTCCCAGATGCACCGCTCGCCGGGCGTGTTCTTTGACCACGACAAGGGCAAGACGCATTCCTCGGGCAAGCTGCTGTTTGCCTGCCGGATCATTCCCTATCGCGGGTCGTGGCTGGATTTCGAATTCGACGCCAAGGACATCGTGTTCTCGCGCATCGACCGTCGCCGCAAACTGCCGGTGACGACGCTGCTTTATGCGCTGGGCCTCGACCAGGAAGGCATCATGGATGCCTATTACGACACGGTTGATTTCAAGCTGGAGAAGAACAAGGGTTGGGTCACCAAGTTCTTCCCCGAGCGGGCGCGTGGCACCCGTCCGACCTATGATCTGGTGGATGCCGCCACTGGCGAAGTCATCTGCAAGGCGGGCGACAAGGTCACCCCGCGCACGGTGAAAAAACTGATCGAAGAGGGCCAGGTCACCAACCTGCTGGTGCCGTTCGACCATATCGTCGGGCGCTATGTCGCCAAGGACATCATCAACGAAGAGACCGGCGCGATCTATGTCGAGGCCGGCGATGAGCTGACCTGGACGCTGGACAAGGATGGCAACGTCACCGGCGGGACGCTCAAGGATCTGTTGGACGCGGGCTTTACCGAGATCCCGGTGCTGGACATCGACAACATCAACGTCGGCCCCTACATGCGCAACACCATGGCCGCCGACAAGAACATGGGCCGCGACACCGCGTTGATGGACATCTATCGCGTGATGCGCCCGGGCGAGCCGCCCACCGTCGAGGCCGCGACCGCGCTGTTCGAAACGCTGTTCTTCGACTCGGATCGGTATGATCTGTCGGCCGTGGGCCGGGTCAAGATGAACATGCGCCTGGCGCTGGACGCGCCCGACACCCAGCGCACCCTGCGCAAGGAAGACATCATCGCCTGCATCAAGGCGCTGGTCGAACTGCGCGACGGCAAGGGCGATATCGACGACATCGACCACCTGGGCAACCGGCGCGTGCGGTCCGTCGGCGAGCTGATGGAAAACCAGTATCGCGTCGGCCTGCTGCGCATGGAACGCGCGATCAAGGAACGCATGTCCTCGGTCGAGATCGACACGGTCATGCCGCAGGATCTGATCAACGCGAAACCGGCCGCCGCCGCGGTGCGCGAATTCTTC
>JAFGTV010000035.1 GCA_016938875.1 Paracoccaceae bacterium
CTACTTCGACCTGAAAAAGTCGGCGCGTTGATCCGCGGTCGGCTGGTTCTGAGCTGGGAGGATGGCCTGAACCCTTGGGCTAGAAGGGATTGAGGCCATCGTGTTTCGTACTTTAGGTGATCAGCCGTCGTTGTGGGAGTCGATCCTGCCCGAGGAGGTGCGGCGGCTGCCCGAGGAGTTGGCGCGGGTGGATGCGTTGTTGGACGATCCGGCGTTCTTTTCACCGTTTGCGCCGTTCTTCGACCCGCGGATCGGCCGGCCCTCGACGCCGATGGAGACCTATCTGCGGTTGATGTTCTTGAAGTTTCGCTATCGGCTGGGCTTTGAGAGTCTGTGCCGGGAGGTCTCGGACTCGATCACCTGGCGGATGTTCTGCCGGATTCCGCTGGAGGTGGCGGTGCCGCATCCGACCACGTTGATGAAGCTGACCACGCGCTGCGGGTCGGCGGCGGTGGACGGGCTCAACGAGACGCTGCTGGCCAAGGCGGCCGAGGCCAAGGTGCTGCGCACTAACCGGATCCGCGCCGACACGACAGTGGTTCCGGCCAATGTGGCTTATCCGACCGACTCGGGGCTGCTGGCCAAGGCGGTACGGCGGATCGCAACAACCAGCAAGCGGATCCAGGCCGCTGGCGGCGCGGTGCGTACCGGGGTCCGCGACCGCTCCCGCGCGGCGGGCAAGCGCGCGCATGCGGTCGCGGCGAAACTGCGCTCGCGCGCCGCAGCGGGCCGCGAGGAGGCCACGGCCGCGGTGCTCAAGAGCACCGCTGAGCTGGCCGGATTGGCTCAGAAGGCGGCACTCGATGCCCAGCGGCTGCTGGTCAACGCCAAGCGGGCGGTGCGCCGGGCGAAGGCCAAAGCGGCCGAGCTGCGTGAACGCGGTGAACACGATGCGGCCGCTGGCCGGCGGCGCGGCCGGCTCGTGCGCGCGGTCAACGACCTGGCCAAGCTGGTAGCCGCGACCCGCCAGATCGTCGCACAGACCCGCCAACGGGTGTCCGGGCAGACTCCTGACGGCGCCACTCGGCGGGTCAGCCTGCACGACGGCGATGCCCGCCCGATCGCCAAGGGCCGCCTCGGACGACCGGTCGAGTTCGGATACAAGGCCCAGGTCACCGACAACGACGACGGGATCGTGCTCGACCACACCATCGAGGCGGGCAACCCGCCCGACGCCCCGCAACTGGCGCCCGCGGTCGCGCGGGTCACCAAGCGCACCGGGCGTACGCCCGCCACCGTCACCGCAGACCGCGGCTACGGCGAGAAACGCGTCGAGGACGCCCTGCACGACCTCGGTGTGCGCACCGTCGTGATACCCCGCAAAGGCAAACCCGGCCAGGCTCGTCAAGCCGAGGAACACCGACCCGCGTTTCGGCGAACAATCAAGTGGCGCACCGGCTGCGAAGGCCGCATCAGCACCCTCAAGCGTGGCTACGGCTGGGACCGCACCCGCATCGACAACACCGAGGGCGCCCGGATCTGGGCCGGGCATGGAATCCTGACGCACAACCTGGTCAAGATCAGCGCCCTCGCCGCGTGATCGACAGCGCCGAAGCCCCATTCACACGCAAAATTGGGCACAACCGGAACACCCGCTCAGCACGAGCGAGGGTTTTTCAGGTCGAAGTA
>JAFGTV010000036.1 GCA_016938875.1 Paracoccaceae bacterium
AAGGAAAGCGTCGCACCGCACCGGGGACGCCAAGCCATTGGGGCAAAAGGCCATTTCCCGCTCAAAACACGGGCAAAAGCGACGAATCGGCCCTTAGCCACCCTCGCCGGGGGTGTCCGAAAAATACTTCTCGCGCTTGCCGGTCTCGCCATCCTTGGCCTCGGCATCGGCCAGGGGATCCTTGCGGGTGATGATGCAGGGCCAGAGCTCGGCGTATTTGCGGTTGAACTCGACCCATTCATCCATGTCCGGCTCGGTGTCGGGGCGGATCGCGTCGGCGGGGCATTCGGGTTCGCACACGCCGCAGTCGATGCACTCGTCGGGATGGATCACCAGCATGTTCTCCCCCTCGTAGAAGCAATCCACGGGGCAGACCTCGACACAGTCGGTGTATTTGCAGGCGATACAGTTGTCGGTGACGACATAGGTCATGTGCAGACTCTCATTCTTTCGATCGCAGCAGGAACTAGATCAGAGCGGGGCATCATTCAAGCGGGGCAATGCGGCTTTGCTCTATTCTGCGGCGATCTTTCTTGGTTGGCCGGGCCCCGCCCCCGTATCGGGGTTGGGGGGGCTGGCTGTCCTTGATCGGTGTCAAGTCATCGTAAAGCGCGCGCGCCTCGGGGGCGGGGCCGCGCCGGGTGCCGGGCGCCAGGATGCGCACCACCCGGATGTCGCGGCCCTGGGCAAAGGTCAGCGTATCGCCGGGGCCGACGCGGGCGCCGGGCTTGTCCGTGCGGGTCGCGTTGACCCGTACATGACCGCCCGCCACCACCTTGGCCGCCAGGCTGCGCGTCTTGAAAAAACGCGCCTGCCACAGCCACTTGTCCAGCCGTATGACCGGCCGGGGCGGGTCCGCGTCGGCCACCGCTCAGCCCTTGGTCTTGAGCCCCATCAGCGCGGCGGCGAAGGGGTTGTCGGGGTCGATCTGCTTTTCCTTGCGGGGCGGGCGTGCCTCGAATTCGCGCGGCTTGTCCGCACGGGGGCCGGCGGGTTTGCCACCCTGGCGACCCTTGCCCTTGGGCTTGCCGCCCTTGGCCTGGGGCCGCTCGCCACGCGGACGGCCCGCTGGCTTGCGCCGGGGCGCCCAGGTGAAGGTATAGAACACCTCCATCTCGGGGGCGGTTTCGCCTTCGGGGGCTGCTGCCGCTTCGGCCTCGGGTGTCTCGGCCTGGGGCGTCTCGGCCTGGGGCGTCTCGGGGGCGGCATCGGGGGTCGCCTCGGGGGCCTCGGGCGTTTCGGGGGCCGGGGCCTCTGCCTCGGCCTGTGCGGCGTCCGGGGTTGCGGCGGCCTTGACCTTGGGCCGCTCGCCGCGCTCGGCACGATAGCCCAGCCCCTGCATCAGGTCGGCGAACTGTTCCAGCGTCATGCCGGTGATCGACAGCATGTCGGGCTTGGCCTCGAACCCGCCGCGGGTATCCTCGGCGCGCAACTGATCGGCCAGCCGTTCCAGCATGTCGATGCGGATCGCCCGCGCCCCGGCGGCACGATAACCTGAAAGCGTGTGGAAGTCGTCCGGCGTGCCCTCGATCGCGGGGATCGTCACCAGGCCCGGCGGCGGGCTTTCGGGGAACTCGTCCAGACCGCGCATCAGCGACCACAGCACCAGCCGCAGTCGCGTCGCCGCGGGTTTCAGCAAGAGCGGCATGAAGATGGTGAACTGGCCGAAGCGGATGCCGTGCTTGCGCAGGGCGGCGCGGGCGTCCTGGTCCAGTTCCTTGACCTCGCCGGCCACGCCCTCGCGCGGCAGGATGCCCAGCGCCTCGACCAGGCGAAAGGCAAAGCCGCGGGTCAGCCCGGTCAGGCTTTCGTCGCGTTGCAGGTTCAGCAGCGGCTCGAACAGCATCGCCACCCGGCGATCGATGAAATGCTGCAAGCGGCGGCGCACCTTTTCGGCGACATCCGCCCCGGCCTCTTCATCGACAAAGGCGGCGACGGTGGGTTTCAGCGGATCGGCGCCGGCAACCAGCTTGCCCACCGCCTGATCGCCCCACATCAGCCCGCCCTGCTCGGTGAAATCCAGCTCGGTATCGGGCGCGTTGTACAGGCGGTCGGCGCGCAGATGCAGCTCTGGCCCCAGCGCGGCAAGCGCCGCCTGGCGCAGGGTCCGGGCCTCGTCGGGGCTGGCACTGGCGTCCTGCCGAAAACGAAATCCCTCTAGACGGCCGACATGCTGTCCCTCGACCATCACATCACCCTTGTCGTTCACCTCGGCCACCAGGCTCTCCTTCTGTTTCAACCGGCGGAGCAGCACACTGGTCCGCCGGTCGACAAAGCGTTGCGCCAGCGCGCCATGCAGCGCGTCCGACAGACGGTCTTCTATAGCGCGGGTCACGCCCCGCCAATGATTTTCGTCGGCGACCCACCCGTTTCGCTGGGCGACATATGTCCAGGTGCGGATATAGGCCAGACGTTTCGAAAGCGTGTCAATGTCACCATCTGTCCGGTCGATCCGCTTGACCTGGCGCGCCATCCAGTCGTCCGGCACGGGCCCAGTTTGCAGGAATCCAAAGATCCTTTCCAGCATCGCGGCATGTTCGGCCGCTGAAATCCCACGGAAATCGGGAATGCGGCACACATCCCACAGCCGTTTGACATCCGCCGGGCCCGCAATGCGCGCGCGCAAATCCGGCAGGGCGACCAGGGTTTTCAACGCGCCCAGGTCGTCAGCCTCGCGCGCGCGCGACAGCCATTCGTTGTCGGTGGGCACCTCCAGCGCGGCAATCAGCCGCTCCGGGGTGCCGAACTCCAGCCGGGCATTGCGCCATTGCAGTTTGCGCACCGGGGCAAAGCGGTTCTGGGTGATCGCCTCGACCACCTCGGCGTTCAGCGGGCGGGCCTCGCCGGTGACGCCAAAGCTGCCGTTCTGGGTATGCCGCCCGGCGCGCCCGGCGATCTGGGCCAGCTCGTTGGGATAAAGCGCGCGCATCCGGTGGCCGTCGAATTTCGACAGGCCAGAGAACGCGACATGGCGGATATCCAGGTTCAGACCCATCCCGATGGCATCGGTGGCCACCAGGTAATCCACGTCCCCGTTTTGATAAAGCTCGACCTGGGCGTTGCGGGTGCGCGGGCTCAGTGCGCCCATGACCACCGCGCAGCCGCCCTTTTGACGGCGCAGCAACTCGGCGATGGCATAGACGTTGTCCACCGAGAACCCGACGATGGCCGCGCGCGGCGGCATCCGGCTGATCTTTTTCGAGCCGGTATAGCTCAGCTCGGAAAACCGTTCGCGGCGCATGAACTGGGCACGGGGCACCAGCGCCGCGATCGCCGGGCGCATCGTCTCGGCCCCCAGGAACAGGGTTTCATGCAGGCCGCGCGCATTGAGCAGCCGGTCGGTGAACACATGCCCGCGGTCCAGGTCGCCACAAAGCTGGATCTCGTCGACGGCCAGGAAATCGGCGCCGATCCCGGTCGGCATCGCCTCGACGGTGCAGACCCAATACTGGGTCCGCTCGGGCACGATGCGCTCCTCGCCGGTCATCAGCGCCACGACCGAGGGGCCGCGCAACGCCACGATCCGTTCATACACCTCGCGCGCCAACAGCCGCAGCGGCAACCCGATCACGCCCGTGCGGTGCGCCAGCATCCGCTCGATCGCGTAATGGGTCTTGCCGGTATTGGTGGGACCGAGGACCGCGGTGATCCGCGATTTCTCTGCCATGTCCTGCCCTCTCGCCCTACCTCAGAGCGTCTGGCCAGAGGTCATCTGTTCCAGCCGCGCCACGGCCTCTTCTAGGTCAGGATCATGGGGTTGTATAGCGTACGCCGCACGGTAGGCGGCCAGGGCGGCGTCGCGCTGGCCGGTTTCCTCCAGCAAGGTGCCCAGCCCGGTCATTGCCCCGAAATGCGACGGGTTCAGTGTCAGCGCCCGGCCCAGATCATCCAGCGCGGGCCCGTAAAGACCCGCCCGATAATAGGCAAGCGCGCGGGCATTGAACGCCTCGGCAAAACCGGGGGCATGATCGGTCAGCGCGGTCAGATGGGCGATCGCGGTCTCGAAATCGCCCGCCTCGGTGGCGTCGCGGCCACGCTGCAACAGCAGATCCATCGCGGGAGAGCCCGATTTCGACCATTCCGCCCAAAGCGCCTCTTCGACCTGTTTCCAGTTGGGCAGGCTGGGGCGCTGCAACTCGTCCAGCAACTCGCGCGCGCGCAGGTCATCGGCCCGCGCGGGCCCCGATAGGGTCAATGCGAACAGAAATGCCGTGACGGCAGGATTGAGAATTCGCCCGAGGATAGCCATAACAAGAGCAAGGATAGCCCACCACGCGGCAAAGGCGACAGCCCCCGCGTTCACATTTCGGAGGATATTGAATGAGCGACGTGATCGAAAAGGCCGTTGAGGCGCTGAACGGCAAGATCGAGCAGGGATTCGAGGGCCTGGCCAAGTTCGTGATCGGCGAAGAGGGCGCGATCATGGTCGATGCCGACGGGGCGCGCGCCGGTGACGAAGACGCCGACGTGACCCTGCATGCGGGCCTGGACACGTTCCGCTCCATGCTGGAGGGGAACCTGAACCCCACGGCGGCCTTCATGACCGGCAAACTCAAGATCGACGGCGACATGGGCATGGCCATGAAGCTGGCGCAGATCTTTACCTGAACGCGCCCGGGACATGATCCCCGCCCCGTTTCACGCCGAGATCGCCGACGGGCCGCCCGATAGCCTGGCACTGTGGCTGACCGCGCGGGACGGGGT
Organism: Paracoccaceae bacterium; assembly: GCA_016938875.1. Classification (GTDB taxonomy): domain Bacteria; phylum Pseudomonadota; class Alphaproteobacteria; order Rhodobacterales; family Rhodobacteraceae; genus Rhodovulum. Next base: position 4,705 of record JAFGTV010000036.1, read on the forward strand.
GCGGCTGCGCATCGCGGTCTGGGGGCGCGAGGGCGCGCGCGGCACCGTGCTGCTGTTTCCCGGCCGCACCGAGTATGTCGAGAAATACGGCCGCGCGGCCGGGGATTTCCGCAGGCGCGGCTTTGCCACCCTGGCGGTGGACTGGCGCGGCCAGGGGCTGGCCGACCGGCTGCATCCGAACGCCGAACTCGGCCATGTGGACCGCTTCGGCGCCTATCAGCGCGATGTGGCGGCCCTGGTGGAGGCCGCGCAATCGCTGGGCCTGCCGCGCCCGTTCTACCTGCTGGCCCATTCGATGGGCGGCGCGATCGGGCTGCGCGCGCTATACGGGGGGCTGGACGTGGCCGCGGCGGTGTTCAGCGCGCCGATGTGGGGCATCCGGTTTGCCCCGATGATGCGTCCCGCGGCCTGGGCGCTCAGCGCGGCCAGCCGTCCGCTGGGCCTGGGCGGGCAGTTCGCGCCGGGCACGGGCGGGCCGTCCTACACGCTGACCAGCAGCTTTGCCGAGAACGACCTGACCGGCGATCCCGAGATGTTCGCCCATATGCGCCGCCAGTTGATCGAACGGCCCGAACTGGCCCTGAGCGGACCCAGCCTGACCTGGCTGCACGAGGCGCTGCGCGATACCCGCGATCTGGCCCGGCGCCCGGCGCCGCCGCTGCCCACGTTGACCTTTCTGGGCACCGACGAACGCATCGTCTGCGCCCGGGCGATCCACGACCGCATGGGGGCCTGGCCGGGTGGTGCGCTGCGCCTGATCGAGGGCGCGCGCCACGAGGTGATGATGGAAGGGCCGGACATCCGCACCCGCATCTTCGACGAGGCCGCCGATCTGTTCGACCGCCATTCCCTGCACCCCGCCGCGCGCGCGACCAAGCCCGTGACCGCAGGCTAGCCCGCGCCGCACCTATCCCAGAACGCCCGCCTGATCACCCGTCAGCCGCCCGGCCAGCCCGTCGATGACATTCTGCGCCGCCATCATCCCCATCCGGCGAAAGCTGCCGGGGCTATGCGCCGCCGCGTGGGGCGAGAAAAGCGCGTTTTCCAACCCGAACAGCGGATCGTCGGGGGCTGGGGGCTCGCTCGCAAAGACATCCAGCCCGATCCCGCCCAGACGGGGCGCGGCCGCCACCAGCGCGGCCTCGTCCACCACGCCGCCGCGCCCGGTGTTCAGCACGATCGCCCCCTCGGGCAACAGCGCCAGTTCCCGCGCGCCGATCAGCCCGCGCGTGCCCTCGACCAATGGCAGATGCAGGCTGAGAACCTGCGCGGCAGGCAGCGCCTGGGCCAGATCGCGCACCACCGGAAACCCGGCCTCTTGCGTGCTCAGCCGCCGGTGCCAGACCGTCACCTGCATCCCGAAGGCCGCGCAAAGCTGCGCCACCCGCCGCCCGATCGCGCCATAGCCCGCGATCACGATGCCGCGCCCCTCCAGGTCCACCGGGCCAAGGGTCATCTGCCCCGCGAACCCCGCCCGCGCCGAGGCATCCATCGCCATCGCGCGCCGGGCCAGCGCCAGCATCAGCATCATCGTGTGTTCGGCCACCGCATGGGCATTGGCGCCCGGCGTGTTGGTCACGATCAAGCCACGTTCCAGCGCGGCGGTCACGGGGATGTTGTCCACCCCCACCCCGTGTTTCGAGATCACCCGCAGCCCCGGGGCTGCATCCATCAACGCGGGGGTCAGCGGATGGGTGCGCACGATCCACGCACGCGCCCCGGCCAGCCCCGCCCCCGGATCATCCCCTTGCCAGCCGCAGGATACCGACAGTCCCGCCGCCGTCATCAGGGCCAGCGCGTCGGGGTGAATCGTCTCGGTCACATGCACATCGCTCATGGCACGGACCTTGCGACGGGCAGGCGGCGGATGCAATCGCCCATGGCCGGGCGCGCGGCACGCCCTATACTGCGCCCCATGGCGGTTCTCAGCTTTACCGAACAGGGGATTTACTGCGCTGCGGGCGATTTTCACATCGACCCCTGGGCGCCGGTGCCGCGCGCGCTGATCACCCATGGCCATGCCGACCACGCCCGACCGGGCAACGGCGCCTATCTGGCCACCCGGACCGCCGCCCCGGTGATGCGCCACCGGCTGGGCGACATCGCGCTGGACACGATCGGCTACGGCGAAACCCGCCGGATCGGCGGTGTCAGCGTGTCGTTTCACCCCGCCGGCCATGTCCCCGGATCGGCCCAGATCCGGGTGGAACAGCGCGGCGAGGTCTGGGTCGTCTCGGGCGATTACAAGCTGGAGGATGACGGCCTGTCAGAGCCCTTCGCCCCGGTCCCCTGCCACGGGTTTGTCAGCGAATGCACATTCGGGCTGCCGATCTTTGACTGGGCGCCCCAGGCCAGGGTGATGGCCGAGGTGAACGGCTGGTGGGCGGACAACGCGGCGCAGGGGCGGTTCAGCCTGCTGGGGGCCTATGCCCTGGGCAAGGCGCAGCGGCTGCTGGCCGGCGTCGATCCGGCCATCGCCCCGATCCTGACTCATGGCGCGGTCGAGGCCACCTGTGCCGTGATGCGCGCCCAGGGCATCGCCCTGCCCGCCACCGTGCCCGTCACCCCCGATACCGACCTCGGCGCCTATCCCGGCGCGTTGGTGCTGGCGCCCCCCGCGGCGCTGGGCGGCGCTTGGGCGCGGCGCTTTGGCGGGGCGTCCAGCGGCATCGCCTCGGGGTGGATGGCGCTGCGCGGCGTGCGGCGCAGGCGCGGGGCCGATCGCGGGTTCATCCTGTCCGATCATGCCGACTGGGCCGGGCTGAACACCGCGATCCGTGCAACGGGGGCGGAAAAGATCCTGGTCACCCACGGCTATACCTCGGTCTTTCGCCGCTGGCTGGCCGATCAGGGGCATGACGCCGAGATCGTCCAGACCGCGTTTCAGGGCGAGGGGCTGGACAGCGGCGAGCAGACACCGTGAACCGCTTTGCCGCCCTGTTCGCCGCGCTGGACCGCACCACCAGGATCACCCCCAAGATCGACGCACTGGCGGCCTATTTCCGCGACGCCCCCCAGGCCGATCGGCTGTGGACCGTCGCGCTGTTGTCCGGCCGGCGCCCACGCCGGGCGATCAGCACCACCAAGCTGCGCGAATGGGCGGCAGAGCACGCCGGGCTGCCGCTTTGGCTCTTTGAGGAATGCTATCCCGTGGTCGGTGACCTGGCAGAAACCATCGCCCTGGTCCTGCCGCCGCCGACGCGCCAAAGCGACACCAGCCTGTCCGATTGGATGGCCGAAATCGCAGCCCTTGGCGCGCTGGACGACACCGCGCGCAAGGCGCGCATCCTGGCCGCCTGGGACAGCCTGGACACGCCCCAGCGGTTCCTGTTCAACAAGCTGATCACCGGCGGGTTTCGCGTCGGTGTCAGCCAGCGGCTGATGACCCGCGCCCTGGCCCGCGCCACCGGCATCGACGAGGCGGAGCTGGCCCACCGCCTGATGGGCAACTGGACACCCGACACCACCACCTGGGCCGACCTGATCACGGCACCCGACCCCGCCGCCGCCCTGTCGCGCCCCTATCCGTTCTACCTGGCCTATCCGGTCGAGGGCGATCCCGCGACCCTGGGCGATCCCGCCGACTGGTTGGCCGAGATGAAATGGGACGGCATTCGCGGCCAGCTGATCGCGCGCGGCGGGGATCATTTCGTCTGGTCGCGTGGCGAAGAGCTGGTGACGGACCGCTTTCCCGAACTGGCCGCCGCGCGCGATCTGCTGCCCCCCGGGACCGTGATCGACGGCGAAATCCTGGCCTGGGCCGACGGCCGCCCCCTGCCCTTTGCGGCGCTTCAGAAACGCATCGCCCGCAAGAGCGTGCCAAGATCCCTGCTGGCCGAGGCCCCCGTGGTGATCAAGGCCTATGACCTGCTGGAGGAGGCCGGCCGCGACATCCGCCACGCCCCGCTGGCCCAGCGCCGCGCCCGGCTGGAGGCGCTGTTGGCGCCCCTGCCCGCAAGGGGGCCGCTGCTGCTGTCGCCCTTGCTGCGCTTTGCCGACTGGCCCGCGCTGGCCGAAACCCGCGCCGGCGCGCGCGCCGCCGGGGCCGAGGGCGTGATGCTCAAACGCGCCACAGCGCCCTATCTGGCAGGCCGCAAAAAGGGCGATTGGTGGAAATGGAAGCTTGACCCGTTCCGGGTGGACGCGGTGATGATCTATGCCCAGGCCGGGCACGGACGGCGCGCAACGCTTTATACCGATTTCACCTTTGCGGTGTGGGACGGCAACCAGTTGGTGCCCTTTACCAAGGCCTATTCCGGGCTGAGCGATGCCGAGTTCCGCGAAATCACGGCCTGGGTCCGACGCAACACCCAGCAACGCTTTGGCCCGGTGCGGCAGGTCACGCCCGCGCAAGTCTTCGAGATCGCGTTCGAGGGCATCCAGCACAGCCCGCGCCATAAATCGGGGCTGGCGCTGCGCTTTCCTCGCATGGCGCGCTGGCGGCGCGACAAACCCGCCGCCGAGGCCAACACCCTGGACGATCTGCGCGCCCTGCTGGCCGAACAAACGCAAGGCACGGGAGAGGCCTGAGCCAGGCCGCCCGGGCCAAACGCGCCCAAGGCGGCGCATCCCACCCGCCATTCGCCTTGGACCAGACGCCCGGCCCGGGCCGCCGCCCCGCGTATTCCCGGCCCCCTTTCCCCTTCGACGCTTGAACCCGGCCACCCCGGCACTCTATCTCTAGGTCACACAATCAAAGAGGTTCCCGATGCGCATTACCCCGCCCGCCCCCGTCCGCGACGCCAATGCCGGTGCAGGCGGCAGCCTGGGCAACCTGCCCGAATGGGATCTGTCGGACCTCTATACCGCCCCCGACGCCCCCGAGATCGCCCGCGACATGGCCTGGCTGGAAACCGCCTGTGCCGATTTCGCCGCCGATTACGAGGGCAAGCTGGCCACGCTGGATGCCGCCGGGATGCTGGACTGCGTGCACCGCTATGAGGCGATCGACCGAACCTCGGGGCGGCTGATGTCCTATGCCGGGCTGCGCTATTACCAAAACACGGTGGACGCCGAACGCGCCAAGTTCATGTCCGATTGCCAGGACCGGATCACCAACTTCACCGCGCCGCTGGTGTTCTTTACCCTGGAAATCAACCGGATCGAGGACGCCCGCCTGGACGCACTCTTTGCCGCCGACACGGGGCTGGCGCGCTATAAGCCCGTTTTTGAACGGCTGCGCGCGATGCGACCCTATCAACTCTCTGACGAGCTGGAACGCTTTTTGCATGACCAGTCCGTGGTCGGCGCATCGGCCTGGAACAAGCTTTTCGATGAAACCATCGCGGGCCTCGGGTTCGAGGTGAACGGAGAGCCGCACGGGATCGAGGGCACGCTGAACTTTCTGACCGACCCCGACCGCGCCAAGCGCGAGGCCGCCGCCCATGCCCTGGCCGATGTGTTCGGGGCCAACGTCAAGACGTTCGCGCGCATCCACAACACCTTGGCCAAGGAGAAGGAGGTCGAGGACCGCTGGCGCAAGATGCCCACCCCGCAGACCGGCCGCCACCTGGCCAACCACGTCGAACCCGAGGTGGTCGAGGCGCTGCGCAACGCCGTGGTCGCGGCCTATCCGAAACTCTCGCACCGCTACTACGCGCTCAAGGCCAAGTGGCTGGGGCTGGAGACGCTGCAAGTGTGGGACCGCAACGCCCCGCTGCCCATCGAAGACCCCAAAGAGGTCGACTGGGACACCGCCAAGGCCACGGTGATGACCGCCTATGCAGATTTCTCGCCGAAAATGGCCGAGATCGCCGAACCCTTCTTTTCGCGCGGCTGGATCGACGCGGGCGTGAAACCGGGTAAGGCGCCGGGCGCCTTTGCCCACCCCACGGTGACCGACGTGCATCCCTATGTGATGCTCAACTATCTGGGCAAACCGCGCGACGTGATGACCCTGGCGCATGAACTGGGCCACGGGGTGCACCAGGTGCTGGCCGCCGGACAGGGCGAATTGCTGGCCTCAACCCCGCTGACCCTGGCCGAAACCGCCAGCGTGTTTGGCGAAATGCTGACCTTCCGCAAATTGCTGGAGGGTGCCAAGACCCAGGCCGAGCGCAAGACCCTGCTGGCCGGCAAGGTCGAGGACATGATCAACACGGTCGTGCGCCAGATCGCGTTCTACGATTTCGAATGCAAACTGCACGCCGCACGCCAGGCGGGCGAGCTGACGCCCGAGGACATCAACGCGCTGTGGATGAGCGTTCAGGGCGAGAGCCTGGGCCCGGTTTTCGAGTTCATGCCCGGATACGAAACCTTCTGGGCCTATATCCCGCATTTCGTTCACTCGCCCTTTTACGTCTACGCCTATGCCTTTGGCGACGGGTTGGTGAACGCGCTCTACGCGGTCTACGAGGAAAGCGGCGACAGCTTTCAGGACAAGTATTTCGAGATGCTCAAGGCCGGTGGCTCCAAGCATCACAAGGATCTTCTGGCCCCGTTCGGCCTCGACGCCTCGGACCCGGCGTTCTGGGACAAGGGGCTGAGCATGATTTCCGCGATGATCGACGAGCTGGAAGCGATGGAGGACTAAGCGCGCGTGGCCTCGACCCACCATGGCTGGCGGATGCGGCTCAAACGCGGGCTGGTCGTGGTCCGGCGGCGGGTGCCGCCGGGGCTACGGCTGATCCTCGGCCTGCTTTTGATTTCCGGCGGGATTTTGGGCTTTCTGCCCGTACTGGGGTTCTGGATGATCCCGCTGGGACTGGGCATCGCGGCGTTGGATATTCGACCGATCTGGCGGTGGGTCGCGGCCCGGCGCAAGGACGACTGAGCGCCCAGCCCGGGCCGAAACGGCTATTTCCACTCGCTCCAGGGGAACGGCTTTTCTTCGCTGGCCACGGCCTGAAAGCGCGCGTTGGTCGCCATCCAGTTGCCCAGCTTGGTGCCGAAATCGGCGATATGCTGGTTTTTCTTCTTGGTGAACAGCATCCAGCCGAATTGCAGCACGGCCGTCGCCACCAACAGGGTCTGGGCGATCGAAAAGAGGATCAGCAGGACCAGCATCCAGCCGCCGCGATTCCATACCGCGCGCGTCTCGGAGGGGCCGGGCGGCGCACCGGGCGGCGTCCCGGTGCCGGCGCCGGTCTGGGGCGGGTCTTGGGGGGTCGGATCGGGGGTTTCGGGCATAGGGGCCTCCACAGGTTGCACCCGGGCGACAATCCCGGGTCAGAACACGATCACATCCTCGAAATGGCGTGGCAGGTCGGCCACTGCAACCCCCAGAAGATCCTTGTTCAGGTCCGCGCTGAGTGCTGCGGCCAAATCGGCGTCAAGTTGCGCACGCAGCGCCCCCAGCATCGCCGGCGGGGCGCTGATCACCAGCCGGTCATAGCCCCCCTCGGCCCACTCACGGGCGGTCGCCTGAAGCACGTCACCGGCAAAGCCATCGCGGTTTTGCGCGCGCTCGGTGGTGGCGCGGTCAAACCCGTGGCGCGCCCCACCGGGACCGGACTGCGACCGTCCCGGCACGTCGGCATAGCGGACCTGGCCCATCTTGTCGAAATGAACGACAGAGGCCAGACCCCGGCCCGGCCCATCGTTGGACAAAAGCCGCGCCTCGTGTTCGTTGGCAATCAGGACAAGAGTGCACACCGGTTTCATGTCAGCCTCCCCTTTTTCTAGCTTTGGAAGTCTAACCCGGAATGTCGCCCGGCACCTTGATTTGGGGCAACTGCGCAGCCGCCACCCGGCTTAGCCCGGCGACATCCCCCTGAGCCGTTCAGAGCGGCGGCGCAGCACCTCGACCGTCGTCAACAGACCGATCGAGATCACCACCAGGATCGTGGCCACGGCCAGGATCGTCGGGCTGATCTGCTCGCGCAGGCCGGTGAACATCTGCCACGGCAGGGTCTGCTGCTTGGCCGAGCCGACAAAGAGCACCACGACCACCTCGTCAAACGAGGTGATGAAGGCAAAGAGCCCCCCCGAGATCACGCCGGGCAGGATCAGCGGCATCTGCACCCGGAAAAATGTCGTCATCGGATCCGCCCCCATGTTCGCCGCCGCCCGCGTCAGCGAGCGGTCGAACCCCACCAGCGTCGCCGTCACCGTGATGATCACGAACGGAATACCCAGCGCGGCATGGGCCAGCACCACCCCGATATACGTGCCCTGCAAGCCGATGCGGGAGTAGAAGAAATACATCCCCGCCGCCGAGATGATCAAAGGCACGATCATCGGCGAAATCAGGATCGCCATGATCGCGCGCCGGAACGGCACGTGGTCCTGGCTGAGACCGATGGCAGCCAAGGTGCCCAGGCTAACCGAGATGATGGTGGCCACCGGCGCGATCCGCACCGAGTTGACCAACGCCTGCTGCCAGTCGGGATTGGTAAAGAAGTCCTTGTAGTGCTTGAGCGAATAGGCCTCGGGATCAAACGCCAGCATCCCCGGCGTGAAGGTAAAGAAGTTCTCGGCGTTGAAGCTGAGCGGGATGATCACCAGGATCGGTGCGATCAGGAAAAAGAAGATCAGCCCGCAGATCACCAGGAACGAATAGTGCCAGATGCGCTGGCCCGTCGTTGCATAGGGCGGAAGGTCCATTTGCGACATGTTTTCTTACCCCAGGCTCACGTTGTCGATGCCTACCAGCCTGTCATAGGCCCAGTAGAGGATCAGCACGACCGCCAGCAGGATTGCACCCAGCGCGGCCGCGAGGCCCCAGTTGAGCGAGCTGGAGATGTGATAGGCGATCCGGTTCGAGATGAATGTGCCGGTGGTACCACCCACCAGTTCGGGCGTGATGTAGTACCCGATGGACAGGATGAACACCAGGATACAGCCCGCGCCGATGCCCGGAACCGATTGCGGGAAATAGACCCGCCAGAATGCTGTCCAGTTGGTCGCGCCCAAGGATTTTGCAGCCCGGACATAGGTATGCGGGATCGTCTTCATCACCGAGTAGAGCGGCAGGATCATGAACGGCAACAGGATGTGGGTCATCGCCACGATGGTGCCGAACTGGTTGTTGATCATCACCAATCGGTGCCCGTCATCGACAAGCCCCAGCCAGACCAGCACATCGTTGATCACGCCTTGCTGTTGCAACAGCACCTTCCACGCCGACGTGCGCACCAAAAGCGAGGCCCAGAACGGCAACAGCACCAGGATCAGCAACAGGTTCGAGGCACGCAGCGACAGGTTCGACAAAAGATAGGCGATCGGATAGCCCAGCAGCACACAACTGCCCATGATCATCATGCTCATGAACATCGTGCGCTTGAACAGCAGGAAATAGATCCGCTGGTCCTCGGGCTGGACCGCGATCCCGTCAGCGGTCTGTTGCAGATCCACGGCGTTCAGAAAATACCCGGCGGTATATTTCGGGGTAAAGGCCTGGATCGTCGCCCAAACCTCCGGATCGCCCCAATCCTTGTCCACGTCGATGTAAAGATCGCTCAGCGTCTCTGTGCGGAACCCGGCAACTGCGGCTTGCGCGGGGGCCAGCAGCGTGCGCGCGGGCCCCTCAAGTGCCGCGATGGCGGCGGAGTCGGCCCGGCTCAGGTCACGATAAAGCGCCTCGTATACCGGGGCCCAGGGGGTCTCTTCCAACGGGCTGTCGGCATTGACGGTCTGGGCCACGCGGGCGAATTCGGTATAGCTGTCGGTCGTTTCGGGCAGGATCGTGCCCAGCGTGTCAGACGCCACGAACAGCGGCTGGGGACGGGTTGCGTCCTTTCTGTCGCCGGCCTGCCAGTCCTCGAAGGACGAAATCCATGCGGGATCGGCAAAGAGCGTGACCCAGGTCGCAGGTTCCACCCACGCGGGGTCCAGATCGACGAACTGGTCCATGTAAAGCTCGCCGAAATCATCGACCCTTCGGCCGGTCTTGCGAAACAGCGACGAGATGCCGGTCATCTCATAGTTCAAACGGGTGCCGAGGCGGGTGTGTTGCTTGCGCTCGGCCGCGGCCACCAGGTCATAGGTAAAGGCCGCGAAAACATCCTCTGAGGGGATCTGCCCACTCTTGTGGTCCCATCCATCCAGCGCCAGCGTCGTGCGCGGCAGGGTGTCGGAAACGATCTCGTTCTCGACCGAGCGGAACAGCATGTCCGCGATCGGCGCGATGAAGGTCACCAGGATAAAGATCAACAGCGGCGCGATCAGCGCCAGCGCGCGCAGCTTTTCGGCCCTCAGGGCGCGCTGAAGGCTGCGCTTGAGCGGTCTTCCGTCGGCGGCCAGAACCGGGCCGGTGTCGGTTGCATCGCTCATGCCTGTCCTCATCTTGATCTGTTCGGGGAGGGCAAGGGGCCCAGTGATCGGGCCCCTTGTATTTTTCTAACGCAAGCTCGGCGGCTTACTGGGCCAGCCAGGACTGGAACTTGGCATCCAGGTCATCGCGGTAGTCGGCCCACCACTCGTAGTTATAGAGCAGCGTGTTCTTGGCGTTGGCCGGATCGGTCGGCATGTGCGGCCCCATCTCGATGCCCAGTTCGGCATGCTTGCCCACCAGCGGCGCCGAGGACGCCCGCGCCGGACCGTAAGAGATGTATTTCGCCTGGTCGGCCAGACGCTGGGTGTCGGTGGCGTAGTAGACAAAGTCCTTCACCCGGGCCAGACGCTCGTCCGACAGGCCGGTGGGAATGATCCAGCCATCCAGATCGAACACCTGCATGTCCCACAGCATCGCGACGGGCTGCTTTTGCTCTTCGATCAGGCTGAACAGACGACCGTTATAGGTCGACCCCATGACGACCTCGCCATCGGCCAGCAACTGCGGCGTGTCGGCACCGGCCGACCACCAGATCACGTCGTCCTTGATGGTGTCGAGCTTGGCAAAGGCGCGGGCCTGACCCTCTTCGGTCTCAAGCACGTCATAGATCTCGTCCTTGGCCACGCCGTCACAGTACAGAGCCCATTCCATGTTGTTGATCGGACGCTTTTCCAGGCTGCGCTTGCCCGGATACTTCTCCAGGTCGAAGACGTCGCAGACGGTCGAGGGCGGCGTGTCGCCCACCAGGTCGGTGCGATAGCCGAAGGTCGTCGAGTAAACGATCTGCGGGATAAAGCAGTCCGACACGATCAGGTCGCCGAAATCTTCCGAGGCAGGCGTGCCATCGGGGGCGGGTGCCAGCAACTCGTCGGGGTCGTATTCCATGGCCAGGCCTTCGTCGCACAGGCGAATGGCATCCGAGGCCACGACATCAACCAGATCCCAGGTGATGTTGCCGGCCTCGTTCATGGCGCGCAGCTTGGCCACGGCCTCGTTCGAGCTTTCGTCCCAGACCACTTCAAGACCTTCATGCATGGCCTTGTAGGGGTCGGAATAGGCGTCGATCTGGCTTTTCTGATAGGCACCGCCCCAGGACACCAACGTCATCGAGTCCGCCATATCCTGGGCAAAGGCCATGGGGGCTGCAATCAGCGCAGCGCCCGTCGTCAGAAGGATGTTCTTGAGTTTCATATTTGATCTTTCTCCATGTTGTTTCGCCCGTTTACGGTTGTTCGCGCCCCGCTGCCCCGGGCAGGCAAGGGGGCTGAACCCGCGCTGACGCTCAGGCGTCCAGCGCGCGGCAATCCTCTGGGAACCACCCTATCTCGATCTGCTCGCCCGGCTTGAGGCGGCGCTGATCGGGGGCGTTCCGGGTCTTGATGACGAAATCTTCGTTGCCCGCCACCCGCAGGCGCGTGCGATAGATGTCGCCCATATAGATGAATTCCAGCACCTCGGCGTGGATCAGGTGCGCACCCTCGCCCAGGCGCTCCTTGCTGATTTCGACCCGCTCGGGGCGGATCGACACCATCGTGCGCTCGCCCGGTTTGGACACGTTCACCGGCTTGGCGTCGATCAGCTCTCCGTCGTCCAGCTCGACCAGGGCCACGCCGTCGTTGATCTCCTTGACGGTGCCCATCAGCGTGTTGTTCTCGCCAATGAACTGCGCGACAAAGCTGTTCTTGGGCTGTTCATACAGCTCATCCGGCGGGGCCAGCTGCTGAATGCGGCCATCGTCGAACACCGCGACGCGGTCCGACATGGTCAGCGCCTCGGTCTGGTCATGGGTCACGTAGACCGTGGTGATGCCCAGGTTGTGAGCCAGGCGCGTGATCTCGAACTGCATATGCTCGCGCAGCTGCTTGTCCAGGGCGCCCAGGGGCTCGTCCATCAGCACCAGTTCGGGTTCGAACACCAGGGCGCGGGCCAGCGCGATCCGCTGTTGCTGACCACCTGAGAGCTGGGCCGGACGCCGGCCGCCGAACTCGCCCATCTGAACCATGTCCAGCGCCCGCTTGACCTTGGCCTCGCGGTCGGACTTGCCGATCTTGCGCACCTCCAGCGGAAAGGTCAGGTTCTCGGCCACCGTCATGTGCGGGAACAGCGCGTAGTTCTGAAACACCATGCCGATGCCCCGCTTGTGCGGCGGGATGTTGTTGATCGGCTTGCCATCCAGCAGGATGTCGCCATGGGTCGCGGTTTCGAACCCGGCCAACATCATCAGACAGGTCGTCTTGCCCGACCCCGAGGGCCCGAGCATCGTCAGGAACTCACCCTTGCCAACCGACAGGTTGAGATCTTTGACGACCAGGTTTTCCCCGTCATAGCTTTTCTGAACGCGGTCAAAGACCACGAAACCGTTGTCCGATGCAGCGGTCAACCGACACCCCCTGTCATTTTTCCCGGCCTTCCGTGGCCAGCATTTTTCGGCATCTTCATGCCGTTGCGCAAACGGTAACATTTGCGGCCATAAGTGCAACGAAGAACTTGGCCCCCCTTCGCGCCACCATTTCACTCATTAAAATCAATAGCTTGGCGAATCCATACCGCGCAAGGCCATTGATCCGCACCAGCGGACCCATGGCCCGTCCAGCGCTGAAACAGCCATATCCGACCCCCTGCCCCAGACCAACCGAGGGCCGGACCAGATGCAGCATTTTGAGCAAACGATTAAATTGTAAGCGCATTTTTTGCGCCTTGCCCATCAAGCGGGCGGGCCTTGATCGGCGCGCGGCCCGTCGCAAGAAACCGGCCGGACGACCCCAAGCAGGCAATTGCCGCCCTGACAGGTGAACGCCGCATGCAACGATGAAGGGACTATGGGCGGACCACCCGCCGGGTGTGCCGGGCGGCCTGTGGCACGACTCCGCGCCACGTCAGCGCCGTTTGGCAGGAAACTGGTGCGGTCGAGAAGACTCGAACTTCCACGGGTGTTACCCCACAGCGACCTCAACGCTGCGCGTCTACCAATTCCGCCACGACCG
>JAFGTV010000037.1 GCA_016938875.1 Paracoccaceae bacterium
GACGCCCCCGCCATTAAAACCGGCATGAGCGCCAACGTCACCCTGGACGCCTTCGCCGACCGGCGCTGTTCCGCCATCGTCAGCCGCATCGCCCCCTATGTGCTGGAGCGGGAGAAGCAGGCGCGCACCGTGGAAGTGGAGGCGAAAATCACCGATACCGCCTGTCTGTCCGACCTGTTGCCGGGCTACAGCGCCGATATCGAAGTATTGCTGGATGTCCACGAAGATACCCTGCGCATCCCCACCGAAGCGGTGCTGGAGCGCAATCGGGTGCTGGTTTACCAGAGCAATGGTCTGCTCAAGGAAACGCGCATCACGCCGGGCCTGTCCAACTGGGAATACACCGAAGTCCGCGCCGGCCTCAAGGCGGGGGACCGCATCGTCGCCTCGGTGGGCCGCGAGGGCATTGAGGCGGGCGCTGTGGCCGTGCCAGAAGCATCGGAAAATAAAGATTGACGCCGTGATCCAACTGCAGGGTATTCACCGCAACTTTATCGTGGGCGATCAGATCGTTCACGCCCTCGATGGGATCGACCTGGAAATCGAGGCGGGGGAGTACATTTCCGTCATGGGGCCTTCCGGCTCCGGCAAATCCACCCTGCTCAACATCATCGCCCTGCTCGATCAGCCTACCTCTGGCCGCTACCGGCTCAACGGCCGCGACGTCACCGAGCTCAACGACGAAGAGCTGGCGCGCACCCGGCGCGAGAACTTCGGCTTCGTGTTCCAGTTCTTTCATCTGATTCCCCGCCTCAGCGCCGCGGAGAACATCGAAATGCCGCTGATTCTGGCGGGGCTGGAACCCGCCCTACGCAAGCCGCGGGTTCGGGAGGCGGTCCAAGCCTTCGGCCTCGCCGACCGCGCCGATCACCGCCCCGATCAGCTTTCCGGCGGCCAGCGCCAGCGGGTGGCCATCGCCCGCGCCACTATCCTGCGCCCCGGCGCGCTCCTTGCCGACGAACCCACCGGCAACCTGGACCGCGCCTCGGGGGTGGAGATCATCGACCTGCTGGAGGGCCTCAACAAACAAGGCATGACCCTGATCATCATCACCCACGACCCGGAGCTGGGGCGCCGCGCCAACCGGCAGCTGACCCTGGTGGACGGCGCCATCGTCAAGGATAGCCATGCGGTTTAGCGATGCGGCCATGACGTCGGTAAAGGCGATCGTCGCCCAGCCGCTGCGCGCCTCGCTGATCCTCATCGCCATGGCCATCGGTGTCGCCGCGGTGGTGGTGCTCACCGCCCTGGGCGAAAGCGCGCGCCGCTACATCACCGGCGAATTCGCATCCCTCGGCACCAACCTCATCATCGTCCTGCCCGGCCGCACCGAGACCACCGGCGGACAACCGCCCCTGTTCGGCGAGACCCCGCGCGACCTCACTCTGGACGATGCCTATGCCTTGCTGCGCAGCCCCTACATCGACCGGATAGCGCCGATCGCCGTCGGTTCCGCCCCCGTCTCGTTCCGGGGCTTGGAACGGGAGAGCAACATTCTGGGTTCGACCGCCTCCCTGAAACCGGTGCGCCACCTGGAAATCGCCCAGGGACGCTTTCTGCCGCAAACCGATCCTTACCAGGCGATGCCCTACTGCGTCATCGGCCAGAAGGTGCGCCGTGAATTGTTCGGCAAAACCCGCGCCCTCGGGCAATGGCTGCGCATCGGCGACCGCCGTTTCCGCGTCGTCGGTATCCTCGGCGCCAAGGGCCAGTCCATCGGCATGGACCTGGACGAAACCGTCATCATTTCCGTGGCCTCGGCCCAGGCTCTGTTCAATACCGCCTCGCTCTTTCGCGTCCTGGCCGATACCCAATCCAAGGAGTCGGTTCCCAAGGCGGTGGAAGCTATCCGCAAGATCATCAAGGCCAGGCATGACGGCGAAGAGGATGTGACCATCATCACCCAGGACAGCGTGGTGGAAACCTTCGACAAGATCCTCGCCGCCCTGACGATGACCGTGGCCGGCATCGCCGCCATCAGCTTGGCGGTGGCGGGTGTCCTGGTGATGAACGTGATGCTGGTCAGCGTGTCCCAGCGCACCGCGGAAATTGGCCTGCTTAAAGCCCTCGGCGCCTCCAGCGCCCAGCTGCGCCGGTTGTTCCTGACCGAAGCGGCGCTGCTCTCGCTGTTCGGTGCGCTGTTCGGACTTGGCTTGGGACAAGGATCGGTGCTGCTGCTGCAGCGGATCTATCCTGATTTTCCCATCGCCGTTCCGGTCTGGGCGCTGCTCGCCGCCCTCGGCGTCGCCGTGACTACCGGGCTCCTGTTTGGGGTATGGCCGGCCGCCAAGGCCGCCCGTCTCGATCCCATTCAGGCCTTGGCTAGACGGTGATCCCATGGCGGTTAGGGAAATCATCGCCTTGTCACTGCGCAGCGTCGCTGCCAACCGCCTGCGCTCTTCCCTTACCGCGCTCGGCATCCTCATCGGCATCGCCTCGGTGGTGCTGCTCACCTCCATCGGCGAGGGCATCCACCGCTTCGTGCTGGCGGAATTTACCCAGTTCGGCACCCACTTGATCGCCGTCACGCCGGGCAAAACCACCACCTTCGGCATCTCCGGCGCCACCATCGGCACCGTCCGGCCGCTGTCATTGGCCGACGCTGAAGCGTTGAAACGGCTGGAAAACGTCATCGCCGTGGTCCCCCTGGTGCAGGGCAACGCCCGCGTCGAAGCCGGAGCTCGCCAGCGCCGGGTCAGCGTGTTCGGGGTCGGTTCGGCGGTACCGGAGGTATGGAAAATCCAGGTGGCCAGCGGCCGCTTCCTGCCCGCCGACGATCCGCGCGCCCCCCGGGCTTTCGCGGTGCTCGGCAGCAAACTGCGCGATGAATTGTTCGGCGGTGAAAATCCCCTAGGGCAAAGAATCCGCGTCGGCCA
>JAFGTV010000038.1 GCA_016938875.1 Paracoccaceae bacterium
GATCGGAACCTGATTGCCACACGCGGCGCCACTCGCCAGCGGTGTGGTTTTTTGACGGAAGCGACACCATATACCGGAAAGATCCTTTTCCGGGCGCTGGTTTTGTCTCTGCCGAAGGGTCCTAGCGAGGAAAGCTGAATGACCAAGACCAAGAAATTCGAGTTTCGCCCCAATGAATACGTCGTCTACCCCGCCCATGGCGTGGGTCAGATCGTTTCGATCGAAGAGCAGGAAATCGCCGGCATCCCGCTGGAGCTTTTCGTGATTTCGTTCGAAAAGGACAAGATGACGTTGCGGGTGCCGACCAACAAGGCGACCGAGGTGGGCATGCGCTCGCTCTCGACGCCGGATGTTGTGTCCAAGGCGATGGCGACGCTCAAGGGGAAGGCCAAGGTCAAGCGTGCGATGTGGTCGCGCCGCGCCCAGGAGTATGAGCAGAAGATCAATTCCGGGGATCTGATCTCGATCGCCGAGGTGGTGCGCGACCTGCATCGCACCGACGACCA
Organism: Paracoccaceae bacterium; assembly: GCA_016938875.1. GTDB lineage: Bacteria > Pseudomonadota > Alphaproteobacteria > Rhodobacterales > Rhodobacteraceae > Rhodovulum. Next base: position 507 of record JAFGTV010000038.1, read on the forward strand.
GCGCGAACAGTCCTATTCCGAGCGTCAGCTTTACGAAGCCGCGCTGGAGCGTCTGACCCGCGAAGTCGCCGCCGTCTCTGGCGAAGGAGAGGCCGGCGCGCAGCAGAAAGTCGGCGATGTCCTGATCTCGCGCGCTGCGGCGGCTTGAACGCGCCGCACAGTGACGTAAGCTTGTGCCGCGGCCTTCGGGTCGCGGCATTTTCTTTGGCACGCGGGTCTATCCCTGGGCGTCGCTGGGCGGCGGCGTCGCGGCCTTGGCGGCCATGCGTTCCAGCAAGGCGGTTTCCAACTCGGTGTTCAACTCTCGGGCGCGTTTGACATAGGCCTCGTTGCGGGCGACGGGGATTTCGGGTTTCCACACATCCGCCAGTTCGCGCAGCACGTGGCGGTCGAAATCGAAGAACGCGGTTTCGCGTTCGTGCGCCTCGAACTCGCTCAGCCCCATGGTTTCCAGCACATAGCGCGCCGCGCGCAGCGAGCTGTCGAAAAGTTCGCGCACGATGTCATCGGCCCCCGCATTGTAGAGCTGGTAGACATGGCCGCGATCGCGTGCACGCGCGACAATGCGCAGGTCGGGACGTTGGCGCCGGGCATAGGCGACCAGCCGGGTGGCGGCGGCGGGATCATCCAGCGTCACCACCAGCACCTGTGCACTGTCCAGTCCCGCTGCATGCAGCGTTTCGGGCCGGGTCGGATCGCCAAAGAACCCCTTGACCCCGAACCGGCGCATCAAATCTATCGTGGGCAGGTCGTTGTCGATCACCGTCGCGCGATAGCCGGACATTTGCAGCATTCGCTGCACCACCTGGCCAAACCGCCCGATGCCCACGATGATGATCGGCTGGCGCTCGTTGATTTCGTCGGGGGGCGGCGTGTTGCCCTTGGCGGCCTCGGCCAGGCGTCGCGACAGCCGGTCATAGAGGATGAAAAACAGCGGTGTCAGCAGCATCGACAGCGCGATCACCAGCAACAGCGCCTGGGCGAGCGGTTCCGGCAGCACGTTTTGCTGAAGCGAGACATTGATCAGGACAAATCCGAATTCGCCCGCCTGGGCCAGCCCCAGGGTGAACAGCCACTTGTCGCGCCCCCGCAGCCGGAACAGCAACGCAAGCGCGAACAGGATGACCCCCTTGATCGCCATCAGTCCCAAGGTCAGCCCGACGATGCGCAGCGGTTCGGATCGCAGCACGTCGAAATTGATCCCCGCCCCCACGGTGATGAAGAAGAGGCCCAGCAACAGGCCCTTGAACGGCTCGATATTGCTTTCCAGATCGTGGCGAAACTCCGAATCCGCCAGCACCACGCCGGCCAGAAACGCCCCCAGCGCGGGTGACAGGCCGACCAGGGACATCAACACCGCGATGCCGATCACCAGCAGCAGTGCCACGGCTGTATACATCTCGCGCAGATGCGCCATGTGGACAAAACGAAAGATCGGCCGGATCAGGTAGTGCCCCGCCAGGATCACCACCGCGACCGCCCCCAGCGTGACCAGCGCCACGCCCCATCCCGGCAATCCCTCGACCAGCGACAGCCCATGCGCGCCGCCCGCCTCCAGCGCCGGGCGTTGGACCGACCCGTCGGGGGCAAAGGTGGCCTTGGGGCCGCTGGCCAGCAGCGGCAATATGATCAGCATCGGAATGACCGCGATATCCTGGGTCAGCAGCACCGAGAAACTGGACCGCCCCCCGACCGTCGGGATCAGCCCCTTTTCGCTGAGGGTCTGCAACACGATCGCCGTCGAGGACAGCGCGAACACCAATCCCACCGCCAGCGCCGTCTGCCAGACCAGCCCCAGGGCCATCGCCGCGGCCATGATCGCGCCCGTGGTCAGGCTGACCTGCAGGCCGCCCAGCCCTACCAGCCGGTGGCGCATTTCCCACAGCGCGCGGGGTTCCAGCTCCAGCCCGATCAGGAACAGCATCAGCACCACGCCGAATTCGGCCACATGCTGGATATCGGCGGTCTCGGACCCGGCCAGGCCCAGCACCGGGCCGATCGCGATCCCCGCCATCAGGTATCCCAGCACCGAGCCCAGACCCGCGCGCGTGGCCAACGGCACCGCCAGCACGGCGGCGCTGAGATAGATCAGGGCCTGGGGCAGGAAGGTTTCCATCTGGGCGGTATCCTTTCGGCGGACGGATGTCGTGTGCGGGCGGGTGCCACGACCTTAGGCCGTGCGCGGCACGGACCCAAGGCGGCGCGGTCTGTTTTCGCGTCCGATTGCGGCGATCGCTTATCCGCCGGGCAGCTCCAGCACGATATTGCGCCCGCTGCGGACATAGCGCAGCTGGTCCTCGCCGATGGCCGCGACGGTGCCGCCGTCGACCTTGTCGCCGACCTTGACCTTGATATAGCGCCCATTGGCCAGCCGGACCAAGGCGCGCCGGTCATTGGCCGTGCCATAGACGCCGATCAGGTTCACCTTGCGCAGGTTTATCCCGTTGGGCACCGTCGCCTGCTTGGCCACAGATGCGCTGGTGGGGATCGACGGGGCGGGGGCGGCCGCCACGGCGGGCACTGCGGGGGCGGTGGGGACCAATCGTTCGGCAAAATCCGAGGGCCGCGCCGCAGGCCTGAGCGAGCGCGCCAGAGTGACCTCCTCGGCGTTGTCCTGCGGGCTTTCTTCGGTGGCGGGGGCGGCGGCCTCTTCGGCCTCGGCATCCGGGGTGTCGGCGGGCGGCGGGGCCAGGGCCACGGGCCGTTCACGCGGGCGCATTGTCGGAACCGGGGCGGGGGGCGCCGGCGGAACGGGCTGTGCGGCCTGCACGATACCGGCCGGGCGCAGGCGGGGCCGGAACGGAGCCAGGCGGGTGGCGGTTTCCGGGTCCGAGGCGATGATCGCCCCGCCCGGCAGTGCGGCCTGGGCGGTTTGCGGGGGCTGAACCGCCTGGGCTGCGGCGCCCTCCTCGGCTGGTGGGGCGGGTGCGGCGGGGGCGGGGTCCGGGGTGGCCGCCGGGGCAGGGGCCAGCCCCTCGGGGCGGTCGGGCGGCGTCAGGGCGGGGGCGCCGGGGATGACGACGACCGCACCGGGCGCAGGTGCCTGGGGGGGGGCGGCCATCTCTGTCGCGGCCGGGTCCGTTGGGGCCTCGGCCTCGGTCCCTATTTCGGCCTCTGCCGCGGGTGCCTGCGGCGGCGTGACGACGGGAACGATGTCGGGGTCCGGGGCCAGTCCCTCGGGGCGGGGGGGCGGAATGCGCGACGGGGCGCCGGGGATCACCTGCACCCCCTCAAGCGCCGGGGTCGCGACGGCCTCGGGGACGGTCTGCGGCGCGGGTGTTGGTGCCGCTGTGGGCGCGGGCTCGGGCACGGGCTCGGGGGCCAGCCCCTCGGGGCGGGGCGGCGGCGTCAGTTCGGGGGGGCCGGCAAAGACCGTCACACCCTCGGGGGTCAGCGCGCCCTCGGGGGTGGCGGTGACCAGGCCGCGACTATCCACGACAAAGTTTTGTTCGGGCCCCGGCGGGATCGACTGCATCGGCAGCGGCATGTCGGTGGCGCGGGTCACCTGCGGATCGGGCAGGGTGACCGATTGTGGCGGACGGATCGAGGGGTCGAGGGCCGCAACATAGAGATCCTCGATCCGGTCCTGCGGCGGGGCGACAGGCGGGTCGGGGGCAAGTTGCCAAATCCCGGTGCTGGCATAGGCCTCTGCCGCGTCGGTTCGGCTGAAACTGGGCGGGGGCGCCGGTGTCGGTGTGGGATCGAGCGGAAGAGGGGCCTCGGGGGGCGCGCTGTCCAGGGCCGGGGGGGGCGTGACAGGTGCCGCGTCGGGTGCGGCGGCCAGGTTTTGCGGCGCCGGGACGCCGGCAGGGTCATCGCCGGGCAGCAAAAGCGTCCAAAGCACGATAACCGCGAGGAAAACCGCCAGGGCCGCGCCCAAAAGAACGCCGCGGTTCAGTCCGGGCGTCGGGGCCAGGCCATCGGGTTTGCGGGCCCCGAAGACGGTCATCGCCTCGACCTCGTCGCGCGGCTTGGACGGCGCCTGGGCCCTGGGCGCGATTGGACTGGCCGGGCGATCCGGGGCAACGGCGGGCCTGGCCGTCGGGGCAGGACGCGCCATCGCCCGCAGGGCCTCTTCGAGCGGAGAGGATAGGGCGGGGCTTTGGGCCGCCGGCGCCTTGGGCTGGTCCGGTTTCGCGGGGACGACCGGTTCGGGCGGGGCCGGGGCCGGGGCGACAGGCGTCGGGATCGGCGCGGCCGCGGCGGGCGTTTCGCTTTCGCTGGGCAAGGTTGCGGGCGCGCTGGGCGGCGCGGGCGGAACGGTGGCGCGCGGGATCGCCGTTTCAGCCTCATCCCTGGGCGGGGTTTGCTTTTCGCGTTTGGGCAGGCGCACCGGCACCACCCCGGCCAGCCGCTTCAGCGTGGCCCCGGCCAGCGCGGAAATATCGGGCCCTGCCGGGGGCGCCCCGGCGTCGGTCCCAGGGACGGCCGTGGCAATGGGCGGGCCCAGGGTCAGTCGATGGGCGGGGGGTGTCTGCGCACTGTCGGGGGCAGTCGTGGGGGGCGGGGCCCCCTCGGCCCTGTGACGCGAGGCGAATGTCGGCAGCCGCGCGGGTTTCGCCTTGGCCGTGGTGGCATCCTTGGGTTTTCCGGTTTTGGCCCTGGTCTTGGCCTTGGAGGCGGATTTCCTAGGCGGCGGGGCCTCTGGCGCGCCCCCGCCGGGGCGCAGCGGGGCCGTGTCAGCCTCGGCCCGGGTCCCCTTGGGCAACAGGGTCGCGGCAATCTCGGTCGGGCCAAAAAACGGCTCTCCGTCAAAGCGGGTGTTGGTGGGCGCGGCGACGAAGCAGACCGGGTTAAAGGCGTGCTCGCAGGCAAAGGCCTCTGCCTCGGCCAGGGTTTCGCGCGCGACGACGGCCAGGTGCGCGGTCTCGCCCTCTTCGTGCCAGTCAAACACCAGGTCATCCACCGCGTAGGGCGTCAGCCCGTCCAGCCCCCGTTTGAGGGCGGCGCGTTTCTCAGCCCGGCTCTGCCCGGCAAGCGGCAGCGTGGTATAGAGGATCTGACTGTCGGGGATCACCAGCTTGGTGCGCAGCGGCCCGTCGGCCAGCGTCTCGGCGGTGCCGCGCATCAGACGCAGGGTTTCGCCCAGGCCGGGATCGTCCAGGGACACGTCCCCAAGGCTACGCCACCCATCCCGGGCGCGGTGCATCAGGCCAATCCCGCCCTCGCAGAGCGTCAACGCAAAACTTGGTTTCATCGCCGCTATCTATACCAGCCGCGCGCCGGTTCCAAAGGAAAGACAAGGGACTATAGCAGGAAATTGCCGAGCGGCAGAAGGGACTGCAAGGAATTCCTTGCCGCGCCCCGGTGCAGCGGCGATCCTGACCCCGCCGCTTAACGCCCGGAGGAAGCCATGCGCCTGATCGTGTTGATATCACTTGTCTTTGCCCTGTCCGGGCCGTTGGCCGCCCAAGAGCGCGCCCAGATCAGCGTGACCGGCACCGGCCGGGTCGAGGCCGCGCCGGACATGGCCACCCTGACCCTGGGCGTCATTCATCAGGCCAAGACCGCGGCCGCGGCGATGGACCAGGTGTCGGGGGATGTGGCGGCGGTGCTGGCGCAACTGGCGGCGGCGGGAATCGAGGGGCGCGATATCCAGACCTAGGGGCTGACCCTGTCGCCGGTCTGGAGCAGCTACGATTCGGGCCGCCAGCGGCAGGTCACCGGGTTCTCGGCCGGCAATACGGTGTCGGTGCGGATGCGCGATCTTTCGGCCCTGGGCAGCGTGCTGGATGCGGTCATCGCGGACGGTGCCAACAGTTTTCAAGGGCTGAATTTCGGGCTGCAAGACCCCGAACCCACCCTCGACGAGGCCCGCCGCCGCGCGGTGGCCGACGGGCTGCGCAAGGCCGCGCTTTATGCCGCCGCGGCCGGGGTGCGCCTGGGTCCGCTGACATCCCTCAGCGAGGCGGGGTCGAACCAGCCCCGCCCCGAGATGATGCAAGCCGCGCGCATGTCCTCGGACGCGGTGCCGGTCGCGCCGGGCGAGGTGACGGTGTCGGCGTCGGTCACCATGGTCTTTGCCATCGCGCCCTGACGCCCCGCCGCCCCCTTGCCTGGCTGCGGATCACAGCTGGGCCAGCGCCTGCTCCAGATCCGCGATCAGATCGCGCGCATCCTCGATCCCGATCGACACCCGCACCACGTTCGGCGCGGCCCCGGCGGCGATCTGCTGCTCTTCGGTCAACTGCCGGTGGGTGGTGGAGGCCGAATGGATGATCAGCGAGCGCGTATCGCCCAGGTTGGCCACATGGCTGAAGAGTTCCACCGCCCCGACCAGTTTCACGCAGGCGTCATAGCCGCCCTTCAGCGCAAAGGTGAACAGCCCCCCCGTGCCCTTGGGGCAGATCCGCGCCGCCCGGTCTGCATAGGGCGACGAGGGCAACCCGGCATAGGTCACCGCGGCCACCTTGGGGTGGGTCTCCAGCCAGCTTGCGACGGTGACGGCGTTCTCGCAATGACGCTGCATGCGCAGGCTCAGCGTCTCGATCCCCATCAGCGTGTAATGTGCCGCCTGCGGGTTCATCGTCATGCCAAGATCGCGCAGCCCGATGGCAATCCCGTGAAAGGTGAACGCCAGCGGGCCAAAGGTCTCGTGAAAGGTCAACCCGTGATAGGCTGGCTCTGGCGCCGAAAGCGAGGGGAACTTGTCGCTTGCCGACCAGTCGAATTTCCCCGAATCCACGATCGCCCCGCCCATGACGGTGCCGTTGCCGGTCAGGTATTTCGTGGTCGAATGCACCACCAGCGTGGCGCCATGTTCGATCGGGCGGCACAGATAGGGCGTGGCCGAGGTGTTGTCGACGATCAGCGGCAGGCCCGCGGCGTCGGCGATCCCCGCGATGGCATCCAGATCGGTGACATAGCCGCCGGGGTTGGCCACCGCCTCGCAGAACACCGCGCGGGTATCCTCGTCGATGGCGGCGCGCACCGCGTCCAGATCGTCGAAATCGACGAACTTGGCCGACCAGCCGAACCGCTTGATGGTCTGGGAAAACTGCGTGACCGTCCCACCGTACAGCCGGGTCGAGGCGACCACGTTGCGCCCCGGCGCCATCAGCGGGAACAGCGCCATGATCTGCGCCGCATGCCCTGACGAGCAGCACACCGCGCCGACCCCGCCCTCCAGCGTGGCGATCCGCTCGGCCAGAACCGCCACCGTGGGGTTGGTCAGGCGCGAATAGATATAGCCCACTTCCTGCAGGTTGAAGAGCGCGGCCGCGTGATCGGCATCGCGAAACACATAGGCCGTGGTCTGGTAGATCGGCGTCTGGCGCGCCCCCGTGGCCGGATCGGGCCGTGCGCCCGCATGCACCTGAAGCGTGTCGAAACCGTATTGTGCCGTATCGCTCATCGGATCAAATCTCCCTTGGTCCCATTTGCCTCAGCATTAGGCCATGCCCCGCGCCCCGGCAACATGGCGTGCCTGAAAAGACCACCTTGCCGGACCGGCCCGCGCCCGTCGCATGGGCGCCCCCGGCGCGGAAGGGGGGGCGGCGTTGTTCCTCGTCTTGCGAAGAATACCCGAAATCCGACGGGTTACAGCGCGCCCAGACCGTCCAGGATCGCGCGCAACTGATCCAGCTGCGCTGCGCTGAGCGGGGCCTGGGGCGGCACCGGCGCGCCGCAGTCGAACCCCTGAAGCGCCAACCCCGCCTTGATCGCCGCGGCCAGGTTGAACCGCGCAAAGGCCTCGTTCACCGCCCACAGCTTGCGTTGCAGGACCATCGCCGCGTCCCAGTCCCCCGCGCGGCACAAACGGTACAGCTCGACACTTTGCCCCGGCACGATGCACGACGGCCCCGCCATCCAGCCCAGCCCGCCGATCATCATCACCGCCACCGTGATATGGGATGAGGCCGCGAAAATCCCGATCCGCCCCTCGGTGCGGTTGAGGATCGACAAAAGCCGCCCGGTATTGGTCGAGGCATCCTTGAGATAGGCGATCCGGGGGTGATGGCTGAGCGTGTCGATCGCCGACAGGCTCAGGTCCGAGCGCTGGAAATTGGGGTTGGTGTACATCGTCACCGGCAGGGGGGTGGCCTCGGCCACGGCGGTGAAATAGTCGACGACGCCGGTTTCGGGCACCGGGAAATAGGCCTCCATCACCGCCAGGATGCCATCCGCCCCCAGCGCCGCCCAGTCGCGCGCCTGCGATACCGCATCCGCCGTCGCGGTCGAGGCCACGCCGGCGATCACCGGCACCCGGCCCGCCGTGGCGCCCACCACCGTTTCGATCACCTCGGCCTTTTGATCGCGGGTCAGATAGGCGAATTCGCCCGTGGATCCCAACGGGCACAGCCCCTGCACGCCTGCGCCGATCAGGTGGTCGCACAGCCGCGTCAAAACCGGGCGGTCCACCCGGCCATCGGCCCTGAGCGGGGTCGCGATATAGGGGATCACCCCGTGCAGTCCGTTTGTCATGGCGCCCTCGCTATCGCATCCAGAGGTTGTTCTTTTTCAATTGGTTGCGGATCATCTGTTCGCGCGTGGGCAGGGCCGCGCGATCAAACAGCCCGCGCGCCCGCGCGCCCTTGCCCTGATAAATGAACCGCTTGGCGGGCTCATGGGCCTTGAGCACTTTCTTGATCTTGTTGGGCGCGGTCACGGCCTCCATCACCTCGACGGCGCGGTCGCTTTCGCGGGCATAAAACAGCGGCAATGTGCGCCAGTGGCAGCTCACATCGCCGTCCAGCCCCGCCAGGTCCGGCCCCGGTCGCCCGCCGCCAAGCGCATGGATCACCAGCGGCAGCGCGACCTGGTCCAACCACGGGTCCAGCGGCTGACAGACCAGCGCCGCGGGCGGGTCGTCACGGATCGCGGTGGCATAGTCCAGGAACCGCTGCCCAAAGACGCGCGGACAGCGGTAAAAGAACCAGCCCGCGTTGAAATAGAGATAGCGGCGCCAGTATTCATCGGGTTGGCTCAGGTCCAGGGAACTGTCGAAATCCAGCCCGAAACGGTCATAAAGCGCGCTCCACGTCTCGGTATAGCCCGGTCCGTAAAGCTCGATCACCGGCCAGCTGCCCTCGCGCCGCATCGAGGCCGCGGGCCGGTCGAAGTCGAACGGCACAGCCCCCAGCGGACCGGTGATCAGCGTGTCGGTGTCGAAAAACACGAACGGCTCGCCCTCGGGCAGGGCGGCCAGCGCCTCGATCTTGTTGCCATAGGGATAGCTCGACCCAAAGGCCCGCGAGGTGAACGGGACGATCTCGGCCCCGAATTCCTGCAACAGCGCGCGCACCCCGGCATCGGCCATGCGCGGGTCGCGCTCCCATCTCGGTCCGGGTTGGGGTTCTGCAACGAACAGCCGGCCCTGAAAGCCGGGGTCCGACGCCCGCAGCGAGGCCGCGAAAATCAGTGCCTCATATTGCAGCCGCCCGTTCTGACCGACGATCACGATGTTGAACGGGCCTGCCGTGGCGGGCTTTTTCGCCTTGGGGCGGGGGGTCCGCTTTTTCGCCGCTGTCGCCATCCCGTATCGGTCCTGCCCGGTGTTTTGCGGCCACTATAAGCAGCCTCCGCAACCGCCGAAAGCGATTTGCGGCCCGGTCTGAACGGAGAGGGGGGAAATGGTGGGCGACCCTGGAATCGAACCAGGCGTGGGTCTCCCCGGCGGATTTACAGTCCGCTGCCGCACCTTGCAGCGCGTCGCCCTAAGTGGGGGGCTGAATACGCGGGGGGCGCGGACCCGTCAACAGGAAAATCCCTTGCACGGGGGCGGCCGATTGCGCATGGTCGCCGCCTGTTTGAGCGGGGATGCAAAGCGTGGCGAAAAAGCCGACCTGGGTGATCGAAAAGGAACGTGGGCGCCGGGCGGCGGCGGCGGAAACGGTGTGGCTGTTTGGGCTGCACGCGGTGCGCGACGCATTGATGAACCCCGCGCGCGACAGGCTGCGGCTGGTGGTGACGAAAAACGCCGCCGACAAGCTGGCCGAGGCCATCGCCACCGCCGGGATCGAGCCCGAGCTTTGCGATCCCCGCCGGTTCGCCGCGCCGCTAGATCCCGGATCGGTGCACCAGGGTGCGGCGCTTGAGGTGCGCGCGCTGGATTGGGGCAAGCTGGCCGATCTGTGCGCGCCGCGCGGGCAGAGCGCGCCGCGGGTGGTGCTGCTTGACCGGGTCAGCGACCCGCATAATGTCGGCGCGATCCTGCGCTCGGCCGAGGTATTCGGCGCGCGCGCCGTGATCGCCCCGCATCGCCATTCCGCGCCTGAAACCGGGGCCCTGGCGAAAACCGCCTCTGGCGCGCTGGAGCGTCAGCCCTATCTGCGCGTGCCCAACCTGGCCCGCGCCATGACAGAGCTGAAGGATATGGGCTATACCCTGCTGGGCCTGGACGCAGACGGCGACGCGACGATCGGGGCCGCCTTGGCCGAATTGCCGCAGATGCCGGTCGGCCTGGTGCTGGGGGCCGAGGGGCCGGGCCTGCGCCAATTGACCCGCGAAAGCTGCGATCGGCTGGTCCGTATTCCGGCGGCGGGTGCTTTTGGCTCGCTCAACGTCTCGAACGCGGCGGCGGTGGCCCTATATGCAGCATCGGAAGCTGTGAACGGATAGGCCATGCCTCAGGGCGTCAAGATTGCAACCTGCTGTTATTGCGGCACGCGCGCGGCGCTGGAATTGCGCGGGATCGGGCGGCACGAATTGTCCTGTGCGTCCTGCGGCGCGCCCTTGCACGAGATGAAGCGTCTGCGCCTGGATCACGGCGGCAAGGTCACGCGCCCCAAAACCGCCCGCACACCGGCCGCCACCCAGCCGCACGCCCCCCGCCCCAAGCCGCGCAAGAAACGCCGCAAGGGGTTCTGGCGCGAGGCGCTGGAAGAGGCGTTCGATGTGGTCGAGGATCTGTTCGACTAGCCCCCGCCCCGCGATCGCGACCCGTTCACGGTTGCATGATCGCCACTGGAAACCGCCCCGCGTCCCGCCCAGATCATGGGGACAGGACGGAGCCCCGGAACGGCTCTGTCTTTCTTCACTGTCCCTCGTTCCGCGACTTGCGCCCGGTGCATATGGCCCGGGCGTTTTTTTCTGCTAGGGTTGCGTCCATGGACAGCTATCCCGAAGACCTTCTGAAGCAGATCCTGACCACCACGCGGGTGATCGCGGTGGTCGGGGTGTCACCCAACCCGGTGCGGCCCAGCAATTACGTGGCGCGCTATCTTGCCCTGCGGGGCAAGCGGGTGATCCCGGTCAACCCCGGCCACGCGGGCAAGCGGCTCTTTGGCGAAGCGGTCTGGCCGGACCTGGCCGCGATCCCCGCCTCGATCCCGGTGGACATGGTCGACATCTTTCGCCGGTCCGACCATGTGCCGGGCATCGTCGATCAGGCGCTGGCCCATCTGCCCGCGCTGCGCACCATCTGGATGCAGATCGGCGTGACCCACCCCCAGGCCGCCGAGCAGGCGCGCGCGGCGGGCAAGCAGGTGATCCAGGACCGTTGCCCCAAGATCGAATACCAGCGGCTGTTCGGAGAGTTGCGGATGGGCGGCTTTGCCACCGGGATCATCTCGTCGCGGTTATGACCGGGCGGCCTTTTCGGCAATCCCGCTGGTGCCCTCGCGCCGTTCCAGTTCGGCCAGCACCTCGGCCAGGGTCACGTCGCGCGCGGCCAGCATCACCAGCAGGTGATAGAGCACATCCGCGGCCTCGGATGTCAGGCGGGCGCGGTCGCCCTTGACCGCCTCGATGATCGCCTCGACAGCCTCTTCGCCGAATTTCTCGGCGGCCTTTTCGGGGCCCTTGGCCAGCAGTTTCGCCGTCCAGGACGTGTCGGGGTCGGCGCCCTTGCGGTCCTGGATCGTGGCGGCCAGGCGTGCCAGCGCGCCGAGGTCGGGCGCGCTCATGTCAGCCTCACGGGGACGCCGGCGGCGGCCATGTGGGCCTTGGCCTGGCCGATGGTGAAATCGCCGAAATGAAAGATCGAGGCGGCCAGAACCGCGCTGGCGCCGCCCTTGGTCACCCCTTCGACCAGGTGATCCAGCGTGCCGACCCCGCCCGAGGCGATCACCGGCACATCCACCGCATCCGCGATCGCGCGGGTCAGGGGCAGGTTGAACCCCGCCCGGGTGCCGTCGCGGTCCATGCTGGTCAACAGGATCTCGCCCGCGCCCTTTTGCACCACCAGCTTGGCAAATTCCACCGCGTCGATGCCGGTGGATTTGCGCCCGCCATGGGTAAAGATCTCCCACTTGCCGGGGCTGACGGTCTTGGCGTCGATGGCGACCACGATGCACTGGCTGCCGAAATGCTCGGCCGCCTCGCGCACCACGTCGGGATTGGCCACGGCCGCCGAGTTGAAGCTGACCTTGTCCGCCCCGGCCAGCAGCAGGGCGCGCACGTCCTCGATCGTGCGCACACCGCCGCCCACGGTCAGCGGCATGAAGCATTGCTCGGCGGTGCGCCGCACCACGTCGAACATGGTGCCGCGGTTCTCATGTGTGGCGTGGATGTCCAGGAAACACAGCTCGTCCGCGCCGGCGGCGTCATAGGCCTTGGCCGCCTCGACGGGGTCGCCGGCATCGACGAGGTTGACGAAGTTCACGCCCTTGACCACGCGGCCATCGGCCACGTCGAGGCAGGGGATGATGCGGATCTTGAGCATGGCAGGTTCCGGTCTGGTGCTGGGCCGTTCATAGGGCCTGGGGGGGCGCGATGCAATCGCGCCGCCGCGCGGGCTCAGCTGCGATTGCGCAGGTGGCGGGACAAGCCATAGGCCAGCGCGCCCAGCGCCAGCCAGCCCAGCGCGATCGGCACGAAGACCGTGCCGATGCGGCCCCCGGCATTGACCACCCCGGCCATGTCCACGCCCGCCACCAGGCATTGCGCGTAAGGGGCCTGGCCCGGCGGGCAATCGCTGAGCACCCGCAGGCCCAGCGCCAACAGCAGGTAGACCGACAAAAGCGTCAGCGGCAGCAGATAGGCGATCCGCGCGGCCCGCATCGGATCAGCCCTCCAACGCGGCCAGCGCCGCGCCCAGGTCCAGTGCCCCGTCATACAGCGCGCGCCCCGAGATCGCCCCGGCGATCACGCCGGTGTCGCGCAGTGCGATCAGATCGGCCAGCGAGGACACCCCGCCCGAGGCGATCACCGGGATCGACACCGCGCGCGCCAGCGCCTGGGTCGCGGCGACATTGGGGCCCTGCATCGCGCCGTCGCGGTTGATGTCGGTGTAGATGATCGCCGCGACGCCCGCGTCCTCAAAGGATTTGGCCAGGTCGGTCACCATCACGTCGGTTTCCTGGGCCCAGCCCTTGGTCGCCACGCGGCCATCGCGCGCGTCGATGCCCACCGCCACCTGGCCGGGAAAGGCGCGCGCGGCCTGGCGCACCAGGTCGGGATTTTCCACCGCCACCGTGCCCAGGATGACCCGTGCCAGCCCGCGCGACAGCCACATCTCGATCGTGGCCATGTCGCGGATGCCGCCGCCCAGTTGCGCGGGCACGTCGGTGGCCGCCAGGATCGCCTCGACCGCCGCGCCGTTTACCGGCTGGCCGGCAAAGGCGCCGTTCAGATCCACCAGGTGCAGCCAGTTGCAGCCGGCCTGCTGGAACGCCAGCGCCTGGGCGGCGGGATCGCTGCCAAAGACCGTGGCCTTGTCCATCTCGCCGCGCAGCAGGCGCACGCATTGGCCGTCCTTCAAATCAATCGCGGGATAAAGGATCATCTGGCGCCACTCCTGTCTGCGGGATCGGGGCCGTTATGCAGGTTTGGCGGGCGATTGCAACGCAACCCCACGTCACGCTTGCCGTGCCGGGCGGCTGCGGGTCACACTGACCCCACGCAGAGGGAGGACGATCATGCGTTTTACCACCATTGCCGTCACCGTCCTGGGCCTGGCGCTGGCCAGTCCCGCGCTGGCCGCCGACCCGGTCGAGGGGGTCTGGCAGACCAGCCCGGACGACAACGGCCATTTCGGCCATATCCAGATCGCCCCCTGCAGGCCGCGGCTGTGTGGCACGTTGGTGCGGGCCTATGATCAAAAGGGCAAGCCGATGGCCTCGGCCAATGTGGGCAAGCGCATCGTGTGGGACATGGCCCCGCTGGGCGAGGGCAAATACGGCCGGGGCAAGGTCTGGGCGCCGGACCGCGACAAGACCTACAACTCCAAGATGCAGCTGGCCGGGGATCGGCTGGCGATTTCGGGCTGTGTGCTGGGGATCTGCCGCGATGGCGGCACCTGGCGGCGGGTCAAGTAACCATCCCGGCCAAACGGGCAGGCGACAGCGCCCGGACGCCTAGCGGGTGATCTGCACGCTTTGGCGCAGCGCGCCGGTGGCGGCGTCATAGATCAGGATCCGGTCATCGTCGGTGACGATGGCGAACCAGTCGCGCCCGCGGGTAAAGGCGGTGGCGGTGGTGCCCTGGGGCAGCGTGACGCTGGCGGGCAAATCTACCGCGCCACCTTGCGGCATGCGGATGACAAACAGCGCGACGATCACTAGAAAGCCGGAAATCATCGTCACCATCAACGCGGTGACGAGCCAGCGCAGCAATTTCAGGTTGGGGGGCAGGGCCTCCGCCGCCGGGGTATCGTCCATGTCCACGCCTGTCAGCCTCACGGTCATCATCGGGGCAAACCCGCCCAACCGCCTTGATAAGGCGCTTGTGCGCGACTTGCCAGAGCAGGCTGGGCTGACCCGGTCGCGGCTGGCCAAGCTGATCGAGGCCGGGGGCGTCAGTCGCGCGGGCCAGGTGCTGCGCGAACCCCGCGCCAAGGTGGCCGAGGGCGAGGTGATCGAGATCGCCTTTGCCGCGCCGGTCGCGGCGGACACCCGCCCCGAGGAAATCCCGTTGGTGGTGGTGCATGAGGATGACGCGCTGATCGTCGTCGACAAACCGGCCGGGATGGTGGTGCACCCTGCGCCGGGTACGCCTACGGGCACGCTGGTCAACGCGCTCTTGGCCCATTGCGGCGACAGCCTGTCGGGGATCGGCGGCGAGCGTCGGCCGGGCATCGTGCACCGCATCGACAAGGATACCAGCGGCCTGCTGGTGGTCGCCAAGACCGACAAGGCCCATGCCGCGCTGGCCGCGCAATTCGCCGCCCACAGCGTAGAGCGTCACTATCGCGCGCTGGTCCACGGGGTGCCCGATGCCGGCGATCCGCGGCTGCGCGGCCTGCCCGGCGTGCGGTTCGAGGGGGGCGGGGTGCTGTGCATCGCCACCCAGATCGGGCGCCACCGCACCGACCGGCAACGCCAGGCGGTGCTGGCCTCGGGGGGGCGGCACGCCGTCACCCGCGCCCGCGTGGTCGAGGCGTTCGGCACCCCGCCTGCCGCGGCGTTGGTGGATTGCTGGCTGGAAACCGGGCGCACCCACCAGATCCGGGTGCACATGGCCCATGTCGGCCACGGTCTGATCGGGGACGCCACCTATGGCGGGCGGCGCAAGCTGTCGGAACGCGCGCTGGGGGCGGCTGCGATCGCGGCCGCGCAGGCCTTTCCGCGCCAGGCGCTGCACGCGGCCACGTTGGGATTCGTGCACCCCGAAAGCGGCGAGATGATGCGCTTTGCCGCCCCCCTGCCGGCGGATATGGTGGGGCTGATCGCGGCGCTGCGGGGATGAAACATCCGCGCAAACCTGCGTGAGCGGCTGACATATTTACCGGATTTCGACGGAAATGCGCACAGCATCCGTGCAATAATGTGAATCGCAGTAACTTGAACCGGTTGGTTCAGTTCCTAGATTCAGGACATGCAAGAGGGAGCATCAGGGACATAGATGAGCACGTACGCCAACCTTCCCGCGCCGTCCCCGGAACAGGGGCTGAACCGGTATCTTCAGGAAATCCGCAAGTTTCCCATGCTGGAGCCCGAAGAAGAATACATGCTGGCCAAGCGTTGGGTGGACCACCAGGATACCGAGGCCGCGCATCGCATGGTCACGTCGCATCTGCGGCTGGCGGCCAAGATCGCCATGGGCTATCGCGGCTATGGCCTGCCCCAGGCCGAGGTGATTTCCGAGGCCAATGTGGGCCTGATGCAGGCGGTCAAGCGGTTCGATCCTGAAAAGGGGTTCCGCCTGGCGACCTATGCGATGTGGTGGATCCGGGCCAGCATCCAGGAATATATCCTGCGCTCGTGGAGCCTGGTGAAACTGGGCACCACCAGCGCCCAGAAAAAGCTGTTCTTCAACCTGCGCAAGGCCAAGGCCCGCATCGGCGCGCTGGAGGATGGGGATCTGCGCCCCGAGCACGTGCAGCGGATCGCCAACGATCTGAACGTCACCGAGACCGAGGTCATCTCGATGAACCGGCGGCTGTCGGGTGGAGATGCGTCGCTCAACGCGATGGTTGGCGGCGGCGATGGGGACACCACCACCGAATGGCAGGACTGGCTGGAGGACGAGGACGCCAACCAGGCCGAGGCCTATGCCGAAAAGGACGAGATGGACAGCCGCCGCGCGCTGTTGGTGCAGGCGATGGATGTGCTGAACGACCGCGAAAAGGACATCCTGCTGCAACGCCGCCTGCAAGATCAGCCGGTCACGCTGGAGGAGTTGTCGGGCGTCTATTCCGTCAGCCGAGAGCGGATTCGCCAGATCGAGGTGCGCGCCTTTGAAAAGCTGCAAAAGCGGATGACCGAGTTGGCCCGCGAAAAGGGCATGATGGTTAACGCCTGATCCGTCGGGAACGCGATTTTGCCGGCTCCGCAATTGGCGCGGGGCCAGCGGACAGGTGTCGCGCCCGGCCTTCTGCCCCTAGGGCAGAAACGCCAGCCAGACCCACACCGTGACGACCGACAGCGCGGTGCCGATCAGCACCGAAGATGCCGCCACGCGCCGCGCCGCGCCATACATGTTGGCAAAGATATAGGCGTTGACCCCCGGCGCCATCGACGCCGTCACCACCGCCGAGCGGAACTGCCCGGTGCTCAGCCCCATCGCGCCGCCCATCAGCCACACGATCGCCGGGTGCAGCAGCAGCGACAGCGACACGGTAAACCCGATCACCCGCAGATCCCCCTCGGGGCGATAGCGCACCAGAACGCCCCCCAGCCCGAACAGCGCAGCGGGCAGGGCGGCGCGGATCATCATGTCGATGGCATCGCTCAGCGCGCCGGGGAGAACGACCCCCGACAGGTTCACCACCAATCCCAGGCTGATCCCGATCACCAGCGCGTTGCGGAACATCGCCCGCAGGATCGCGCGCGAGGTACGCACCAGCCCCGCACCGCGATTGCGCACGATCTCCATCGCGGTCAGACCGACGCCGTAGCAAAACGGTGAATGCATCGCGATGATGGCATAGTTGGGTTCCAGCGCGTCCGGGCCATAGGCGCGCTCGGTGATCGGCAGACCCAGCAGCAGCGAGTTCGAGAAAAGCCCGATAAAGCCGATGGCGACGCTATCCTCCCAGGTGCGGTGAAACACGAACCGCGCCCCCATCAGCCCCAGCGCGAACCCCGCCAGCGCCCCGGAGTAAAAACTGAACAGCAGCCGCCAGTCGAAATTCTGACCCAGGTCCAGCGTCGAGACCGCGCGGAACAACAGGCAGGGGATCGCGAAATTCTGGGTGAATTTCATCAGCCCGTCGACGCTGGCATCGGAAAACAGCCCGCGCCAGACGGCGACATAACCAAAGCCCAGCACCAGAAAGACCGGCAGGATGACCTCGATCAGCGCCTGCATCAGCCTGGCAGGCTCAACACCATCCCGTCATGGGCGGGGGTGACGTGCTCGGGTGTTTCGGCGGCCAGGGTGGCGTAATCCAGGTCGATATGCATGTTGGTCAGCACCGCGCGGGTGGGCGCCAGCCGCGCGATCCACTCCAGCGCCTTGTCCAGGTGCAGATGGGTGGGGTGCGGTTTGCGCCGCAGCGCGTCGATGACCAGCACCTCCAGCCCCTCCAGCACCGGCCAGCTTTCGGGATACATCTCGGCCACGTCGGGCAGATAGGCCAGGGCGCCGATGCGGAACCCCAACGCGTCGATGGCGCCGTGGTTGACGCGGAACGGCATGGCGGTGATCCGTCCGCCCGCGCCATCCACCGAAACCGGGCCGTCGATCGTGTGCATGTCCAGGATCGGCGGATAGGGCGAGCCCTCGGGCGCGGTAAAGGCATAGCCGAACCGCGCATACAGCGCGTCCTGCGTCGCCCCGTCGGCCCAGACCGGCAGGCGGCGGCCGGTGTTGAACACGATCTGGCGCAGATCATCGATGCCGTGGACATGATCAGCATGGGCATGGGTGTAGATGACCGCGTCCAGCTCGCCGATCCCGACCTCCAGCAACTGGCTGCGCAGGTCCGGGGTGGTGTCGATCAGAACGCGGGTGGTGCCCTGGGGACCGTCGCGTTCGATCAGCATGGAACAGCGCTGGCGCCGGTTGCGCGGGTTTTCGGGGTCGCACGCGCCCCAATGCCCGCCCAGCCGCGGAACGCCCCCCGACGAGCCGCAGCCAAGGATGGTATAGCGCACCGTCCCGCTCACCCGGCGCGCCCCCATGCGGCGGCCTTGGCAAACAGGCGGTTGAAATTCTCCTGGGTGCGCGCGGCGAATTCGCCGTAATCCAGCCCGAACACCTGCGCGCCGACGCGCGCGGTATGGGCGGCAAAGGCAGGCTCGTTGCGCTTGCCGCGGTGGGGCGGCGGGGCCAGGTAGGGGGCGTCGGTTTCCACCAGGATCCGGTCCAGCGGGGCGGCGGCGAAAATCTCGCGCAGGTCGTTGGATTTGGGAAAGGCAGCGATGCCGGACATCGACAGATAAAACCCCAGCTCCAGCGCGGCGCGGGCCAGTTCGGGGCCCGAGCTGAAACAGTGCATCACGCAGCCATAGGCCCCGGCGCGGTATTCCTCGGCCAGGATCCGGGCCATGTCGTCATCGGCGGCGCGGGCGTGAATAATCAGCGGCAGGCCGGTTTGCCGGGCGGCGGCGATATGGATGCGCAGGCTCTCGCGCTGCACCGCGGCACTCTCGGCGGTATAGTGGTAATCCAGCCCTGTTTCCCCGATCCCGACGAATTTGGGATGCTCGGCCAGCGTCAGCAACTGCTCCAGCGTGACCATCGGTTCCTTGGCCGCACTCATCGGGTGGGTGCCGGCGGCATAGAACACCGGGGCGTGGGCCTCGGCGATGGCGCGGACCTGGGGCTCGGCGGACAGGCGGGTGCAGATCGTCACCATCCGGGTGACCCCGGCGGCCTGCGCACGGGCGATCACATGGTCGATTTCCCCGGCGAAATCGGGAAAATCCAGGTGGCAGTGGCTATCGGTGATCTCGGGGATGTGCTCGGTCATGCGCTCGCCTCAGGCGGCCAGACGTCCGGCCGTGTCGTCGATCCTGAGAACCGTATCAAGGATGAGCGCGGCGGGGTCAAGGTTGACCGCCTTGCCCTGGCGCGCGCGCGCGGTCAGAACCTGAGCGGCCTCGGCCCAGCCACGGGCGGCATGGGGATCGGGTGACAGCCGCGCCAGCAGCGCGGCCTCGCCCGGGGCGGCCTCGCATGGCGGGGGGCCGGCGGCCCCTGCGCGGGCCAGGCGCGCCAGCAACAGCCCGATCAGCCGCAACAGCAAATCGAACCGCGCCTCTGCCCCCTTGCCGGTTGCGCTTTGGGCCAGGCGGATCGCGTGCGGGCGGTCCAGCCGGGGATGCCCCGCCAGCAGCGTGACCAGCTCGGCGTAAAGCGACATGCCGTCGAGTTGCAACAGGCGGATCGCCTCGCCGACAGAGCCGCCGGAAAGCTCGGCCAGCGCGGCGGGATCGCCCTGGACCGGCTGGCCCGCGGCGGCCAGGGCGGCGGCCATGTCGTCGGCGGCCAGTGGACCCAGCCGCAACGCGCGACAGCGCGAGCGGATCGTCGGCAACAGCCGCGCGGGCTGGTGGCTGATCAGCAAAAGGGTGGCATTGGCGGGTGGCTCTTCGAGCAGTTTCAACAGCGCGTTGGCCGCACTGGTGTTCATATCGTCCGCGGCATCGACGATCACCACGCGCCGCCCGCCATCGGTAGAGGACAGCGCGAAAAATGATTTCAGCCGCCGCACATCGGCCACCCGGATATCGGCCGACAGCGCGTTGCCCTTGTCGTTGGCGCCCCGGCGCAGCACGAAGAGGCCCGGCTCCGACTGTGCCGCCATGCGCCGCGCGACCGGGTGACCCGGCGATACCGCCAGGGTGTCGGGGACAGGGGGCGCGTCGCCGAACAGGCCCGCCCCGGCCTCGGCGGTGGCGGGTTGGGTCAGCAGAAAGCGCGCGATCTGCCAGGCCAGCGTCGCCTTGCCCACACCGCGCGGCCCGGTCAGCAGCCAGGCATGATGCATCCGCCCCCCGGAAAACGCGTCCAGAAACGCGGCCTGGATCGCGTCATGGCCGATCAATTGGGGCGTGTCGCGCGGGTGCGGGGCACCCTCGACACGGTCGGGTTCGGGCAGGTCGGGTGTGCTCATGCCATGGCCCGGGTCGTCAGCGCGGCGATCTCGTCGGCGATCGGGGCGGGCGGGCGCTGGGCGTCGATCACCCGGATGCGGGCGGGGAATTCATCCGCCAGCGCCAGAAAGCCCGCGCGCATGCGGGTCTGCATGTGCTCGCCGAAATCCTCGAACCGTTCCTCGGTGCCATTGCGCCCCTTGGCGCGGGCCAGCCCGGTATCGGGGGCCATGTCCAGCACGAAGGTCAGGTCCGGTTCGCGCCCGATCATCAGGCCGTGCAGCGCGTCCACCGTGGCGCGCAGATCGCCCCGGGTGATGCCCTGGTAGACGCGGGTGGAATCGGCAAAGCGGTCGCAGATCACCACCTGACCGTCGGCCAGGGCGGGCAGGATCGTCTTTTCCAGGTGGTCGCGGCGCGCGGCGGTGAACAGCAGGATCTCGGTCTCTGCCGACCAGCGGTCCGGGTCGCCCTCCAGCACCAGGCGGCGGATCTCTTCGGCGCCGGGGCTGCCGCCGGGTTCGCGGGTCAGCACGACGCGCTGGCCGCGTGCGCGCAAGGTGTCGGCCAACAGCCGCGCCTGGGTGGATTTGCCCGACCCGTCGATGCCCTCAAAGGTGATGAACCGCGCGCCTTGGCCCATGTCAGAGGCCCGCAGCCCCCTGGCCGAAGCGGTCGAACAACACCTGTGCGGCGGTTTTTAGCCGGGGCAGAAAGCCGCCGCGCGCCACCGCGCGTTCGGCCACCAACGGCACCCGCACCGGGTCCATGTCGGGCCGTGTGATGACCAATTCGCCCAGTTGCTGACCGGCCTCGACCGGGGCCAGGATCGGGGTGCGAAAGACCAGCTCGGCCGAAACCTCCTCGCGGATGGTGGCGGGCAGCAGCAGGCTCAGATCATCGGGAGCCACGAGGTCCACGCGCTCGACCTCGCCCATCCACACCTGGGCGTCGGCCAGCCGCTCGCCCTTGCGCAGAACCTGGCGCTGGACGAACTGGCGAAACGCCCAGTTGACGATCCGCTCGCCCTCTTCGGCGCGCTGTTCGGCCGAATCCAGCCCCGAGATGACCAGCGTCACCCGCCGCCCCCCCTGAAGGGCCGAGCCGACCAGCCCATAGCCCGCCTCGCTGGTGTGCCCGGTCTTTAGCCCATCGGCCCCGACGCCCAGTTTCAGCAACGGGTTGCGGTTGAACCGGTTTTGCGGCGCGCGGCCGTCGAAATCATATTCGGCCTCGCCGAAAAACCCGTAATATTCGGGGAATTCAGAGATCAGCCGCTGGGCCAGGATCGACAGATCCTTCATGCTCATGCGTTGGTTGGGGTGGGGCCAGCCGCTGGCATTGGCAAAGGTAGAGTTTTCCATCCCCAGCGCGCGGGCGCGTTCGGTCATCAGCCGGGCAAAGGCCTCTTCGGTGCCCGCCAACCCCTCGGCCACGACCACGCAGGCGTCATTGCCCGATTGCACGATGATGCCCTGGATCAAATCCTCGACCTTGGGGCGGTCGCGTTCGTTCAGGAACATGGTCGAGCCGCCCATGCCCATGGCCCGGGCGGAGACCGAAAACTGCGTCTCCAGCGTGACGCGCCCGTCGCGCAGGGCCTCGAACAGCATGTTCAGCGTCATCAGCTTGGACATCGAGGCCGGGGGCAACGGCAGATCGGCATTCTTGGATAACAGCACCGTGCCGGTGGTCTGATCCACCACATAGGCCGCCGTCGCCCGGGTCTCGAACCCCGCGCGGGCGGGCAACGCCAGGCACAGCGCGGCCAGCGCCGCCAGCGCCATCAGGATCGGGGTCCGCATTGTCATGTCTCGCATAGTCCCGGTCTTTCCTGGCTAGTTGGTCACGAAGTAAGAGTCGCCATAGCCCAGCGACTTGACCTTGGCATGCAACGCGCTGCGCTCGGACGTGGTACGGGCGGGGCCGACGACGACGCGCCAGAACTTCTTGCCGGCGCTTTCCTGGGCCAGGACCGTGGGCACGATGCCGGCCTTGCGCAGGGCCGTGCTGGCGCTGTTTGCATTTGCCTCGATGCTGAATATCCCGATCTGGATGAACGGCTTGGCCAGTGCCGAGGCCTTGGGCGTGGCTGCTGCAACTGGTGTGGCGGTGGCCTTGGGCGGGGCCGGTGTCGCAGAGGGGCGCGGGGACGGCCGCTGCGTGGCGGTTTGCGCGGCCTCGGCCTTGTCGATCGCGGCGGCGGCGGCGGCCAGCGGCTCTGCCTCGATCGCCTCGGGGGCGCTCAGGGTCTCGCTTGCCACCGGGGCCGGGGTTTCGGGGACTTCCTCGCGGCGCAGGGCGGTCACGTTCAACTCTGTCGGCTGACCTGCCAACAGGCCCAACGCCGCGGCCGCATCCGAAGAGACCTGGAACTTGGGTCCGGGGTTTTCCCGTTCGCGCCGGAACAGCGCGCCGATCACGAATTTACCGTTGGCTGTGTTGCGGATGATCACCCGTTCGGGGTCGGTCACGTCGGGATAGGCCACCCAGACCCCGCCCAGCGAGGGACGCCCGTCCCAAAGCCCTGTCTCGGTTGTCTGAAAGACCTCGGGCGCCTCGACATCGCGCTCGATCAGCTTGGTTGCGGCGGGGGCGGTTTCGGCCCCTGCGGATTTCTGGAAAAGCGGAAATTTCGCGCCGTCCTGACACCCCGCCAATAGGGCCGTTGCGCCAAGGACGATGGCCCACCGCCCGATCCGGTTTCCGTGCATGCCTTGCCCCCTTTTCGCGCGGTATCCCGCGTCGCGTCTTGTGTGTCGCGGGGCAGGCGCTGCGCATGGTCGCGCAATACCCTCCCCGGCTTGGGGCGCATGATAGCGACAGGCAGGTGGCATGGAAAGGCTCGCCCCAAGGCTACGGCAAAAAACGGCGCGCGCGCGCTTTCAGAATCGAACGCGCTGCACTAATCGTGAACGCCATCTTGCAACGGTGGCAGGCCGGCAGACCGACCGGCACCGACACCTTGCGATGGAAGGGTGGCAGAGTGGTCGATTGCACCGGTCTTGAAAACCGGCGATGTGCAAGCATCCGTGGGTTCGAATCCCACCCCTTCCGCCAATAAAACCACCCGATCGGACGTGGTTCGCGCCGGTGCGCGATGCTCCACGTCAAGCGCGCCCCATGCTGGCGTTCCGGAAAGGGGGGGCCGTCGGCGCGGCTGGCATGTTTCCAATTTACAGCACGCTCCTGACCGCGCCTTTGCGACAGGTGCTGCGCCGTCCCGCGCAAGCCGTTGCCAGCCTCGCGCTCGCCCGGCGTGTCGGGAAACTGCGTCCCGCAGGCCTGCCGGTGTTGCGCCGGCTGGATGAAGTTGAGCGAGGGTTGGACCCGTTGCCCGATCAGGGTGCCAGAAAGTGGCGCACCTCGTCGCTGCTGACGACGTGGCAATAAATCATGTTGATGACCGCTAATTCGTGGCGGTGCAACGCGTCCGTGGCCGCCGCGCAGCAGTCCTCGACCACGACCACGTTGAAACTCTCATCGGCGAGGCTGCGGACCGTCGAAGAGACGCATTGGTCGGTGAAGATCCCCGCCACTATCACGTGCCGGATGCCCATGTTGTGCAGGATCATCCGCAGGTTGGTGCCGGTCAGTGCGCTATCGGTGGTCTTGGTGACGACGATTTCGCCGTCCTGCGCGCCGACCTCATCGACAATCTGGCTGTCATGCCGGTCCTTGGGCAGCAAAAGGTAGTTGAAGCCCGGCTTTTTCTGCGAGAGCGAGCGGTCGCGCCCGTCCTGCTTGAGGCAGGCGATGCGCGCATGGATCACCTCGATGCCGCTGTCGCGTGCCCAGTCCTGCAGGCGGCGGGTGTTGGGGATCACCACCTCGTTCATCCGGTCGAAAAACGGCTGCCAGCGGGCGTTTTCCTCGGGGCTGTCCTTTGCTTCGAGATAGGTGTTCTGGATGTCGATCACCAACAGCGCCGTCTCGGCAGGGGGCAGGGCGATGTCCTCGGGCGCGGGGGCGGTTTCGTAGTAGAACGAGCGAAACGCGGTTTTCCAGCTCATGGGTATCTCCTCTTGGGGCGGCCGTCAGGCGGCACGCGGCGTGGCCTTGCGCGCGACCCAGTGGCCCGGCGCGATTTCGTGCATCTCGTGGCGCAGCGGGGACTGGCCAAGCGGCCAGACCGGCGAACCCGCCTCTCCCTCGCGCGGCAGAACCGGCGCGCGCCTGTGTTCGGGGTCGGGGATCGGCACCGCCGACAGCAGCCTGCGGGTATAGGCATGGGCCGGGTCGCGCAGCACCTGTTCGCGGCTTCCGGTTTCGACCATCTGGCCCAGGTTCATCACCGCGACGCGGTCGGCCACCTGGTCGATCACCGCCATGTCGTGGCTGATGAAGAGATAGGCCAGCCCCTCCTCCTGTTGCAGTTCACGAAGCAGTTCGAGCACCTGCGCCTGCACCGACACGTCCAGCGCCGAAACGCTTTCGTCCGCGACGATGACCTTGGGCCGCAGGGCCAGCGCGCGGGCGATACAGATCCTCTGGCGCTGACCGCCCGAGAATTCGTGGGGATAGCGGTCCATCTGGTCGGGCGTCAGGCCCACGCGGCGAAACAGCCACTCGACCCGATCCGCCAGGTCGCTGCCCTGGGCAAGGCCATGTACCAGCAACGGTTCGGCCACCTGTTTGCCCACGGTCATGCGGGCATCCAGCGAGGCGCCGGGATCCTGGAACACCATCTGGATGTTGCGGCGGATCGGCTTCAGCCCGGCCTGTGACAGCCCGGCCATGTGCTGGCCGTCGATGCGGACGCTGCCCTGCCATGGCACCAGGCCCAAAAGCGCCTTGCCGATGGTCGATTTCCCGCAGCCGGATTCGCCCACCAGCGCCAAGGTCTCTCCGGGGGCGATACGAAAGCTGACGCCCTCGACGGCGTGAACCTGCGCCTTGACCCGGTTCAGCACGCCGCCGCGCATCGGGAACCGCACGGTGAGGTCAGCCACGTCAACCACGTCGCGTGTGCGGTCGGGGGCAGGGCGCTGGGGCGATCGTCCAAGCCGGGGCACGGCGTCCAGCAATTGACGCGCATATGGCGTCTGCGGCGCCGCGAAGAGCGTCTTGACCGGTGCGGCCTCTTCCTGCCGACCATCGCGCATGACCACCACGCGGTCGGCCACCTCGGCCACCACGCCCATGTCATGGGTGATCATCAGCACGGTGGTGCCATGCTCGCGTTGCAGCACGCGGATCAGTTCCAGCACCTCGGCCTGGACGGTGACATCGAGCGCGGTGGTGGGTTCATCCGCGATCAGGATTTCCGGGTTGCAGGCCAGCGCGATGGCAATCATCACCCGTTGCCGCATGCCGCCCGACAACTCGTGCGGATACTGGGTCAGGCGCTTTTCGGCATCGGTGATCTGCACGTCGCGCAGCAGGTCCAGCGCGCGGCCCGGCGCCTGGGCGCGGGTGCAGGCGCGGTGTTCCAGCAGCACCTCGGTCAGTTGCCGGCCGATGGTCATCACCGGGTTCAGCGAGGTCATCGGTTCCTGAAAGATCATCGAGACCCGGTTGGCGCGGATGTCGCGAAAGCCGCGTTCGCTGCGGTGTGCCAGTTCGGTGCCGTCGGCCAGTCGGATCGTGCCCTTGGCAATGCGCGCCATGGGGTGCGGCAGCAGCCCCATGATGGCCAGCGCCGTCATCGACTTGCCCGACCCGCTTTCGCCGGCCAGGCACAGTGTCTCGCCGCGGTTCAGGGTAAAGCTCAGATCCTCGACCACGGTTTTTGCGCCGTCGGGGGTGGCGACCTGGATGGTCAGCCCCTCGACGGCAAGGACCGGGCGCGGCGCGTCGGCGCGCCCGGTTTCTTTGGCAGCAGCCGTCATTCGAAGACCACCCGCGGCAGGTAGAACGACACGACCCAGTTCGGCATGTCCACGATTTCCGAGATCCGAAGATCGCCGCAGACCGAGCACAGCATATAGGCCTGGACCGGGTCCAGCTTGTGCTGGGCGCAGATCAGATCGACCATCGCCGACAGCGCGTCGCGCGCCCCCGTCATCAGGTCGGGCCCGATCCCCGTCGTTACCTCGTAGCCCTTGGCATCCAGGTGCCGCGTGACCGGCCCCGGCGTGGTGAAGCGCGGGAACTTCAGCGGCTGGTCCTTGATCAGGTCGAGGGTCAGAGAGACGTTCATCGGGCTTTCGATGGCGGTGCCGCAGACCTCTCCGTCGCCTTGGGCGGCATGGGTGTCGCCGATGGAAAACAGCGCCCCCTCGACCTCGACCGGCAGATACAGCGTGGTACCCGCCGCCAGATCGCGGATGTCCATGTTGCCGCCCATACGACGGGGGGGCACCACGGAATGATGCCCTGCCTCGGCCGGGGCCAGGCCGATGGTGCCGGCAAAGGGTTTCAGCGGCACCCGCGCCACGTCGCAAAACAGCGCCGGCGCCAGGCTTTCAGGGTCATAGGACCAGATATTCAGCGCCGCCTCTTCGAACTGGTCCGACAGCAGGCCAAAGCCCGGAATATTCGCCGTCCAGCCCCAGCCCGACGGGGTGAACCCGTCGATCTGCACCTTCAGCACATCGCCCGGTTTGGCCCCGTCGACATAGACGGGGCCGGTGACCGGGTTGATCGTGTCAAACGACAGCGTGGCCAGGTCCGCCGTCTTGCTGTCCTTTGACAATTGCCCACCCGAGCTGTCGAGGCATTCGAAATAAACGCTCTCGCCCGGGGCCACGGTGGCGACGGGCGGGATCGAACGATCCCACCCGAAGTGATGCTGACGACCGTGGATCGTGTGTGCGCAGTTATTGCACATCGGTCGAGAACACGTAGTCGTAGTTGACCGGCACGTGCACCGGATCGACAAAGATCGCGTCGGGTCCGCCCAGTTTCGCCGAGCGCATGGTGAAGCGCTGCTCGTTGAACACCGGCACCCAGGGCGCATCCTCCATGATCGAGAGGTAGATCTCGCGCCATTTCTCCTCGCGCTCGGTGGCCATGGCCGGATCGGTCATCGCGTCGGCCTCGACCGCCTTGGCGTCCAGGTCCGCGTTGCAGTACCACGACCAGTTCCAGCCGCCCTGCACCGCACCGTCACAGCCCAGGATCGGCCCGTAAAAGTTGGACGGATCGGGGAAATCCGCGATCCAGGCCATGCCGCCCGACCAGATCATCGGCGCCTGGTCCGGCTCGCCGCCCGCGGCGATCACGTTGGCCTGGGCCAGGCTGCGAATCTCGGCCTTGATGCCGATGGCCGCCAGATCCTGCTGGAACGACTGCGCGATCCGCGGGTTGGGGTCGGTGTTATAGACGTAAAGCTCGGTCTCGAACCCGTCGGGGAAACCCGCCTCGGCCAGCAGCGCCTTGGCCGCCTCGGGGTCGAACGGATAGCCCTGATAGTCGGGCGCATAGCCCGGCATGGTCGGCGGCAGCGGCTGGTTGGCGGGCACCGCGCGGCCGTTGATGATACGCACCACCCGGTCCTTGTTGATCGCCATGTTCACCGCCTGGCGGACCTTGACGTTATCAAACGGCGGCATCTTGACGTTCATGGTGATATAGCCGGTCTGAAGCTGGCCGCCCTCGATCACGTAATCCTTGAAGGCAGGATCCTGGGTGACCTCCAGGAACTTCGCGGGCGGGATGCCGTCGCCGGGGATGTCGGCCTGCCCCTGTTGCAGGCGCAGCAGCGCGACGATCGGTTCCAGCCCGATTTCAAAGGTGATCTGGTCCAGCTTGGGCAGACCCTCGTTCCAGTAGTCGGTGTTGCGCGCAAAGGTCAGCGACTGGCCCAGGGTCCAGTCGGCCAGCTTGAACGCGCCGGTGCCCACGGGGTTCTTGCCGAAATCGGGGCCGTATTCCTCGACCACCTCCTTGGGCACGATGGAGGAGAAGCTGATCGCCATCACGTGCAGGAAGGTGGCGTCGGGACGCGAGAGCTTGATCTCGACGGTGTAGGGGTCGATCACGGTAACGCCCGACAGGCTGTCGGCCTCGCCGGCGGCCACCGCGTCATAACCCTCGATCGAGCCGAAGAAGCCCGCGCCGGGGCTTTGGGTGGCGGGGTTGGTGACGCGGTCGAGCGAATACTTCACGTCCTCGGCCGTCATTTCGCGGCCATTGTGGAACTTGACCCCCTTGCGCAGGGTAAAGGTAAAGGTCTTGCCGTCATCCGAGATGGTGTAATCCTCGGCCAGATCCTTTTTCAGGATGGTCGTGCCGGGCTCGTAATCCATCAACCCGTCGAACAGCGACTTGATCATCGACCAGTTCTGCCAGTCATAGCCGATGGCCGGATCCAGCGTGGACACGTCATCCTTGTAGGTGACGATCATGCTGCCGCCTTGTTTGGCGGCGGTGAAATCCTGGGCCAGTGCCGGGCCTGCGGCCACGGCCAGCGCAAGGAAACTTGTGGCGAGCGTCTTTCTCATTGGTCTTTCCCTTTCCTGTTGGTCATTTGAGTTTGATCCGCGGGTCCACCAGCGGCGCGATCAGATCCGCCAAAAGGTTGCCCAGGACGATGAAACAGGCCGATACCAGCGTGCCCCCCATGATGATGGGAATGTCCACGCGCTGGATCGCCTGCCAGGCCAACTGGCCGATACCCGGCCAGCCGAACACGCTTTCGACCACCACGATGCCGGACATGAACAGCCCGATATCGATACCGATCATCGCGATGACGGGAAGGATCGCGTTGGGCGCGACATGGCGCAGGATGATGCGCAGCTTGCCCAGGCCCTTGGCCCGCGCGGTGCGCACGTAGTCCTGCGCCAGAACGTCGATCATGGAACTGCGCATCATGCGCGAATACCAGCCCGTGCCGAGCAACCCGATGGTAATCGCAGGCAGCACCAGGTGGGCCAAGGTGCCGTAGCCGCCGATGGGGAACCAGCTCAGCTTTACCGCAAAGACATAGAGCAGCAGGATGCCGACCACGAATTGCGGCGCCGATATCGTGACAAAGGAGAAGACCATCAGCGTCTGGTCGATCGCCGAGTTGCGCCGCAGCGCCGCGACCACCCCGATGGTCAGCCCCAGGATCAGTTCGACCACGATGGCCGCCAGCATCAACAGCAAGGTTGCGGGCATCCGCGCGGCGATCAACTCGGACACCTCGGTGCGTTGCAGATAGGACCGGCCCAGATCACCCTGCAAGAGGTTGCCCAGATAGCGGCCGTATTGCACATAAAATGGCTGATCCAGGCCCAGTTGTGCGCGGATGCTGGCCACCGTCTCGGCGGTGGCCGACCGCCCGGCGATCTGGCGCGCGGGATCGGCCGGAAAGAGGTAAAGCAGCGCGAAGGTCACCAGGCTGATCCCCAGCAGGATCAGCAGCGACTCGCCCAGGCGACGGACAACATAAGCTCCCATCAGTGTCGCCCCTTGAGACGCGGGTCGAGCGTGTCGCGCAGCGCGTCGCCCAGCAGGTTGAACGACAGCGCCAGCAACACGATGGCGATGCCGGGAAAGAACACCAGCCAGGGCGCGTTGGCGAAATAGGTCTGGTTCTCGAAGATGATGTTGCCCCAGGACGGGGTGGGGGGCTGCACGCCCACGCCCAGATAGCTCAGCGTGGCCTCGAGCAGGACGGTGGTGGAAATCCCCAACGTGCCGAAGACGATGATCGAATAGACCAGGTGCGGCAGGATGTGCTTGCCCAGAATGCGAAAGGTCGAGGACCCCATCGCGCGCTGCACCTCGATGAACTCGCGCTGGGACAGGCTGCGGGTCTCGGTATAGATCACGCGCGCCATCTGCACCCAGTTGACCATGGCGATCACCATTGCAACGATCAGCAACGAGGGCTTGAAGATCGCCGCCAGAACGATGGCCAGCAAAAGCGCCGGGAATGCCATCATCAGATCGGTGAACCGCATCAGGATGCCGCCGATCCAGCCACCGAAATAGCCCCCGATGATGCCGACCGTGGCCCCCACGAGAACGGCGATACCATTCGCCAGAACCCCGATGATCAACGAGGTCTGGGCGCCGAGGACCAGCCGTGAAAAGAGGTCGCGGCCCAACAGATCGGTGCCCAGCCAGAACTGCGAGGATGGCGGCAGGGGGGCCCCGGCCAGGCTTAGCCCGTCGAACATCTGGTCGTTGGGGTCATAGGGCGTGATCCAGGGGGCAAAGAGCGCAGCGCAAAGCATCGTGACGATCACGAACAGCCCGAAGGCAGAGCGCGGGCGGCGCAACAAGTCATGCAACACCGCCCTGGCGCCACGCGGCTGCGCCCTCGTGGGGGTGTCGAGCGTTGTCTGCGTCATCGGCGCTCTCCCGTGCGGCGTGGCGAATTGTCGTTCAGGTACTGCGCCGCTGCGTCCTCAAGGGAAATCCGCTCGATCATGGCAAGCGCGCGAAGCTGCTTGAGCGCGCCCAGAACGTCCACGTTCTGCGCGGCCATGACCTCGATCACCGCCTGCACCAGGATGTCGCGCAACCCCGCACGGCGCGCGACCTCGGCCTCGCGCTGGTGCGCGCGCAGACGCTCGTTGCATTTGGCGCGGGCGATCACCAGTGTCGAGAAGACCAATCCCAGCGCGCCCTGCGACAGGAACGCGTCGCAGTTCTGACCCAGCGCCCAGGCCAGGCGCCCCGGACTTTCCGAGCGGACCAGCCCCACCAGCGGCATCGGCGCCATGCCGGCCGGCCAAGGCAACTGGCCGTCATGGCCCATGTCGACATCCACAAAGACAAAGTCGGCCTTTGCCGCGAAATCGCTCTCGGGCCATTCGGCCGTCGTCTCGACCCCCAGCGCGGCCAGGCGCGCGATCAATTCGCGGCGCACGGTTTGCGCGGGGTGCAGGACCAGGGCCCGGCAGCCGGTGAAATTCAGGTCCAGCGGCGGCGTCATGACACGACCCTCAGGGCGGGTGCCGGGCGCGCGATGCGCGGGGCAGAGGCCCGCGCGAGATACGGATCGGGCGCCACCACGGTCGCGGGATCCAACAGGATGCGGAACCGGCCCGCCTCTGCCATGGCCAGCCGCGAGATCAGGCTGGTGTGGCGCGAGACCGGGTCGATCCGCACCCGGCCCAGCACCGTTTCATGATCCTCGCCGGCCACCGCATCGAACACCGCGCGCGGGTCGTCACGGCCCGCCCGCCCCAGGCCCCGGGCCAAGAGATGCACCGCCGTATAGGCGGTCGCGAAGTTGCAGGAGGCACGATATTCCCGGCCGAACGCCGCCGCGATGCGGCTTCGGAATGCGGTCGTGACGGGCCCTGTCACGGTCTCGAACCAGGCGCCCATCGACAGCATACCGTCAGCCGCGCGCCCCAGCGCGTCCAGATCGGCCTCGGTCTGGTTGGCGCTGACCACCAGCGGGCGGCCCTTGGGCAGGTCGAGACGCGACAGCGTCTGCATGAAGGCGTGGTTCGACGGCCCGATCAGGCTGTCGACGATCAGGTCGGGATCCTCGGCCGCGATCTCCTCGATCATCTGGGCGCAGGCGGTATCGCCCAAGGGCAGATAGCGTTCGGCCACCACCTCGACCCCGGCGGCGCTCAGCCGCTCGCGCGCCACGCGCAGGGTTTCCCATCCCCACACGTAGTTGGACCCGATGAGAAAGGCGCGCTTGGCCCCCTGGCCCAGGACGTGGTCGATCAACGGAACAAGATGCTGGTTCGGGCAGGCCCCCAGATAGACGACGTGATCGTTGCACTCGAACCCCTCGTAGGGACACGGATACCAAAGCAATGCGCCGTGGCGCTCCATGACCGGGATCATGTCCTTGCGCGACCACGACGTGATGCCGCCCACGATATGGCGCACCTCGCCTTTGCCCAGCAGCCCCGCGGCCAGACGCTCGTATTCAGAGGGAACGCCCCGAGGGTCCGCAGCCACCGGAACGAGCCTGATATCCGTCTTCTCGTTGACCTCCCGCACGGCCATCATGGCCCCGTCAAGCGCGCTTTGGCCAAGCGCCGCGTAGGGGCCGGTCGTTGAGAAGAGTAGTCCGATTTTGGCAGTTTGCACCCTGATCCTCGCCCGCTTGGAACGACACGACAAACAAAAAAGCCCCATACCCTCTGGTCGAGGGGAATGGGGCCCGATTGCCGATGCGCGTTGACCCATATCATGGCCACACTACCCGGCCTCTCGCAAGGAACTCTGCCCCGCGACAGGCGCACGCCCGGCGGAAATGCCTAACTTTTGTGCGTCTTGCTTATTCGCCGTGCTTCAGTTGCACCTTGCGCGCCGATCCTCGCCCGAACGCGCCGGGGTCGCGCCGGGGCCGCGCCGCAAGGGACCGCCTCGGGGCCGGGTTTGCGTCAAGTTTCGGCTTTATCTCTGGGCAAAAGCAGGCAACCTGCTGCCATGACGCTCAGGTTGCCCGACATATCAGACGCCTCGAGCCTGGCGGCACTTTCGATCGAGGTCTGGATCGGAACCTACCTCAGGCGTGGTGTCAGCGCCGTTTTTGCCGACTACGCGTTGAGCGAGTTCACAACGCCCAAGGCCGAGGCCCTGATACGCGACCCCGGCGAATTCATCGTCGTGTCCGAAAACGAAGAGGGCATTGATGGGTTCGTGCGCGTATCATCGGGGAAAAGCGCGCCGGTTGCCGGCCTTTCGGACGTGGAAATCTCGACCCTTTACGTGCAACCGCGCCACCACGCAAAAGGCGTCGGAAAACGCCTGCTGAATGCGGCGTTTCAGCATTGCCGTGAAATCGGGGCCGGGTCTGTCTGGCTGACAACCAATGCGCAGAACGCCCCTGCGATCGCCTTCTATCTGGCGCAAGGATTCGAAGAGGTCGGAAAGACCCGCTTTCGCATCCAGAACGAGGGCTATCCGAACATCGTCTATGCCTACAGGTTTGCCTGATCCGATCCGCCGGTGATCTGGCGATGTCGTGCCGCGGAGCAGGCAATGCAGCGGGTTCGGCCGTTCGGGGCCGACGACCTCCGCTCAGCGTCGTTTGCCAGGTGTCTTGAGGATCTTGTTGCCGCGCGGGCCCGTCTGGATCGGGGTATTGGTTCGGTTTTCATCCAGAAGCTTGCGCCAGCGATCCAGCCTGGCCGGATCCAGGGTTCCAGCGGCGATGGCGGCCTGAACGGCACAGCCGGGTTCATGATCATGGGTGCAATCGCTAAAGCGGCACTGGGGCGCAAGTTCGGTGATCTCGGCAAAAACCATGTCGAGCCCGTCCGAAATATTGCTGACATGCAGGGTTCGCATTCCGGGCGTGTCGATCACCCAGCCGCCGCCCTTGATCGGATGCAACGAGCGTGAGGTGGTCGTGTGGCGCCCCTTGGCATCATCCTCGCGGATGCGTCCGGTGGGCTGTGCCTCCTCAGGCTCCTTGCAGGCCAGTGTATTCAACAGCGTCGATTTCCCCACCCCGGACGATCCGACCAGGGCAACGGTCTGACCGGGGCCGCACCATGGGGCCAGGCCCTGCGCGGCCGTTGGTGATTTTGCGTTCACCAAAACGACCTCAAGCCCGCGTTGCAGCGCTGCCGCCTGGGCCGCATAGGGGGCGGTATCCGCCGTCTGGTCAATCTTGGTCAGGACGATCACCGGCCGGGTATCGGCCTCATTGGCGAGGGTCAGATACCGTTCAAGCCGCGCGGGATTGAAATCGTCATTGCATGACGTGACGATAAAAAGCGTGTCCACATTCGCAGCGATCAGTTGCCGGGGCCGCCCCCCTTCGGTCTGTCGCTGGAGCAAGGTCTGCCGCGCCAGCCGCCGCACGAGCATCCGCGTGCCGGCATCGACCAAAACCCAGTCCCCGACGGCGAAATCCGTCGTTTTGGCCTGCGCCGGCAGGTTCAGGCGCACCGGGCCGGTTTCGCATTGGGCGGTCAGCCTGGACCGATGAACGGTCGCAATGCGCATCGGGGTCAGCTCTGCCTCTTCGGGTGCAAGCTGGTCGGCGAAAAAGGGCGACCAGCCAAGGGTCGCCAATGCGGGAGATGCGGAATCTGTTGCGTGGGTCACATCCGAATGCATGGACGCGACATCGAGGGGGTGCAAGCTTTTTGACGCTCCGCCAGGTGCTTTGCCGAAAGCCGCCGCGTCGACCCGCGACTAGGATCCGGCGTTGAGCGTGCTCGATGCCCCCCAAGATCCCGATTGCCAGGCGGACGAGGCTGGAAACGATCCGACCGTTAGCCGGACGTCTTGAACACCTTGGAAAACGCGGTGCCCAGCTTGTCCACGATCTCGTCGATATGGGCATCCTCCAGGATAAAGGGCGGCGCCAGCAGGATGTGGTCGCCCTGGCGCCCGTCGATCGTGCCCCCCATTGGATAGCAGATCAGCCCGGCCTCGAAACTGGCGGCCTTCAGCGCCTTGTGGATCGCGCGCTCGGGGGCAAAGGGGCGGGCGCTTTCGCGGTCCTCGACGATCTCGATCCCGCGGAACAGGCCGCGTCCGCGGATATCGCCGACATGGGGGTGCTGGCCAAAGGCGCCCTCCAGCGCCTGTTGCAACCGATCGCCCATGACGCGGGCACGCTCCACCAACCCATCCCGGGTCAGCCGGGTCAGCACCGCCAGGGCGGCGGCGGCGGCCACGGGATGGCCCAGATAGGTGTGGCCGTGCTGGAAAAAGCCGGTGCCCGCGGCGATGGCGTCGTGGATGTCGGCGGTGCACAGCATCGCGCCGATCGGCTGATAGCCGGCCCCCAGCCCCTTGGCGATGGCGGTGATGTCCGGCGCGATTCCATCCTGTTCACAGGCAAAGAGCGTGCCCGTGCGTCCCATCCCGCACATCACCTCGTCCAGGATCAAAAGCACCCCGTAGCTATCGCAAATCTCGCGGATCCGCTGGAAATAGCCCGGCACCGGGGGCACCGCGCCCGCGGTGGCGCCAACCACGGGTTCGGCGACAAAGGCCATCACGCTGCCGGGGCCCAGGCGCAGGATCTCGGCCTCCAGCTCGTTGGCGACGCGCTGGCCGTAGTCCCATTCGCTCTCGCCCGGCTGTTGGCCGCGATAGGCAAAGCAGGGCGAGATATGGGTGGTCTCGATCATCAGGGGCGAAAACGGTTCGCGCCGCCACATGTTGCCGCCCGTGGCCAGCGCGCCCAGGGTGTTGCCGTGATAGCTTTGGCATCTGGCGATGACGCGGTGGCGGGTGGGCTGGCCGATCTCGATATAATACTGGCGCGCCAGCTTCAGCGCGGATTCCATCGCCTCGGATCCACCCGAGACCAGATAGACCCGGTCCAGCCCGCCCGGCGCATGGGCGATCAGCGTGTCGGCCAAACGCTCTGCCGGGTCAGAGGTGAAGAATCCGGTATGGGCAAAGGCCACCTTGTCCAACTGATCCTTGATCGCGTTGGTGACCGCCGGATCGCCATGCCCCAGGCAGGACACCGCCGCGCCCCCCGATCCGTCCAGATAGCGTTTGCCTTCGGTATCAAAGAGATAGACGCCTTGGCCGCGGGCAACCATCGGCGGCGCGGCCTTGGAGTGGCGGGGAAAGATGTGGGACATGGGCGGACCTTCGGGCGATGGGGGAACGATCTGACCGAAAGTGAAACAGACGTTTCAGGAATTGACAACGGATAATACGGCTGAAACGCTATGTTTCAGCGAATCCCAAGGGGGGGTGATGCCGCAGACCCTGACGATCGAGGACAAGATCGCCGCCGAATACGGCGATCTCAGCGCCAAGTTGCGCGACGCGGCCGATTACGTGGCCGCGCACCCGGTCGATGTGGCCACGCGCTCGCTGCGCGCGATTTCTGCCTCATCGGGCCTGGCGCCGGCGACGTTTTCGCGGCTGGCGCGGGCGTTGGGATTTGCCAGTTACGAAGAACTGCGCGAGCTGTCGCGCAATGCCGTGGGCCGGCGCTATGTCAGCTTTTCCGAAAGGGTGCACCGCCTGCAAGCCGAGGCCGAGGCAGGCGCCCAGCCGCCGTTCCTGACCCGCCAGGCCAGTGCCTGCACCGCGAATATCGAGGCGATGATCCGCCTGATCGACCCCGCCCGCCTGGAGGACGCGGTCGAGCGGCTGCACCGGGCGCGCAACGTGGTGTTGTTCGGCGCGCTGGGGTCCACCGGGATCGTTGAATACATGGCCTATATGGGCAGCTATTTCGCCGCCAACTGGCGGCTGGCGGGGCGAATGGGGGCCTCGCTTGCGTCGGCGATGGCGGATATCGGGGCCGAGGATGCGCTGATCGTGCTGACCAAGCCGCCCCATGCCCGCCGCGCGATTCTGGCCGCGCAGATGGCGCGCGAACGGGGCGCCTTTGTGCTGGTGATCACCGACACCCATGCCTGTCCGGCCTTGAAATGGTCCGATGCGGGGTTCATCCTGCCCTCGGACAGCCCGCAGTTCTTTTCCTCTTATGCCGCCAGCCTGGTTCTGGCGGAAACGATCATCGGCATGCTGGCCGCCCGCGCCGGGCCCCAGGCCAAGGCCCGGATCGAAGAGGTAGAGGCCCGCAATCACCGCCTGGAGGAATTCTGGGTCGCGTGATGTCATACCTGTGAAACGCGAATTCGAACCAACAAAGGGAGTATCCTGAATGTTCGCCAAGTTGAAACTGACCGCCGCGACCCTGGTCGTGGGGGCCATGGCCGCGCCCATGGCAATGGCCGAGGAATTCATCACCATCGGCACCGGCGGCGTGACCGGGGTCTATTACCCCACCGGCGGCGCGATCTGCCGGCTGGTCAACAAGGGCCGCAAGGAACACGGCATCCGGTGTTCGGTCGAATCCACCGGCGGGTCGGTCTACAACATCAACACCATCCGCGCCGGCGAGCTGGAGTTCGGCGTCGCCCAGTCCGACTGGCAGTACCACGCCTATAACGGCACCTCGAAATTCGAAGAGGCCGGCCCCTTCACCGAGCTGCGCGCGGTGTTCTCGATCCACCCCGAGCCCTTTACCGTCGTTGCCCGCGCCGATGCGGGGATCAAGACGTTCGACGATCTCAAGGGCAAGCGCGTGAATATCGGCAACCCCGGCTCTGGCCAGCGCGGCACGATGGAGGTCGTGATGGCGGCCAAGGGCTGGACCATGGATGACCTGGGCCTGGCCACCGAGCTGAAGGCCGCCGAACAGTCCGCCGCCTTGTGCGACAACCAGATCGACGCGATGATCTACACCGTCGGCCACCCCTCGGGCTCGATCCAGGAGGCGACGACCGCCTGCGATTCGGTTCTGGTCTCGGTCAACGGTCCGACCATCGAGGGCCTGATCGCCGACAACCCGTTCTACCGTGCGGCCACCATTCCCGGCGGCATGTATCGCGGCACGGACGAGGACGTGCAGACCTTTGGTGTCGGCGCGACCCTGGTGACCTCGACCGCCGTGTCGGACGAGGCGGTCTATACCGTGGTCAAATCGGTCTTCGACAACTTCGAGGACTTCAAAAAGCTGCACCCGGCCTTTGCCAATCTCAAGCCCGAAGAGATGATCAAGGACGGCCTGTCGGCGCCGCTGCATGACGGCGCGGCCAAGTATTATCGTGAAATGGGCTGGATCGACTGATCCGATCTGACATGATGACCGGGCGGGGCGCGCCAAACGCGCCCCGTTCCCCAAGGCGCAGCGATAGCGCCGATGAATGACATGGCCGCGCCGCCGCGGTCCAGCCGGGAGAACGGGACATGACCGACAAGACCGCCAAGGGCCGTGCCCTGTCCGAAGAGGAACTTCAGGAACTGGTTGCGGCCTCTGATTCCGGGGCGCGAAATCCTGCGGGATCGGTGGGCCTCTTCCTGGCCGTTCTGGCGGTGCTGTGGTCGCTCTTTCAGATCCTGCTGGCCTCGCCGGTGTCCAACCTGGTGCTGCCCGGCGATTTGATCAACAATTCACGCCAGATCCACCTGGCATTTGCCATCTTCCTGGCCTTCACCGCCTATCCCGCGTTCAAGTCCAGCCCCCGGCGCTTTGTCCCTGTTCAGGACTGGGTGTTTGCCGGCGCGGGCGCCTTTATCGCGATGTATGGCTATGTTTTCTATGACAAGATCGTGCAATCGGGCGGTCTGGCCGACAATACGGACAAGTGGTTCGCGCTGGCGGGGCTGTTACTGCTGTTCGAGGCGGCGCGCCGCGCGCTGGGCCCGGCCATGGCGATCATCGCCACGATTTTCCTGGTCTATGTGTTCTTTGGCGCGGCGTCATGGGTGCCCGATGTGATCCGCTGGAAAGGCGCCAGCCTGCAAAAGGCCATGAGCCACATGTGGATCACCTCGGAGGGCGTGTTCGGCATCGCGCTGGGCGTGTCGACCAAGTTCGTCTTTCTCTTCGTGCTGTTCGGCGCGCTTTTGGAAAAGGCGGGGGCGGGCAATTATTTCATCAAGATGGCCTTTGGCGCGCTGGGGCATCTGCGCGGCGGACCGGCCAAGGCCGCCGTGGTGGGATCGGCCGCCACCGGGCTGATCTCGGGCTCGTCCATCGCCAACGTGGTGACCACCGGCACCTTTACGATCCCGCTGATGAAGCGGGTGGGCTTTACCAGCGAACAGGCCGGCGCGGTCGAGGTCGCCAGTTCCGTCAACGGCCAGATCATGCCCCCCGTGATGGGGGCCGCGGCCTTTTTGATGGTCGAATACGTGGGCATTTCCTATGTCGAGGTGATCACCCACGCCTTTCTGCCGGCGGTGATCTCCTATATCGCGCTGCTCTATATCGTGCATCTCGAGGCGGTGAAGCGGAACATGCCGACGCTGGGGGATCGCGTCACCTCGCTGGGGCGCACGATCGGCGGCATGATGGCCTTTTTCGTGGGCTTTGCGGCACTGTGCTATGGGGTGCAATACCCGGTGGGCTGGGTCGCGGCGGCGGTGCCCGAGGGCGCGGGCTGGGTGCTGGCCGGGCTGGTGTTCCTGGCCTATGTCGCGCTGCTGGCGCTGGCCGCGACGGTGCCCGACCTGGAACCCGACGATCCCAACGCCCCGGACGTGACCCTGCCGGTGGTGTCCGAGATCTATAAATCCGGTCTCTATTACCTGCTGCCGATCATCGTGCTGGTCTACTTCCTGATGATTGAGCAGAAATCGCCGGGCCTGTCGGCCTTTTGGGCGACGGCGTTGCTGTTCGCGATCCTGCTGACCCAGCGCCCGCTCAAGGCGATGTTCCGGGGCGGCGCCGAAATGGTGGCGGCGTTCCGCGGCGGGGTGGGCGACCTGGTGCAGGGGCTGATCGACGGCGCGCGCAACATGATCGGTATCGGCCTGGCCACGGCCACGGCGGGGGTGATCGTGGGCACCGTGACGCTGACCGGGATCGGCCAGGTGATGGCGGACCTGGTCGAATTCGTCTCGGGCGGGAACCTGATCCTGATGCTGCTGTTTGTCGGGATCCTATCGCTGATCCTGGGCATGGGCTTGCCGACCACGGCCAACTACATCGTCGTCAGCTCGCTGATGGCGGGGGTCGTGGTGGAACTGGGGGCGCAATCGGGGCTGATCGTGCCGCTGATCGCGGTGCATCTGTTCGTGTTCTACTTCGGGATCATGGCGGATGTGACGCCACCCGTGGGGCTGGCCAGTTTCGCCGCCGCCGCCGTATCGGGCGGGGACGCGATCCGCACCGGCTTCATCGCGTTTTTCTACAGCTTGCGGACCGTGGCGCTGCCGTTCGTGTTCATCTTCAACACCGATCTGTTGCTGATCGACGTGGGCTGGGTGCAGGGCATCGTGGTGTTCGTGGTCTCTACCATCGCGATCCTGGTCTTTACCGCTGGCACCATGGGCTGGTTCCTGACCAAAAGCCGGATTTACGAAAGCATCGCGCTGGTGCTGATCGCCTTTGTGCTGTTCCGGCCGGATTATGTCATGGACAAATTGCAGCCGCCCTTTGCCAACCTGCCCCCGGCGCAGTTCGAACAGGCGCTGGCAGCGGCCCAGCCGGGGCAGGATCTGCGCCTGGTGGTGTCCGGTCCCGACTACGATACCGGCGAGATCAAGCAGACGACCCTGGTCGTCACCGTCGCGGACGAGGGGGACGCCGCCGCGCGTCTGGCCGCCACCGGGCTTTTGCCGATTGCCGAGGGGGATGTGCTGAAGCTGGACGAGCCGATGTTCAGCTCGCCCTTTGCCGAGACGATGCAAGGGTTTGATTTCTATGGTGACGAGCCGGTAACGGTCAGCGCGTTGCGGGTGCCGCAGTCCCAGCTCCCGCAAGAGTTGGTGTTTATCCCGGCGCTGCTGCTGCTGGCTGGTGTCGCCTTCCTTCAACGTGGCCGCGCCGCGCGGCAGGGAGTTCCCGCATGACCCGTTCGATCCTTTGCGCCATTGATGTCAGCCAACCCGAGGTCGACAGAGAGGTGCTGCGCACCGCGGTCAAACTGGCCGATATCGACAAGGCCCGCCTGGATGTCATCACCGTGGTCCCCGATTTCGGGATGAGCGTGGTGGGCGGCTATTTCGACAAGGATTTCCACGCAAAGGCCGTGGCCAAGGCGCGCGATATCCTCAACGCCTTCGTCGAAAGCGAGATCGGCGCCGAGGCCAACGCCCAGGTGCGCCACATCATCGCGACCGGCAAGGCCTACGAGGAAATCCTGCATGCCGCCCACGAGGCGGGGACCGACCTGATCATCGTCGGCTCGCACAAGCCCGACCTGCGCGACTATCTGCTGGGCCCGAATGCCGCGCGGGTGGTGCGCCATTCGGATTGTTCGGTCTACGTGGTGCGCTAGGGCAGGGCGCGGACTGCCGCGCCGGGGCTGCCTTGGCGGTGCGCTCGCGTCAGGGGCGGTCGCGCCCATAGGCCACGATCCCCAACTGGCGCGCCGCGGCCAGCGACAGGATCCCGCTGTCCAGCCCCCGCAGCGCCTGATAGCGGCGTATCGCGCCCCGCGTCGCGCCATCCATCCGCCCGGTGATCGGCCCGGAATACACGTCGCGCACCTTTAGCGCGCGTTGCAGGGCGGCCACTTGCCCGGCATCCATGCGGGCCGGGCAGGGGATTTCGAACCACAGCATGCGGCGCTCACGCAGGATCCGCTGATGCGTCTCGGTCCGATAGGTCGCCCCCGCGCCGGTCCCGGCCGGGTCCAACCGCACCTGTTCGGTCACCGTCTCAAAGGTCGCGGGGGTTTCGTCCTTGGCCCAGCACTGTCCGGGGATGGCCCGGGGCGGCGGGGTCGTGCGGATGGGAATCGGCCCCATGGGCGCGGGTGCGGTGCTCTGGCAGGCGCATAGCCAAAGCGCCGCAAGCCCGAAGAGGGGGCGAAGGTAGGTCATGCTGTGCGTCCGGGATAGGGCTGCGTGGGGCCATTCTCGGGGAACAAGCTAGCCCGTTTCGCGCCCATGTGAAAGCGGCGCAACCGGGTCGGACGGCCCCTGCGGCAGGGTCTCGCCCTCGCGCAGCAGATCGTCCAGCATGAACGAGATATCCTCGATCGTTTCGGCCACGACATGGGTCACGCCGGCCTGGCGCTGCACCCGCCCGCAGACCCGCATCAGCCGCGCCGCGATCACCGCGCGGCGGTAACGCTCGAACACCTTGGCCCAGATCACCACGTTGGATACGCCGGTCTCATCCTCCAGCGTGACAAAGACGACGCCTTTGGCGGTGCCCGGCCGCTGACGCACCAGCACCAGCCCGGCCACACAGACCCGCGCCCCCGCGGGCGGCAGATCCAGCAGGGCATGGGGCAAACAGGACGGGGGACGGGGCCAATCGGGCTGCATGAGAACATAAATAGAACATTTGCATCCGGCGACAAGCCCGCCCGCTTTCTCTGGAAAATCCCGCGGGGCTGGATTATGTCCGACGTCAACCCGAATGAACCGCAAGAGGCAGCGATGGCCAAGATCACCTATATCGAGCATAACGGCACCGAACATGTCATCGAGGTCGCCAACGGGCTGACCGTGATGGAAGGGGCGCGCGACAACGCGGTGCCCGGCATCGACGCCGATTGCGGCGGGGCCTGCGCCTGCTCGACCTGCCATGCCTATATCCACCCCGACTGGGTGGATCGTCTGCCCGCCAAACAGGCGATGGAAGAGGACATGCTGGACTTTGCCTACCAGACCGACCCGGCCCGCTCGCGCCTGACCTGCCAGGTCAAGGTGACCGACGCGCTGGACGGCCTGATCGTGCAACTGCCTGAAAAGCAGATCTGATGTGGCGGGCGGCCTTCGTGCTGGCCGCCTGTCTCGCGCCATGCCTGGCCGCGCCCGCGGCGGCCCAGATCACCTCGGCCCGTTACGCCGACCCCACGACCCGTTATGACCACGCGATCCTGGGCGACGCGGTGGAATGGGGCACGCTGGTGCTGCACCTGGCGGGCGGGGACCGCCGGCGCATCGTGCTGCCGACCTCCCGCGTCTTCGAGGATATCGAACCGCGCCTGGCCGATCTCGACGGCGACGGCGCGCCCGAGGTCATCGCGGTGGAAACCGATCTCGACCGCGGCGCGCGCCTGTCGGTCTATGGCGCCAACGGCCTGATCGCAGCCACCCCCTTCATCGGCACCCGCCATCGCTGGCTGGCCCCGGTGGGCGCGGCGGATCTGGACGGCGACGGGCGGATGGAAATCGCCTATGTCGATCGCCCGCACCTGGCGCGCACCCTGCGTATCTGGCGCTTCGCGAATGGTCAGCTCACCCAGATCGCCGTATCCCGGGGCCTGACCAATCACCGCATCGGCGACACGATCCTCTCGGGCGGCATCCGCGATTGCGGCACAGGCCCCGAGATGATCCTCGCCGACCCGGGCTGGACCCGGCTGATCGCGGCCCGCCTGACGGGCGAAGGTATCGTACAGCGCGGGCTTGATCTGCCCGCCACGCCCCGGGCCTTTGCCACGGCGCTTGCCTGCCGTTAGGCGCGGCCTTGGCCCTTCTTCTGGTCCGAAATATCCTCGGGGGGTGAATTGGCCGCCAGGCCAAGAGGGGGGCGGACAGCCCCCCTTTCCCCGTCCCGCGCTAAAGCGCGCGCCAGCCGATATCGCGCCGGTAGAACCCGCCCGGCCAGTCGATCCGATCGACCATCCCATAGGCCCGTGCGCGGGCCTCTGCCAGGCTGGCGCCGCGCGCGGTGACGTTCAGAACCCGCCCGCCGGTGGCCACCACCTGGCCGCCCGCCTGGGCGGTTCCGGCGTGAAAAACCATATGCGCGCTATCCTGGGCCAGCCCGTCCAGCCCACCGATCGGCGTGCCCTTTTCATAGGCCCCCGGATAGCCCTTTGCGGCCATCACCACGCTCAGCGCGTGATCCGCGGCCCAGTTGACGCGGGCGCCGTCCAGCCGCCCCTCGGCACAGGCCAGCAGCAGATCCAGGACCTGCCCGCCCAGTCGCATCATCAGCACCTGGCATTCGGGATCGCCGAACCGGACATTGTATTCCACCAGCCGCGGCTGGCCGTCCTCGATCATCAACCCGACATAGAGTACCCCGCGATAGGGCGTGCCGCGCCGGGCCATCTCGGCCATGGTGGGTTTGACGATCTCGTCCAGTGCGCGGGCGCAGACCGCATCGGTCATCACCGGGGCGGGGGAATAGGCGCCCATGCCGCCGGTGTTGGGACCGGTGTCGCCCTCGCCCACGCGCTTGTGGTCCTGGGCGGTGCCGATCGGCAGCACGTTTTCCCCGTCGCACAGCACAAAGAACGACGCCTCTTCGCCTTGCATGAATTCCTCGATCACCACCTCGGCGCCGGCGCCGCCAAAGGCCCCGGCGAACATCTCGTCCACCGCCGCCAGCGCCTGGTCCAGGGTCTCTGCCACGATCACGCCCTTGCCCGCGGCCAGCCCGTCGGCCTTGACCACGATGGGCGCGCCCTGGGTCCGCACATAGGCCTTGGCGGCCTCGGCGTCGGTGAAATGGCCATAGCGCGCGGTCGGTGCGCCGCAGGCATCGCAGACCTGCTTGGTAAAGGCCTTGGAGCTTTCCAGTGCCGCGGCGGCCTGGCTGGGCCCGAAACAGGCGATCCCGGCACTGGCCAGGCGGTCGGCCACGCCAGCGGCCAGCGGCGCCTCGGGGCCGATCACCACGAAATCGACGGCGTTCT
Organism: Paracoccaceae bacterium; assembly: GCA_016938875.1. Taxonomy (GTDB): domain Bacteria; phylum Pseudomonadota; class Alphaproteobacteria; order Rhodobacterales; family Rhodobacteraceae; genus Rhodovulum. The sequence goes on from JAFGTV010000038.1 coordinate 44,773, forward strand.
CCTCGGCAAAGGTGGCCACCGCGCCGCCATCCTCGATGTCCAGGGTGGCGCATTCGGCGATCGCGGCGATCCCGGCATTGCCCGGCGCCACGATCAGCCGGTCACAGCGCGGGTTCTGCAAGATCGCCCAGGCCAGCGCATGTTCGCGCCCGCCGCCACCGAGAATGAGGATGTTCATGGGGGTCTCCCGCTTGGCCTTTGGTTGCGGGCGTTCTAGGCTGAGCCCCGCGCCATGACAAGCGAGAGCCCCGAGAGATCCCATGTCAGACCTGATCGAAGAGGACGGCCCCGGCCCGAACGCTCCCGAATTCACCGTTTCGGAAATTTCGGGGGCGGTGAAACGCACCGTCGAGGGGGCGTTCACCCATATCCGCGTGCGCGGCGAGGTGGGGCGCGTCAGCCGGCCGCGTTCGGGTCACATCTATCTGGATCTCAAGGATGATCGCAACGTGCTTGCCAGCGTGATCTGGAAGGGGGTGGCGGGCCGTCTGGCCACCCAGCCCGAGGAAGGGATGGAGGTGGTCGCCACCGGGCGGCTGACAACGTTTGGCGGGCAGTCGCGTTACCAGATGGTGATCGAGGATATCGCCCCGGCAGGCGTCGGCGCGCTGATGGCGATGCTGGAAAAGCGCAAGGCTGCGCTGGCCGCAGAGGGTCTGTTCGCGCCCGAGCGCAAGCGCGCCTTGCCCTATCTGCCAGAGGTGATCGGCGTTGTGACCTCGCCCTCGGGGGCGGTGATCCGCGACATCCTGCACCGGCTGCGCGACCGTTTCCCGCGCAAGGTGCTGATCTGGCCGGTGGCGGTGCAGGGGGCCAATTGCGCCCCCGAGGTGGCCCGCGCGATCCGCGGCTTCAACGCGCTGCAACCGGGCGGCGCGCTGCCCCGGCCCGACCTGCTGATCGTGGCGCGTGGCGGTGGCAGCCTGGAGGATCTGTGGGGCTTCAACGAAGAGATCGTGGTGCGTGCGGCGGCCGAATCGCAGATCCCGCTGATTTCCGCGGTGGGCCACGAAACCGACACCACGCTGATCGACTTTGCCGCCGATCGCCGCGCGCCCACCCCCACCGCCGCCGCCGAGATGGCGGTGCCGGTGCGGCTGGACCTGCTGGCCTGGCTGGACGGGCAAGAGGCGCGCCGGTCGGGCGCGATGGTGCGTGGGCTATCCCAGCGTCGCCAACGTCTGGCCGATCTGTCGCGCGCGCTGCCCCGGCCCGAAACCCTGGTGCAATTCGCCGCCCAACGGCTGGATCGCGCCTCGGACCGGCTGCCCGCCGCGCTGCGTGCGCGGGTGTCGCGCGAACGGCTGCGCCTGTCCGAGGCCGCCGCCGCGCTGCGCCCGGCCACCCTGCGCCGCCGCCTGGCCGAGGAACGCCGCCGCCTGGACGACCGCGCGGACCGGGTTGCGCCTGCGCTGGACCGGTTGCTGCGCCAGCGTCGCCGCGACCTGGCGACCTGCGCCGCGCGGATCCGCCCCGAGGCGCTGTCGCGCGAGATCGACGCCCGGCGCCGCGCGCTGGCACTGTTGGACCGGCGGCTGGTCAGCGCGCTGCGGGCCGATCTGGACCGGCGCCAGGCCCGGCTGGAGGGGTTGGAGCGCATGCGCCAGGGGCTGAGCTATCAAGAGACCCTGCGCCGGGGCTATGCGGTCGTGCGCGCGGGCCCGACGGTGATCACCACCCGCGCCGCCGCCGAACGCGCCGGCGCGCTGGAGATCGAGTTCCAGGATGGCCGCCTGGCCGTCGGCGGACGCCCGGCCCCGCGCGGGCGCAAGACCGACGAGCCGCCAGGGCAGGGCAATCTGTTCTAGGCCGGTCCGCGCGCCCCGATGTCGGGCTAAACGCCCACCTCGGGGCCGGTGCAGATCAGCGGATCGGGGCTTTGGTTCACCTCGATCAACTCGGTCTGTTCGGGATCATTTTCAAAGCGCGCCATCAACCCGGTCGGCGCGCGGTAAAAGCTCCAGCATTGGGGATCGCCGGGGTCGTGGTCATAGCTGAAACAGATTTGCCCGCCGGCCTCGTACCACATGCCCTCAGCGCATTCGCCGTCGAGGAACGTCCAGATCACCTGCCGCCCGGGCAGGTATTGCTCGGCCCCATAGGTCTGACCGCGCATCGCGTAGAACAGCGTCTTGCCGGTGGCATAGCTCTCGAATTGCGCCGCGGTCATCGGCTCCTCGGCCAGCGCGGGCAGGGCCAATGCAACCAGGATCGTCAGGGCGGTCAGGGGCTGGCGCATGGGCTCTCCGTCAACTCGTTCACGTTCAATCTGACAGAGCGGGGCGCGCTTGGCCAGTGCGGGATGGGTGCGAATCGGGGCAGGCGAACCCGCGCCGGGCAACGGGGTGCGGCGGCGCGCGACATGGGCGCGCGGGGCTGTGCGGTGCACGATGTCAGAGGCGGTGCAGGCCCCGACCCCTTCCATATCGGGACGTTTGCGCATAGGTCAGGGCAGGGTCCGTTCGCGTGGCCCGGCAGGAGGCGACATGGCGTTGTTCAGCAAGCTCAGACAAAGGCTGCGGCGGTCATCCTCGAAGATCGAGGAGGGCCTGGAGGCAATCGTGCGCGAAGGCGGCGCGGAAGAGGAAATCCTCTTGCCAGAGGCCAAAGCCACGCCCGAACCAGAGGCCGAAACCGCGCCCGAACCAGAGGTCGCGCCGGCCCCTGAACCCGCCGCCGGTTCCAAGCCCTTGGTGCTGGGCGCGGCCCAGGCGGTCGAGCCTGCGCCGACCCCGATGCCCGCGCCGCCCGCCCCCCTGCCAGCGATCGCGCCCGAGCCTGACACCCCCGCCTGGACACCCGCGCCCAAACCGGCAGCGCAGCCCGAACAGACGCCCGCGCCCGCGCCGACGGCAGACCCCGTGCCGACGCCCGCGCCTGATGTGACGCCGGCGCCTGCCGCCGATCCTCGGCCCGCCGCAGAGACCAGCCCCGATTGGACCTCCGCGCCAGCGCCCGCGCCCATCCCGGACCCCGAACCGACGCCCGCGGCCGCCCCTGGCTGGGAACCTGCGCCCGCCTGGCCCCCCGCTGCCGAACCTGCCCCCACGGCAGAGGCCAACACAGGTTGGGAACCCGCACGGGCCTGGCCCCCCGCGCCCGAGGTCGAGGTTCCCCCGGCAGAGGCCGCGGATACCGCAGATACCGAAAACCAGCCCACCCCCTTGCCCGACACCCCCGCCGGTGCGTCGGTCGCCCCGGACCCCGTTTCCACCAAAGCCCCCGAGCAGGAGCCGGAACCGGTTGTCGCCGCTGAGCCCGAGCCGCTGCCCGAACCCGAACCGGACCCGCTGCCGGAACCCGAGTCGCTGCCCGAACCCGAACCGGACCCGCTGCCCGAACCCGAGCCGGAACCGGAACCGCGACCCGAGCCGGAACCCGCGCCGCGCCCGTCGCCCGAACCGCTCAACGTGCCGCCCGCGCCGCAAGAGGTGCCGCCCGCGCCGCCGGCCGAATTCCCGCCTGCGCCGGTGGAATTTCCCGCCGATACGCCCACGGAAATGCCGCCCGCAGGCCCGATGGAGATGCCCTATGACCGCGGCACCTCGCCATTGGCCGCGTTGGAGCAAGGCGCGGTCGAAGAGATCGTCGAGCAGGACGACGCCCCGCGCCGGGGCTTTCTGGGCCGTATGCTGGGCCGGGGCGAGCGCAAGAAGACCGTCATCCGCCGCGAGTTGGACGACGAGATGCTGGAAAGCCTCGAAGAGTTGCTGATCACCGCCGACATGGGTGTGGATACCGCCCTGAGGGTGACCGCCAACATGGCCGAGGGCCGGTTCGGCAAGCGGTTGTCGGTCGATGAGATCAAGGAACTGTTGGCCCACGAGATCACGCGGATCATGGATCCCGTGGCCCGGCCCATGCCGCTTTATCCCAAGAAACCGCAGGTGGTTCTGGTGGTCGGCGTCAACGGCTCGGGCAAGACCACCACGATCGGCAAGCTGGCCAGCCAGTTCCGCGCCGCCGGGAAATCGGTGATCATCGCCGCTGGCGATACCTTCCGCGCGGCGGCGGTGGAACAGTTGCAGGTCTGGGGCGACCGCGCCGGGGTGCCGGTGATGACCGCCCCCGAGGGCACCGACCCCGCCAGCCTGGCCTTTGACGCCATGGCCCGCGCCGAGGCCGAGGGAACGGACCTGTTGATGATCGATACCGCCGGGCGGTTGCAGAACCGTCAGGACTTGATGGCCGAGCTGGAAAAGATCGTGCGCGTGATCCGCAAGCGCGACGCAACCGCGCCGCATAACACGCTGTTGGTGCTGGACGCGACCACCGGGCAGAACGCGCTGTCCCAGGTCGAGATTTTCCAGAAACTCGCCGATGTCTCGGGCCTGGTGATGACCAAGCTGGACGGCACCGCCAAGGGCGGCGTGCTGGTGGCGCTGGCTGACAAGTTCGGCCTGCCGATCCATGCCATCGGCGTGGGCGAGCAGATCGACGACCTGGCCCCGTTCGAGCCGCGCGATTTCGCCAACGCATTGGCGGGCCTCGATGCGTGACGAGATGCGGCCCGACGCGGGGCGCGGGGAATGACTGACTGGTTGGCCGGGATCGAGGGCACCGAGGCTGGGCATCACCTGGCGCTGGCGCTGGCGCTGATGGCGGCGTTTCTGCACGCGGTCTTTGGCGCGCTGCAAAAGGGGCGGCATGACCCCTGGCTGTCGCGCGGGGCGATTGATCTGTCCTATGGGCTGATGGCGGCCCCTGTGGCGCTTTTCGTGGTGCCCTGGCCCGAGCCGCACATGTGGCCGATCTTCGTCACCGTGTTCTTCATCCACCTGGGCTATAAGCTGGCGCAGGGCTATACCTATTCCAAGGGCGCCTATACGGTGGTCTACCCCGTGGTGCGCGGCACCGGGCCGCTGTTCACGGTGATCGGCGCGGGGCTGTTGTTCGGCGAGGTCTTTACCGTCACGCAATGGGCCGGGGTCGGGGTATTGCTGGCCGGGATTTTCGGGCTGGCGGTGTATAACCTGATCCACTGGCAACTGGATCGCGATACGCTGAAACCGGCGCTGGCGCTGGCGGTGCTGACCGGCGGGTTCGTGGCGCTGTACACCACCTATGACGCCTATGGCATCCGCGCCACGGCCAATCCGTTCACCTTTCTGGCGTGGTTCTTTTTCATCGACGGGCTGACGGTCATGCCGTGGATCGCGGCCCTGCGCTGGCGCGCGATGGCGCAGCGCCCGACGCCCGGGCCGCTGATGCTGCGCGGGGTGGCCGGCGGGCTGGTGGCGTTTCTCAGCTTTGGGGCGGTCATGATGGCGACCCGGCTGGACAAGGTGGGCGAGGCGGCGGTGCTGCGCGAAACCTCGACGGTGTTTGCGGCGGTGATCGGCTGGCTGGTGCTGGGCGAAACCGTGGGGCCGCGGCGCGCGGCGCTGATGGCGCTGATTGCCGCCGGGGCCGTCATCGTGGAAATGGGAGGCTAGGGGGTATCATGGCCGAGAGAAAACCGATCAATCCGATCCTGAAGCTGGCGCTGGAAATGGGCCCGATCGTGGTCTTTTTCATTGCCTATATCCGGCTACGCGAGCAGGTCTTTACCATCGCGGGGACCGAGTATGACGGGTTCGTGCTGGCCACGGCGGGGTTCATCCCGTTGATCCTGATCACGACCGGCATCCTGTGGGCCCTGACCGGGCATGTCTCGAAGATGCAGATCGCCACGGCGGCCTTGGTGGTGGTGTTCGGCGGGCTGACCGTCTGGCTGAACGACGACCGCTTTTTCAAGATGAAGCCGACGATGATCTACGCGCTGTTTGCCGGGGTGCTGGGGGCCGGGCTGCTCAGGGGGCAGTCCTATCTGCAATTCGTGATGGAAGAGATGATGCCGCTGGAACAGCGCGGCTGGATGATCCTGACCCGGCGATTGATGTTCTTTTTCATCGGCCTGGCGGTGCTGAACGAGGTGATCTGGCGCACGATGTCCACGGATATGTGGGTGAATTTCAAGACTTTCGGCCTGACCATCGCGATCTTTGCGTTTTTCCTGAGCCAGAGCCGACTGTTCCAGAAATACGCCATCGAACAGCCCGACCAGGAAACGGACGGGAATTAGCGGCGCGCCCCTTGGCGAGGGGCCGGGGCAGGGAGCAGGGGGCGCTGCCCCCCGCACCCCCCGGGATATTTGGGACCAGAAGAAGAGAACGGCCGGGCAGGCATTGCGGGCGCGGCGTGGAGGATGCCGCCACGCGCTGCTACGGCTTGCCCAGTTGTTCGGCCTTTTTGCGCACCAGGACGGTGCGCAGATCATGCATCGCCAGCAGCAGCGCATCGGTCACGGTTTCCAGATCCTCGTCGCTGGCGCGGGTCTGGGCCCATTGGGTGGTCAGGTTCAGGTGATCGATCGTGCGCAGGATGTCGTCCACCTCGCGCTCGGCCAGCACGGCGCGGCGATCGGCGATCCAGTCGTCGATCACCGCGCGGTCCTCGTCGCTGAGGGTGCGGTCGCCATGGGGTTTGACGTCGCCGTTCTTGACGTTGACGACGGCGATCTGGACCATTTCGATGCGCCGCTGCCGGTTCTCGGTGTCCAGGCGAAAGACCAGCGCCCCGTTCTCGCGGGTGCGAAAGTAGTAGTCGGGCAGGTCATTGGCCATGGGGATCTCCGGCCCTCAGGTCAGGGTTGCGCAAAACTCCTGGATCCGGGTGCAGGCCGCTTTCAGGTTCTCGTCGGAGGTGGCGTAGCTGACGCGGAAGTTGGGCGAGAGGCCGAAGGCCGCGCCGAACACCACGGCGACGCCCTTTTCCTCGAGCAGGGCGGTGGCAAACGCCTCGTCATCGGTGATCTTGACGCCGGCGGGCGTGGTCTTGCCGATGCAGCCCGCGATCGACGGGTAGACGTAGAACGCGCCCTCGGGCACCGGGCAGGTGATGCCGTCGGCGGCGTTCAGCATCTCGACCACCATGTCGCGGCGGCGCTGGAAGGTGGCGTTGTTGGCGGGTATGAAATCCTGCGGCCCGGTCAGCGCCTCAAGGGCGGCCCATTGCGCGATCGAGCAGGGGTTGGAGGTCGATTGCGACTGGATCTTGCCCATCGCCTTGATCAGCGCCTCGGGTCCGGCGGCATAGCCGATCCGCCAGCCGGTCATCGCATAGGCCTTGGACACGCCGTTACAGGTCAGGGTGCGGTCATAGAGGCCCGGTTCCACCTGTGCGGGCGTGCAGAACTGGAAATCGCCGTAGGTCAGCTTTTCATACATGTCATCCGACATCACCCACACATGGGGATGGCGCATCAGCACGTCGGTCAGCGCCTTGAGCTCGTCATGGGTATAGCCCGCGCCGGTCGGGTTCGAGGGAGAGTTGAAGATGAACCACTTGGTCTTGGGGGTGATCGCGGCCTCCAGCGCCTCGGGGGTCAGCTTGAACCCGGTCTCCATTCCGGCGGTGACGATCACCGGCTCGCCACCGGCCAGCAGCACCATGTCGGGATAGCTGACCCAATAGGGCGCGGGGATCAGCACCTCGTCGCCGGGGTTCATCGTGGCCACGAGGGCGTTATAGAGGATCTGCTTGCCGCCGGTGCCGACGCTGACCTGCGAGGGTTTGTAGTCCAGCCCGTTATCGGCCTTGAACTTGGCGCAGATCGCCTTTTTCAGCTCGGGCAGGCCGTCGACGGCGGTATATTTCGTCTCGCCCCGGTCAATGGCGGCCTTGGCGGCGGCCTTGATGTTGTCGGGGGTGTCGAAGTCGGGTTCCCCCGCGCCCAGGCCGATCACGTCCTTGCCGGCGGCTTTCAGTTCGCGCGCCTTGGTGGTCACTGCGATGGTGGGCGAGGGTTTTACACGCGCGGGTGTCGCAGACAGAAAGGACATGGTCGTCTCCGGTTTGAAACTGATGTTCCTTTCTCATAGGGTGCGACAGAAACCCGTTCAAGCGGCTTTGCCCGAAAGGCCCCCCAGATGAGCGACAGCAAAGATACCGACACCGGATCCGACTGGTATTCCGAGGAGGCCGCCACCTTTGGCGATCGCGTCACCGGCGCACGAGAGGCACTGGGCATGACCCGGACCGAGCTGGCCAAGCGGCTGGGCGTCAAGCTCAAGACCATTCGCGAATGGGAGGACGACCTGGCCGACCCGCGCGCGAACAAGTTGCAGATGCTGGCGGGCGTGCTGAACGTGTCGATGATGTGGCTGCTGAATGGTCATGGCGACGGGCTGGACGCCCCCTCGGACGAGGCGGCGATTCCGGGCGATGTGCGCGCCATCCTGACCGAGATCCGCCAGGTGAAATCGGAAATGGGGCGGCTGTCGGACCGGCTGGGTATCTTGGAAAAGCGGCTGCGCACAGCCCTCAAGGAGCATGGCTGAGCATGGCCGAGCCGATGAACGAGACGATCGAATCGCAGCGCAAGCGGATGCATATTCGCGCCTGGCGCCGCGGCACCAAGGAGATGGACCTGATCCTGGGCGGCTATGCCGACAGCTATCTGGCGGGGATGGACGCCGATGCGTTGGCCGCGTTCGACGCGCTCTTGGCCCAGGACGACCACGACCTTTATCAATGGGTCACAGGCCAGGTGGCACCGCCCGCGCGCTTTGCCACGCTGGTGGGGCGGCTGGCGGATCGGCAGGCCGGGCGCTAGTCCGCGACCAAGGTTTTTCGCAGTTTTAACCGATTATTGGGGACTTGTTTCTTATTGCTGGCTGGGAACAGCGAACGGCGGAGTAAGAGATGAGTATCCATTCCCCCCTTGCGGCCGGCCAGTCGGGTGTCATGGACGATTACCTTGAGGCGCTGTCGCTGGTCGAGCGGCTGCACAGGCTGCTGCTGGATGTCATCAAGGATGAGTTCGAGCGCCTCGGCCTGTTGGAGTTGAACGCGGTGCAGGCGCTGTTGCTGTTCAACATCGGCGATAACGAGGTGACGGCGGGTGAGTTGAAAAGCCGCGGCTATTACCAAGGCTCGAACGTGTCCTACAACCTGAAGAAGCTGGTGGAAAAGGGCTATATGCACCATCAGCGCTGCGAGATCGACCGCCGCGCGGTGCGGGTGCGCCTGACCCAAAAGGGGCGCATGATCCGCGATGCGGTGGGTGCACTTTTCGTGCGCCATGCCGAGGGGTTGACCGCGCGCGGCGTCGTCGGACCCGACGGGCTGGAGGAGATCACCACCGCGCTGAAGCGGATGGAGCGCTATTGGTCCGACCAGATCCGCTATATCTATTGAGCGGGGCCGGGCGCATCCGCGCGGCCGACCACCAGGGTCTGCATTTCGCGCAAGAGCTTGCGCACCATGGCCGCCTCGAAATCCTGAAAGCCCAAGGCGGTCTCGACAAAGGCGTCCGGCCCGCGGATCACCTCGGCCCGGAAATAGGTGGTCAGTTCGGGCAGGTCGGCCTCGGCGTGATCCATCCGTGCCGCCGGGTCCAGCCCGATCACCAGCGCGTTCACGGTGATCGCCCCTTGCGGCACCTCGCGTGGGCGCGGCCCCTCGTTCGACGGGCCGTCGCCGGTCAGATCCAGCGTGTGGCGCCAACACTCCGTCCGTTCGGCCAACAGCTGATCGCCCCGGATCAGCGCCGCACCCAGGGCGGTGGTCTGGCTGGCCGGTTGCCGGGTCGTGGTGCGCAGCCGCGCCGTCACCTCGGCCAGGGCCGCGGGGCCGTCCATCATCCGCCAGGGCAGGATCACCCGCTGGTCGCCCGCGCCGCTCCACTCATAAACCGCCAGCGCGACGGGGGCCGATGGCATCTGCATCAGTGCGCCCACCACATCGGGATGACCCAGCGCACCGGCCAACCCGTCCAGTTGCAGCCGGTATTCCCGCGCATCGACAGAGCCCGAGACATCCAGCCCGATGGCCAGCGCCTGCCGACAGCCCTGGGCGTGCGCCCCGTGCGCCCCCGCCAACAGCACCAGCACCAGCAAAACCACCCGCATCCCCTAGCCCCCGCCGGGCAGCACGGGGGTGCCACCATAGACCCGCGCGGCCAGCTCGCGCTGTAACTTGCGCTGCATGGCGCGCTCAAAATCCGCGAAGTCGCTTGCGGTTTCGACAAAAGCGCCGGGGCCGCGGATCACCTCGTCGCGGTAAAAGGCAAAGACCTCTGCATCGTTATCGGTCGCCCCGCCGATGGCCAGCCCGTTCACCGTGATGCCCTTGAACGGAAAGTTGCGATAGGCCAGCTCTGGCCCGAATCCGTCGTTGTTGACCCCGTCGCCCGAGATATCCAGCGTGCGATACAGGCAATCGGGCGCATCCTGAAACAGCCGCGCCCCATATCCCAACCCATAGCCCATCGCGGTTGGAAACTCGGCATAGCTGCGCTGTGATCGGGCGATCCGCTCGGCTGCGGCCAGGATCGCCGCCGCGCTGTCCAACAGCTGCCAGTCCAGCACCATGTCCTGCTGATACCGCCCGCTCCATTCATAGACCGCCAGGGCCACGGGGGCCTCGGGGGTGGCAAGGATCTCGGCCTGGACCTCGGGCGCGATCAGCGCGGCGGCCAGGCCCGCGCGTTGCAGCGCATCCTCGGCCGGGTTGACCGAGGACGAAATATCCAGCGCCAACAGCAGCGCCAGCCGACAGGCCGCCCCGGCGGGGGCCGCCGTCAGCAGCGCCCCCACGATCAGGGCCGCACCCAGCCTTACCAATGGCCCGTATTGCCCATGCTGGCCCAGGGCTCTGCCGGGGGCAGGGCCTCGCCGATCTGCAACAGCTCGACCGAGATGTTGTCAGGGCTGCGCACAAAGGCCATGCGCCCGTCGCGCGGGGGACGGTTGATCGTTACGCCATTGTCCATAAGGTGTTGGCACATATCATAAATATTCTCGACCCCATAGGCGAGATGGCCAAAATGGCGGCTGTCCGAGGGCAATCCCTCGTCGCCATCCCAGTTCCAGGTCAGCTCCACCGGGCAGTCCTCTTGCCCCGGGGGCGCCATGAAGATCAGCGAGAACCGGCCCGCCTCGCTGTCCATTCGGCGGGTCTGTTTCAGGCCCAGCAATTCATAAAATGCCATGGATTTTTCCAGATCCTTGACCCGGACCATCGTGTGCAGATAGCGGATTTTCATGGGTTCCCTCCTTTGTCGCGCGTAACCTAGCACGACCGCGCGCGGGGGCGAGCCCTCAGAACGCCGAGCGAATGCCCAGCGTCAGCCCGATTTCCTGGCTGTCGTAAAGCGACAGGTTTGAGCGGTTGCGAGAGGCCTTGAGCCCGATCTCGGGGGCAAAGCCATAGATGTCATGCTGGGGCAGAAAGGCCGACACGCCCAGTTCCAGCCGCGTGTCGCTGCGCGGAGCGCCACCGAACAGCGACATGTCATATTCACGCCCCTCGTAGGCCAGGTTCAGCCCGACCCGCGCGCCCAGCACGGGCTTGGCAAAGCGATAGGCGATGCTGGCCAGCCGGGCCTCGTTGGCGATCGAGGGGCCGTCGCTTTCGGTGTCGCGCAGGCCCATCGACAAGGTGACGATGTCGCCATTGCCCAACCGGCGGGTCAGCGCGGCATTGCCCAGCACCACGGTGGCATCGTTTTGCGGGGTATCGGCGCGCCACTGCTGTTCGGCAGAGCCGGTCAGCCGCAGCAGCGTGCGCGGGGCGATGGCATAGCTCTTGGTCAGTTCCAAACGGGCATAATCGGCCAGGGCGGTGCCGCCGTAAAAGCTTTTGCCCAGGGTCAGTTCGAACCCCAGCGGGCCCGCGTCGGGCTTGGGCGCCCAACTGCCGCCAAAGCTGATTTCGGCGGCGGCCCAGGCGAAATCGGACCCTGTCACACCGGGCGCACTGGCGCGCGCGGCGCTGGATAGCCGATAGGTGCGGGTGTCGATTTCCGCCCCCAGATGCAGCGACAGCGTATCCGTGGGGCGCATCCGATAGCGCGTCTCGGCACCGAAACGCAGCTCTTGCCCCGACAGCGCCTTGGCCGACGGCGCCAGCACAAAGGGCAGCCCGCCGATCACCACGATGTCCGAACTGGACCCGTTATTGACGTTGGAAGAGGGGGTCAGCCCGAAGGTCAGCCGCGTGGACCAGGGGTTGCGCTCGCGCACATGGGCATAGTCGCGCGCCACCACGGCCTTGGCCCGGTCGTTGGGGGCGTTCTGGGCGGCGCGACGCAGCCAGATCTGCGCCCGTGTGCGCCGCCCCATGGAGGAAAGCGCCTGGGCGGTGACCAGGGCGGCGGCATAGCGATCGTCGCGACCCTCGGCCCGGGCCCAGGCGTCCCGTGCGCTGGCCAGAGAGTCCTGATAGCGCCCCAGATCCCGCAACGCCCGCGCCCGCGCGATCAGCGCGAACATGTCGGCCGGATCGCGTGTCAGCAGCGCGTCGGCCAGTTTCAGCGCTGTCTTGGAATCGTGAATGCGCAGCGCATAATCGGTGGCTGCGCGCATCTCGTCCGGGGTCAGGGTCACGGCCTCGTCGGCGGTCGCGGGTCCCGTCGCCGCCACCCCGACCACGATCAAGCAGGCCGCCCCGATCCGCCTTGGCCACCGGTGCATTGGATCACGGATTCGGGCGATAGAGGATGAATCCGCCGGTTTCACGTGCGGTCACGCCTTGTTGCCTGGCGTCCGCGGCCTGGACTGTCAGAATGCCGACAACCTCATCGGCATCTCTGCCGGAAACCAATGCGTAATAAGCGCCGCTTTCATAGGTTTCCTGCTCACCATCGCCGTTGAGAATGGTGCTGTTTACAGAGCCCGTGATTTCGCCGTTTCTGTCCAGCACGCCAGGCTGAACCACCAATCTCAATTCCGGCAGTGCGCTATAGGTGCCGCCGTATTCTGCTTGCAGCGCGGTGATCATGTTGGCGGTTACGTCGTTCCCATTCGAATCCAGGATGCGTCGGTTGTAGACCCGGCCCTTGACACCCTCGCCTTCGTCGAAGTCCCTGAAGTCGATGTCCATGGTCATATCACCAACGGCATATTCAAGCCCGCCAGCGCCGGCAAAGTCGCGAATGGCCGCGTAATTCCCCGAATATGTGGCCTGACCGGCGCTGGGCAGGTTCACACCTTCGTTGCGCTGATAGAGGAACCCACCAAAGCCGTAGCCGGTGTAAGAGCCGGTACGCACGATGGCAAATTCGGTGCGCGCCGCGCCGCCGGCTGTGGTGTTCTTGGATCGTGCATAGAGGGCACGGTATTCAAACTGGTTGATTGGATCGCCGGTGAGCGGGTCGTTCTCAATACCGTTGCCCTCGTAGACGGCAAAAACGGTAGCCGGATCGGCGGACAGGTCCTGCAGTTGCGGGTTGCTCGAGCGCCCATAGGTATTGTCGCCGTCAAAGGCGAGGTTGTTGACCGAGAACGTGTCCGCGCCCGAGTCATAGCTGATTTCGCGGGCATAGCCGCTTCCGGTGCCATCCTCGGCCTCGTATCGGGTAATTCCTCTGTTGGACGAGGGATTGTTGGTGCCGGGCAGGATGCCGGGCTCTGCCGTGGTGCCACCCTCGTTGTTTATCGGATTTGTGCCATCGCCACCGCCGCAAGCGGCCAGCGGCAGCAACGCCGCCAACAGAAAATGTTTATATGCCATGGACCTGCTCGAATTTGTTTATGTGCCGTGTTTTGCCACAGAGTCCCGATCAGGTTCGATAAAGTCAATTATTTTCCCGGCTTTTCTGCGGCTTCCTGCCAGGCGTTGCACGAAAGCTGCGGGGGTGCTGCGGCGGCATTTCACAGCATATCGGTGTTCCTCGTGCGGGGTTGCATAGATATAGTGTCGGGCGACTCATTCCCCGCTTGCGAAAGGACGACCCCATGCCCCTGACCGAGGACCAGCTCGCCCAGATCGAGGCGCAGCGCAGCCAGCCCAACCAGACCTTGCGCGCCGTATCACCGGGGATGGAGGCGCGCCTTTACACCGCCCATCCGGTGCTGGACCATGGTTTCGTGCGGGTGATCGACTATATGGGCGACGACGCCGCGATCTGTCAGGCCGCGCGGGTCAGCTATGGCACCGGCACCAAGGCGGTCAGCAATGACGAAGGCCTGATCCGCTACCTGATGCGGCACTGGCACTCGACCCCGTTCGAGATGTGCGAGGTGAAATTCCACGTCAAACTGCCGGTCTTCGTGGCGCGCCAGTGGATCCGCCACCGCACCGCCAACGTCAACGAATACTCCGCCCGCTACTCGATCCTGGACCGCGAATTCTATATCCCGGCACCCGACGCATTGGCCGCCCAATCCACGGTCAACAACCAGGGCCGCGGAGAATTGCTGGAGGGCGAAGAGGCCGCCCGCGTCCTGGAGATCCTGAAATCCGACGCCATGCGCGCCTATGACAACTACGAGGCGATGCTGAGCCAGGACGGGCAAAAGGGCCTGGCCCGCGAATTGGCCCGGATGAACCTGCCCGCCAATATCTATACCCAATGGTATTGGAAGGTGGATTTGCACAACCTCTTCCACTTCCTGCGGCTGCGCGCCGACGTGCACGCGCAATACGAAATCCGCGTCTACGCCCAACTCATGTGCGAAATCGTCGCCGACTGGGTGCCGCTGGCCTATGCCGCCTTCGAGGATTACCGGATGGGCGGCGTGAACATGTCCGCCACCGCGATGGAGTGCGTCCGCCGGATGCTGAAGGGCGAGACGGTGACGCAGGAGAATTCCGGCATGTCCAAGGGGGAATGGCGGGAGTTCGAGGGTGTTTTGGGTTAGTTGTCAGGGCGTTAAAGATGAATTGGAGGTAGGTACATGAGCACCTTTGCGACGGAGTTTCCTGTTGATCCCGGTGTGGGTAAAGCGGAGTTTGTTGCCGCGGTATCGGCTTGGATAAAGGGCATTAGGAGTGCCGAACTTTTCTCAGATGCTTCAATCCTTGAGTCGAAGCGCGGCGAGGCGATTCTGTTAGGCGATGGTGAAGAGCTTCTACTACGTGAAGTTAACCTTTCCGGCGGTTTCGCTAATGCCGCCCGCTACGATATTTGCGATGACGAAGGTCGGCTTTGGCGTACAGAGGTTGTTCATACCAAAAAAGGAAAATTTGCTGCGGTAAGGGTTCGTGGTCAATGCATTGCTCGTTCTGGGAATCCAATAATTCGGACCCCGAAAAAGCCACATATCATTCGCCAATTTTTAGAATCCGGCTGGGGGGCTGCTGACGGTGATCTGCCTGTTTCTGAAGATCCCTACTATTTAGAAGAGAATAGTGTGGACTTCGCTGCAAAGATTTTATCTGGTGATACTTATAACAGATTGCCTTCGTTATACCTTTCTCGAACCGATTCCGGAGATTGTTTGCTGGATGCTGATCGGCTAGCAAAAATATTGAGCGGCGTTGCGCACGTCATCGTTGAGCCATCACGCGCGTTTTCATTTCAGCTCATGGAAGCCTGCAAACGCAAGAATCCTTATGGTGGGACAACAGGTTTCTGTGTTCCGGGCTACGGAGTTGTAAGGCGCTTCTTTCTCACGCCAAGTCTTCATGACCCGCGGCAGCTTACTGCCGAAATTGTGTCGTTCGTATCCGCCTTCTCGGCGAACCGTGCGCCCGTTTTGTCTCTTGAATGGCAGGAGGTGCAAGAATTATTTCTACGCGCTATTCGAGAAGGAAAAGATGAGCAGACTTTGGAGCTTGTTGAGGAGCTTTTCAAAGATGAATTGGCTGCAAAGGATGAAACTATTGCCAATTTGCGGCAGCAACTGGAGGATGCGCAATCTGTTGCAATTTCCAGTTTGAGCGCTGGAGACGGACTGCTTCCTGCCGATTTTGTGGCGCGCTTAGGACAAGAACTTTATCCTGGTGAGTTTTCAGATCGACTTAGGCTTGCACTTTCTAGGTTTAAAGACTTAATGGGTTTGGATGATAGAACGGCCGCCTTAATCTCTCGCATTTATGAAGAGAGTGAATCCTCCGGCCGAATAGCTGGCTTAGTGAGCGAGCTTAAAGCTGCGGGGAGAGATGCCAAGAAATCATCGCAGAATGTGACGTCGATACTCAAGAGGTTGGGGTACGATGTTTCGTCTGATGGTAAACATATAAAGGCAACGCCTGCGGAACACATGTTTGGCATTGGAATCGTAACGCTACCCAAGACGCCGAGCGATCATCGGGCAGGCAAAAATATGGTGCGTGACATTTCTTCCGCGCTCAACTTGAACGATCTCAAGTGACGTGTTGGACCTCACCCGCTTCCTCACCGCCCAAGAATCCTCCTTCCCCACGGCGCTGGCCGAACTCACACGGGGCCGAAAGGCGAGCCACTGGATGTGGTTCATCTTCCCGCAACTGGCCGCGTTGGGGTGCTGACCTGCGGGCCGTTCGCCCCATCATTCCCCGCCCGTGCCGCATTGCCCAACCCCCGCCGCGCCCTAGGTTTGGCTTAACCAAACGGGGAATTCCATGGCCATTGCCACCGTCATCGCGCTTTACGTCATCACCGCGCTGGTCTTTCTGGCCGCCGATGCGGTGATGCTGACCAAGTTCATGCGCCCGCTGTTCGAGCGCTACATCTCCGACTGGCTGCTCGACAGCCCGCGCCTGGGCGCCGCGGCGGCCTTTTACCTCGCCTATGTGGCGGGGCTGGTTTACTTGGTCAGCCTGCCCGCGCTCAAGGCGGGCGATCCGATGCGGGCGCTGGTGCAGGGGGCGATCCTGGGCGCCATGGCCTATGGCACCTATGAATTCACCAACTGGGCGACGCTGAAGAACTGGTCGGTGATGCAGGTGGCGGCGGATGTGACCTGGGGCGCGGTGCTGACCGGGGTGTCGGCCTGGGTCGGCGTCACCGTGGTGCGTGTTTTCGCCTGAGGGGAACGGCCCGGAAATCCGGGCCGCCCGCGTGACAGGTCCGGCCAAGGTCAACCGGCCAGACGATTGCGCAACCGCTGGGCGCCAAAGCTCAGAGCAGTTTCAGATCGCCCGCGGATTCCCGTCCGTCGCGGCCCGCGATCAACTCATAGGCGATCTTCTGGTTGTCCGCGAGGCCGGTCAGCCCAGCGCGTTCCACAGCCGAGATATGCACGAAAACGTCCTTGCCGCCGTTGTCGGGCGCAATGAAGCCAAAGCCTTTGGTCGCGTTGAACCATTTCACGGTGCCGGTGGGCATCGTCGCTCTCCTTTGTTGGTCGCGCCCGCGGAATTGCGGCGCTGGGGGTCACAGCCGGGTCTTCCAGTTCTTCCGGCTGCCCCTGAGGGAGGAGCGGTCGTCCAGGTCGTCAGCCGTCACGTCCAAAATCATGGCGACCGAATCGGTGCAAAATCAAGGGGCAACTCTGGCGCCCCCCCCATAGCTGGCTATACTGCGCCCAAACGGAGGGACGCATGATCCTGTATGGGCTGAAAAATTGCGATACGTGCCGAAAAGCGCGGCAGATGCTGAGCGCGGCGGGCCACACGGTTGCGTTGCGCGATGTGCGCGATGCCCCCCTCAGCCCCGAGGATCTGGCGCGGTTTCACGCCGTGTTCGGGGCGGATCTGGTCAACCGCCGCTCGACCACCTGGCGCGGGCCGGATGCGGCCGCGCGCGCGGGCGATCCGCTGGATCTGCTGGCGCAATACCCTGCCTTGATGAAACGCCCGCTGATCGAGGCCGAGGGCCAGCTTTTCCTGGGATGGGACAAGGCGGTGCAGGCGGCGCTTATTGGAGCCGGGGCGCGGAGCGCCTAGATCGGGCAGAGACAACAAAGGAACAGCCAGATGCGCAATGCCGCCCTGACCCTTGGCGTGATCGCCGGCCTGATCGGCCTGATCGTCGGTTTTTTCGGCTATGGCTACACGGTTTTCATCGACAATTTCGGCGAGGTTGGAACCCTGGCCCAGCAGGTCGACAATCCCGAGCGGACGCGGCTGATCGCGTTGCTGGCCCCGATCCTGGCGATTGCCGGGGGGGCTATGGCGCGTTCGGCCAACCTGGTTGCGGGGGTTATGATGCTGGTGTCCTGCGCGGGGATGTATTGGGGGTTCGGCTTTAACGTCTTTACCATGTTCCCGATCGCGATGTGCGGGCTGGGCGGTATCCTGGCGCTGGCGGCACGGCGGCCCGACGCGGCCTGACGGTTCGAAACACAGGAAAAAGGCGCCGGAAAACCGGCGCCTTTTCGCATGCCTTTGGCGGGCTCAGACCTGGTCGGGGGCCTTTGCCGCGGCGGCCAGTTCCGAGATGATGGCGTCCAGCGTCACGGTCTGGGTCTGTTTCTCGCCCAGGCGGCGCACGGTGACGGTGCGCTCTTCGACCTCGCGCTGGCCGATGGCCAGGATGATCGGCACCTTGCCCAGCGAGTGTTCGCGCACCTTGTAGTTGATCTTTTCGTTACGGATGTCGGCCTCGGCCCGGACACCGACGGCGGACAGGGCGGCGACGACCTCGTGCACGAACGCATCCGCGTCCGACACGATCGAGGCCACCACCACCTGGCGCGGCGCCAGCCAGAACGGCAGCTTGCCGGCAAAGCTTTCGATCAGGATGCCGATGAACCGTTCAAAGCTGCCCAGGATCGCGCGGTGCAGCATGACGGGGCGGTGTTTCGCGCCATCCTCGCCGATGTAATTGGCGTCCAGCCGTTCGGGCAGCACGAAATCGACCTGGAGCGTGCCGCATTGCCAGTCGCGTCCGATCGCATCGGTCAGCACGAATTCCAGTTTGGGGCCATAGAACGCCCCCTCGCCGGGGTTCAGCTCATAGGCATATCCGGCGGCCTCGGTCGCGGTTTTCAGGGCGGTTTCGGCCTTGTCCCAAACCTCGTCGCTGCCCGCGCGCATCTCGGGACGGTCCGAGAATTTCACCTTGAAGCTGTCGAAGCCAAGATCGGCATAGACCGCGGCCAGAAGGTCGATGAATTTCTTGGTCTCCTCCTCGATCTGGGTCTCGCGGCAAAAGATATGCGCATCATCCTGGGTAAAGCCGCGCACCCGCATGATGCCGTGCAGCGCCCCCGAGGGTTCATACCGGTTGCACGATCCGAACTCGGCCATGCGCAGCGGCAGGTCGCGATAGGATTTCAGGCCCTGGTTGAAGATCTGGACGTGGCCGGGGCAGTTCATCGGTTTCAGCGCGTTGATCGACTTTTCACGCGCGTGTTCCTCGTCGACCTCGACGATGAACATGTGTTCCTGGTATTTCTCCCAGTGACCCGAGGCCTCCCACAAGCGGCGATCGACGACCTGGGGGGTGTTGACCTCGACATAGCCGCCCTTGTCCTGGCGGCGGCGCATGTAATCCTGAAGCGTGGTGTAGATGCGCCAGCCGTTGGGGTGCCAGAACACCTGGCCGGGGGCCTCTTCTTGCATGTGGAACAGCGACATCTCGCGGCCCAGGCGACGGTGGTCGCGCTTTTCGGCCTCTTCCAGGAAGGTCAGGTAATCCTTCAGCTCCTGGCGGGTCTTGAAGGCCACGCCGTAGATTCGTTGCAGCATCGGCCGGTCGCTGTCGCCGCGCCAATAGGCGCCGGCCACCTTCATCAGCTTGAACGCGTCGGCGGGCACCTGGCCGGTATGCTGCAAATGCGGGCCGCGGCACAGATCCTGCCAATGGCCGTGCCAATACATGCGGATCGGCTGGCCCTGCGGGATCATGCCGACCAGTTCCACCTTGTAGGGTTCGTTGTTGGCCTCGTAATAGGCCACCGCGCGGTCGCGGTCCCAGATTTCGGTGGTGACGGGGTCGCGGCGGTTGATGATCTCGCGCATCTTGGCCTCGATCTGGCCCAGATCCTCGGGGGTAAAGGGCTCTTCGCGGTCGAAATCGTAATACCAGCCGTTTTCGATGACCGGGCCGATGGTGACCTTTACGTCGGGCCAGATTTCCTGAACGGCGCGGGCCATGATGTGGGCCAGGTCGTGGCGGATCAGCTCCAGCGCGGGGGCGTCATCCTTCATCGTGTTGATGGCGATGGCGGCGTCGGTGGTGATCGGCCATTGCAGATCCCAGTGGGCCCCATTCACATTGGCCGAGATTGCCTTTTTCGCCAAGGAGTTGGAGATTGACGCGGCCACCTCGGCCGGGGTCGTTCCGGCGGCGAACTCGCGCGCATTGCCATCGGGAAAGGTCAGGGTAATCGGGCCCATTTTCGGCCTCCTCGTCAGTTTGGCGCCCACGGAACGCCCGGTTGCGGGTTAGGATCGGCGCCTGTCTGGACCCGCGAGGGGGGCAAAGTCAAGCGGGGCTTGCCCGCGACCCAAGCGCGCTGTTTTATGGCGTGATGACACGCCCGACCGGATCGCTCGCCTTTGGCCTCTTTGACCTGCTGGTTGCAGACAGTTCCGCGCCCGCGCGCGACATTACCGAGGGCGCGCGCGCTGATGAGGCGGGAAATTTCCTGCGTCACGCCGGGGCCCTGTCGCTGAGCAAGCTGGCCGATGGGCTGATCGACCCCAAGCTGGTGCTGAGCTGGCTGATGGGCGCGCTGGGCGCGCCCGCCGTGCTGCTGGGCTTTCTGGTGCCGGTGCGCGAGGCGGGCTCGCTCTTGCCACAGCTTTTCATCGCGGCGCGGGTGCGCGCGTTGGGGCGGCGCAAATGGGCCTGGGCGGGGGCGTCCCTGGCCCAGGGGCTGGCGGCGCTGGCGATCCTGTGGGCCGGTCTGACGCTGAGTGGCACGGCGGCGGGGGCGGTGATCCTGGGGGCGTTGGCGGTTCTGGCGCTGTCGCGGTCCGTCGCGTCGGTGTCGCACAAGGATGTGCTGGGCAAGACCGTGGACCGCGCCCGTCGCGGGACCGTCACCGGGCTGGCCGGCAGCATCGCGGCGACCGGCGTGGTCGGTTTCGCGCTGCTGTTGATGTCTGGCCAAGTTGCACGATTCGAACTTGTGCTGGGGGCAATTGGCCTGGCTGGGGTATTCTGGCTGGGGTCCGCTTTCATTTTTGCAACAATCCGGGAAGAGGACGTTCCCGGCACCGCCCAAGGCGGGGCGGGGTTGTCGCAACTGGCGTTGCTGTGGCGCGATCCGGTGCTGGGGCGGTTCGTGGCGGCGCGGGTGCTGTTGCTGCCGACCGCGCTGGCGCCGCCCTACCTGGTGTTGTTGGCCAGCCAGGCGGGCGATGGACGGTTCGGCGCGCTGGGCGCACTGGTGCTGGCCTCGTCGCTGGCGGGGATGGTGTCGTCCTTTGTCTGGGGCCGGTTGGCGGATCGATCCAGCCGGTTGGTGCTGGCGATCGCGGGGGCGGTGGCGTCGGTATTCCTGGCGCTGGCGGTGGCGCTGGATGCGGTCGGGGTGATGGGCACGGCCTGGGCCGCGCCGGGGGTGCTGTTCGGGTTGATGATCGCCTATCAGGGGGTGCGGTTGGGCCGCACGACCTATCTGGTCGACATGGCGCCGGGCGGCGACCGGGCGGCCTATACGGCGGTGGCCAACACCACCGTGGGGGTGGCGTTGCTGGCGGCGGGCGGATTTGGCGCGGTGGCGGCGGCCACCGGGGTGGCCGCCACGTTGGGCATGTTCGCGGGCCTTGCGGGGCTGGGCGCGGCGCTGGCGCTGACCCTGCGCGAGACCTAGCCCAGCTCTGCCAGACGCTCCAGCGCGGCGCGCAATTTGGCGGCCTCGTCGGTCTTGGCGGCGGCCAGGTCGCGGGTTTCCTCGACCACATCGTCGGGGGCGCTGTCGATGAACTTGGGGTTTTTCAGCCGCCCTTGCAGCCCGCCCAGTTCCTTTTCCAGCTTGGCCAACGCCTTGTCCAGGCGGGCCTTTTCCTCGACCACGTCAATGATGCCGGCCAGCGGCAAGCCAAAGCTGCCGCCCTCGACCGCGATGGTGATGCAGCCCTTGGGCAGGGCGTCGACACCGGTCAGGCCGTCGATGCGGGCCAGGCGTTTGATCAGCGCCTCGTTGCGGGTCCAGGCGGCCTGACCGGCGCTGTCCAACTCGGTATAGAGCATCGGGATCTGCGCGCCGGCGGGCACGTGCATCTGCGCGCGGGCCGAGCGGATTTCCTCGATCAGGGAGATCACCCAGTTCATCTCGCGGTCGGCCCCGGCGTCGATCAGTTCGGCGCCGTAGCTGGGCCAATCGGCATGGATCAGCATCTTGGGCCGCTCGCCCAGGGTGGCCCACAACTCTTCGGTGATAAAGGGCATGATCGGGTGCAGCAGGATCAGGCACTGGTCCAGAACCCAGGCCATGGTGGCGCGGGTTTCGGCCTGTTCCCCGGGCGTGCCGTCCAGCAAGAGGGGCTTGGAAAACTCGACATACCAATCGCAGACCTTGCCCCAGACAAAGGCATAAAGCGCGTTGGCCGCGTCGTTGAACCGATAGGCGGCCAGGGCGGCATCGACCTCTTCGCGGACGCGGGCGACCTCGCCGATGATCCAGCGGTTGACGGTCTGGCTGGCATCGGGGATCGCGCGGACCTGTGTCGGGTTTTCCTGTGAAAAGACCCCGTTCATTTCGGCAAAGCGCGCGGCATTCCACAGCTTGGTGCCAAAGTTGCGATAGCCCGCGATACGTTGCGTGCTGAGTTTCAGGTCGCGGCCCATCGCGGCCATGGCGGTCAGGGTAAAGCGCACCGCGTCCGCGCCGTATTCGTCGATCAGTTCCAGCGGGTCCAGCACGTTGCCCAAGCTCTTGGACATCTTCTTGCCCTTCTCGTCGCGCACCAGGGCGTGGACATAGACGGTGTGGAACGGGATCTGGTCGACCACGGCCAGTTGCATCATCATCATCCGGGCGACCCAGAAGAAGATGATGTCAAAGCCGGTGATCAGCACATCGGTGGGGAAGTATTTTTTCAGTTCCTCGGTGTCCTCGGGCCAGCCCAGCGTGCCGATGGGCCACAGGCCGGAGGAGAACCAGGTATCGAGGACGTCGGGGTCGCGCCAGAGATGGATCAGCCGTCCGTCATGCCCCGCGTCGAACCCCGCCGCATCGGAGAGCGTCGAGGCATGGTCGGCGCTGTCGGCCTGCTCGCGCGCCAGCGTGCAATAGGCGCCCCGGTCGCCGTAGTATTTCCGGGCAAGCTCGCCGGCCTCCTCGAAGGTCGGAGCGCAGAAGGCGACGGGTTCGTGATAGGCCCAGACATCGCCTTCGCCACCTTCCTCGAAATTGAGATGCGTGACCTCCGGCCCATACCAAACCGGAATCTGGTGCCCCCACCACAGCTGGCGGCTGATGCACCACGGCTCGATATTCTCCAGCCAGTGGAAATAGACCTTTTCGTGCTGCTCGGGCAGGATCGTGGTGCGCCCGTCGCGCACCGCGTCGATGGCCGGGCCGACGATCTTTTCGGCATCGACGAACCACTGGTCGGTCAGCATCGGCTCGATCACCACCTTTGAGCGGTCGCCAAAGGGCTGCATGATCGGTTTGGCCTCGACATGGGGGATGAGGTCGGGTTCGCCCTCTTCGCCGGCCTTGGGGTTGGGGACCATGACGGCCAGCCCCTCGGCGGTGATGTCGGCGATCACCCTTTCGCGTGCCTCGAACCGGTCCAGCCCGCGATAGGCCTCGGGCACCAGGTTGATGGCCGTGGTGTCGAGAGAGGACGCGCTTTGGTGCCCCTCGGCGATGGCGCGGGCCAGGGCGGCCTCTTCGCCATAGGGTTTGCCGTCGGCGCGCATCCGCCCCTTGGTGTCCATCAGCGCGTAAAGCGGGATACCGTTGCGCAGCGCCACGCCGTAATCGTTGAAATCATGCGCCCCGGTGATCTTGACCGCGCCAGAGCCGAAATTCGGATCGGGATATTCGTCGGTGATGATCGGGATCAGGCGGCGGTGTTGCTTGGGGCCGACCGGGATTTCGCACAGCTTGCCCACGATAGGCGCATAGCGTTCGTCCGAGGGGTGGACCGCCACCGCGCCATCGCCCAGCATGGTTTCGGGGCGGGTCGTGGCGATCGAGATGTAATCGCGCTCTTCCTCAAGGACGACGTTTCCGTCCGCGTCCTTCTCGACATAGGTATAGGTCTCGCCCCCCGCCAGCGGGTATTTGAAGTGCCACATGTGGCCCGCGACCTCGATATTCTCGACCTCGAGGTCAGAGATCGCGGTTTCGAAATGCGGATCCCAGTTCACCAGCCGCTTGCCGCGATAGATCAGGCCCTTGTTGTACATCTCGACAAAGACCTTGATGACGGCATCGTGGAAATTGCCGTCCTCGCCCGCAGGGGCGCCCGGGGCGCCGGACATGGTAAAGGCATTGCGCGACCAGTCGCAGGATGCGCCCAGGCGTTTAAGCTGGTTGATGATGGTGCCGCCCGACTGCCCCTTCCATTCCCAGACCTTTTCCAGGAATTTCTCGCGCCCCAACGCGCGCCGTCCCGGCTGACCCTCGGCGGCCAGTTTGCGTTCCACGACCATCTGGGTGGCGATACCGGCATGGTCCTGACCCGGCTGCCACAGCGTGTCGAACCCGCGCATCCGGTGCCAGCGCACCAGGATGTCCTGCAGCGTGTTGTTGAAGGCGTGGCCCATATGCAGGCTGCCGGTCACGTTGGGGGGCGGGATCATGATGCAAAAGGTTTCCGCGCGTGACGCATTGGCGCCGGCGGTAAAGCAGCCGGCCTTTTCCCAGGCCTCATAGAGGCGGGCCTCGGCCTCGGCGGCGTTGAAGGTCTTTTCCATCGGCATCGCGGGGTTCCTTGCATCGAATGCGGGCTTGGCCGCTGATCTAGCGAAACGCGCGGCCAAGGCCAACCCCCACCGGCGGGGCAGGTGCCGCGGGGCCAGGTCGCGGGGGGAGGAAGGGAAAGACGACATGCGCAGCCACAGGCCCGTCGCGGCAAAGGGTACGGGATAGGCCCGGTCCGGGGGCGGACGCCATGCCCGCCCCCTGCGCGATTGCCGGGGCTGATCCGTGCCCGGGGATGTGGCGCGGCGCGCGAATCGTTTTGGCATGGCGACGGCGGGGCAGGGCGATTGGGCGCGGCCCCGTTATGGGACCGGGGGCGTCGAGGGCTGCGCCGAAGAACCGGGATCACCCGTCCGCGGGCAGAACGATGCAGGTGGTCGAGCCGGTGGCGTAAAGCTTGCCGTCGCTTACCCCGTTGATCTCACCCGACGCGACGCCGGTACGCCGGCCGCCATGCTGAACGCGGCCCACGGCCTCGACCTCTTGGCCGGGGCGCACGACGCGGGTGATGTTGATCTTGTATTCCAGCGTGGCGTGATTGGCCCCGGCGGGCACCGTGGTCATCACCGCGCAGCCCATCGCCGCATCCAGCAGCGTGCCATACCACCCGCCGTGGATCGTGCCGGTGGCATTTCCATGCTCGGCCCCCGGTATGGCGCGAAACACCACGTGACCGGGCGCGACCCGCAGCAGGGTGATCCCCATCAGGCCCCAGATCGGCGGTGCGGCGATTTCACCGGCCAGCGTGGCATGCAGATAGTCCAGCCCCGACAGGGCGATCAGCCGCGCGCGGTCAAAGGGCAGGGCGGTGCCGGTCATCGCCTGCCCGCTCTCATCAGGCGACCTTTTCCAGGTGCCCTTCGGGCTGGACGCCCAGAGCGTGGCAGATGTCGCGGGTCAGGTGCGGTTTGTTGAGCGTGTAGAAATGGAAATCCTGCACCCCGCCCTCCATCAGCTCGGTGCACAGCTCGGTCGCCATCGCCTTGCCCAGCAATTCCTCGCGCCCGTCGCGTTTGGCGGTCTCAAAGGCCTCGTCCACCCAGGCGGGAATATGCGCGCCGCAGCGCTGGGCGAACTTGCGCACCCCGGCCCATTTCTCGATCGGCAGGATGCCGGGAATGATCCGCGTCCCGTCTATTCCCTCTTTCTCGCAGGCGTCGCGGAACCGGAAGAAGGTCTCGGCCTCGAAAAAGAACTGGGTGATCGCGGAGGAGGCGCCCGCCTCGAACTTGCGCTTCAGCCAGCGCACGTCGTCGCCGGGGGCCTTTGCCTCGGGGTGGGGATCGGGATAGGCGCCGACGCGGATCTTGAATTTGCCGGTTTCGGCCAGGGCCGCGACCAGTTCGGCGGAATTGGCAAAGCCGTCGGGATGCGGGGTAAAGCCGCCTGCGCCCTTGGGCGGGTCGCCGCGCAGCGCCACGATCTCGGTCACGCCGGCCTTGGCATAGGCCTCGACGATTTCCATCGTTTCGGCGCGGCTGGCATCCACGCAGGTCAGGTGGGCGGCGACATTGACGCCGTAATGGTTGTGGATCGTCTCGACCGCCTCGTGGGTCAGCTTGCGCGTGGTGCCGCCCGCGCCATAGGTGACCGACACGAAACCGGGTTTCAGCGGGGCCAGGGCCTGAACGGTCTCCCACAGCCGAAAGCTGCCCTCCAGCGATTGCGGCGGGAAGAACTCGAACGAGATGCGGGGGGCGGGCATGGCTGTCTCTCCGGGTGGGGCGGCCGTTCCGGGTGGGTCGGCGTTTCGGCACTTGTCGCACAGGATAATATGTGAAACAAATTCATACTTCTCAAGATGAATATGAAAATCGCGACATTATGCATCTGGAATTGCGCCACCTTCGCACGATCAAGGCGATCCATGACAGTGGTGGGCTGGCGCGTGCGGCCGACCGGCTGAACATCACCCAATCGGCGCTGTCGCACCAGGTCAAGGGCCTGGAAGAGCAGGTCGGGATGGAACTGTTCGTGCGCCGTACCAAGCCGCTGAAACTGTCGCCCGCGGGTCTGCGGCTGTTGCGGGTGGCCGAACGGGTGCTGCCCGAGATCGCCGCGCTGCAAGAGGAATTCGAGGGGCTGAAATCCGGCAAGTCGGGGCGGCTGCATATCGCGTTGGAATGCCACGCCTGTTTCGACTGGCTGCTGCCGGTGCTGGAGGTGTTCCGCAAGGCCTGGCCCGAGGTCGATGTCGATATCCGCCCCGGCCTGTCCTTTGGCGCGTTGCCCGCCCTGGCGCGAGAGGAGGTGGATCTGGTCATCTCGTCGGACCCCGAGGGTCTGGCGGGCATCAGTTTCGCGCCGCTGTTCGACTACGAGCCGGTTTTCGTCTGCGCGGCGACCCATCCGCTGGCGGCCAAGCCCTTTGTCGAGGCGACCGATTTCCGCGACCAGACCTTGATCACCTATCCGGTGGACCGCACCCGCCTGGACGTGTTCACCGGCCTTTTGGGCCCCGCCCGGATCGAGCCGCGCGCGGTGCGTCCGGTCGAACTGACGGCGGTGATCCTGATGCTGGTGGCCTCGGGGCGGGGGGTGACGGTGCTGCCCGACTGGGTGGTGCGCGAGGCCCGCGCCAGCGCCGAGTTCGCGGTGCGCCCGCTGGGCCCCGACGGGCTGACCCGGCGCATGTTCGCCGCCACCCGGGATGAGGATGCGGCCAAACCCTTCATGGCGCATTTCATCCGCCTGGCCCGCAACGAACCGGTCAAACTGCAACGCGCGGGCCTGCCCGGATAGCGGCCGCGCGCGCCGTCGGGCGTGCCTGCCCCCTTGGCAGCGCGCGTCCACCCGTGTATGGCGCCCACAACCAAGGAGACCGGACATGCAAGGCAGCGCAAACCTCAACATCATGATCAAGGCCGCGCGCAAGGCGGGCCGGTCGCTGGTCAAGGATTTCCGCGAGGTCGAGAACCTTCAGGTGTCGATGAAGGGGGCGGGCGATTTCGTGTCCCGCGCCGACATGGCGGCCGAAAAGATCCTGAAGGAAGAATTGCGCGGTGCGCGGCCCAACTATGGCTGGCTGGGCGAGGAAACCGGTGAAGAGCCGGGCGAGGATCCGACCCGTCGCTGGCTGGTCGATCCGCTGGACGGCACCACCAACTTTCTGCACGGGCTGCCCCATTGGGCGGTCTCCATCGGGTTGGAGCACAAGGGCGAGGTCGTCGCGGGCGTGGTCTTTGACGCGGCCAAGGACGAGATGTTCGTCGCCGAAAAGGGCGCCGGTGCGTGGATGAACGAAACCCGCCTGCGGGTGTCGGGCCGTTCGCGGATGATCGAGGCGATCTTTGCCACCGGCGTGCCCTTCGGGACCAAGCGCACGCTGCCCGCGACCTTGCAGGACCTGGGCCGGTTGATGCCGCAATGCGCGGGCGTGCGGCGCTGGGGCTCGGCGGCGCTGGACCTGGCCTATGTGGCCGCGGGCCGCTACGACGGTTATTGGGAGCGCGAGCTGAATGCCTGGGATATCGCCGCGGGCCTCTTGCTGGTGCGCGAGGCCGGCGGCCTGGTCGGCCCGATCCGCGAGGGGCACGACCCGTTGGAACACGGGGACATCCTGGCCGCCAACGAGGCGATTCACGATGCGTTTGCCAAGGTAATTCGTAACACCTGAGCGCCTTTGGGCCGCCTTTTTTCGGTCGGGTTTCTGCGGCACCCTTTTTGCCACTGACACTCGAACCAATAGGCTTGCGCCCATGCCGCAGACGGCGAATCGTATTTTTTGTTCAGGCCCGAGGGCCGTTTTCCGGCAGTTCCTTGCGGATGACCGTGGCGCGATCACCGTCGACTGGGTTGTGCTGACGGCAACCGTCGTGGGCATCGGGATTGCGGTTTTCACATCCGTCAGCGCCGGGCTCTACACGTTGGGCGACGATGTGGGCGAGCATATCGCGGATGTCGAAGTCAGAGAGTTGGGCACGGTCAACTGATCGCCCGGCCTATGTGCGGTTCTTGTCGCTGGGGTGGTTGACCCCGTCGCTCCAGGGCACATTGCCCAGATCGCGGGGGTTCACCCCGTCCAACGCGCCGACATTCACGCCATATTCATTGGGGTTGGAACGACGGCGGTGGTGGGTATAGATCCCGCAGGTCGGGCAAAAGTAATGCTCGGCCACCCTGGTCCCCCATTGATAAAGCGCCACGTGATCGGCCCCGCGCACAAACCGCAGCTTGTCCAGCGGCACCGAGGCCATGATCGCCCCGCGCCGCCTGCAATAGGAACAATCACAGCGCCGCGCCGAGGCCAGCCCCTGGGACAGCTCCACCTCCAGCACCACGGCGCCGCAATGACAGCTGAGCGTCTGGGTCATCGCCGCCGCCTGCGCACGGTCGGGATCGTGCTGGGACGATAGCGCATCTCGGGATGGGGCGGGTGGCCGTGGGTGCGCGCCCAATAGCCCGTGCCCCCCAGCCGCAGCCACAGTGGCAGCGTCATCGCGACCCCGGCCACAAAGCCCCCCGAATGCGCCCAATAGGCCACGCCGCCGTCGCCGGGGGCCGCCGAGGCGCCGGAAAACAGTTGCAGTGCGAACCACACCCCCAGCATCAGCCAGGCCGGCACCGGGATCACCCGGAACACGATCACGATGATGAACAGGACATCCACCCGCGCCTTTGGAAACAGCAGCAGATATCCCCCCATCACCCCCGCGATCGCCCCCGAGGCCCCGACCATCGGCACCATCGAGTCGGGGGCTATGCCATATTGCGCCAGCCCCGCCGCCAGGCCGCTGGCCAGGTAAAAGCCCAGGAATTTGAGGTGGCCGAACTCGTCCTCCAGGTTGTCGCCGAAGATCCACAAAAACAGCATGTTGCCCGCCAGGTGGATCGGCCCGCCATGCAGGAACATCGAGGTCAGCAGCCCGTGCATCTGGCTGCCATTGGAAATCTCGGCCGGGACCAGTGCCCAGGTCATGAAAAAGGCCTGCACCGCCCGGGGATCGGAAAACAGCGGCCAATAGGCCAGGAACACGATCACGTTCGCCGCGATCAGTGCATAGGTGACATAGGGCGTCCGGGCGGACGGGTTGTGATCGCGCAGCGGAAACATGGGGCAGAGGCTAGCCGCCGCGCGGGCCGGGTCAAGCGGAACCGACCTCGGCCAGCAATGCCGCGTTGCCGCCCGATGCGGTGGTGTCCACGCACAGGTGCCGCTCCAGCCGGGCATGGCCGGTGTCGGGCCAGCCGGTGATCAATGGCACGATCGGTCCGTCGCGCCGCGCCAGCGCGCGCCCGAGGGCCCGCCCGGTTTGGGCATCGCCCCACCACAGCACCCCGGAGAACCCGGCCAGCTGCGCCAACGCGTCAGCAAACAGGGTGCCGGGCACCTCGACCGCCGCGCCGCCCAGGGCGCGGATCGCCTCTGCCTGGGCGCGGGCGGCCTCTGGTCCGGGGCCAAGGCACAGAAGCGGTGCGCGCGGCAGCGACGACAGCCGGTTGGATTCCCCCGTTGGGCCGGGCAGCACGCTGGTCGCGCGCCCCGGCGCCGGCGCGGCGGCCAGGGCCTGGGCCAGGGCGGCGGGATCGGCCTGACCCGTGGGGGCGGCGTCGGCCAAGGGCGCGGGCCAGGGCGCGGGCCGGGCGGCAAAGCGCGCCAGGTAATGCGGCCCGCCCGCCTTGGGCCCGGTGCCCGACAGCCCTTCGCCGCCAAAGGGCTGGCTGCCGACGATGGCGCCGATCTGGTTGCGGTTGACGTAAAGGTTGCCGACATGCAGCCGCTCGGACACATGCTGTACCCGGTCGTCGATGCGCGAATGCAGCCCAAAGGTCAGCCCATAGCCGCTGGCATTGATCGCGTCGATCACCCCGTCCAGTTCCTCGGCGCGGAAGGTCGCAACATGCAGGACGGGGCCGAAAACCTCGCGCGTCATCTGCGCGATACCCGAAACCCGGATCAAGGTGGGCGACAGGAAATGCCCGCCCCCGGGGGCGGCGCGGTCCCACATCACGCGGCCCGCGCGGCGGGCGGTCTCGCAATAGGCGGCGATCCCGGCATGGGCCTCGGCGTCGATCAGCGGGCCGATATCGGTGGACAGATCCCACGGGTCGCCCATCCGCAACTCGGCCATCGCGCCGGTCAGCATCTGGATGAAATGCTCGGCGATGTTCTCTTGGACATAAAGGCAGCGCAGCGCGGAACAGCGTTGTCCGGCCGACTGAAACGCCGAGGCCAGGATATCGGCGACCGCCTGTTCCGGCAGGGCGGTGCTGTCCACGATCATCGCGTTCAGCCCGCCGGTTTCGGCAATCAGCGGCGTGCCCGGCACCATGTGATCGGCCATGGCGCGCGCGATGATCCGCGCGGTCTCGGTCGAGCCGGTAAAGGCCACGCCGTTGATCTTGGGGGCAGCACTCAGCGCCGCGCCCACCGTCGTCCCGTCCCCGGGCAGCAGTTGCAATACCTCGCGCGGCACGCCCGCGCGGTGCAACAGCCGCACCGCCAGATCCGCGATCAGCGGGGTTTGCTCGGCCGGTTTGGCCAGCACGCCGTTGCCGGCCGCCAGCGCGGCCGCGATCTGCCCGGTAAAGATCGCCAGCGGAAAGTTCCACGGCGAGATACAGGCAAACACCCCGCGCGGGGCCGCGTCCAGCGTTTCGGCCTGACCGGCATAGTAGCGCAGGAAATCCACCGCCTCGCGCAACTCGCCCAGCGCATCGGCCAGGGTCTTGCCCGCCTCGCGGGTGAGGATCGCAAAGACCTGTGCGAACTCTGCCTCGTAAAGGTCAGAGGCCCGGCGCAGGATCGCGGCGCGCGCGGCGGCGGGGGCGTCCCAGGGGCGCGCGGATGACAGGGCGGTGTCCACATCCGCGGTAGAGGCTGGGCGCACCGTGCCCACCACGTCGCCCGGATCGGCGGGGTTGGCGCGTGGTTGCGCCGCCTCGGGCCGGGCTGTGCCCGCGATCAGCGGGGCGGCGGCAAAGCGCGCGGCGCGGTAGGGCGCGCGGGCCTGCTCGATCTCGGCCAGGTGGGGCCGGTGGGTCAGATCCCAGCCCCGCGAATTGCGCCGCGCGGGCCCGAACAGGGCGGGCGCGCGCCGGATCGCGGGGTGTTCGGGGGCGTCCAGATGGGCCGCGACCTCGGCCAGGGGGTCGGTGGCGACCTCTTCGGGGGGCACATCCTGGTCCACGATCTGGTTGACGAACGAACTGTTGGCGCCGTTTTCCAGCAAGCGGCGCACCAGATAGGCCAGCAGGTCGCGATGCGCGCCGACGGGGGCGTAGATCCGGCAGCGCGTGCCGTTCGATCGCGCCATGATCAGATCATGCAGTGCCTCGCCCATCCCGTGCAGGCGCTGGAATTCATAGGTCTCGGGATCGGCGCCCATATCCAGGATCGCGGCGACGGAATGCGCGTTATGCGTGGCGAATTGCGGATAGATGCGGTCGGTCATGCCCAGCATCTTGCGCGCGTTGGCGATATAGCTGACATCGGTCGCGGCCTTGCGGGTAAAGACCGGAAAGCCGTCCACCCCCGCGACCTGGGCACGCTTGATCTCGGTGTCCCAATAGGCGCCCTTGACCAGCCGCACCATCAAGCGGCGATCATGGCGCACCGCCAGCGCATAAAGCCAGTCCAGCACCGGCCCCGCACGTTGGCCATAGGCCTGCACCACCACGCCGAACCCGTCCCATCCCGCCAGGCGCGGATCGGCCAGCACCGCCTCGATCACATCGAGCGACAGATCCAGCCGGTCGGCCTCTTCGGCATCGACGTTCAGGCCCATCCCCGCCGCGCGCGCCTGCAACGCCAGCTGCAACAGCCGCGGCGCCAGTTCGCTCATCACCCGGTCGCGCTGGGCCACCTCATAGCGCGGATGCAGCGCCGACAGCTTGATCGAGATGCCGGGATTGGCGCGCACGTTGTCGCGTGTCGCGGCCACCGAAATCCGCGCGATGGCGTCGGCATAGGCGTCCAGATAGAGCCCGGCGTCCGCTTCGCTGCGCGCGGCCTCGCCCAGCATGTCGTAGGAATAGGTATAGCCGCGCGCCTCCATCCCGGCGGCGCGCTCCATGGCGGCCTCGATCGTTTCGCCCAGCACGAACTGGCGGCCCATCTCGCGCATGGCGCGGGCCACGGCGGTGCGGATCACCGGCTCTCCCAGGCGTTTGAGGGCACCGCGCAGGGTCGCGGCCAGCCCCGGTTCGGGCCGGTCCAGTACCCGCCCCGTCAGCATCAACGCCCAGGTCGAGGCATTGACCAGCGGCGAGGCGGATTTGCCCAGGTGCCGGCCCCAGTCGCTGGGGGCGATCTTGTCCTCGATCAGCGCATCCATCGTGTCGGCATCCGGCACCCTGAGCAATGCCTCGGCCAGGCACATCAGCGCCACGCCCTCGTCGGTGGACAGGCCGTATTCGGCCAGGAACACCTCCATCAACCCGGGGCGGTCATGGGTGCGGATGTCGCGCACCAACCCCGCCGCGGCGGTGCAGATGCGCGCCCGCGCGGCGGTGTCCAGATCCGCCTCGGCCATCAGCCGGGCCAGGACGGGGCCCTCGGGGGCATAGGTGGCCGCGGCAATCCGGCGGCGCAGGGGGGGCAGATCATCGGGCATGGCGTGTTTCCTGAATTTGGGTCAGTATAGCCCCGATCGGCGCGTCGTTTTGGCCATTGATCTGAAAAAAGCGATACAAAACACCTAAAGAATAGGATTTTGATATGCCAAATGAGCTTTCGCCCCTGGACCGGCACGATCACGCGATTCTGCGGGTCCTGGCGGGCGAGGGGCGCCTGCCGGTTGCCGAACTGGCGCGCCGGATCGGGTTGTCGAAAACCCCGACCGCCGCCCGGTTGCGGCGGCTGGAGGGAGAGGGGATCATCACCGGCTACCGGGCCATGGTGAACCCGATCCGGCTGGGTCTGGCGCATGTCGCCTTTGTCGAGCTGCGCCTGTCGGACACCCGCGAGGCCGCGCTGCGCGCCTTTAACGCCGCCGTCCGTGCGATCCCCGAAATCGAGGAATGCCACATGATCGCGGGCGGGTATGACTATCTGCTAAAGGTGCGCACCGCTGATATGGCGCAATATCGCGTGGTGATGGGCGAACGGATCTCGGCGCTGCCGCATGTCGCCAATTCTTCGACCTATGTCGCGATGGAGGCGGTCAAGGACAGCGCTTTTGCCCCGCTGGCCTGATGCGGGCATTTTGCCACGACCAAACGGTGCCGATTTCGCGTGGGCGGCACCTGTCGAAATCACGCGCGGTGCCGTATATGTGCAAAACCGGTCGGTGAGAATCGACGACACACACGCGGACGTGGCGAAATCGGTAGACGCAGCAGACTTTAATTGGAGTGCCCGGGCGGAAACGCGCGGAGTAGAACCGCTCAAAGTCGGGGAACGCTAACGGGCAAATGCCCCAAGCCAATCCCGAGCCAAGCCCCCACGGGGGAAGGTGTAGAGACTGGACGGGTGGCGCCTAAAGCCCTTGGGCCATGGCGAAGGGACAGTCCAGACCACGAACGCCTGATGGCGGCGGCGAAAGTCGAAGTGGTACGAAAATCTGCTTCTCTTTGAGAGTACGGGTTCGAGTCCCGTCGTCCGCACCACCCTTTCCCGGCGGGGGCGTTGGCCACCGGACCCGCGCCTTGGGGCGCGGCCCCCGGTGGGCCGAAATCTATCTTTGAACCTTGGTTTCCTTGATCCATTCGACCATCTCATAGTCGATCTGGAGCAGGATTTCCCGGGCGGTTTCATAGTCCTTTCGATTGATCAGCTCATCCATGGCCATGTGCAGGCCACGATGCAGTTTCTGAACGCCATCAATCGCTTCTCGGTTGGCAACCTTTTTCATGTCCCGTCCTTTCGCATCCCGGTTTGCGGGTCACAGCCGATGCGGCATGCGCGTGACCCGGGGTGCCTGTTTCCGTCCGGCCCTGCGGGGGGCGATGCCGCCGCCGCGACGGCCCTGGGCATTCCCATCACGCAGGGCGGGCGAGCTGTCAACGACGTGTCCGGTTTCGTATCGCGCCGCGTTTCATCCGCGCTGTCGGGTGGATTTATGCGTCCTCTCAGCTTTGCTGATCAAGTGGGTTATGCGGCCCGTTCACATTTCAAGACGCGATCAATTCCTTGATCGTGCCCAGATTTCTTGAGGCCTGCGCTTTGCTATCCGGGCCGGGCACTCTATTACTTCAGGGGCCGAAACATGTCGCGTGAGAGTGAACTTGCCTGAACCCGAAGTCCAACTGGCGCGTTACAGCCGCGCTGCCCGACGTGGTTTGCGCCGACGTAATGCCCTGGACTGGGCGCTGTTCGTGCTGGGCGGGGGGCTGATTCTGTGGGGGATCATTCAGGGCGCGGGGGCGATGCCCTATAACTGGCAGTGGTACCGGGTGCCGCAGTTCTTTTTCCGTGTGATCGACGGAGAGCTGATCTGGGGCCCCTTCGTGCGCGGCCTCTTGGTGACGCTCAAGATCACGCTTTGGGGCGGGCTTCTGGCCTTTGCGATCGGGCTGGTGGTGGCGCTGTTGCGGCTGTCGCGGTCCTATGCGGGCCATGCGATGGCCACGGCCTATTTGGAACTGGTGCGCAACACGCCGCTGCTGGTGCAGATGTATCTGTTCTATTTCGTGCTGTCGCCGATCCTGGGCATCGACCGGTTCTGGACCGGCGTTCTGGCGCTGGCGTTTTTCGAGGCCTCGTTCATTTCCGAGATCATCCGCGGCGGCATCCTGTCGGTCGCCCGCGGCCAGTGGGAGGCCGCGTCCGCGCTGGGCCTGCGCCCCACTGCCGTCTATGTCCGGGTGGTGCTGCCCCAGGCGGTGCCGCTGATGCTGCCGCCGCTGACCTCGTCGCTGGTCAACCTGATCAAGAGTTCGGCCATCGTGTCGACCATCGCGATCTTCGACCTGACCAACGAGGGGCGCAACGCCATCGCCGACACGTTCATGACATTCGAGATCTGGCTATCCATCGCGGCGATCTATCTTGTGCTGACGATCAGCCTGTCGGCACTGTCGGCCGAGCTGGAACGCCGCGCGCGCAGGTCCGCCGGGCGCGGCGCCTGACCCCAATTCCCGAACCACAACAGGAGAGAGAAACCATGAAAATGCTACGCACCATCGCCCTTGCCGCCATCGCGGCGCTGAGCTTTATCAAGGCCCCGCCCGCGCTGGCCCAGGACACGATCCGCGCGCTGTCGTCCGAAAGCGTGATCGAGACGATCAAGCAGCGCGGCGTGCTCAAGGTGGGGCTGTCCACCTTTGTCCCCTGGGCGATGCGCGACACCAACGGCGAACTGATCGGGTTCGAGGTCGACGTGGCCACCCAACTGGCCGAGGACATGGGCGTCAAGATCGAGTTCGTGCCCACCGCCTGGGACGGGATCATCCCGGCGCTGATCGCGGGCAAGTTCGACGTGATCATCGGCGGCATGTCGATCACGCCCGCGCGCAACCTGACGGTCAATTTCACCGACCCCTATGCCGGGTCGTCGCTGGGCGTCATGGCCTCGATCAAGGCATCCCGGGACCTGGCCTGGCCCGATGGCTATAACGATCCGTCGGTGACCTTTGCCTGCCGCCGTGGCGGCACGCCGTGCAAATATATCCAAGAGACCTTTCCCAAGGCCACCGTGCGCCAGTTCGACGACCAGAACCAGGTGCTGCAAGAGGTGCTGAACGGCAACGCCAACGCGATGGTCTCGTCCCAGCCGCTGCCGGCCTTTACCATCTATGAAAACCCCGAGGCGGTTTTTGCCCCCACCGACGAGACGATCTATCCGTCGGCCGAAGGGTTCGCGCTGCGCAAGGGCGATCCGGACGCGTTGAACTTTTTCAACAACTGGATCCTGGTGAACACCAATAACGGCTTTCTTGAGGGCCGGCACGAGTACTGGTTCGGCGGACGCCCCTGGGCTGACCGCGTCGCCCAGTAATCTCACGGGTGGGCGGTGCCCGGCGCCGCCCACCCCCATCGCGAGTTTCCCGCCATGTATCCAGATCCCGATCGTAAGCGGCACTTTGGCCTGCTCGACGCGCTGGTGATTGCCGCCGCGCTGAGCTTTGCGGCGTTCATCTGGTACCGGGTGTCGGATGTGTTGGTTTACAAATGGGACTGGGGGTTTTTGCCCCGGGTGCTGATCCGCCAGGACGCCACCACCGGCTGGTGGGAGCCGAACATCCTGCTGGAGGGGTTTCTGACCACCATTCGCCTGTCGATCTGGGCGATGCTCATCGCCAGCATCCTGGGGCTGTTCCTGGGGGTGATGTCGACACGGGTGCGGCTGTTGCCGCGATTGACGACGCTGGCCTATGTCGGGCTGATCCGCAATGTCCCGCCGCTGGTGTTTCTGTTCATCTTCTATTTCTTCGTCTCGTCGCAGATCATCCCGCTGATCGGGCTGGATGCCTGGGCGCGGGGCCTGGGCCCGTCCGGGCGCGAAACGGTCAACCTGTTGATCGGGCCGCCCGAGATCCTGGAAAACCTGCTGGCCGGGATTTTCAGCCTGGCGATGTTCGAGGCCGCCTATATCGCCGTGATCGTGCGCGCCGGCATCCAGTCCGTGCCCCAAGCCCAGATCGAGGCCGCCCAGAGCCTGGGCCTGCGCCCGTTTCAGGTGTTTCGGCTGGTCATCTTTCCGCAGGCGCTGCGGGCGGTCACGCCGCCCCTGGCCAACCAGTTCATCATGCTGGTCAAGGACAGCTCGATCGTGTCGCTGATCTCGGTGCAGGAACTGACCTTTGCGGGCACCGAGATCGCCAATTCCACCCAGCGCCGGTTCGAGACCTATATCGCCGTGGCCGCGCTCTATTTCATCCTGTGCTTTGCGCTGTCGCGGCTATTTGCGCGGATGGAACGGCGCGCGCGCCTGGTCGAGCGCAGCTGACCCAGTCCGCCCGCGGCGGAGGGCGCGTGGTCGTTCGGCGGGGGCAGGGGCCTAGGCCGAGGTTCCCTTGCCGCGCAGCCTTTGCATGACCCGGCGGCGGATCCGGTTGCCCTTGCCAAAGGCCCGGTCGCAGATCAGTCCCAGGATGGCACCGGCCAATACCTGCCAGATCGTGTGGGCCTTTGCGTCCACGCGGGACGTTCCGACAAATCCGGCCGAAAGAACCGCCGCGCTTTGCACGACGACATTTCCCGCGACGCAATCGCTGACCAGGCGCGAGGCCCCCAGCACCGCGGTCGATGTATGGGCCGAGGGCATGCCCTTGTCCGTGCCTTTGGGGCGCTGGTTGAACGGCGCGTCGCCAAAGGCCCGCTTCAGGCCATGGGCCGAGGTGAACATCACCACGTAACGGCCGAAATACTCCACCCCATCGCCATTGGCCGCGGCACAGCCCCAGGCCAGCAGCGGCAGGGCGATTTGCAGGTTGTCGCCGGTCTTTCTGGCGTTGCCGCCGCATGCAAACACCACCGCCAGGATGACGGCCATCACGACAAAGCCGCGGATCGACGCGGCAAAGAGCTGCCGCAAAATGCGATTGAACGCCCGCCATACCGTCGTGAATAGTCTCTGGATCAGTCTGAGCGGATGCACGGGGGGGGCCTGCGGATGGGGGGCGACGCGCGGATCGTTTCAAATCGTGCCTGCCTTGTCCAGTTGTTCCGTTCCGGGTTCAAACGCGCTATGCGGCAGGCAGATGAGCCAGGGAGCGGGCGCGATGTCGCGAGTCGAAGCATTTTTGGGGAAACGGCTGGGGCTGGTGGCGCTGCTGATCCTGACGCTGGTTCTGGCGATGCCTGGCTTCAGCTCGCTGCCGCCGGTGGATCGCGACGAGGCGCGGTTTTCGCAGGCCTCGGCGCAGATGCTGCAAAGCGGGGATTACATCGACATTCGGCAGGGCGATGAGGCCCGCTACAAGAAACCCGTGGGCATCTATTGGTTGCAGGCCGCGAGTGCGGCGATCACCGGCCACCCCGAGGCGATCTGGAGCTATCGGCTGGTATCGCTGGCCGGCGCGCTTTTGGCGGTCGGGTTCACCTTTGGGATCGGGCGGCTGGTCATGCCGGCGCGGGGGGCGTTTCTGGCCGGTGCGCTGCTGGCCGCGTCGCTGTTGCTGGGGGGCGAGGCCCGGCTGGCCAAGACCGATGCGATGCTGCTGGCGACGATCATGGCAGGGCAATATGTGATCGCGCGCGCGATCCTGCCGGCGCGGGGGGCATTGGTGCTGTCGCGGGCCGAGATCGCCGGGTTCTGGCTGGCCTTGGCGGCGGGCATCCTGATCAAGGGGCCGATCGGGCCCATGGTGATCGGCACGACGCTGTTGGGGCTTTGTGTGGTCCGGCGTGACCTGGAGATCGTGCGGGCGTTGCGCCCCGTGCGGGGGGTGGCGTTCACCTTGCTGCTTGTTTTGCCATGGTTCATCGCCATCACGATCAAGAGCGAGGGCGCCTTTTGGGCCGCCTCGGTCGGCAAGGATCTGCTGGGCAAGGTCGCCGTCGGACAGGAAAGCCATGGCGCCCCGCCGGGCACCTACCTGGCGCTTTTGTGGGTGACGTTCTGGCCCGGGGCGATGTTCCTGGCGGCGGCGCTGCCGACGCTTTGGCGCGACCGGCGCGACCGGTTCGTGGTGTTCGCCCTGGTCTGGATCGTGCCGACCTGGGTGATCTTCGAGATGACGGCGACCAAGCTGGTGCATTACGTCTTGCCGACCTATCCGGCCCTGGCGCTGATCACGGCCTGGGCGCTGTGCAAGGCGCCGGTGCGCCGCGGCTTTTGGGGGGCGCTGGTGCTGGGGGCGATCCCCGTGATCGTGCTGGCGGCCTTTGCGGTGGCGGCCAGGGATTTGGGCGGTTCGCTGGGCGTGCCTTTCTGGATCGGCGCGGCGGGGCTCTTGCTGACGGTTCCGGCGGCCCTGGTCGCGCTGCGCCGTGGGGCGCTGGCGGTGATGGGCGTCGCGGCGCTGGGCTGTGGGTTGTCGCTGTCGGTGGCGCTGTTTCCCAGCATGGCGCGGATGCCGGTCCTGTGGCCTGCCAAGGCCATCACGACCCTGTGGGCAGAGCATCCCGGCTGTGCGCTGTCGGTGGTGGGATATGGCGAACCCTCGTTGCTGTTCTTGTCCCGTCGGGCGGCGTTTTTCGACACTGCGGCCACGGCGGCGGCCCGTCTGGGGCAGGGCGAATGCGTCATGGTCGTGGTCGAGAAAGCCGCCCTTGCCGATTTTCGCGCCCTGAGCGACGCCCCCGAGGTCGGGCCGCAGATCGCGGCGTTCAACATCGGCAGCGGGCGCAACCTGCGGCTGCACGTGTTTTTGCAAGATGCCGCCGACGCCACGCGCTAGGCGCCGGGGACGGCGGGCGCATGGCGCGGCCGGTGTCGCATGTCATCGCGCGAAGGACCGGTGGGTGGGCAGCGCCGATCCTTGCGGTCTGTCTGGCGCTGTTTGACTGGCAATGCTATGGCGGGGCGGCTATGCGATTGGACAGGCCCCCCGTGGCGGAGAGGTTCGTGACGGCCGAGATGACCCAACCACAGGCT
Organism: Paracoccaceae bacterium; assembly: GCA_016938875.1. Lineage (GTDB taxonomy): Bacteria > Pseudomonadota > Alphaproteobacteria > Rhodobacterales > Rhodobacteraceae > Rhodovulum. The sequence goes on from JAFGTV010000038.1 coordinate 84,659, forward strand.
GCGGCACGCGCACGCGGCGACCGGGTCGCCGGGATGCAGGGTCTGCGTTGCGATGCCACGCGGACCCATGCTCCGGTGGGCGCCCGATTCAGGCAGGACCGTCGCGCATGACGACCGTCGCGCATGAAATGGTGCAGCCGCACGAGATAGCTGTTGAAAGGCACGCGAAATGACAATCGAGGCGATCTGGTCGGTCCTGCATGTCCAGAGCTGGTCAGAGTTTTGGTGGGTAACCGTTGGTCTATGCGGTCAAATTCTGTTCATGATGCGCTTTCTGGTGCAGTGGGTGCAGTCCGAACGCGAACGCCGTTCGGTGATCCCGCTGGCATTCTGGTATTTTTCGCTGGGCGGCGGCCTGGTGCTGCTGTCCTATGCCATCTGGCGCCGTGATCCGGTGTTCATCCTGGGACAGTCAACGGGCCTGTTCATCTATTCGCGGAATCTGTGGTTGATCCATGCCGAAAAGCGCAGACAAGGCTGATCCCCGCCCCCCCCGTGCGCGCGTGGGGCAGGTCGCGGGAAACGGGCAGGGGGCAGCGCGCGCGCGGCTGGTCCCGCTGGCAGACGGGTCTGACCCGGCCCGCCCGTCCAGATCAGCCCACCGCGCAACCCGGAGGTGGCAGCATGCCTGACGATCGGCTCTACACGCGCCTGACGATAGCGCTGTTGTCGGCGATGATCCTGGTCATGGCGGTCAGCGCGGCGGTTCCGCGGCTGGATATCTGGGTCTCGGCGCAGTTTTTCGAGGACGGGCGCGGTTTTCCCGCGGCCCAGAGCCCGACCTATGAATGGTTGGGAAATGTGCTGCGCTGGGTGTTCGAGGCGACCGCCGCCGTGGCATTCGTGCTGATGGTGGTTGCCGCGCTGCGCGGGGTGCGCTGGCAAACCGGCTGGCGGGTCTGGGCGTTTCTCTTTCTGACGACGGCGATCGGGCCGGGCCTGATTGTCAACGCGCTGTTCAAGGCACATTTCGGCCGCGCGCGCCCGGCAACGATCCTGGAATTCGGCGGCGACAAAACCTTTACCCCACCGTTCCAGATCGCAGGGGAATGCGCCAGGAATTGCTCTTTTTCCTCTGGCGAGGGGGCGTTGGTGGCGGCAGTGGTGATCCCTGTCCTGGTCTTGGCCTGGCCACGGCTGGGGGGGGTGGCGCGCTGGGCGGCGGGGGCGGCGGGGGTCGGCCTGATTATCGTGACGGCCGGGCTGCGGGTGATCAAGGGGCGGCATTTCCTGAGTGATACGCTGATCTCGATCCTGCTGTCGGCTTTGGTGGCGTTGCTGCTTTACCGGCTGTTGCGGGTCGGACCGGAGCGGCACCGGCTGACCGGTGCGGCGCTGCGCGCGGATCTGGGATGGCTGGGCGGCGGGGCGGTGCGATTGGCCCGCGCGGTCTTTCGGCGCGAAAGGGGCGATCCCGGCGGCGCCTGATCGCCCCTGTACGCGATTTCAGGGGGGCAAGACCGGCGGCCGCATCGCGCGGATCGGACCTGCCGCCAGCGCCTGGCGGGGCGAGACCTCAGATCCAGTCGAGGTTGACCCGGGTCGGTGAATAATCTTCTGCCACGGCCCGGCGCAGGGCCTTGAACCGGGGGCGCAGGGCCTTGAACTTGTGCTCATGGGTCTCGGCCACGGTCAGGCGGATACCGTCAAAGAGCCGCTCTTGGAGCATCCGTTCCAGGATGTCCAACTCGGCCCCCTCGATATCCATTTTCAGGAACGCGATCTCGCCGTGCCGGGTGGTCAGTTCACGGATCAGCCCGATCAACGAGACCTGGGGCACGTCGATGGCCTGTTCGCCATCCTCGTCGATCATGCGGCCGCCCTGGACGACCGTGCTTTTCACCGAGGCGCCGCGCGGGTTGTCGTCGAAATTCTGCGCGCGCATCAACTTGATCGCGCCATCCTCGACCCCGACAGCGGCGTTGTGCAGCACCACGTTGTCACATCCGGCCAGGCATTTTTGCAACTCGCCAAAGGCATAGGGGTCTGGTTCGAACGCGTGGACGGTGGCGCCGGTCTGGGCCAGTTGGGCAGAGACCTTTCCGATATTCGCCCCGCAGTCCAGCACGACATCGCCGGGTTTGAGCATCGAGCAGATCCCCTGCAACAGCCCCTTGGCATGGGCGTCGCGCCGGTTGCGCCGCTCGCGCCGGCGCAGCCGCTCCAGCGCGTCCAAGGCCTCTTCGTGGGTCATCTGCGGGGCCTCGTCGGTCATGTCCGGTCCTCCTGTCTGACTTTGATGCGCCCGCCCTGCGCCCGATCCGTCCCGATTACGCCCCTGAGGGCAGGGGCACTGAACCACGCGAAAGCATGCTTGGGTATCCCATTTATCGGTGGACCCCCAGGGCCAGGCTTTGCAGTCCGGGTTTTGCATGCTGAAAAAACGCGAGCAGACCCTCGCACAGGTAATTGTGTCCGCTCTCTCCGTCCCGGGCGGTCGCAAAGCGGTGTTTCTGGCAACCGCCGTTACAGGCGAACAAGAATCGGCAGTCGCGGCATTGGCGGGTCAGGCGGTCACGCTTGTCCTGGCCAAAGCGATGCTGGCTGTCGGCCCCGATCATCGTGGCCAGCGGGGTTTGCATCACATTGCCCAGCCGGTGCGCGGGATCGACATAGTGATCGCATGCGAACAGATCGCCGTTGTGTTCCAGCGCCATCGCCCGACCGCATGTTTCGGCCAGCACGCACAGCGATGCCGCGTGCCCCTGCCACAACCGGACCTGTTCGGAAAAGAACTGCACCGCGATCTGTCCGACATCGCCGCGAAACCAGCTGTCGAAGACGTCGCACAGGAACTTGCCATAGGCCCTCGGGGCGACGCTCCAGCCGGTGACGGGGCAATCGGGCCCGACCCCGGGTCCGGGCGGCGGGGCCAGGTGGCCATCGGGGCCGGTGCGCTCGACGATGGGGATGAACTGCATGGACCGGATACCCAACCCCTTGAGGAACCGATAGACCACCTTTCCCTTGGCGGCGTTCTTTCTGTGAATGGTGGTCAAAGAGCCGAATTCGATCTCGTATCTGCGCACGATATCGAGGCCGCGCATCACCGCATCGAAACTGGGCCGCCCGGCGCGGTCCCTGCGATAGCTGTCATGGATGTCGCGCGGGCCGTCTATGCTCAGTCCGACCAGGAACCGGTGGTCTTTCAGGAATGCGCCCCACGCGTCGTCCAGCAAGGTGCCGTTGGTTTGCAGCGCATTGGAAATCCGAACCCCCGCTGGCCGATAGCGCTGCTGGAGCGCGACGACCTCTTGAAAGAACGCCAGCCCGCTCAGCGTGGGTTCTCCGCCTTGCCAGGTGAAAAACACCTCGGACATCCCGGCCTCCTGGCTCGCCGCGATCATCTCGCGCACAAAGCGGTCCAGCACGTCAGGCGGCATCCTGAAGCTTTGTTCGCCCGGATAAAGGGCGGTCTTGTCCAGGTAATAGCAATAGCTGCACGCGATGTTGCAGCGCGGGCCGGCAGGATTCGCGATAACGTTGAAGGGTCTTGGCTGCGGCATGGGGCGTGTCGCCTTGGGGGCTGAAACGGGGTTGGGGCCAGTTAACCGTTTTGCCCCGGAATGAGAAGATGATCGTGCCCGCGCCGCACGGACGGGTCGGGTGACGCGGGTCCGGGCGTTTGAACGCGCCGGAGGCGTCGCCCGATGTCCGGCAGTGGATTTCATCCGGGCCGACGTGCTAAACGGCCTGCAACGCGTTTATGGATAAGTCGGACATCGCCCGGATGGATAAAGCGAAAGCGCCCTGTGCCGCCCTGACCATGGTCCGGGGAGAGGATTTCTTTCTCGCGCGGTGGCTTGAGCATTACCGCCGGTTTTTGCCCGACGAGCATATCTACGTGCTCAATCACGGCGCCGATCCCAAAGTGACCGAAATCGCCCGGGGCGTGAACGTGATCGGCCTGCCCTATGACGAGACCAGGAAATCGGTCAACCAGCGGCGCTGGCAGATCCTGTCGCAGTTCACCTCTGGCCTGACTCAGTTCTACAACTGGGTGATCTGCAACGATGTGGACGAACTCGTCGTGCTCGATCCCGAGCAGGGCGACAACCTGCTGGACTACCTGCTCGAACGGCGCAAGGCGCGCGCGGCGCCCGTCCTGATCCCCTTTGCGATCGAGATGGTCCACGTCCCCGAACTGGAGCCTGAACCGCTGTGCCCGGGAGAGCCGATTATCGGCAAGCGTCGGATCTATCGGCTGAACTCCAACTATGCCAAGCCGTGCATCACCAGCGTCCCGCTTGATTTCAAGCCGGGCGGGCATGGCAGCACCGTGCACAAGTTCAAGATCGACCCGCACCTTTACAATTTTCACCTGCGCTTTGTGGATTACGGGATGTGCATGGCGCGGCTGGACAAGAGCCTGCACCGCCGCCTCGAGGGGAAAAGCCCCGAGGAAATCGCGGCGATGACCAAGGCCGGATGGGGATGGAATTCGGCCGCCCAGACCTTTGACGCGCTTTCCAAACGCCACCCCGAGGCCGAAACCATCGACCACCCGGCGTTCCGCAAGAAGATGATCGAGGACAAGATCCTGCGCGATCCCTTCGTGTTGATGGGGGGCGGGCGCCCGGCCCACAGCTATCGCCTGCCGCCGCGGTTTTCGGGGGTCTTTTAGAAACATGCGCACCGACCGGCCGAACGGGACCGCCGTCCGGGGCAGGCCAGTGCCCGCGCGCCGCGGGTCGATCCAGAAGGAATGAGAGCGTGAAGATTTACGGGCATTGCCGCTTTTCCTATTTCGGCCCCACCGATACCGGCCGGGCGATCGCCTGTGAGCAGGACGCCAAGGCGCTGTTGTGGAATGCCGAGCGTATGGCGGTGCGCTTTCACCTGTTTGAGAACCTGATGCTGCCGTCCATTCGCGCGCAGACGGATCAGGGGTTCCAGTTCGTCGTAACCACGTCGAACGCGATGCCGGATATCTATCACGCGCGGCTGGATGCGGCGGTCGAAGGGATGCAAAACGTCCGCATCGTGCGCACCAGCGATACGAATATCGGGCGCGCGCTGAAATCGGTGATGGTCGAGGCCAGCAACGACCGGACCGATCCGGCGGTGCATTTTCGGATCGACGACGACGATGCGCTTTGCGTTGAGTATATCGCGCGGCTGCGCGCCGCGGCACTGGGATTGCGCCCCAGCACGATGATCACATTTCCGACCGGTGTGCTGGGGTTCACCGATGGCAATGCCGCGCGGCACCGGGCCTTCAACCGGCACGCGATCGCGATCGGCCTGGCCCTCGTCAAGGAGCCCGCCGACACCCGCACCCCCTTTCAGATCCAGCATCGGGCCTATGGGCAGCGCAATCCGGTTTACGCCGATCCGACCTTTCCGGCCTATCACTACACCCGGCACACGACGAACAACACCAACGGCTATGACCAGGTCATTCACCGGTCGGGGGGCGTGGTGGATGTCGTTGCCAGGAACTCGGCCAAGGTGCACCCGGAATTTGCCGAGGGCGCGGTGACCACGCAAGAGGCCGAGGCGATGATCGCCCAGGCCTTTCCCTATACCCGTGCCGAGGATCTGCGCGCGGTGGTGCAGGCCACGCTCCGGCCGGACCTGTTGATGGCATGAGGCCCGGACACGATGGCGCATTCCAGGCCGGCGCAGTATAACGGGCCAACGGGCACGCGCAGCCCTGAAACCGGACGGGACATGCCAGCAAAAACCGACATTCTTGACGAATTGCGCCACCGCAAAAGCCCCCATGGAACGATCATGGCGGTATCAATGATGAAGGACGAGGCGCCGTTCCTGCTGGAATGGGTTGCGCATCACCTGGCGGTCGGGTTCACCGATATCCTCGTCTATACCAACGACTGTTCGGATGGCACGGTCGAGATGTTGCAGCGGCTCGAAGACCTGGGCCTGGCCTTTCATCGGCCCAACGAGATCCCTCAGGGGATCAAGCCGCAGCCCTCGGCGATCAAACATGCCCAGGTCGAACCGCTGGTGCAGCAGGCCGATTGGGTCATGGTGTTCGATGCGGATGAATTCCTGTCGATCAACCATCCGTCGGGCACGCTGGACGGGATGATCGGCGATGCGGTGGCGCGCGGTGCCAATGGCATCATCATCACCTGGCGGATCTTTGGATCCGGTGGCGTGGTCGAGTGGTCGCGTGATCCTGTCACCGAACAGTATCTCTATGCGGCGCCCCCGCTTTGGAACAAGGGATGGGGGGTCAAGACGCTGTTCAAGTTCGACCCCGAATACTGGAAGCTCGGCATCCACCGCCCGTCGATCAAGAACAAGCACCTCGAGGACGGTTTCCCCGAGACGGTGCAGTGGCTGAACGGGTCCGGCCTGCCGATGGAGGATTATTTCAAGTTCCGCGGCTGGCGGTCGATCCGGCGCACGCTGGGCTATGACTGGGCGCAGATGAACCACTATGCGGTCAAGTCGGTGGACTCGTATGCGGTTCGCAAATTCCGCGGCAACGTGAACAACAAGGCGGACAAGTACAACGCCGACTACTGGGCATTGCAGGACCGCAACGAGGTCGAGGACCGCAATATCCTGCGCCACGCGCCCAGAAGGGCCCAGATCATGGCGGCCTTGCTGCGCGATGAGGTGCTGGCGCGGCTGCACCACGGCGCACTGGAACGCATCGAGGCGCGGCTGCGCGCGTACAAGCAGACCGACGCCTACCAGCAGCTCAAGGACAGCCTGATCGCGGCCAGCAAGGTTCCGATCACCCAGGTCGAGGCGAAACCGCCCCAGGCGCGCGACCCCGCCAAGATCGCGAACCTCATGAGCAAGGTCGAAAAGAAAGCCGCCGCCAGGCCCAGGACCGAGCGGCGCAATCCCCCCGTCGAGGGCTGGGGGGACGAGGATGGGTCGGCCTATGTCGCGGGGAAAATCGACTGCTCCGCCGAGATCGAGCTGGAATGGGCCAGCAACCACGAGATCGCGTTGCCCGCCGATCCGCGCGTGTTCACGCCCGAGGCGCTGGCGACCGTGCTGGCGGGGCGTTTCGACCGACGCAATGCGCGCAACATCAAGGGGTTCCTTGAGGGGTGTTCGCGCGTGCTGGAGCTGGGAACGGGGATCGGGTTCATCCCGATCAAGGTCAGGCGCGATCTGCCGGACCTGACGTTGATGGCGCAGGACAACCGGCGGGACTTGATCCGGCTGGGCAAGCAGGTGGCCCAGCGGAACGGCCTGGACGATACCGCAAGGTTGCGGTTCAGCGACGGTCCGCTGGTGTTCGAGGACGATGCGCCGGGGCAGGCGTCGGGCCTGGCGGCCTGCCTGCGGGATTTCCGGCCCGACGGGCTGCGGCTCGCCACCCCGCGCGATGTGCCGCCACAGGTTCTGGCGGCGGCGGATCTGTCCACCGTGCGGCGGGTGGTCATTCCGTTCGACACGGCCCAGAGCCTGGATGCGATGCGCGCCGCCTATGGGCCGGTCCTGGCGACCCATGGCTTTGCCGAAACGCCCGAGCGCGACGGCAGCGGATCGCTGCAATACGACAGGCCCTAGACGGCGGTGTCGCCCAGTTCGGGGTGTTTTTGCAGGACGATCTCGCGGGCGCGATGGGCAAAAAGGTAGTTTTCCTGCCGCAACAGCGCCTCTGCCGCGCGCAGTGTCAGGCGGGGATGGTTGGACCTGATCAGCGCGTCCATGAATGAACGGCCCCATTTTCGCACCGTGCGGCGGCGGCGCATGTGGCGCCAGAAATCGGGGCCCAACTGGCCGGTCTGGACGAATTCCGAAAGCATCGGGTTCAACGCGCCGCTCTTGATGATGACGCGCACCGCCTCGTGGGTGGCATGGCCCAGGCGGATCATCTGCACATTCGCGCCCGACAGGCGGCTGGCATGTTGTTTGTCCTCGGGGACAAAGGGGTCGTAGACAACCGTCAGGGCCGGAACGAACGGCACGGCGGCGGCCGCGTCCAGAAAGGCGGGCTGGTGCCAGTCGCTGTTGCGAACGGCCCAGGTAAAACGTCGTTCAAACGGTGCGATGGTGGTGTTCATGGTCGATTGCGGTGACAGCGCCAGCACCCGCGCCCCATGCACCAGGGGGCCAAAGTTGATCGCGGCGAACCCGCCCATCGACGCCCCGACAAAGACGACAGTCGAAAACCCCTGGAAAAAGCCCTGTTGCTGCAAGCCGCGGATCATCGCCGGGGCGGTGTCGTGGCGAAACCAGTCCTTTTCCATGCTTTGCACGCCCAGTTGCGAATAGCCCAATTCGCCGGCTTGCCGATGCAGCCAGGGTGCGCGCGGATAGGGGCGGTCCACAGAGGCCAGGTTGTCGAACGAGACCAGCAGGACATCGTTGCGCGGCTCGAACCAGAGCGCGGCCTTTTCGCTGACCACCCGAAACGCGCGGGTCGGCGCGGCCTGGGACAGGCTGCATGTCGGGGGCAGGATCAGATCGGTTTCGGTCATGGTCCTTTCGTCCCCATCTGGCATGCCACCGGCCCTGGCGACCTGCGCCGTGATAGCAGCCCCCTTGCCGGGATGTCACCCCTTTGGGGCGCGCAAGGGGCCGTGGATTTTCCCCGTTGCCACGCCGCCGCGGCGCCGTCGCAATGGGATGCGAAAGGGCGGGGCAAGCCAGGCCGGCCAAGGGGGGGTGATCCGGGATGGCACCGCCCCGTGCCCGTGGCAATTGGCACAGGTTTCAACTGGTGGAGCGCTATCCGATCGTTTAGCGTGACGGCAAGAGCGCCAGGGCCTGCCGACGGGCCCGAGGCCCGATCAAGAGCACGGGGCATGCTGACGTGGTGTCAAAAAAGAAAAAACCGACATCCGAGCTGACATCCGATCCGGTAACGGCGCCCGGTCACGGGGTTTTGGTGCGCGCGGCCAATGGCGATGTGATCCGCTACGACTCTACCGGGCTGGTGATGCGCCTGTCGGACAAGGTGATCTCGGATATCGCGATGCGCCTGAACCCGGCCGCTCGGGCGCAACCGGCGGCGATGACGGCGCCCGGTGTGGCGCCGCGGCGCGCCGATCCGCACGAGCATCTCGAAGGGATCGACGCCTGGGATCTGCGGGTTGAGGGCGATTGGTTGCATTTCACCGCCCATCTGCCGGGACGGCAGGGCGTGCGCGGGTATCGCCGCCTGCTGGATGGCGGACATATCCTGGCCGATGCGCCCGGCCCGCTTTATGGAATTCTCGGGATCGGGGGGCCGCGCGCCGCGCTTGCCGAACCGACGAGATGCGCCTTTCCCCAGCACGTTCTGGCCCCTGCCGACGACATCGGCGCGGTGGGTCACGCAGGGGTCGAACGCGCCGCAGTCACCGATTCGCTGGAACAGCTGCGCGAGATGACCCATGACGCGCTGGTCGCCGAGGTGTTGCTGGGCTGGCAGATGGACAAATACCAGGCGCTGCCGCTTTTTTGCGTCCGGGTCGAAACCGACGGATCGGCCACGGCGGGCGACCTGGCGCAAAGCGTGGCGTTTGACAACATGATCGCGGCGGCGGGCAATCTAGCCCTGGCCGCGGCCCGTCTGGGCAAGAAACCCAAGCTGCTGTGCATCACCATCGACTTTGCGCTGGAGGATATGTCGGGATCGGCGGCGCAGTACCGCGATGGCATTCTTGCACTGATGACCCGCGCCAAGCAGGAACTGGGCACGCTGGGCTTTGACGATCCGTTGTTCGTCGCCCGGTTCGAGAGCGGCTCGTCCGAGATCACGACCGCCGCCGCGATCGAGGGGCAGTGGGAACTGGCGTGGAACCATGGCGACCATCGGTTCGTTTATGCCGCGCCGGGCTATATGTTTGCCCATGACGACTATGACCGTCCGACCGATGCCGCGCGCCGCGAAATGGCGCAGATGACCGCGGCGGCCGTGTCGTCCGATGACCCGTGGCGCTGTCCGACCTTCTTTCTGGCCGAACAAAGCCAGGCCGACCCAAGGCTGATCCGTGTCACCGCCCAGGCCATGAGCGACCTGGTGATCGATGCGAACGATCCGCTGGGGGCCGGGGACGCGGCCGGGTTCCGGCTGATCGGGGGGGGCAACGGGGCGACGATCGCCTCTGTCCGGGTCGATCCCGACGACCCGCAGGCGCTGTTGATCACCTGCGACAAGGCCCCCGAGGGGGACGATCTGCACCTGGCCTATGCCTATGGCGCCGCACCGCGGCCTGGCGCCTATCCGGCCAATTGCGGTGCGGTGCGCGATGAATGGTGCATGACCGGCGAAACCGGGCGTGGCCTGCACCGTTGGGCGCTGCCCAGCCTCTTGCCGGTGACCCAAGGGGCGAACGATGCTTGAGGTGCAAGAGGATCTGCCCAATGGTGCTGTGCTGGGCGCGGCACGGGCGGACTTGCGCGATGCGATCGCGGGCACCTCGGCATTCTGGCTGGAGGGGCAAGAGGATCGGTTCACCCTTGGGCCCGAGGACGCGATCACCGGCTGGAACGCCGATGCGCGCCATGCCGAGCCGTCCGAGCCCAACACCGGCAACGGGCGGCTGACCCGTGTCGGCGCGCGCGTCGGGTTGCGCTGCAAGGCCGAGGTCAATTGCGGCCTGGTGGTGCGCGGGGCCACTGAAAATGCCGCCCGCTTTACCATGGCGGTCGTCTATCAGCCCTCGGATGGCGCAGAGGCCCGAACCCTGTTGACCGTGAACACCGGCTTTGGCGGTGGCGACGCCAAGACCGCCAATTACCTGTTTCTTTCGGATGGCGGCGCGTTTTTGACCGTCAAGGATACGCGCGGGGCGATCGAAATGACCGCACCGGTCGTGTCGGGCGGCAGCGGGCCGCGCATGTTGATCGTCACCTTGTCGGGCGATCAACTGGCCGTGGCCGAAAACCTGGCGCCTGCGGTAACGGTCCAGGGGGCCGATCCGGGGATGCGCTGCCGGGGCGATCTGTTCATCGGCTGTCGCAGCGACCGGCGGGGGCTGAAAAAGACGCTGGGCGACAGTGTCGTTCTGGATGTGATGTTCTGGCCCGACCACACGCTTTTGTTGCCGCGTTGTGACGCGGACGCGGCGCTGGACCTCGCGCTGAGGCGCTATTTCCTCTGGGAATACTGAGACGATGGCCTTTACCCCGGAAACTGTTGCGGGTGGCAATATCTGCGTGATCTGGGTGGATGACATGATCGATGTCTTCACCTGGCGCGATACGTTCGGCGTGACGATCCAGACGCCGAACCTGGACCGTCTGCTGGGCGCGGGTGTGCGGTTTTCCAATGCCTATGCGACGGTGCCGCTCTGCGCGCCCTGCCGGGCAGAGCTGGCCACGGGGTTGCCGCCGTTTCGCACCGGGCTGGTCGATCTCAACCGGTTCTGGCGCGACATCTTTCCGCCCGAGCGCGCCTGGGCCTACGATCTGCGCCGGGCAGGGTTTTATACCTTTACCACGGGCAAGGTGGATTCGAACTATCGCCCGATGCCCGCCGCCTATAAGCGCATCCTCTTTCACGAAGACCGGCGCGCCACCGATCAGGGCGAGCGCACCGGGGTCAAGGATTATCTGGGGCGCGGTCCGGGGATCCGCGGGATCAACCACCCCGATGACGATGGCAGCCAGGACGACCGGTTCTATGACTTTCGGGTGGCGCAGAATGCGATCGACCTGCTGCAAACGGCCGATCCGTCGCGGCGGCACCTGATCCAGCTCGGCTTCAAGCATCCGCATTACAACCTGGATTGCCCCGACCGGTTCTATCAGAAATACGACCCCGAAAAGATACGCTGGCCTTCGATTGCCGCCGAGCAGGATTATCACGGTCCGCAACCGGGATTCGCCGTCTACGAGGCGGCCTATATCGCCAATGGCCGCTGGACACCGGAAAAGGCCGGGGACGAGGCGTGGCGCCAGGTGGTGCGCGCCTATTTCGCCGCGATTTCCCATGTGGATCACGAAATCGGCCGGTTCCTAGATGCCTTGCGGGCGTCGCCTTTCGCGGACAATACCACGGTGATCTTTCTGTCGGACAACGGGTTCAACCTGGGCAATCACGACAGCTTTCACAAGATGAGCCAATGGGACAGCGCGGCGCATATTCCGCTGGGCCTGTGGCATGCCAGCATGCAGCAGGGGCGCACGATCGAGCTGCCGGTGTCGCTGCACAATGTGCCCAAAACCATCATGCAACTGGCCGGTTTGCCGCCCCGCCCCGACTGGACCAGCGGGCAAAGCCTGCTGCCGCTGATCGATCCGGCCTTTGGCAGTTTCGATGACAGCAAATCGCCCGTCACCAGTGTCTTTGGCACACTGTCGGTGCGCCCCTCTGCCGAGGGCTACCGGCATCTTCGCTACTTTCGCTATCCGAACGGCGAAGAGCATGTTTACGACATCGAAAACGACCCCGGCGAGACCGAGAACCTGATCGACAGCGCCCCGATCGAGTTCCTGCGCGCCGAACTGGTGAAAAACGCCCTGGAGCTTGGGCTGGACCTGCGCGGGTTCGAAAACCCGGCCAATGGCGTCAACGCGATGATGGCCGTCGATGGCAGCGTGGTGCTGGCCGGTGGCGGTGGCGACAACCAATACTGGGCCTACGGCAAGGATGCCGAAAAGATCCAAGAGGAAAAGGACGGCGGCACCGATACGCTTTGGTATATGGCCGGGCCGGATGACTATGTTCTGCACTGCCCGGCGAATGTCGAAAAGATCCGCGTGGCGACCGTGGTGGCCCGCAAGGAGGCCGACGGCACCTCGGGCAAGACGCTGCGCATCGTGGCCCATCCCGACAGCCCGATCGAGTTCGAAACGACTGAACGGGTCGTGGTGGATGTGACCGGCAGCAATGGCGATGACATCATGCTGGGCCCGAAATATGGCGGGGCGACCTTCCATGGCGGGGCAGGGGACGATCAACTGATCGCCAAGGCGACCTTGCCCAACAGCCGCCACTTCTTTTACGGCGGGGCTGGCAACGACATCTTGTCTGGCGGGCCGGGAAACGATGTTCTGGACGGGGGCACGGGCGACGATGTGATCCACGGGCGGCGCGGCAATAACCGCATTTACGGGGGCCACGGCAACGATCTGATCCAGGATGGCGACGGGGCCTCGTTCATTGATACGGGGCCGGGGCGAAACACCGTTGTGCTGGGCCATGGCGATGACGAGGTCATCGTGGGGGCCGGTGTGAACCGGATCGAGCCGGGGTCGGGGGGCGTCACGTTCCGCGTGGCCTATGGTGGCGTCACCCTCATCAAGAAATGGTCGCGCGACCAGGTCTATGACCTGTCGGCGTGGCCGGAGGCGCCGCAGATCCAACCCCTGGGCGAGGGGCGGGTGCGCCTGCGGCTGGGGCTGTCGATCGTTGAACTGAACCAGGTGGGCGATATCGACCGGCTGGCCGGGCAGATCGTGCGCGAACGCGCCGTTGCGGTGCCCGATCCGTCCGATGGGTGATGCCCCTGGTCCCCTTGCGCGGTATCGCCAACGGGTTCCGGCGCCCGGTGCCGGGGGGGGGGCGGATCGCGGGGGCGTTTCCCGGGCCTGATAGGTCTTTTCCTGCCGCACTCGCCGTGCCTATGGTGGTCCGGAAAAACCATTGAGGCATGAGGCTTTGCGCGTGGCAGTTCGTATCCCCAAGATCATGGGCCATATCTGGATCGGTCCCAAACCGGCCCCCGAACAATGGATGAGGACGTGGCCGGAAAAGCATCCCAAATGGGACTATCGTGTCTATGACAACCGGTTTCTGCGGGAATTCCCCTTTCGCACCCGGCGGTTGATCAATGAATACCTTTGGCGGGGCGAATATGCCGGTGTGCAGGATCTCATGCGCTATGAGATCCTCTATCAATTCGGTGGCTTCATGGCGGATGCCGATGCGGTGTGCCTGCATCCCGTGGATGAGTTGCTGACCCGCAAGCGCGCCTATACCGTCTATGACCGCGCGCAGGAAGAAGGTCGCGGGGTGTCCCCCTTTCTGGCCTCGGACCCGGGCAACCCGCTGCTGGGCGAGGTGATCGAGCGGCTGTCAAAGCTTGACCCATGGGATTTGCGCAAACCGTTCCACTCGACCGGCAACCAGTTCCTGATGTCGGTGATCCGGGAATGGGGCGACGAAAAACTGACGATCTTCCCCTCGCATTATTTCATCCCGTGGCACCATTCGGACCCGGAGAATGTCTATCGCGGCCCTGACAAGATTTATGCCGAACAGAAATGGGGCACGGCGACCTACAGCTACAATACCCAGCAGGTGGCCGGGGAAAACGTGCTGACCCGTCAGGAACTGGCAGAGCGCGCCGCCACGTTGCGCCAGCAGATGCGCGCCGTGGTTCAACCCGACCTGGGGGCGATCGACGCCGAGGCGCAGGGCCCCGATCCCGCACGGCTGAGTGCCGACGCCCATCAGATGGCCTGGCAGGGCGTGGTGTCAAAGGACGGCTGGGCCCGGCAAATCAAGGCGTTGAATACCGCGCTGGTCAGGTCGCTGGAGGCCGCGAACCATGCGCCGGTGTTCAACGGCAACGGGTTTTATCGCCACAAGCAGCGCGATCCATTGATCACAAGCCCGCTGATGACACGGACCGATGCGCTGCGCAGGCGGGTGGCCTCGTATCTGGCGGGCACGAAATCGGTGATCCAGGTCGGCGTCGATGCCGGCCACATGCTGCTGCTTCAGAAAACTCTGGCCCCGCAGGCGCGGATCGTGGCGGTGGATGCCTGCATGCGGATGGTTGCGAACTCGGCCCCGGTCGAAGTCTACACGCCCGCGGCGATCGCGTGGTTCGGATCCGAATTTCCCGACGAGGTGACCTTTCTGACGGGTCGGCCCGCGCGCGCGCTGGCAGGGTTCCGGCGCGCCAAGCGGCGCTTTCGCTGCGATTTGCTGCATTTCAACGGGGTGGACCCGAATTTCCTGAAGGCCTACGGCGCGGCCATCGGTGCATTGGCCGAGGACGGCGTGATCCTGATCCAACACCCCGAGGCAGAGCCGGTCCGCCAGCGGCTGGAAGAGTTGCAGATGATCGGCGAAGTGGCCGCGCCGGTCGAGTTCCACGATTTCGGACCGGGGCGCGGCGCGATGGCCGTGCTGCGCCGTCGACCGCAGGCGGCTGCTCAGTAGTTGATATAGTGGCTTTGGATGACCTGTTTGGGCGGCGTATCGCGGGGCTGTTTCTGCACCACGTAAAAGATGAACTGCGGTTCCTTGTAGCGGTGTTCGGCGCCGCGCGCGCTGTGGGTCGGATCCTCGATCTGGCGGGGCAGTTCACGCCCCTTGCGCGAAAAGGTCCAGCAGCCCAGCATGCGGTAGCCAAGGCTGGCCACCCAATAGCGCCAGGGCACGTCCGGCCCGATCTGATAAAACCCATGGCCGAACCAGCCGTCCGTGCCGACACAAGACACGAAAATGCCGTCGTCCTTCAACATCGCGTCGACGTTTCGGAAGCTTTGTGCAATATCAAAGACATGCTCGGTCGTTCCGCCGTCATAGACCAGGTCGAAGCGGGCCTTGAGATCCGCGCCGACCGGTTCGCTCAGGTCGTGGACGTATTCGGCCCCCTCGATGTCGGAAAAATCGAGGCTTTCCAGCGCAGGCCAGCCAATGGTTTTCAGATAGTTTTCACAAAAGCCGTCGGCCTGGAACAGGTCCTGCTTGGTTGCCTCGATGCCCAGTTTGGCCAGTTCCTCGATCAGGCGGGGGGTCCAGTCGGCGGGGCGGAAATGCATCTTTTGGCGGCCCAGCATGATGCCGGTGCCGCATCCCGACACAAGCGGCGCGATGCGTGCCAACTGAATGGCAATGTTGATGCTGATCCCCACGTCCCACCGTCCTGTCTTTTTCTTCTTTACGAACGGTTTGTGCCGTATTCGACCTGTTAACTCAACCGCCGGACGCAGGGCGGTTTGCAGGCTGTGCCTTTCTCGTCTTTTCCGTCGGGGGCTGCTAGAAGAGATGCACGTGATCCAGTCAATGTCGTGAGCATGACAGATAATCCTTATGAGAGTCTCCCCGCTTCGGCCTTTTGGCGCACCGCCGTGGCCGACCTGCCAGCGCAGGACATTCGCGGGCTTTGGCAACCGAAATTCGACATCTCCGAGCAGTCCTGCATCATCACCGCGGGGTCGTGTTTCGCCCAACATATCGGGCGGGCGCTGCGCGAGCGCGGCTATGGCTGGTACGATGCGGAACCGGCACCCGGGTCGGTCGAGTTGCAAAAGGCCTATCAATACGGGCTGTTCAGCTTTCGGACGGGGAACATCTATACCACGCGCATGCTGAACCAGTGGGTGCGCTGGGCGCATGCCCCCGACAAGTGCCCGGATATGTTCTGGCAGACCGAGGGCGGCATTTTCGACCCGTTCCGTCCCACCGTGGAAATGGACGGCTTCCTGTCGATCGAAGAGGCGCGCGCCTCGCGCCGCTCGACCCTGGCGGCGATCATGGATGCGGTGCGCAAGGCCGATGTGCTGATTTTCACACTGGGCCTGACGGAATGCTGGCGCGAAAAGGAGACCGGGATCGAATACGCGATGTGCCCGGGCACCGTCGCGGGCACCTTTGATCCCGAAATCCACGAATTCCACAACATGAACTATTCCGAAGTGGTGCGCGAGTTGAACCGCGCCATTGCCAGCCTGCGCAAGACCAACCCCAATCTGCACATCCTGTTGACCGTTTCGCCCGTTCCCCTGACGGCAAGCGCCACCGGCCAGCACGTTCTGAACGCGACCTCGTATTCCAAATCGGTGCTGCGGGCCGCGGCGGGGGCAATCGCGGAAAGTTCCGATTTCATTGACTATTTCCCATCCTACGAAATCATCACCAACCCGGTTTTCGAGGGGCGGTTCTACGCCGCGAACAAACGCAGCATCCGCCCCGAGGGGGTGGATCACGTCATGCGCTGTTTTTTCCACGATCTGGCGGTCGGCAACGGGCGCCCGGTCGAGGCGCCGGTGCCCGCGATGGCCGGGGCGATGGCTGGGGCGCAAACCGACGATGACGATCTCGCCCCCGAGGATGATGACGCGCAGTGCGACGAGGAAATGCTTGCCGCGTTCCAGCCAGAACAAAACGCAAAGGGGGCCTGACCATGCGTGTCATGTTGTTTGGCGACAGCCACCTGGCCGCTTTGAAAAACGGGCTGGCGCAGGTCGCGGTGCCCGATGGGGTTGAGGTTTCGTTCTGGGGCACGCCGGGCAATCGTTTTCGCAATATCTCGTGGCGCGACGGGCAGATCGTGCCCGACGATGCGCGAACGGCAGAGGCATTCGCGCGCTTTGGCGGCCAGGGGCTGACGCGGCTTGATCCGGCGGATTACGATGCGGTGGTCTTTGTCGGCGCGCGCATCCGGCCGGGCGCGGTCCTGCCCGATCTGCTGCACTGTCTGGCCCATCCCACCCGCCACCTGACGCCGCCCTATATGGGGCTGGTTCTGGCCGAACATTTCCTGCAACACACGACCTATCAGATGGCCTGCAACATGGCCCGCGATGGCAAGACCCGCGTGTTGATGAACATGATTTCGCTGGAAACCGACGGGAAAAGCAAAAAGCCGCGACAATACCAGATCGCGCGCGGGGCCAGTCACGACCATGTCGCGCTGTTGTGGGATATCACCCGGGAAATCCTGGCGCAGGATGACATGACCTTTATTGCGCAGCCTCTGGATACGGTCGTCGATGGGTTTTACACCGATGCCCGATACGGCGTTGAGGGGGAGGACGCGGTGCACAAGAACGCCGATTACGGGGCCCGTATCCTGGCCGAGATTTTCGCCGCGCTGGCCTGAGACCGATCAGAACAGCGTCGTGAACCGCTCGGGCAGGTGGTAGAGTTCCTTGCTGCGCATGTTCCTGAAAAACCAGTTGCCGGTCGAGGCGGCCTGGGTCCGCCCCTCGATCATGGCCTTGCGAAAATCGGGGAACTCCATCGTCGTGGCCACAGGTTCAAGTTGGCTCAGGCTGTTGAATACCTCGTCGCCCTGATCCCAGGTTGCCTTTTTGCGGCCGGTTTGCGCGACGGGGCCGTTTTTCAGTTCCATCCATTTGCGGCGTTTTTCCAGCCGCTGGCGGGACAGTTCGTGATCCACATAGCGCAGGTGGAACAGGTAGAGATGCGGGTCCAGCGGAACCCGGCGCAGGTTCGAGCCGTGCCCGCCAACCGAAAACCCGATGCGCCCGCGTATCACGCAGGGTTTGGCGTAATTGGAGTTCAGCCGGAAATTCCGCCGCACCGACAGGATCGGGGCGTCTTGTGTGATCGGCGCCTTTTCGGTGGCGGGCGTATGGACGATTTCCACGGCGAAAGGGGAAATCGCGTGGGGCGCGCGCCCCTCCTTGAACTTGGCGTTCAGATAGTCCGAAAGGCTGTCGGAAACGGCGGGATCGACCGCGAGAACCTCGTCCACATCGTTGCAAAGCACCCAGTTGTAATAAAGCGTCAGGCCGCTGGCGAATTTGGACAGGGCCGTCCATCGACGACCATCAAAGCCGCTTTTGTCCTCGGGGTTTGGAAGGTGGATGATGTTCGTCCCCGCCGCGATCCGGTCGATGTCCGGGTCCGCCCCGTGGCGCAGCACATACAGGTTTTCGCGGCCGATCTGCGCCGCGTAGTAGCGCACCCAACGCTCCAGAAAGAAATGGTCCTCGTGCACCATGGTAACGGCGGCGATATTGCCCTTGCTGGGATCGGGCCCGGTGGGTTTGGCCGGGGGCTGGGTCGGTGCGGGGGCCTGGTGGCGGGCTTGATCCTGGTCGGGCAGCGGCGCAATGCCCGCTGGCAGGGGTTGCTTGGGCACCCAGCTGACCCGGCGGGTTCCGACCTGATCGCGCAATGCGTCATATCCCTGTTCGGCCAGGCCGTTTTCGGCGAGCACGTCCCACTTGCGGTAATGGACGGTGAAAATGCCCCGTTCGTGGGGAAACGGCTGGCCGCGCAATTGGCCGCCCAGGATGAAATGCTGTTCCTCGGGCAGTTCGTTCCAGTCCAGCCCGGCACGCTGGATCGCCAGCGGCAGGCTCATCTGGTCCAGGTAGGGGCGCTTGTTGTCCAGCCCCTCGATCTGCTCGATGGTCTGTGCGGTCTGCATCCATACCTGGGCAAAGCTTTGCCCGTCGGGGGTGCGGTATTGTTCGGGAAACACCACGAAACCCGAGCTGTAATAGGGGATCATCGGTTTGCGCTTGTCGCGCATCAGCATGACCCTTTGCTGGGTGACGGGCATCCCGAAGGCCGCATAGATCGGATCCCAGATTGTCTGCGGCGCCCAGTACATCGACGCCGCCACCGAGGCCGACACATGCCCCGGCCGGACCAGGTTTTCGATCCGGTTGTCGCGGATCATCAGGATGTCGGAGTCCATGAAGCCCGAAAAATCGGTCGTGCGCGGTTCAAGACAGGCAAGGATCTTGTTGCCATGGGGATAGGCGGGATCGAACCGCCCCTCGGTCTGCATCGGACGCAGTTCGCAGCGCATCCGCCGCAGGGTTTCGGTCACGGCCGGATCCAGGTCGCCCAGGCGGTGTTGCGGGCAATAGCCGACCAATTCGACCTCGGCCGGCAGGTGCTGGCGGATCGACGCCGCCAGATAGCAGGCCATGTACTGGTACTGCGGCGGCTCGACGATAAAGAACAGGGTCAGTGTCGGGGGGGTCACCATCTGTGCGATGCCGGCTCCTGTCGGTTGATCATCCCAGGGCTGCTGCGGGGTCGATCCCCACCTGCTGGCACATGCGCCAGACGTACGATCCTTGCAATGGGGCGTGCTTGCGCCACCACGGTTTGGTCCCGTTGGTATAAAGGTGAACCGACACGGTGGCGTCGGTAAACCACCCCTCGACCCGTCCGTGCGGGTCAAAGAAGATATCGTTCAGCTGGAACGGCACCGGATAGAGCACATCCGGGGTCATGGCGCGTTTGTAGTCCCCGGTTTCCTTGGCGAAATGGGTAAAGGCCTGCGGCCCGAACGCGGTGCGCTCCGTCTTGTAGATGCGCACGGCCAGCGGCTCCTTGCCCTTTTGCCGGTCCATCTTCTTGCGCTGGTTCTGGTTCCACCAGGGCGGATAGGCGGGCAGGTTGTCGTAGTAATCCAGCAGCTGGTCCATCAGATCGCACCTTTGCGGCAGGCCGACCACGCCACAGTTCAGCGCCCCGCGCATGCCGTGCCCGGCAAAGATCCACTCCCACTCGTCGGGGAAGGGGGCGTGGCAGAACGCATCGCAATCGATCCAGATCGCGCCGGTCTTTTGGATCATCTTGTAACGAAACACGTTCGACAGGAACGAGGCCGAGGTTTCCTCGACGATGGCCATGTCTATGTCCATGATTTCGCTGGCCGGGCGGATATCCACCCCGTCGGGCGCATTGCTCACCTTGTGGGTGCAATAAAGGGTGACGGGATGCCCGTGGACCAGGTGCGATTTCAGGCAAAGCTGGTTGAGGTAATGCAGGTGCTCGCCAATCCAGAGCGACGCGACGGGGCGGCGGGTTTGTGGCACTTTAGATGGTCCCTTGCTGGCATTGGGCGTGCTGTCGGGGTGAGTTGTCCCTTATTTGAACCGGGGATGTAAAGGACGAAACAGGTACGGCAGACCGGGGTTTGGCGCCCGGGCGATGTCGTGCCATGTGGCCCGGCGGTGCCGATGGCCGGCCGCGCGTGGGGGGGTGGTTGGGGACATCGGGCGCAGGGTCTCCCCGGCCCGCCCCGTCCACGCCGGGCAGGGCGGCCCGAAAGGCTGCGGCGGTTCGGTTTCGCGGGCCACGTTCGCGGGACAAGGTGGTGTGATGAAGGCCCCGACGGGATGGGCCGATCGGGGCGCGTATGATTCTTCGCCCGACGGAAATGCAAAATGATTCCTGTCAAACGGGGGCCATCTGACGCATGCTAGGCTGACGTGGCGCGGGACTCCCGATTGATCCTTGGGGAGGGGGAGGGATCCTGCGAAGAGCGGCCCCTCGGGCTGCGCATTTCAGAGGAGGATGGTCAATGTTTCATGGAAACCGGATTCTGCCGCTGGTCGCGGTTGCGGGTCTTGCGCTGGGCGGTGCCGCGCGGGCCGAGCCCACGGTCGAGGTCTTGCATTGGTGGACCTCGGGCGGCGAGGCCAAGGCGGTCGGCGAGTTGAAGAACAGCTTTGAGGCGGCCGGGGGTACCTGGATCGACTCTCCCATTGCCGGGGGCGGCGGCGATGCCGCGATGACCGCGCTGCGCGCGCGCGTCGTGGCGGGCAATCCGCCCACCGCCGTGCAGCTCAAGGGGCCCGGTATCCAGGAATGGGCCGAGCAGGGCGCGCTGAACGACGTTCAGGACGTCGCCACGGCCGAGGACTGGGACGCGGTCCTGCCGCCCGCTCTGGCGGCGATCATGAAATACAACGGCAACTATGTGGCCGCGCCGGTGAACATCCACCGGGTCGACTGGATCTGGGCCAACCCCGAGGTGCTGGCCAAGGCCGGGATCGAGGCCATGCCCACCACCTGGGACGAGTTCAACGCCGCCGCCGACAAGCTGATGGCGGCCGGGATCACGCCGCTGGCCCATGGCGGTCAGCCCTGGCAGGACGCCACCATCTTCGAGGATGTGGTTCTGGGCGTGGGGGGCGCGGATTTCTTTCGCAAGGCCCTGGTCGAGTTGGACAATGACGCGCTGACCTCGGACACGATGGTTGCCGCCTTTGACCAGCTGCGCAAGATGCGCGGCTATGTCGATCCCAATTTCTCGGGGCGCGACTGGAACCTGGCCACCGGCATGGTGATGCGTGGCGAGGCGGCGTTCCAGATCATGGGCGACTGGGCCAAGGGCGAGTTCCTGGCCGCCGGAAAGGTGCCGGGCAAGGATTTCATCTGCGCGCCGACGCCGGGGCAGGGGTTCGTGCTGAACTCTGACAGCTTCACCTTCTTCAAGGTCAAGGGCGACGACAATATCAAGGGGCAAAAGCTGCTGGCCAGCCTGATCATGTCGCCCGAATTCCAAAAGACGTTCAACCTGGCCAAGGGGTCGATCCCGGCCCGCACGGACGTTGCGCTGGACGCGTTCGACGATTGTGCCAAACTCTCGCATGCGGACCTGCTCAAGGCGATCGAGGCCGACACGCTGGTGCCCTCGATGGCGCACGAGATGGCGGTGTCGCGCTCGGTGCGGGGCGAGTTTCTGGACCTGGTGACGGAGTTCTTCAACTCTGACATGAGTTCCCAGGACGCGGTCCAGCAACTGGCCGATGCCGTGAAGCGCGCGATGTAAGACGGGTGCTGCCGGGGGCCGATCGTGGCCCCCGGCTTGCCAACCGGCCATGCAGCGGGGCGTTTCCATGACATCCATCGGACAAAGGATCGAGCGGCGGCTGCCGTTGATCGTGGTCTCGCCGCTCTTTGCGCTGAGCCTGTTCTTCGTCTACGGGTTCATCGCGTGGACGATCTATATCTCGTTCACGAAATCGGGGGTCATGCCGGTCTATACGCTGAACGGGCTGGCGCAATATGATCGGCTTTGGGCGACGCCACGCTGGTATGTGGCACTGCGCAACCTGTTCATCTTTTCGGGGCTTTTCATCTCGATCAGCATGGCGATCGGCATTCTGCTGGCGATCCTGCTGGACCAGCGGGTGCGCGCCGAGGGGGTGATCCGCACGATCTACCTTTATCCCATGGCGCTGTCGTTCATCGTGACGGGCACGGTTTGGAAATGGATCCTGAACCCCGGCCTGGGGATCGAGCGTTTGATGCGCCAGGCCGGGTTCGAGGGGTTCACCTTTGATTGGTTGGTGAATTCCGATTACGCCATCTACACCGTCGTCATCGCCGCCGTGTGGCAAAGTTCAGGCTATGCGATGGCACTGTTCCTGGCGGGGTTGCGGTCGGTCGATGACGAGATCCTGAAGGCCGCGGCGATCGACGGGGCGGGGCCGCTGCGGGTCTATACCCGCATCGTGCTGCCCTCGCTGCATCCGGTATTCCTGTCCACGATCATCATCCTGGCGCATCTGGCGATCAAGAGTTTCGACCTGGTGATCGCGCTGACCGGGGGCGGGCCGGGCTATGCCACGGATATGCCGGCGACCTTTATGTACGCCTTTGCGTTTCAGCGCAGCGAGTTGGGCGTCGCGGCGGCCAGCGCGGTGATGATGCTGATGACCGTCAGCGCGATCATCGTGCCTTATCTTTACTCCGAACTCAGGGGGGCGCGAAAATGAGCAGGCATCCCACCGGCGGGATCGTGCGGGGCGGCGGGCCGGGAACGGTGGCGCTCAGGGTGGTGCTGTTCGCGGTGCTGGGGGTGTTTTGCCTTTACTACCTCGTGCCGCTTTTCGTGATGATCTCCACCTCGGTCAAATCGCTGGAGGAGATCCGCAACGGCACCTTTCTGAGCTGGCCGCGCGCGATCACTTTTGACGCCTGGGACAAGGCCTGGAGCGGGGCCTGCGTCGGGGTGCGCTGCGACGGGTTGCAGCCCTATGTCTGGAACTCGGTGATGATGGCGGTTCCGGCGGTGTTTTTGTCCACCACGCTGGGCGCGTTGAACGGCTATGCGCTGACCAAGTGGCGGTTTCGCGGGGCCGACATCATCTTTGCGCTGATCCTGTTCGGCGCGTTCATCCCGTTCCAGGTGATCTTGCTGCCGATGGCGCGCACGCTGGGCGTGATGGGGCTGGCGGGGACGGTGCCGGGGTTGATCCTGGTGCACACGGTCTATGGGCTGGCGTTTACCACGCTGTTTTTCCGTAACTTCTTTATCGGGGTGTCGGACGGGATCGTGCAGGCGGCCAAGGTGGACGGGGCGGGGTTTTTCGGGATCTTCTTTCGCATCGTCCTGCCGATGTCCCTGCCGGCGATCGTGGTGACGGTGATCTGGCAGTTCACCCAGATCTGGAACGATTTTCTGTTCGGCGTGTCCTTTACGGTGGGGGATTCCAACCCGGTGACGGTGGCGCTGAACAACGTGGTGAACACCTCGACGGGGGTCAAGGAATACAATGTGGACATGGCCGCGGCGATCATCGCGGGCCTGCCCACGCTATTTGTCTATGTCGTGGCGGGCGCATATTTCGTGCGCGGGCTGTCGGCCGGGGCGATCAAGGGGTAGGGCGATGGCAGCAGGGATCCGGCTGGACAAGATACGCAAGAGCTTTGGCGGAACCGATGTCATCAAGGGCATCGACCTGGAGATCGAGCCGGGTGAATTCGTGGTGCTGGTCGGCCCCTCGGGTTGTGGCAAGTCCACGCTGTTGAACCTGATCGCGGGGCTGGAAACCGCCACCTCTGGCGAGATTTCGATCGGCGGGCATATGGTCAACACCACGCCGCCGCGCGACCGGGACATCGCCATGGTGTTCCAGTCCTACGCGCTTTATCCGACCAAGACGGTGCGCGGAAACATCACCTTTGGCATGCAGACCCGGCGTATCCCCAAAGCGGACCAAGAGGCCGCGCTACAGGAGTTTTCGACGCTTTTGCAGATCGAGCATCTGCTGGAGCGCAAGCCAGGACAACTGTCGGGCGGGCAACGCCAGAGGGTCGCGATGGGCCGCGCCCTGGTGCGCCAGCCCGCGGTGTTCCTGTTCGACGAGCCGCTGTCGAACCTCGACGCCAAGCTCAGGATCGAGATGCGCACCGAGATAAAGAAGCTGCACCAGCGGCTGGGCAAGACCGTGGTCTATGTGACCCATGACCAGATCGAGGCGATGACCCTGGCCAGCCGGATCGCGGTGATGGACAACGGCCATATCCGCCAATTCGCCGACCCCGCCACGATCTATGAAAACCCGGTGGACATGTTCGTGGCCGGGTTCATGGGCTCGCCCCCGATGAACATGATCCCCGGCCGGTTGCAGCGCGATGGTGGGCTTTACATGGTGCCCGATGGCGCGCCTGCCGGGCTGCGGTTCCCGCTGGCCGAAACCGAGAGCGCGGACCTGGACATGCCCGATGGCCACAAGGTGGTCCTGGGCCTGCGCCCCGAGACGATATTTGCCGCCGGCAGTGAATTGCCGGGGCCCGCGCGGTTCGCCTTTGATCTGCCGGTGGACGTGGTCGAACCGACCGGCCCGGACACGATGATCGTGTTTCAGATCAATGGCCAGGACCTGATCGCGCGCGTGCGCCCGGCCGACGCCCAGCCGGCGGGCAGCCTGTTCCGCTTTGAGGTCGACATGGCCAAGGCCAAGCTTTTCGACGCGGCCACCGGGCGCAGGCTCCAGTCCGGGCAACCCCCGAAAATCCCGCAGGCTTGAGTGCCGCGCGACACGGTGCTAGGACGCCCCTTGCGGAAAAAAGGGGAACGCACATGGCAGGGATCCTGCACCGGGCCTGGACCGAGGTCATCCAGCCGCTTTTTCGTCGCCCCAACCGCTTTCAGGTGGCCGCGTTGTGTTATCGCCGGTCCGGTGACGGGCAGATCGAGGTCTTGCTGATCACCTCGCGCGATACCGGGCGGTGGATCCTGCCCAAGGGCTGGCCGGTCAGTGGCCAGGACGCCGTCGGATCGGCCGTGGCCGAGGCCTGGGAAGAGGCGGGCGTCAAGCCGGCCCATATCGGGCAGGTCGCGCTGGGCAGTTATCACTATGACAAGCGTCTGCGCGGCGGAGTGCCGGTCACCTGCGAAACCAAGGTTTTCCCGATCGAGGTCGACACCCTGGCCGACACCTTTCCCGAACAGGCCGAACGCCAACGTCGCTGGGTCACCCCGCAAGAGGCCGCGGGCATGGTCGATGAGCCGGGCCTGCGCACGCTGCTGGTGTCGCTGCCCGGTCCACTGGCGGCCTGAGGCCCGCCCCCGATTCCCTTTCCCACAAAGCATGGCGGACACGGTTTGAGCGATCAGAAAGCCGACTATCACTGGAAGACGCTGGACAAGGATCTCAACCGGCTCAGCCGGGTGGAATACGCCACGCTTTACGTGTCCCGACCGTTGGTGGGGATCGGCATTTCGCTGGCCTTCATCGTGCTGGCGACCTTGGCGGCAGGTCTGATATTTGGCCAGGCGCAGGGGTCGTTTTTCGTGATCGCGGCGGCTGCCCTTGGCGCCTATATGGCGCTCAATATCGGGGCCAATGACGTTGCCAACAACATGGGTCCGGCGGTCGGGGCGAATGCGCTGTCGATGATGGGGGCCATCGCGATCGCCGCGATTTTCGAAAGTGCGGGCGCGCTGTTGGCGGGGGGGGGATGTGGTTTCGACGATCTCCAAGGGGATCATCGACCCCGCCAGCGTGGCGGATGCGCGGGTGTTTACCTGGGCGATGATGGCGGCACTGTTTTCCGCCGCGGTCTGGGTCAATATCGCCACTTGGGTCGGCGCGCCGGTGTCGACCACCCATTCGGTGGTGGGCGGTGTGATGGGGGCGGGCATTGCCGCGGCGGGATTTGCGGCGGTGAACTGGCCGACGATGGGCGCGATCGCGGCCAGCTGGGTGATTTCCCCGGTTCTGGGCGGCGTGTTCGCGGCGGCGATGTTGGCCTTTATCAAGGCGCGGATCATTTATCAGGACGACAAGATCGCCGCCGCCCGGCGCTGGGTGCCGGTGCTGATCGGGCTGATGGCGGGGACGTTCGCGACCTATCTGGCGCTCAAGGGCCTCAAGAAGATCATCGAGATCGACATGCGGCATGCACTGGCGATCGGGGCCATGGTCGGTCTTGCGGGCTGGGCGATCACGGTGCCGCTGATCCGGCGCCAGTCGGCGGGGCTTGAGAACCGGCGCAAGTCGCTGAAGGTGCTGTTCTCGGTTCCGCTGGTGATCTCGGCGGCGCTGTTGTCCTTTGCCCATGGTGCCAATGATGTGGCCAACGCGGTCGGCCCGTTGGCGGCCATCGTCCACGCCCAGGAATTCGGCGTGGTGTCGGGCAAGGTGGCGATCCCGTCCTGGGTGATGGTGATCGGCGCGCTGGGGATTTCGTTCGGGCTGGTGCTGTTCGGGCCCAAGCTGATCCGCATGGTCGGCAGCCAGATCACCAAGCTGAACCCGATGCGCGCCTATTGCGTGGCGCTGTCGGCGGCGATCACGGTGATCGTCGCCTCGTGGCTGGGATTGCCGGTCAGTTCGACCCATATCGCGGTGGGCGGGGTGTTCGGTGTCGGCTTTTTCCGCGAATGGCACGCCGAGAACCGCGCCCGCCGCCAGAGCCTGGGCCGCCCCCCCGCCAAGCGCATCGCCCAGGAAGAGCGCCGCCGCCGCAAGCTGGTGCGCCGGTCGCATTTCATGACCATCATCGCCGCCTGGGTGATCACCGTGCCCGCCGCGGCGCTGCTGTCGGCGGCGATGTTCCTGCTGTTCAACGCGCTTTTCGGCTAGAAATGGGCGTTCCACCGCCGAGCCGGTGGCGATTTCCCGCCCATTTGCCCGTTCACCGGGTCTCAACGCTATTGGGTCAACTTGTCTGTGGACATCTATGGGGATAAGGGAATCATCCATGATCACAGACAGTTTCCAAAAGGGGGCGCGCTTGACGCGGCCCACGCGCCTCGCAGCCGCAGCGCTTGCGATTGCCGCCGTTTCCTCGGCCAGTGCCTTTGTGCTGGCCCCCGTCCTGTTCGGCGTCGCCAAGGGGCACGGCCCCGAGGTGCAGCAAGCGCTGGGCCCCGAGGCGCAGCCTGTCGCGGGCGATGTCCTGTTGGCCGATGCCGCGCCGCAGGGGGCATACGCCATCGCCGCCGTGCGCCGTGACGTGCCCGTCACCCTGGCCAAACTGCCAGTGCCTGGGATCACCGCCGATCTGGATGCCGTTCTGGCCCAGCACGCCCGGGCCGCCGGCCAGCGGCTCAGCACGCGTTTCCCTGCCACCGCCGCGGGGACCGAGATGCCCAGTGGCCTGCGGGTCTTTGCCGGTGCGCCCGTGCCGGTCCCGCCCTATCGCCCGACCCGGGATGTCACCGCGTCCAGTGCCGATTTTGCCTTGCTGCGCCCCGCGCCGCGTCCGCAGAGTGTTGCCGCGCCCGATGCGGGGGCCGCCCCCGGCGCCCCCCTGCGTCCGCTGCCGCGCCCGACCGCCGATGCAGCCCCCGCCACCGCGCCGATGCTGGCCAATGTCGGGGCCGCATCGAAGATGCGCCCGCTGCCGCGCCCCGCTGCCGATGCGGGCCCCGCGCTTGCCGTGGCGGCGGTCGATGCGCCTGTGGCCCCCACGTTGCGCCCGCGCGCCCGTCCCGGCACCGTGGCCCTGGCCCGGCTGGATGCGGAACGCGCCCGTCCGGTTGCGCGCCCCGCAACCCTTGCCGCCCGGGCCAGCCTGATGCCGCAGACCCCCGCCTCCCAAGACCCGCAGGCCGAGGTCGTGCTGGCCGCCGCCACCATCGCACCGTCCACGCCGACCCGTCCCGAGGGTCTGGCCGCGTCGCCGCGTCCCGAACTGCGCCCCGCGGCCCTGCTGCGCCGGATCGCGCCGACGCCCGACCCCGCCCCGCAAGCGGTCGCCCCCGAGGGCCCGCGCGTTGCCGCGGCCCCCGCGCCCCGGACGCGCGTTGCCACGAATGCCACCGGCTGCTCGCCCAAGCTGACGCGCGGTATGCCGAACCGCCCGCGCGGGGCGGCCACCGGCAGTGTGCTGGCGTCCCGGATGGGCACCCTGCAGGGCGCCTCGCGGGATGATCTGATCACGCGCGAATTGCTGGCCGGCAACCTGCCCGATTTCCTGCGTGAATTGACCCCTGTGACGGTGTCGGGGACGTTGGCCAACGGTCAGCGCGCCGATGTGACGGTTTGCGTGACGCCCGATTACCTGGCGCTGGGCAGCGACAAGGATTTCATCCGTGTGCCCATGGGCCTGCCCGCGGCGGCCCAGATCGCGGATCGGTTCGGGTTCCTGCTGCCGACGACGCGGATGGTCGATGCGATCTATGCCCAGGCCGGTCTGCGCTTGGCGCCGCGTCCGATGAACCCCGGCGCGCAGATGAGCTCGACCAGCTATTTCCTGCAACATAACCGCACGGTCGAGGGGCAAACCCACGGTCGCGAGGGGATGCTGACCGCCGGTCAGAAAAAGGATCTGGTGCTGACCAATCGGCTGCGGCGCAATCCTGGCCGGGTGGCGATCTATGGCTGGCATCGGCCCAATGGCCAGCCGATCCAGCCGCTCAGCACGGTGCATGGGGCGTTCTATTCCGATTACAGCCACGGGGTCCGGCTGGTCAGCCAGACGGCCTTTGTGAATGGTCGCGCGGTGGCGTTGGCCGATCTGCTGGCCGATCCGGCCTATGCCTCGATCCTGACCGGCGAGGGGCCGATCCCGGCGCCCGAGCGGTTGATGGCCTCGCTCTATCGCTGACAGACCACGTCAGGCGTCGCGCACGAAATTCGCCCAGGGGTTTGCAAAAACCCTTGGGCGTTCGTGCCTTAGTCGACGGTCTTACAGCACCGAAAGCCGAGGTGGTAATTTTCGTGGCTGGCTGAACTCATCACGGGGGCGCCGTGCCAATAGGGTGCGCGCCAGCGGCACCAATCGGGATGCGCCTGGTATTTGTCCCAGATGAACCATGACCCTTTCATCTCGGTGACGCCCAGGGTGGTGCTGCCGCGGCTGGCCATCTGGTCGGGCGAGAGCGGCAGGTTCATATGCTCGGCCGCATTGCCGTTCAGGTCATAGACCTTGAGCGGGCTGGTGCAGCCGGTGAACGCCCCCGTCGGATAGGTGTTCGACCCGCAGCCACGAAAACCGCCGCCATTGCAGCCGGGGCTTTTGACGCTGTCCGAGGCACAGATCCCGCGCCGGAAGGCGGGGCCATAGCTCCAGCTTTTGGTGGGGGCATATTTGGCGTTATGGGCCGCGCGCATCCGGTTCACCGCAGCCGAGGCCGAGACCCCGCGCGCCAGGTCAAAGCGGTAATCGGGCGGCTCCAGCGCGCCGGCACAGGCGCCTTCCCATTCGTGGGCGTCGCATAGGCGTTTACCCTCGGCGGCGCAGATCTCGGCGGCTTCCTTGGCCTTGACCCAGACCACGGGATAGCTGCACGGGATGTTGGGATATTCGAACTGGTCGATACAGGCGGTGGCATCCTCGGGGCGTTGGCTGCGCGGATCATAAAGCGGCGCCATGTATTTCGCGCCGCAGATCCGCTCGAACCGCTTGTCGGCGTAATAGCTGGCCGCGTTGCCGCCGGCGCGCGCATTGCATTCGGCGCGGGTCATCGCGTGGCGCGTGATCGCGGGATTGCCTTGGCTGATATAGCCCGAGCGGGCAAAGATCATCTGGATGCGTTCCAACTGCGCCCCGCTCAGCCCGCGGACCTGGCGCAATTCCTGAAACAGCTGGGCGTTGTTCTCGGCCAGGCTTTGGGCCGGGGCGGGCCGGGGGGCAAGTCCGGCCAGCGGCAAAAGGCAGGCGGCGGCCAGCAGGCGCAGCGCATGTTTCATTTCCCGGTCTCCTTTCGCAGCAGGTAAAAGAAATCGCGGTTGTCCGAAAACCCGATAAAGCGGGGAATGCGGGTGCCGTCGCGTTCGCGCGCGTCGATCCTGCTCATCCCCGCGACCAGGTGGCGGGTGTCGATGCCGCCGGCCGGATCGGGGGTGTAAAGCGCCATGTAGGTGTGCTCCAGCGCGTTCATGTCCAGCAGCATCGCGTAGTCGCAGCCATAGGCCTGAAACGTGCGCGCCATGGCCGAGGGCGTGGCGGTCGAGAACCAGCCGTAGATCAGGAAGGGGCTGGCGTTGACCTGTTTCATGCAGGCGCCCGCGCGCAGGGTGCGCAGCTCTGCCTCGGCCGACCCGGACCAGTTGCCGGGGCCCCAGTTGCGCACCAGCGGGCCGGGCAGGCCGACGCCGGTTTCGGGGTCGCGCTCGATGATGGCGACGCCGTTCTGGCGGGCAAAGCGGATGCGCGGCAACAGGGCGTTGTCGGCCTCGGTCCAGGTCTTCATCGCGGTGGTGCCGTCGTTGAGCACGTAGAGCGTCGAGAGACCGGGCTGAAGTTTGCTCAGCACCGCGCCATGGACGATGAACCCGTAATGGTGACCGTTGTTGAAGGTGGCCATGGGGCCGTAGCGGAACGCGCCGTGGTCGCGCTTGAACCCGCCGGTAAAGGTGGCCGCGACAGAGCGCGCCTTGGCGGGATTGACCATGCCCAGCGGCGCCAGCGGGTCGGCAGAGGCGACGCCATCGGGGCCGGGGATCTGCCAGTTGCGCCCGGCGCCCGAGGGGCGCGAGGACCAGTCGAGCCGGGGATGCTCGGTTCCGGTTTCATAGCCGATGTCAAAGCGCGACAGATCGAACCCGACCAGATAGACATCGGCGCGCCCCTCGATCCCGTCCAGCCAATTCGTCTCGCCCTTGCGGTTGAGGATGTCGGGGTCGATCATCCGCGGCTGCATCGCGCTGGCATAGATCCCCGGCGCGCCCTTCACGGCGTACCAGCTGCCCATCTCCATCCGGTCGGGGGTGGCGCCGACCAGATCGAAGGTCATCGTGGTATACATCACCGGATGATCGCTGAGCTGTGCGCGGCCCAGGGTGCGGGCGACCTCGCCGGGATCGGCGCCCTCGATCAGCGCGCCGCTTTCGAGGTATTTGTCCTTGTACAGCGTATCCTTGACCAGCCCCACCAGGGATTCCCCGAACCACACGTTGTCGCGCAGGAACTCTGCCGTGCGTTCCAGGTTGGTGCGCGAGCCCGCGACGCGGTTGCGCAGATAGATCTGCCCGGTGCACAGCGGCACAAAGGGCATGCCCGCGGCCCGGCCCTGCGCCAGTTCGGGGGTCTCTTCGGCCCAGGGGCGGCAGGTCTGGGTCACATTGTCCCGGGTCAGCATCAGCGCGGGCGTGGGGCCCAGGCTGAGCGCGACCTGGCGGGTCAGCGGGTCGGGGTTTTCCAGATGATAGCTGGCGGTCCGGCCGCCGGGCGGGGTGACCTCCAGCACGAACCAGTCGTTGCTGGAGGGCTTGAGCGAGATCAGCCGCAGCCGGGTGCCATCGGGTGCGGTGGCGGTTTGCTCGGCACGATAGATCTGCAATTCGATCACCGATTTCGCGCGCTCGGCGTGGTAATCGGCGTTCTGTGCGGCCAGTTGCACGGCACTGGGCCGGGGAATGGATTGCGCCTGTGCCGGCGCGGCCAAAAGGGCCAGCGCAGCGACACAAAGCAGGGCCCGGCGCGAAGCGCGTCGAGGTGAGGGGAAATTTCTCACGGATTTACCTTCAGAAAACATTTACGATCAAACGGTTGCCCGGAAAATGGGCGGCAGCAGGCAAGAGTCGGCCGGACACTCGGGTACGAGCCTAGCCGCCGGTCAAGCGCGGCTGCAAGCCCCTTTAACCTTTCAAATCGTGTGTTTCGGGCAGAAATCAAGCCGCAGAGGCGGCGCGCTATTTCCCGTAATAGTCGCGAAACCAGGCCACGAAGGCGGCCACGCCCTGGCGGAAATCGGTTTGTGGCCGATACCCGGTCAACTGCTGCAACAGCGTTGCATCGGCCCAGGTCGCGGGCACATCGCCGGGCTGCATGTCCATCAGGTTGCGGATCGCGGGACGGCCGATCTCGGCCTCGATCGCGTCGATGAAATCCAGCAGCCGCACCTTGTCGGAATTGCCGATATTGACCACCCGGAACGGGGCCACCGGCGACAGGCTGTCGCCCTCGGGGACCAAGCCGTCGGCGGGGCGCTGGGGGGCGGCGTCGATCAACAGGCGGATGCCGCGCACCAGGTCGCTGACATAGGTAAAGTCGCGGTACATGTCGCCGTGGTTGTAGATGTCGATGGGGCGGCCATCGAGGATCGCATCGGTGAATTTAAAAAGCGCCATGTCGGGCCGCCCCCACGGCCCGTAGACCGTGAAAAAGCGGAACATCGTGGTCGGCAGGTCGTAAAGATGGGCGTAGGAATGGCCCATCGCCTCGTTCGCCTTCTTGGTGGCGGCATAGATGGTCAGCGGGGTGTCGGCCTTGTCGGTCTCGGCAAAGGGCATGTCGGTATTTGCCCCGTAAACCGACGAGGTCGAGGCCATCAGCAGGTGGCGGACCGCGTGGCGGCGGGCGGCCTCCATCACGTTGAAGGTGCCGAGGATATTGGCCTCGATATAGGCGCGGGGGTTCTCCAGCGAATAGCGCACCCCGGCCTGGGCGGCCAGGTGCACGATCACGTCGGGCTCGAACGTGTCGATCGCGCCGCTCAGGGCGTCGTCATCCTCCAGCATTCCCACGGTCGCGGCAAAGTCGGGATGTTGCAGCAGCATCGCGTGGCGGCGGTGTTTCAGCGCGACATCGTAGTAATCGGTCAGCCCGTCATAGCCATGGACGCTAAACCCCTCGGACAACAGCAGATCGGCCAGGTGGTAGCCGATGAACCCGGCACTGCCGGTGATGAAGACGCGGGTCATGTCGGGCCTTTCGCGGACGGTGGGGCTAGTCGTATTTGTACTGATAGCCGCCATATTGATAGCCGTGCCGCGCCCCATACCGGCTGCGCGACTGGTCGAGTTGGTTCAACACCACTCCTGACAGGCGCACGCCCGAATGTTCAAGCATCTTTTGCGCCGACAAGATCTCGGCCTGGGTGGTGACAAGGTGGCTGACCACCAGCAGTGACATCGCGGTGTGCTGACCGATGATGCCCGGATCGGTGACCGCCAGCGCGGGCGGGGCATCGACGATCACCAGGTCATAGGCGGCGCTGGCCTCGGCGATCAGCGCGCGAAAGGCGGGGGCGGACAACAGTTCCGCCGGGTTGGGGGGAAACGCGCCGGTGGCGATGAAATCAATCCCCGTGTCCTGATCGTGCCGCACGACATCCTCCAGCCGGGCCTTGCCGGACAGCAGGTCCGACAGGCCGGGGGTGGATTTGGCCAGGCCGAAATGGCGGCGCAACTCGCCCCGGCGCATGTCGGCGTCGATCAGCAAGACCCGGCTTTCGGACTGGCCACAGACCATCGCCAGGTTCAAGGAGATGAAGGATTTGCCATCCCCGGGCGCGCAAGAGGTGATCATGAGGCTGTTGGATCCCGCCGCCGACAACGAGAACTGCAACCCCGTGCGCAGCCCGCGCAGGGATTCCACCGCCACGCTGCGCGGATCGCTCTGCGCCAGGGCGTAAAGCGGATCGCCCGCCCGTGCCGCGCGCAGGCCGCGCACCTTGGACAGCGTGGCGAACAGCGACAGGCCCAGGGCCTCGATCGCGCGGGCATCTTCGATCCCGCGGCGCATCGCGTTGCCGATCAGCACGACCAGCGTCGCCCCGACCAGCCCCAGCAGCGCCCCCAGCAACAGTGGCAGCGCGCGGTTCGGCCCCACCAGCGTGGCCGTTTCGGCGGCTTCCAGCACGCGGATGTTGCCCACGGTGCTGGCGCGCAGGATGCGCAACTGCTCGGCGCGGTTGACCAGTTGCAGTTCCAACTGGCGGGCACGTTCCACGGCCTCGGTCAGGCGTGCCAGTTCCTGCTCGGCCTCGGGCACCTCGCCCAGGTCGGTGCGCAGGGTGGCCAGCCGCTCTGCCAGGCGATCGCGCTCGGCCAGCAGGGCGCGAAAATCGGGATGGTTCGGGGTCAGCCGCTGGGCCAGTTGGTCCTTCTTGAAATCCAGCTCTTCGATCTGGGTTTCGACCTCGACCACCCGGTCCAGCAATTGCTGGGTGCCCAAGCTCAGCTCATTGGCTTGCTGGTCCTTTCGATAGCTGGCCAGCGCCTCGGTGGCGGCGTCCATGTTCTGGCGCACCTCGGGCAATTGACCCTCGATGAACGCGACGCTCTGGTCTATCTCGGCCGAGCGGCGGGCCAGGTTCTGCGCCTGGTAAGAGGCGACGACCGCGTTGACCACGTCGCGGCTGCGCTTGGGATCGCCGCTGGCATAGGTGAAATCGACCACCCCGCTCTTGCCGCGTTCGCGCACGACGAGACCCGTGCGCAATTGTTCGACCGCGCTGTAGCTCTCGGTTCGCAGCAGGGTGAATACCCGGCCCGGCGCCGCCGTGAACGCGGTCACATTGACGCGCAGCCCCGGTTCGGGTGACAGGGTTTCACCCAGCTGGCCCACGGCCACAGTCCCGTCGGGCAGGGCCAGTTGATAGCGCCGGGCGTCCAGAACGGTCAGGGTCAGGGACATGTCCATCAGCGCGGGTGGCACATCCAGCAGACCCAGATCCAGCGTTTCACCAGCGCGGGCGTATCGGGCCGGCACCAGCGCCTGGCCCAGCGCAAGATCGCGCCGCACCATCAAGGCCCCGACGACAGGGGCCAGCGCGGGCTGGACGATGCGGTCCAGTTCCAGCTCTTGGACCACGGGATCCAGGATCAGCCGGGACCGGATGACATGCACCTCGGTGTCGAGCGAGGAATAGGCCTCTGTGCTGCCGGCCAGCAGATCGCCGATCACCTCGGTGGGCAGCGACACCCCGCTGGAGCGTTTTTCGATCTGCACGACCGAGGCGCCCTCGAATTGGTCGGGGGGCAACTGGCCGACCACCGCACCCAGCGCCGCGCCCGCCAGTGCCGCGCCCAGTACCAGCCACTTGCGCGCAAAGACCTGGGCAAAGACCTCCAGCAGATTGATCTCGGCGCCGTCGGCGTCGGACGACAGCGGCCCGGTCGGGGGGGCGGGGGGGATCATCACAGGCGCTCCAGCTTTTGCGCCCAGAGGGCGGCGCTTTGCACGACCATCTCGGCCGCCCGCAGATGCAGCGCGGCCCCGCGGCGATAGGGGTCGGGGATTTCCTTGGCCGCCTCGAACTGGCCCAGCAGAAAGGTCTTGCCGGTGAAATGTGGCCAAAGGTGCATGATTTCATCGCGGTGGTGGGTTTGCATGACCAGGATCAGGTCTGCCTCGCGGGCGATCTCTTCGGTCAACTGGCGGGCGCTGTGGGCAGAAAGCGGCAGGCCCAGGGTGGCGGCGGCGGCCGCGCTGTCGGGGTCGATCCCGTGGCCCACCAGCGCGTGCAGTCCCGCCGAGGACACCGTGCGCCCCGGACAGGCCCGGCGCAGCGCGGCCTCGGCCAGGGGCGACCGGCAGATGTTCCCCGTGCACACGGTCAAAAGCCTGTTCATCCTAGTCCTTGAGCTCGTCCGCCACCGCATCCACCCGCGCCACGCCCGACAGCGGCGAGATCACCTTGCCCACCGTGTCGTTCCACCGCGTCACCGGATCGTTGGTGACAAAGACGATATCCAGTGGCGCCATCGCGAAATCGGCGGTCAGCATCAAGGCCGTGGCATCGCGCAGGTCGAACTGGAACACGTCGAACCCCTCGGGGCTGGTGCCGGTCCGGCGGAACACGAAAATGCCACGGGCATCGGCGCGCACCCGGTCGATACCGCCCTTGGCCGCCAGCACCTCGGTCAGGGATTTACGCTCGGGGCCGAGGGGAATTTCGCCGGTGCCGATCTCGCCAAAGGTGAAAATCTTGTTGTCGGCCAGAGGCGGGACAAAGACCAGGTCGCCGGGCATCATGATCGGGTTGTTGCCCAGCCGCCCCTCTTCGATAAAGGCGCGCAGATTTGCGCTGTGCCGGACGCCGCGTCGCCGGATCACCACGTTGCGAAGGTCCGATTCCGGGGTGGTGCCGGCGGCGTTGACCAGATCCAACAGGCGCAGCGGCACATTGGTCAGCACCGTCGGGCCGGGGGTGCCGACCGCGCCGGTGATCGTCGCCTGGTGGGCGTGGAACGCCGCGACCGCGACCTCGACCTGGGGATCGGCGATATAGGCGCGCAGTTTTTGCGACAGCTCGTCGCGGATCTGCGAAACCGTGCGTCCAGAGGCGTGGATATCGCCCACGAACGGATAAAAGAACACCCCGTTCCCATCGACAACAGGCCCCTCGGCCAGCGTTATGTCATTGGTATCGGTGGTGCGTTCGGGGGTTGTCCAGGTTTGCACGCGCAGCTGATCGCCGGGGCCCACGCGATAGCTGTATACCGCCGGGTCCGCCGGGGGATTGGGCGCGGCCAGACCGTTGGGATCGGTCCAGCGCGCCTGGCGGTATTGGTGGATATTGTCGCTGGTGACGGCAATGATGTTGATATTGCGGTCGATCAACTCTTGCTGGCCGGACTGGGTCACCGGCATGCGCATCTGCCCCGCACAGCCCGGCAGAACGGCCAGCCCCAGCCCCGCGCAAATCGTCACCAGGCGGACGCCCGGACGTCGATTTCGTGTTCCGCTCACAGCCTCAAACCACCCCAGCCTTTGATCCAGACGCGGCGACTGGGCCCGTTGCTGCCCCGAACGTTGCGGGCGTGGTCCAATCCTGCTTCTTGCGATCCGTCATACAGAGGCGCTGGCGGCGGTGCAATCACTGGTTGTCTGGATGTCGGCCGAGTGGGGCTTAAAGGCGACACCCCGCCGACGGCCATGGCGCGGCGCTATTTGATCAGCAGATCCTCAAGCTTGAGCCCGCCCGCCAGCGCCTTTTCCAGCCAGTTCGGGCGGCGTCCGCGACCGCTCCAGGTTTCGGCGGCATTGTTGGGGTTGCGGTATTTCGCAGCCGCCTTGGCGCGGCGTGTTTTCGTGCCGACAATATCGTCCAGCGAAAACCCAAGCTCTCTTGCCTTTTCTTCAAGTACGGCGCGGGCTTTGGCTTTCTCACGGTCATGATAGCTGGTTATGGCCGCATCCACATCTTTGCGAAGCTGCTTGAGATCTTTCAGCGAATACTGGCTCAGGTCCATGGTCATTTCGACTCCTGTTGCACGTTTTTGCGATAGAGGTCTATGAAGTGTAATTAAACTTAGCACAAGTCGCCGCGTCAGGTTTGAAAATGATTTTTTGGCGATTTAAACTCTTGGTTGAATGGCTTTGCAATAATTCATTTACAAGGGTTTTGTTGCGCCGAATTGGCCGGATATCGCGGCGGGGTTTCGGACCGCTATTGATGGATGGCGCGGTATCGTTACGCCGATGCGCGCCTTACAGGCTCTGGTCGTAGGCCCCGACCGCCGGTTCGGTGCGGATCACCGCATCCAGATCGGCAAAGATCGCCCGCAACTCCGCCTCGCTGTCCGGGCTTTCGCAGACCACCACCAGGTTCGGCGTGTTGGACGAGGCGCGCACCAACCCCCAGGCGCCGTTGTCCAGCATCACCCGCGCGCCGTTGACCGTCACCAGATCGCTGATCGCCCGCCCGCCCAGCGTGCCGCCCGCGGCGTGAAGGTCCGCCAGTTTTTGCACCAGCCGATCCAGGACCGCGTATTTCTGGGTGTCGGGGCAATGGGGCGACATTGTGGGGCTGGCCCAGGTGCGGGGCAGGGTGGCACACAATCCCGATAGCGTCGCATGCGCGTGGCGGTCCATCAATTTGCAAATCTCGACCGCCACGCGCATGCCGCAGTCATAGCCGCGCCCGACTGGGGGGGCCAGAAAGTAGTGGCCCGATTTCTCGAACCCGGCCAGTGCACCTGTGGCCTGCACCCGGCGTTTCATGTGGCTGTGGCCGGTTTTCCAGTATTCGGTCGTGGCCCCCAGCCGCCGCAATTCCGGGTCGCTTTGAAACAGGCCCGTCGATTTCACATCGGCCACGAATTTTGCACCGGGATGAAGCCGCGCGTAATCGCGCGCCAGGATCACCCCCATCTTGTCGGCGAATATTTCCGTGCCGGTGTCGTCCACCACCCCGCAGCGATCGCCATCCCCGTCAAAGCCCAGCGCCATATCCGCCCCCGATGCGGTGACGGCGGCGGACATGTCGTGCAGCATTTCCATTGCCTCGGGATTGGGATTGTAATTGGGAAAGTCGTAATCCAGATCGCAATGCAGCGGTATGACCTCGGCGCCAATGCGCGCCAATATCTCGGGGGCAAAGGCCGAAGCGGTGCCATTGCCCGTCGCGCAAACGACGCGCAGCGGGCGCGACAGGCGAAAATCACCCACCAGATCGTCGATATAGGCCGCGCGCACCCCGTCCACCTGCGCCCAGCCGCCGCCGGGCCGGGGCTCGCCCGCGCCGCCCAGAACGATATCGCGCAGCTCTGCCATCTCGTCGGGGCCGTGGGTCAGCGGGCGGTCGAACCCGATCTTGACCCCGGTCCAGCCGTTGGGATTATGGCTGGCGGTGACCATGGCCACGGCGGGCAGATCCAGGTGGAACTGGCTGAAATAGGCCATCGGCGACAGCGCCGGGCCGATGTCGTGCACCGTGATGCCCGCCTGCACCAGCCCCAGGACCAGCGCCTGTTTGATCGCCAGCGAATAGTCGCGATAGTCGTTGCCCACGGCGATGGCGGGGCGGATCCCCCGGCGCTGCATCTGGGTGCCCAGCCCCAGCCCCAGCGCGGTCACGCCGGGCAGGTTGATCTGCTGGGGATAGCGCCAGCGCGCGTCGTATTCGCGAAACCCGGTCGGTGCGATCATCGGTTCGCTGAGAAAGGCCCAGCTGTTGGGCGTGACATCGGCATGGGGGCGGGTCATCGGCGCGCTCCTGGCGGGGCTTGGGGGTCAGTCGCGGGCATAAACATCGTCGTGGCGGATGATGTCATCCTCGCCCAGATAGCTGCCGGTTTGCACCTCGATCAACACCATCGGCAGCTTGCCGGGGTTTTCCAGCCGATGGCGTGTGCCCAGCGGCACATAGACCGACTGGTTTTCCGCCACCAGCGTGACCTCTTGGCCGATGGTGACGCGAGCGGTGCCGTGCACCACGATCCAATGTTCGGCGCGGTGGTGGTGCGATTGCAGGCTGAGCGACGCGCCGGGGTTCACCACGATGCGCTTGACCTGGAACCGCTCGCCCAGGGCCAGGCTTTCGAACCAGCCCCAGGGGCGGTGATCGCGGGGCAGCTGCGTGGCCTGGCGGGCGGATTGGGCCTGCAGGCGGGCGACCACGGCCTTGACCTCTTGGGCGTGGGACATGTCGGCGACCAGCACCGCGTCGGGCATCGCCACGGCCATGATGTTGTTCAGCCCCAGCCCCACCAGTTCCAGCCCCGCATCCTCGGATCGCAGCAGGGTATCGGTGCACCCGATCGCGGTGGCCGGGCCAAAGGTGGCGACGCCCTCGGCATCGGGGCCCTGTTCGCGCCACACCGCATCCCAGCCGCCCAGGTCCGACCAGCCCCCGTCAAAGGGCACGGCCGACAGGTTGCGGGCCTTTTCCATGATGGCATAGTCGATCGAGATATCGCGCGCCTGCGACCAGGCCGCGGGGTCGAGGCGCAGAAAGCCCAGATCGGCCCGCGCCCCGGCCAGCGCGCGGCCCACCGGGTCGCCCAGATCGGCCGCATGGGCGGCAAAGGCGTCCAGCACGGCGCGCGCCGTGAACAGGAAAATCCCGGCATTCCACAGGAAATTGCCCGCCGCCAGCATCGCCGCGGCGCTGGCGGCGTCGGGTTTCTCGACAAAGCGCGTCAGGGCGGTGGCCTGGCCGTCGCAGGGCGCGCCTGCCAGTTCCAGATAGCCATAGCCGGTCTCTGGCCGGTCGGGCGGTATGCCGAAGGTGACCAGATGGCCGTCGCGGGCCGCCTGCGTGCCCCGCGCGATCGCGGCGGTGAACGCGTCGGTATCGGCGATGACGTGGTCCGAAGGGGCGATCAGCAACAGCGCCTCGGGGTCGTCGGCCGCGATATGCAGGGCGGCGGCCAGCACGGCGGGGGCGGTATTGCGCCCCTCTGGCTCGATCAGCACGGTGCCGGGATCAACCCCGGCCTCGGCCAGTTGCTGGGTGACGATAAAGCGGAAATCCGACCCGGTGATCACCGTGGGTGGCGCAAAGCCGGGTCCGGCCAGCCGC
Source organism: Paracoccaceae bacterium (assembly GCA_016938875.1). Lineage (GTDB taxonomy): Bacteria > Pseudomonadota > Alphaproteobacteria > Rhodobacterales > Rhodobacteraceae > Rhodovulum. The sequence continues at coordinate 125,203 of JAFGTV010000038.1, forward strand.
CGGGCGGTGGCCTGAAACAGGCTCTCGGGTCCGGTCAGCCGGGCGAATTGCTTGGGGTAGCTCTTGCGCGAGAGGGGCCACAGGCGGGTGCCCGCGCCGCCGCACAGGATGACGGGATGGATCATCGGGATCGGTCCTTGCACATGAAATCAGGCCTCGCCGCGCAGGGTGTCGCGATGGGCCATGAACCAGGCGTGGGTCTGGCGCAGGCCCTGTTCCAGCGGGATGCGTGCGCGCCACCCCATATCCGCCAGGCGCGAAACATCCATCAGTTTGCGTGCGGTGCCGTCGGGTTTCGAGGCATCGCACAGGATGCGCCCGGCAAAGCCTGTGACCCCGGCCACCAGCCCGGCCAGGTCGTGGATCGAGATGTCCGTGCCGGTGCCGACATTGATATGGCTCTGCATCGGGGCGGTGTTGGCGGCATAGCTGTCGCGGTCCAGGTCCAGCACGAAAAGGCTGGCCTCGGCCATGTCGTCGACATGCAGAAACTCGCGCCGGGGGGTGCCGCTGCCCCAGATCGTGACCGTCTCGGCGCCGCTCTCGGCGGCCTCTTGAAAGCGGCGGATCAGGGCGGGCAGGACATGGGCGTTCTGCGGATGGAAATTGTCGCCCGGCCCATACAGGTTGGTGGGCATCACCGATCGGTAATCCACGCCATATTGCCGGTTATAGCTTTCGCACAGCTTGATTCCGGCGATCTTGGCGATGGCATAGGGCTCGTTCGTGGGTTCCAGAGGGCCGGTCAGCAGCGCATCCTCGGTCATCGGCTGGGGCGCCTCTTTGGGATAGATGCACGACGAGCCCAGAAACAGCAGCCGCTGCACCCCCGCGGCAAAGGCCTGGTGGATCACGTTGGCCTCGATCATCAGGTTTTCGTAAATGAATTCAGCGGGATAGGTGGCGTTGGCATGAATTCCGCCCACCTTGGCGGCGGCCAGGATCACCACGTCGGGCCGCGTCGCCACCATGAAACTGCGCACCGCGCCCTGGTCGGCCAGGTCCAGCTCTGCATGGGTGCGGGTGATGACCTGGGCTCCGCGCGCCAGCAACTGCCGCCCGATCGCGCTGCCGACCATGCCGCGATGGCCCGCCAGATACACCTTCATCGCCTCACCCCTCATGGCAGACCGGCAGATCCAGCCCGTGCGCGCGCAGCAGTGCATGGCGCCGGGCGGTCCTCAGATCCTCGGCGACCATCTCGGCGCACATCTTGCGGGCGGTGATCTGCGGGGTCCAGCCCAGTTTCTCTTTGGCCTTGGTGGGATCGCCCAGCAGGGTCTCGACCTCGGCGGGGCGGAAATAGCGCGGGTCGATGCGCACGATTACGTCGCCGGGTTTGACGGCCGGGGCATCCTCGCCACGTACGGCCTCGACGATGCCGGTCTCGGCCAGGCCGGCGCCCTGGAACCGCAGGGTGATCCCCAGGTCCGCCGCCGCCCAGGTGATGAACTCGCGCACCGAATACTGTTTGCCGGTGGCGATGACGAAATCCTCGGGCGCGTCCTGTTGCAGCATCATCCACTGCATGCGCACGTAATCCCTGGCATGGCCCCAGTCGCGCAGCGCGTCGATATTGCCCATGAACAGGCACTGCTCGATCCCCTGGGCAATATTGGCCAGCCCGCGGGTGATCTTGCGGGTGACAAAGGTTTCGCCGCGCCGCGGGCTCTCGTGATTGAACAAGATGCCGTTGCAGGCATACATCCCATAAGCCTCGCGGTAGTTCACCGTGGTCCAATAGGCGTAGAGCTTCGCCACCGCGTAGGGGCTGCGCGGGTGGAACGGCGTGGTTTCGCGCTGGGGGGTTTCCTGTACCAGCCCGTAGAGTTCCGAGGTCGAGGCCTGGTAGAACCGCGTGGTCTTTTCCAGCCCCAGAAAGCGGATCGCCTCAAGCAGGCGCAGGGTGCCCATGGCGTCCACGTCGGCGGTATATTCGGGGGCCTCGAAACTGACGGCGACATGGGACTGGGCGCCCAGGTTGTAGACCTCGTCGGGGGCCACCTCGCGCAGGATGCGCGTCAGGTTGGAGCTGTCGGTCAGATCGCCGTAATGCAGGCTCAGTTGCGTGTTCGTGTCGTGGGGATCTTGATAGATGTGGTCGATCCGCTGGGTGTTGAACAACGAGGCACGCCGCTTGATGCCATGCACCTCATACCCCTTTTGCAGCAGGAATTCCGCCAGATAGGACCCGTCCTGCCCGGTAATGCCGGTGATCAATGCACGTTTGGTCATGTGTCCTGCCTGTCCCGTGAGATGAATTGACCCAGTTTCGAGGTGTTTTTCAGCGCAAGCGCGCCCAGCCCGCCGACCCGGTTGCGGCGCAGCGCGCGCAGATCCTCGCGGCTTTTCAGCGCGATGCGCCCCAGCGAGCGGTTGCTTTCCCCGCCCATGCGCATGCGCACCAGAACCCGGGGGATATAGCCCAGCGTGATTTCTCCGCGCGACAGCCAGCGCAGCATCGCCTCGTAATCGGCGGAGATGCGGAAAGAGGTATCATAGGCGCCCCAGCGCTCGAACACCTCGCGGCGCAGATAGAGCGTGGGGTGCGGCGGCATCCAGCCCCGCGCCAGTCGGCCGCGCGTATAGGGTCCGGCGCGCCAGTGGCGCAAGACCCGGTTGGGATCGCGCGCCGAGACATAGTCCAGGTCGCCATAGACCCCGTCGAGGGCGGGATCGGCCAGGGCGGCGGCGACCTGGGCCAGCACCCCGTCATGGGCATAGAAATCGTCCGAATGCATCACCCCGATCACCGCGCCGCTGGCGCGCGCGATACCGCGGTTGATCGCGTCATAGATCCCTGCGTCCGGTTCGCTGACAAGCTGGGTCGTTGCATTTGCCTGAGCCTTGATGATTTCAAGGGTTCCATCGGTGGATCCGCCGTCCTGGATGATGTGTTCGACATCCACATCCACCTGGCGCTGAACACTGCAGATCGCATCGACAAGAGTCGCCTCGCGATTAAGAACGGCAGTGATTACGGAAATCTTCATAACGTTCCCGGATTTTTCTTTTTCAGGTTACTGCATTGTATTTGCTTGTGAAAATTTCCCATTTCAGCGGGCCCGCCCGGGGGGGTGGCCGGCGGGGCGGGGCCAGAACCCGGGTCGGCGCGGGGCGTTGGGGCATCGCCGGGGCGGGGGATGGTGTCGGGATGGGGAATGGTGATCCCCAGCACCTCGCGGATCGCCGTGCTGGCATCGGCCTCCCGTGTCGCCATGAAGTGGCGCACCTCGTGCAGTTTCGTGTCGACCAGAAAGCGGTACCAGAACCCCTGAAGCACGTGGAACGCGGCCCCCTCTTTCCCGTCCAGAAAGCCCAGCCGAAAAACGTAGCGATACAGAAAATACCCCAGTGCCCGTATCCCGCCCGGCAGGCGGGCATAGACGCGCTCCTTGAGCCAGCGTTTGCCGGCGGCCTGTTGCCCGTGGCCGGCGGCGCCGGTGTTGTCCTGCCCGATCATCCCGTGTTCCCGGTTCAGGATGTCCACGACCTCGCGGCTGGCATAGCTGTTGTGCTTGTCGGTCCACCAGGTCAGGCTGTTGAGGTTGTCGTCGAGGATTTCCCCGGACAGGGTTTCGATCTGTCCCTCGACCACGATATGTTCGTCCATCCACCGGTTTTCGCAGCGGCCCCGGCCATGGCGAAACAGGCGCAGGATGCGGACCGGAAATAGCCCCCCCCAACGGATCGGGCGCCCCAGGAAACACATGCGGCGCGAGACGATGACGCCGCTTACCTCTGGGCCAAAGCGCGCCAGTCCCGCGCGGATCTGTGCCGCCAGCGGATCGCTCAGCACTTCGTCGGCGTCCAGGCGCAGCACCCAGTCGGTATCTGCGGGCAACTGGTCGAGCGCCCAGTTGAATTGCTGGGCCTGGGTGACGAACGGATGGCTCATCACCTGCGCCCCGTGGGCGCGCGCAAGCGCAACGGTGCTGTCCGTAGAGCCCGAGTCGACCACGTAAATCCTGTCCGCGAGCCCGGCCACGGACGCGATCGCGCGGCGGATATGACGCTCTTCATCAAGGGTCAGGATGACGACGCTTAGCAACGGTGCCGGTCTCTTGGCGTCATTGTTTCCGGTCCGACGGCATGATCTGGGCCAGCAGCACAAACAGGAAGATCGAATTGATGTAGATCGTCGAGTTCAACATCGAGGCCACGATCACCATGGCCCGCAGCTCTGGCGCGCGCAGGAACCGAAACAGGGTGCCCCAGACCAGCACCGATCCGACCATGCCGAAATTCACGAATACCCGCAGGAAATCGTTGTGAAACACCAGCCCCGTGAACCCGTCAATCGCACGCGCCCGCACCAGCCAGGGCAGGACAGAGGCGTCCGTCGAGAAACTCTCCAATATCCCGTCGAGTTCCGATCCCGTGCCATAGCCGAACAGGAACCGGCGCAAATCCACGGTGTCCATGATGTAGCGAACCCCCGCGGATGACAGCTGAAAGCGGTCGATACTGGCCAGGTCGAGGATATTGCGACCGCGAAAATCCAGCGTGTAGCGATACAGCAGCACCGAGAACACGACGAGCAATACCAGCGCCAGCAGGGCATAGAGGGTGGAAAACCGTCCCCTGGAAAACGACCGTTGCACAACGACCCCCGCGACAAGGGCCGCAAGGCCGGTGCTGCTGCCCAGCCAGACCATGAACCCCAGGATAAGGCCGCGCCGTATCAGGTTTCGATCCAGCAGGAACACGATCGCAAAGATGACCGACATATAGATCGAGATGACCCCGCCCGAGGGCACCTGGTCGATATAGCGAAACTGTCCCTTGGCGATGACCAGAAAGGCGAAATTGACGATCAGGACCGCGTTGGAGACAAGGCCAATGTCGGGCGACAGGGCGACCGATCTGCTGACCAGGCGCATCGCGAGGGCCGCGAGCAACAGCAAGGGCAACTTGGCCTCGGCCAGGAAGATGATGTTGCTGGCGCGCCCGTCCCAGGACAACACGGCGACGGTGGCCATATAGATCACCGATACGAAAACCAGCACATCGGTCGTGCCGACATAGGGATGGCTGCGCAACCCGCCCAGGCGCATGACAAGGCCGATCAGCGACATCGCGACAATCGCGCCGAGCGACACGACCGGCGCAGAGAACGCCGCCCCCAGGATCAGCGCAAAGAGCCAAAAGAACCGGACCCGTTGGCGCGACACGACCCATGGCCGTGCGCTGCCACGGGCCCGGGTGAGCTGGGGGGCCGGGATGCTCATGCGCGGGGGGGCTGGATGACCCTGGCGGGATTGCCGGCGACGACGCTGTCGGGTTCGACATCTTTCATCGCCACGGCCCTGGCGCCGACGATGGCGCCGTCGCCGACGATGACGCCGGGCCCGACAAAGGCGTCGGCGGCGACCCAGGCATCCGCCCCGATGACGATCGTGGATTTCACCAAGGGCCTGCTGGGCTGGGAAAGGTCATGGGTTCCGGCGCACAGATGCACCCCCTGCGAGACCGTAGCCCGCGGGCCGATGGTGATCTTTCCCAGGGCATACAGGATTGCCCGATCCCCCACCGCGCACTGCGCGCCAAGCGCCAGGTTCCAGGGCATGGCGATGCGCACGCTTGGATAGATATGCACATCCGCCCCGATCTTGGCCCCGAAGGCACGCAATATCGTCCGCCGCCACCCCCACGCGATCCGCGGGCTCCAGCGAAAGAGCGGTCCGGCCATCCCCCAGGCCAGCCGCAGGGCCAGTTCCGCGCGGGTCCATTTGCGCGCCGTCCGGTTGGCCGAGACCCAGTTGCGTTCACGCATCGCGCCGCTCGCTGCGGGGGCGGGGGATGCAGGTGTCATAGACCCGCCCAAGTGCCGCGTCGGTCGATTCCGCGCAGAAATCGCGCAGCATCCATTCCCGTCCCCGTCGCCCCATCGCGGCCAGGTCGGCGGTGGACATCAGTGCTATGGTTTGCGCCAGATCCTCCGTTTTCAGCGTGATGCAGCGGCCACAGCCCTGCCGGTCGAGATCCTGCCAAGGGGTCGCGTCGGTGGTGATGACCGGCACGGCATGGGCCAGCGCCTCGGCGATTGCGATGCCGAAATTCTCTGAATGGCTGGGCAGCACGAAGATATCCGCCGCCAGGAAGGCACGCGTCTTGGCCGCGCCGTCCACATGGCCGTGAAAGCGCACCCGCTCGCCCAGATCGACCGCCTGTTGGCGCAGCTTTTGCACATAGGCCGGGTCGCCGTCGCCATAGACATCCAGGCAGAAGCTGTCGGGCAAATGGCGCAGCGCCGCGATCAGGGGCTCGATCCCCTTTTTCACGTGCAGGCGACTGAGAAACATCAGCCGGGTCTGGCTGCGTGTCCGGTCCGCTGCGTGTGATTTGCCGCGTGCGGGAACCTCGACCGAGTTCGGCACCACCGCCACCCGAATGCCGCCCAGCCGCCGCGTGCTGGTGTCCGCCTCGCGCTGCGAGGTGACCAGCAAGACGCAATTGCGCGGCCGCAGGACTTGGGCTGCCCGCTCGAAACCGCGCTTGAGCCGCGCGCGGGGCACCTCGGCCCATTCGCTTGTGGCCTGAAGCGCGCCGCGGGGCGACCAGATGACCGGTTTGTTCAACAATCGGGCCAGCGCAAGTGTGGGCAGGGTGGGGAAATTGTAGGTTCCGGTCAGGTGCACCAGATCGGCGCGGGCCATCGCCAATGGCAGGCGCCACAGCAGCCCCACCGAGATCGAATGCCCGCCGATCCGCCGGGCATAATGGACGTTGTAACCCCGGGGAAAGGGAACCGTCTTTGCGCTGTCGGCCAGCCGATCCCGCCTGGAGGGCCCCGCGGCATCCGTCGTCAGCACGCTCAGCTCCCAGCGGGGATCCTTTGCCAGGCCATCGCAGATCGCCTTGGTCGAGTGGATCGGGCCCCCCCATGCCACCGCGGGGTAAAAACTGGGGCTGACATGCAGCACCCTCACGGTCTGCGGCCCGGTGCCGGATGGGGTGTTGGCGGCCAAACACATTTGCACGCCTTGGGCGGCTCAGCTCTCATATCCGGCGGCCTTCAGCACATGCCCGAAATCCGAGTGAAACCGCGCCTGCAAATCCGGCGGCATCTGGGTTTTCCATGCCCCGGCAAGCCCTTGCCGCTTGGTGCTGTCCAGGCATTTTTCACCGGGCTTGCGTCCGGTCTGTGCTTCGAAGCTGTTGCGCGCGACGGCAAAGGCGATGGTTTCGCGCGACACCGGACGCGTCGAAAGCGTGGCCGTTGCGCGCGCGAGTGTCGCCTCTGGGGCGGTTTTCATGTCTTCGTAGCGGAGGGTCGTGACCTGGGCGCGCGTCGTGCTGATCCAGGGCAGAACATGCGCGCCGCAATTCACCCAGCTGCCCAACGGACGCGTCATCCACTCGTGGTAGAACATCGAAAGATCGACGTCGTCTCGCGCCGCGCCGCGCGCCAGCAACGCGAGCGACGGGTGCAGGCCGAGAACCCGCTTTCTCACGCTCGGGCTGCCTTCCAGATAGGTCGTCACCGTCTTGTCGAAATGTGACAGGAACACGTCGCGCCCGTCGCGCAGGACATAGACGATGTCATGGCCGTCGATGACCCGGTGATCGTGATTGTGGATGATCGCGCGAAAGGTTACCGGCAGCCGCGAAAACCTGGGCACCGGCAACTGAAGCGCATCGCCCAGCATGTCGCGGATCCAGTTTCCACCAGAGCGCGGGAATTCGGTCAGCACGATAAAGGGCGCGCGCCCCGGTCGGTGCCGGGCGAATTCATAGTTGCCCCGCGCCGAAGCCGCGACCATGAACCGCGCAAGGCGCCCGCGCGGCCGGGTGTTGAAAACGCCTTTATTCATCGACCGTTACCGCCCGTTTGGGGGCGCGCAGCGCGTTGATCGAACTATCAACCCCGATGCGTCTGCGGATCGCCTGCCAGAGCATGGCGTTCGAGATTGCAGCCCCAAGCGCATAGCCCGCCGCGACCCAGGCCATCCCCATCGTCCCGGTCGAGATCACCACCGCGCTGGCCAGCGCCAGTCCGGCCAGGCGGGAAACAAGGGCCGTCTTTTCCATCCGGCATTGCATGGCAACGGCGAAATTCGCCCCGAACCCCACGTTGATGGCAGAGGCGGCCATCAGGATTGCGACCGTGGTCCACAGCATGGGCGTGGCGGGGATGTCATAGGCCCAAAGGACAATCGGCATGGCCAGGATCGTGATCGCCAACAGTGCCAGGCCGGGCAGCAGCGTCAGTTGCGCCCCCCGGCGGCATGCGGCTTGCAACCTCGGGGTGTCCTTGTCGGCATGGGCCCGGCCAAGCGTCACGACCACAGCCCAATTGGCAACCACCTGTGGCATGGAGCAGAGGTTCGCGACCCGCTTGAGCACCTGGTAATGCCCCAGATCGGCGGCCCCCAGGACGAGGCCGCCCAGCAGGATGTCAATCTGTGTCCAGATCATGTTGGTTACCGCCATTCCCCAGAACCCGCCGAACGACGCCCTGGCTGTGGGGGGCCTGGGGGCTGCGGCAAAGAAATCCACCCCCCCGCGCGGACGACTGCGCAGCAGATAAAGCCCCGCGGCAAGCGGCAGCGGCGCAATGCCCAGAAACAGCATGAAAACGGTTTCGGGCCGCACGCTGCCGACCGTCGACAGCACCAGGGACGCCAGGACCATCGCCGTCTGCGGTCCCGCATCGCGCAAAGCCATCGAAAGGCCGGTTCGCCCCATCACGCGAAACGGAACGGCCAGGACATTGGTGAAATTGATCACCAACGCCGTCCCCGCCACGAGCGCTACGGTCCGGGCCGGGATCGCAGCCCCCCCCGTCAAATCCGCCAGCCGCGGCCCAAGCAGTCCGGCCGCCGCCGCGATGCCGGACAAGATGAGGATCGGCCAGAGAAAGACCAGGCGCATGGCCTGGGCGCGTGTCACGCCGTTATGCGCCCCGGCCTGACGGGCAGAGAATTCGCGCATCAAAAGGGCCGGCGCCCCCATCGAGGCCATTGCCGAAAGCGATAGGGCCGCCGACCACATCAGGGCATAGCGCCCGAAATCCTCTGCCGTCATCAGAAAGGCGACAACAAGAAGGGCGACGAAATTCGTGCCCACGACCGCGCCGCGCGTCCCGTAGATACCCCAGTCCGAGGCCATCAGATGTCTGGCGCGTGCGCGCATCTAGCGCCTTGCCCCGCGGCCTGGCAGTGTCGTGATCCCCAGGGCGGCAAGCTCTTGCGCCTGTCCGGCAAAGGCCCGGGCCAGCGCCGCCTCGGTCTGCGGGGTCAGCACGACCTCTGGCGCCGGGCGTCTGCGGGTCAGGGCCGACTTGCCCAGATCCACCATCGCGCGCGGCAACAGGGGGCGGATATGCCCCTGATACTGCGCGGATCGCACGACCCTGTCGATCCATGCAAACCGCGTCTGCCGCTGGCTGCCGCGCGGATTGCTGACACCCTTGCCCGCCCTGACCCCGGCAGGGTCCAACCCCAGATGCTCAAAGACGCGGGCAAGCGTGGCGTCACGATCCGCGACAAATTCCTCGAACGACAGAAACAGGATCTGTTCCAGGCCGAACGCCTCGATCCAGGGGCGGGCCTGCATTGCATAATCGCTCAGCTCCCGATAGCGCGGATCGTCACGGATCGCGGCGTCATACTCTGCCCGCGCCAGCCGGCCGACGGCATAGTCATGGGCAAGCTGGCTGCGGATCCGCGCCACCGGATCGCGCATCAGGTAGATGATCTTCAGCCCCGGGCCGCACAAGGCGCGGGCGCGCGCCGCCACGCAGGGACGGGTGGGCACCATCGTGTATCCGGTCGAACCCTCTGCGCGCAGTTGTCCAGGGGCCGCGCCGGCGAAATGCAGCGCGTAAAGGCGACGCGCCGCCTCATCCCCGTCGGCCTTGTGCAGGATGTCGGGCTCTTTTGCCGACGGCATGAAAACGCCCGGATGACGCGAGAGATCGTCGTAAAGCGTGGTCGTTCCGGCCTTTGCCGCCCCGATGATCATGAAATGCGGGGTCGATGCGCCGATCGTGCCCGTGTCATGTTCAGCCATCGTGGGCATCCTTGGCGATCGGGTCGGGTGCGCGGGAGCGGCCGCGTTCGATCCCTGCGGGGATGTCGCGGCCTTTGGCTTTGCGGGCGCGCTGGGGGTGAAAAATGCGCGCCCAGATGGGATCGACGGCCAGGGCAGGGGGCACAGCCCCGCCAGATCCGGCGATCGCGCGGGGCGGGACGTGTGTCCGGCGTGTCAGCACACGCCCCGCGGCAGGGCGATCTCGGTCGGGGACGGTGCGGGGCTCTTTCATCAAACACGCAGAACGCGAATGGGCTGATTGCCAGCTTTGCAGGGCGTCTTTGCGCCGGGGGCAGGCAACGGCTACCGCACCGCAGGTGGCGGGGGCCGCCTGCGGTGCAAACTCCAGCGCCACAGGGCGCGCTGTCATCCCATCTGCCTTCACAACCTAAGGATTAGTGCATGTGTTCCAGCATGAACAGACACAACCTTAACGAAAGTTTGCCCTGTGGCGACTTCCCGCACGATGCGTGGTCAGCTCGGCAACGCCGGGTCAGGTTTCGCCTGAAAGAGTGCGCCATTGCTGCGTGATCTCGTCCCACAGCCAGTCGCCGGTTTCGGGGCAGGGGATGGGCGGCTGCCAGTCGCCGCGTGCGTCCAGCCTCCACGACGGATAGGGCTGCGGCGTCACAAACGCGTCGCGCCCGGCATCAAAGCGCATGCCCGGTGCCGCGAACCGGCGCCGGATCGACCCCGAAAAACTGGTTTGCACCCAGCGCCCCCCAAGCCCCAGGACGTCACGACAAAAGGTGGCGCCGGTTTTTTCACGGGTGTCGGGCACGCGGATCACCCGCAGCACGGTTCCGTCCTCGTCGATTTGTGCGAAATGTGCCATCATGCAGCCTCCCCGATCCGATAGCTCAGGATCACGACGCCGGACCCGCCTGTGCCGCTGCCGGGGCTTCGTTTGGAACCGCCCCCCCCGCCGCCGGTGTTCGGGGCGCCGCTTGCGCCGGGGTTGTTGTTGCCGCCGGCCCCGCCGCCGCCCAGTCCGCCATCCCCGGGCGCCGTGGCCTGAAGCAACTGGCCGCCGCCGCCGCCGCAATACCAGGTCGGGGTGCCGGTGATGTCACTGAGCAGGCCGTCCCCGCCATGACCGGGCATGCTCTGGGTGTTCTCGACGCCGGGTGCGCCCGCGCCGCCGCCCCCCGACGCCCCCAGGCCATCGGGGTTGAAGCCGCCATCGTGGCCCTGACCCGAAAGGCCCGCGCCCCCGTCGCAACTGGCAAAGGTGCCGACCCCGCCCGACCCGGACGCGCCGCCGCCCGACCCGCCGTCGCGGCCATTGCCTGTCGGCGTGAACTGGCTGCCGCCGCCGCCGCCGCCCACGGCCACCAAGGTGGCGAACAGGCTGTCGCTGCCATCGTTGCCCGGCCCGGCCTCTCCCGGGGGCTGGCCCGCGCCACCGGCCCCGATGATCACCGGATAGCTGCCCGCAGCCAGTGACAGGCGCCCGATCAACAGCCCCCCCGCGCCGCCGCCCGCCCCGTTCCCGCTGCCGCCGGCGCCACCGCCCGCGGCCAGCAGATAGTCGATTTCCATTTCGGCGGGCAGCTCGAACAGCCCGCTATCCTCGAACCTGTGAACCTGCCACAGCGCCCCGCCGCTGGTCACCTGGGTGATCTGCCCGCCATTGGCCACCGGCACGCCGCCGCCACGGGCCCCGCGCAAGGCCAGCGAGAAAAAGGAATAGTTCTGTCCCAGCATCACGCCATCACCAGCGCGTGGATGCCGCTTGCCGTGGTGCCCGTGGCCAGCACCTGGCGCACGCCCACCGGCAGAAAGGCGCGGTCGCCCAGCATCACGGTGCGGGGTTGACCGGCCACCGTGACCAGCGCCAGCACGCCGCCGGTCTCGACATAAAGCGAGGTGGCCACATCGGCCATTTCGCCGCTGTCGCTGGGGGTGACGGGGACGATGTCGGTGGCCGGACCACTCAGCGAGGGGGCACGGTTTTCGAAAGGGTTGCTCATGGGTGTCTCCGATGCGCCTGGTTTTGATCCACGGGGCAAAGGGGGGCGGCACATCGCCCGGCCCCAGTCCCGGTTAAGCGCGGCGATCATCGCGCACGGGTCTGTCGGGCGGGTTTACGCGCCGCGCGCACGCGCAGGGCGGCGTTAACCCGCCGCCGCGACCCGGCGGGGGCTTGCGTTCCGGGGCGGGGCTGGCATCCTGACATGCACTGCAAGGCGGCCCAAAGGACATCCCCGTGCCCCAGACCACGCTCCGAACCGACTGGGCCCTGGCCCAGATCAAGCCCAACGCCGACCGCCTGGCCGAGCGTAACCTGCTGCGCCAGGGCTTTCGCGTGTTTCTGCCGCGCCTTGCCAGCACCCGGCGCAGTGGCGCGCGGTTCGTCACCGCGTCGCGGCCGGTCTTTCCGGGATATGTCTTTGTCGGACAGCAGGCCGGGGCGGCGCGCTGGCAGGCGGTGAACGCCACCCAGGGCATTACCCGGCTGGTCAGCTTTGGCGGCACACCCGCGCGGGTGCCCGGGGCGCTGATCGCGGCGCTGCGCGAGCGGGTGGCGCAGGATACCGTTCCACCCGTGGCCCCCGGCGACAAGGTGCGTCTGACCGCGGGCGCCTTTGCCGATTTCGTCGCTACCGTCGAGACGCTGAGCCCCGAGCGGCGCGTTTGGGTTTTGCTGGATCTCTTGGGCGGCGCGACGCGGGTGGCGGTGGATGCCGGCGACCTGCGGCTGATCTAGCCCGCTGACCGGGGGCTAAAGCACCCCGCGCACACGCGCCAGGGCCGCGGCCTGGGATGCGTTTTGCGCGCCCAGCTTGCGCTTGGCGCTGGCCAGCCGCGCCTTTACGGCACTCATCGAGATGTCCAGCGCGCTCGATATCTCCCTCAGCCGCATGCCGTTGGCCTGAAGGCGCAGCGCCTCTGTCTCGGCGCGGGTCAGATTGCGCGGCAGCCCGTCGGTTTCGTGCAGCCCGGTGAGTGTGCTCAACAACTCGTCCAGCTCGTCGCGGGCAAAGGCCCGGTCGGCCCGGGCGAACAGGCCGTAACTGCGTCTGCCCTGGGCGTCGGGGGTGGCGATGCTGGCCACTGCGCCATAGCTCAGCCCATGGCGCCGGGCGTGGCGCAGAACCCCGCGCGGGTCGTCCTGGGCCAGCCGGTCCCAGGTCACTATGCCACTGTTGGCATAGACCCATCGCAGCATCGGGTCATGCACCACCAGCCCCTTGACGGTGTAATACTCGACCCACGGGTCGGGCAGGCGGTTCAACTCTTCTGCCGGATAGGAAAAGCCCACGCGCAGCGCGACGTAGCAGCCCGCGGGCGCGATTTCCATCAACCGATTGGCCTGGTCGTTCAAATGGGACATGGACCCGGGCTTGCGCTCCCGTCTTTCAATTAGCTGCGCAGTATGTATAGCTGGCCGTCTTATCAGTGGGCGCGGTCCGGCGCCACTCACCTTTTGTTTGGTAAACGTGTTGCGTCATGGACAGGGTCAAAAAGGTCTCGGAACTGCTGAATGCCCTCGGTGAGATGTGCGATACGGGATATGCATTGGCGATCCACATGCGGTTCATGCGCCCGGTGCTGCTTTATGAATGCTATTGCCGGGAATGGAGCGATTTTTACGATCGCAACGGGTTGATGCTGAACGATCCCGTCGTCCATTGGGGGCTGGCGCATAACGGGGTGCGTTTGTGGGATGACCCGACGCTGAACGACCCGCTGGGCGTGGTGCGGCGTGCCCATGACCATGGGCTGCACAACGGGGTGGCGATTTCCACCGGAACGTCTGCCTCGCGCACGATCACCGGCATGACCCGGTCCTGGGGGCCCTTTTCCGCGCCCGAGATCGAGCGGATGACATGTATCGTGGAAACCCTGCACCAGATCACCGACGGGCTGGGCCCGCTCGACAGCCCCGAGATGACACAGCTGCGCGCCCTGGGCCCGCGCCCGCGATAGGCACGGGTCAGACCCCCGACACGCCGTCATGGAACAGTCGCGGCCCGCGTGCTAGATCGGGTCCGACTGCCCCGTGCACAGGAGCCACAGGATGAAGATCGACGAAAACCGCGTCTTCGACGAGATCGCCGTCGGTGACAGCGCCGAGATCGTGCGCATCTGCACCGAGGACGATTTTTACATCTACGCAACCTCCTCGGGCAATCACAACCCGTTGCACCTGGCGCGGTATGATGGCGACGGCGATGGCCAGGCCGAAACGGTGGCCCCGGCGATGTGGGTTGGCTCGTTGATTTCGGCGGTGATCGGCAACCTGCTGCCGGGGGCAGGGACGATGTATCGCGCGCAAGAGTTCCGCTTTCTGGCCCGCGCCCGCGCCGGGGACGAACTGGTCGCCCGGGTGAGCGTTACCGCGAAAACCCCGCCTGCCGGGCTGACCATGGCCACCGAGGTGACGCGCAAATCCGACGGCGCGGTGATCCTGACCGGCGAGGCCCAGGTCGATGCGCCGCCATGCAAACTGGTGTTCGAGGATCTGGATATCCCCGGCCTGCTGATCGAGCGTCACCGCCATTTCGACGCGCTGATCGCCGCGGCCGGGCATCTGCCGCCGCTGCCCACCGCCGTGGTCTGCCCCGAAGAGCCGCGCGCGCTGGGCGGGGCGCTGCTGGCCGCGCGTCATACGATCATCGCGCCGATCCTGGTGGGCGATCCCGCCGGCATCACGGCCACGGCGCGCGAACTGGGCATGTCGCTGGCCGGGATCGAGATCGTCGAGGCATCCGATCATGCCTCGGCCGCTACCCTGGCCGTCGATCTGGTCAGCCAGGGCCGCGCAAGTGCCCTGATGAAGGGGCATCTGCACACCGATGTCCTGCTCAAGGCCGCCCTGCGCAAAGAGGCCGGGCTGCGCACCGGGCGCCGGTTCACCCATGTCTTCGTGATGGATGTGCCCGGTGTGCCCCATCCGCTGCTTGTGACCGACGCGGCGATCAACATCGCGCCCGATCTGCGCACCAAGATGGACATCGTGCAAAACGCCATCGACCTGGCCCGCTCGATCGGAATCGAGGTGCCCAAGGTGGGGGTCTTGTCGGCGGTCGAGACGGTGAACCCCGACATTCCCTCGTCGCTCGATGCCGCGCTCTTGTCCAAGATGGCCGAGCGCGGGCAGATCACCGGCGGGATCGTCGACGGCCCGTTGGCGATGGACAACGCGGTGGACCTGTCGGCCGCGCGCACCAAGGGGATCAAATCCCAGGTCGCGGGGCTGGCCGAGGTTCTGGTGGTGCCAAATATCGACGCGGGCAACATGCTGGCCAAGCAGTTGGCCTATATCTCTCACGCCGAGGGGGCGGGGGTGGTAATGGGCGCACGGGTGCCGATCATCCTCAACTCGCGGGCCGATGACGACAAGGCGCGGCTGGCCTCCTGCGCGGTGGCGGCGCTGCACAATGCGCGCATCACCGGCCAGACGACCGGCACGGGGGGCTGATCCGATGCCCCACGCGCTGACTCTCAACGCCGGATCGTCCTCGCTTAAATTCGGCTTTTTCGAGTTGGGGTCGGACGGCACCCAGGATCCTGACCCCCGGATTGTCGGCCTGATCGAGCGGATCGGCGGCCAGCCGCACCTGCGTGCCACCCGCGACGACGGCACGGTGATCTCTGACGCGCCCCTGCCGCCCGAGGCCGCCGCCGATCACGCCACCGCGCTGGAGCGCATGCTGGAGCTGTTGCGCGCCGAGCGCCCCCATGCGCAAATCGCCGCCGTTGGCCACCGGGTGGTGCATGGCGGCCCCGATTTCGCGGCCCCCGTGGCGATCGACGCCGCGGTGCTGGACCGGCTGACCGCGTTCGAGCCGCTGGCGCCGCTGCATCAGCCCTTTAACCTGGCCGGGGTGCGCGCCGCGCTGGCGGCGTTCCCGCAGGCGGTGCAGGTGGCCTGTTTCGACACCGCCTTTCATCGCCATCACCCGTGGGTCAACGATACCTTTGCCCTGCCGCGCAGCTATTACGACCAGGGGGTGCGGCGCTATGGGTTCCACGGGCTGAGTTATGAGTATATCGCCGGCCGGCTGGCCGAGATCGCGCCGCATCTGCACGCCGGTCGGGTGATCGTGGCGCATCTGGGCAACGGGGCGTCGATGTGTGGGATGATCGCGGGGCGTTCGATCGCCTCGACCATGGGGTTCTCGGCGTTGGACGGGCTGCCGATGGGCACCCGCTCGGGCCAGCTTGACCCCGGCGTGGTGCTCTACCTGATGCAGCACGAGGGGATGGGCGCCGACGAGATCGCCGATCTGCTTTACAAACGCTCGGGCCTTTTGGGACTGTCGGGCCTGTCCAATGACATGCGCAAGCTGGAAGAGGCCGACACCGACGCCGCGCGCGAGGCGATCGCCTATTTCGTCTTTCGCATCCGGCGCGAGGTCGGCGGGCTGGCCGCCGCGCTGGGGGGGCTCGATGCGCTGGTGTTCTGCGGCGGCATCGGCGAAAACTCGGCCCCGCTGCGCCAGAAGGTCTGCGAGGGCATGGGCTGGATCGGGATGGAACTGGACGAGGCGCGCAACCTGCGCGCCGAGACGCGGATCAGCACCGATCTCAGCCGGGTGCGGGTGCTGGTGATCCCCACCGACGAGGAAATCGTGATCGCCCGCGCCGCGCGTGACATGCTGAACCAGCGGCCCTAGCAGGCGGGACCGCCCGCGCACGGTTCGGGTGCTCGCTGACCCCGCCTCGCTTCTCCGGGCACTCGGCACCTTTTGCCGGGTCACGAATGCCTGCGACGCCTTGACACTGATCAACGCGCGCGCGGCGGTGCGCGGCTATGCTGTCCGGGTGACAAGGCACGACTGGGGAGGAGCGCCATGGTCCGCCATGTTCTTTGGTTCGAGGATTTGCGCAGGGGCGATGTCGCCACGGTGGGCGGCAAGAACGCCTCGCTGGGCGAAATGGTCGCGACGCTGGCAGGGCAGGGCATCAAGGTGCCCGGCGGCTTTGCCACCACGGCGGATGCGTTTCGCGCCTATATCACCCATAACAACCTGGATGCGCGCATCGCCGACACCCTCGCCGCACTAGAGGGGCACAGGATCGACCTGGCCAAGGCCGGGGCCGCGATCCGCGCGATGATCCGCGAGGGGCACTGGCCACAGGATATCCTGGCCCAGATCAACGCCGCCTATGCCCAGCTGTGCACCCGCGAAGGGGTCGCGGATGTGCCGGTCGCCGTGCGCTCCTCTGCCACGGCCGAGGATCTGCCGGATGCCAGTTTCGCGGGTCAGCAGGAAACCTATCTGAACGTGCGCGGCGCCGAGGCCCTGCTGGCGGCGTGTCGGCGGTGCTATGCGTCGCTCTTTACCGACCGGGCGATCAGCTATCGCCGGCTCAAGGGGTTTGACCACGACAAGATCGCGCTTTCGATCGGTGTGCAACGCATGGTGCGGGCCGATACCGGCGGGTCGGGGGTGATGTTCTCGCTCGATACCGAAACCGGCTATCCCGACATGGTGCTGATCAACGCGGCCTGGGGGCTGGGCGAAAACGTCGTGCAGGGGGCGGTGAACCCCGATGAATACCAGGTCTACAAACCTTTCCTCGACCGCCCCGGCCTGACGCCGATCCTGGAAAAGACCCTGGGCGCCAAGGCCAAGAAGATGATCTATGGCCGCACGGGGGGCGACACCCGCAACGTGCCCACGTCCAAGGCCGAGCGGGCGCGGTTCGTGCTGTCAGACCCCGAGATCCTGGAATTGGCCCGCATGGCCGCCACGATCGAGCGCCATTACGGCCAGCCGATGGACATGGAATGGGCGCGCGACGGTGATACGGGCGAGCTTTTCATCGTGCAGGCGCGGCCCGAGACGGTGCAATCGCGCCTCGATGCCGGGGCGTTTCGCAGCTATGCGGTCGGCCAGCATGGCAAGGTTCTGCTCAGCGGGCTGTCGGTGGGCGGCGCGGTGGCCACCGGCCCGGTCTGCGTGATCGAGGATGCGCGCGACATCGACCGTTTCGTGGATGGCGCGATCCTGGTGACCTCGATCACCGATCCAGACTGGGTGCCGATCATGAAACGCGCCGCTGCGATCATCACGGATCACGGCGGGCGCACCAGCCATGCGGCCATCGTCAGCCGCGAACTGGGCCTGCCCGCTATCGTCGGCACCGGCACCGCCACCCACGTGCTGCACGACGACCAGGAGGTGACGGTTTCCTGCGCCGAGGGCGAAACCGGTTTCATCTATGAAGGCACCGCCGAATTCTCGGTTCAGGATATCGCGCTGTCCGAAATCCCCCAGACCCGGACGCGGGTGATGCTGAACATGGCCAACCCCGCGGCCGCGGTGCGCTGGTGGCGTCTGCCCGCGGGCGGGGTGGGCCTGGCGCGGATGGAGTTCGTGATCAACAACGCGATCAAGGCCCATCCGATGGCCCTGATCCATCCTGAATGCCTGGATGACAAGACCCGCGAAAAGATCGACGCCCTGACCTTGGGATATGACGACAAAAAGCTGTTTTTCATTGAAAAACTGGCAATGGGCCTGTCGCGTATCGCCGCCGTGTCCTATCCCGATCCGGTGATCGTGCGGATGAGCGATTTCAAGACCAACGAATATGCCGATCTGTTGGGCGGGCGCGGGTTCGAGCCGCATGAAGAAAACCCGATGATCGGGTTTCGCGGGGCCTCGCGCTATTACTCTGACGCCTACGCGCCGGGGTTCGCCTTGGAATGCGCGGCGATAAAGCGGCTGCGCGAAGAGATGGGGTTCGACAACGTCATCGTCATGATCCCCTTCTGCCGCACACCCCAAGAGGCCGACCGGGTACTTGAGGTCATGGCCGCAAACGGTTTGAAACGCGGGGAAAATGGGCTTGAGGTCTATGTGATGTGCGAGGTGCCCTCGAACGTCATCCTGGCCGAGGAATTCGCCGGGCGGTTCGACGGGTTTTCCATCGGATCGAACGATCTGACGCAATTGACCCTGGGGGTGGATCGCGATTCCGGCGAGTTGGCCGATCTGTTCGACGAACGCAACGCCGCCGTGCAGTGGATGATCAAAACGGTGATCGAGCGCGCCCATGCGGTCGGGTCCAAGGTGGGGTTCTGCGGGCAGGCGCCCAGCAACGATCCCGACTTTGCCCGGTTGCTGGTGGGCTATGGCATCGACACGATTTCCGTCACCCCCGACAGTTTCCTGGCCGTCAAACGCAACGTGGCCGAGGCCGAAAAGACGCCCTGACCACCGCGATCATGGAAGGCAAGAGAGATGGCATTCGATCCCATCATCAAACCTGAAGATGTCCGTGCAAGTGCCTCGCTTACAAAAGAAATACGTGCGAAATTTACCTGGGATGACGCGCGCGCGATGCTGGACGGGCTGCCCGGCGGCAAGCTGAACATCGCGCATGAGGCGCTGGATCGCCACGTCGCCGCCGGGCAAGGCGACGCGCCCGCGATGACCTGGCTGGGCAAGGATGGCACCCGCCGCGATCTGAGCTATGGCGACCTGACCGGCCAGACCGCGCGTTTTGCCAATGTGCTGCGGGCGCATGGGCTGGCGGTGGGTGACCGTCTGTTCGGGCTGATGGGTCGCGAGGTCGATCTTTACGTGGCCGCGCTGGGCACGCTCAAGGCGGAGCTGACCTTTTCGCCGCTGTTTTCCGCCTTTGGGCCGGACCCGATCCGCACCCGGATGGAAATCGGCGGGGCCAACGCGCTGATCACCACCGCGTCGATCTATACCCGCAAGATTGCCGCCTGGCGGCACGAGCTGCCCTCGTTGAAACTGGTGCTGATTGTCGGCGACGCGGCACCCGAGGGCTGCGTGGCGCTGGGTCCGGCGATGGCCGCTGCCTCGGACATGTTCGCGCCGGTGCCGATGGACCCAGAGGATGCCGCGCTGATCCATTTCACATCCGGCACCACCGGGCGGCCAAAGGGGGCGGTGCATGTCCACGGGGCGGTCGCCTATCACGTGATGACCGGGCGCTATGCGCTCGAAATGCGGGCGGGCACACGCTATTGGTGCACCGCCGATCCGGGTTGGGTAACGGGCACATCCTATGGGATCATCGCGCCCCTGGCGAACCGGGTTCACATGCTGGTGGACGAGGCGGAGTTCGACCTGGACCGCTGGTACGGCACCCTTCAGGCCGAGCGGATCGAGGTCTGGTATACCGCCCCCACCGCGATCCGCATGATGATGCGCGCGGGCGAGTACGCCGCCGCGCCCTATGACGTGTCGTCGCTGCGGTTCCTGGCCAGCGTGGGCGAGCCGCTGAATCCCGAGGCCGTCGTGTGGGGCAACCGCGTCTTTGGGCGCCCGTTCCATGACAACTGGTGGCGGACAGAAACCGGCGGCATCGTGATCGCCAATACCCAAGGAATGGACATCAAGCCCGGCTCGATGGGCAAGCCGCTGCCGGGGCAGGTGGCCGGCATCGTCGAGCGCGGGGACGCGGGCCTGCGCGAACTGGGCCAGGGGCAGGTGGGCGAATTGGCCCTGCGTCCCGGCTGGCCCTCGATGATGCGCGCCTATCTGCACGAAGAGGCGCGCTATGCGAAATGCTTTGTCGATGGTTGGTATCTGACCGGCGATCTGGCGATGCGCGACGCGGACGGGTATTTCTGGTTCGTGGGCCGGGCCGATGACCTGATCAAGACCTCGGGCCACCTGATCGGCCCGTTCGAGGTCGAAAGCGCGCTGATCGAGCATGAGGCGGTGGCCGAGGCCGGCGTCATCGGCCTGCCAGACGAGACGGCAGGCGAGGTCGTGCGCGCCTATGTCAGCCTGAACCCCGGCTTTGAACCCTCTGACGATCTTGAGAAATCCATCCGTGGCCTTGCGCGTAAACGGTTGGGGGCCGCGGTCGCCCCGCGCGAGGTTCTGTTTCGCAAGACCCTGCCCAAGACGCGGTCGGGCAAGATCATGCGCCGCCTGCTCAAGGCGCGCGCTTTGGGTCTGCCCGAGGGCGATATTTCCACGTTGGAGAGCGACGAGTCATGACCGCAGACAAACCCCACCTGACCCGCGAACACGTTCTGGCCCTGCTGCGCCAGATGATCCGCATCCGCCATTTCGAGGATCGCTGCGCCGAGGCCTATACCCAGCAGAAAATCCGTGGATTCCTGCATCTTTACGATGGCGAAGAGGCGATCGCGGCGGGTGTGATCCCGGTGCTGGGGCCGGGCGACCGGATCGTGGCGACCTACCGCGAACATGGCCACGCGCTGGCGCGCGGTGTGCCGATGAATGCGGTCATGGCCGAGATGTTCGGCAAGGCCACCGGCAGTTCCGGCGGGCGGGGCGGGTCGATGCATATCTTCGACGTGGAACACAATTTCTATGGCGGCAACGCCATTGTCGGGGGCGGTCTGCCACTGGCCGTGGGGCTGGCGCTGGCCGACCGGATGCAGGGCGCGCCCCATGTCACGACCTGTTTTTTCGGCGAGGGCGCGGTGGCCGAGGGCGAGTTTCATGAGGCGATGAACCTGGCCCAGCTTTGGGGCCTTCCGGTGCTTTTCGTGTGCGAAAACAACGGCTACGCCATGGGCTCTGCGATCGCCCGGACCGAGGCGCAGACCGAACTGACCGCCAAGGCCGAAAGCTATGGCATGCAGGCGCATCAGGTCGACGGGATGGACGTGATCGCCGTCGAGGCCGCCACCCGCCACGCGCTGTCGCGCATCCGCGAGACCGGCAAGCCGGTGTTCCTGGAGGCCAAGACCTATCGGTTCCGGGCGCATTCGATGTTCGACGCCCAACTTTACCGCGACAAGGACGAGGTCGCCGAATGGCGCAAGAAGGGCCCCATCGTGCGGTTCCAGAGCTGGCTGTTGGACAATGCGCTGGTCCATGCCGATGACGTGACGACGATCGAGCGCGAGGTCGATGCCGAAATTGATGCCGCCATCGCCTTTGCCGAGGCCAGCGCCTGGGAACCCGTGGACACCCTGACCCGACATGTCATGGCCCAGGACCGTCCGCCGCCGCCGCCCGCGTCCGAACCCTCGGGCGAGGCTATCACGATGACCTACCGCGAGGCGGTCAAGCAGGGCATCCGCGATGCGCTGGCCCGCGACGATCGCGTGTTCCTGATGGGCGAGGATGTCGGGGCCTATGGCGGCTGCTATGCGGTGTCCAAGGGGCTGATGGATGAATTCGGCGCGGACCGTATCCGCGACACGCCGCTGTCGGAATCGGGCTTTACCGGCGCGGGCATCGGGGCGGCGGTGGCCGGGATGCGCCCGATCGTCGAGGTGATGACGGTGAATTTCAGCCTGCTGGCGCTGGATCAGATCCTCAACACCGCCGCCACCCTGCGCCACATGTCGGGCGGGCAGGTCGGCTGTCCGGTGGTGATCCGCATGGCCACCGGCGCGGGCAAGCAACTGGCCGCCCAGCATTCCCACAGCCTGGAGGGGTGGTTCGCCCATATCCCCGGCCTGCGCGTTCTGGCGCCCGCCACCCATGAGGATGCGCGCGGGATGCTGTGGACCGCGTTGCAGGATCCCGACCCGGTGCTGATCTTTGAAAACGTCATGCTCTATAACCGCGAGGACCGGATCGACACCGCCGCCGGGCCGGTTCAGATCGACCGCGCCGCGATCCGCAGGCCGGGCAAGGATGTCAGCCTGATCACCTATGGCGGCTCGCTGTGGAAGGTGCTGGAGGCCGCGGACGCCTTGGCCGCCGAGGGCATCGAGGCCGAGGTGATCGACCTGCGCACCTTGCGCCCGCTGGATCAGGACACCATCGCCCAAAGTGTCAACCGCACGCGCCGCGCCGTGGTGGTGGACGAGGGGTGGCGCTCGGGCTCGCTGGCCGCCGAGGTAATGGCCCGGATCACCGAATGCTGCTTCTGGTCGCTCGATGCGCCGCTGGCCCGGGTATGCGCCGCCGAGGTGCCGATCCCCTATCCATCGCATCTCGAAGAGGCGGCGATCCCCCAGGTTCCCGCCATCGTCGCGGCGGCGAAACAGACGCTGGGGAGATAGCACGATGGCCGTTTTTACCATGCCGTCCCTCGGGGCCGATATGGAGGCCGGAACCCTGGTCGAATGGATGATCGCGCCGGGCGACACGGTGAAACGCGGCGATATCGTCGCCGTGGTCGAAACCCAGAAGGGCGCCATCGAGATCGAGATTTTCCAAGAGGGCACCGTGGAGCGGCTAGAGGCCGAGGTTGGCCAGGATCTGCCCGTCGGTGCGCCCCTGGCCCTGATCCGGGGCGCACACGAGGGCGCACCGCAGACCCCGCCGCCGCCCGCCGCATCCGCCCCCGCCGCGCCGCTTGCCGCCGCACCCGCCCCGTCCCGTCCCGCGGCCCCACCCGCGCAGGCTACGCCTGGCCCCGGTCTCGTCGCGTCACCCGCCGCCCGCGTGCGCGCCGCGGAACTGGGCGTTGATCTGGCCGGCGTGACCGGCACCGGTCCTGGCGGCGCCATCGTTCTGGCCGATGTCGCACAGGCCGCGCCACCGCCCAAACCCGCCGATCCCCGCGCCGAGATGCGCAAGGCCATCGCCGCCGCCATGGCCAAGTCCAAGCGCGAGATCCCGCATTACTACCTGTTCCACAGCATTGATCTGCAAGCCGCCACCGATTGGCTGACCGCCACCAACGCCACCCGCCTGCCGGAAACCCGCCTGCTGATGGGCGCGCTGATCGCCAAGGCCACGGCGCTGGCCGCCGCAGGGGTGCCCGGCGTGAACGGCCACTATCTGGCGGGTGGGTTTGAACCCGCCCGATCGGTGCATCTGGGCATGGCGGTGGCACTGCGTGGCGGCGGGCTGATCGCGCCCGCGATCCGCGATGCCGACAGCCTGACGCTGGACCAGATGATGGCGGCGATGCGTGACGCGGTGGCCCGCGCGCGGGCCGGGCGGCTGCGCAGTTCTGAGCTGACCGATGGCACGATCACCCTTTCCAGCCTGGGCGAAAAAGGGGTCGATGCGATGGCCGGCATCATCTACCCGCCGCAGGTGGCGCTGGTGGGCTTTGGCACGCCCCGCGCCCAGCCCGCGGCGCAGGACGACGGCACCCTTGCCCCGCGCCAGCGCGTCACCGCCTCGCTCGCCGCCGATCACCGGGCCAGCGACGGGCGCATCGGCGCGCGTTTCCTGGCCGATATCGCCGACCGCCTGCAACACCCGGAGGAGCTATGACAGACCCCGAAATCCGCGCCGCCTTCCTGGCCGCCCTGAGTGATGTCGCCCCCGATATCGACCCCGCCACCGTGGGCGGGGGCGACCATATCCAGGATGATCTCGAACTTGATTCGATGGACGTGCTGAACCTGGTGGCCACCCTGCACAAGGCGCTGGGCGTCGACATTCCCGAGGCCGATTATCCCCAGATCGCGACCCTGGATCTTGCCGCCCGCTATCTGGCGCGCCGACTGGCGAGCTGACCCGGTCGGCGCGGCATTCTGGCGAAAATTCCCGGCTCCGCCCCCAGACACCCGCGCAGGGGCTGGACGGCGCGCGAAAATCCGGCGACATCTTGGGCCATGCTGATCCAGATCACCCTTGGAACCCTGCTGATCCTCGCCACCATCGTGATCGCCGCGCTGGGCTTTTGGATGGGGGAGACCCTGATCACCCGCGTCAGCCCCTGGCTGATCCGCCGCCCGCACGCGCCCAAACTGGCGCTGGTGCTGATCGGCGCGGTGCTGGTGGTGTTGGGGGTGCTGACGGTCTCGGTCTGGCTGTGGGCCTTTGCGTTTCTGAACCTGGGCGTCTTTTCCACGCTGGAACCGGCGGCCTATTTCTCGCTGGTGGCGTTTACCACGCTGGGGTTCGGCGACATCCTGTTGCCGATCGAGTGGCGGATCCTGGGGGGCATGGCGGCGGCCAACGGGCTGTTGAACATCGGGCTTTACACCGCGCTGTTGGTCGAGGCGTTGCGCCGGGTGCGCACCGAACAAGGGCGCGGCGTGGTGGACGACCGCTAGCGCGCGCCGTCGCCCCGGTCACGTACCCAAGACCCCTGCCAGCGCGCGGCGCGCCCTATGTCAGATGCACCACATCCCCCCCCGCTGCCTGGGCATCGGCGGCGTCATGGGTGACCAGAAGGACCGGCAAGCCCTTGGCCCGGGCCCGGTCGAACACCACCGCGCGCACCTGCGCGCGCAGCGCCGCATCCAGCCGCGAAAACGGCTCGTCCAGCAACAGCGCGCGCGGCTCTGCCAGCAGCATGCGCATCAACGCCACCCGCGCCTTTTGTCCGCCCGACAGGGTGGCGGGGTCGCGCGCCTCGGCGCCTTGCAGCCCGATCTCGGCCAGGGCTGCGGCGACCCGCGCGCGCCGCGCCGCGCGTCCGCGCACCGATCGCGGCAGGGCAAAGGCCAGGTTGCCGCCGACGCTGAGATGGGGAAACAGCAGCTCTTCCTGGTAAAGAATGCCGACCCGGCGTGCCTCGGGGGGCAGGGCGGTGATATCGCGCCCGTCCAGGCGCACCTGGCCGGTCATCGTGAACCCCGGCGCCAGGGTGCCCATGATCGCGGCCAGCAGGGTGGATTTGCCCACGCCCGAGGGCCCCATGACGCTGAGCACCTCGCCGGGTCGCACATGGGCCTCCAGCTGCACCAGCGCCGCGCCGCCCCGGCTGATCCGCAGCCCTGCCAGTTGCAGCCCCATGCTCATGCCCCGCATAGCCCCCGCCGCCTGCGCCACACGATGCGCGGCACCGCCAGCGCCAGCGCAAATCCCACCACGCTTGCCCCGGTCTGGGCCAATGCGGTCAGCCCGATCAGCCGCCGGTCCCCGCCCGAGGCCAGCGCCACCGCCTCGGTTGTGAGGGTCTGCACCCGGCCCGCCCCGATCAGCAGCGTGGGCAGGTATTGCCCCACCGACACCGCCAACCCCACCGCCATGGCCCCCAGCGCCGGGGCCAGCAGCATCGGCATCCGCACCGCCCAGAACACCCGCCCCGGCCCGGCACCCAGCGCGGCCGCGACCGTGGCATGGCGCGCGTCCCAGGCCCGCCAGGGCGCAGCCAGGGTCAGAAATACATATGGCAGCACGAAAACCAGGTGACCCAGGATCACCGCGCCGCGACCCATATCGGCCCCGCCCATCAGCGCCAGCGTCTGCACCCCCGGCAGGAACGCCACCTGCGGCACCACCAGCGGCAGGTAAAGCAGCCACAGGCTGCGCGCGCCGGGGGTCAGGCCAAAGCGGTGTTCCGCCTCCAGGCAGGCCAGCACCAGCGCCAGCGCCAGCGCGGTCGCCGCCCCGGCAATTAACAGCGTCTCGCGCGCCGGGGCGATCAGGGCCGGGCCATGGCGGGCCCAGCTTTTCAGGCTGACCGTGTCGGGCAGCGCCTCGGGAAATCCCCAAAGCCCGGCCACCGACCACAGCCCCAGCCCGGCCAGCCCGGCCACCACCGCCCCCGCCGCCAGCCCCGCCAATGCCAGGCCAGCGCCGCGCGCGGCCCCCTCGCCATGGCGCCGCGCCCCGCCCTCGGCCCAACGGCGGCCCAACGTGCCGATCGCGATCTCGCCCAGCCGCCAGCCCGCCAGCGCGATCGCCACCAGGGCCAGTTGCACCACCGCGCCGGCCGCCGCCTGAAACCGCAGCGACAGGTCGGGATCGGACATCCAGCGCACCACCTGCACAGCAAGGGGCGGCGGCGTGTTGGGCCCCAGGATGATCGCCACGTCCACGACCGACATCGAATAGGCCAGCACCGCATAGACCGGCAGGCGGATCTGGGCATAAACGGCCGGAAATACCGCCTTGAGCCAGCCAGTGACGCGGCCATAGCCCAGCGCGCGCGCGATGCGCAGCCTGGGGCCGGGGCGGGCCTGGGGCAGGGCGGCCAGCAGCATCAACAGCACGAACGGCACCTCTTTGATGACCAGCCCGGCCACCATCGCCAACCCCCAGGGATCCTGCACGATCAACAGGTCAGCTGGCCGCGTCCAGCCCGTCGCCCAGGGTGACAGCGCCCGCGCGATCCACCCCGAGGGCGCGATCAGAAACGCCAGCCCAAAGGCCGCCGCCGCATGGGGGACCGCCAAGAGCGGCGCCAGCGCCCGCTCTATCCCCGCCATCGCGCGGGTGCCCTGCCATCCGGCGGCAAAGAGCGTCACGATGCCCAGCGAGATCAGCGTGGCCGCAACCCCGGTGAACAGCGACAGGAAAACCGCGCGCCCCAGCCCCGGCCAGGCGGCCAGCGCGGCAAAGGGCGCCAGGCTCAGCCGGGTGCCGCCCAGCGCCGGGAATACGCCCAGCGCCGGGGCCAGCGTACCGATCAGCCCCGCCGCCACCGGCCCCAACATCAGCGCCAGCGTCAGGCCGGGGGCTGCGCGCAGGGCCCGCATCGGCTAGTCGGCCACGCCGTAACGTGCGCTCCAGTCGGCCTCGATCCTGGTCATCCAACTGGGATGCGGTTCGGGCAGGGTGGGGCCCAGGGCCTCGGGGGACAGGGTCGCGATGCCCAACTCCAGCGCGTCGAACCGGGCGCGGTCCTCGGGGGGCAGGCTGTCCAGCGCCAGAACCGTGCCATAGCCCAGCACGACGGGATCCTGGGCGCGGGCCTGTGCCTCGGGCGACAGCAGGAAATCGGCCAGCACCATGGCCCCGGCCTTGGCGGTGGCATTATAGGGGATCGCCACGAAACTGGCGTTGCCGATGGTGCCCCCCTCCATCACATAGCTGCGCACGGTGTCGGGCAACTGGCCGTTGGCAATCGCTGCAGAGGCCTCTCCGGGACTGAAGGAAATCGCCAGATCGATCTCGCCATCGGCCATCAGCTGCAACTGGCGCGGCCCGGTCTGCGGATAGGCCCGGCCCTGGCGCCACAGATGCGGGGTCAGCGCATCCATAAAGGCCCAAAGCGGCGCGGTGACGGCGTCGTAGTCAACCTCGTCCACCGGCGATTGCAGAACCGTCGGGTCCGCGATCATCCCGTAAAGCGCCTGTTTCATGAATGTCGCGCCCAGAAAATCGGGCGGTTGGGGAAAGGTGAACCGGCCCGGATCGCGCGCCGCCCAGTCCAGCAGGGCGGACATGCTCGGCGGCGGCTCGGGCAGGCGGGCCGTGTCGTAGTAGAACACCACCTGCGCCATCGCCCAAGGGGCCTCCAGCCCCTCGGTGGGGACGGTGAAATCGGCGGTGACGGCGGGCTTTCCCTCGACATCCACATAGGTCCAGTTCGGCAGATCCTCGGCCCAGGGTCCAAAAAGCAGGCCGTTTTTCTTCATCGCGGCGAAATTGGCCCCGTTGATCCAGATCAGGTCAATCGCGCCGCCGGTATCCTTGCCGGCGGTCTTTTCGGCCAGGACCCGGCTGACCGCATCGCCGGTATCGGCCAGCTTTACATGCACCACGTTCACGCCATAGCGATCCTTCACGACATCGCCGGCCCAGCGGATGAAGTCGTTGGTCGCACTCGCCCCGCCCCAGGCGTTCCAATAGACGGTCTGGCCGCGCGCCTCGTCCAGCACGGCGGGCCAGTCGGCGGGGTCGGGATTGGCCACCGCGGGGGTGGCGGAACAAAGTGCCAGGGTGGCGATCAGTCGGGGGATGGCACGCATTGGGCGGATCTCCTGCAAACTCCTGGCCCCCGTTATGCCAAGGGTTTGCAGGGAAACGAAATAGCGTGATGGCAAAAAACCGTGTGAATCCGTGTCGGGCTGACGGGGCCGCCCCTTTGTCCCGGGGCAAATACCCAAAACGTGCCCCTCAGGGCGCGCCCGGCCCGCACCGCACAGGCCGCGCAGGCGGGCGGGGCCGCCCCTAGGCCGCCAGGCGGGCCGCGTCCGTGCGCCCTTCGACCAGCACCGCGTGCAGGGCGCGGATCGCGTCCTCCATCCGTTCGCGGGGCACCACGAACTGGGCGTCCACGTCGCGGGTGGTCTGCTGCACTGCAACCAGGTCGATCCCGGCATCCTCCAGCGCGCTGAGACCGCGCAACAGCACCCGCAGCCCCGACAGGTCGCGCCCGATCGCGGCGACCACGGCCAGGTTGCGCGCGTTCAGCGCCGCGGTGGGATAGCGCCCGGCCAGGTCGCGTTCGACCCGGCGCACGGATTTCAGCGGCGCGTCCAGGTAATGGGTGATCGTGTTGGCGTTCGAGGTCTTGGCGACGATGCGCACCCTGTGGCGGGTCAGCACGTCCAGGATGGCGGTGTCATAGCCCTTGACCCCCACCATGTCCTGTTCGAACAGCTCCAGCGCATAGACGCCCAGCCCGGTCACCATCTCGACCCGCGCCGGGCCTGCCTCGGCCTCGTCGATCAGGGTGCCGGGGTCGTGCGGCTCGAACGCGTTGGTGACGCGCAGCGGGATGCCGGCCTGGCGCAGCATCTTGGCGGCCTTGGGGTGCACGGCCTCCATCCCCATGTTCGACAGCTGATCGGCCACGTCGTAGTTGGTGTGGCCCAGCTTGACGACGTTTTCCGCCCCCACCAGTTTGGGATCGGCAGAGGAGAGGTGGAATTCCTTGTGGATGATCGCCTCGGCGGCGCCGGTCAGGGCGGCGATCTTGGAAAAGGTCACCTCGGAATAGCCGCGGTCGAACTCGGCCATCAGCCCCTCGGTGCATTGGGCATAGCCGGTGACGATCGGCATTTCGCGGGTCAGATCGACATCGGCCAGCCCGGCGGTGATGCGTTGCTCCAGCGTGCATTCGTGTTCGTCGCGCCACCCCGACAAATCGACGAAACGGGCATCGACCCCGGCCCGGCGCAGCATGGATGCGGTGACAAAGGCCGAATGTGCCTCGCCCAGGCCCGACAACAGCTCTCGGATCACGGCCATGTGGCTGGACAGGCGGAAATGACCATAGGAACACAGCCGCTGCAAGTCGATCAGGCACGAGCGCGCGCCCTCGATCCGCTCGCGCACGAAATCGTCGGCGGCGGCGCGGTCGGCGGGATGCTCCAGCACCTCGTCCTGGGCGGTGCGCATGGCCTCGGCCACGGTGTTCAGCGCGTCTGACCAGCCGTGATCGTTATCGGCGTTGGAAAACAGCCCATAAACGCCCGGCGTGCCGGATTTCTTGTGCTCCAGCAGCAGGTCGGTGATCCCGCCAAAGGCCGAGACCACGAAGATCCGGTTATAAAGCTCGCCGCCGGTGCGCGCGCCCATGAACAGGCTGTCGCGCAGGGTGTGAACGCGGCTCATCGAGGTGCCGCCGATCTTTTCGACGGTATGGGTGGGGGTGCTCACGACATGTTCACCGCCCGGGTTGACCCCGGGGGTGCCTTTGATCGGGTCAACTGGCAAGGGCATCGGCCGGGGCATAGGAGCCATCCTCGCGGTGCACCTCGGTTCCGGTGACGGGCGGGTTGAAGCAGCAGGCCATCACCAGGTCCTCGTCGGCGCGCAGGGTGTGGTGGTCATGCTGGTCCAGCGCATACATCACGCCGGGATGGATCGCGAACCGCTCGCCCGAGGTCAGATCGGTGATCTCGCCCCGGCCCGACATGCAGTAGACGCTCTCGAAATGGTGCTTGTAGTGAAAGGTATGCTCGGACCCGGCCTTGAGCGTGGTGATGTGAAAGGAAAAGCCCATCCCGTCATCGGCCAGCAGCATGCGAACACTGGTCCATTGCGCGTCGGAAACCGCCCGGTTGGTGTCTTTCAGTTTGTTGAAATCACGTACAATCATGGGGTTACTCCGCCGCCATCTGAAAAGGGACCAGGGTCTCGACCGCGTTTTCGAGGATGTCGAGACCTTGCTTGAATTGCGCCATCGGGATGGTCAGCGGTGCCAGCACCTTGACCACCTCGTCATGGGCGCCCGAGGTTTCGATGATCAGCCCGTGGCGGAACGCCTCGGCGCAGATCTGCCCGGCCAGATCGCCCGACCCGACATCGACGCCGCGCATCATGCCGCGCCCCTTGATCTGGGCACCGGGGATGCGTGAGACGATGGAATTCAGCCGCTCCTCCAGCACCTGGGATTTCA
This sequence comes from Paracoccaceae bacterium, assembly GCA_016938875.1. Taxonomy (GTDB): domain Bacteria; phylum Pseudomonadota; class Alphaproteobacteria; order Rhodobacterales; family Rhodobacteraceae; genus Rhodovulum. Next base: position 156,097 of record JAFGTV010000038.1, read on the forward strand.
GCGCGATCTGGTTGCGCAGCCGATCATCGGCCCAGAATTTTTCCAGCGCGACGGTCGCGGTGACGAACGCATGGGTGTTGCCGCGGAACGTGCCGTTATGCTCGGCCGGTTTCCAGATGTCATGCTCGGGCCGGATCAGCACACAGGCAAAGGGCAGGCCAAAGCCCGACAGCGACTTGGCCAGGGTGACCATGTCGGGTTCGATCCCCATGTGGTCAAAGCTGAAAAAGCTGCCGGTGCGGCCGATCCCGGCCTGGATGTCATCGACGATCAACAACGCGCCATGCGCCTTGGCGATCCGTGCCAGGCCGCGCACCCACTCGGCGCTGGCGGCGTTCAGCCCGCCCTCGCCCTGGACCAGTTCCACGACGAAAGCGGCGGCAGGTTCGATCCCCGACGAGGGGTTGTCCAGCATGGTCTCGATATAGGCCAGCGTATCGAGATCGCCCAACGCCCCCTCGTAGGGCATGCGGGTGACATCGTTCAGCGACACGCCGCCCGCGCCCGCGCGCTTGCCCGCGTTGCCGGTCAGCGCCAGTGCGCCCAGCGTCATGCCGTGAAAGCCGTTGGTGAACGAGATGACGTTGCGCCGCCCGGTGACCTTGCGCGCCAGCTTGATCGCGGCCTCGACGGCGTTGGTGCCGGTGGGACCGGTCATCATCACCCGGTGGTCCATGCCACGCGGGCGCAGGATCACCGAGTCGAAGGTCTCCAGAAAGGCGGCCTTTTGCTCGGAATGCAGGTCCAGCCCGTGGGCGATGCCATCGGCGCCGATATGCTCGACCAGCGCCTGTTTCATGTCGGGGTCGTTATGGCCATAGTTCAGCGACGAACAACCCGCCAGAAAGTCGATATACTCGTTGCCGTCGGCATCGGTCAGGGTCGCGCCGCTGGCCTTGGCGATGCTGAACGGAAAGCTGCGGCAATAGCTGCGCGCCTGCGATTCGCGACGTTCATAGATGGTGGGTTCGGCTGTCTTGGCAGTCGACATGGGGTATCCTCTGTTTGGGAAATTTTGGGGGCGGGCGGGCCTCAGGCGGCCAGGCGCAGGGGCTCGGCCAGGCGGATCGTCACCATGTGTTCGGTGGCATGGCGGCCCTGGAAATGGTCGTCGCGGGTGAAATGCGGCTCATCCTCCAGCGCGGCGCCCAGACGCTTGGCGATGCCCCGGAACAGGCCCCACGAGGCGGCGTTGTCGCGCGTGATCGTGGTGTTCATCCGCATCACCTCGGCACAGGCGTCACGTTCCAGCAGGGCGTAAAGCATCTTGCGCCCCAGCCCGCGGCCGCGCGCCAGCGGCGACACCGCGACCTGCCACACGAACAGCGTGTCCGGGTCGCTGGGCGGGATATAGGCCGAGATCCAGCCGACGACCTGTCCGTTCATTTCCGCCAGGATGCAGGTGTCGCGGAAATGATCGCACTGGATCAGGTTGCAATAGAGCGAGTTTTCGTCGAGCGGCTTGCAGTCGCGCACCAAGGCCCAGACCGCCGCGCCGTCCGCATCCGTCGGCTTGCGCAACGTGATCGGGGCACCCTTTGCGGGCAAGAGAGTCGTATCGGGCATGTTGTCGTCCTCTGCTCTGATTGAGGTAGCATATATAGTTCGTTACCATAAATTTCAATAGGCTAAGCAAATTGGTCGCTATCCGCATGTTTATCTTAATATTATGACGTTTACGCGACATCCAATGCTTCTAAGGCGCAAGCGGATTGCGGTCGAGATCTCAATATGTGCTTCGTTAGGCGAACTTTTGCCTGTTGCGCGGGCGCGCGAATGGTGAAAAGTCGGTGTGATCATCACGCGGAGGGGCCTTGAAACGTTCCGATATCAGTCTGGTCGCGCTACGCCGCATCCTGCGCGCGACCGAGATTTATGGCCGCGAGCTGGCCAAGGCTGCCGGGTTGACGGCGGTGCAGGTGCGCGTGTTGCAAATCATCGCCGAGACCGGGCACAGCACCCCCAAGGCGATCTCGTCGCGCATGGGGGTGTCGCAGGCCACGATGACCACGCTGATCGACCGGCTGGTGGCCAAGGGGCTGGTGGATCGCCGCCGCTCCGAGGCGGATCGCCGGCAGATGGACATCCTGATCACCCCCGAGGGGCGCGCCGCGGTCGCGCGCGCGCCTGATCCGTTGCAGGACCGCTATGTGGCCGCCTTTGATGCGCTGCCCGACTGGGAACAGGCGATGATCGTGGCGGCGCTGGAACGTGTCGGCAGCCTGCTGGATGCGGGCCATCTGGATGCGGCCCCTGTTCTGGACCTGGGCGATATCGGCAAACCGTCCCCGTCGCGCTAGCCGCGCGCCGCCCAATCGCTGTGCAAATCGCGTCAACCGCCCGGCCCGGATGCCTGCCGTCGCGGAAACGCCGCGCTTGCCCTTGCAGGGGTCCGGGCGCGGAACTAAGACTCTGTTCGGTATCGGGGGCTATTTCTGCCCCTCCAGACAGTTCAGAGGCAGGCGCACATGATCGACCCGACCGAGCATTACATGAATACCCTCGTGCCCATGGTGGTCGAGCAGACCTCGCGCGGGGAACGCGCCTATGACATCTTTTCGCGCCTCCTGAAGGAACGGATCATCTTCATCACCGGGCCGATCCACGACGGGATGTCCTCGCTGATCGTGGCGCAGCTTTTGCACCTTGAGGCGGAAAATCCCACCAAGGATATCTCGATGTATATCAACAGCCCCGGCGGCGTGGTGACATCGGGCCTGTCGATCTATGACACGATGCAATACATCAAGCCCAAGGTCAGCACGCTGGTCGTCGGGCAGGCGGCCTCGATGGGCTCGCTCTTGCTGGCGGCGGGTGCCGAGGGGATGCGCTTCTCGCTGCCCAATTCGCGCATCATGGTGCACCAGCCCTCGGGCGGGTATCAGGGCCAGGCGACGGACATCATGATCCACGCCCAAGAGACCCAGAAACTCAAGGACCGGCTGAACCAGATCTACGTCAAACACACCGGCCAGGAAATGCAGTCGGTGGTCGATGCGCTGGAACGCGACAACTTCATGGATGCCGAGACCGCCAAGGCCTGGGGCCTGATCGACGAGATCGTAGAAAGCCGCGCGGCAGCCGAAGACGCCAAGAGCTAGGCCGCACCTCCCGGGCGCGCGGGTCACAGCCGCGCGCCCGGGCCGATTTTGGCGTTGTGCCCCCAAAATTCCTGCCCTACGCTGGCAGGAGACACAGGCCCGCCCGCGCGCGGGCCCTCCCGCACGGCGGGGGATATGACAAGTCCAGAGGACCGAAATGGCGAATACTTCAGGCGGCGACTCGAAAAACACGCTCTACTGCTCGTTCTGCGGCAAGAGCCAGCACGAGGTGCGCAAACTGATCGCCGGCCCGACCGTCTTCATTTGCGATGAGTGCGTCGAACTGTGCATGGATATCATCCGCGAAGAGACCAAGACCTCGGGGCTGAAATCCACCGACGGCGTGCCCACGCCCAAGGAAATCTGCGACGTGCTGGACGATTACGTGATCGGCCAGATGCATGCCAAGCGGGTGCTGTCGGTCGCGGTGCACAACCACTACAAGCGGCTCAACCACGCGGATAAATCCGATATCGAGCTGGCGAAATCCAACATCCTGCTGATCGGCCCCACAGGCTGCGGCAAGACGCTGCTGGCCCAGACGCTGGCGCGCATCCTCGATGTGCCGTTCACCATGGCCGACGCCACCACCCTGACCGAGGCCGGTTATGTCGGCGAGGATGTGGAAAACATCATCCTCAAGCTGCTGCAATCGTCCGAGTATAACGTCGAACGCGCCCAGCGCGGCATCGTCTATATCGACGAGGTCGACAAGATCACGCGCAAGTCCGACAACCCCTCGATCACCCGCGACGTGTCGGGCGAGGGCGTGCAACAGGCCCTGCTCAAGATCATGGAGGGGACCGTCGCCTCGGTGCCGCCCCAGGGCGGGCGCAAGCATCCGCAGCAGGAATTCCTGCAAGTCGACACCACCAATATCCTGTTCATCTGCGGCGGCGCCTTTGCCGGCCTGGAAAAGATCATCGCCCAGCGCGGCAAGGGGTCCGCCATCGGCTTTGGCGCCGACGTCAAGGAGAACGACACCCGCGGCGTGGGCGAGATGTTCGGCGAGCTGGAGCCTGAGGATCTGCTGAAATTCGGCCTGATCCCGGAATTCGTCGGCCGCCTGCCGGTGATCGCCACGCTTCAGGATCTCGACGAAGAGGCCCTGGTGACGATCCTGACCGAACCCAAGAACGCCCTGGTCAAGCAATACCAGCGCCTGTTCGATCTCGAAGATACCAAGCTGACCTTCACCGACGACGCGCTCAAGGCCATCGCCAAGCGCGCCATCGCGCGCAAGACCGGCGCGCGCGGCCTGCGCTCGATCATGGAGGACATCCTGCTCGACACGATGTTCGACCTGCCGGGCATGGACAACGTCGAAGAGGTGGTGGTCAACGAAGAGGCCGTGACCTCCGAGGCGGCGCCGCTGATGATCTACGCCGACCAGAAGAAGGAAGGCGCGACAGCGGGCTGATCCCATGCGGCGACACATCTCGACCGGATCTCCCTTCGAGGAAAAGATCGGCTATTCCCGCGCAGTGGTGTGCGACGGATGGGTGTTCGTCGCGGGCACCACGGGTTATGACTATGCCACGATGACCATGCCTGATGGGGTGGCCGATCAATGCGCAAACGCGCTGAAAACCATCGAAAATGCCCTGCAACAGGCCGGTGCCGCCCTCGATGACGTGGTGCGCGTGCGCTATATCCTGCCCGAGGCCGCCGACTGGCCCGGGTGCTGGCCGGTGGTCTCGGCGGCCTTTGCCCGCGCGCGCCCGGCGGCCACGATGATCGTTGCCGCCCTGCAAGACCCCGAAATGAAGATCGAGATCGAGGTTACCGCCCGCCAGCCGCAGGGCGCCGCGCCGACCGCCTGACCGATCCTTCCGCGTCGTCTTGGGCCAAATACCCGTGTCCCGGTCCCGCCACGCTCGCGTCGCCGGGGTGGGGGCACTGGACCTTGCCGCGCACATGGGCCATATGTGATGAAACCGATCTGGAGGGGCGCATGGGACTGCTCGATACCTTGCTGAAATATGTGACCTGGTGGAACGCGGAAACCCTGGGCACCCGGCTGTTCACCGCGCGCAACGGCGTCAAGGTGGGCGAGGATGAGCAGGGCAATGTGTTCTACGAATCCCGCGACGCGAAACGCCGCTGGGTCATCTTCAACGGAGAGGTCGAGGCAAGCCGCGTGTCGCCCGATTGGCATGGCTGGCTGCATCATACCTGGGACGCGCCGCCCTCGCGGGTGCCGCTGACGCGCAAGCCCTGGGAAAAACCGCATCTTGAAAACCTTACCGGCACGGCGTTGGCCTATGCGCCCGCCGGCTCGCTGCGCCAGGCCGACCCGGCGGCGCGGCGCGACTACGAGGCTTGGCAGCCGGAATAGCGCGATGGCCGAGAACAGCCCCACCGAAATCATGGTCGGCGGCGCGGTGCTGGCACTTGCGTTCGGCTTTTTGCTGTATGCGACGAACGTCACGGGCGCGGGGGGCGGCGGCGCCGGTCAGTATGAGCTGACGGCCAGTTTCCGCTCGGCCGAGGGGGTGTCGGTGGGCACCGATGTGCGTTTGGCCGGGGTCAAGGTCGGCACCGTCACGGCGTTGGATCTGAACCCGCAGACCTACCGCGCCGATGCCCGGTTTTCCCTCGATGACGCGATTGCGCTGCCCGATGACAGTGCCGCGCTGATCGCCTCCGAGGGGCTGCTGGGCGGCACCTTTGTCGAGATCGTGCCCGGCGGGTCGCCCTTTGATCTGGAGCCCGGGGGCGAGGTTCTGGATACCCAGGGCGCGGTCAGCCTGGTCACGCTCTTGCTGAAATTCTTTACCTCCTCTGGTGAGGGGGACACGCAATGATCCGGCACGCGGCCCTGGCGATCCTCTTGCTGGGCACGGCCCCCCTGGCCGCCCAGGAGCAGGGCTGGAGCCCCGAGGGCTGGACCCCCGATGGCTGGACCGTCGAGCCGCTGGAAGAGCTGCCGCCCGGCGATCAGATGCTGCGCGACCTCAACCCGGATGACGGCCAACCGCTGGAGATGATCCCGCGTGAGGATCCCCTGGTGATGGACCGGCAAAACATTGCCACCCAGACCACGATCGCGGCCGAAACCGCCCCCGCGGGCGCGTTGCTGCGTGGTCTGGACAAGGTGTCGGGCGACACGGTGGACCTGGCGCTGGCACCGGGGGAAACCGGGCGCGTCGGGCGGATCGAGGTCACCTTGCAGGAATGCCGCTATCCGGCGGACAACCCTGCCTCTGACGCATTTGCACTGCTGCGCATCGTCTCGTCGCGCGATGGCGCGGTGCTGTTCGAGGGCTGGATGCTGGCCTCCAGCCCGGCGCTGAACCCGCTGGACGATTCGCGCTATGACGTGTGGGTGCTGCGCTGCAATAAGTCCTGAGGGCTGGGCGGCGGGCCGGGCCGGTTGAAATCGGCCTTTGCCTCCAGCGCCTTTGCCAAACGCGCGTGATAGGCCGCACGACTGATTTCCACTGCGCCCAGGCTTTTCAGGTGGGGCGTCAGGAACTGCGTATCGAACAGCTGAAATCCGCCCAGCCGCAGCCGATCCACCAGATAGGCCAGCGCGATTTTCGAGGCATCCGTGCGCCGCGAAAACATGCTTTCGCCAAAGAACGCCCCGCCCAAGGTCACGCCATACACGCCGCCCACCAGCGTTTCGCCCTCCCAGACCTCTAGCGAATGGGCATGGCCCATCGCATGCAGCGCCTGATAGAGCCTGCGGATCGTGTCGTTGATCCAGGTTTCGTCGCGCGCGGCACAGGCCTGAACCACCCCGGCGAAATCGGTATTTGTTCGAATAGTGAAAGCCGCGCGGCGGATTTTGCGTGAAAGGCTGCGCGAGATGTGGAAATTGTCCAAGGGGAATATGCCGCGATGGCGCGGGTCCACCCAGAAAATCGCCGGGTCGTCGCGCGATTCGGCCATCGGAAAGACGCCCGCCGCATAGGCATGCAGCAACAGCTCTGGGGTGATCTCGCTGCTGTCCATCGCAGATGTCCCCGGGGCGCGCGTCGGGGCCGGGCGGGGTCCGGCGCGCCTAAAGCGCGGGGTCGGACTCCAACCAATGCTCCAGCCAGTGGATGTTGTAAGTGCCGCTCAGGATGTCGGGCTCGTTCAGCAAGGCGCGAAACAGCGGCACGGTGGTGTCCACGCCATCGACGATCAACTCGCCCAGGGCGCGGTTCAGCCGGGCCAAGGCCTCGTTCCGGTCGCGGCCATGCACGATCAGCTTGCCGATCAGGCTGTCGTAATAGGGCGGGATCGCATAGCCCTGATACAGCGCCGAATCCATCCGCACCCCCAGCCCACCAGGGGCGTGAAAGGCGGTGATCCGGCCGGGACAGGGCGAAAACTCGGGCAGGCGCTCGGCGTTGATGCGCACCTCGATGGCATGGCCGTTGATCTGCAATTCGTCCTGGGTGAACGATAGCGGCCTGCCCTCGGCCACCCGGATCTGTTCGCGCACCAGATCGACGCCGAAAATCGCCTCGGTGACGGGATGTTCGACCTGCAAACGGGTGTTCATCTCGATGAAATAGAACTCGCCGTCCTCATAGAGGAACTCGATCGTGCCGGCGCCGGTATAGTTGATGCGCGCGACCGCGTCGGCGCAGATCTTGCCGATGCGCGCGCGGGTGTCGGGGTCGATCGCGGGGCCGGGGGCCTCTTCGAACACCTTTTGGTGGCGCCGTTGCAGCGAGCAGTCCCGCTCGCCCAGATGGACCGCGTTGCCCTTGCCGTCGCCAAAGACCTGGATCTCGATGTGGCGCGGGCGGCCGAGGTATTTCTCGATATAGACCTCGTCATTGCCAAAGGCCGACTTGGCCTCGGCACGGGCGGTCTGGAACGCGCTTTCCAGATCATCCGCGGTGCGCGCCAGTTTCATGCCGCGCCCGCCGCCGCCGGCGGTGGCCTTGATGATGACCGGATAGCCGATCTCGGCGGCCACGGTGCGGGCGCTGTCCAGATCGGGCACCCCGCCGTCAGAGCCGGGCACACAGGGCACGCCCAGGGCCTTCATCGTTTCCTTGGCGGTGATCTTGTCGCCCATCATGCGGATATGTTCCGCGGTCGGCCCGATAAAGGTCAGGCCGTGATCCTCGATCACCTGCACAAAACGGGCGTTTTCCGACAGAAAGCCATAGCCGGGATGGATCGCCTGGGCCCCGGTGATTTCGCACGCCGAGATGATGGCGGGGATCGACAGATAGCTGTCGGTGCCCGGCGGCGGGCCGATGCACACGCTCTCGTCTGCCATGCGCACATGCATCGCGTCGGCATCCGCGGTGGAATGCACCGCGACCGAGCGGATGCCCATCTCGCGGCAGGCGCGGATCACGCGCAGGGCGATTTCGCCGCGGTTGGCGATGAGGATTTTGTCGAACATGGGCTGGGCCTTATTCGATGATCATCAGGGGGGCGCCGAACTCGACCGGCGCGCCATCCTCGACCAGGATCCGTTTGACCGTGCCGGATTTGGGCGCGGGGATGTGGTTCATGGTCTTCATGGCCTCGACGATCAGCAGGGTCTGCCCCTCGGTCACCGCGGTGCCGACGGAGACAAAGGCCGGGGCGTCGGGTTCGGGGGCCATATAGACCGTCCCCACCATCGGCGAGGTGACGGCGCCGGGGTGTTGGGCGGGGTCGTCCACGGCGATCTCTGCCGCGGCGGGGGCGCCGGCGGCGGGCATCGCGCTGGGGGCGGGGGCGGTCATGTACTGTGCCGGGGCGGCCATCTGCACCGGGGCGCTGCGCGACACCCGCACGTCCAGAGAGTCGTCCTGGCCATATTCGCGCTTGACCTGCAATTCGGTCAGGTCGTGCTCGCGCAGCAGTTCAGCCAGCGCCTGAATAAAGGCTACGTCCGCCTCGTGGGATGTTTTGCTCATGCCAGTCCTCGATCGGTCCCGCGTGCGCGGACCAAGGCCGCGCCGCATCCTGAATTTGGCCGCTTATACGCGAGGGAAAACCCCATGGAAAGCGGGTCCGGACGGTTTTTGCCCCGGTGGCAAAGATGTGCTCTGCCCAAGGAGTAGGCAAAATCGTCGCGCGGGGCGCGCAAAACCGTCAAAAGGGGCCGATATGGGCGACTCTAAAATTTACCGTTTGATAAAATTAATCCCTGTGGCAGGCTGAGAGCGACGCAAGACCGCATCAGGGAGGGCCGGCATGGCCAATACGCAACTGACCCCCGGCGTGGTGCCCGGACGCCTGGCGCCCGGGGACTACCATGACAACTTTTCCGACAAGACCCCGCCGCTGAGCGCGCATGAGGCGGCCGTGGCTGCGGACCGGTGCTATTTCTGCCATGACGCGCCTTGTGTGACGGCCTGTCCCACGGCGATCGACATTCCGCTGTTCATCCGCGAGATCAGCACCGGCACCCCCACCGCCGCCGCGCGCACGATTTTCGAGCAGAACATCCTGGGCGGCATGTGCGCCCGCGTCTGCCCGACCGAGCAGCTGTGCGAAGAGGCCTGTGTGCGCGAGGCCGCCGAGGGGCGCCCGGTCGAAATCGGGCGGCTGCAACGCTTTGCCACGGATACGCTGATGGCGGCGGGCGGGCATCCGTTCACCCGCGCCCCCGCGACGGGCAAGCGCGTGGCGGTGGTCGGCGCGGGGCCTGCGGGTCTGGCCTGTGCGCACCGGCTGGCGATGAAGGGCCACGAGGTGCAGCTTTTCGATGCCCGGCCCAAGGCCGGGGGCCTGAACGAATACGGCATCGCCGCCTACAAGACCGTGAACGACTATGCCCAGGCCGAGGTCGCCTGGCTGATGCAGATCGGGGGAATCACCATCCATAACGGCGCGCGCCTGGGCGATGACCTGTCGCTGGAGGGGTTGCGGGCCGATCATGACGCGGTGTTCCTGGCCATCGGCCTGGGCGGGGTGAATGCCCTGCGCACCGAGGGCGAGGAGACCTCGCATGTCCACGACGCGGTGGATTTCATCGCCCAGCTGCGCCAGTCCGACGATCTGTCCGCGTTGCCCATCGGGCGGTCCGTGGTGGTGATCGGCGGCGGGATGACGGCGGTGGATGCCGCGGTCCAGTCCAAGCTGTTGGGCGCCGAAAAGGTGACGATGGTCTATCGGCGCGGCCGCGACGCGATGAGTGCGTCGGAGCAAGAGCAGCACCTGGCGGCCTCCAAGGGGGTGCGCATCATCACCGGCGCGGCACCGCTGCGCATACTCGGCAACGGCGCGGTCGAGGCGGTCGAATTCGCCTATACCCGTGAAACCGACGCCGGGCTGGAGCTGAGCGAGGAAACCTTCAAGATCAAGGCCGACCAGGTGTTCAAGGCGATCGGCCAGACGCTGGAGGGCGCACCGCAGGGACTGACCCTGTCGGGGCGCAAGATCGCCGTGACCGGGGCGGGCCGCACCAGCCTGGACGGGGTCTGGGCCGGGGGCGATTGTGCCTCGGGCGGGGACGATCTGACCGTGACGGCGGTGGCCGAGGGCCGCGACGCCGCCGAGGATATTCACGCAACACTCATGCAGGGGGAGGGTCCGGCCAATGGCTGATCTGAGCTGCGACTTCGTGGGCATCAAATCGCCCAACCCGTTCTGGCTGGCCTCGGCCCCGCCCACCGACAAGGAATACAACGTCCGCCGCGCGTTCGAGGCCGGCTGGGGCGGCGTGGTGTGGAAAACCCTGGGCGAGGACGGCCCGCCGGTCGTCAACGTCAACGGCCCGCGCTATGGCGCGATCTGGGGGGCGGACCGCCGCCTGCTGGGGCTGAACAACATCGAGCTGATCACCGACCGCCCGCTGGAGGTGAACCTGCGCGAGATCAAGTCGGTCAAGCGCGACTATCCCGACCGGGCCGTGGTGGTCTCGCTGATGGTCCCGTGCGAGGAGGAGGCGTGGAAAAAGATCCTGCCGTTGGTCGAGGAAACCGGCGCCGACGGGATCGAGCTGAACTTTGGCTGCCCGCACGGGATGAGCGAGCGCGGCATGGGTGCCGCCGTCGGCCAGGTGCCCGAATATGTCGAAATGGTCACCCGCTGGTGCAAGCAGAATACCCGCATGCCGGTGATCGTGAAGCTGACGCCGAATATCACCGATATCCGCCTGTCCTCGCGCGCGGCGCATCGGGGCGGGGCGGATGCGGTCAGCCTGATCAACACGATCAACTCGATCACCTCGGTCGATCTGGACCTGATGGCGCCCGAACCCACGATCGACGGCAAGGGCACACATGGCGGATATTGCGGTCCGGCGGTGAAACCGATCGCGCTGAACATGGTGGCCGAGATCGCCCGCGACGCCCAGACCCGCGGGTTGCCGATTTCCGGCATCGGCGGCGTGACGACGTGGAAGGACGCGGCCGAGTTCATGGCGCTGGGCGCGGGCAATGTGCAGGTCTGCACCGCGGTGATGACCTATGGCTTCAAGATCGTCCAGGAGATGATCTCGGGGCTGAGCGCGTGGATGGATCAAAAGGGCCACGCGCAGCTGTCCGATTTCGTCGGCATGGCGGTGCCCAATGTCAGCGACTGGCAGTATCTCAACCTCAACTACATCACCAAGGCCGAGATCGACCAGGACGCCTGTATCAAATGCGGCCGCTGCTATGCCGCCTGCGAGGATACCAGCCACCAGGCCATCGCCATGGGCGAGGATCGCAGCTTTACCGTCAAGGATGAGGAATGCGTCGCCTGTAACCTGTGTGTCGATGTCTGCCCGGTCGAGGGGTGCATCACCATGCGCCGCCTTGCGCCGGGCGAGGTGGACCCGCGCACCGGCAAGGTGGTTCCGGCCGAATATGGCAACTGGACCCAGCATCCCAACAACCCGGGAAAGACCTGCGCGGCGGAATGAGCGGCTAAAGCTCGATATCCAACCGCCGGATCACCGGCTCGGGGTCGGCGCGCCACAGATTGGCCGCGTCGGCCCTTTGTCGTTCCTGCACGGCCTCCAGCGGGGTGGTGTCGAAACTGGGCGGCGGGCCGGTGGGCCGGTCAGGATCGGGGGCGGGAAACTCTGCCCGCGGCGGGGTCTGGCCGCGACGGCCGGTTTCACTGCGCGGGGCGGTGGCACCGTCATCGGCGGGCACCGGCGTGACACGGGTGCGCGTGGATGTCTGGGCCAGGGTGGTAAGCGCGCCATCGCTGACACCCACCACCGGAAACGGGCCGAATATCTGCATCTGTCCCAAGCTCCTGCTCAGGCCCCCACCTGTTCCCCAGTTTGCGCCCGATCCGCGATCAGGCAAGGGGGGCGGGCGGGGTTTCTGGGCGCAGGGTTAACCGGCCATTCCCGCTCAGGGCGTCAGCAGACGGGTGAACAGGCTGGTCAGATAGCGTTCCGCCTCGTCGAACGGGTCGTCTCGATCACGACCCAGAACCGCGCGCACCTGCACGTCGAAATCGGCATAATGCTGGGTCAGCGCCCAGATCGAGAAAATCAGGTGATAGGGATCGACCGGGGCGATGCGCCCTGCCGCGCTCCAGCCCGCGATCAGGGCGGCCTTTTCATCGACAAGGGTTTTCAATTCCCCTTCCAGGGCGGGGCGGATGCGCGGCGCGCCTTGGATGATCTCATTGGCGAAGAGTCGGCTTTCGCGGGGAAAATCACGGCTCATCAATAGTTTGCGCCGCACATAGGCCAGGATTTCGTCAAGCGGCGCACCGTTGGCATCCAGCGCGCGCAGCGGGTCCAGCCAGGTATCCATCAACCCCGACAACAGGGCGACATGGATCGCCTCCTTGGACGGAAAGTAGTAAAGCAGGTTGGGTTTCGACAGCCCTGCGGCCGTGGCGATCTGGTCCAGCGTCGCGCCGCGAAAGCCGTATTGCGAGAACACGCCAAGGGCCGCGTCCAGGATCGTCTCGCGGTTGCGGCGCTGGATTCGGGTGCGGGGGCGATCGTGGGTCATCGCGGCACCGGAGTTGGGGCGGGGTGGTTAATTTCACTTTCCATTTTGCGCATAAAAATCCATCATCCGCCTGCAAAACCGGCTTCTCAGTCAGGCGCGTGACGCGCAGGGCGGCCCTCGGCCAGGCGGTATTCCTTGACTGCCCTTAAGCCTCTGCTAGCGTCATCCTGACCGTTTGGTCAAACATTTTACGCCGCCGCGACCGCGCATCGGGTGGCCTGACCTCAGGGGGTGCTCCATGGCGCTTGATCGCAATCCTGTTCCCAACGACCTGTCGGCATTCTGGATGCCGTTCACCGCGAACCGCCAGTTCAAAAAGGCGCCGCGGATGTTCGTGGGCGCCAAGGACATGTATTACACGACCTCGGACGGGCGCCAGGTGCTGGACGGCACCGCGGGCCTGTGGTGCTGCAACGCGGGCCATTGCCGCCCCAAGATCACCGAGGCGATCCAGAAACAGGCCGCCGAGCTGGACTATGCCCCGGCCTTTCAGATGGGCCATCCCAAGGCGTTCGAACTGGCCAGCGCGCTGCGCGACATGGCGCCCGAGGGGATGGATCACGTCTTTTTCACCAACTCCGGCTCTGAGTCGGTCGAGACCGCGCTGAAGATCGCCATCGCCTATCACCGGGCGCGGGGAGAGGGCGCGCGCACCCGGCTGATCGGGCGCGAGCGGGGCTATCACGGGGTCAATTTCGGCGGCATCTCGGTGGGCGGCATCGTCACCAACCGCAAGGTGTTCGGCTCCCTGCTGACCGGCGTCGATCACCTGCCGCACACCCACCTGCCCGAGCAGAACGCCTTTACCCGTGGCCAGCCCGAGCATGGCGCCCATCTGGCCGACGACCTGGAACGGATCGTGGCGCTGCATGGCGCGGAAACCATCGCCGCGGTGATCGTGGAGCCGATGGCCGGCTCCACCGGGGTGCTGCTGCCGCCCAAGGGCTATCTGGAACGACTGCGCGAGATTTGCACCAAGCACGGCATCCTCTTGATCTTTGACGAGGTGATCACCGGGTTCGGTCGTCTCGGGTCCGCCTTTGCGGCGGATCATTTCGGGGTGATGCCCGACATGATGACCACCGCCAAGGGGCTGACCAACGGGGTGATCCCGATGGGCGCGGTGCTGGCCACCGGGGCGATCCACGATGCCTTCATGAACGGGCCCGAGCATCTGATCGAGCTGTTCCACGGCTATACCTACTCGGGCAACCCGATCGCCTCCGCCGCCGGTCTGGCCACGCTGGAGACCTACCGCGAAGAGGGCCTCTTCGAGAATGCCGCCGCCCTGGCCCCCTATTGGGAGGACGCGCTGCATTCGCTCAAGGGGCTGCCCCATGTCATCGACATCCGCAACATGGGCCTGATCGGCGCGGTCGAGCTGAGCCCGATCGCGGGCGAGCCGACCAAGCGCGCCTTTACGGCCTTCCTGAACGCCTATGAAAAGGGGCTGTTGATCCGCACCACCGGCGACATCATCGCGATGAGCCCGCCGTTGATGATCGACAAGCCGCAGATCGACGAGCTGTTCGGCAAGCTGACCGATGTGCTCAAGGCGCTGGACTGAACCTAAACCCCAAAAGGGAGACGACCCATGCCCGCCCCCGGCGAGAACCTGAAAATCAATGGCGAACGGCTGTGGGACAGCCTGATGGAAATGGCCAAGATCGGCCCGGGCGTGGCGGGCGGCAACAACCGCCAGACCCTGACCGATGCCGATGCCCAGGGGCGCGCGCTGTTCCAGTCCTGGTGCGAGGCCGCCGGCTGCACCATGGGGCTGGACCAGATGGGCAACATGTTCGCCCAGCGTCCGGGCACCGATCCCGACGCGCTGCCGGTCTATGTCGGCAGCCATCTCGACACCCAGCCCACGGGCGGCAAATACGACGGCGTCCTGGGTGTTCTGGGCGGGCTGGAGGTGATCCGCACGCTGAATGACATGGGGATCAAGACCAAGCATCCCATCGTGGTGACCAACTGGACCAACGAAGAGGGCACCCGCTTTGCCCCGGCGATGCTGGCCTCGGGGGTCTTTGCGGGGATGCACACCCAGGACTGGGCCTATGCGCGCGAGGATGCAGAGGGAAAGCGCTTTGGCGACGAGTTGGCGCGCATCGGCTGGAAGGGCGACGAAGAGGTTGGCGCGCGCAAGATGCACGCGTTCTTCGAGTTGCACATCGAACAGGGCCCGATCCTGGAGGCCGAGGGCAAGGATATCGGCGTCGTGACCCACGGCCAGGGTCTGCGCTGGATCCAGGTGACGATCACCGGCAAGGACAGCCACACAGGCTCGACCCCGATGCCGATGCGCAAGAACGCGGGCCTGGGCATGGCGCGGGTTCTGGAACTGGTCGATCAGATCGCCTGGTCGCACAAACCCCACGCGGTGGGCGCGGCGGGCCATATCGATGTCTATCCCAACTCGCGCAACGTGATCCCCGGCAAGGTGGTCTTTACCGTCGATTTCCGCTCGCCCGACCTGGCGGTGATCGAGGACATGGAGGCCCGGCTGAAATCCGGCGCGCAAGCGATCTGTGACGAGATGGGTCTGGGCGTGACCTTCGAGACGACCGGCGGGTTCGACCCGGTGGCCTTCGACGAGGGCTGTGTCGGCGCGGTGCGCACGGCCGCCGAGCGGTTGGGCTATTCGCACATGGACCTGATTTCCGGCGCCGGGCATGACGCGTGCTGGATCAACCGCATGGCGCCCACCGCGATGGTGATGTGCCCCTGCGTGGACGGGCTGAGCCACAACGAGGCCGAGGAGATCAGCCCCGAATGGGCGGCGGCCGGGGCGAACGTGCTGTTCCACGCGGTGGTGGAGACGGCGGAGATCGTGGAGTAAGTGCGGGGCGCCGGGGGGCCAGCCCCCCGGACCCCCCGGGATATTTGCGACCAGAAGAAGACAAGGGGCCTGTCCAGGGCCCGACAGGGAGACATGCCATGACCACGCTCATCAAGAACGGAACCATCGTCACCGCGGATCTGACCTACAAGGCGGATGTGTTGATCGAGGGCGGCAAGATCGTCGAGATCGGGCCGGACCTGAACGGCGACGAGGTGCTGGACGCCACGGGCTGTTACGTGATGCCGGGCGGGATCGACCCGCATACGCATCTTGAGATGCCCTTCATGGGCACCTATTCCAGCGATGATTTCGAGAGCGGCACGCGCGCGGCCCTGGCCGGCGGGACCACGATGGTGGTCGATTTCGCGCTGCCCAGCCCGGGGCAGGGGCTGCTCGATGCGTTGCAGATGTGGGACAACAAATCGACCCGCGCGCATTGCGATTACAGTTTTCACATGGCGATCACCTGGTGGAGCGAACAGGTGTTCAACGAGATGGAGACGGTCGTCAAGGAGCGCGGCATCAACACCTTCAAGCATTTCATGGCCTACAAGGGCGCCTTGATGGTCAATGATGACGAGCTGTACGCCAGTTTCAGCCGCTGTGCGGAGCTGGGCGCGATCCCGTTGGTGCATGCCGAGAATGGCGACGTGGTGGCCGAGTTGTCGGCCAAGCTGTTGGCGGCGGGCAATACCGGCCCCGAGGCACACGCCTATTCCCGTCCGCCCCAGGTCGAGGGCGAGGCGACGAACCGCGCGATCATGATCGCCGACATGGCCGGTGTGCCGCTTTATGTCGTGCATACCAGCTGTGAGGAAAGCCACGAGGCGATCCGGCGGGCGCGCATGGCGGGCAAACGGGTTTGGGGCGAGCCGCTGATCCAGCATCTGACCCTGGACGAGAGCGAGTATTTCAACCCCGACTGGGACCATGCCGCACGCCGGGTGATGAGCCCGCCGTTCCGCAACAAACAGCACCAGGACAGCCTGTGGGCCGGGTTGCAATCGGGCAGCCTGTCGGTGGTGGCGACCGATCACTGTGCCTTCAGCACCGATCAGAAACGCTATGGCGTGGGCGATTTCACCAAGATCCCCAATGGCACCGGCGGGCTGGAGGATCGGATGCCGATGCTGTGGACCCATGGCGTGGGCACCGGGCGGCTGACGCCCAACGAGTTCGTCGCCGTCACCTCGACCAACATCGCCAAGATCCTGAACATCTATCCCAGCAAGGGCGCGGTCCTGGTGGGGGCCGATGCCGACCTGGTCGTGTGGGATCCCGAGAAGGAAAAGACGATCTCGGCCGCGACGCAGCAATCTGCCATTGATTACAACGTGTTCGAGGGCAAGAGGGTCAAGGGTCTGCCGCGCTATACCCTGACGCGCGGCCATGTGGCCGTTGCCGATGGCGAGATGCGCAGTAAAGAGGGGCATGGCAAGTTCGTCAAACGCGCCCCCGATGGCGCGGTGAACAAGGCGTTGTCGAGCTGGAAAGAGCTGACCGCGCCGCGCCCGGTGACGCGCAGCGGCATCCCCGCCAGCGGCGTCTGAGACAACAAAGAGCACGACCCGCCGCGTGCCCCCCGGGGGCGCGCGTGCCAGGAAGGGAGCGAATGTGAAGACCCCGGTAATCAAGGCAGATCATCTGGATCTGGTGTTTCAGACCAATGACGGCCCCGTTCAGGCGCTGAGCGATGTGTCGCTTGACGTGGAAAAGGGCGATTTCGTCAGCTTCATCGGCCCATCGGGCTGTGGCAAGACCACCTTTCTGCGTTGCGTGGCGGCGTTGGAACATCCCACGGGGGGCACGTTGCGGGTCAATGGCATGACCCCGGACATGGCCCGGCAGGAACGCTCTTACGGTTATGTGTTCCAGGCGGCGGGGCTGTATCCCTGGCGCACGATTGCGCGCAATATCCGGTTGCCGCTGGAGATCATGGGGTTTTCCAAGGCTGAACAGGAGACCCGCGTGCAAAAGGTGTTGGAGCTGGTCGACCTGGCGGGGTTCGGCAACAAGTATCCCTGGCAGTTGTCGGGCGGCATGCAGCAGCGCGCCAGCATCGCGCGCGCGTTGGCCTTCGATGCTGATATCCTGTTGATGGACGAACCCTTTGGCGCGCTGGACGAGATCGTGCGCGATCACCTGAACGAGCAGCTCTTGGAACTGTGGGCGCGCACCCAAAAGACCTGTCTGTTCGTGACCCATTCGATCCCCGAGGCGGTGTATCTGTCCACCAAGATCGTGGTGATGAGCCCCCGGCCGGGCCGCATCACCGACGTGATCGACAACACCCTGCCGCGCGCGCGTCCGCTGGACATCCGCGACACGCCGGAATTTCTGGAAATCGCCCATCGCGTGCGCGAAGGGCTGCGGGCGGGGCATGCCTATGATGACTAGGTCCGTGTTGCCGATCCTGACCGTGGTCATGGCGATTGTGGCGCTGTGGTATGGCGGCGCGGTGCTGATGAACAAGCGTTGGACGATGGACCAGGCCGCGCGCGCAGGGGTCGAGTTGAGCTTGGCCGAGGTCGTCGCCGACACCCTGTCCCAGGACCGCCCCAAGCTGCCCGCGCCGCACCAGGTGATCACCGAGCTGTGGAATACCACCGGCGCCAAGGTGCTGGAGGGGCGCGCGTTTTCCAAGCGCAGCCTGATCTTTCACGGCTGGATCACGCTCAGCGCGACGCTGCTGGGGTTTGCCATCGGGACCGGGCTGGGCATCGCGCTGGCGGTGGGGATCGTGCATAACCGCGCCATGGACATGAGCGTGATGCCCTGGGCCATCGCGTCCCAGACCATCCCGATCCTGGCGATCGCGCCGATGATCATCGTTGTGCTGAATTCGATCGGGGTGCAGGGGCTGCTGCCCAAGGCGATCATTTCCGCCTATCTGTCGTTCTTTCCGGTGGTCGTGGGCATGGTCAAGGGGCTGCGCAGCCCCGATGCGATGCAGTTGGATCTGATGCGCACCTATTCGGCCAGCGGGACGCAGGTGTTCTCGATGCTGCGGTTGCCCTCGTCGATGCCGTATCTGTTCACCTCGCTCAAGGTGGGGATGGCGGCCAGCCTGGTCGGCGCCATCGTGGGCGAGTTGCCCACCGGCGCGATCCGGGGTCTGGGCGCGCGCCTGCTGGCGGGCAGCTATTATGGCCAGACCGTCCAGATCTGGAGCGCGCTTTTCGCCGCCGCGATCCTGGCCGCGACCCTGGTCGGGCTGATCGGGCTGATCCAGCGGATCACGCTGAAACGCATGGGGATGGCACGATGATCTGGGTCATCTTTGCACTGGCGTTCTGGGCCGGGGGACTGGCGCTGAACCTGTGGCTGTCCAATTGCCCCTGGCGCGGCACGCTGGCGGTGCGCCTGGCGGTGCCGGCGATCTTTGGCCTGACCATCCTGGTATTGTGGGAGGGGCTGACGCGCGGCCTGGGCGTGCCCCCGGTCATCCTGCCGCCGCCCTCGGCCATCGGGGTGCGGATCGCGGCCAGCCTGCCCATACTGTGGGGGGATTTCGTGCAGACCTTCGTCAAGGGGGCGCTGACCGGCTATGTGATGGGCTGCGGCGCGGCGGTGCTGACGGCGATCGTGATCGACCGCTCGACGTTTCTGCAACGCGGGTTATTGCCGGTGGGCAATTTCATCGCCGCGCTGCCGATCATCGGTACCGCACCGATCCTGGTGATGTGGTTCGGGTTCGACTGGCAGTCCAAGGCCGCGGTCGTCGTCGCCATGGTGTTCTTTCCGGTCCTGATCAACACGGTCCAGGGGCTGGCCGCGGCCAGTGCCATGCAAAAGGATCTGATGCGGACCTATTCGGCCAGCTACGGCCAGACCCTGGCCAAGCTGCGCCTGCCCGCGGCGATGCCGTTCATCTTCAACGGGCTTAAAATTTCGACAACCCTTGCGTTGATCGGGGCGATCGTGGCTGAATTTTTCGGCAGTCCCATCCGTGGCATGGGGTTTCGTATTTCGACCGAGGTCGGGCGGCTGTCGCTTGATATGGTCTGGGCGGAAATCGCCGTGGCGGCCCTGGCCGGTTCGGCGTTTTACGGTCTCGTCGCGGCGGTGGAGAGAGGGGTCACCTTCTGGCACCCATCGCAACGGGGCTGAACGACAAAAGGCAAATGCCATAACGGAGGTAAAGATGAAAACCACACTGACCCTGGCGCTGGGCGCGCTGGCCCTTGGCGCGGGCGCGGCCGATGCGGCCGACAAGATGACGCTGCAACTCAAATGGGTGACCCAGGCCCAGTTCGCGGGCTACTACGTCGCCCTCGAAGAAGGCTTTTACGAAGACGAAGACCTGGACGTGACGATCAAGCCGGGCGGCCCGGATATCGCGCCGACCCAGGTGGTTGCGGGCGGTGGCGCGGATGTCGTCATCGACTGGATGCCCTCGGCCCTGGCCGCGCGCGAAAAGGGGCTGGCGCTGGTCAACATCGCCCAGCCGTTCAAATCCTCGGGCATGATGCTGACCTGCCTCAAGGAAACCGGCATCACCTCGCCGGCCGATTTCCCCGGCAAGACGCTGGGCGTGTGGTTCTTTGGCAATGAATACCCGTTCCTGAGCTGGATGAGCCAGCTGGGTATTCCCACCGATGGGTCCGAGGGCGGCGTGACGGTTCTGAAACAGGGCTTCAACGTCGATCCGCTGCTGCAAAAGCAGGCCGACTGCATCTCGACCATGACCTACAACGAATACTGGCAGGTGATCGAGGCGGGGATTTCCCCCGACGAGCTGGTGACCTTCAAGTATGAGGACCAGGGCGTCGCGACGCTGGAGGACGGCCTGTACGTCATGGAGGACAAGCTGTCGGACCCGGCCGAGGTCGACAAGCTGGCCCGCTTCGTGCGCGCCTCGATGAAGGGCTGGAAATGGGCCGAGGAAAACCCCGATGCCGCCGCGATGATAGTGCTGGACTATGACGAAAGCGGCGCCCAGACCGAAGAGCATCAAAAACGGATGATGAGCGAGGTCGCCAAGCTGACCGCCGGATCCAACGGCGCACTGGACGAGGCCGACTATGAGCGCACGGTGGCATCCTTGCTGTCGGGCGGGTCTGATCCGGTGATCACCAAGGCACCCGAGGGGGCCTGGACCCACGTCGTCACCGACGCGGCGCTGAACTAGGCCACGTCCATCCCGTGAAACAGGGGCCGCCCCGCAGCACGATCTGCGGGGCGGCCCTTTGCGTTGCGGCCGTCTTGATTCCGATCAAGGACAGGAATAACTGAACGATGTAGTTTAGTTGTGCGGGTTGGGAGACCCGGCAGTTGAAGGGAGATGAGGAAGATGACCACCAAAACCCTGATGAAACTGGCCTTGGGGCTGGGCCTTGCCGCGTTTCTGGCGGGCTGCGCGGCGGAACCTGTGGCCGAATGCGAGCCCGGCGTCGGCGGGATCAGCGAAATGGGCACCGTAACCCCGCCGGGGTGCTGATCCCATCCCGGTGATGTGCCCCCCCCCGGACCGGGGGCGGCGCCGGGGTTCCGTTCGGCGGGGCGGCGGGCGCCTGTGGCGGGTCCGTTGCGCCGCGTCTGCCCCCGCGTGGCGGGTTGCGCGGCGTTGGCTGTCTCAGGCCCGCATAAGCGAGTTGACACACTGTCGAAGGTCATGGGGGTGGCTGCACAGGGCCGTCGCGCCGCCCGCGCGCAGTTCGCGCGCATCCCCATAGCCCCACAGGACGCCGATAGAGGCCATCTGGTTGCGGCCAGCGGCCCGGGTGTCGTTGTCGCGATCCCCGATCATGCAGCCCTGCGTTGCGTTGAACCCTTCTTTTGCAAAGAGATGGGCGATGAGCGCGCCCTTGTCGTCAAAGCGACCGTCAAGCTCGGCCCCGTAAAGGCCGTCGAAATAATCCGCGAACCCAAAGTGCGCGATGACCTGCCGGGCAAATGGCCGTGGCTTTGCGGTGCACACGACCAGGCGGTATCCATCCTGCCTGAGGTCCGAAAGCGCGGCGAAAATACCGCCATAGGGTTCAGCCTGGAAAATGCCGCCATCGGCATAGAATTTCCGGTAGAGCGTTACGGCCGCTTCCGCTTGGTCGGTACCGCCCAGCAACGTCGCAAAGCTGTGGCGAAGCGGGGGGCCGATGATCCATTTGAGGTCGTCATGGGGCGGAACGGGGCGCCCCAGGGCCGCCAGGGCCGACTGGCAAGATCCGATAATGCCACGCGCGGGATCGACCAGTGTGCCGTCCAGATCGAAGAGAAGAAATTTGTCCGCCGGTCTTTTCATCGGCCGCCACTTTGCCCGAAACCGCTGATCTTGCAAGGGCCGGACCCGCGCCAAGGCCGCGCTTTCCGGCGCCCGACATCTGTCCGGCCGCTTGAAATGAAACGGGCCGGTGCGATCGGCACCGGCCCGTAGCGTGTCATTCCCAGGCCCGGATCAGGCCTTTTGCATCCGGTTCTGGATCAGCTCTTCGACCACGCTGGGATCGGCCAGGGTCGAGATGTCGCCCAGCGTTTCAAAGTCGTTCTCGGCGATCTTGCGCAGGATCCGGCGCATGATCTTGCCCGAGCGCGTCTTGGGCAGGCCCGGCGCCCATTGGATGATGTCGGGCTTGGCGATCGGGCCGATCTCGGTGCGGACCCATTTTTCCAGCTCCTTGCGCAGCTCGTCGGTGGGTTCTTGATCGTTCATCAGGGTGACATAGGCATAGATGCCCTGGCCCTTGATCTCGTGCGGATAGCCGACCACGGCGGCCTCGGCCACGGCGGCGTGGGCGACGAGGGCGGATTCCACCTCGGCCGTGCCCATCCGGTGGCCCGAGACGTTGATCACGTCATCGACCCGGCCGGTGATCCAGTAATAGCCGTCCGCGTCGCGCCGGCAGCCGTCACCGGAGAAATAGTAGCCCTTGTAATGGCTGAAATACGTCTCCTGAAAGCGGTCGTGATCGCCCCAGATGGTGCGCATCTGTCCCGGCCAGCTGTCCTTGATGCACAGCACGCCCTCGGCCTCGGTCTCGGTGATTTCCTTGCCGCTTTCGGCCTCCAGGATCACCGGCTGCACCCCAAAGAAGGGACGCGTGGCCGAGCCGGGCTTGGTCGGGGTGGCACCGGGCAGGGGGGTGATCAGGTGGCCACCGGTTTCGGTCTGCCACCAGGTGTCGACGATGGGGCATTTGTCCTTGCCGATATGGTCGTTGTACCAGTTCCAGGCCTCGGGGTTGATCGGCTCGCCGACCGAGCCCAGCAGCTTGAGGCTGGACAGGTCGTATTTCTCGACCCATTCGGTGCCCTGGCCCATCAACGCGCGGATCGCGGTGGGGGCGGTGTAGAACTGATTGACCTTGTGCTTTTCGCACACCGCCCAAAAGCGGCCTGCATCGGGCCAGGTCGGCACGCCCTCGAACATCAGCGTGGTGGCGCCGTTGGCCAGCGGCCCGTAGATGATATAGCTGTGGCCCGTCACCCAGCCCACATCGGCGGTGCACCAGAACACGTCCCCCTCGTGATAGTCGAAGGTGTATTCGTGGGTCATCGCGGCATAGGCCAGATACCCGCCCGAGGAATGCACGACGCCCTTGGGCTTGCCGGTCGAGCCAGAGGTATAAAGGATGAACAGCGGGTGTTCGCTTTCGATCTCGCGGGCGGGGCAGTCGGGGCTGGCATGTTCCATCAGTTCCAGCACGTCGACATCGCGGCCCTGGATCCAGGTGGTCTGGTCGCCGGTGTGTTTGACCACCATGCAGCGCACCTTGTCCGAGCAGTGCAGCAGCGCCGCGTCGGTATTGGATTTCAGCGCCGTCTTGCGTCCGCCGCGCGGGGCGGTGTCGGCGGTGATTACCACCTTGGCGCCACAGTCGTTGATCCGGTTGGCCAGGCCATCGGGCGAGAACCCGGCAAAGACGACAGAGTGGACCGCCCCGATCCGCGCACAGGCCAGCATGGCATAGGCGGCCTCGGGGATCATCGGCAGATAGATCACCACCCGGTCGCCCGCGACCACGCCCTGGGATTTCAGCACGTTGGCAAAGCGGCTGACCTTGTCGTGCAGTTCACG
Organism: Paracoccaceae bacterium; assembly: GCA_016938875.1. Lineage (GTDB taxonomy): Bacteria > Pseudomonadota > Alphaproteobacteria > Rhodobacterales > Rhodobacteraceae > Rhodovulum. Next base: position 179,914 of record JAFGTV010000038.1, read on the forward strand.
ATAGGTGATGTGCTTGGCCGGGGTTTCGGGATCGTCGGGTTCAAAGATGATCGCGGTCTGGTCGCCGCGCGTGGCCAGGTGCCGGTCGATGCAGTTGGCCGCGACGTTCAGCGTGCCGTCGCGGAACCAGTGGATCTCGACCTCGCCAAGGTTGAAGTTGGTGGTCTTGACGTCGGTATAGGGCTTGATCCAATCGAGGCGCTTGCCGTGCTCGCCCCAAAAGGCCACCGGATCGTTGACCGAGGCGGCATACATCTCGTCGTAGCGGGCGGCGTCGATATGGGCGGCGGCGGCAAAGGCGCTGCTGGGCGGATAGGTCTGATCAGTCATCTTTATGGTCCCTCTGACAGGGTGGGTCTTTTGTGAAAACCCCGCCCGCAGGGGGCGGGGCGCTCCTGGCTCAGATGGCCAGGTATTCGGCACGCAGCGCTTCGTCGCGCAGCACATCGGCGGCAAGGCCGTCATAGACGATCTGCCCGGTGTCCAGGATCACGGCGCGATCGGCCAGTTCCAGCGCGCGGATCGCGTTCTGTTCCACGATCACGGTGGTGATGCCCTGTTCCTTGATGTGGACCAGCGTCTTTTCGATCTCGTCCACGATCACCGGGGCCAGCCCCTCATAGGGTTCATCCAGCAGCAGCACCTTGATGTCGCGGGCCAGGGCGCGGGCGATGGCCAGCATCTGCTGCTCGCCGCCCGAAAGGGTCACGCCCTCTTGCTTGCGCCGCTCGCCCAGGCGCGGGAACAGATCGTACAGGCGATCCAGGGTCCAGCCGATGGGCGGCGCGATCTGCGCCAGTTGCAGGTTTTCCTCGACCGTCAGGCCCGAGATGATGCGCCGATCCTCGGGGACCAGCGCCATGCCCGCCATCGAGGCCTGGTGTGCGGCCATGGTGTGCAGCGGCTGGTGGTCCAGCCAGATCTCGCCATGGGTGGCCTGCGGGCTGGCCAGTCGGGCGATGGCGCGCAGGGTAGAGGTCTTGCCCGCCCCGTTGCGCCCCAGCAGGGCCAGGATCTCGCCCTCGTGGACGTTGAAGTTGATGCCCTGCACGATGTAGCTTTCGCCGTAATAGGCATGCAGGTCATAGACCGACAGAAAGGCCGGGGCCGTGGCCGCCTGGTTGGCGTGTTTGTTGAAGTCGGGTTTGACGTTCATGGTCGCGCCTCCTTATCCGTGGGACTGGCCGAGATAGGCCTCTTGCACCTTGGGGTGCCCCTTGATCTTCTCGGGGATATCCTCGACCAGCGGCGTGCCCTGGGCAAGAACGGTGATCCGGTCGGCCAGGCTGAACACCACGTGCATGTCATGCTCGATGATGGCCATGGTGATGTCGCGGCTGGCCTTGATCTCCTTGAGCAACTCGATGGTGTTGTTGGTGTCGGCCCGCGCCATGCCGGCGGTCGGTTCGTCCAAGAGCAGCAGCTTGGGCTCCTGCACCAGGCACATCGCCATTTCCAGCCGCCGCTTGTCGCCGCGCGACAGGCTGCTGGCGTGCATGTCCTTTTTTTCGGCCATGTTCACGTCTTCGAGCATGTGCATGGCCTGGGCCACCACCTCTTTCTCGGCCGAGACGGTTTCAAAGGCATGCATGCGGAACGACCCGTCGCGCTTGGCGAAACAGGGGATCAGCACGTTTTCCAGCACCGTCAGATCGCCAAAGATCTCGGGCGTCTGGAACACGCGGCTGATGCCCATCTGGTTGATCTCGTGCGGCTTGCGCCCCAGCACCGACTGGCCGTCGAACATGACGCTGCCGGTGTCGGGGATCAGCTTGCCCACCAGGCAGTTCAGCAGCGTGGACTTGCCCGCCCCGTTCGGCCCGATGATCGCGTGCACCGTGTTTTCCTTGACCGAGAGATTGACATCCCCCAGCGCCTGAAGGCCGCCGAACCGCTTGTTCACGCCCTTGACTTCAAGAATACCCATCTGTCGGTCTCCTTACTCGGCCACATGCGGGGCGGGTTTGGGTTTATGTCCACCAGCGCCCGTGCCGGGGCCTTTGGACTTTTTCTTGCGGTTGAACAGGCGCGCGATGCGCTGACCGCCCTCGACCAGGCCACCGGGCAGGAAGATCACCACCAGCATGAACAAGATGCCCAGCGTCAGGTGCCAGCCCTTGCCCACGAAGGGGTGGATCATGGCGACAACCGCATTCTCCAGCCCGTCAGGCAGGACGGCGAACCAGGCGTGCAGCACGTTGTCGTTGATCTTGGAGAAGATGTTTTCGAAATACTTGATGAAACCCGCGCCCAGCACCGGCCCCATCAAGGTGCCCGCACCGCCCAGGATGGTCATCAGCACCACCTCGCCGCTTGCGGTCCACTGCATCCGCTCTGCGCCCGCCAGCGGGTCCATCGAGGCCAGAAGCCCCCCTGCCAGGCCGGCATACATCCCCGAGATGACGAACGCCGCCAGGGTGTAGGGCCGGGTGTTCAGGCCGGTATAGTTCATCCGCGTCTGGTTGGTCTTGATCGCGCGCAGCATCATCCCGAAGGGCGAGCGGAAGATCCGCAGCGACAGGTAGAAGGCCAGGATCGCGATCACCGCGCAGAAGTAATAGCCGATGTTGAAGGTGAACAGCCATCCGCCCACGTCCAACTGGACCGAGTCGCGCATCACCAGGCCAAACAGGTGCGGGCTGGTCGGAGAGTTCGCCCCCACCAGGATCTGCGGGTCGTTGCCATAGACCTGAAGCCCGGTCTCGCCGTTGGTGATCGGTGTCAGCACCGAATAGGCCAGGTTGTAGGACATCTGGGCAAAGGCCAGCGTCAGGATCGAGAAGTAGATGCCCGACCGGCGCAGCGAGATGAACCCGATCAGCAGCGCGAACAGCGCCGAAATGATGATCGCCAGCACCAGCCCCGGCAGCACGTTATAGCCCAGCAGCTTGTACATCCACACCACGGTGTAGGAGCCCACCCCCAGGAACGCCGCATGCCCGAAGGAAAGGTAGCCGGTCAGCCCGAAGAGGATGTTGAAGCCGATCGCGAAAATGCCGTAGATCGCGAATTTCTGCATCAGGTCCGGGTAGCCCGCGTTGAATTGCGCCATGGCCGAACCTTCGGGGAAGGGTTGCAGCAGCAGCGGCGTGGCCAGCGTCAGGAAGATGACGATCAGCAGAAAGCGGGTGTCTTTTGCGCTTAGTCCAAGCATGGGATCAGTCCTCCATGACGCCCTTGCGGCCCATAAGGCCGCGCGGCCGGGTCAGCAGGATGATGATTGCAACAAGGTAGATGATGACCTGGTCGATGCCGGGGATGATTTCCTTGACCTCGTTCATCGAGGCAAAGCTTTGCAAGATGCCCAGCATGAACCCCGCCAGCACTGCGCCGGGCAGCGAGCCCATGCCGCCGACCACCACCACGACAAAGCTGAGCACCAGGAAATCCATGCCCATGTGATAGTTCGGCGCCAGGATCGGCGTGTACATCACCCCCGCAAGCCCTGCCACCGCGGCCGCAAGGCCGAACATGATGGTAAAGCGGCGGTCGATGTCGATGCCCAGCAGGCCCACCGTCTCGCGGTCGGCCATGCCGGCGCGCACCACCATCCCGAAGGTGGTGAACCGCAGGAACGAAAAGACCCCGGCGATGATGATCAGCGAGAACAGGAAATACACCATCCGCCAGTAGGGATAGATGATCACGTTGGGATCAAAGCCCAGCATCGCGCCGAAATCGAAGCTGCCCGCAAAGGCGTCCGGGGCGCCGGTCTGGATCGGGTTGGCGCCGAAGAAATACTTGATCACCTCCTGCAACACGATGGCCAGGCCAAAGGTCACCAGGATCTGGTCGGCATGGGGGCGCTTGTAGAAATGCTTGATCAGGCCGCGCTCCATCACGAAACCCAGCACGATCATCACGGGGATCGCCAGCACGATCGCCAGCGGCACCGACCAATCGACGATGGCGCCGCCGATCTCGGGGCCGAACCAGCTTTCGACATAGGGCACCTGGACCTTCAGGGGATTGCCCAGAAAGTCGGTGCGCGTGGGGTCGATCTCCTCGAACGACATGCCGAGAAAGCGCTGCATCGTCACCGCGCAAAAGGCGCCGATCATGAACAGCGCCCCGTGGGCAAAGTTCACCACGCCCAGCGTGCCGAAAATCAGCGTTAGGCCCAGCGCGATCAGCGCATAGGCAGAGCCCTTGTCGAGCCCGTTCAGAACTTGCAGAAGGATCGCGTCCATCTTCCCCACCCGTGATGTCGGTTTAGGTCTGGAGTGTCAGGGCCACCCACCAGTGGCAGGGCCCGGACGAAGGACCGGCCGCGCGCGGGGTGCGCACGCGGCCGGCGGTTCTGGGCTGACGGCTCAGGCGCCGTCGTTGCACTGACCCAGCGAGGCCTCGTCGCCACCGAACATCGGGTGGTTGGACGGGTACTCGACCTGGGCGCGCGGCGTGATCTCGACCACTTCGAGCGTGTCGAACTTGGTGGTCGGGTTGTCGGCGCCCTTCATGACCAGCACATCCTTGAAGCACTGGTGGTCATCGGCACGATACAGCGTCGGGCCGTTGCCCATGCCGTCGAATTCGAACCCTTCCAGGGCCTCGGCCACGGCGCAGGGGTTGAACGCCCCGGCACGCGTCACCGCATCGGCATAAAGCAGGGTCTGCACATAGCAGGTGTGCGCAGAGTTCGAGGGCGGACGGCCATACTTTTCGCCGAACGACTTGACGAAGGCCTTGGTGCCCTCATCCTGAAGCTGCCAGTTCCAGTTCATCGAGCCGTAGACGCCCTTGATGTTCTCGCCGGCACCTTCGGCCATCAGTTCCGAGTAGAGCGGAACGACGATCTCGAACTGCTTGCCGTTGACCATCTTGTCGCGCAGGCCGAACTGCACCGCCTGGGTCAGCGAGTTGATCATGTCGCCGCCGTAGTGGTTCAGGATCAGCACATCGGCGCCCGAGTTCAGCACCGGCGCGATGTAGGACGAGAAGTCGCCCGCACCGACCGGGGTCAGCACGTTGTTGACGGTTTCCCAGCCCAGCGCCTCGGTCGAGGCGGCAATCGATTCCTGCTGGGTGTAGCCCCAGGTGTAATCGGCCGTCAGGTGATAGGCGCGGCGGTCAGAGCCATAGGCCTTTTGCAGCACGGGGGCCAGGGCGGCGCCGGACATGTAGGCGTTGAAGAAATGGCGGAAGCCATTGGCCTTGCGGTCCTTGCCCGTGGTGTCGTTGGAGTGGGTCAGACCGGCCATGAAGATGATGCCGGCCTCTTGGCACAGGCCCTGAACGGCCACGGCCACGCCCGAGGACGAACCGCCGTTGATCATCACGACGCCGTCTTTTTCGATCATCGACTTGGCCGATGCGCGCGCGGCGTCCGACTTGGTCTGGGTGTCGCCGGTCACGAACTCGACCTTCTTGCCCAGGATGCCGGTGCCGTCCAGCACCTTGGAGCTGAAGGTGTTCAGCATGCCGCCGTCGCCCACGCCGTTCAGGTGCTCGACCGCCAGCTGTTGGGCGCGCAGTTCGTCCAGGCCCTCGTCGGCATAGGGGCCCGATTGCGGCACGTTGAAGCCCAGCTTGACAGTGCTGCCGGTCGGCTCGTTGGTGAAGGCATAGGCGCCCGAAGTGAAAATGGTGGGCAGCGCCAGGCCGGCCCCGGTGACAGCACCGGTTCTCAGCACGCCGCGGCGCGTAAGGTTCGATTTCGTCATGAACATCCTCCCGTGATGCTATGGGTGGGTCCGCACCTCCTCTGCGCGGACTCGTGCTTTACAAAGCGTCCCTATTATCCGCGCTCGACCGAAAATTTCGCAACAACTGCTTTTCTTGAAACGATTTTTTTGTAAAGATTTACACAGAAGCCGGGATGCATCTGTAAATTAATTATCTTGCAGGTGCAGAAACCCCTTGGCAGGGCAAAGGATTTTCGATGTCGCGCAGTGGCTTGACAGGCAACCGGATCCGCGAACGGCGCACCGTGCTGGGCTTGCGCCAGGCCGATCTGGCCCGATCGGTGGGAATTTCCCCCTCCTACCTCAACCTGATCGAGCATAACCGCCGCAGAATCGGCGGCAAGCTGTTGGTCGAGCTGGCCCGCCAATTGGGCGTCGAGGCCAGCGCCCTGACCGAAGGGGCGGGGGCCGCGCTGATCGGGGCGCTGCGCGAGGCCGCCGCCGACGAACCCGAGGTCGCCCCCGATCTGCAACGGATTGAGGATTTCGCCGGGCGTTTTCCCGGCTGGGCCGGGCTGGTCGCCTCCCATCACCGCCGGGTGCGCGAGTTGGAGCGCACGGTCGAGATGCTGACCGATCGGATGACCCATGACCCGTTCCTGTCGGCCTCGCTGCACGAGGTGATCTCGACGGTGACCGCGATCCGTTCGACCGCGGCGATCCTGGTCGACACCCAGGATATCGACCCCGACTGGCAGCGCCGGTTCCACCGCAACCTCAGCGATGACAGCCAGCGCCTGGCCGAGGGGGCACAGGCGCTGGTGGCCTATCTCGACGAAGGGGCCGGGGATGCCGGGGCGCAATCCTCGCCGCAGGAAGAGGTCGAGGCCTATCTGCGCGCGCGCGGCTATCACCTGCCGGAACTGGAGCGCGCCTTGCCCCCCGCGCCCGAGCGGCTGCTGGCCGCCGCCCCCGAGTTGACATCCGCACCCGCGCGCGAACTGGCGCTGGCGCATCTGCGCCGCTATCGCCGGGATGCCGAGTTGATGCCGCTGGCCGCCTTTGCCGCCGCCGCGCGCGACACCGGCCTGGACCCCGGCCAGTTGGCCCAACGCTTTGGCGTCGATCCCGGCGCGGTGTTTCGCCGCCTGGCCGCCTTGCCCGAGGCGCTGGTGGGCGGGCCGGTGGGCCTGGTGACCTGCGACGGGTCGGGTACGCTGACCTTTCGCAAGCCGGTGACGGGGTTCGCGCTGCCACGGTTCGGGGCGGCCTGCGCGCTGTGGCCGCTGTACCAGGCGCTGTCGCGGCCGATGGCGCCGCTGCGCGCGGTGGTGGAACCCGCCGGGCGGATGCCCGCGCGGTTCCTGACCTATGCGCTGTGCCAGCCGATGGCGGGGGCGGGGTTCGACGGCCCCCAGGTGCTGGAGGCGGCGATGCTGATCCTGCCAGAGGAGACCGCGACCCTGCCGCCGGGCGAGGCGCAGCCGATCGGCACGTCCTGCCGGATCTGCCCGCGGCGCGCCTGCATCGCCCGGCGCGAGCCTTCGATCCTGGCGGACGGGTTTTGACAGGGGCGGGCTTTGCGACGATAGTCGGGCCAAGAGCCGTGAAACGGCCTTGGGCACGTGGGGGAAGGCGAATGGGCAAGCATGTCCTGCTGATCGAGGATGAGCCGAATATCATCGAGGCGATCCGGTTCCTCCTGTCGCGCGACGGCTGGCAGGTGGACACCCATTCCGACGGGACCACGGCCCTTGAAAAGGTCATGGAAAAGCGCCCCGATATCGTGATCCTCGACGTGATGCTGCCCGGCCGGTCGGGGTTCGACATCCTGCGCGACATCCGCGCCGATGCGGACCTGGCAGCCCTGCCGGTGCTGATGCTGACCGCCAAGGGCCAGGTCAAGGACCGCGAGCTGGCCGAACGCCTGGGGGCCAGCCGGTTCATGGCCAAGCCGTTTTCCAACACCGAGGTGCTGGAGACGGTGCGCGCCCTGGCGGGCGGCTGAGCCGTGGCGCGCGCGCCGCTTTTCCTGGCCCGGCAGGGGTACCGGCGGCGACGCCTGGCGGATATGGCGCGGTTGATGCCGGTGCTGGGGCTGGCGCTGTTCCTGGTGCCGCTGCTGGATGCCAACGGCGGCTTTGGCGCGGGGATGCTGATCTATCTGTTCACCGTCTGGTTCGGGCTGATCGCGGGCACGGCGGTGCTGGCGCGCAGGCTGTGCGTCGCGGCGCAACAGCAGGACGCGGAAACCGCCACGACCGGGGCAGGGGCCGGGAACGGGGCCGGGGCTGACCCGGAGGGGCGGCGATGATCGCGTTCAACCTGCTGGTGGCGATCTGCCTGGCCTATGTGGTGTTTCTGTTCGGCGTGGCCTTTCTGGCCGAACGGCGCGCGGCGCGCGGGCAGGGCGGCTGGTTGCGCTCGTCGGCGGTCTATACGCTGTCGCTGTCGGTCTATTGCACGGCCTGGACGTTTTACGGCGCGGTGGGATACGCGGCCCGCTCGGGGCTGGAATTCGTGACGATCTACCTCGGCCCGACGCTGGTGCTGATCGGCTGGTGGTGGACCCTGCGCAAGCTGGTGCGCATCGGCAAGACCCAGCGCATCACCTCGGTCGCGGACCTGATCTCGTCGCGCTATGGCAAGTCGAACACGCTGGGCGTGATCGTGACGCTGATCGCGGTGGTCGGCACGACGCCCTATATCGCGCTGCAACTGCAATCGGTGACGCTGTCCTTTGCGGTCTTTGCCCCCGAAAGCGCGACGCGCTGGGGGGCGGGGGATCTGAACGCGACCGCGCTGACCGTGGCGGCGGGGCTGGCGGTGTTCACGGTGCTGTTCGGCACCCGCAACCTGGATGCCAACGAGCGTCACCACGGGGTCGTCACCGCCATCGCCGTCGAGGCGGTGGTCAAGCTGGTGGCCCTGATGGCGGTGGGCGTGTTCGTGGTCTGGGGTCTGGCCGGGGGCGTGGGGGCGATGCTGGAGCGGATCGAGGCCTCGCCGCTGGCGGGTATGCCGGTGGTGCCGGGGCGCTGGATGGGGCTGACCTTCTTGTCGGCCGCCGCGATCCTGACCCTGCCGCGGATGTTCCAGGTCCTGGTGGTCGAGAACGAGGACGAGCGTCACCTGGCCACCGCCGCCTGGGCGTTCCCGGCCTACCTGTTCCTGATGAGCCTTTTCGTGGTGCCGATCGCGGTGATGGGCCTGTCCGAGATGGCGCCGGGGTCCAACCCCGACCTCTTCGTGCTGAGCCTGCCGTTGGCCCATGGCCGCGACGGGCTGGCGACGCTGGCGTTCCTGGGGGGATTTTCCTCGGCCACCTCGATGGTGATCGTGGCGGCGATCGCGCTGTCGACCATGGTGTCGAACCATATCGTGATGCCGCTGTTTCTGAACTGGACGCGGGCCGGGGCGACGATGTCGGGCGATGTGCGCACGCTGGTGCTGCGCGCGCGGCGGGTGTCGATCGGGGCGGTGCTGTTCCTGGGCTATCTCTATTACCGACTGACCGGCGGGTCCGAGGCGCTGGCGGCGATCGGGTTGATCTCTTTCGCCGGGGTGGCGCAGGTGCTGCCCGCCTTGCTGGGGGGGATATTGTGGCGCGGCGCGACCCGGACCGGGGCCATCGCGGGGCTGGCGGCGGGGTTTTCGGTCTGGGCCTACACGCTGTTTCTGCCCAGCGTGGGCGAGGGGGCGGTGATGGGTGCGCGGCTGTTGGCCGAGGGGCCCTGGGGGATCGGCTGGCTGCGGCCTCAGGCGCTCTTTGGGCTGGAGGGGCTGGACCCGCTGGTGCATGCGGTGGTGTTTTCCATGGCGGCCAACGTGGCGGCCTTTGTCAGCGTGTCGCTGGCGGGGTTTCCCAGCCCGATGGAGCGGCTGCAAGGCGCGCAATTCGTCAACGTGTTCGACCATTCCACCGCCGGGCAGGGCTGGAGCCAGGGCCGCGCCGAGGCCGAGGATCTGCTGCTGATGACCCAGCGCATCCTGGGCCCGGTCGAGGCGCAGGGGTTGTTTCAGCGCGCCGCCGCTGGCCAGGGCAAGCAGGGCTATCTGCCCGATATCACGCCTGAATTCCTGCAACGGCTGGAACGCCAACTGGCCGGGTCCGTGGGGGCGGCCACGGCCCATGCGATGGTCGGGCAGATCGTCGGGCGTTCGTCCGTGTCGGTCGAGGATCTGATGCGGGTGGCCGACGAGACCGCGCAGATGATGGAATATTCCAGCCAGCTCGAGGCCAAGTCCGAGGAACTGGCCCGCACCGCGCGCCAGCTGCGCGAGGCCAACGAAAAGCTGACCGGGCTGTCGGTGCAAAAGGATGCCTTCCTCAGCCAGATCAGCCATGAATTGCGCACGCCGATGACCTCGATCCGCGCGTTTTCCGAGATCTTGATGGATGGCGACCGGCTGGACCCGGCGGAACTGGGCAAATATTCGCGCATCATCCACGAGGAATCGCTGCGCCTGACCCGGCTGCTGGACGATCTGCTGGATCTGTCGGTTCTGGAAAACGGCCAGGTCACGCTGCATGCCCAGCCGGTGAACCTGCACGATCTGCTGGACCGCGCGCTGGCCGCCACCGGCAGCCCGGTGGGCGGTGGCGGGCTGCATCTGCGGCGCGATCCGGGGGCCGAGCGGGTCGTGCTGGTGACCGATGGCGACCGGCTGAGCCAGGTGTTCATCAACCTGATCGCCAATGCGCAGAAATATTGCGACGCCGCAGTGCCGGAACTGACGATCCGGGTGCGCGCGGCCCACGGCGCGGTGGCGGTGGATTTCATCGACAACGGGTCCGGCATCCCGGCGCAAAGCCAGGCGATCATCTTCGAGAAATTCTCGCGCCTGTCGGATCCGCGTTCGGCGGGCGGCGCCGGGCTGGGCCTGGCGATCTGCCGCGAAATCATGGTTCGGCTGGGGGGCTCGATCAGCTATCTGCCGGGGCAGGGCGGGGCGGCATTCCGGGTCAGCCTGCCGCTGAGGCGGGCCGAGGCGGCCTAGGCGCGGAAACCCTTTGTAAACCTGGATCGTGCATCACCGTGGAAACGCGCGGGAGAGCAGACAGGCAATGACCGACGACGCACATCGGGCGATACTCAGGCGGATGTCTGGTGGCGGTGCCGGACCGGGTGCCACGCCGGGGGGCGGGTCCGGGTCCGCGGGTCCGGGCGGTGAGGCGGTGCAGGCGCTGCGCCTTGCCGCCGCCCGCGCCGCGTCCGAGGGGTTCGGGCTGAGCGTGCTGGCCGAGGTCGACGCGCCGCTGCGCCCCAAACTTGAGGATCTGGAGGGCGAGCTTGGCCCCGGCACGCTGGCGGTTCTGCTGGCCGGCGGGGCGGGGCGCACCGGGCTGGCGGTCTATGCGCCCGAGCTGGCGCAGGCGTTGCTGGAATGGCGGCTGCTGGGCATGATGTCCGAAGAGGCCCCGGCGCCGCGCGCGATGACCGCCACCGATGCCGCCCTGCTGGCCGATCTGACCGACCCGATGCTGGCCGGGCTAGGCGCGGCGCTGGGCGCGCGTCCGGGCGGGGAATGGGCGGCGGGCTATGCCCAGGGCGCGCGCCTCGAGGATGTCCGGCAATTGCCGCTGCGGCTGGCGGCGGGGGCCTATCACGGGTTCCGCCTGCACCTGCGGCTGGGCGGTGCGGGGCGCGGCGGCGCGCTGTTCCTGGCCCTGCCAGAGGCCCGTCCGCTGCCCGTCGCCGCGACCGCTGTCGCCGGTGCCGGGCCTTTGTGGTCCGATCGAATGCAATCGGGGGTTTTGGGCGCGGCCGTGACGTTGAACGCGGTGCTGTGGCGGTTGCGGATGCCGGTGGCGCAGGCCGGACAATTGGCGCCGGGCGATCTGGTGCCGCTGCCCGCCGCCTGCCTGGGCCGCGTCCGGCTGGAGGGGGCGGGGCGCACGGCGCTGGCGCTGGGCCGGTTGGGCCAGGCCCACGGCGAACGCGCGGTCAGGATAGAGGGGATCGGAGCCGCGCCCGCCCCTGACCCGATCCCGGATCACGCGGACATGGCCCTGACCGCGCAACCCTGACCCGGTGCAGGGCCTTGGGCGCGGATCAAGGGTCTGGCGCGGGGCATACGGCCCACGCCCCGTGTCACGGGGCGGGCGGTTCGAGCCGTCCCGCGCGGGGGCGGGGCGGGTTTCAACGGCGCGCCGTGACCGGCTATCGGGCCGCGGCCAGCATGTCGATCTGGCTGCGCAGGCCGGGCATGGCCAGGCCCGCGTTGGCCAGGGCGTCCATGATGTCATCGGTCGGGATGCGCCCCGCCGAGGCAAAGGCCCAGATCAGCGCCGCGCGGATCCCGGCGGCGCAATAGGCGAAATGCGGCCCCGGCAGGTCGCGCAGCGCGGCGATCTCGGCCTCCAGCAGGTCGGGGGTGATCGGCCCGTGCGGTACCGCGACCTGGGCGAACGCCATCCCCGCGGCCTGGGCGGCGGCCTGCATGTCGGCGGCGCGCTCGCCGGGGGGCACCTCGTCATCGGGGCGGTTGCAGATCAGGGTGCGAAACCCGGCGGCGGCCAATTGCGCCAGGCTCTCGGCATCTGGCTGGGCGGCGGCGGCGAACGCATCGGTCAGGCGCGCCATCGGGGGCAGCGGCGCGGTCATGCCGGTGCCCTCAGCCGGATCATCAGCGGCACCGCGGCCCACATCCCCGCCACCATCGCGGCAAAGAACAGCCAATGTCCCCAGCCGCCATAGCCCAACGAGGCCACCGCTGGGCCCGGGCACAGCCCGGCCAGCCCCCAACCCGCGCCGAAAAGGGATGACCCGATGATCAGGTCGCGTCCTACCTCGGGGCGCGGCGGGGCGGGAAAATCGCCGCCCAGCACGGGCCGACGCCCGCGCGCGACGATCCAGGCCAGCGCCATCGGGATCATCGCCCCGCCCATCACGAAGGCCAGCGTCGGATCCCAGTCGCCGAACACGTCCAGCCAGCCTTGGACCTTTTTGGTGTCGGTCATTCCCGACACGAAAAGCCCGGCCCCGAAAAGCGCCCCGGACAGCGCCGCGAACATCGCCCTGCGCATCAGATCACCCCCAGCATGTGGCGAAACACCACGACCGTCAGGCCGCCCGCCAGGATGTAGAACACCGTCGAGACGATACCGCGCATCGACAGACGCGACATGCCGCACACCCCGTGCCCCGAGGTGCAGCCATTGGCCAGCCGCGTGCCGATCCCCACCATCAGCCCGGCCGCGATCAGCACGGCGATGTTGGTGGTCACATGGGTGTCGACCTCGCGGTAGATCGGGATCAGCGGCAGCGGCATCAGCGCGCAGCCCAGCAAGAAGGCCAGCCGCTCGGCCCAGGTTCGCATCCCCGAGCCATCCACCAGCCCGCCCAGGATGCCCGAGGCCCCCATGATGCGCCCATTCACCAAAAGATAGAGCGCGCCCGCGGTGCCGATCATCAGCCCGCCGACGAACCCCCAGATCCAATCGGTTTCCAACATGTCCCTTGTCTTTCCCTGTGGCCGGGCGCCGACGCGCCGGCCTTGTTCCCTGGTTGGGCGCGGGCCGGGGGCCGGCCGGTGCCTTTTTTATCGGGGCCCTTGTTGCCGTGGCCGCGCGGGTTCCCGCCCGGCGGCCTGCGCCCGTCCCTGGTCCGGTTCCCGCCGGATCAGAGCTTGTTGATCGGCACCTTGAGATAGACCGTGCCGTTGTCCTCGGGCTCGGGCATCTGGCCGGCGCGCATGTTGACCTGCAACGATGGCACGATCAGCCGGGGCATCGCCAGGGTCGCGTCGCGCTCGGTGCGCATGCGCACAAAGCTGTCCTTGGCATTGCCCGCGCCGACATGGATGTTGCGCGCCTTTTGCTCGCCCACGGTGGTTTCCCAGGCGTATTGATCGCGCCCCGGCGCCTTGTAGTCGTGGCCGACAAAGATCCGCGTGGACTCGGGCAGGGCCAGGATCTTTTGCACGGACTCATACAGCGTCTCGGCAGAGCCGCCGGGGAAATCGCAGCGCGCGGTGCCGAAATCGGGCATGAACAGCGTGTCGCCCACGAAGGCCGCGTCGCCGATCACATAGGTCAGGCAGGCCGGGGTATGGCCCGGCGTGTGCAGCACGTCGCCGCGCAACTGGCCGATGTGGAAACTGTCGCCCTGGGCAAAGAGGCGGTCGAACTGGCTGCCGTCGCGTTGAAACGAGGTGCCCTCGTTGAACACCTTGCCAAAGGTGTCCTGCACCACGCGGATGTTTTCACCGATGCCGATCTTGCCGCCGACATGGTCCTGCAAATAGGGCGCGGCGGACAGGTGGTCGGCATGGACATGGGTTTCCAGCAGCCACTCGATTTCCAGCCCTTCGGCCTGGACCCAGGCGATGATCGCGTCGGCCGAGCGGGTGTCGGTATGGCCCGAGGCGTAGTCGAAATCGAGGACCGAGTCGACGATCGCGGCCTTTTTGCTGCTGGGATCACGTACCACGTAGGACACCGTGTTGGTGGCGTCGTCGAAGAACGCTTTGACATCGGGGGACATGGGTTTGCTCCTTTGCACGCTTTCTAAACATATGCGTGTTCCGTGATATGTTTCAATGGCAACATTTTGCCCATTTGACGTGGGTCAAGGCCGGGCGGAAATCCGCCGTGCAAAGGTTCCTGAAAACGGGAACTGGAGACACCGATGGCGACGCGACAGGACCGGAAGCAGCAGCTTCTGAAACGGTTGGGTGAGTTGGACAGCCGCCTGCACGGGATCGAGGAAGAGTTGGACGCGCACCAGTCCAAGGATTGGGGCGAGTTGGCTGTCGAACGTGAAGAGGACGAAGTGCTGGAAGGTATCGGGTCCTCGGGGCTGGCCGAGATCAAGCAGATCGGCGCGGCGCTGGCGCGAATCGAGGATGGCAGCTACGGTTTTTGTGTCCGATGCGGCGATGAGATCGCCGAGGAACGCCTCGACGTGGTACCGGCTACGCCATTTTGCCGCAATTGCGCTGGCTGACGCGCGGTGTAAGGGAACGATCGGCATGAATGATACGACCCCCCAGCGCCGCGCGCCGCAGTTTGCGGGCAGAGCGGTCCATGACGATCAGCGCGCGATGATCCGTGCGCGGATCGAGATGTTGCTGTCCAACGGCACGGTCGCCGCCCAGGTCAACAGCAGCCTGCGCAACAAGGCGCGACGCGACAGCCCCTGGGCCGATGCCCCGGAGGGTCTGCGCGACGATCGATCCGCCCTACGCGACCCCGGGGCACGCGGCATCCAGAAAGGGAGGGACAGCAAATGGCCTTCGAAGAGCTCAAGGCCGGGATCGCTCTGATCCTGGAAGAGATCGAAAAACGTCCCGAAGATCGTCACGTCCTGCAAGAGGAACTGCGCGAGAAAATCTCCGAGATGCGCAGCCTGGGCCAGCCAGTCCCCGAGGACATCCTGCGCCTGGAAGAGCAGTTGGGCGATGACGATGCGGACGATCTTTACGACAACATGCCGGTCTGAACGGCCCTGATCCGATCCAGATGTTGCGTTTCGCGTGCGCCTGCCCCCTAATAAGGGGAAGGACACTGCCCGTTTCTGCATCCACAGACGCAGGTTGGGACGGGCGACGCGCAAGGGGATCGCGCATATGACGCGCTTGGTACGAGTGGAAGAGGCCGCGCCGGGGATCGTGCGGCTGGTATTGGACAACCCGCCGCAGAACATGCTGACCGCGCCCGTGCGGGCCGCGCTGGATCAGGCCCTGTCCGACGCGCTGGCGGCGCGGGGCACCCGTGCGGTGCTGATCGCCGGGGCGGGGCACGGCTTTTCCATGGGCGTTCCCCCCAACGAACGCGACATCCCCGACCACACCCCCACGATGGCGACCATCTGTGCCCGTCTGGACGGCGCGCGTGTGCCGGTTGTCGCGGCGCTGAACGGCATGGTGATGGGGGCGGGGTGCGAACTGGCGCTGGCGGCGCATTACCGCGTTGCGTTGCGCGGGGCCCATCTGGGCCTGCCGGATGTCGCGATCGGGCTGCCGCCCTCTGCGGGCACGACCCAGCGTCTGCCGCGTCTGGCCGCGCCGGATGTGGGGTTGCAGATGATGATGACCGGACAGCCGCTGCCGGCGCCCAAGGCGCAGCGGTTGGGCCTGGTGGATGTAGTGGTTGACGAGGATCTGGGCGGCGCCGCGTTGCGCCTGGCCCAGGGCGTGCTGGAGGAACGCGCCGGTCCGCGCCCCGCACCGGGCCGACCGTTGCCGGATTTCGCGGCGCTGCACGAGGCAATTGCCCGCCGCCGCGAGACGTTGGACCCCGACAGCCCGGTGATCGCGCATGCGCGGATCCTCGATTGTGTCGAGGCCGCGGCGCTTTTGCCCTATGAGGCGGCGCTGACCTACGAGGCCGCGGCGTTCGAGGATTGCCTCGACACCGTGCCCGCGCGCGCCCTGCGCCATGTGACCCAGGCGGAACGCGACGCGCGGCATCAACTGGCGATCTGGCAGGGAACCGCCCCGCCCCTGGGGCAGGTGGGCCTGTGGGGCTGGGAACCCGATGCGGCCATGTTGGCGCTGGAGGGGCTTTATGCAGGCCTGACCCTGCGCATGGCGGCGCCTGACAGCGACGCGTTGAGTGGCGGGGTGGCCCAGGTGGATGCCACGCTGAGTGCCGCCTGTGAGGCCGAGCAGATGGACGAGGCCACCCGCGCCGCGCTCTGGTCGCGGTTGTCGGGGGCGACGGGAACCGGCGGGCTGGCCGATTGCGCGCTGGTCATCATGGCCGATACCGGCCCCTGGCCAGCGCGTCGCCCGGCGGCGCAAGCCCTGGCCGCTGTCTTGCCCCAGGGGGCGGTCCTGGCCGCGACCGGGCCGGTCCCCGGACCCGCTGCCCTGGCCGAGGCGGCGCAGGAACGGGGGGGCGATACGCTGTGGCTGCACCTGCCGGGGCTGGTGCCCGACGCCCAGCTTGCCGAAGTGCTGGTTACCCCGGCGACGACCCCGCAGGCGCTGGCCAGCCTTGGGGTCTTGTCCCACCGGCTGGGCCGGGTGCCGCTGGTCGCGCAGGGCGAAAGCCCACTGTTGGCGGTTGTCATGGCGGGGCTGGAGGTCGCCGATGCCCTGGTCGAGGATGGCACATCACCCTATGCGGTGGACGAGGCGATGCGCGCGTGGGGGTTCGGGCAGGGGCTCTACCAGATGGCCGACCGGCTGGGTCTCGAGGGGGTACTGGCGTTGCGCGGACAGTTGCCGGGCGGCGCCGATCCGCTGAGCCGCCCGATCCTGGTCGCAGGGCAGATGCTGGCCGAGGGGCGCCCGGGGCGCGCCGGCGGGCGCGGCTATTACCTTTATTCCGACACCACCCCCGAGGGACAGCCCGACCCGGCCTTGCAGCCGCTGCTGGAGGCCGCGCGCGAGGTTCTGGGCAAGGATCCGCGCCCGGCCGGGGCCGACACCATCCGCGCGCGGGTGCTGGCAGGCATGGCGCAGGCGGGGGCCGGGCTGATCCGGCGCGGCGTGGTGCGGCGCGCGGACGAGATCGACCTGGGCCTGATCCACGGGGCGGGCCTGGCGCGCTGGCGGGGTGGGCCGATGTGTGCCGCCGACGAGGTGGATTTGCTGGCGTTGCGCCGCACGCTGCTGGACATGGCAGAGCGGCCCGGCGGCGACGCGATCTGGACCCCCGATCCGCTGATCGTCGAGTTGATCAAGTCCGGTCGACGGTTCGGCGACCTGGGCGCCTAGGCGGGGTCGGCTCAGCCCAGGGCGATGCCGATCACCACCATCATCAGCCCCAGCGCCGACAGGCCCAGGGCCGCCATGTTCAGCGCGACCACCTTTTGCAGCCGGGTGCGCAGGGCGTCCTCGGACAGGCCCGCGCGGCGCGCGGCGATCATCTGGACGATGCACCAGATCAGCCCTGCCAGTCCCAGCAGCGACACCACCGCGCCGCCCCAGATCAATCCCGCCATCGTCGCGCCCTCCTTGGCCGTTGCGCCCCATGCGCCTAGTCCAAGGGGGCGTCCTGCGCAAGGGTGGGGCTTGCGGGCGGACGGTCGCGGCGCTAGGTCAGGCGCCAGTCAGTTCGAAAGGAGCCCTGCCATGGACGAGACCTCTGCCGATATCAGCTACCGCGTCACCGCCGATGAGCTGCGGTCCTTTATCGAGCGGTTCGAGCGGCTGGATGCCGAAAAGAAGGACATCGCCGACCAGCAGAAAGAGGTGATGGCCGAGGCCAAGGGCCGTGGCTACGACACCAAGGTGATCCGCAAGGTGATCGCCCTGCGCAAGCGCGACCGCGACGACATCGCCGAGGAAGAGGCCGTGCTGGAGCTGTATAAAGAAGCGTTGGGAATGTAAGCGCGCCGGTCACGAAAACCCATTGCGGACAGGGCGTTGTGCGGTTGTGTTGATCCGTCGCCTCAGGGGGCGATAAAGTGCACGCCCGGCATGTTCGCGATCTGGAAAATGTCTTCTGCATAACGCTCGGTCAGGGTGTCGACCAGTTCGGCGGTCCATCCGGGCAGGTCCAGCTCTTCCTCGATCTCTTCGGGAATGGCGTATTTGTCCAGAAACGCCGCCACGATGCGCTGGCGTTGCGCGCCGTCGGTCTCGGGGTGGCTGTCGAGATAGGCCCGCATCCGCGTCATCCCCTCGGGGGTCATGATCGTGGACAGGAAATCAAAGGTGCCGCGCAGCGTCGTATCGGGGGCATGGCCCGAGATTTCCTGGAGCAGCTCTGACCAGATCAGCGGCGTGTCCTCGTTGCACCACACCGTCAGCCGGGCCTGGGGATTGGCGTTTCGAATGCGGCGCACCATGTCCGACCAGGTCAACACGCGCGGGTCGATCCCGGCGATGAAGCCCTCGAAACTGGGCTCTTTCGACTTGGCGAAGAGTGCGGGGATAAAGGTGGCCGGATTGCGCAGCCCCAGGAAGAATTCGCACGGGTTATCGGGAAAGAGCTGTGCCAGCCAGGCCGACTTTTCACCCGCCGCGGGATACAGCAGATGCTGGTCCAGCACCTTTTGCGGCACGCAGATAAAGGACTGGTTGAACAGGATCAGCCGCTCGGCGGTGTCCTCGTCCATCGTGGCGTCCAGGATGACCTGCTGCATCTCGGCGGTTGCGGGCCTGCCGCGCAAGGCGATCATTATCTCGCGCAGCACCGGGCGATAGCGGCTGGGACCGGGAACGACGATCCCTTCCTTGGCCAGCAGCCCACGGTTTTTCAAAAGGCATTTGAGCAGCCGATCGTCATCCGTGCAATGTGCGCCGATATGATAGACGAGTTCCATACAGCCTTGGCCTGTGTGTGCTGTGCCCGTTGAAGCATGATTACACGACGTTTTCTGGACAGTAAAATGGCTTTCCTGTAGTCGGGAACGGATGACTGAGCAAATCACTCAAGTAACGACTCGCCCCCGCACACGCGCCCGCTTGGCGCTGCGCGCGCTGTTTGATCCGTGGTCGATCGGGGCGGTGGTGATCGCGGCGCTGGTTTTGATGCCGATCGTGTCGGTGGTGGTGATGGCGCTGAACCCGGTCGAGAATATCTGGCCGCACCTGATCGCCACCACCTTGCCGCGCTATATCGGCAATACCGGGATGTTGATGGCCGGGGTGGCGGTGCTGTCGGCGGCGGTGGGCACCGGGGCGGCCTGGCTGATCGCGATGTATCGCTTTCCCTTCGCGCGGGTGTTGGAGTGGCTGTTGCTGCTGCCGCTGGCGATCCCGGCCTATGTCGGGGCCTATGCGCTGGTGGATTTCCTGGAATATGCGGGACCGGTGCAAACCGGGCTGCGCGCCGTCTTTGGCTGGACCAACGCGCAGGACTATTGGTTCCCCGAAATCCGGTCGCGCGGGGCGGCGGTGCTGGTGCTGTCGGCGGCGCTTTATCCCTATATCTACCTGCTGGCCCGCGCCGCGTTCCGAGAGCAGTCTGGCTGTGCCTACGAGGTGGCGCGCGCGCTGGGGGCGGGGCCTTTGGCGCTGTTCTGGCGGGTCGGGCTGCCGCTGGCGCGTCCGGCCATCGCGGCGGGCGCGGCCATCGTGATGATGGAGACGGTCAACGATTTCGGCGTGGTCGAATATTTCGCCGTCCAGACCCTGACCGCGGGGATCTTTTCGGTCTGGCTGGAAAGCGGCAATGCCGGGGGGGCAGCGCAGATCGCCACGGTGATCCTGGTGCTGATCCTGGTGCTGGTGGCGCTGGAAAAGACCTCGCGCCGGAACCTTCGGTTTCACAGCCTGTCGCGCCACCACCGCCCCTTGGCCCCGGTGCGCCTGGCCGGCCTGCGCGGCTGGGTGGCGGCGGCGGCCTGCGGGCTGCCGGTGCTGGTGGGGTTCGTGTTGCCCGTGGGGGTGATCGGCCGGCACGCGCTGGCGCAAACCGATGCCTGGCTGGATCCGGGGCTGATCCGGGCGCTGGGCAACACGTTGATCGTTGGCGGGCTGGCGGCGGTCGGCACGGTGGCGGCGGGGCTGTTCCTGGTCTACGGGGTGCGGCTGACCGGGCGCAGCCTGCCCAAGCTGCTGTTGCCGGTGACCACGATCGGCTATGCCGCGCCGGGTGCCGTGCTGGGGGTGGGGCTGTTGATCCCGATGGCGGCGGCCGACAACGCGCTGGCCGACACCGCCGAGCGGGTCCTTGGGCTGAATATCGGGCTGGTGATGACCGGATCGGCCTTTGCCATCGTCTATGCCTACGGGGTGCGGTTCTTTGCGATCGCCCAGGGGGCGGCGGATGCGGCGATGGGGCGGATCACGCCCAGCCTGCCGATGGCCGCGCGTTCGCTGGGGCGCACGGCGGGGGGGACGCTGAGCTCGGTCTACCTGCCGCTGATCCGCCCGTCGATCGGCACCGCGCTGTTGTTGGTATTCGTCGATTGCGTCAAGGAACTGCCCGCCACGCTGCTGTTGCGGCCGTTCAACTTCAACACCCTGGCGACCCGGGTCTATGACAAGGCCAGCCTGGAAAACCTGGGCGACGCCGCCCCCGCCGCCCTGCTGGTCAGCGCGGTGGGCCTGGTCGCCGTGGGCCTGCTGGCCCGCGCAAACCGCTGAGCCAGGGTCTTGCGCGGGCGGGGCGGGGCGGCTAGATCGTGGCCTGTGCCCCTATAGCTCAGCTGGTAGAGCATCTGATTTGTAATCAGAGGGTCGGGAGTTCGAGTCTCTCTGGGGGCACCATGTCCATCGCCTGCCTGTCCGTCAGCCCCGGTTCTTTGGCAAAGCCGAGTGGGCGTATGACAAATCCGTTCGCTCCTCGTTCAACAAGAACGGCACGTGCGACATCGCGGGGCGCGTTTCGGGGGCCAGACCCGCTGTGCTCGATCGTGCCTGCGGGGGAGGCCGCGCCGCGGGTCCATGCCGGGGGCTTGCAGGCACGGGCCTGCAGTTTGCGCTTGGTATGGGTTATGGGGTGGCGCGGGCGCGTGGCTTGCCGCATCCATGGCGTTCCGGTCGGGCGCCTGTGTGTCGCGCAGGGCGTCGGCGGGTCAGGACGGCGGGGGGGCGTCCTCCAGGGCCGGATAGATCTGCCGGGCGAGGGGGCGGGTCGCCAGCAGGGCGATGCGGTGTTCCCAGCTGTGACCGGGGTCGCGCCAGCCCATGCTGGGGCGGATCGGCACGTCGGATTTCCGCTCGGCCAACACTTTCTCGTTCGCGGGCGGGAACAGGTGCTGGCGCCCCCAGGAAAGCGTCGCGCGATCGGGCTCCGGGAACAGGGCAGGGGGCATGACCAGTCCCGCCCAGTCGTGCACCAGGGCGATCTGCTGCTCGGGGGCGGCGGCGAAGTCCTCATAGCGCAACTGGCGGAACCGCGCGCCCAGCGCCGGACCCCAGTCCGACAGCCGCTTTTGGCGTTGCAGCCATTTCCGCGCATTGCTGAACGTGTCGCGCCGCGAGCCCTTTTTCAGGTTCCAGCTGACGGCCACGGCGCGCGGATCGCGCACCAGGTTCAGCAGCAGCAACTCTCCCGGGGCGATCAGGTGAAAGGCCAGCGCCATCTCGGGGGTCTTGGAGCTGTCAATCAGCGTCTCGGCCCCGGTTGCGTCCGCGATCGCGTCCACCAGCCGCGCCAGCGGGGCGAGATAGTCCTGATGCGCCTGTCGCAATCGGTCCAGACCCTGCGGGTCGTGCCAGTCCCGCGTGCGGCCGGCCGCCTTGAAAAACCGCCGTCCGGCTGCGCCGAAGGCGCGGATGTCAGACTCTGCCCGGGGGCCGAAAACGGCGTCCATGACCGGCGCGTAAACCGTGCAGCCGTGCAGCGGCTGATCGCAGCTGCACGGCGCATCATCGCGCCAGGCCGCCGGCAAATGGCGATGCTGCCCCAGGTTGAAGGCCCGGTCCGACTGCGACAGCAAAAGCGACAGAAGCGTGCTGCCGGAACGGCCACTGCCCGAGATTGCAACGATGCGTGTCACCTGGCCTCCTGGTCCGGCCGACCGGCCCAACGGGCCTTGCTTGGCGGTCTTTGGGGCGTCATTTTTCGTGTGTGTTTTCGCGTGTATCTTTGTATGCCTTTCCCTAACGAATAAACGCACATGGACCAAGTGGAATAACATGAGCCCCACGCAGCCCGCGCCCGGCGCGCCGATATTCCTGATCTGCTCGGAACGCTCGGGGTCCAACCTGGCCAGCGTGATCATGGGCGCGCATGGCGGCATTTATGCCCATCCGCCCTATCACATGGGCCGCGACGTGCTCATGAAGCTGCACGATGCGCTGGCCGGTGGCCCGACCGGAGAGGCCTGGGCATTGTTGCGCGACAACGCGGTGGCGCGGGTCGGGCAGTACCGCGACGCGCAAGAGGCGCAGCGCCTGGCGGACTGGTTCGCCGCGCAGGGCCGGATCGACCCGTGCGCGATTGCCCGCTTTATCTGGCAGCAGATGCCGCCAGAGGCCAGTGGCAGGCGGCCCTTCGTCAAGGAAAACAACATTCACAGGTTGCTGCCGTTTCTGGTGAGCTGCTTTCCGGATGCGCAGTTCCTCTTTCAGGTGCGCGATCCACGCGACTTTCTGGCCTCGGCCAAGGCACGCAGCAACGGACGGTTCGGCAACAAGTTCGGCTCGCTGCGCGAAGCGTTGCGTGTCTGGCGCGACGATCAGGAGGGCGGCCTTGCGGCGCTTTCGCTGTTGGGGCCCGAAAAGGTTACGCTGCTGCGTTACGAGGATCTGCTGGCCGATCCCCAGGCACAGCTGCGCCGGGTCTGCGCCTTTCTCGGACTGGATTTCGATCCCGCGATGCTCAGCTTTCACGAGACCGAGGCCGCCTCGCGGCTGGCGGGGACGCATGACGCACGCCAGAATGTCGGACGCCCGTTGATCACCGACAATGCTGCCAAATATCGAAAGAACCTGTCGAAATCCGAGATCCGCACGGTCGAGACCCATCTGGGCGACCTGATGGACCGCTTTGGCTATGAGAGCGATTATCCGCGCGACTCTCGCCGCAGCGCCTGGCGTGCGCTGAAACCTTGCATGACCGAGGCGGTGGAACGGATCGTCAACAAGCAACTGCGCGCGCGTTACAAGAATGACAACACGCGGTTGGTCGATGCGCTGGACCGGGTCGCCCGCCCGGTGCCGGGCATGGGCCAGGACGGGGGCTGACCGTGAGCCGTGCCATGGGCGACTTTCCAGGACGTATTCTGGACCATGGCCGGACCGCGGCGCGAGCCAGTGCGCTGGAAATCGACGGCGAATGTTGGAGTTATGGCGCCTTGCTGGCGGCGGTGGGGCGGATCGCACCCGCGCTGCCAGAGCCGCAGGCCGGCGCGGCGCAACCGGTAACGGCGGTGATGGTTCACCGCCACGCCTCCGCCTATATCGGCCTTTTGGCGGCACATCTGCGTGGCCATGCCTTCGTGCCGATCAATGTCGGCCATCCCGCCTCGCGCAGCGCCCGCGTGTTGCAGATGTCGGGCGCGAAACAGGTGATCTGCGGTGCGTTGGCGCGGGATCGGCTCGACTCGATCCTGGCCGTGGCGCCCGAGGTGGCCCAGCGGCTTGAGATCGTCGAGTGTGGCGAACGGTTGGTGGATTTTCCCGACACGGCGCTGCCCGGGGACCTGGGCGGCCCGGCACCGGACGCGCTGGCCTATATCATGTTCACCTCTGGCAGCACGGGCGAGCCCAAGGGGGTGCCCGTCGGCCAGGACAACCTGTCGGCCTATCTGCACGCGGTTGACCAGGTGTTTCCGGCCGTGCCCGGCGACCGGTTTTCCCAGACCTTCGATCTGAATTTCGATCTTGGCATGCACGACATCTTCGTGGCCTTGACGCGCGGGGCCACACTGGTGGTGCCCTCGCATGCCGAGATGGGCGATATCGCCGCCTGGACGCGAAAGAAGCGGATCACCAACTGGTTCTCGGTGCCGACACTGGGGTATCAGGTCCGGCTTCAGAACGAGTTGAGCGCGGGCGCCTTTCCCGACCTGCGTTCGGTGCTGTTCTGCGGCGAGGTGCTTTCGGCGCAGCTGGCCCGCGACTGGCAGGCCGCAGCCCCGAACGCGATCGTGGAAAACTGGTACGGCCCGACCGAGGCCACGATTGCATGCGCGCGGCATGTCCTGTCGGCGCAGGACGCCGGCGGCGGGGCCGACGCGGTGCCGATCGGCCGACCCTTTCCCGGCATGACGATGCATGTGCTGGACGCGGCGGGCGCGCCCTGTGCTGCGGGAACCGTAGGCTCGCTTTACCTGTCCGGCCCGCAGCTGGCGCGCGGCTACCTGGATGATCCCGACAGGACGCGCAAAAGCTTTGTGTCGCTGCCCGACGGGACGCGGGCCTATCGCACGGGGGACCGGGCCGTGCTCGACAAGACCGGGATCACGCATTTTCTCGGGCGCGAGGATTCCCAGATCAAGCTGCGCGGCTACCGGATCGAACTGGGCGAGGTCGAGGGTGCGCTGCGCGACGCCAGCGGCGGGGGCAACGTGGTCGTGCTGCCCTGGCCGCCCGATGCGGCCGCCGTCGGCTCGCTGATCGGGGTGGTCGAGGGGGAGGGCGCCGATGCCGGCATCCGGCAGGCGTTGCAACGGAACCTGCCCGATTACATGGTGCCCGCGGAAATCCTGTCGCTGCCGCGGTTTCCCCGCAATGCCAGCGGCAAGGTGGACCGGCGCGCCCTGGCCGAGGACGTGGCGGCACACCTTCAGGCGGACAGGGTCGCGCTGCCCTCTGACGATCTGGAAAGGGCGTTGCTGGAGGCGGTGCTGACCGCCGCCCCGGCGATTTCGCGCCACCGGGTGCTGTCGGGGTCCAGCCTTTTGGCAATCGGCATGGATTCGCTGGCGTTCATCCAGCTTACCATGCTGCTGGAGGACCGCTTTGGGCTCATGCTCGACCAGGCCGAGGTCGTGCGCTTTTCGGAAATGAGCTTTGGCGCCATGGCCAGAGAGATCCGCGCCCGGCGTGATCAGCCAACGCGCACGCGCAAACGGACCGGCGCGCTGCGGCGGCTGTTGCGCGCCATCAAGGTGCCGCGCCGCAAGCTGAATGTCCGGCTGTTGCGCACCTTGCAATTCGTCGACCGCTTTCCCCGGGCCCTGGACGACGCATCCGCCCCACTGGTGATTGCGGTCGGGTCATCGGGTGTTTTCCGCGCCTTCTCGCCCGAGGTGGTCGAGCGTGAATTGGGCGACCGGGTGAGCGCGATCAATGCCGGGCTGCCCGCGGTGTCGCCGGACGGGCTGGTGACGATCTGCGCCTTTATCCGCGACGAATGCCGCAAGCGTGGGCTGCGGATACGGACCTGCCTGTGGGAACTCGACCCGATGCATATCAGCACCTCGCCCCCCGCCGGCGACGTTGACGTGACGCAGCGGCACATCGCGCGCGGCCTGCGTGGCGTGCGGCTGCCCGAAACCGCCTCGGAATTCGACTGGTCGCTGGACGAGCGCGGCGCGTGGCTGGCCGATCCCGACCGCCCGATCCAGCGTCGCCACCCCGACTGGGCGCGCGCGCGCGACATGGTGATCGCGCAGACCTATCGCGGCGCGCTGGAGATCGACCCGACCCGCCTGGCGGCCTGGAAGGAGGGCGCGCGCCTGCTTTCGCAGGTGAGTGACGAGATGGTGTGCTTTGTGCATCCCGCCGATCCCGACATGCTGGCCGAGGTGCCGCAGGCGGTGGGCGAGGACAGGCTTGCAACCCTGCTCGACGCGGTGGCGCGCGACACGGGCCTTCGCGTGTTGCCCTGGCAGGGGTTCATGCTGCAATCGGACGATTTCATGGATATCAACCACGTGAACGCCGTGCGTGGCCGTGCGGCCCTGTCGGCCCAGTTGGCGCGGATGCTGTAAGCGCCGCATGGCGGGCGTCGCATCTTTCTGCACGACTTCGGCCCCTTGCCGCGCCAGTCGATCAGCCTGGGGCGACTTGGCCGGACTGCTGGGCGGCGGATGAGGGGGGCAGGCCGGGCATGCGGCTGGGGCCCCGCACCGCCTGCGTTTTGCTATCGCGAGACCTGCATCGCCCCCCACAGCAGCGCCAGCAGCACCGGCTGGTGCAGCAGATAGACCATCAGGCTGTGCCGGCCCGGCCAGCCCAGGGCGTGGATCAGCCGCCCCTGGGTGCCGGGCGTGGCGCGCAGCCGGTCCCACAGGCCCGCCGAGGCCGCCAGTTTCGCCAGCGCCAGGCCCATCAGGAACGGCGCGAGCCAAGGGAACACCGGCTCGAAATCCACGCTGAAGCGGGGGGTGCGGGTCAGGCCCAGCCAGTCCAGCCAGGGCAGATCCAGCGCGCCGGGCCAGATGCGGGGAACCGTGAAAACCGCCACCGCGGCCAGGGCTGTCAGCGCCATGGGCAGCCGCAGAAAGGCCAGGCCGATCACGCTGGCCAGGGCGATCGCATGCAGGATGCCGAAATAGACGAAGGCGGTGGGGAAAACGACCCAGGTGGCCACGGTGACCGCCGCCGCCGCCGCCCCGATCCGGGTCAGCCGCCGGCCAAAGGCCCGCCAGCGGATCGCCTGTCCATGGGCCAGATACAGGCTGACCCCCGACAGCAACAGAAACCCGCCCGCCACGGTGATCGACAACAGCCGCAGGCCCCCGGTATGGGTGGCGCCCGGCGGCAGGAAGCCAAGGAATTCCAGGTCATAGCAAAAGTGAAACACCGCCATGCCGACCAGCGCCAGCGTGCGCGCCAGGTCCAGGGCCGCGATGCGGCCTTGGGGGGCGGGGGGCACGCTCAATCCGGCTGGAACCCGGCGATCAGCCGTTTCAGCCCGACATAGGCCCCCGCGCCGATCGCCGCCAGCGTCACCGGCGCGGAATAGGCCAACGTCGAAAAGGCCGTGGCCCCCTGGCCGACCGAGCAGCCCAGCGCGACCACGCCGCCGATCCCCATCAGTGCCGCGCCGCCGACCTGGCGGCCCAGCTCGCGCGGATCCTCGCAGGCCTCCCAGCGAAAGGTGCCCTTGCGCCACGATCCGATCCAGGCGCCCAGCAGCACCCCCATCACCGAGCCGACCGAGAAGGACAGCCCCCCCGCCGACGAGGTCATCAACCACATCAACGTACGCCCCAGCGGCGCGGTAAAGGTGTGCCCCTCGACCGTGACGGCGCCCAAGGTGGCGGTGTTCAGCACCGATGTGCCCCACAGTGCCCCCGCGACCGACAGGCCCACCGCCACGCCCCAGCCGATCCGGCGCGGCTCTGCCCGGAACGGGGCATGGGCCAGCGCCCAAGCGAACAGGCCCGCCGCGATGATCAGTGCCGCCAGCAGCACCGGCACCCCGGTCAGGTCGTGGGCCAGATTGGCCAGACCCTGCATCCGGTCGGCCGGGATCTGCGGAAAGGCCCAGTCGCGCAACGGCGCCAGCGGCCCCGACAGGGTGACAAAGCCAAAGATCGAGATCACCACCACGATCACCAGCGAGCGCAGATCGCCCCCGCCGAACCGCGCCAGCGCGCCAAAGCCGCAATTGCCCGCCAGCGCCATGCCATAGCCGAACAATCCGCCCCCCAGCACGCTGGCCAGCGGGTTCCATTGCAGCCCGTGATAGGCGGTTTTCATCAGGTCGATCTGTCCCGCCGCGGCCAGCAGATAGGTGGCCGCGATCCCGGTGCCCAGCACCACGCCCCACATCCGCAAGCGGCGCTGGTCGGCACCGTAGATCGCGCTTTCGAGGGCGCCCAGGGTGCAAAACTCGCCCAGTCGCGCGCCCAGGCCCAGCACACAGCCCGTCACAAGGCCAATCAGCGCAGCCCAGGCGCCAACCGGAATGATGTCCATTTCCCCTCCCGTCGCGGATGCGGCGCCGCTACGCTTCAGCCTGCCTTGCCGCCCGCCAATGGCGGCGGGTTCTGGGCATTGCAGAACATGTCATACATCAGATCCAGCATCCGCCGCGCCCGTTCATCGGACAGGGAATAATAGATCGCCTTGCCTTCGCGGCGATGGGACACCAGCCCCTCCAGCCGCAGCCGGGCCAATTGCTGGCTGACCGCCGCCTGGCGCGAGGACAGCAGCGTTTCCAGTTCGGTCACGGTCTTTTCGCCGGTCGACAGGTGGCACAGGATCATCAGCCGCCCCTCATGCGAGAGCGCCTTGAGAAAGCCCGAGGCCGTCTCTGCGTGGTTCACCATGTCCTCGGCTGGCACGCCCTCGTCGTGGAGCGGCTGGCCGGGGACATGGGGATGGGATGCGTCTGCTGCCATGATCCTGTTCCGGGGTCAGAACCCCATGTCATCCTCTATCGCCGCGATGCCCGCGCGGGCGCACAGATCGTCCAGGTCGGGGCTGGGCGCGCCGGACACGCCGATCCCGCCGACCAGCGCGCCGGCATGTTCGATCGGCACGCCACCGCCCAACGCCAGCGGCTGGTCCAGGTCGCGAATGCCCGAATACAGCGTGCCCGGCGCGGTCAAATCGCCCAGGGCCAGCGTGTCGGTGCGGAAACTGGCCGCGGTCCAGGCCTTGCGGCGGGCGGTTTCCTCGACATGGGCGCCGGCATAGCGGTCGCGCACGAACGATTGCATGGTGCCAAAGCGGTCCACCACCGCCACGCCCACCTGATAGCCCTCGTCGTGGCAATGATCCATCGCGGCGACGGCGGCCTTGACCGCCAGTTCGGGTTTCAGCGCCTTGAACTCGACAAAGGCATCTTGCGCCTGCGCTGTCGCCCCCGTGACGATCAGTGCCGCGGCCATCGCTGTCTGTTTCATCATCCTTCCGGCCCTCCCTTGCCGTCGTCCGTCCATTCGGGTTGCGATTTCAGCATGTTGCCGATCAGCCCCCAAAAGAAGTCCTCGCCCGGATATCCCTCCAGCCGGTCGATCTCGACGCCGTCGCGCAACAGCACGAAGGTCGGCGTGAACTGCGGCTTGCTGCGCAGCGTGATATCGTCGGGCAGTTTTGCCAGCAGGTCGATTTTGCGCAGCGGCGCCACCTCTCCCTCGGTGGTTTTCGGATAGATCGGCCCGATCTCGTTGTCCCACATGATGCAATAGGCACAGCCCGCCCGCTCGAACATGGCCAGCACCAGATCCGCCCGCGCCGCACCCGCAAGCGCGACCACGCCGATCCCGGCGTAAAGCAATGCCGTAAATACTCGTTTCATTGAGGACTGTCCCGTTACATAGAAAAATCGTAATTTGTTTTTGCATCCACGGCAAGGGAGGGCCTCGATGCTTGAGATTTCCTATGGCGGCGCGGCACTGGCGGGCATCTTGTCCTTTCTGTCGCCGTGTATCCTGCCGATGGTGCCGTTCTACTTGTGCTACATGGCCGGCATCTCGATGAACGAGCTGCGCTCGGAAGAGCAGATCCCGGCGGGCGCGGTGCGCCGCCTGGTGATCTCGGCGGTGTTCTTTGCGCTGGGCGTCACCTCGATCTTCGTGTTGCTGGGGATGGGGGCGACCGCGCTGGGGCAGGGGTTCCGCGAGTGGAAAGAGGCGCTGTCCTATGTGGCGGCGGGGATCCTGTTCCTGTTCGGCCTGCATTTCCTGGGGGTTGTGCGCATCCCGTTCCTGTATCGCGAGGCGCGCATCGAATCCAAAGCAGAGCCGACCACGATCCTGGGGGCCTACATGATGGGGCTGGCCTTCGGCTTTGGCTGGACGCCCTGTGTGGGCCCGGCGCTGGCGGCGATCCTGATGGTGGCCTCGGGGATGGGCGACATCACCCGCGGAGCGCTGCTGCTGTTGGTCTACGGGATGGCGATGACGTTGCCCTTCGTGATCGCGGCGGCCTTTGCCAAGCCGTTTCTGCGCTGGATGCAGCGCAACCGCAAATACCTGGGCCATGTGGAAAAGGTCATGGGCGCGATGCTGATCCTGTTCGCGGTGCTGATCGCGACCAATTCGGTCAGCTACATCGCCCAGTTCATGATCGACCACATGCCTTGGTTCTCGAAAATCGGATGACGACAACAGGGAGGATAGACATGAGACTGACTTCGCTTCTGGCCGCCGGTTTCCTGGCGCTTGGCACCCCGGTGCTGGCCTCGCCGATGGGCGACGACGGCCTGCACAAGCCGACATGGCTGCGCGACACCTTCAAGGACATGTCCGAGGACCTGGCCGAGGCCAATGCCGAGGGCAAGCGCATGCTGGTGATCTG
Source organism: Paracoccaceae bacterium (assembly GCA_016938875.1). Classification (GTDB taxonomy): domain Bacteria; phylum Pseudomonadota; class Alphaproteobacteria; order Rhodobacterales; family Rhodobacteraceae; genus Rhodovulum. The sequence goes on from JAFGTV010000038.1 coordinate 210,033, forward strand.
GGAACAGCGCGGCTGCATCTACTGCAAGAAGATGCACGAGGAGGTGTTCCCCGATTCGCGAATCGATGCGCTGATTCGCGACAACTACTTCGTGGTGCAGATGAACCTGTTCGGCGATGTCGAGGTGACCGATTTCGACGGCACCGTGCTGACCGAAAAGGACATGGCCCGGCGCTGGGGCATCGTGTTCACCCCGACGATGATGTTCATGCCCGAAACGGTTCCCGAGGAGGGCACCGCCGCCCAGGCCGCCGTCGCCACGATGCCGGGCGCCTTTGGCAAGGGGACCACGCGGGCCTTGCTGCAATGGGTGCTGGAGAAGGGGTATGAGGGCGACGAGCATTTCCAGAAATACGTCGCGCGCACCCTGGCCGCCGACGCTGACTGACAGGCAATGTCCCCTCGCGGGCCGGGTCGGGAGGGCCGGTTCGTGGGGGGGCGGGGATGACGGTCCACCAAGGTATGCAGAAAATTATATTTGTTGTTGCATGCCGTGGTGCACCTCCGCTACGTTCTGACGCAGGGATAGACACTGGGAGGAGTCTTGAAGATGAAAAAGGTTGCACTAGGCGCTGTTTGCCTGATCGCCGGACTGGGAATGGCCTCTGCGACCGAGGTCGCGCCGGGCGATCTGCAATACGATGAATACGGCTTTCTGCCCGCCCCGCTGACCGATGCGCCGGGCGATCCCGCCAATGGGCGCAAGATCGTTTCGACCAAGAGCCTGGGCAATTGCGTGTCGTGTCATACGGTCACCGAGATGATCAAGGACGTGCCCTTTCACGGCAATGTCGGCCCGTCGCTGGATGGGGTGGCCGACCGCTATCCCGAGGCGATGATCCGGGGCATCGTGACCAATTCCCAAGGTGTTTTCGAGGGCACCGTGATGCCGTCCTATTACAAGACCGACGGCTTCAACCGCCCTGGGATCGCCTACACCAGCAAACCCATCGAGGGTGAGATCACACCGCTGCTCGACGCGCAGCAGGTCGAGGATGTCGTCGCCTACCTGATGACCCTCAAGGACAACTGATCCCCCAGGGATCATTTCCGCAAAAGGAGAGAGAGATGGAATTCACCAGACGTGGAGCAATGGCGGTGGGCGCCGGTCTCGCGGCGGCGCTGATGCTTCCGGCGCGCGGCGCGATGGCCGCGGCCGACGACAAGATCGCCGAGTTCACCGGTGGCGCGGCAGCGGGGTCGGGCGGCATCACGCTGACCACGCCCGAGATCGCGGAAAACGGCAACACCGTGCCGATCGAGGTCGATGCACCGGGGGCCGTGTCGATCATGGTCCTGGCCGGGGGCAACCCCACGCCCGAGGTCTGCACCTTCAACTTCGGTCCCCTGGCCGGGGCGCAGCGCGGGTCCACCCGGATCCGCCTGGCCGGCACCCAGGACGTGATCGCCGTGGCCAAGATGGCCGACGGCAGCTTCGTCCAGGCGTCGAACACGGTCAAAGTCACCATCGGCGGCTGCGGCGGCTGAGTTTCAGGAGAGAATGAACAATGGCAAGTGGTGTTAAACCCCGCGTAAAGGCCCCCAAATCGGCGGCCGCCGGCGAGTCCGTGGTCATCAAGACCCTGATCAGCCACAAGATGGAATCGGGTCAGCGCAAGGATGGGGACGGCAACCTCATCCCGCGCTCGATCATCAACCGGTTCACCTGTGACTTCAACGGCCAGAATGTCGTTGATATCGAGCTTGCTCCGGCGATCTCCACGAACCCCTATTTCGAGTTCGAGGCGACGATCCCCGAGGCCGGTGAGATGAAGTTCACCTGGTATGACGATGACGGCTCTGTCTACGAGGACAGCAAGTCCATCGCCATCGGCTAGTCGCAACGACGTTTCAAGGGAGGGAAACGCATGAAAATGGCATCGCTCAAGACGATGACGTCGTCGGTTGCGGCACTGGCGCTGTGCGCCGGGGCCGCCGCCGCCGACGAAAACGCCGAACTGGTGATCAATGGCGACATCGAGATCGTCACCCGCACCGAGGCGCCCGCGCACCTGGCGGGTCATCTGGACGAAATCCGGTCTGGCTGGACGTTCCGCACCCGCGAAACCCAGGCGCTGGAAATGGATGACTTCGACAATCCCGGCATGATCTTCGTCGAAAAGGCCATTGAGGCCTGGGATACCGTCGATGGCACCGAGGGCAAGTCCTGCGCGTCGTGCCATGGCACCGCCGAAGAGGGCATGGCCGGCGTCAAGGCGGTCTATCCCAAGTGGAACGAGGCCGCCGGCGAAGTGCGCACGATGGAGATGCAGATCAACGACTGCCGCACCAACCGCATGGGCGCCGAGGAGTGGAAATACTCCGGCGGCGACATGACCGACATGGTTGCGCTGATCGCCTCTGTGTCGCGCGGTACGCCGATGAACGTGGCCATCGACGGCCCCGTGGCCGACACCTGGGCCAAGGGCAAGGAAATCTACTATACCCGCTTTGGCCAGCTCAACCTGTCCTGCGCCAGTTGTCACGAAGAGAACTATGACAACTACATCCGCGCGGACCACCTGAGCCAGGGGCAGACCAACGGGTTCCCGACCTACCGGCTGAAGAACACCAAGCTGAACGCGGTTCACGACCGCTTCAAGGGCTGCATCCGCGACACCCGCGGTGTGCCTTTCGGGGTCGGCTCGCCGGAATTCGTGGCGCTTGAACTCTATGTCGCCTCGCGCGGCAACGGTCTGTCGGTCGAGGGGCCGTCGGTCCGCAACTGACCTGAAATTTCCCGCGCCAGGGTCTGGCGCGGGTTTTTTTCGGCCTGAAATATTCACTTTCGCGCATGTGACCGGGCGCGAAACCGCTGAGAGAGGACGCTCACACCATGATTTCGCGCAGAGATTTCCTGCAGGCGACCGTTGCGGCCTCGGCCATTGTCGGGGCGTCGGGCGTCGGCAACTGGGCGCGCCTGGCCGCGCAACAGACGCTGAGCCAGGACCAGCTTTTGCAGTTCGACACGTTCGGCAATGTCACGCTGGTCCATGTCACCGACATCCACGCCCAACTCAAGCCGGTGTATTTCCGTGAACCCGAGATCAACCTCGGCGTCGGCGCGGTGAACGGGTTGCCGCCGCATGTGACGGGGCAGGATTTCCTCAAGCTGTTCAACCTTACCCCCGGCTCGCCCGAGGCTTATGCGCTGAGCTATGTCGATTTCGTCGCGCTGGCCAAGGGATACGGCAAGATGGGCGGCCTTGACCGGGTTGCCACGGTGCTGAACGCGATCCGCGCGGACCGGCCCGATGCGCTGCTGCTGGATGGCGGCGACACCTGGCATGGCTCTTACACCTGCTTCAAGACGGGCGGGCAGGACATGGTCAACGTGATGAACGCGCTCAAGCCCGACGCGATGACCAGCCACTGGGAATTCACGCTGGGCATCGACCGGCTGACCGAGATCGTCGACGGCCTGCCGTTCCCGTTCCTGGGCGCCAACATCTTTGACGCCGAGTGGGACGAGCCCGCCTATGAGCCCTACAAGATCTTTGAACGCGGCGGGGCCAAGATCGCCGTCATCGGCCAGGCCTTCCCCTATATGCCGATCGCCAACCCCGGCTGGATGTTCCCCGGGCTGTCCTTTGGCGTGCGCGAAGAGCGCATGAACCAGGTCGTCCAGGAGGTCCGCGATGCGGGTGCCGATCTGGTGGTGGTGCTGTCGCATAACGGCTTTGACGTGGACCGCAAGATGGCCGCGCAGGTGCCCGGTATCGACGTGATCCTGACCGGCCACACCCATGATGCGCTGCCCGAGCCGGTGCTGGTGGGCGAGACGATGCTGATCGCGTCGGGGTCGAACGGGAAATTCGTCACCCGGCTGGATCTGGATGTGCGCGACGGCCGGATGATGGGTTTCCGCCACAAGCTGATCCCGATCTTTTCCGACGTGATCGCGCCGGACACCCAGGTTGCGGCGCTGATCGACGAACAGCGCGCCCCCCACAAGGCCGAGCTGGAGGAGGTGCTGGGCACCACCGACAGCCTGCTGTATCGCCGGGGCAATTTCAACGGCACCTGGGATGACCTGATCTGCAACGCGCTGATCGACGAGCGCGAGGCCGACATCGCGCTGAGCCCCGGCTTCCGTTGGGGGCCCAGCCTGTTGCCGGGCGATCCGATCACCCGCGAGGATCTGTTCAACGCCACCTCGATGACCTACCCGGCGGCCTATCGGTCCGAGATGACGGGCGAGACCCTGAAGATCATCATCGAGGATGTGGCCGACAACCTCTTCAACCCCGACCCCTATTACCAGCAGGGCGGCGACATGGTTCGCGTCGGCGGCATGGGCTACCACATTGACGTGTCCAAGCCCCAGGGCAGCCGCATCACCAACATGACCCTGTTGAAAACCGGCGAGGCGATCGAGCCGTCCAAGACCTATGTCGTCTCGGGCTGGGCCAGCGTCAACGAGGGCACCGAGGGGCCGGCGATCTGGGATGTGGTCGAAAGCTACATCAAGCGGATGGGCACGGTGCATGTCGATCCCAACAAGTCGGTGCAGGTGACGGGGGCCTGAGCCCCCGCCGCCCATCGGCCCCACGGACCCGCAAACGAGACCTGACACGAAACGATCTGACCTGATGATGAGGAGGAGGTTGCCGACATGACCGACCAGTCACAACCCTCGACCACCCGGCGCGGTTTTATCAAGACCGGGCTGGCCACTGGCGGCGCGATTGCCGTCGGGGGCGCGGCCCAGGGGGCCACGCCCGACCCGCTGATCACCGAGATCCAGCCCTGGGCCCAGGGTCTGGGCGACGGTGTGGATGCCGTGCCCTACGGCCTGCCGATCGAATACGAATCCGACATCGTGCGGCGCAACGTGCCGTGGCTGACGGCCGATGTGATCTCGTCGATCAACTTTACGCCGATCCACGGGCTGGACGGCACGATCACGCCGCAGGGCTGCGCGTTCGAGCGGCACCATTCGGGCGCGATCGAGCTGCGCAAGGAAGACTACCGGCTGATGATCAACGGGTTGGTCGATACGCCGCTGGTGTTCACCTACGAGGATCTGGAACGCTTTCCGCGTGAAAACCACGTCTACTTCCTGGAATGCGCGGCCAATACCGGCATGGAATGGGCCGGTGCGCAGCTGAACGGTGCGCAGTTCACCCACGGGATGATCCACAACATGGAATATTCCGGCGTGCCGCTGCGGCTGCTGCTGGAAGAGGCCGGGATCCAGCCCGAGGGCAAGTGGATCTATGTCGAGGGGGCCGATGCCTCGTCGAACGGCCGCTCGATCCCGCTGGAAAAGGCGATGGATGACGTGCTGGTCGCCTTCAAGGCCAATGGCGAGGCGCTGCGCAAGGAACATGGCTATCCCGTGCGGCTGTGCGTGCCGGGCTGGGAAGGCAACATGTGGATCAAGTGGCTGCGCCGGATCGAGGTCACCGATCAGGCCATCGAAAGCCGCGAAGAGACCTCGAAATACACCGACACGCTGGCCGATGGCATCTCGCGCAAGTGGACCTGGGTGATGGACGCCAAATCCGTCGTCACCTCGCCCAGCCCGCAATCGCCGATCAAGCACGGCCCCGGCCCGCTGGTCATCACCGGGCTGGCCTGGTCCGGGCGCGGTCCGATCGACCATGTCGATGTCTCGATCGACGGGGGCAAGAACTGGCAAACCGCCCGCCTGGCCCAACCGGGGCAGCCGATGGCGATCAGCCGGTTCTACCTGGATATCGACTGGGACGGGTCCGAGATGCTGCTGCAAAGCCGTGCGGTGGACGCCACCGGCTATGTCCAGCCCACCAAGACCCAGCTGCGTGATGTGCGCGGGCTGAACTCGATCTATCACAACAACTGTATCCAGACCTGGTGGGTCAAGCCGAACGGGGAGGCCGAGAATGTCGAAGTGTCGTAATCTGTGGATCAGCACGGCGCTGGCCGCCACCCTTGTCGCCGGCCCCGCCATGGCCGAAAAACTGGGCCTGGGCCGTCCGGCCCTGCCCGAGGAGATCGCCGCCTGGAACGTGGATGTCGCCCCTGACGGCACCGGCCTGCCGGTCGGGTCGGGATCGGTCGAGGATGGCGAGATGCTGTTTTCGGAAAACTGCGCGGTCTGCCATGGCGAGTTCGCCGAAGGCGTGGACAACTGGCCGAAACTGGCCGGGGGCGACGGCACGCTGGACCATGAGGATCCGCTCAAGACTGTCGGGTCCTACTGGCCGCACCTGTCCACGGTCTTTGACTATGTCCACCGCTCGATGCCGTTTGGCGGGGCGCAGACCCTGAGCCCGGACGAGACCTATGCGATCGTGGCCTACATCCTTTTTTCCAACTACATCGTTGAGGATGACTTCGTCCTGTCGAACGAGAATTTCCTGGATGTGACGATGCCCAATGCCGACGGGTTCATCGTGGATGACCGGGATGAAACCGAACTGCCGCTGTTCACCCAGCCGGCCTGTATGTCCGACTGCAAGGACAGCGTCGAGATCACCATGCGCGCCGCCGTGCTGGACGTGACCCCCGATGTGATCGGCGAGGACGAGGTGCAGGCCGCCGCCGAGATCTCCGCCGCCGCCGAGGCACAGGAGACCGCGCCCATCGCGATGCCCGACCCCAAGCTGGTCGCGGCGGGCGAAAAGGTGTTCCGTCAATGCGCGTCCTGTCACCAGATCGGGGACGGCGCCAAGCACAGGGTCGGCCCGGTGCTGACCGGTGTGGTCGGACGCAAGGTGGGTCAGGCCCAGGGGTTCAAATACTCGCCCTCGGTCGAAAAGGCCGCCCAGGATGGCATGATCTGGGATCACGACACGCTGGACGCCTATCTGGAAAGCCCCCGCTCGGTCATCCCCAAGGGGCGGATGTCGTTCCAGGGCCTGCGGTCCGCCGACGACCGCGAGGCGGTGATCGCCTATCTGCGCACCTTCAACTGACGCCGGTTACCCTCCCGAACTGGCTGGCGGTCCCCCGAGGGGGCCGCCTTTTTGTTTGCCGGGACGGTGCCGGGGCAGGGTTGGGGGCTATCCCGCCGGGCTGAAATCGCCGTAGGCGCCCCCGGCAAAGATCAGCGGTGGCCCCTCGCGCCGGGCGACCTGGTGGACCTGGCCCAGCACGATGGCATGATCGCCCGCGTCATGCACCGCCACCCGGCGGCACGAAAACCGCGCGATCCAGCCCTCGCCGATCAGCGGCGGGCCGTCGCCCTCACCGGTCTCCAGCGTCAGCCCGTCAAAGGCCTGGCCGCTGCGCGCAAAGCGCATCGCCAGATCGTTCCCGCCCGCGCCCAGCACATGCACCGCGAACCATTCCGCATCGGTCATCGCGGCAAAGCGGGACGAGGACCGCGCCGGCGACCACATCACCAGCGCCGGGTCGAGCGAGACCGAGGCAAAGCTGTTGGCCGTCATTCCCACCGGGCCGTCCGCGCCCTCTACCGTCACCACGGTCACGCCGGTCGCAAAGCAGCCCAGGGCGTCGCGATACTGGCGCTGGGTGTCCGGGCCGGGGGTGAATCGCTGCATCGTGGCTATCCTGTTGCTGATCGTGGCCGCGACAATGCGACAGATGCCCGGCGGCGGCAACCGCCGCGGGGCGTCACGAAACCTTCAGCAAACTGAAACGGGGCTGTCGCAGCCCCCCGTTACGCAGCCCCGGAACGGCCAGCGGGGGGTTCATTTTGCTGCACGTCGAGAATGTCACCAAGATCTTTGGCCGCAACACGGCCGTGGACCGGGTCAGCTTTGCCGTGGACCGGCCCGCCTTTATCGGGATCATCGGGCGCTCTGGCGCGGGAAAGTCGACCTTTCTGCGGATGCTGAACCGGCTGACCGACGCCACCAGCGGCGAGATCCGGGTCGAGGGGCGCGACGTGCTGGCGCTGCGCGGGCGGGACAAGCGCGCCTGGCAGTCGGATTGTGCGATGATCTTTCAGCAGTTCAACCTGGTGCCGCGCATGGACGTGGTGTCGAACGTGCTGCACGGCACGTTGTTTCACCGCTCGGCGCTGCGCAGCTTTTTCAACCTTTATCCCGGCGCCGACATCCACCGCGCCATCGACATCCTGGACCGGCTGGGCATCGCCGAACAGGCCGCCAAACGGGCCGAGGCGCTGTCGGGCGGGCAACAACAGCGCGTGGCGATCGCGCGCGCGCTGATGCAGGATCCGCGGATCATCCTGGCCGACGAACCCATCGCCAGCCTGGACCCGATGAACGCCCAGGTGGTGATGGACGCCCTGCGCCGCATCCATGACGAGGACGGGCGCATGGTCATCGCCAACCTGCACACGCTGGACACCGCGCGGCGCTATTGCGACCGGGTGATCGGCATGCGCGCCGGGCGGGTGGTGTTCGACGGCACCCCGGCGCAGCTGACCACGGGCGTTGCGCGCGACATCTACGGCGCGGGTGCCGATTTTTCCGAAAGCGCGACCTCGACCTCGATCGAGGCGCTGACCCGTCCCACCGCCACGCGCCGGCGCGAGCCGGCCTGACATCATGCCTTTTGACCCGTCCCCGGCACCGCCGGGGCGATCCCAACCCGGAGAGAGACCATGAAGACCTTGCTTGCTGCCCTTTTGGCCACGTCGACCTTGGCCGCCCCCGTCCTGGCCGACGAGATCACCGAATTCCGCATCGGCATCCTGGGCGGCGAAAACGCCCAGGACCGACTGAATTCCAACGAATGCCTGCGGCTGAAGACCGAGGCGCTGCTGGGCGTGCCGACCAAGCTGTTCGCCCCGGCCGATTATAACGGCGTGATCCAGGGGCTGCTGGGTGGGACCATCGACATGGCCTGGCTGGGCGCGAGCGGTTACGCCAAGACCTATCTGGAGGATCCCGACGCGGTCGAGCCGGTGCTGGTCAAGGTCAACGTGGATGGCGGCTATGGCTACCATTCGATCGGCTTTGCCCGCAAGGACAGCGGCATCACCTCGCTGGCCGACATGCAGGGCAAGGTGTTCGGTTTCGGCGATCCGAACTCGACCTCGGGCTACCTGATCCCCTCGATCGAGATCCCGGCCGAGATCGGCGCCAGCATGCAGTCGGGCGACTATTTCGGAGAGGTCAAGTTCACCGGCGGCCACGAACAGACCATCGTCGCGGTCAACAATGGCGATGTCGACGCGGGCGTGACCTGGGCCGATGGCCTGGGCAACTGGGAGGATGGCTATAACTCGGGCGCGCTGCGCAAGGCGGTGGATGCGGGCCTGGTCGACATGAACGACCTGGTGGAAATCTGGCGATCCAAGCCGATCCCCGAGGGGCCGGTGGTGCTGCGCAAGGCGCTGCCCGAGAACGTCAAGGTGCAGATGACCGGGCTGATGGCCTCGCTGCCGGCGATGGATTTCGACTGCTACTACACCGTGGCGGCGGGCGATTCCAAAGGCTTCATGCCGATCGGCCACGACGCCTATCTGTCGATCATCGAGGCGCGTCGCGCCAAGTCGAACTGATCGTCTGACCCAAGGGCGGCGGCGGCGGGGGCGCCCCGGCTCCGCCGCCCAAGCCCCCCCCGTCAAAGGGCCCCACCCATGACACAGAGCAGCGGCCTCATGGCCCCCCCGAATGGCGCGGATATGCGCCGTCACTACATGGATCTGACCCGGCGCAGGCGGCTTTATTCCGGCCTGGCGCTGATGGTGTTCGTGCTGTTGATGAGTTCGGGCTTCGTGGTGGCGGATGATCGCAACGCGGGCGGGTTCTGGGACGGGCTGCACAATATCTTTGATTTCCCCTACCAGGTCGTGGCCGAGGCCGGGACCAAGCTGGACCTGCTGCCCGCTCATCTGGTGCATTTCTGTCCCGCGCTGCTTGAGACGGTGAATATCGCGGCTGTGTCCACCCTGGTGGGGGGGCTGGCGGGGCTGGTGCTGTCGCTGATGTCGACGCGGGGGCTGGCGCGGTTTCCCCGGCTGATCCCGCTCTTTCGCCGCGCGATGGACGTGATGCGCGCAATGCCCGAGATCGTGATCGCGCTGGTGCTGATCTTCGTGATGGGCGGTGGGCCGGTGCCGGCGATGATCGCCATCGCGCTGCACACTGCCGGGGCCCTGGGCAAGCTCTTCTCAGAGGTCAATGAAAACGCCGACATGAAGCCGCTGGAAGGGCTGGAATCGGTCGGCGCGGGCTGGATGCAGCGGATGATGCTGGGGGTGATGCCCCAGGTCGCGCCGAATTACCTCAGCTATGCGCTGCTGCGCTTCGAGATCAACATTCGCGCCTCGGCGATCCTGGGCTTCGTGGGGGCGGGCGGCATCGGCTATGAGCTCAAGAACGCCATGTCCTGGGGCCAGGGCAAGTTCGACGAGGCGGCGGCGATCTTCTTGCTGCTGTTCGGCGCGATCGTGCTGTTCGATCAGCTTTCGGGCCGGGTGCGCACCCGCCTGACCAGGGGCAGGGTCGCGCGATGACCGATACCACCGCCCTGATCCGCACCGAGGCCCTGGGCCTGATCGCGCGCAAACGGCTGATCGCCTTTGGCCTGCCCGCGCTGATCCTGGCCTATCTGGCCTATGTCTTCGTGGCCTTCGATCTGCCGGGGCTGGCGGAACGGGCGCGGCTGGACAATGCCCGCGCCCTGGTCGCCGACAGCTATAGCTACAAGACCCACGTCACCCGCGACAACCGCTCGGGCGCGGTCAGCATCGCCATCGAGGGCGAGCGCAAGGGCACCTATCCCCCCGACCGCCCACCTGCCTGGGTCACCCGCGACGGCGACCGGACGACGATTGATCTGGGGCGCGGCCACGTGGTGCAGTTCACCCCAGACGGGCTGCGCTATGACGTGCCGGGCTTTGGCCCGATCATCGCCACACCCAGCACGGCGCGTGGCGTGATCACCAACCTGGGCGACGATCTGCCCGACTGGATCAACCGCTCGAAAAACCGCCTGGCGATCAGCACCCCGGCGGGCCGGGTGTCGGTCACCCGCAACCGAACCGAGGTATTTCGCTATTTCAAAGGGTGGGAGCTGTTCTTCTTCACCCTCGACAGTCCCTATCACGGCCACAGCCTGCGCCAGGTCGCGTTCGGCCCGCGGATCGACCCCGCGCGGCCCAACCTGGTCGGGGCCTGGGCGGATTTCTGGGGCAACGCGATGTGGCACCACGCCGATGTCGCCTGGGCGATCTTCGAAACGATCCTGATGGCGTTCCTGGGCACCATGGGGGCGGCGCTGGTGGCGTTGCCGCTGGGCTTTGTGGCGGCGCGCAACTTTACCCCGGTGGCCGGCATCCGGTTCGGCATCCGCCGGGTGTTCGACTTTCTGCGCGGGGTGGACGCGCTGATCTGGACCATCGTTCTGGCGCGCGCCTTTGGGCCCGGCCCGCTGACCGGGGCGCTGGCGATCCTGATCACCGACACCGGCACCTTCGGCAAGATGTTCTCCGAGGCGCTGGAAAACGTCGATGCCAGGCAGATCGAGGGGGTGCAATCCACCGGCGCGCCGCTGGTGTCGCGCTACCGGTTCGGGGTGATCCCGCAGATCACCCCGGTGCTGCTCAGCCAGACGCTCTATTACCTGGAATCCAACACCCGCAGCGCCACGATCATCGGCGCGATCACCGGCGGTGGGATCGGCCTGCTGCTGACCCAGGCGATGATCACCCAAAAGGATTGGGAGGAGGTCAGCTATTACATCATCCTGATCATCGCGATGGTAATGCTGATGGACTGGCTGTCGGGCCTGCTGCGCCGCCGCCTGATCACGGGCGCGGCCCGCTAGCCGCCCCCCTTCTTCTGGTTTAAAATATCCCCGCCGGAGGCATGGCCCTTCGGCCCAACATCAGGTCCAGCGATGCCGCGTCTCGATCCAGATACCCCGGTGCTTCACCCAGAGGCCAGCGTCACCGATTGCACCCTTGGCCGCTATGTCGAGATCGGCCAGGGGGCGCGGCTGTTGAACACGGCGATGGGGGATTATTCCTATTGCGACCGCTATGCCGATATCGCCAATACCACGGTGGGCAAGTTCGCCAATATAGCGGCCTTCACCCGGATCGGGCCGACCGATCACCCGATGCACCGCGCCAGCCTGCACCATTTCCTCTATCGCTCGGCGGATTACTGGGACGATGCGCCCGAGGATCCGGCGTTCTTTGCCCATCGCGCCAGCCGCCGGGCCCATATCGGCCATGACAGCTGGATCGGACACGGTGCCATCGTGCGCCCCGAGGTCACGGTGGGCGAGGGGGCGGTGGTCGCGGCCGGGGCGGTGGTGACGCGCGACGTGCCGCCCTACATGATCGTGGCGGGGGTGCCTGCGGTGCCGCTGCGCGAACGGTTCGCCGCGCCGATTGCCCAGCGGTTGCTGGCGCTGGCCTGGTGGGACTGGGACCACGCGGCCCTGCGCGCGGCGCTGGAGGATTTTCGCGCCCTGCCGATCGAGACCTTTCTCGAGAAACACGGCGGCTGAGCGGCGAATTGGGGCGGCAACCCGCCGCCCCGGAACGCGCTGAAGGGCTGCCTGAAATAGACCCGCCACGCCGGCGGGCCAGGACAAACTGCCGGGGGTCTATGACGCGGGTATGACGGGCCGATGGCTGGTCCGTGGCGGCGCGGGCCTATTCCGCGGCCATGTCCAGGGCGTGGATGCGCTGGGCAAAGCGATGCGCGGCCTCGCCTGCCAGATAGCTCAGCCGCCCCCCGGCGATGGTCATCTCGACCGCGCGGGTGCGCGCGTTGAGCACGCACAGATCCGCCCGCCGCCCCACGTCCAGCCGCCCGCGATCGGGCAGGCGCAGGATTGCCGCCGGCGTCTCCGAGATCATCGCCCAGGCCTGGGGCAGGGTTTTCAGCCCCAGATCCACCAGCCGCCAGGCGGCATGGGACAGCGCGGGATAGTAGTAATCCGACACCAACGCATCGCACAGCCCCTGGGCGATCAGTTGCGTCGCGCTGACCCCGCCCGACTGCGAGCCGCCGCGCACCACGTTGGGCGCCCCCATCAGCACCGGGTCGTTCATCGCCTTGGCCGCGGCGGCGGCGCGGCGGGTGGTCGGAAACTCGGCGATCCGCGCGCCGATCATCGAGAACCGCTCGCGGGTTTCGCCGTCTGGATCGTCATGCGAGCCGTAGATCACCCCCATCTCGTCGAACGCGTCGGCCAGGCGGCACAGGTGGCGCGGCACCTCGGGGCTGCGCGCCCGGGCGGCGGTGACCAGGGCCAGGTGCTCCTGGGGGGTGCGCCCGGCCTGCTCGGCCCAGTGATGCAGCCGGGCAGGGCGGGTGCGGGCCATCTCGGCGGCCTCGTCGAGGTGGTTGTTGAACACCACGTAGTTCACCCCGTGGCGGCGCACCGCCGCGATCAGGCGTGGACCGGTATCGACCATGTGCGTCTCACAGCGGATCTGGACGCGCAGATCGGTCAATGTGCGCGGCGCATGGTCGGCCAGCGCATCCAGCAAGGCCTCGGCGTGATCGGGGCCGCGGTGGCCGCCCTCCCAGGACCAGCTTTGGGCCAGCCAGGCGGTGGTCACGCCATTGGCTGCGGCATCGCGGTCGGTCGCGGCCAGGCCCATCGCCATCTCGAACGGGGCGGTGGGGCGCGGGGCGATATGGCGTTCGAACGCGTCGCCATGCAGGTCGATGATGCCGGGCAGGATCAGGTATCCCGTCAGGTCGACCTCTGGCAGGCGGCCACGGGTGATACGGCCCTCGGCAATCGCCAAAGAGCGTTTCTGCATCTCGCCATCGCGCAGGATGGTGGCGCCGGTAAAGCGCAGGGGTTGCAGGAACTGGGGCATTTTTTCGCTCGGCTTGGGGTGCTTGGATGCTGTGGATAAACCGGTTCTGTATCGCCGATATGACACGGCCCGCGCCGGTTGCGGGGGATCAGTCGGGCTGCACCACCAGGCTGATGCGGTCGCCGGCGAACCAGGTGTGGCCGTATTCCACCGGGATGCCCTGGGCATCGACATTGACTGCGACCGAGCGCAGGATCGGCGCCCCCTCGCGCAGGCCCAGATGCAGCGCCTGGGTGGGGCTGGCCAGTTTCGCCGTCAGCCGGGTGGTGGCGCGGGTGTAATCGGCCAGACCCGCGCGCGTCAGCGCCGCGGTGACCGAGCGGGTTTCCTCCAGCGCGGGCAGAAGATCGGGAAAACGGTCGGCGGGAAACACGCTGCGAAACAGCGCCAGCGGCGCGCCATCGGCCAGCGAGATCCCCTCGTAGACATGCACCTGCGCGCCGGGGTGCAGGGCCAGGGCCTCGACCTCGCGGCGGTCGGCGCTGCGGGTATCGCGCAGCAGGATCCGCTTGTCCGGGGTCTGGCCCGCGGCCTGAAGGTTGCGGGTAAAGCGCACGCGCCGGCCCAGCGGGTAGTCGGTGGGCCGGGCGGCGACGAAAACCCCCGATCCGCGCCGGGCATGGACCAGCCCGGCCTCGGCCAGGTCGGCCAGCGCCCGGCGCACGGTATGGCGGTTCACGCCGAACCGCTGGGACAGCGCCGCCTCGGTCGGCAGCTTGTCGCCGGGGTGGTAGCGCGCGGTGCCGATCTCGTCGCGCAGGGTGGCGGCGATCGAGGTCCAGAGTGCGGTGCGTCCCATGTCATCAAATCTTCATGGCTTCGGCCTTGCGCGACTCGGGCCGGGGGGGTAACGATTTGTCTAGTTGTATATTTAACTGGACAAGTTGGCAAGCTGTCTAATGATGGATCTGGACACACGGCAGGGGTGGATGGGCCTTTTGGCCCGCGCCCCGGCAGCGGCGCTGAACGCGCTTTGGGCGGATCTCGGGGACGAGCCGGGGTTCGAATGGTTGCGCACCCCCGAGGTGGGCGGCGTGATGGTGCGCGGGCGGATGGGTGGCACCGGCGCGCCGTTCAACCTGGGCGAAATGACGGTCACGCGCTGTGCGCTGCGCCTGTCGGGGGGCGGGGCGGTGGGCCACGCCTATGTCCAGGGCCGCGACAAGGCCAAGGCCCGCCAGGCCGCGTTGATCGACGCGCTGATGCAGACCCCCCGCGCGGATCAGCTGCGCACCGCCGTGCTGGTGCCGCTGGCGGATCAGATGGCGGCGGCCGACGCGGGCCGGGCGGCGCGGGCGGCGGCCACCAAGGTCGATTTCTTTACCATGGTGCGCGGAGAGGATTGAGCGATGCAGACCGAAGCCCTGGCCGGCGGGTTCGCCGATGCCCCCATAGAGGCCGCCATCGCCTTTCGCGCCGCGATGGGGGCGATGGCGCGCCCCGGCCGCATCCATGACATCCGCGGTGCAATGCCCCCCGCGCCGCTGTCGGTGGCGGCGGGCACGCTGTTGCTGGTGCTGGCCGATGGCACCACGCCGGTGCACCTGGCGGGCGGCTGCGACACGTCGGCGGTGCGCGACTGGTTGACCTTCCACACCGGCGCGCCCCTGGCGCGACCGCAGCAGGCCAGCTTTGCGGTGGGCGTCTGGGCGGAGCTCCTGCCGCTGGAGGCCTACCGCATCGGTGTGCCGGACTATCCCGACCGCTCGGCCACGATGATCGTCGAGATGCAGGGGCTGACGGACACCGGCGCGCGCCTGACCGGGCCGGGTATCCAGGATACGCATGGTCTGAACCTGCCCGATCTGGCGGCGTTTCAGGGCAACCGGGCGCTGTTTCCGCTGGGGCTGGATTTCTTCTTTACCGCCGGGGCGCAGGTGGCCGCGTTGCCGCGCACGACGCACGTGGAGGCAGGCTGATGTATGTGGCGGTCAAGGGCGGCGAGCGGGCGATCGACAACGCCCATGCCTGGCTGGAGGAGGAGCGCCGCGGCGATCCAGCGGTGGCCGAACTGGATGTGGCGCAGATCCGCGAGCAACTGGCGCTGGCGGTGAACCGGGTGATGGCCGAGGGCTCGCTTTACGATCCCGATCTGGCGGCGCTGGCGATCAAGCAGGCGCGCGGCGATCTGATCGAGGCGATTTTCCTGATCCGGGCCTATCGCACCACGCTGCCGCGCATCGGGGCGTCGGTGCCGGTGGACACCGGCGCGATGGCCTGTGACCGGCGCATCTCGGCCACGTTCAAGGACGCGCCGGGCGGGCAGGTGCTGGGCCCGACCTTTGACTACACCCACCGTTTGTTGGATTTCAAACTGGCCGCCGAGGGCGAGACGCCCCAGGCCCCGCAGGCCACGCCGCGCGACGCGCCGACCCCGCGCATCACCGACTTTCTGAACCGCGACGGGCTGATCCAAGCCGAAGCCCCCTCGGAGGACACCCCGCCGGATCTGACGCGCGAGCCGCTGGAATTTCCCGCCAACCGCGCGCTGCGGCTGCAATCGCTGGCCCGCGGGGACGAGGGGTTCGTGCTGGGCATGGCCTATTCCACCCAGCGCGGATACGGGCGCAACCACCCGTTTGTGGGCGAGTTGCGGGTCGGCGCGGTCGAGGTCGAGATGGAGATCCCCGAACTGGGCTTTGCCATCGGCATCGGCCAGGTCACGCTGACCGAATGCGAGACCGTCAACCAGTTCACCGGCTCCAAGACCGAACCGCCGCAATTCACCCGGGGCTATGGGCTGGTCTTTGGCCATTCCGAGCGCAAGGCGATTTCCATGGCGCTGGTCGATCGCGCCCTGCGCTGGGAGGAGTTGGGAGAGGATGACATGGGCGCCCCGGCACAGGATGCCGAATTCGTGCTCAGCCATGCCGACAACATCC
This sequence comes from Paracoccaceae bacterium, assembly GCA_016938875.1. Classification (GTDB taxonomy): domain Bacteria; phylum Pseudomonadota; class Alphaproteobacteria; order Rhodobacterales; family Rhodobacteraceae; genus Rhodovulum. The sequence goes on from JAFGTV010000038.1 coordinate 226,629, forward strand.
AGGCGTCAGGGTTCCTGGAGCATATCAAGCTGCCCCATTACGTCGATTTCCAGTCGGAATTGGAACTGATCCGCAAGATCCGCGCCGAGGCAGAGGCCGCGCAGGCCCGCGAGGCGGCGCAATGAGGACGGATTATTCGGTGCCGGTATCCACCAGCCAGCCGCCGGGGCCGGCGATGCGGTCGGGCAAAAGCGCGACAATGGCCTCACGCGCCAACGCCAGGCAGACAAGGCTCAGGGCGATCTGGTCGAAGGTAATGCTCGTGATCAGGTCCATGGTCCATGCCTCCTTGGGTTCGCGCGTTCCGGTGTGGACGGGAAAAAAGGCCGAAAGATGACACAAAACGTTCAATACAATTTCGCTTATCTCGATGAGCAAACAAAACGCATGATCCGGCGTGCATTGTTGAAGGCTTTGGCCATTCCCGGCTATCAGGTGCCCTTTGCCAGCCGCGAAATGCCGATGCCCTATGGCTGGGGCACGGGCGGGGTTCAGGTCTCGGCGGCGGTGTTGACGCCGGGCGACACGCTCAAGGTGATCGACCAGGGCGCCGATGACACCACCAATGCCGTCTCGATCCGCAAGTTCTTTCAAAAGACCGCCGGGGTGGCGGTGACCGAGCGGACCGGCGAGGCCAGCGTCATCCAGACCCGTCACCGCATCCCCGAAGCGCCGCTGACCGAGGATCAGATCCTGGTCTACCAGGTGCCGATTCCCGAACCCCTGCGCTTTCTGGAGCCGCGCGAAACCGAAACGCGCAAGATGCACGCGCTGGAGGAATACGGGCTGATGCACGTCAAGCTGTACGAAGATATCGCCCGCCACGGCCATATCGCCACCGCCTATGCCTATCCGGTCAAGGTCGAGGGGCGCTACGTGATGGACCCCTCGCCGATCCCGAAATTCGACAACCCCAAGATGGAGATGGCCGCGATCCAACTCTTTGGCGCGGGGCGAGAGCAGCGCATTTATGCGCTGCCGCCCTATAGCCGCGTGGTCAGCCTGGATTTCGAGGATTACCCGTTCGAGGCCAGCAAGGCCGAGCATCCCTGCGCGCTGTGCGGGGCCACCCACAGCTATCTGGACGAGGTGATCATGGATGACGCGGGCGCGCGGATGTTCGTCTGTTCGGACACCGATTTCTGCGCCGGACGGCGCGCGGCGGGGCATCTGGGCGAGATGGGCGTGCCGGTCGAGGAGGACAGGACATGAGCGCGCAAGAGGCAGGGCAGAGCGGCGTTCACGCCGACCCGTCGCACCAGGCCTGGGCGGCGGCGGACCCGTTGCTGCGGGTCAGCGGGGTGTCGAAATCCTATGGCGGGCGGATCGGCTGCGCCGATGTGACGTTCGACCTTTATCCCGGCGAGGTGATGGGTATCGTCGGCGAAAGCGGGTCGGGCAAGTCCACCTTGCTGAGCTGTCTGGCGGGCCATCTGGTGCCGGACCGGGGCGAGGTTCTGTTCGACACCCGCGCAGGCGGTCTGCGCGACACGATGACGATGAGCGAACCCGAGCGGCGGATGCTGTCGCGCACCGACTGGGCCTTTGTCCACCAGAACCCGCGCGACGGGCTGCGCATGGGCGTCAGCGCGGGCGGCAATGTCGGCGAGCGGCTGATGGCGGTAGGCGCGCGGCACTATGGGCAGATCCGGGACCAGGCGCTGGACTGGCTGGACCGGGTCGAGATCGCCGCCGACCGGGTGGACGATCGCCCCGGCGCGTTTTCGGGCGGCATGCAGCAACGCTTGCAGATCGCGCGCAACCTGGTGACCGGGCCGCGGCTGGTGTTCATGGACGAACCCACCGGCGGGCTGGATGTCAGCGTGCAGGCGCGGCTGTTGGATCTGTTGCGCGGTTTGGTGCGCGAGATGGGCCTGTCGGCGATCATCGTCACCCATGACCTGGCGGTGGTGCGGCTGTTGGCCGATCGCCTGATGGTGATGAAATCGGGCCGGGTGGTCGAGGCGGGCCTGACCGACCAGGTGCTGGACGATCCGCAGCATGGCTATACCCAGCTCTTGGTCAGCTCGGTCTTGCAGGTCTGAGCGGCGGGGCGGTGGCGGGCCGATCGCCATGGGTATGTTTGCCAAGCAGAAGGGCAAGGGCATGATCGAGATCGAGAACGCGGGCAAGCAGTTCACCCTGCACAACCAGGGCGGGGCTGTCATCGCGGTGATGCAGGGGGCGCATCTGCGGGTGGCGCCGGGCGAATGCGTGGCGCTGACCGGGGCCTCGGGGGCGGGAAAATCCACCCTGATGCGGATGATCTATGGCAACTACCTGGCCCAGTCGGGCCGGATCGTGGTGGGCGGGGTCGATGTGGCCCGCGCCGCCCCGCGCGAGATCATCGCGCTGCGCCGCCATACGCTGGGCTATGTCAGCCAGTTCCTGCGGGTGGTGCCCCGGGTGGCCACGGTGGATGTGGTGGCAGAGCCGCTGTTGGCGCTGGGCTGTCCGGCGGGTCCGGCGCGCGCGCGGGCCGAGGCGTTGCTGGCGGCGCTGAACATTCCCCCGACCCTGTGGGCGCTCAGCCCCACGACCTTTTCGGGCGGCGAGCAACAGCGCGTCAACATCGCGCGCGGCTTTGCCCATGACTACCCGGCGCTTTTGCTGGACGAGCCGACGGCCAGCCTGGACGCGACCAACCGCGAGGTGGTCCTGGGCCTGATCGAGGCGGCCAAGGCGCGCGGCGCCGCGATCGTTGGGATTTTCCATGACGAGGCCGCCCGCGCCCGGGTCTGCGACCGCGAGGTGGATGTGTCGGCTTTCACGCCGCGGGCGGCGTGATGGGGGCGGGGCGTCTTTTTGCGGTGGTCGGCCCCTCGGGGGTTGGCAAGGACACGCTGATGGCACAGGCCAAGGCGCATCGCCCCGATCTGCACCTGGCGCGCCGGGTGATCACCCGCCCGGCCGAGGCCGGCGGAGAGGCGTTCGACAGCGTCGCCCCCGCGCAGTTCGAGCGGATGCGCGCAGCAGGGGCATTCGCGCTGAGCTGGCGGGCGCACGGCTTGCACTATGGCATTCCCGCCGGGATCGACGCGGTGCTGGCCGGTGGGCGGGACGTGGTGTTCAACGGATCGCGCGGGGTTCTGGCCGATGCGGCGGCGCGCTATCCGGGGCTGCGGGTGATCCATGTCACGGCCTGTCCGCAGGTTCTGGCGCAGCGGCTGGCCGGGCGCGGACGCGAGAGTGCCGCGCAGATCGAGGCGCGGCTGGCGCGGGCCGATTACGCGCTGCCGCGGGGGATGGATGTCACCACGATTGCCAATGACGGCGCGCTGGAGGGGGCGGTGGCGGCGGTTCTGGCCGCACTTCAGCCCGCAAGGCGGTAGCGATGAAGATTGTGAAAGCAGCCATCCTTGGCCTCGCCGAACAAACACAGGCTGGTCAGCCGGAACGGCCCGTCGATCAGCGGCGCCAGCACCGGGGCCAGGGCGGTGCGGGTGGCCTCGGCCATATCCTCTTTCAGAGGACCGGTCAGGGTCAGGTGAAAGCGGAATTCCTCCATCACGTAGGGATAGCCCCAGCGCTGCATCAGTTTGTTCTGGCGCGCGCTCAGCCGGTCGGGGTTGCGCTTGGCGATCTCGGCCTCGGTGGGGGCGGCGCGAAACCCGTCCAGCGCCTCGACCACGCTGCCGGCCAGCGCGCCCAGCCCGGTGGTGTCGCCCTGCGGGGTCAGCGCCAGGAACCCGCCGATCCGCGACAGTTTGAGCCCATCCAGCCGCAGCGGCTTGAGCTGTGCCGCAAGGGCCGCGGCCGAGCGGTGCAAAAGCGCGATATCGCTGCCCTCGATCAGCCGGAACGGTGGTTTGATCGTGCCGTGAAACCCGTATTTGCGCGGCACCGCCGTCAGATCGGCCACCGGGCAGGGCAGATGCGGCAGGCGCGGATGCGCGCGGCGTTTGCCGGTCTTGGGATCCCAGCCCAGCCAGGCCGCGCCGAAATCGGCCAGCGGGCCGGGGTCGGGCGCGTAGTAGATCGCGTAGCGCTTGTAACCTTCCATGGGCTGCTCCAGAACCGGACTGCGCGGGCGGCGCGGGCCTCTGGCAACAGTCCTGCCCCAAACCTCTCTTCGCATCAAGGAGCCAGCCATGTCTGAGACCGTGCTTGCCAATGCCACGCTGGTTCTGCCCGGCGAGATCGTCACCGGGTCCGTGCGTCTGCACGAGGGGCGGATCGCCCGGATCGACCAGGGGGCCGGGGTGCCCGCGGGCGCAATGGATTGCGGCGGCGACATGGTGATGCCGGGATTGATCGAGCTGCACACCGACAACCTGGAACGTCATATCCAGCCGCGCCCCCATGTCGACTGGCCCCATGCCAGCGCGATCATCGCCCATGACGCGGAACTGGCCGGGGTGGGGATCACCACGGTGTTCGATGCGATGCGGGTCGGCTCGATCAACACGGGCAAGGGGCGGTATGTGAAATACGCCCGCGGCCTGGCCAGCGAGCTGTTGGAGTTGCGCGCGCGCGGGGCGCTGCGGATCAGCCATTTCCTGCATCTGCGCGCCGAGGTCTGTTCCGAGACGCTGATCGCCGAGATGGCCGAGTTCGGTCCCGAGGACCGGGTCGGGATCGTCAGCCTGATGGACCACACGCCCGGCCAGCGGCAGTTTCGCGATCTGAGCAAGCTCAAGGCCTATGTGATGGGCAAGAACAACATGACCGAGGCCGATTTCGTCGAGCATGTGGCCAGCCTGCGCGCGTTGCGCGAACAGTTCGGCGAGGCCCATGAGGCCGCGGCGGTGAGCGAGGCGCGCCGGTTCGGCGCGATCCTGGCCAGCCATGACGATACCACCCCGGATCATGTCGCGGTCTCGGCCGGGCATGGCATCAAGCTGGCCGAGTTTCCCACCACCGTCGAGGCCGCGCAGGCCTGTCACGCCCAGGGGATCGCGGTGATGATGGGGGCGCCGAACCTGATCCGGGGCGGGTCGCATTCGGGCAACGTGGCCGCGCATGAGCTGGCAGAGCTGGATCTGCTGGACATCGTGTCCTCGGACTACGTTCCGGCGGCGCTGTTGATGGCGGGGGTGGCGCTGGGCGAGCTGTGGGGCGACATGGCGCGCGGCATCGCGACGGTGACGCGCGCACCCGCCGATGCCGCGCATCTGTCCGACCGGGGCCGGATCGAACCGGGCGCGCGGGCCGACCTGATCCGGGTGGCGCGGATCGGCGGCGCGCCGGTGCTGCGCGGCACCTGGGTGCAGGGCGCGCGGGTGGCCTGAGGCCGGGGCGCGAGGCGGCTGGGGGCGTTGCCCCCAGACCCCCAGGATATTTTCGACCAGAAGAAGTGGACGTGGGTCCCCGGCCCGGCGCGGTCGGGGGCTGCGTTTTACGACCGGCGGCGGCCCTTGGGGATCGGCACGGGGCGGGCGCGTTTCTCGATCTCGTCGTAGAGCAGGCCCGCGATGTTCTTGCCCGAGGATTTCTCGATCCCCTCAAGCCCCGGTGAGGAATTGACCTCGAGCACCTTGGGGCCGTCCTCGGCGCGCAAGAGATCGACCCCGGCCAGGTTCAGGCGGAAGGCGCGCGCGGCCTTGACCGCCATTTCGCGTTCGGCGCGGGTGATGCGCACCATTTCGGCATGGCCGCCCTGGTGCAGGTTCGAGCGGAAATCGCCCTCGGCGCCGGTGCGTTTCATCGCCGCCACCACCTTGGAGCCGACAACCAGGCAGCGGATATCCTCGCCCGCGGCCTCTTTCACGAAATGTTGCACCAGGAACGAGGCCTTGAGCCCGCGAAACGCCGAGATCACGGATTCGGCGGCCTTTTTGGTTTCGGCCAGCACGACGCCCTTGCCCTGGGTGGATTCCAGCAGCTTGACGATCAGCGGTGCGCCTCCCACCAGGGAAATCAGGCTGCCGGTGTCCTTGGGCGAGGCGGCAAAGGCGGTCATCGGCATGCCGATCTTGTGGCGCGCCAGGATCTGGTGGGCGTGCAGTTTGTCCCGGCTGGCGGTGATCCCGTCGCTGCCGTTCACGCAATAGGCGCCGATGGTTTCGAACTGGCGGATCACCGCGGTGCCGTAGGGCGTGATCGAGGCGCCGATGCGTGGGATGATCGCGTCATAGCGCGGCAGGCGGGTGCCGTCGTAATGCACCTCGGGGGAAAGCGCGTTCAGCGCCATGTAGCAGCGCGTGGTGTCGATCACCTCGACCACGTGACCGCGGGCCTCGCCCTCTGCGACCAGGCGGGTGGTGGAATAGTTGTGCTCTTCGCGGCTGAGCACCGCGATGCGCAGGGCGCGGGCGGGGGCCACCTGGCGCACCTGGGCCGAGTGGTAGACGTCATAGGACAGTTCCGGCTGGCAGCAGCTTTCGCCGGGGCTGACGACGACATCCTCGCCCAGGGCCTGGCGGCCCAGCAGCATCCGGTAGGCCATGCCGCCGCGGTGGGTCAGGGTCAGCTCGATCGGCCAGCGCCGGTCGCCCACCACGATTTCCGAGGCGATGACATAGCGCCATTCGGATTCGCCGTTGGACGAGATCACCTCGCGCCGGTCCACCACCGTGGCCGAGCAGGGGATCGACAGATCCTCGCGCCCGGGGATCGGATGCACCGCAAAGCGCACCTTGGGGCGGCTGGCCGGGCCAAAGGGTTCGATATCGAACGCATGCAGCGCCGAGGTCTTGGCCCCGGTATCGACCTTGGCCTTCATCGCGGGCAGGCCGAGGCCGGGCAGCGATACCCATTCTTCCCAGCCCAGTTGAAACGGCTGGTCGGCGGGGGATGTCGTGTCGGCCATCGGGGTGCCTCCTTGGAATTTCTTCGGAATCGCCTATGAACGGCCATCCGGTCCCGGGATGCGAGAACAGATATGACGACTGTGTTCAACTTCGATCTTCACGCCACGGATGGCAAGGCACGCACCGGTGCGATCAGCACCCCGCGCGGGGTGATCCGCACGCCGGCCTTCATGCCGGTGGGCACGGCGGCCACCGTCAAGGCGATGCTGCCCGACAGCGTGGCGGCGACCGGCGCGGATATCCTGCTGGGCAATACCTATCACCTGATGCTGCGCCCCACGGCAGAGCGGATCGACCGGCTGGGCGGGCTGCATCGGTTCATGAACTGGCAGCGGCCGATCCTGACCGATTCCGGCGGGTTCCAGGTGATGAGCCTGGCCGGGCTGCGCAAGCTGACCGAAGAGGGGGTGCGTTTCAAATCCCATATCGACGGGTCGCGGCACATGCTCAGCCCCGAGCGCAGCATGGAAATCCAGCGCCTGCTGGGGTCCGATATCGTGATGTGTTTCGACGAATGCCCGGCCTTGCCCGCGACGGACGACGAGGTGGCGCGGGCGATGCGGCTGTCGATGCGCTGGGCCGAGCGGTCCAAGGCGGCGTTCGGCGATCGGCCGGGGCATGCGCTGTTCGGGATCATGCAGGGCGGCGTGACCCGCGATCTGCGCGAAGAAAGCGCCGAGGCGCTGACGCGTATCGGGTTTGACGGCTATGCGGTGGGCGGCCTGGCCGTGGGCGAGGGGCAAGAGGCGATGTTCGGCGTGCTGGATTATGCCCCCGACATGCTGCCGGCGGACAAGCCGCGCTATCTGATGGGGGTGGGCAAGCCGGACGATATCGTGGGCGCCGTGGCGCGCGGGATCGACATGATGGATTGCGTGTTGCCCACGCGATCGGGGCGCACGGGGCAGGTGTTCACCCGGCACGGTGTTCTGAACATCAAGAACGCCCGCCACCAGGACGACCCGCGTCCGCTGGACGAGGGGTGCAGCTGCCCGGCCTGCCGCAACTATTCTCGGGCCTATCTGCATCACGTGTTCCGGTCGCAAGAGATCATCTCGTCCATGCTGCTGACCTGGCATAACTTGCAGTATTACCAGGATTTGATGGCAGGCATGCGCGCGGCCATCGCCGAGGGGCGGTTCGCGCCCTGGCAGGCAGAGTTTCACGCGACGCGGGCCCAGGGCGATATCGAGCCGCTGTAAGGCCCGGCCGCGGGATCGGCCGAATTGAGGCGATTGCCTGCTTGCACGTGCCCGGCAGGGCGGGCATGCTGAGGGCCAAGTTGCAATGGGTCTGGTTGAATTTCGGGGCCGCAGTCCCAATTGTTGTAACCAGACCGGAGAGGGCCGGGAGCTGCCGAAATCGGGGCCGGCGTCCTCTTGCCAGACCTAGGGAAATCATATGCACGAGCAACTGAGCCAATCCTATCCCGTCCTGCCGCTGCGCGACATCGTGGTGTTTCCGCACATGATCGTGCCGCTTTTCGTGGGCCGCGAGAAATCCGTCCGCGCCCTCGAAGAGGTGATGCAGGACGACAAACAGATCCTGCTGTCCGCCCAGATCGACCCCGCGGTGGACGAGCCGACGACCGATGGCATCTATCGCACCGGCGTTCTGGCCAATGTGCTGCAACTGCTCAAACTGCCCGATGGCACCGTCAAGGTGCTGGTCGAGGGCAAGCGTCGCGTGCGCATCACCGGCTTTATCGAGAACGAGGCGTTCTTCGAGGCGCATGCCGAGGCGCTGGAAGAGGAACTGGGCGACGGCGCCACGGTCGAGGCGCTGCTGCGGTCGGTCGGGACCGATTTCGAACGCTACGCCAAGGTCAAGAAGAACATCCCCGAAGAGGCGCTCTCGGCGGTTGCCGACTCGCGCGAACCGGCGCGGCTGGCCGATCTGGTGGCCGGCCATCTGGGCATCGAGGTCGCCCAGAAGCAGGAGCTTCTGGAAACCCTCAGCACCGCTGAGCGGCTGGAGAAGGTCTTTGGCCTGATGCAGGGCGAGATGAGCGTTTTGCAGGTCGAAAAGAAGATCAAGACCCGCGTCAAGTCGCAGATGGAGCGCACCCAGCGCGAATATTACCTCAACGAACAGATGAAGGCGATCCAGCGCGAGCTGGGTGATGGCGACGAGGGCCAGAACGAGATCGCCGAGCTGGAGGCGCGCGTCGCCGCCACCAACCTGTCGAAAGAGGCCCGCGAAAAGGCCGATGGCGAGATCAAGAAGCTCAAGAACATGAGCCCGATGTCGGCCGAGGCAACCGTGGTGCGCAACTATCTGGACTGGATGCTGTCGATCCCGTGGGGCGTGAAATCGCGCGTCAAAAAGGATCTGGGCCGCGCCGAGGCGGTGCTGGATGCCGATCATTACGGGCTGGAAAAGGTCAAGGAGCGCATCGTCGAATACCTGGCCGTGCAAAGCCGCAGCAAAAAGCTGAAAGGCCCGATCCTGTGCCTTGTCGGCCCGCCGGGCGTGGGCAAGACGAGCCTGGGCAAATCGGTCGCCAAGGCCACCGGGCGAGAGTTCATCCGCATCAGCCTTGGCGGGGTGCGCGACGAATCCGAAATCCGCGGCCACCGGCGCACCTATATCGGCTCGATGCCCGGCAAGATCATCCAGGCGCTGAAAAAGGCGAAAACCACCAACCCGCTGATCCTGCTCGATGAAATCGACAAGATGGGCCAGGATTTCCGTGGTGATCCCGCCAGCGCGATGCTGGAGGTGCTGGACCCCGAACAGAACGCGACCTTCGTCGATCACTACCTCGAGGTGGAATACGATCTGTCGAACGTGATGTTCCTGACCACGGCGAACTCCTACAACATGCCGGGGCCGCTGCTGGACCGGATGGAGATCATCCCGCTGGCC
>JAFGTV010000039.1 GCA_016938875.1 Paracoccaceae bacterium
ATCGGGCAAAGTGGCCTTGCAATCGGGATAGCCCGTGCAGCCCCAGAACAGCCCCTTGGCCCCTTTGCGCCGGCGCAGCGGCTTTCCGCAAACGGGACAGGGATGGTCCGGCCCTTGTTTGAGCCCTGAAAGTGCGGCCGATTGGCCGATTTCCGCCTTGAGGCGGACGATCAATTTGGCGACGGCGTTCGCCTGCTGGGCGATAAACGGCTCGGCCGCCCGCTTCCCTTGGGCGATCTCTTCCAGCGCCTGTTCCCAGGCGGCGGTCAGCGCCGGGTCTTTCACCGCCTCGGGCAAGGCGTCGATCAAGGCGCGGGCCGGTGGCGTGCTGAGCACATGCTGCTTTCCCTCGCGGACCAGAAAACCGCGCTTGAACAGCGTTTCGAGGATGGCGGCGCGGGTCGCCTCGGTGCCGATGCCGGCGGTCTCGCGGAGCACTTTCTTCAGCCGAGGGTCCTCGACCCATCTCCCGATCGACTTCATCGCGGCGATCAGCGTGCCCTCAGTGAACCGTGGCGGCGGTTTGGTCTGCAAGGTCTTGACATCGGCCGCCAAAACCTTGGCCGGCTCGCCCCGTTCGGCGTGGGGCAGGGCCGGCTCATCCGGCTTGTCCCCGCCGTCCCGGCCGAACACAGCCTTCCAGCCCGCCACGCGCTCGATACGGCCGCTTGCTTGGAATCGATCGCACTGCACATCGACGTGAATCACGGTCTTGTCGTATGCGTGAGGCGGATAAAACTGCGCCAGGTAGCGGCGGCAGATGAGATCGTGCACCTGCCGCTCGGCCTGGGAGAATCGGCCGGGGTCGGTTTTCGTCGCGGTGGGAATGATGGCGTGATGGGCCGTAATCTTGGCATCGTTCCAGGCCCTGGAGCGCCGCGACAGATCGGCGCGGTCGGCCAGGCCCTCGTATTCCGGCGCGCGGGCCTTCAAGGCGGCGAGGACCTGCGCCGCCACGCCGTGCTGGGAAGCCGGCAGGTAAGGGCAGTCGGTGCGGGGATACGTCGCCGCCTTGTGCGTCTCGTACAGGGCCTGGGCCGCCTCGAGGACCACCTGCGCACCGAGGCCGAAGCGCTTGGAGGCTTCTTGCTGGAGCGTGCCGAGATCGAGGGGCAGGGGCGGGGGCTCCTGGACGCGCTTCGTTTCGGCGGCGGCGATGACGCCCGTTTGCCCGGTCACGCGCCTGACCACCGCCTCCGCCCAGTCTTTCCGTAAACAGCGGCCTTCCGGATCGCTCCGGTCCTCCGGCACGCTCCACTTCGCCGTGAACCGTCCCGCGCGGACCTGGAATTCCGCCTGGACGTCGTAATAGGGGATGGGTTGGAATTGTTCGATCGCCCGGTCCCGGTCCACCACCAATTTCAGGGTCGGCGTCTGCACCCGCCCCACCGACAGCACGGCCTCGCCGCCCGCCGCCCGCGCCGCGCACGTGTAGGCCCGCGAAAGATTCATGCCCACCAGCCAATCGGCCCGCGATCGCGCCACCGCCGCCCGGTAAAGGGATTCTGTGCGCGATCCCGGCCAAATATCGCCCAACGCCTTGCGGATGCTGGCCTCGTCCAAGGCGGACAGCCACAGCCGGGCGATCGGGCCGCGCCAGTTGGCCCTCTCGAGCACCTCCCGCGCGATCGCCTCGCCCTCGCGGTCGGCGTCGGTGGCGATGACCACCTCGCCGGCTTTTTTCAGCAATCGTTCGATGATCCCGAACTGCTTGCGCGCGTCTTTCCGGACAGTCGCCCGCCAGCGCTCCGGAACGATGGGCAGCGCCTCCAACGACCACCGCCTGTAAACCGGATCGTAGTCCTCGGGCTTCGCCATCTCCAGCAGATGGCCGAAGCACCAGGTCACGATCGTGCCGGGGCCTGCCAGATAACCGTCGCGCTTTTCCCCCGCCCCGAGCACGCGGGCGATGTCGCGGGCCTGGGAGGGCTTTTCGCAAAGGAACAGCCGGGCGCTCACCGATCGCGCCTCCCTTCGTCCATGACGCGCTCGATGAAGGCCCGCACGCTGGCCGGGCGCGCGATCCCCGCGAACCGGATATCGACCGTATCGGTCCCCGCCGCGGCGAACTCCAGCGTGCCGACGTTCAGCAGGCGCTCGAGAATGCCCTGCCTGAGCCCGATCGAGCGAATGTCACAATAACGGATCTGCACGGCGTCCCGCGCCACGATGCCGCGCCGCATGGTGATCCCCTCCGGCGTGATGGCATACCGGGACGCAAGCCACGGCACGAATACAGGCAGCGCGGGAAACACAATCAGCCCGAGCCCGATCAGGCGGCTCGCCTCGATGAACCAATAGGGGCCTATTCTTCCTGGAAAGGGCATTCCCGCCAGCGCATCGAACAGATAACTCACCGCCGATGCCGGAAAAGCGGTCAGGTAAACGCCCAACAGCAAGAGCGGCAGATATTGGGGCAGGCTCGTTCGAAGCGCCGGCCGCAGAACGATGGGCTCGAACTGTCGCGCGCGGCTTGAGCGCGGCGTATCTTCCAGGGCGTTCGGATTGCCGGCGCGCGCGATGACGAAACCTTCGCCGATGCGCTCGATGCGGTAGGCGGCGCCCGTCTCGCGGCACAACAGATCGCGCAGCGCGGCGGCGCGGTTGAAGTCG
>JAFGTV010000040.1 GCA_016938875.1 Paracoccaceae bacterium
CCCGCACACTTTAAAAACACTCGAATCAGCATGACTGCCACACTGAAACCTACCCCTGGGAGATGAGGCCAACTTCCCGCTATCTTCCCGTCGCTTCGTTTTCCCCTGAAGCGTTAACCCAAGCTTAACACTTATTTCTGCCTTGTTCATGACGTAATTCGATGCTTTGGGCAAAATTGCCATAAATATTTGTTTTAAAACGATAAAACGTCACATCAACACTCTGTTTCCATGTCGGCGCAGGGCGAGCCATTGAGAAAATGGAAACAGTGGGCGCTCAGCCCCATATTGTATCCATAGCGGGAGGTGCCGCGCCACATTTTGGCGGGGCTGAGGCCTTTGAAAAGTACGTTTTGTCTGCGAGAGTTGCGTCGCCCGGCAAGTGGGCTGGTTGCCGAGTCGCACCAAAACAGTGATACGATACACCGAGCTTGGTGCCAGTCAGGCCCAGGTCAGGGTGTCGCGCTGTCAGGGCAGGGATGAATGGTTTGGAAGCAGCGCATAGCATGATGAAGTCCGAAGAACTTTACACCACCTTCTTCGGGTTCAGCGAGCGGCCGTTCACGCTCTTGCCGGACCCAAGTTTCCTGTTCTGGTCGACACAGCACAAGCGCGCTTTCGCGCTGCTTGAGTTCGGCATCATGTCCAGGTCGCCGATCACCTTGATCACAGGTGAGGTCGGCTGCGGCAAGACCACTTTGCTGCGACATTTGTTGGCAAAGCTGGACGAGTCGGTGACGGTCGGACTGCTGTCCAATGTTCAGGGCGGTCGCGGCGAGCTGCTGCAATGGGTTCTCAGCGCCTTGTCGGTCAAGTTCGACGAGGACGAGAGCTATGTGTCGCTGTTCCGCAGGTTCCAGGAATTCGTGATCGACGAATATGCCAAGGGGCGGCGCGTGGTCCTGATCATCGACGAGGCCCAGGGGCTGTCGGTCGAGGGGTTGGAAGAGCTGCGCCTGCTGACCAATATCAACAGCGACAAGGACGAGTTGATCCAGTTGATCCTGGTCGGGCAGCCAGAGTTGCGCGATATCGTGCAAAGCCCGAACATGCGCCAGTTGGCGCAGCGGGTGGCGGCCAGCTTTCATCTTGCGCCCATGGATCAGGACACTGTGTGTGCCTACATTTCCCACAGATTGCAGGTCGTCGGCGGAACGGGAGACGAGTTCACGCACGATGCCTGTGTCGAGGTCTATGGGGCGACGCGCGGTGTGCCGCGACTGGTCAACCAGTTGTGCGAATTCGCTCTGCTCTACGCCTGGAGCGATGAATCGCAGTCGGTAACGGAGGAAACGGTGAAAAGTGTATTGGAGGACGGGGCGTTTTTTGCCGGTGCTTCGCTTTCGCCTGCGATGAGGGGCGAACCGGTTCTGTCCCTTGGGCGGCATCTCTCGAACTGCGAAGAGGGAGAGGGATGATGATCCGGTCAACGATGTTTTCTGCGCTTTCGACACGATCCGACGGGCGCGGTATGGTCTTGGTAAGGGGCGCGTAGAGATGCAAGACATGCGTTATTACGCTTCGATTTTTCTCAGGAAACTGCCGTATTTTCTGGTGGTGGCGACCCTGGTTGGCGCGGTGTCCTTTCTGGCGGCCATCAACCTTCCGCCTGCCTACGAATCGCAGATGAAACTGATCGTGGAATCCCCCAAGATTCCGAACGAGCTGACCAACCCGACCGTGACAACACCGGCCCAGGAGCAACTCGAAATCCTTGAGCAGCGCCTGATGACCCGGGCCAACCTTTTGGACATCGCCCACCGGCTGAATGTTTTCGAGGATATCGAGAGCATGTCGCCGGACCGGGTTGTGCGGGCGATGCGCGCGCGCACCAAGGTGCGCATTGATGCGGGCCGGAACCAGGCGACCCTGATGACGATCGCCTTCGAGGCGTCATCGGCGCAGAACGCGTCTGGGGTGTTGAATGAATATCTGACCCTGATCCAGAAGGAAGACGTTCAGTCCAGAACCGGGCGAGCGACCCAGACGCTGGAATTCTTCGAGCAGGAAGTGGCAAGGCTGAACGAGAAACTTGCCGAGCGCAGCGCGCAGATCCTGAGTTTCAAGAGCCAGAACGCCGATGCCCTGCCCGAAAGCCTGGAATACCGTCTGAACCAGCAGACCCTGTTGCAAGAGCGCGTGGCGCAGCTCGGGCGCGAGATTGACGGCCTGGAGGGGCAGCGCGATCGGCTGATCGAAATCTTCAAGGCAACCGGACAGGTCGGTGCCGTTGCCCAGCCGAACCTGACGCCCGAGCAAAGTATGCTTGAGAGTCTGCGCAACGAATTGAACGTCGCGTTGTCGGTCTATTCGGCAGAAAACCCGCGGGTCAAACTGCTGCGCTCTCGCATTGCCCAGGCGGAAAAGGCGATCGCGGATGATCCGGCCCCGGTACAGGTGCCGGAAACGACCAGTGGCAACTCGCTCTTGGATGTCCAGCTTGCTGAAATCAGCACGCGGATGAAGGTTCTTGAGGATCAGCGCACGACGGCCGAGGCCCAGCTGGAAAAACTGAACGATACCATCGCACGCACCCCGGCCAACTCGATGCGCCTGGACGAGCTGCAACTGGAATACGAGAATGTGCAGCTGCAATATAACACTGCGGTTGACCGCCTGTCGCGGGCCAGCACCGGCGAACGGATCGAGCTGATGTCGCGCGGGCAGCGGATCGCGGTGATCGAACCGCCCGCCACCCCGAGCGGACCGACCAAGCCGAACCGCAAGTTGATCGCCGGTGGCGGAACCTTCATGGGGATATTGTTGGGTCTGGGTCTGGTCGTCCTGCTGGAGGTTCTGAACCAGTCCATCCGGCGCCCCGAGGATCTGACCGGCAAGCTGGGCATCACGCCCCTGGCGACCATTCCCTATATCCGGACGCCAGGCGAAATGATCCGCCAGCGCGGCCTGAAACTGGCCTGGATCGTTGTGATCCTGGTCGGTGTGCCGGCAGCCGTTTACGCGGTGCATACCTATTATCAGCCGCTCGACCTGATTGCAGAGCGGATCATGGACAAGCTCGGGGTGCGTTTGTAACCCACCGAATTCCCGTGCTCCGCCAAAGAGGACAAGCCAAAATGGAAAAGCTCCAGGCCGCCATCGACAAGGCACGCGCGCAGCGCCGCAACACGCTGAGTGACCGTCCCCGGATGGCCGATGACACCCAGAAGCTAGACGTGCTGGATGATGTCTGGGAAAAACTGCCGCCCGTCGAGATCGACAAGAGCATCGTGAGCAAGAATCGCCTTGCCTCCATCGAAGGCGGCGCCGAGGCGGGGCCCTATGACATGTTGCGCACCCGTATCCTGCAACAGGCGGCCAAGAACGACTGGAAACGGATCGCCGTCGTGTCGCCCCATAGCGGATGCGGAAAGACGACCGTCACGGCCAACCTTATCTTCAGCTTTGGACGGCAAACGGATCTGCACACGATGATGCTGGATTTCGATCTGCGCCGGGCCGGCCTGGCCAAAGTGCTTGGGGTCGAGTGCAAGAAGAGCATGGCCGATGTGTTGCAGGGTAAGATCGCGTTTTCCGATCATGCGGTCCGGTACGGCTATAACGTGGCAATCGGTCTGAGTGCGGGTCCGGTCCAGCACCCGTCTGAAATCCTGCAAAACCAGAAGACGGGCGAGGTTCTGGATCAGATCCAGGCCACCTATGCGCCTGACCTGATGTTCTTTGACATGCCCCCCTTGATGGTCACCGACGACAATTTCGGGTTCCTGAAATACGTCGATTGCGCCTTGCTTGTTGCCGAGGCTGAACAGACCACCGTCAAGCAGGTCGACATGGCCGAACAACAGCTTGCCGAACTGACCGGAGTGATGGGCATCGTGCTGAACAAGAGCCGCTATGCCGATGGAAGCTACGGTTACGGCTATGACTACGACTGATGCCGTAGTCATCATTCCACATTACAATGATGTCACCCGACTGGAACGTTGTCTGACCGCGCTGATGCGCAACGACCGGACCGGCGTCGAGATCGTGGTGGTCGACAACGGGTCGACCCAATCCCTCGATCCCGTAAGGCGCGCCTTCCCCGATGTCCGCTTTGTGATCGAAACGGAAAAAGGGGCCGCCGCCGCGCGCAATCGTGGTGTCCGCGAAACTGTGGCACCGCTGTTATTTTTCATAGATGCGGACTGTGTCGCGGCCGAGGACTGGCTGGAACAGGCCCGCGCCGTGGCGCCAAGGGCCGACCTGATCGGCGGTCTGGTCGAGGTGTTCGACGAAACGCCGCCGCCGCGCAGTGGCGCCGAGGCATTCGAGGCCGTTTTTGCGTTCGACTTTCGCAATTACATCGAGGTGCAGGGCTTTACCGGGGCGGGTAACCTGGTGACCCGCCGGGACGTTTTTGAGGATGTCGGCGGGTTCATCAACGGTGTGTCCGAGGATCGCGATTGGAGCATGCGCGCCGTGGCCAAGGGGTATCGCCTGATCTATGCGGACCGGATGGTGGTCGGTCATCCGTCGCGGTCGGATTGGCCATCGCTCCGGCATAAGTGGCGTCGGCTTACCCGGGAACTTTACGCGTCGCATCTGGCCGATACCGGTGGGGGACGCAAGGCCCGGTTGCGCTGGGCATTGCGGGGGCTGGCGATGCCGGTCAGCGCGCTGGTCCATATGCCCAAGGCGTTTTTCAGCCCAAAGCTGCGCTCGGTCACAGAGCGATTGCGCGCGGTTGGGACGCTTGTCCGGCTCCGGCTGTTGCGGATGGTGTGGATGCTGCGCCAGGCGATCGGGCTGAACGTCTAGCCCGATCCCGTCATCCCTTGGGCCGCGTGGCGAACCGCGCCAGCGTCGCCGCACCGATCCAACCCGCGATGAACCCGCCCAGATGGGTCTGCCAGGCCAGCAGGCCACCGAGCAGGGCCCAAAGCACCGCGTTCAGCAGGACAAGAATGATGCAGGCGCGCCAAACCGGCCAAAGCGGCCGCATCAGGCGTCGCCGGTCGCTCCAGTCCAGCCAAAGCCAGGCTCCGGCCAGACCGAAAAGCGCCCCGGATGCCCCGACCATCGGCTGAAAGCTGGGGCTGAGCATGGCAAACCCGATCCCGCCCCCGACCGCCGATAGAACATAGATCGCCAGGAAACGGGCCTGGCCGACCCGGTCAACCAGCGGTGTCCCGAGCAGCATGAGCGTCATCATATTGCCCGCCAGATGCCAGACCCCGCCGTGCAGGAACGCATAGCTGATGAACATTACCCAAGGCTGCGTCCCATAGAGCGGTTTTGCACCGACCAGCAGTGCCGTCCAGAACGCCCCCAGGCTATAGGCCGCCAGTCGCCATTTCGGGTACCCGACCAGGCCCATGTCCGCGGCGCTCAGCGTCAGTTCGATCGCGATGCAGATCGCCGCCAGGGCTAGGAGGATCGGCTTTATCTTCATGTTTTGGAGTATTTCCGAAAAGCGTCGGCCGTTGTGCCGGGGTCGACTGTGTCCGCGTGGATGAGGTTTCACAAGGCCTCAAGAGAGTGCGAAAAGCCACGAAGTGGCGGCCAGAAGTCATAGTATTGACCTATTGAACGGTATTCTGCGTAATGAATATCAGCGCAGTCATCCGATCGCCCGGTTTCGGGCAGGATGGCCATGTCTCTGGAGGTCATTTTGAAGGTAGCCATTTTTGCAGGCGGCAAAGGCTCGCGGTTGATCGAGGAAACGCGCGTCCGTCCCAAACCCCTGGTCGAGATTGGAAATCGACCGATCTTGTGGCACATCATGCAGCACTATTCCACCTATGGGCACCATGATTTCGTGCTTGGGCTGGGGTATATGGGCGATCTGATCAAGAAGTACATCTCTGATCTTTGCCAATATAACGGTAACCTTCGGGTCGATTTCGCCAATCGCGACCTTTACGGCCAGCCGGATCGGGACAATGCCGACGTCGTCCCCCATCCGCCCTGGACGGTTGATCTGATCGATACCGGCCAGGACACGATGACCGGCGGCCGCCTGGCGCGGCTGGCCCCCTATCTGGGCGGCGAGACCTTTATGCTGACCTATGGGGACGGGGTGTCCAACATCGACCTCGACGCGCTTTTGCGGTTTCACCGGTCGCATGGAAAACTGGCGACGATGACGATGGTGCGCCCGCTGACCACCTTTGGCCACCTGTCGGTGCGCGAAGATGGCCTGGTCGAAGGGTTCGAGGAAAAGCCCAAGACAGCGACCGATTGGATCAATGGCGGGTTCTTCGTGCTTGAACCCGAGGTATTCCAGGCGGTGGAATCGGTGAACGGCGATACCGTGATGTGGGAAGAGGGGCCCTTGCCCAAGCTCATGGAAATGGGCGAGCTGATGGCCTACCTCCATTCAGGGTTCTGGTATTGTATGGATCATTTGGCCGATAAGCGGCGGCTTGAGGAGATGTGGAAAAATGGCGACCGACCTTGGGCGACATGGGAAAATTCAACGCGTGCTGGTCACGGGGCATTTGGGCTACGTGGGGACGGTGACGGTGCCGGTATTGGCCGCGGCGGGCATCCAGGTGACTGGGTGCGATATAAATCTCTTTGACCGCGCGGATTTTCCGACGGCCGGGCCGGTGCCAGAGGTTCCCAATATCGGCAAGGATATTCGTGATCTGACCCCCGCCGATCTGGACGGGTTCGATGCGGTCATCCACCTGGCGGCGCTGTCCAACGATCCGTTGGGACAGCTCAGGCCCGGCCTGACACAAGAGATCAACCACAAGGGAACGGTCCACGTGGCGCGCTGCGCCAAAGAGGCGGGGACGTCTCGTTTCGTCTTTGCCTCTTCCTGTTCGAACTACGGCAAGGCCGGCGAGGGATTGGTTGACGAACAGGCCACCCTCAACCCGCAAACGGATTACGGTGTCTCCAAGGTTCTCGCGGAACGTGATCTCAAGCCGCTGGCAGATGACGGGTTTTGTCCGGTCTTCCTGCGCTTTGCCACCGCCTATGGTGCAAGCCCCAGAATGCGCTTTGACATCGTGCTGAACAACCTGGTTGCCCATGCCTATACGTCGGGGCGGATCATGATGATGTCGGACGGCTCTCCGTGGCGGCCGATCATCCATGTCGAGGATATGGCGCGGGCCTTTGTCGCGGCACTGGGGGCCGACGCAGATGCGATCCGCGGCGAGGCATTCAACGTCTGCCGAACCGAAAACAACTATCAGATCCGCGAGATTGCCGACATCGTCGCCGAGATCGTGCCCGGCTCGCAGATCGACTATGCTGCAGAGGCAGGACCAGACACCCGGTCCTATCGGGTAAGCTCGGCCAAGATCGAGCGGTTGATTCCCGCCTTTCAGCCGAAATGGGATGCCCGGATGGGCGCGCTCCAGGTCTTTGAGGCGGTGAAGGCATATGGGCTCAAGCCCGAGGATTTCGAAGGTCGGAAATTCAAACGCCTTGCCCAACTCGAGGCGCTGGTCGCGGAGAAAGAGCTTGATACCGAGTTCCGCAGGGTGCATCCGCTGACCGTATAACGCAGGGCGCGCGCGGCTCGTTTTCGCGCGGACCATCCGACCGGCCCCGGTGGGGGCCCCTGTCGTGTCCGTATGCCCGGCGCACACCCCGTTTCCGCGCGGCCCGGATCAATCGTTTGGTCCTGATTGATCCGGGCCGCGCGGGCTGGCCGTCTACATCACCTTCAGCTCGGGGACCGCGGTCACGAATTTGGTCCCCTTCTCGGCGAGGGGGGCAAGCTGCGCACGCACCTCGTCCGCGATGTTCCATGGCAGGATAAGCACGTAGTCCGGCCGCCTGCTCTCCAGTTCCGAGGGCGGCAGGATCGGGATGTGGCTGCCGGGCATGAAGTGATTCTGCTTGGACGGCGCGGCATCATAGACATAGGGGATCAGGTCGGGTTTCACGCCGGCATAGTTCAAAAGCGTGTTGCCCTTGGCCGCGGCGCCGTAGGCCGCCACGCTCTTGCCGGTGCGCTTGGCCTCCAGCAAAAAGGCGAGCAGCCCGTTCTTTACCGCATCCGCGCGCGCCTGGAATTGGGAATAAGAGGCGAGCGTATCGAGACCTTGGCGTGTTTCCTCGGCCAGAACGCGCGCCACTGCGGGGGATTCGGCATAGGACGCGTCTGGAAGACAGCCATAGACCCGCAGGCTGCCGCCATGGGTGGGCAGTTCTTCCACGTCGAACACCCTTAGCCCGGCGGCGCGGAATATCCGTGCGACCACCCCAAGCGCGAGATATGAGAAATGCTCGTGATAGACGGTGTCGAACTGGCACTCTTCGATCAGGCGCAATAGATGCGGGAATTCCAGCGTGACCACGCCTTCGGGCTTGAGCACCGCGGCAAGGCCACGGGTAAAGTCGTTGATGTCGGGCACATGCGCATAGACGTTGTTGCCGCAGATCAGGTCGGCCTGCCGTCCCTCGGTCGTCAGACGGCGGCCCATCTGCTCGCCAAAGAACTCTCGCACAATGGGGATACCCAGCGCCTCGGCGGCGATGGCGGTGCTGTCCGTCGGTTCGATGCCCAGGCAGGGAATGCCCGCAGCCACAAAGTTACGCAGCAAATAGCCGTCATTGGCGGCCACTTCGATCACCAGGCTTTCTGCGTCCAGCCCCAGGCGTTCGGTGATCATGGCACAGTAGCGGGCGGCGTGATCCAGCCAGCTGCGCGATGTGGACGAGAAATAGGCATAGTCCGGGCTGAAGAACTCTTCTGCCGCAGCATAGTCTTCGGTTTGCACCAGCTTGCAGTCCGAACAGACGAGAATGCGCAGGGGATAGGTGATCTCTGGCGCACGCAGCGCTGCGGCGTCGAGATACGCGTTGGAGGGCGGTGCATGTCCGAGGTCGAGAAAGACCTGCGACAAGGGGGTGTTGCAGTGACGGCAGTTCATGCGATCTCCTTGGCTTGGTTCATGCGAGCGATCATGCAGTCAGTCCTGTTTGCGGTCAGATGTTGCGGTGCAACTGCGGCCATGTCTCGGCCAAGGCGTGCCTAGACAGAGGAAATGCCGCCCACCTCGTGGATATCTTCAGACTGGGCTTGGGCAATCAGCGCGTCGAGCTGTTGTTTCCTTTGGTCCATCCCCGGGGTCCCGGCCAACCCGGCGAAATCCAGCAGGCCTTGCCATCGGTAGAGGTGATCGTGGCGCGACAGGCATTGCGCGATATTGCGCCGCCTGATGGTGGCCAGCCGCTCGGGCTGGGCATCCATCGCGGTGATCGTCGCGCCGATGTCGGGGCAGGCATAGGGAACCGGGATCACGGAATCCGTCCATCCCAGATGTTTCTCAAAGGCGTCGTTCTCGATCCGGGTGCCCAGGATGACCGCGCCGACTGCCAGCCCCTCTATATAGCGAAGGCCGAATTCGGTCTGCGGTCCGCGTTCCTCGGTTCGCTCGACCTTGGCGAGGTAGGAAAAGAAATAGCGGCTGCGTTTCAGCTGGCCGATATAATTGTGGCGATGGGCGCGGTGATCGCGCATGCCCGCGCGCCCCGATATCGTCTCATAGGAATAATACTGCCCGGTCCGGTCTGCATGGTCGATCAGGGCGGCATGGGTCTGCTCGTGTCGCACGCCGATGCTCAGCACGTCGATCGCGCGTCTGGGCGGGTTGGGCAGGGGGCAAAACGCGATCGCATCCACGCCCCACGGGATATAGCGCACCGGCACACCGAGCCGCCTGCGAAGGGTGTCTGTCGTGTCGGCAAACGAACAGATCACGAGATCGAAATCGTTGAGCCGCTCGACCAGAGTGCCCAGCGTTTCAAAGTCATGGTTCCATAGTTCCTGGATCCAGCAAATCGCGCAGTTCGACCGCTTGCGCCAGTTGCCTACGGCGTCGAGAACGTTGAGATCGCGCAACTGCGCAACGGAATAAAAGAGGATGTCGTAATCGCGTTCGAGAGACGGGCTGTTCAGATCCGTCGGCAGGGCGCGCACCGCCTTGGTCCGGTATGAGACCCTGTTGCGAACCTTGCTGAGATAGGGCCAAAGCGATCCGGGCCGGGGTGCATAGATATCGGCATTGTCCAGTTTCTCGGCAATGATGTCCTCGAACTCGTAACCGTGGGATCTGGAGACATGGTTATCCACGTTTCGCAGGGATACGATAGCCACACGGGGTTTGGAAACGGCGTCGTCTTGATAAAGCATGATCGAATTCCCCCCCGTTTTGATCAATCTCTTTGCAACCGCGCGTCAACGATTTTCAGCCGCCAACCTCTCAATAATCTGTTTCGCTCCGCGCTCGCCTGATTTGAACGCCTCGTCGGTCCAGTGATACCCCCATTCCCCGAACCTGCCGACATAGGTGATGCCAATCTCGTCCAGCCAGCCATGCACGAGCGGCAGCGCCGTTTCGCGATCCAGATCGAATATGATGTTGGCATAGGGGATCAGCCGGGCATCGGCGTGCAGGATCTCTTCGTCCTGCCGGATCAGGCCGATCTTTACCAGGTCATCAATCACCGGCTGGATCAACGAGTCCGGCGAGGCGTCGATCGGACGATACTTTGGCGAATAGTAGCACTCGGCCTGGATCGAGCCACATCCGGGCGGGCAGGTGCCCGGCGACATCTTGTGGGGAAAGCTCAACCGCGTGAAAACGATGTCCTCGTCATAGATGTAGGTCCAGGTCGCGGGCGTGAAATCATCGCGCGCCAGGCCGATATTGACCGTGACGCACGTGGTGCAGGCCAGTTGGGCCGCTGCTGCGCGCACCTTTTCGGGTGCCCCTGCGATCATCGGGACAAGCTCGGGCAGGGGGATCGAGGACACCAGATGGTCGTAGGGCGCGGTCTGGCCGTTGGCAAAGCGGATGGTGCGCGTCGCGGGGTCGATCGCGACGACCGTGTGATCCAGCCGCAGATCGGTCTGTTCCATGAAGGGTTTGATGTAAGAGATGAACCCCCCCTCGCTGGGATATCGGAAATCCGAGACATAGTGGACATCTGGCGTCTCTTCGACGAGGGCACCGCGGATGACCTCTTCCATTGAGGGACGATAGAGCCGCGGACCGATCCAGACCGTGCTCATCTTTTCGGGGCCGACGGTATGGTATTTCTTGCCGTAGACCGCCGGGAAATGGGTCGCAAAGGTTTCGCCAAAGACGCTGATCAGCCATTCCAGATAATTGGCAGGTTTTTCCACGACATCCGTTCTTGAGGCCTCGATAAAATCGAGGATGCAGCGGGCCTTCAGGTCGGCGGGCAGGTTGTGCAGGTTGGCCTGCGCCGGATGTTTGACCCAGGCGCCATGGTAATAGTTGTTTACATAGGCTTGCAGCCTCTCGAACTTGCCGCCGACATTCTCGGCAAAAAGATCCTGAAGCCGCGGATCCTTGGTGAACGAGATATGCGGCCCGTCGTCGAAGATGAAGCCGCTGTCATAGATGAACGTCGCGGTATGCCCGCCGGGATAGGGGTTTTTGTCGAATGCCCGCGTGGCAAGCCCTTGCTGGTGAAAATGGTGCGCGGCACCCAGGCCAGCCATGCCCGATCCAAGGATTACGATATTCTTGTCGCTCATTGTGTTCGGTCTTTCCCCAATTCGTGGCGCCACCAGGCAATGGTGTCGGCCACCCCCTCTTTCAAATCATACCGCGGCTGCCAGCCCAATTCCTGGCTGAGGCGCGTGATATCGGCCTCGACCAGTGGCGGGTCGCCGGGCCGTGTTTCGCGGGCACCCAGCCGGATCCGGTCGGCGGCGCCGATCTGGCGGCCAATTTCCTGCACCAGGTCGGCCAGCGCGATAGCCCGGCCGCTGCCGATGTTCATCGGTCCCTGCAGGTCGCTGAGCAGCAGCGTGACCATGGCATCGGCCGCATCTGAAACGTGCAGGAAATCGCGTTCTTGTCGCCCGTGGGTGCACAGCGCCTCGCGCCCCTCCAGCAGCGATATGATCACATCCGCAGCCAGGCGTCTGGGGTTTTCCCCCGGCCCGTAAAGAAAGAAGGGCCGCGCCCAGGCCCCCGACAGCCCCAAGGCCGCGCACAGGGGTCCGAACGCGGTGAAAAGGGCCGCCTTGGCCGCGCCGTATTCGGAACCGGGCCGGATCGGCGTCGTGGTCTCGCTGAGTTTGACCGGATGGCTCCAGTCGTATTCCATGCAGGTTCCGCAGAACGTGACGCGCTGCCCCCCCGCCGCGGCAAAGGCCATGATCAGGTCGATGGAGTGTTGGAGCCAGCGAAAGTTCTCGATTGATTGCTGGTTGCCGGGCCCCATGAACCAGGCCAGGGCCAAAAGGTGGGTGGGCCGGTGGCGTTGCATCACCCGATCGATTTGATCCGGCGCGGACAGATCGGCCCTCTCCCAGGTTATGGCAGGTCCGGCCGGGGGCGGGGCGGCCCCGCGATACGTTCCGATCACCTCGCAGCCGGCCTGGCACAGCGCCTGAACGCAGGCCCGCCCGATAAAGCCCGTGGATCCGGTGACAAGAACCCGTGGCGGTTGCGGGGATTGGGTGCTGGCCTTTGGGGTCATCGTTTCGGCGCCGCCAAGCCATGCGAACACCGACGGCCGCGCCCACGGGTTGCGGCGTCATTCTTGTCACGCTTTGGTGCAGGCGGTTGGATCAAGGGAATCGTCCAATATCCAGAAAGCCAAAGGGGCGCATAAACATTTATAGATATTAACTTTAATCCATTCCGCCCTGGATCGGAAATCCTTTATCCGATCCGATGGGCGAAACCGGGGGGTATCTCTTCTCATCCGGAAACCGCCGCGCATTGGGCGCGGTTTTGTCGACCCGCGGGAAACAGCACAGTTTTGCGTCTGGATCAGCGCCCGGGGGCGGTGGGCCTTCATTCCCCGTCGCCGCGCAGCCGCGACAACACGGTCTGGCGCGATATCTGTCCCAAGATGCGGCCGTTCTGGGTGACGGAAATCGGCTCGCCCTTTTGTTCGAGCAGGTCGATGACGGCGCTGACCGGGACATCGGGGTCCACCGTGGTGTGGCTCGCGGATCCACCGGATCCCATCACGTCACGGGCACAAAAAACCCCCAGCGGATTCATATGCGTCACGAAGTCGGCCACATAGTCGTTCGACGGTTTGGTGAAGATATCGCGCGGGCTGCCGCATTGCACGATGCGGCCGCCATCCATGATGGCGATATGATTGCCCAGTTTGAACGCCTCGTCCAGGTCGTGGCTGACGAAAATGATCGTGCGGTTCAACTGCTCTTGCAGCGACAGCAGTTCATCCTGCAGGTGGTTTCGGATCAGCGGGTCCAGTGCCGAAAACGGTTCATCCATCAACAGGATCGGCGCATCGGTCGCAAAGGCGCGCGCAAGGCCAACGCGCTGCTGCATCCCGCCGGACAGATCCCCGACCTTGCGGTCGGCCCAGTCCGACAGGCCCACAAGCTCCAGCTGATGCTCGACGCGCTTTTTGCGGGTTTTTGCGGCCATCCCACCCAGTTCCAGTCCCAGCCCGACATTCTCGCGCACACTGCGCCAGGGCAGCAGTCCGAATTGCTGGAACACCATCGAGATGTCGTTCAGGCGAATATCGCGCAGGGTCTTTCGGTCCGCATGGGTGACCGACACCATGTCGTCCCCCCGTCCGATCAGAACCTCGCCGCGCGCCACCGGGTTCAGCCCGTTGACCGCCCGCAACAGGGTCGATTTCCCGGACCCGGACAACCCCATCAGGACAAGGATCTCGCCTTCCTCGACCTCGAGCGAACAGTCATGCACACCCAGAACCTGCCCGGTGGCCTTTTGGATTTCGGGGCGGTCCAACCCTTGATCCATCATCGGCAGGGCATCTTGCGGGCGGTCGCCAAAGACGATCGAGACATTCCTGAAGGAGACCGCGCTCATTTCCGATCCACCCTCAGCATGCGGTCCAGCATGATGGCGACGACCACGATGACAAAGCCACTTTCAAAACCCAGCGCCGTGTTCACCTGGTTCAGGGCGCGTACCACCGGCACGCCCAACCCGTTCGCCCCCACCAGCGCCGCGATCACGACCATGCTGAGCGACAGCATGATCGTCTGGTTCAGCCCGGCCATGATCTGCGGCAGAGCCGAGGGCAGTTCGACCTTCCACAGGGTCTGACGGGGCGTTGCGCCAAAGGCCCGCGCGGCCTCAAGCAAGGGCACCGGGGTCGAGGCAATTCCCAGTTGCGTCAGCCGGATCGGCGCAGGAAGCACGAAAATCACCGTTGCGATCAGCCCCGGAACCGTACCGATGCCGAAAAAGACGATCGCCGGGATCAGGTAGACAAAGGTTGGCAGCGTCTGCATCAGGTCCAGCACCGGACGCATGACCCGGAAAAGCGCTGGGCGATGCGCCATCGCGATCCCGA
This sequence comes from Paracoccaceae bacterium, assembly GCA_016938875.1. Taxonomy (GTDB): domain Bacteria; phylum Pseudomonadota; class Alphaproteobacteria; order Rhodobacterales; family Rhodobacteraceae; genus Rhodovulum. The sequence continues at coordinate 14,263 of JAFGTV010000040.1, forward strand.
TCGGCACGCCCACGCTCATGCAGACCAGGCAGGCGGACAGCACCAGCGTCAGGCTTTCGGTGGTTTCTTTCCAATAGCCCTGGTTGAGGATGAACAAGAACCCCAGAACCACGAAAAGCGCCGGTTTCCAGCTGCGTTGCAGCCCATAGGTCAGTGCAGCAAAGGCCCCGATGACGAACAACGGATGCGGCGTTTGCAGCGCCCACAAGATCCGCTCGATCAACCATTCCATGGCCTCGGACAGGCCATCGAAAAACCACGCGCCATTGATCTGGAACCAGTCGAATACCCGGGCTGCGGCGCGGCCGATGGGAATTTTCGCCTCGGTGAGCCAATCCAAACGGACCCCCTATCGTGTGATGTGCCGCAGGATCGCCCGCCGTGGTCGGTTTTTCAAGCCGGGACAGGGGCCGGCCACATTGTGCGCGGCCCGCCCCCGATCGTGTCACAGCCCGAGATCTGCCTTGACCGCGGCCATCGCGTCGCCGCCGTCCTTGGTCGTGACGCCCGTTAGCCAGGGCGCCAGCACATCGGGGTGCGCCGTCAGCCACTCTTTGGCGGCGTCTTGCGGGTCTTTGCCCTGATCCAGGATCGCGGCCATGATCTCGTTTTCCATACCCAGCGAGAATTTCAGGTTCTGCAACAGCTTGCCGACATTCGGGCAGGCATCGACATACCCGGCGGTGGTATTGGTATAGACCGTCGCGCCGCCAAGATTGGGACCAAAGAATTCATCCCCGCCGGGCAGGTAGGACATCTCGAAATTGGCATTCATCGGATGCGGTTCCCAGCCAAGGAACACGATCGGCTCGCCCCGGCGGTCGGCGCGGGCCACCTGGGCCAGCATGCCCTGTTCCGAGCTTTCGACAACCTCGAACCCCGACAGGCCAAAGGCATCCTGCGCGATCATGTCCATGATCAGCCGGTTGCCGTCATTGCCCGCCTCGATTCCATAGATCTTGCCGTCCAGTTGATCCTTGAAGTTGGCGATTTCGGCGAAATTGGCGATGCCCAGATCGGATGCGGCCTTGTTCACCGCCAGGGTATATTTCGCGCCCTCCAGGTTGGCGTTCAGGGTATCGACCGTGCCCGCGTCGCGATAGGGCGCGATGTCGCCCTCCATCGTCGGCATCCAGTTGCCCAGAAAGACATCCACATCGCCCCTGGCCAGCGATGTATAGGTCACCGGCACCGAGAGAACCTTGATGTCGGTCTCGTATCCCAGGGCCCCAAGCACGACCGTGGTGGCCGCCGTGGTGGCGGTGATGTCCGTCCAGCCGACATCCGAAAAGACCACCGTGTCGCAATCGGCCAGCGCAGGTGCCGCAGCCGTCGCAAAGGCCAGCGCGCAAAGCGTCGTTTTGAACCTCATTCTTACCTCTCCCTTTTTTGATTGACTGATCAATCAAAAACAAATTTAGACTCGAACCGCAACTCCTCGGAAAGGCACCACATGCCCAAGCTCGGAATGCAGCCCATCAGGCGCGAGGCGCTGATCAAGGCCACGATAGCAGAAATCGGGGACGCGGGGTCGCTGAATATCACCGTGGCGTGCATCGCGCGGCGCGCGGGGGTCTCCAGCGCGCTGGCGCATCACTACTTTGGGGGCAAGGAACAGATTTTCCTGGCCGCCATGCGTTTTACCCTGGCCCGCTACAGCGCCGAGGTGCGCCGGGCCCTGGCGGCGGTCACGGCCCCGCAGGATCGCCTGCGTGCCATTGTCGAGGCCAGCTTTTCGCCGATTCATTTTCAGCGCGACACGATCAGTGCCTGGATGAATTTTTACGCCATGGCCCATTCGAACCAGCAGGCGCGGCGGTTGCTGACGCTTTACCGGCGCAGGTTGCAGTCCAACCTGTTGCACGATCTGCGTCCGCTGCTGGGGGCGCATGCGCCTGGCGTGGCCGAACGCGTCGCCTGCCTGATCGACGGGGTCTACCTGCACGAGGGGCTGGGCAACGGCCTGCCCGATGGCGCCGCCGCATCCGCGCAAGTGCTGGAATACCTCAACCTCGAACTGCGCGGCGCCCTTCACTGACACCGCCCGAAACGATGGACCAAATCCCATGACCGTGACCGCACAGCCCAAGGCCAGCCATTTCATCAACGGCAGCTATATCGAGGACAAGGCGGGCACGCCAATCCCCGTGATCTATCCTGCCACGGGGGCGCAGATCGCAACCGTCCACGCCGCGACCCCGGCCATCATCGAGCAGGCCCTGCAAGGCGCGCGGGCCGCGCAGGCCGCCTGGGCGAAATGCAGCGGTACAGAGCGTGGCCGCGTGCTGCGCCGGGCCGCCGACATCATCCGTGCGCACAATCGCCAGATGAGCGAGCTGGAGACCCTGGATACCGGCAAACCGCTGCAAGAGACGCTGGTTGCCGATGCCAGCAGTGCCGCCGATGCGTTGGAATATTTCGGCGGGCTGGCGGGCAGTCTGACGGGGGATCACATCCCCTTGGGCCAGGATTGGGCCTATACGATCCGGGAACCCCTGGGCGTGTGCGTGGGTATCGGTGCCTGGAACTATCCCACCCAGATCGCCTGCTGGAAGGCCGCGCCGGCGCTGGCCTGTGGAAATTCCATGGTGTTCAAACCCTCGGAAACGACGCCGCTTTGCGCGCTTCGAGTCGCCGAAATCCTGATCGAGGCCGGCGCCCCCGCCGGATTGTTCAATGTCGTCCAGGGGGCGGGCGATGTCGGGGCGCAGCTGGTGACGGACCCGCGCGTGGCCAAGGTGTCGCTGACGGGATCGGTGCCGACCGGGCGCAAGGTCTATGCCGCCGCGGCCGCTGAAATGAAGCACGTCACGATGGAGTTGGGCGGCAAGTCCCCCCTGATCGTTTTCGAGGATGCCGATCTGGAGGACGCGATCGGCGGCGCGATCCTGGGCAATTTCTATTCCAGCGGGCAGGTCTGTTCGAACGGCACGCGGGTGTTCGTCCACAAGCGGTTGAAAGAGGCGTTCCTCGGCCGCCTGGCCGAGCGGCTGAAGGATGTGCGCATCGGCGATCCGCTGGACGAGACCACGAATTTCGGGCCGATGACCAGCGCCGCGCAGTTGGACATCGTCAAGGGATACATCGCCACCGGCCAACGCGAGGGGGCCCGGCTGGTGGCGGGTGGCCGGTACCCCGAAGGGCCGGGATTCTGGATCGAGCCGACGGTTTTTGCCGATGTGACCGATGACATGACCATCGCCCGCGAAGAGATATTTGGCGCGGTCATGTGTGTGCTGGATTTCGAAGAGGAGGACGACGTGATCGCGCGGGCCAATGCCACGCAATACGGTCTGTCAGCGGGTGTGTTCACCCGCGATCTGTCCCGCGCGCACCGGGTGATCGCGCGGCTGGAGGCTGGCACCTGCTTTATCAATTCCTACAACGACGCGCCGGTCGAGATGCCCTTTGGGGGCGTCAAGATGTCGGGCGTGGGCCGGGAAAACGCCACCGCCGCCATTCAGCACTATTCCCAGCTCAAGTCGGTTTACGTTCGCATGGGCCGGGTCGAGGCGCCGTTCTGAATGGCCGGCGGGATCGGTGACATGGAGGCGGATTTCGTCATCGTCGGCGCAGGCTCTGCCGGATGCGCAATGGCTTATCGGCTGTCCGAGGCCGGGGCCAGCGTCCTGATCGTCGAGCATGGCGGCACCGACGCGGGGCCGTTGATCCAGATGCCTGCCGCGCTGAGCTATCCGATGAACATGGCCCGCTATGACTGGGGCTTTCGGACCGAACCAGAGCCGCATCTGGGCGGACGGCGGCTGGCCTGTCCTCGGGGCAAGGTGATCGGCGGTTCCTCCAGCATCAACGGCATGGTTTATGTCCGGGGCCATGCGCGCGATTTCGATCACTGGGCGCAGGCTGGCGCGACAGGCTGGGCCTATGGCGACGTGCTGCCCTACTTCAAGCGTATGGAACACTGGCATTCGGGGGGGCATGGCGGCGCTGCGCAGTGGCGCGGCAAAACCGGGCCGTTGCATGTCACCCGCGGACCGCGGGCCAATCCCCTGTTTCATGCCTTTGTCGAGGCCGGTCGGCAGGCTGGCTATGAAGGGACCGACGACTACAACGGGGCCAAGCAGGAAGGTTTTGGCCCGATGGAACAGACGGTCTGGCGCGGCCGGCGCTGGTCGGCGGCCAATGCCTATCTGAAACCTGCCCTGAAACGGGAAAACTGCACTCTCGTGCGCGCTCTTGCCCGCCGGGTTGTGTTTCAGGGCAAACGCGCCATCGGCATCGAGGTCGAACGCGGCGGCGAGGTGCTGAGCATCCGCGCGCGGCGCGAGGTGATCCTTGCCGCCTCGACGATCAATTCGCCCAAGCTGTTGATGCTGTCAGGCATCGGCCCGGCCGCGCATCTGGCCGAACATGGCATCCCGGTGCTGGTTGATCGGCCCGGCGTGGGGCAGAACCTGCAAGACCACCTGGAGGTTTATATCCAGATGGCGGCAAGCCAGCCGATCACGCTTTTCAAACACTGGAACCTCTTGAGCAAGGCGTTGATCGGTGCGCAGTGGCTGTTCAGCCGCACCGGTCTTGGCGCCTCGAACCAGTTTGAAAGTGCGGCCTTCATTCGATCCCGCGCCGGGGTGGATTACCCCGACATCCAGTATCACTTTCTGCCCATCGCGGTGCGCTATGATGGCAAGGCCGCAGCGGAGGGGCATGGCTTCCAGGCCCATGTCGGACCGATGCGCAGCCCCTCGCGCGGGGCGGTCAGCCTGCGCAGCGGTGATCCGCGCGCGGCGCCCTCGATCTTGTTCAACTACATGTCGACGGCGCAGGACTGGACCGATTTCCGAACCTGCATCCGGCTGACGCGCGAGATCTTTTCCCAAGATGCCTTTGCGCCCTTTGTCAGTCACGAAATCCAGCCCGGCGCACAGGCGCAAAGCGATGACGACCTGGACGCGTTCATCCGCGCCCATGCCGAAAGCGCCTATCACCCCTGTGGAACCTGCCGCATGGGGCAGGCAGATGACGCCATGGCGGTGGTTGACAGCGAAACCCGTGTCATTGGTGTGCAGGGCCTGCGTGTGGCCGACAGTTCGATCTTTCCGCGCATCCCCAACGGCAACCTGAACGCGCCGTCCATCATGGTCGGTGAAAAGGCCAGCGATCATATCCTGGGGCGTGACCCGCTGCCCCGCGACGAGGCCGCCGCGTGGATCCACCCCGATTGGCAGACCCGACAACGCTGACGGCGTGCCGTCGCGCACCGCGCCATGGCCGACCCGGTGCGACGGGCCGGGACCGCGGGGACGGGCCAGCGCCCTCTTTTCGCTGGTAGCCGGTCTGTCCGACCCATTATGTTGCGTCGAAAATCAAGGAGTTTGCGCAATGCCCGGCCTGTGTCCCGATGTAGATCCCGACGGTCTGAGCGAATTTTCGGTCGTCTTCACCGATCGCTCGCTGAACCATATGTCGGCCAAGTTCCAGGGTGTGATGCGCGACATCTCGGCGATGCTGCGCGAGGTGTACCATGCCGATTCCGTCGCCTTGGTGCCGGGCGGCGGAACCTTTGCGATGGAGGCCGTTGCCCGGCAGTTCGCCACCGGGCGCCACGCGCTGATCGTGCGCAACGGCTGGTTCTCGTATCGCTGGACCCAGATCCTGGAGGTCGGCGAGCTGGCGGCTGACACCACTGTCGTGATGGCACGGCCCGCCGGAAACGATCCAAAGGCGCGCTATGCCCCGCCGCCCATAGAGGATGTCGTCGCACGTATCCGCGAGGCGCAGCCCGACGTGGTCTTTGCGCCGCATGTAGAGACCTCGTCGGGCCTGATCCTGCCCGACGCCTATATCCGGCAAATGGCAGAGGCCGCGCATGAGGTGGGTGCGTTGATGGTGCTCGATTGCATCGCTTCGGGGTGCGTCTGGGTCGACATGGCGCAAACCGGGGTCGATGTGCTGATCTCGGCCCCTCAAAAGGGCTGGTCGGCCTCGCCCTCGGCCGGCATGGTGATGCTGTCGGCGCGCGCGAGTGAACGGCTTGCGGATACCGACTCGAATTCCTTTGCGGTGGACCTGAAGAAGTGGCGCGCGATCATGGCGGCCTATGAGCAGGGCGGACACGCCTACCACGCGACGATGCCCACCGATGCGCTGGTGGGGTTGCGTGACGCGATGGCCCAGACCAAGGCCCTTGGGTTCGAGGCCATGAAAGACGCGCAATGGCGGCTTGGGGATGCGGTGCGCGCGCTGCTGGCCGAAAAGGGCGTGGTGTCGGTTGCCGCACCAGGGTTCGGCGCGCCCGGCGTCGTTGTGGCCTATACCGACGATCCCGACATCCAGAATGGCCGCAAATTTGTTGCCGAGGGCATGCAGATTGCCGCCGGTGTGCCCCTGCAGGTGGGGGAGGGGGCCGATTTCCGCACCTTCCGCCTGGGTCTTTTCGGGTTGGACAAGCTGACCGATGTCGAGGCGACGCTGGAGCGATTGCGCGCGGTGGTGGACCGGGTGCTGTGAGCGGCCGGGGGACATTGAGGCCCCCGGGCCGGTGATGCGGTAACCCGCCCCCGGCCCGGGGGCGGCGGCAGTGTGGGGGTGCGGCTGGCCGTCCTGAAACGGGGCGCATGCGCTGGGCTGGTGCAGGTTGGCTGGCGTGTGATGGCCCCGGTGCCCTGGGTGCCCTGGCCCTTACCCCCCCAGCAACCGCTCGACGATATGTGCCGCGATCGGCAGGGCCGATGTCGCCGCCGGAGAGGGCGCATTGCAGACATGCAGGGTGTGCCGTGTGTCGGTGAACAGAAAGTCGTCGATCATTCTGCCATCGGACGCCACCGCCTGCGCACGCACCCCGGCCTTGTAGGGCACAAGGTCGGCCAGGCTGATCTGGTCGCAGTATTTGTGCACCTTTTGCAGGTAAAGCCGGCGAAAGGTCGAGGCCGTCAGCTCGTTCATGGCGGGGCCGAAATTTCGTGCAACCACGCGCCAGAACCCCGGATAAGACAGGCTCTCGGCTAGGTCGGTCAGGCTGATGTCAGTTTTGCGATAGCCTTCTCGCTTCATCGCCAGAACCGCGTTCGGCCCGACCGTAAAGCCGCCGTTCATCTTGCGCGTCAGGTGCACGCCCAGGAACGGGCGCTCGGGGTCGGGCACCGGATAGATCAGATGGCGCACAAGGTCGGCGGGCTGATTGCGGATCGCGAAATACTCGCCACGAAAAGGGATGATGCGAAAGTCGATTTCCGCGCCAAAACAGCGGGCCAGGCGATCGGCCATCAGGCCCCCGCAAAACACCGCCTTTCCGGCGGAAAGCGTCTCTTGTCCGATGTTCAGGGTGATGCCGGCCTCGGTTTCCGTGCCACCGGTCACTTCGGCCCCAAGCCGCAGCGCGCCGCCTCGGTCGATGAAAAGCTCGGCCATGCGGGCGGCGACCAGGCCATAGTCGACGATCCCGGTCGAGGGGGACAGCAGGGCCGCAGTCGCCTTGATCGCGGGTTCCAGCGCGCGCGCCTCGGCCCCGGACAGGCGGTCGATCTCGATCCCGTTGGCCCGCGCGCGGGTTTCCAGCGCCTCCATGCGGGTGATCTCGTCGGTGTCGGTGGCCACGATCAGCTTGCCGCAGATGCTGTAAGGGATGCCATGTTCGTCGCAAAAGCCGCGCGTGGCCGACACACCTTGGCGACTGAACTGCGCCTTTAGACTGCCGGGGGCATAATAGACCCCGGCATGGATCACGCCGCTGTTACGTCCCGACTGGTGCTGGGCAACGGCTGTTTCCTTTTCCAAAAGGGTGATCCGGGACCGGGGGTGCAGCTCTTGCAGCCGCAGTGCCGTGGCCAGGCCGACGATCCCGCCGCCAACGACCGCAAAGTCAACACTGGTAAGGTCATCGTGCATCCTCGGGTGCCCCTATGTGTTTTCGAACTGGCCACAAAGTGCCCCCAGTTGGGAAACAATTATTCCACCTTGCTGCCACAATCCGAACAAAATTCACGTTTGCTTTACCCTATCTCTATGGTAGAAAGAATACGGGAAGAAATGTCCATTTTAAGCTAGGGGGCTTGATTATGAACTATAAGATTGGTCTGGCATCAGTTGCCATCGCATGCGCCGCCGTGACGGCGGATGCGTCTTCGTATCCGACATTCACGATCGACACCTCCGCGTCGTCGATCAGCGTCTCTCAGGGGTCGGGCTGCACCTTTTTCTCGTGTGCATCCCTGACCGGCTCGTTCGGCACTGGCGCAACCAACTTTGCCTGGACGCCCACGTCGCCGACCGACTCGATCGACGTTGCCAATTTCTTCGATTGGAAGGTTTCGGGCTCTGGCTTTGAAACCTACACCGTGGATGTCACGCTGGCATTCTCGTCGCCCGACGCGTCCAGCACCACCGGCAGCGGCGGTGGCTACTACGCCACGTTGTTCGGCGTCGTGTCCAAGGGCAGCCTGATCTGGGATGATGTCCCGTCGCTGACCTTTGCCCAAGGGTCTACGCTGGATATCGAATTCGACGATATCAAGTTCGCCGCTGGCCTGGGTAACCGCATCTCGTCCGGCGCCTCGTTCGCTGGCAACACGGTCATCGCGCCGGTTCCGCTGCCGGCATCGGTGCCGCTGCTCGGTGCGGGCCTGTTGGGCCTCTGGGCCGTTGGGCGCCGCAAGAAGGCCGCCGTCGCCGCCTGAGCGGCGCACACGCCCACGTGTTGAAAAGCTAAGCCCCCCGGAAACGGGGGGCTTTCTTCGTTTTGGGTCAGTGCCGCTGGAACGCTGGCCGAACAGTCGTCCGGTTGCCTGCCCTATCGGTCTGGGTCGCGCGCGCCATGGGCCTGCCGGCCGGGCATTGGGCAGACTGCTGCCGGGGAAATCCGCCGGCGGTTCCAGGCCATCCGGCAAGGCTCCGCCGATTCCGTGTTGCGGCAAAGAACCGGCTGTGCGGCACCGACCACTCCAGACTGGTTAGGGTGTTCTGAGGCCGTCACGCGGCACGCGGTTTTTTCAGGGCCGTTGTGAAATATCCGCAAAATTCGACGCTCTGCCTCGTCGTGGTGCAGGTTTGGTCCAATTTTGGCCACAAAAAATGCGGACAATAAACGTAGGAGTTGTTGTGGGTGATAAAATATCGCCAGAAGGTTGCAACAACGGCCCCGAGCACTGGAGAATGCGTATGCTGATCGCCGCTTTGGCATTGGGTACTGTCGCCGCAACCACGACCGGGTGCACCGCCCTGGTTATCGGGTTCTCTTTTCTTCAGGCGCTGCTGCTGTACACGCTGACGGGATGTGTGGTGACGCTGGGATTTGCCGCGCTGTCCCTGCTGGACTGCCCCATCCGGTCGGAGTCCCGCCGAGACGATCAGTAAGGCGGGGCGGCGGACCTCATCCTTTCCCGACAGAGCGACAGCACGACAGGCTGCACAGACCTGTGCCTTTCGATCCTCGTCGTGTTCGAAACCTCTCGGCATATGCCCGGGGGCCTCGTCCACCTTCGGGCGGCTGCCTGTTTCCCGCAGCAAAACGGTGCGTGTCGTTTAACTCTCTTAACAAATTTTCCAAAAACAATTAAGATCAATGGATAATCCCGAATAATGACCGTACGGCACGAGCTTTGATCGCGTGACTTGGGAAGGGGTATCCAGATGGCTCGGCATTCTTCTGAGTGGGAACCTGAACATCCACATGCCGAGCGTCGCGGGACCGGGCGCCGGGACGTGCTGAAGGGTTTGGGTGTGTTGCCTTTCGTGGTGCAGTTTTGGCCCGGTGACGACGTCGAGGACCACGCGGGCTGGATCTTGCGCAGGGGCGATGGCTGATGTTTGTCGATGCCCGGACATTCAACGACGATCACGTCGAACGTGCCGATGTCTGCATTTTCGGGTCCGGTCCGGCGGGCATGACCCTTGCCTATGAGCTGTCCAATTCCGGGTCCCGCGTGCTGCTGATCGAGGCGGGCGCGCTCAGCTATGAGGGGTGGTCGCAAGACCTCTACAAAGGCGATGTGGTCGGTGACACCTATTACGATCTGTCCGAGGCGCGCCTGCGCATGTTCGGCGGCACGTCCAACCACTGGGGCGGGCGGTGTCTGCCGCTGGATGCACATGATTTCGAGGCCCACCCGGATTTCCCGCAAACCGGCTGGCCGATCTCGCGCGATGACCTGATGCCCTATCTGCAAGCGGCCTGTGACATCGTCGAGATCCCCAACGATTTCAGCGAGACGCTGTATTCCCCTTCGGTGCGCAAGACGACGGTCCATTACAGCCCGCCGGTCAGGTTCGGCGACAAATACATGGATCATTGCGAAACGTCGCAGATGCTGCGCGTCTGCCTGGAAACCGCCCTGACGGATCTGGTTCCAGAGGGGGGGGCGATCAAATCCGCACGGGTCAAGACCCAGGGCGGATCCTCTTGGCGGGTCGAGGCGACAAATTTCGTCCTTTGCCTCGGCGGTATCGAGAATTCCCGCATCCTGTTGTGGATGGACGCGTCCCACAACCATGCGCTTGACGGCAACCGTGATGTGATTGGCCGCTATTGGATGGAACACCCGTTCGCCAACCTGGCGGACGTGATCATCGACACCCCCGGCGATGGATTTTTTGCCGACGGCGAGGCGACATTCGCCCTGACGCGCGAGGCGCAATACGCGGCCGGCATCCTGAATGCCGGGCTGCAACTGACCGAGGACTCCTATGGCGAGGGCACCAAGGCGCTGATCGCCGATCTGATGTGCGCGGCCCCCGCGCTTGGCGAACGGTTGATGCGCGCCTATGGCAAAGAGTTGGTTTGCGGTGCGCGCCTGCAAAGCCACTGGGAACAGGCCCCGGTGCGGCAAAACCGTGTCAGGCTGGGCCAGAACCGGGACGCACTTGGAATTCCCACGGTCGAGTTGCACTGGCGCCGCAGCGAAACGGATCGAAGAACGGCCACCCAGAGCGCCAGGATTTTCGCCAAGGACATTGCCCAGAAAGATCTCGGCCGGGCCCGTCTGATGCAATGGATTCGCAAGGATGCCCCGATTCCCGATCAGGGTATGATGGCAGGCTGGCACCACATCGGCGGAACCCGAATGAGCGACAGCCCCTCTGATGGGGTCGTCGACAGAAACCTGAAGGTGCATGGGCTGGACAATCTTTATATCGGGGGATCGTCGGTCTTTCCCTCGGGGGGCTATGCGAACCCGACCCTGACGATCGTACAGTTGTCGCTGCGCCTGTCGGCGCATCTGGCCGAATTGATGTAAGCCGCTGGAAAACATGCAAAACAACATTCGCAGTGAAAGTGCCCGGTCTTTGGCGAGGGTGGAACGGGGAAACCTGTGCTCTGGCTGCGGTGCGTGTGCATTGATTGCACCCGACAAGATCAAGATGGAAATCCAGCCCCCCGGATATCTGCGCCCGTGCCAAACCGGGGGGGTGACCGAAGAGCAGGACCAGATGATTGCCCAGGTTTGTCCCGGGCTTGGGCAAACCGTGATCGCGGGCGACCGTCCGGATGATCCCCTCTGGGGGCCGTATCTTGAGATGCATGTCGGATACGCAACGGATCCGGCCTTGCGCCACACCGCATCGTCCGGCGGGGCGCTGTCGGCGGTCCTGGTCCATCTGTTGAAAACCGGGCAGGTCGATGCGGTCGTGCAGACCGGCGCCGCTGCGGATGTGCCAAACGCCAATGCCGCGGTGCTCTCGCGGGATGAACGCGCGGTATTCGATGCGGCCGGGTCGCGCTATGCACCGTCGGCGCCACTGGCGGCGCTTGCTCCGCTCCTGAACGGCGAAGGACGCTTTGCCTTTGTCGGCAAGCCGTGCGATGTCGCGGCCTTGCGGGCGTTGGCGGCGCGGGATCCCCGCATCGATGATCGTATCCCGGTGATGCTGTCGTTTTTTTGTGCGGGCGTGCCCTCGCTGACGGGCAGCGCCGCGGTGATCGAGGCATTGGGAACCACGCTGGCCGACACCCGGGCCTTTCGCTATCGGGGCAATGGCTGGCCGGGCCGTGCGACTGCCACGCTCAACAATGGCAGCACTCTGTCGATGAGCTATCACGATAGCTGGGGCATGATCCTGTCGCGCCATGTTCAACATCGCTGCAAGATATGTGCCGACGGCACCGGCACCGCGGCGGATATCGTCTGCGCGGATGCCTGGGTCAGCGACGCGGCCGGATATCCGCTTTTCGAGGAACGCGATGGGATCAGCCTGATCGTGTCGCGCACCGAAAAAGGGGCGGCCATGCTTGCCGCGGCAGCACAGGCGGGGGAAATTCAGCTGGAAAAGTTCGATACGTCGAACCTGGCAAGCATTCAGCCCGGTCAGACCGTCCGCCGCCGGGCGCTGCTGGCGCGGTTGTTGGCGCTTCGCTGTCTTGGCCGGGCGACGCCGCGCTATCGCGGGCTGCACCTGGTGGCCGCTGCCCGACAAAATTCACCCGCAAGGAACATGAGAAATTTCTGGGGGATGGTGCGCCGTTCACTGACCCGTTGAAAACACGCCCGATATTTCGACATTGCCCCCTTTGCCCGCGCGTCCGGGCATGGCGCCATTTCATAGAAACGACGCGTCTTGGCCTTGTTTCCAAACTGAATCTGCATGTTACTGTTCGACCTGTAATCCAACAACCCAAGGCGAGGCTGGTTTCGTGAAGGCGTCTGATCGCAAAAGGATTGTGTACAGCCGACAGCAACTTCGCGAGTCACCCGACGTGGAACCGACCGTTCCCGAGGCTGCGAACGATCCCCAGGGCCAGCCCGAAGCGCATCAAGGCCGCCCGAAAGGGGCCCGCACCCGGTCCACGCCCGCTGGGGCAGATGCCACGGACCTGCAGAAAAAACAGCGCAGCTATGCCGCGCTTTGGGCCACCGTGTTCCTTGTCAGCCTGCTCTTCCCAATTCGAATTCATGCTGGTCCTGTCCTTTTGTTCCCCTACAGGCTGTGGCTGCTGATCCTGTTCGTGCCGCTTTTCATGATTTTGGTCACGGGGCGCGCCGGGCGCATGATCCTGGTTGATTGGCTGATGCTGGGGGCCGCGATCTGGGGGATGCTGGCCCTGGCTGTGAACCAGGTGGGGCATGGCCCGATCGACTTGGCCATCGAGCCTGCGGGGGTCTACATGCTGGAAAGCTTTGGCGCCTATATGCTGGGCAGGGTCGCCATACGCTCCCAAGAGGATTTCATCGCGTTCGTGCGAAAATTCTTTCTGATTTGTCTGGTGCTGCTGCCTTTTGCCATGCTGGAAAGCGTGACCAGAACCCCTGTCATGCTCTCCCTGATCGGAGAGCGGGGGGCGGCGGTGGATGCCGGGATTCGTATGGGCCTGCGGCGCGCGCAGACGGTGTTCGAGCACCCGATCCTTTTCGGCGCGTTCGCCTCCACGGGCCTTGGCCTGGTCTGGTATGCGCTCTTTCCAGAGGCGGGGGTATTTCGGCGCGCCTTGGTCACGCTTGTCATAATCGCGACCTCGTTCTTCTCGCTGTCGACCGGGGCCATGTTCGCGATGGTGATGCAGCTGGTCTTTATCACGTGGGAATTGGTCACGCGGCCCTATCGCTATCGCTGGCGGGTCTTTGCGGCGATCGTTATCGGCGCCTACGTCCTCATCGACCAGTTCACCACCAAGTCGCCGTTCCACCTTTTGGTCAACTACGCCAGTTTCAGTTCGGGAAGCGCCTATAACCGGATCCGTATCTGGGACTATGGCATGGACAATGTGTGGGCCAATCCGGTGTTCGGACTTGGGTTGAACTCGGTCAATTGGGTCCGTCCCTCGTGGATGAGCGCAAGCGTCGACAACTTTTGGCTGAACATGACGCTGAACTACGGAATTCCCTGTTTTCTGATGCTCAGCCTGGCGCTGATTCTGACGGTGAAAAACGTATCCCGTTTCGAGTTGACCGATGCGCGCGACAGGGCGTGCCGGGCCGCATATCTGACCGCGTTCGGCGGTCTGGTCGTGGCCGGCAGCACGGTGCACTACTGGAAGGCCACCTACGCGTTCATCATGTTCTTTTTCGGAACCGCGATCTGGATATTCACCGGCGGTGCGAAAACCGACACCCAGACGCCAGCCGCGCCCACGGCATCCCGGGGCAGCACGACCCGTGGCCCATCGTCGAACCGCGCGCCGACCGTTCGCCCCCCTCGTCACTCTGTGAACCGGAAACCACAATGAAAGTCTTGTTTGTTGCCCCGCGTCTGAACGGCGATGGCGTTGGCGAAGTGCGCAAATCCTTTGAATTGTTGCAGGCGCTTATCCCGTTGGCCGAGGTCACGGTTCTGGCGCTCGAAAACCGAATTGCGCGACCGCTCAAGCAACAGCTCACCGAGTGCGAGGTGATCACCTTTCAGGAACCGATCTGGACACGGTGGCGGGGGCGCCTTGCCTCGATGCTCAAGCCCGAGATCATCGCGTTCAATGGCTGTGTCCGCCGGTGGTATCGGCAATCGGGTCGTCAATTCGATATTGCCCACCAGATCCTGCCCGCAGGCGCGCGTTACCCGTCTGCGCTGCGCGGTCTCGGGCTGCCCTATGTCATAGGGCCGGTCGGCGGCAGCCTGAGCACCCCCGAGGCGTTCAAGAAAGAGATGGAGTCCGAGGCCTGGTTTACGCGGTTCAGGGCGCTGGACACTGTCAGGCTGCGGTATGATCCGTGGTTGCGCGCCAGTTATCGCAATGCGGATCTGGTCTTGGGGGTGGCGCCCTACATGCGTGAAACCTTGTCCGATCTTCCGATACGGCGCTTTGAACCGTTTTTGCGGCTTGGGGTCCATGCCCTGGCCCCGGCGCGACCCAGAACCTACGTCCCGGGCGAGTTGAAGTTGCTGCATGTCGGCCGTGCGGTTCGCACGAAAGGTCTGCGCGAAAGCATTCGCGCCTTGGCGGAACTCCCGGATCTGCCCAAGGTCACGCTGACCTGCGTCGGCGACGGCGAAGAGCTGCCCTTTTGCAAGGCAGAGGCGCAACGCCTGGGCGTGGCGGACCGCGTTTTCTTTGTCGGAAAGCAGCCGCGCGAGCGTGTCGAGGATTTCTATCGTGACTGTGACGCGCTGCTGTTCCCCAGTTTCCGCGAATCCATGGGTGGTGTCCTTTACGAGGCCATGAATTGGGGCATGCCGATTATTACCGTGCGCCGTGGCGGCCCCGACTGGATCGTGGATGAGACCTGTGGGCTAAAGGTTCCGGTGACGACCCCGGAACGGATGCCAAAGGACCTGGCGACGGCGATCCGGACGCTGGCCGAGGATCCCGAGCTTTGCCAACGGCTTGGGCAAAACGGCCGCGACCACCTGGAGCGAGAGGCCCTTTGGTCCAGCAAGGCGCAGAAACTGGTGTCCCTCTACGAAGAGGTCCTGGCGGCCAGGGCCGCCGAAAAAGCCTGAAGCGCGCTTTGGCGGCGCCCTGGAAAATTTGCGAAAGGCCATCCAGATGCCAACAGAAACGGCCCACACTCTGCTCTTGCATGTTGGTTTTCCAAAGGCTGGTTCGACCTGGTTGCAACGCAGCCTTTTTACCAAACCTCAGACGGGGTTTTGCAGCCCATGGGGCGAGCAGGCCCCGCAACTGATCGAGCATGTCCGCGTCACCGACACGTTCATTTTCGATGAAAAGCTCGAAGACCTGCGGAAGTCTTATGAGGTTGGTTTTTCCGAGGCGCACCGCAATGGTTTGACCCCGGTCTTGTCTTTCGAGCACCTCTTGGTCGATCCGATGGGGGGATCCGTCGACCGGCGCGAAGGGGTGCGGCGTCTGCGCGATCTCTTTCCCGACGCTAAAATCCTGTTGGTCATCAGAGAACAGAAATCAATCATCCTGTCCGCCTATCTGGAACACCTGCGCCGTGGCTTTCCGACGAAACTGGATCGTTTCATGGGGTTTGACGACCTTAGACAACCGGGTTTCGGGTGTTCTTGCCCGCTGGACCTGTTTCTTTACGATCGTCTGATCACGTATCTGCACGAAAACTTCGGCCGTGAAAACACGCTGATCCTCCCCCTTGAGATGATGGGAAAGACGCAGTTCCTGGAGGCGCTTTATGACTTCATGGGGATGAGTGTCGAGGGCAGGACGCTTCCGGCCATGGCCAACAAAGAGCGCCAGGCCCGCAAAAGCGATTTGGTTTTCCTGCGCCGTCTCAACTACATCGGGATGAGCCGTTATGCGAGCAAAGGAAAGGACTCCTTGTTGCGCAAGGCCGCCTATGGGCTCAATCTCGCGCTCAACCCCCTGACGCCGGAAAAGCTGGCCAATTCCAACCGGCAAAAGTTGAAAGACCAGATCCAAGGTTATGTCGGGTCATATTTCGAGGACAGCAATCAAAGAACCGCTGAAATCCTGGGGATAGATCTGGCGGCTTATGGATATTCCACGCCCAAAGACGAACCCGCCCCAGGTTCTCTGGCCGGCAAGGTGTGATTCCACCTTGGGTATCTGCCGTCTTTTGCCAAAGAGTTGATCGCGGCCCGTGCTGTGCAGGCGGGGTGGTCGGATCGACCGCCTGCCCGGGGATGGCCGCGGGCAACCCACTTTTCGCTCACAATCGCGTCAGATCGGGCGTCTGCGATCATTCGACATATGATGTAGTTATAATATATCTTTATGCTCTCCTCCAGTTGTTGAAACCGCATTGCCCAAGGGGAGATTCAAATGCTCAAGACACTCAAGATGACGGCGGTGGCGCTGGTGCTGGCCGCGGGGCCCGCGATGGCCAAGGACGCACTCAAGCTGGTGACGGTGGTGACCGACGCCAACCCGCAGACCCAGTTGATGGGCATGGTTCTGATCAATCAGGCCATCGATCGCGGCGTGCCGACGCGCATCCTGCTGTGCGGCCCGGCCGCCGACATGGCGCTGAAGGATGCGCCCGAAACCGCCACCGCGCCGCAGCCGCCCAAGGGGGCCAGCCCCCAGGCCCTGTTGATGGCCGCGATGAAAAAGGGCGCCAAGGCAGAGGTTTGCGCGATCTACCTGCCGGGCAAGGGCGCTGGCCCCGAGGTGTTGTTGGACGGCGTGACCGTTGCCCAGCCGCCCGCCATGGCAAAGACGCTGCTGGATCGCCAGGCGCGCGTCTGGTCGTTCTAGGCGGAACATGGTCCGGGGGTGGGCGGTGCGGTGGGCATGCTTCGCTCAGCCGCACCCCCGCCTTGGCGGTTTTCACCTACTCTTGAGGGGGTGGGGATTGTCGCCGTCCCGGTCGCGGGCTAAGGCCGGGCCGGCGCGTATGCTATCGCCTGACCGCCGGGTATGGCCGGCAGGGACGTATTGTTACTGATCATCGGAGGGACATGGATGTCGGTCTCGGGTTACTCGCGGATGCAGATCCGCCTGCACTGGGCGGTTGTGGTTCTGCTTGCTGTGCAATTTCTTCTTGGTGGCGGCATGGAATCGGCCTTTGGCCGCTTTCTGGAGACCGGCGAAAAATCCCTGGGGTTTTTCGTGGCGATCCATATCGGTGCCGGTGTGCTGGTGCTGATCTTTGCGTTCTGGCGCATTGCGCTGCGCATGCTGCACGGGGTGCCGGCGCATGATCCGTCGCATTCGCCCGCGCAGGTGATGGTGGCCCGTGTGACCTATGGGCTGTTCTACCTGCTGATGGTGCTGCTGCCGGTGTCGGGCATGATTGCCTGGTCGCAAGGCTCGGCGCTGGCGGGCAATGTGCACGCGGTGCTGCGGGTGTTGATGATGGTGCTGATCATCGTGCACGTTCTGGCCGCGCTGGCCGGGCAGTTCATCAAGAAGGATGGCACCCTGGTGCGGATGATGAAACCGGTCGAGTGACCGGGGGCGGTCAGCCCAGAAAGGCGCGCACCGCGGCCTCGAAGTCGCGCGGTTTCTCGGCGTGGAGCCAATGGCCCACGCCGGGAATTTTCGCAAAACGTGCGGCGGGGAACAGCGCCTTGATCCGGGGGCGATGTTCAGGGCGGACATAGTCCGACAACGCGCCCGACAAGAACAGCGTGGGCCCGTCAAAGGGCCCCGCAACCTCCTCGGGCCAGCCGATGATATGGGGCATCTCGGCATCCAGCACGTCGAGGTTCAGCCGCCATTCCGGCGGCACGGC
Source organism: Paracoccaceae bacterium (assembly GCA_016938875.1). Lineage (GTDB taxonomy): Bacteria > Pseudomonadota > Alphaproteobacteria > Rhodobacterales > Rhodobacteraceae > Rhodovulum. Next base: position 32,265 of record JAFGTV010000040.1, read on the forward strand.
TTTCAGGTCCAGCGATTGCAGCAAAAAGGCGCGCACCGACGCGTCAGGCACCGTGCGCGCCAGCGCCTGGTCGGCCTCGCCGCGGCGGGTGATCGTGGCCAGATCCAGGGCGCGCATCGCCGCGATCAGATGCGCCTGGGTGTGGGTATAGGCCACCGGGGCGATATCGGCCACGATCAGGCGGTTGACCTTGGCCGGATGGGTCAGCGCCAGCACCATCGCCGCCTTGCCCCCCATGGAATGGCCCAGCACGTCGGCCTGCCCGCCATGGGCGTCGATCACCTGGGCCAGATCCTGGGCCAGATCGGGATAGCGGTGATGGGGGAGTTGGGGGCTGGCGCCGTGGTTGCGCATGTCCACCGCGATCACCTGGCGCGCATCCGACAGCCGTTTCGCGATCACCCCCCAGTTTCGCGCCGAGCCGAAAAGGCCGTGCGCGATCAGCAGGGGTGGGGCGTCGGTCGGGGTGCCGTGGATCTGGGTTGCGAGCATGGGCAATGAATAGCGCCCCCTGGGCCTGTCGGCCAGAGAGGTTTCAACGCCCCGGGGCGTTGCCCGGGTGGCGGGATCGGATTTGGGTATGTGCCCCAAGCAAAAGGGCAGGGTGCGTGAAAAAGGGGGCCAAGGCCCCCTTTTGATGTCGGGTTTTGTGCCGCGATCAGAGGTCGGGATAGATCGGGAAGCGCGCGCAGAGCGCCTGAACCTCGGATTTCACCTGTTCCTCTACGGCCGCATTGCCCTCTTCGCCATTGGCGGCCAGGCCATCGACGACCTGGGTGATCCATTTGCCGATCTGGGTGAACTCGGCCTCGCCAAAGCCGCGCGTGGTTCCGGCGGGCGAGCCCAGCCGGATGCCGCTGGTGATGGTCGGTTTTTCGCTGTCGAAGGGGATGCCGTTCTTGTTGCAGGTGATATGGGCGCGGCCCAGGGCCTTTTCGGTGGCGTTGCCCTTGACCCCCTTGGGCCGCAGGTCGACCAGCAGAACGTGGCTGTCGGTGCCGCCGGTGACGATGTCCAGACCGCCCGCGACCAGCGCGGCACCCAGGGCCTGGGCGTTCTTGATCACCTCTTTCTGATAGGTTTTGAATTCCGGGCGCAGCGCCTCGCCAAAGGCCACGGCCTTGCCCGCGATCACGTGCATCAGCGGGCCGCCCTGGATACCGGGGAAGATCGCCGAGTTGAACTTCTTGGCCAGCGCCTCGTCATTGGTCAGGATCATGCCGCCGCGCGGGCCGCGCAGGGTCTTGTGCGTGGTGGTGGTCGCGACATGGGCATGCGGGAAGGGCGAGGGGTAGAGCCCGGCCGCCACGAGGCCCGCGAAATGGGCCATGTCCACCATCAGGTAGGCGCCGACCATATCGGCGATCTCGCGGAAGCGTTTGAAATCCAGGATCCGCGGAATGGCCGAGCCGCCCGCGATGATCATCTTGGGCTGGTGCTCCTTGGCCAGCGCCTCGATCTGGTCATAGTCCACTTGCAGGTCGCTTTCGCGCACACCGTATTGCACGGCGTTGAACCACTTGCCCGACTGGTTGGGTTTGGCGCCGTGGGTCAGGTGCCCGCCCGCATCCAGCGACATCCCCAGGATCGTGTCGCCCGGTTGCAGCAGCGCGGTGAACACGCCTTGGTTGGCCTGGCTGCCCGAATTGGGTTGGACATTGGCAAATTCCACGTCGAACAGCGTGCAGGCCCGTTCGATCGCCAGGTTTTCGGCGATATCCACGAACTGGCAGCCGCCGTAATAGCGCCGTCCGGGATAGCCTTCGGCGTATTTGTTGGTCATCACCGAGCCTTGCGCCTGCATCACGGCGCGGCTGACGATGTTTTCGCTGGCGATCAGCTCGATCTCGTCGCGCTGGCGGCCCAGTTCCAGGCCGATGGCATGGGCGATCTCGGGGTCGCGGGTGGCGAGGGCTTCGGTGAAAAAGCCGCTGTCTTTGGGTGCGGTCATGGTGATGTCTCCTGGTGGCGGCGGGGGCCGGATGGGCGCGGTTCTACCGGATGTGTGGATCGCGCAAAAGCCTTTATCGCGTGTCGGGATGCCTTGCGCGGGGCCCTTGTGTTTCCGATCCGCGCGGGCGATGACTCTCAGGAAACGCGCCAAGGGGGCAAGGTCATGGCCACAGCACGCAAGATCGCCTTTATGGCCAGCGAGACCGAGACCGCCGAAGAGGCGCTGGCCACGCTCAGCGCGCGCTATGGCCAGGTTCCCCCCGAAGCGGCCGACGTGATCGTCGCGCTGGGCGGAGACGGGTTCATGTTGCAAACGCTGCATGGCACCCAGGACCTGCCTGCGCCGGTCTATGGGATGAATTGCGGCACCATCGGCTTTTTGATGAACGAGTATCACGCGGATGGGCTGGTGGCCCGGCTGGAGGCCGCCGAGGAGGCGATTCTGAACCCGCTGCGCATGCGCGCGACCCGCCCCGATGGCACCATTGTCGAGGCGCTGGCGATCAACGAGGTCAGCCTTTTGCGCGCCGGCCCCCAGGCGGCCAAGCTGCGCATCACCGTGGATGGCCGCGTCCGGCTGGAAGAGTTGGTTTGCGACGGGGCGCTGGTGGCGACGCCTGCGGGCTCGACCGCCTATAACTATTCCGCGCACGGGCCGATCCTGCCGATCGGATCGGACGTGCTGGCGCTGACGGCGGTGGCACCGTTCCGGCCCCGGCGCTGGCGCGGTGCGTTGTTGCCCAAGCGGGCCAAGGTGCGCATCGACGTGCTGCAGCCCAAGAAACGGCCCGTCATGGCCGAGGGCGACAGTCGCGGCGCAGGCGTCGTGATCGCGGTCGAGATCGCGTCAGACCCTGCGATCAAGCATCGCATCCTGTTCGATCCGGGCCATGGCCTGGAAGAGCGGCTGATCCGCGAACAGTTCGTCTAGGGCGACTTCGGGCTGCGCGGGGCGGGTCTAGCCGTCGGTCCCGTTGCGCGTCCAACTCTCGCGCTTGCGATAGAGCGTGGAGGGGGAGACGCCCAGCACCTTGGCCGCGCGCGGCACAGAGCCACCTTCGCGCGCGATGGTCTGCTCGATCACCATCTGTTCGATCTCGGCCAGGGGCCGGCCCAGCAGGTCCCCCATCCCCAGCGTATCCGTGGCCGGGGCGGGTGCTGGGTCCGGGGGCGGCGGGGCGTCGGACAGACGTTCGCGTTCATGGTGCAGCGCGATCGGCAGCATGTCCAACGTCACCTCGGCGCCCTCGTTCAGGACCACCGCGTGGCGCAGCACATTCAGCAACTGGCGCACATTGCCCGGCCAGGGCAGGCGCCGGAACAGGGCGGCGACATCGGGCGACAGGCGGGTGAATTGGCGCCCCTCTTCGGCCGACAGGCGCGCCAGGGCGGTTTCGGCGATCTCGATCACGTCCTCGCCGCGCGCGCGCAGGGGCGGCAGGTGGATCGGCACAACGTGCAGCCGGTAAAACAGGTCCTCGCGGAACCGGCCCTGGCGGACCTCCTCCAGCGGGTCGCGGTTGGTGGCGCAGATGATGCGCACATTGACCTTGCGTGGATGCGCGGCCCCCACCGGCTGGATCGTCGAGGTCTGTAGAAACCGCAAGAGCTTGGTTTGCAGGCCAAGGTCCATCTCGCAAATCTCGTCCAGAAACAGCGTGCCGCCATCGGCCACGGCGGCCGCCCCGGGCTTGTCCGACAGCGCGCCGGTGAACGCGCCCTTGAGATGGCCGAAAACCTCGGATTCCAGCAGATCGCGCGGGATCGCGGCACAGTTGAGCGGCACGAACGGACCCGTCGCGCGGGCCGAGGCCGCGTGCACCGACTGGGCGCAGATCTCCTTGCCGGTGCCGCTGTCGCCGGTGATGAACACCGTCGCCATCGACCGCCCGACCGAGGCGATGCGGTCATAGACCTGGCGCATCTGGGCCGACGAGCCGACGAAATCGGTGCCGGGCGCTGCGGGTTGGCTGGCCCCGCCATTGGGCCGCGCGGGGCTGGGGCGTTCGGCCAGGGCGGTGTCGACGGCGTGCAAGAAACGCTGCTCGTTAAAGGGCTTTAGCAGGAATTCATAGGCGCCGGCGCGCATCGCCTCGACCGCGCGGTTGATGGACCCGTTCGCGGTCACGACGATCACGCGGGTATCGGGGGCCAGCGTCAGGATGTCTTGCAACAGCTCCTGGCCGGGCCGGTCGGGCAGCATCAGGTCCAGCAGCACCACCTCGGGCGTGAGATCGCGAAATCGCGCCAGCCCCTCTTTGGCGGTGCCGGCCGAGACGACCTTATGTCCGGCGCCGCGCAGCACCGCCTCATAGACCATCTGCAAGGATGGCGTGTCCTCGATCAGCAGCAGCGGCGCGGTCATCGCGGCGGCTCGCCATAGCGGGTGGCCAGTTCGGCCTCCAGCGCAGCGGTCAGCTCGGCCACCTCGTCGATCAGGCGGGGGCACAGGCAGGCGATGTCGGCATCGCCCTGGCCGCGCGCGGCGGCGTTCAACTCTTCGGCCTCGGCCTGTAGGGTGGTGTTGCCGACGGCCCCGGCCAGCGAGATCAGCACATGGGTGCGCGCGCGCAGCAGGGCCTTGTCATCCTCGGCCACCCCTTGGGCAAGGCCCGCGCGCACGGTCTCGAAATCCTCGCGCATGCGGGTCAGCAACTCGCGCCCATCCTCGTGCCCGGCCAGCGCCATCAACCGGTCCATGTGCAGCCGGTCAAACGGCGCCTTGGGCTCGGCGGTGGCCCTGCCGCAGGGCGCGGGGTGTTTGCGCAGCACCCGCGTGATCGCCTCGCCAAAGGCATCCAGGCTCATGATCGGTTTGGCCAGGATCCCGTCGGCCCCGGCGGCATAGATCTGATCGCGGTTGGCCGACAGCACAAAGGCGGTGACGGCCAGAACCGGCGTGGCCGGGCCCGCGCCCTCGGCCGCGCGCAGGCGGCGGATCACGTCGATGCCCGACAGGCGCGGCATCTCGATGTCGATCAGCAGCAGATCGAAACGCCGCGCGGCCAGGATGTCCGCGGCGGCCTGCCCGTCATCGACCAGCAGGCACCGCGCGCCCAGGGTTTCCAGCATCTGGCGGATCAACAGCTGGTTGGTCTGGTTGTCCTCGGCCAGCAGCACCTGGCAGCCGCTCAGGTTGGGCAGGGCGTCCAGCGAACCGGGCGCCTCGACCCCGGGCGCCCAGGCCGCGCGCGGCACGATCAACGATACCTCGGCGCCGCCGCCGGGGGCGTTGGCCACCTGAAGCTGGGCACGCAAATGCTGGGCCAGTTCGCGCACGATATGCAGGCCCAGCCCGCTGCCCGGCTGGCTGCTGTCGGCGGGCCGACCGGCATATTCGAACAGCCGGGCCTGCGCCGCGCTGGAAAACCCCGGTCCGGTGTCGCGCACCCGCAACACCAGCGCCTCTTGCGGGCCCATTTGGATGGCCAGCCGCACGGTGCCCTGGGGGCTGTATTTCATCGCGTTGCCGATCAGGTTCGACAGGATCCGTTCCAGTGCTGCGGGATCGGTGCCGATGGCGCGGGGCAGATCCTCGGCCAGATCCATCACGAACCCCAGGCCGCGTTCCTCGGCATGGGCCTGCCAGCGGGCGGCGATCCGGTCCAGGAACGGGGTCAGCCGGGTGTGCGCGGGCGTGGGCGCGCGCGGCGTATCCTCGCCGGTGACCAGGGCCAGGGTTTCGTCGGTCAGGCGCGCCAGTTGCTCGGCCGAGCTTTGGACACGGTCCAGTTGCAGGCGGGATTCGGGGTCGAGCGCGTCCAGATCGGCCAGGGCCAGCCCGCCCAGGATGTCGGAAATCGCGGCGCGCATGTCATGGCCCAGCATCGCCGCGCGCTCGTGCGCGGGGCTGCGCGGGGTGCCTTGGGACGAGGCGGCGCGCGGCTCAGGTCCGGGATGGGGCTGGCGGTGGTCGGTTACCGGCTGGTTCTGCGGCAGGGGGGGCATCGCGACACTCGCACAGGTTGCATCGTGCCTGTTCTACCCGCGCGCCCCGCGCACACCAACCTGTCTAAAAGTCAGGTTTGTGCCGGGGCGGTCGTGTTGCGCCCCGGCATGCCGTCCTCAGGCGGATTTGGGATAGCCCAGCGCACCCAATGCCGCCGCGATCTCGTCCAAAATCGCCGGATCGTCGATGGTGGCGGGCATCTTGAACTCTTGCCCGTCGGCGATCTTGACCATGGTGGCGCGCAGGATCTTGCCCGACCGCGTCTTGGGCAGCCGATCCACCACGCAGGCCAGCTTGAACGCGGCAACCGGGCCGATCTGGTCGCGCACCAGTTTGACGCATTCCTTGACGATCTCGGCGTGGTCGCGGTTCACCCCGGTGGTCAGGCACAAAAAGCCCATGGGCAACTGCCCCTTGAGATCGTCGGACACGCCGATCACCGCGCATTCGGCCACATCGGGGTGGCTGGCCAGAACTTCCTCCATCGCGCCGGTGGACAGGCGGTGACCGGCGACGTTGATCACGTCGTCGGTGCGCGCCATGATATAGAGGTAGCCATCCTCGTCCTTATAGCCCGCGTCGCCGGTTTCATAATAGCCGGGGAAATGGGTCAGGTAGCTTTTCAGATAGCGTTCCTCGGCGTTCCACAGGGTCGGCAGGGTGCCCGGCGGCAGCGGCAGCTTGATCGCGATGGCGCCCAGGGTGCCGGCCTCTACCTCGTGCCCGCCCTCGTCCAGGATATGCACGTCATAGCCCGGCATCGCCACCGAGGGGCTGCCGATCTTGACCGGCAACTCCTCGATGCCCAGCGGGTTGGCGGCGATGGACCAGCCGGTTTCGGTCTGCCACCAGTGGTCGATCACCGGCACGCCCAGTTGGGCCTGGGCCCACTTGATGGTGTCGGGATCGGCGCGTTCACCGGCCAGATACAGGGCCTTGAGGCAGGACAGGTCGTATTTCTTGACGAACTCGCCCTTGGGATCCTCGCGCTTGATCGCGCGAAAGGCGGTGGGCGCGGTGAAAAAGCTTGTGACCTTGTGCTCGGAAATCACCCGCCAGAAGGTGCCCGCATCGGGGGTTCCGATCGGTTTGCCCTCGAACACGATGGTGGTGTTGCCGTGGATCAGCGGTCCATAGCAGATATAGCTGTGGCCCACGACCCAGCCCACATCGGACGCGGCCCAGAACACGTCGCCGGGATCGACGTTATAGATGTTCTTCATCGTCCAGTTCAGGGCCACCAGGTGTCCGCCGGTGGGGCGCACAACGCCCTTGGGCTGGCCCGTGGTGCCGGATGTGTACAGGATATAGGCCGGGTGGTTGCCCTCGACCGGCACGCATTCGGCGGGCTCCACCCCATACTGAAAACCGTGCCAGTTGAAATCGCGCCCCTCTTCGAGATGGGCCACTTCCTGTTCACGCTGGAGGATCACGCAAAAGTCGGGCTGGTGCGTGGATTGCGCAAGCGCGCCGTCGAGCAGCGGTTTGTAGTGCACGATCCGCCCCGGCTCGATCCCGCAAGAGGCGGCGATGATGCATTTGGGCGTGCAGTCGTCGATCCGAACGGCCAGCTCATGCGCGGCAAAGCCGCCGAACACGACCGAGTGGACCGCGCCCAGACGCGCACAGGCCAGCATCGCCTCCAGTGCCTCGGGGATCATCGGCATGTATATGATGACCCGGTCGCCCTTTTTCACACCCTTGGCGCGCAGCGCGCCGGCCAGTTGGGCGACCCGGTTGCGCAGCATGACATAGGAAATCGACTTGCGGGTACCGGTGACAGGGCTGTCGTAGATGATCGCGGTCTGGTCGCCGCGTCCGTTTTCCACGTGGCGGTCCACCGCGTTCCAGCAGGTGTTCACCATCCCGTCCGAAAACCACTCGTAGATCGGCGCGCCCTCGTCGAACAGCGCCTTGGAGGGTTTGCGGTCCCAGTCGATCGCCTCGGCGGCCTGCATCCAGAAGCGGTCCGGGTCGGCCTGCCAGGCTGCGTACACGTCCTTGTATGCCATTTTTGTCTCCTCCTCCGGGGCGTTGTAAGTTTGTTACGTATCGCGACCCGCGCGCGCAAGAGAGTTGCCGGCCATGGCGACGGATCATCGCGGGAAATTTGCAGTCATCACCGGTCGTGCCCTTGCAAATTTTGCAAACAGGTCTCGGAAATCGGTGAAAAATTTGAAAAACCGTCAAATTTGCAAAATTGCGAACGCAAGGGCTGTTAAATCGGCCCTGACGAATCGCGGGTTGCCGGCGGCGGCGTTGCCTGTCGCCTGTCCCCTTGCATCCCCTGCCGCCGCACCGCAGATTGACAGGCACAGGAGGAGCTCAATGCCGCTATTGTCCGCTGCGCGCACCGTGTGCGAAAATGCCTATGCCCCCTATTCCAATTTCAAGGTCGGCGCCGCGATCCGGGGGGCCGATGGTGCGGTCTATGCGGGGTGCAACGTCGAAAACATCGCCTCGCCCGAGGGCACCTGCGCCGAGGCGGGCGCGATTGCCGCGATGGTCGCCGCCGGGTGCCGCGAGATTGCCGAGGTGGCTGTGATCGCCGATGGTCCCACGCCGGTAACCCCCTGTGGTGGCTGTCGCCAGAAACTGGCCGAATTCGCCGCCCCCGATGTGCGCGTGACCATGTCGACCCTGACGGGCGAGACCCTGGTGATGAGCGTGGCCGAGCTGTTGCCCGGTGCCTTCGGCGCCACCCATATGGGCGCGCGCTGAGGTGGACGCGCGCGGCATCATCGCCCGCGTGCGGGACGGTGAAACCCTGAGCGACGCGCAGCTTGGCTGGTTCGCGCAGGGTCTGGCCAGTGGCGAGGTCACCGATGCCCAGGCCGGGGCCTTTGCCATGGCGGTGCTGCTCAACGGTCTCAGTGCGCCAGAGCGGGTGGGGCTGACGCGGGCGATGCGCGACAGCGGCCAGGTGCTGGACTGGGATCTGCCCGGCCCGGTGCTGGATAAGCATTCCACCGGGGGCATCGGCGATTGCGTGTCGCTGCTGTTGGCGCCGGCGCTGGCGGCCTGCGGGGCCTACGTGCCGATGATCTCGGGGCGGGGCCTGGGCCACACCGGTGGCACATTGGACAAGCTGGAGGCGATCCCCGGCTACCGCGCCGAGGTGTCGGTGCCCGAGCTTCAGGCGATCACCGCCAGTATCGGCTGTGCCATCGTCGGGGCCTCGTCCGACATCGCCCCGGCGGATAAACGGCTTTACGGGGTGCGTGATATTTCCGGCACGGTCGAAAGCATTGATCTGATCACCGCCTCGATCCTGTCCAAAAAGCTGGCCGCGGGGCTGGAGGGGCTGGTGCTGGATGTCAAGGTCGGCTCTGGCGCCTTCATGAAAGACATGGCCGAGGCAGAGGCCCTGGCCCGCGCGCTGGTGCAGACCGCGCAGGGGGCGGGGTGCATGACCACCGCGCTGATCACCGACATGTCGCAGCCGCTTATCGGGGCGGCGGGCAACGCGCTGGAGGTGATCGAGGTGATGGAAACGCTGACCGGCACCGGCGTCACCCCGGCACTGTGGGATCTGACCTGCGCGCTGGGCGGCGAGGCGCTGGCGCTGGGCGGGCTGGCGGATGACGCGGGCGACGGCGCGGGGCGCATCGCGCGCGCCCTGGAAAGTGGCGATGCGGCGCTGAAATTCGGGGAAATGGTGGCCGAACTTGGGGGGCCCGCGGATTTCATCGACTGCTGGCCCGACAGGTTGCCCTCGGCCAAGGTGGTGCATGAGGTGACGGTGCCCCAGGGCGGGATCGTTCAGGCCATCGACGGCGAGGCGCTGGGCCTGGCGGTGGTGGCGCTGGGCGGTGGGCGGCTGCGCGGTGGCGACCGGATCAACCCCGCCGTGGGCCTGTCCGAGATTGCCGCGCTGGGCGATGGCGTGGACAAGGGCCAGCCGCTGGCGCTGATCCATGCGGCCACCCATGAGGCGGCCGAGGCGGCGGCGGGGGCCGTGCGCGCGGCCTTTGCCCTGGGGGAAAAGCCGCCCGAAATCCCGCCCCTGGTACATCGGAGGATCCTGAGATGACGCGCGCCTTTTTGGTGGTGATGGATTCCGTGGGGTGTGGCGGCGCGCCCGATGCCGATACGTTTTTCAACGACGGGGTGCCCGACACCGGGGCCAACACGCTGGCCCATATCGCCCAGGCCTGCGCCCAGGGTCGGGCCGATGTGGGCCGCACAGGGCCGCTGGCGCTGCCGCATCTCGACGCGCTGGGCCTGGGGGCCGCGATCCGCCTGGCCAGTGGTGACGCGGTGCCGGGGTTGGGTGCCCGGCCACAGGGTCTGTGGGGCGCCGCATCAGAGGTGTCGCGCGGCAAGGATACCCCCTCGGGCCACTGGGAGCTGGCCGGTGTCCCGGTTCCATGGGAATGGACCTATTTCCCGCGCCGCGTTCCGGCCTTTCCCGACGACCTGATGGCCCAGGTGCGCGCGCTGGCGGGGACCGAGGGAACCTTGGGCAATTGTCATGCCTCGGGCACCCAGATCATCGCCCAATTGGGCGCCGAACACCTGCGCACAGGCTGGCCGATCTGCTATACCTCTGCCGACAGCGTGTTCCAGATCGCCGCCCACGAAGAGGCCTTTGGGCTGGAGCGGTTGTTGACCCTGTGCGCCGACCTGGCCCCGACGCTGCACGCGATGAAGGTGGGGCGGGTGATCGCGCGCCCCTTTGTGGGCGACGTGGCGACCGGGTTTACCCGCACCGCCAACCGCCATGACTATGCCATCGCCCCGCCCGCGCCGACGCTGTGCGACTGGGTGCAGGGCGCCGGTCGACGGGTGCAGGCGATCGGCAAGATCGGTGACATCTTTTCGATGCGCGGCATCGACGAGGTGCGCAAAGGCCCCGATGCGGTGTTGATGGACCACTGGGCCGACCTGATGCACGAGGCCCCCGAGGGCAGCCTGACCTTTGCCAATTTCGTCGAGTTCGACAGCCTTTATGGCCACCGCCGCGACGTGGCGGGCTATGCGCGGGCGCTGGAATGGTTCGACGCGGGGGTGTCGCGCATCCTGGGGCTGATGCGTCCGGGCGATCTGATCGTGTTCACCGCCGACCATGGCAACGATCCGACCTGGCGCGGCACCGATCACACCCGCGAACGGGTGCCGGTGATCGGCGCGGGTCTGGGCGCGCGGTCGATCGGGCTGTGCGGCTATTGCGACGTGGGGGCCAGCGTGGCCGCGCATCTGGGGGTGCCGTCCCAAGGGCCGGGGCGCAGTGTCCTGTGAGCATGTCCGCGCTGCCCAAGATCGAGCTGCACCACCACCTGGAGGGGGCAGCGCCGCCCGTGCTGATCCGCGATCTGGCCCGTGCGCGGCATGTGGATATTGGCGGTATCTTCGGGCCGGATGGCGGCTATGCCTATCGCGATTTCCAGCAATTCCTGGCGGTCTACGAGGCCGCGACCTCGGTGCTGCAAAGTCCTGGGGACTATGCCCGGCTGACCAGCGCGGTGCTGGAACAGGCCGCGGCGCAGGGCGTGATCTACCTGGAAACCTTTGTCTCGCCGGATTTCTGCGGCGGGCGCGATCTGGCCGCCTGGCGCGACTACCTGCACGCGATGCAAGAGGCCGCACAGGCCGCAGAGCGCAGCCACGGCATCGTGTTGCGCGGGGTTGTCACCTGCATCCGTCATTTCGGTCCCGAAAAGGCCCGCCAAACCGCCCGCTGCGCGGCGGAAACCATGGGCGATTTCATCGTCGGTTTTGGCATCGCAGGGGACGAGGGGGCGGGCCGCCCGCGCGATTTCACCTATGCCTTTGACATGGCGCGCGAGGCGGGGCTGGGCCTGACCGCCCATGCCGGCGAATGGGGCGGGCCGCAATCCGTGCGCGAAGCGCTGGCCGATCTGGGGGTGTCGCGCATCGGTCACGGGGTGCGCGCGATCGAGGATCCCGCCCTGGTGGCACAGCTGGCCGACACCGGCATCGTGCTGGAGGTTTGCCCCGGCTCGAATGTGGCGCTGGGCGTCTTTCCCGACTGGGCCGCCCACCCGATCGAGCGGTTGCGCGCGGCGGGGGTAAAGGTGACCGTCTCGACCGACGATCCGCCCTTCTTTCATACCACGATGACCCGCGAATACGACTGCCTTGCCCGGACATTTGGCTGGCAGCAGGACGATTTCGCCGCGATCAACAGGGTGGCGCTGGACGCCGCTTTCTGCGATGCCGACACCCGCGCCGAATTGCTGAAAAGACTGGAGCCGAAAGATGCATGAGCACCTGACCGTCGTCAAACACCCCCTTGTGCAGCACAAGCTGACGCTGATGCGCGACAAGGACACCTCGACCGCGGTGTTCCGCCAGTTGCTGCGCGAGATCAGCCAGCTGCTGGCCTATGAAATCACCACCAAGCTGGAGATGACCACCCGGCGGATCGAAACCCCGCTGTGCGAGATGGACGCGCCGGTTCTGGCGGGCAAGAAGCTGGCGCTGATCTCGATCCTGCGCGCGGGCAACGGGTTGCTGGACGGGGTGCTGGAACTGATCCCCTCGGCGCGGGTGGGGTTTGTCGGGCTTTATCGCGACGAAGAGACCCTGCAACCGGTGCAGTATTACTTCAAGGTTCCGCAAGAGCTTGAGGATCGGCTGGTGATCGTCGTGGACCCGATGCTGGCGACCGGCAATTCCTCGGCGGCGGCGGTGGATTTGCTCAAGCAGGCCGGGGCGAACAACATCCGCTTCATGTGCCTGCTGGCGGCCCCCGAGGGCGTCGCGCGCATGGCCGAGGCGCACCCCGATGTGCCGATCGTCACAGCATCTGTGGATGAATGCCTGAATGAACACGGATATATTGTGCCGGGACTAGGGGATGCGGGCGACCGCATGTTCGGTACAAAATAGGCGAATTGCCGCTTTACTCACTGCGTGGCCTCAGGCATGATTCGCCCATATTTCATGGGAGCATTCATGTTGGGCCGCCGTTTGTGCATGCTGGGACTGCTGATCGCGGGGCTGGGCGCTGGCGCGGGACACGCGCAATCCCTGCGCGGCGATGATGGCCCTGCCGAAATCCCGCCCGCCAGCTTTGAGGGGCGGCAATATGTCGACAGCCAGGGCTGCGTCTATATCCGCGCGGGCTATGCCGGGCAGGTGACCTGGGTGCCGCGCGTGTCGCGCGCCCGCGAGGTGCTGTGCGGGTTCAAGCCGACCTTTGCAGACACGGCCCGTGCCGCGCCGGTTGCGGCCCCCGCGCCGGGCCGCGCCCAGGTGGATGTCGCGCCGGTTCGCAATACGTCCCGCAGCGCGCCTGTCCCGATGCCCACGGCGCGGTCCGTTTGTCCCGGGGCCTCTGCGCAAAGTGCCCGCTATATCAACGACGGGTCGCAATACCCGGTGCGCTGCGGTCCGCAGGCCGAGGATCCGCGCGTTCAGCCGATCCCGGCGCGCACGCCCACCCGCATCACGGTCACCCCCGCCCCGGCCCCGACAGAATTGCGCGTGCCCGACGGGTATCGCCCGGTTTGGAAAGACGACCGCCTGAACCCGATGCGCGGCCAGGGCACGGCACGCGGGGATGCGCAGATGGCGCAGGTCTGGACCGACAGCTTGCCGCGCCGCCTGGTCACGCCGCGCGCCGGGCGCGCGGTTGCGGCCCAGCCCCAGATGGTGGTGTCGACGAAATCCGTCCCGCAAAAGCCCGCCCGCGCCGCCGCGCCGCGCTATGTCCAGGTCGGTGCGTTTGGTGATCCGGCCAATGCACGCGCCGCGGTCACGCGCCTGCAACGGCTGGGTCTGCCGGTGCGCCAGGGCCAGGCCACCACACAGGGCCGGGCGCTGACCGTGATTTATGCCGGCCCGTTTTCCGATCCCGACAGCCTGGGGCGTGCCCATGACGCGATCCGGCGCGCGGGCTATCCGACAGCATTTCTGCGCAAGTAACCTATAAAAATCGAGCAGCGCACCCGAAGGCGCCCCGTCCTCGGACGGGGCGTTTTCATCTGGATCAGGCGCCGCAGATGCCCTGCAACTGCACCCAGTCGCCATCCGACAGCAGGGCGGGCGTGGTCTGGCCGCGCATCGGGTCGGCCTCGATCAGGCCCAGCACGCTTTCGCCCGAGACATCGCGGGCATAGGCATAGGGTGTCGAGGGCACCCGCGCGCCGGCAAAGGCCGACAACAGCGCGGCATCGGGCAGGGCGACGGGCGGCGCGGTCAGCAGGGTTTGGGCGTGTCTCTCCAGCGCGCCTTGGGGCAGCGCGCCACTGGTCAAGAGCCTAAGCGTCGCCAGCACCCCGGCCTCGCGCAGCAACGCCTCTAGCGGGTCGATGCGCGCGGCGCGTGTCCGCTCTGCCAGGATAAAGCCGGCAACGGCGCTGGGATCCTCGTAATCCTCGACCAGGGCGCGGTTCAGAACGATCAGCCCGCCGGGCAGGTGGGTCGCGCGGGCCATGCCGCCGGGCAGGACCAGCACCCGGGCGTTGGTGCCCGGCAACAGCCGCACGGTCAGCCGGTCCAGCGCGCGCACACCGCCAGGGCGCGCGCAGGGGGTGCCGGCCACGCGGGTGACGCGGGTCAGCAGGTCGCGGCCGATCTCGGCGCGGATCTGGGGGGGCACCACGGACACGGCGTGGCGCACCAGCGCGCCGGGCAGCCAGAACACCGCCAAAGCGGCCACGCCTGCGCTGATCCCGCCCAGGATCATCAGCCGCAGCCGCCCCGGACGGGGCCGCTGCCGGGCAATGGCCGCACGCACCGCCTCGATGGCGTCGATCATCACGGCGTCGTCGATTTCCAGGGTCTCGCCGCTATCGGCATCGGGGGTGTAAAGGGCCGGACGTTTGCCGGGGTTCACCCGCGCGATCGCGGCCAGCGACCAGTGGGTCAGCACCTGTTCGCGCATGTCCGACATCACCAGCGAGGCATCGCCGAACGACAGGATCACGTCGCGTCGCTGGGCCTGGGGCGCCTCGCGCCACAGACCCTGGCTTTCGAGCCTTTGAAATTGCTTGAGTGCCGTCATGCGCGGCCGACCGTTCTGCCCGATTTGCGTTTTATGGCGCAACGATAGACCAGCACCCCGGCGCCCACAATCGCCCAGGGCTGCGGCCTAGAGCGTTTTGGCAATGGTGCGCAACTCGAACTTCTGGATCTTCCCGGTCGAGGTTTTGGGCAGTTCGGTAAAGACCACCTGCTTGGGGCACTTGAACCCGGCCAGCCGCTCGCGGGCAAAGGCGATCAGCGCGTCGGCCTCTACGCTATGCCCGTCCTTAAGCTCGACAAAGGCGCAGGGCACCTCGCCCCATTTCTCGTCCGGCTTGGCCACCACGGCGCACAGCAGCACGTCGGGATGGCACATCAAAATGCCCTCGACCTCGACAGAGCTGACGTTTTCACCGCCCGAGATGATGATGTCCTTGGCGCGATCGGCGATTTGCAGATAGCTGTCGGGGTGCTGGATGGCCAGGTCGCCCGAGTGGAAATAGCCCCCCTTGAAGGCCTCGCGCGTGGCGCGCGGATTTTTCAGATAACCCTTCATCACGCCGTTGCCGCGGAACACGATTTCGCCCTGGGCCTGGCCGTCCATCGGCACCGGGATGTGGGTGTCGTCCCAGACCCGCACCGGTTCCATAAAGGGCATGGCGACGCCCTGGCGGGCCTTTACTGCGGCGCGTGCGTCGCCCTCCAGCGGATCCCACTCGGTTTGCCATGTGCATTCGGTGGCCGGGCCGTAAACCTCGGTCAGGCCGTAGACATGGGTGATGTTGAAACCCAGCTGCTCGATCCGGGCCAGCGTGACCGGGGCAGGGGGGGCGCCGGCGGTAAACACCTCGACCGTGTGGGGCATGTCGCGGCGGTCCTCGGCGCGCGCGTTGACGATCATGTTCAGCACGATCGGCGCACCGCCGAAATGGGTCACCCCCTCGTCCGCGATCGCGTCAAAGATCGCCTTGGCCGAGATGTCGCGGCAGCAAATCACCGTGCCGCCCACAACGGGCATCATCCAGGTGTGGCACCAGCCGTTGCAGTGAAACAGCGGAACGATGGTCAGGTATTTCGGGTAAAGCGTGATGCGCCACGAGATCACCTGCCCCATCGCGTTCAGATAGGCCCCGCGGTGGTGATAAACGACGCCCTTGGGCCGCCCGGTGGTGCCGGAGGTGTAGTTCAGCGAAATGCTTTCCCACTCGTCCTGGGGCATGATCCAGGCGAAATCGGGATCGGCGGCGGCCAGGATATCCTCGTATTCGGGGTAGTCGCCGAAATCATGCACACCGGCGGCGTCATCGGCGACCTCGATGACGATGGGCGGCTCGCCCTCCATGTCCTCGATGGCCGCGACGGCCAGCGGGATGAACTGTGGATCGCACAGCAGCACCTTGGCGCCCCCATGGTCCAGGATATAGCTGACGGTGTTTGCATCCAGCCGGATGTTGATCGTGTTCAGCACCGCACCGCAGGCGGGCACGCCGAAATGCGCCTCGACCTGGGCGGGAACATTGGGCAAGAGCGTGGCGACCACATCGCCCGGTTTCACCCCCATCGCCGCCAGCGCCGAGGCCAGCCGCGTCACCCGGTCGATATACTGGCGATAGGTGGAGCGCCGGTCGCCATAGACCACGGCCTCTCGGTTGGGGAACACCTCGGCGGCGCGGCTCAGAAACGACAGCGGCGTCAGCGGCACGTAATTCGCCGCGCATTTTTCCAGACCTGTTTCGTCAGCCAGCCAGCCCATGATGCGCCCTTTCCGCGGTTTCCATGTCGGGGTGAACTGTGACGCCCTGCCGCAGGTTTGAAAAGGGGGCAGGGCGGGTGCGCTGGACCTTTGCGCCGCCCTGCATCAGGGGCTAGCCTGCGGGCCATGATCATTTCACGCGGGCGGCGCTATATCTTTGTCCATATCCCGAAAACCGGCGGCACCGCGCTGACGCTGGCGCTGGAGGGGCGGGCGATGGCCGATGACATCGTGATCGGCGACACCCCCAAGGCGGTGCGGCGCAGGCATCGCCTGAACGGCGCACGGACGGCAGGGCGGTTGTGGAAACATTCCACCCTGGCCGATATCGAGGGGCTGGTGACCCGCCAAGAGATCGCGGAGCTGTTCACCTTTACCCTGGTGCGCAATCCCTGGGATCGGATGGTCAGCTATTACCACTGGCTCAGGGCGCAGCGGTTTGACCACCCGGCGGTGGCCCTGGCCGGGCGGTTGCAGTTCGCGGCCTTTCTGGCGCACCCGCAGACCACCGCCAGCATCCGCGCGACCCCCTATGCCAGCTATATGCGCGACGGGGCGGGGCACGAGCAGTGCGATGCCTATGTCCGGCTGGAACACCTGGCCGATGACCTGGCCCCGGTCGAGGCGCATCTGGGGTTTCGCCTGGGCCCCCTGGCGCGGGTCAATGTATCGGACCGGGCAGGGGATTACCGCACCTATTACACCGATGCCACCGCCGCGCTGGTGGCGCGGCTGGCGGATGCGGATATCGCGCGGTTCGGCTATCGGTTCTAGGACGGGGCGACACCTGCCGCCCCGCCTGGGCGATCAGGCCGCTGCCGCGGCGGGGGCAAAGCGGGTGTAGAACGTCTGATCCATCTGGGCCATCTCGCGCAGCACGGCGGGGGCTGCGAAGCGCGCGCCATGGCGCGCTGCCAGCCCGTCACACAATTCGACCGCGCGCGCGGCCCCGATCATGTCCAGCCAGCTGAACGGCCCCCCCGACCAGGGCGCGAAACCCCAGCCCAGGATCGCGCCGACGTCCCCCTCGCGGATGTCCATCAGCACGCCGTCCTCCAGGGCGCGCACGGCCTCCAACACCTGCGCGAAGAGCAGGCGATGCTGCACCTCGGCCAGGTCCGGCTGATCCTTGGCGCGCGGGTATTTCGCGCCCAGCCCTTCCCAAAGGCCGGTGCGTTTGCCCGCCTCGTCATAGGCATAGAACCCGGCACCGGCCTTGCGGCCCAGACGGCCCGCATCGGCCAGCCAGAACAGCACCTCGTCCACTGCCCCGTCGGGATAGGCCTCGCCCATCGCGGCGCGGGTGGCCTTGGCGATCTTGACGCCCAGATCGATCGAGGTCTCATCGACCAGTTGCAGCGGCCCCAGCGGCATCCCCACCAGTTTCGCCGCGTTCTCGATCAGCGCGGGGGTCACCCCCTCGGCCACCATTCGGATCCCCTCGTTCAGATAGGGGATGATGCAGCGGTTGGCGTAGAAAAAGCGCGCGTCATTCACCACGATCGGGGTCTTGCGGATCTGGCGCACGAAATCCAGCGCCTTGGCCACCGCGCGGTCGCCGGTTTCGCGCCCCTTGATGATCTCGACCAGCATCATCTTTTCAACCGGGCTGAAGAAGTGGATGCCGATATAGTCGGCCGGCCGGTCGCTGGCCTTGGCCAACTCGGTGATCGGCAGGGTCGAGGTGTTGGTGGCAATGATGCAGTCCGGGCCCACGACCTGTTGCACACGGCGCGTGACCTCGGCCTTGATGGCGGGATCCTCGAACACGGCCTCGACGATCAGATCGGCACCTGCCAGGGCCGCGTAGTCGGTCGTCGCGGTGATGCGCGCCATCAGGGCGGCCTTCTTCTCGGGCGTTGCCTTGCCGCGCTTGATGCCCTTGTCCATGTAATCGGCGACATGGGCGCGGCCCTTGTCGGCGGCCTCTTGGGCCTGGTCGATCAGCACCACCTCGATCCCGGCCTGGGCGGCGACCAGCGCGATGCCCGCGCCCATCATGCCGGCCCCCAGCACGCCCAGCTTTTTCACCGCCTGATCGGGGATATCGGCGGGCCGCACGGCGCCTTTTTCCAACGCCTCCTTGTTGATGAACAGCGACCGGATCATCGCGGCGGAGGAGGGGTTCATCAGCACATTCGTGAACCAGCGCGCCTCGATCCTCAGTGCGGTGTCAAAGGGGACGAGCGCCCCCTCGTAGACCGCGCTCAGCAACGCCTTGGCGGCGGGATAGACCCCCTTGGTCTTGCCGTTGACCATGGCGCTGGCGCCGACAAAGGTCATGAAGCCCGAGGGATGATAGGGCGCGCCGCCGGGCATCTTATAGCCCCGCTCGTCCCAGGGTTTGACGATCCGCGGGCCCGACAGAACCCAGGCCCTGGCCGCGGCGACGGGGTCATCCACCACCTCGTCGATGATGCCCGCCGCCTGCATCGCGCGCGGCGGCTGCATCTTGCCCTCCAGCAGAAAGGGCGAGGCGCCCATCGCGCCCAGCTTGCGCACCAGCCGCGTGGTGCCGCCCGCGCCGGGAAAGATGCCGACCATGATCTCGGGCAGGCCGATCCGGGCCTTGGGGTTGTCGGCGGCGAAAATGCGGTGACAGGCCAGCGGCAGTTCCAACCCGATGCCCGCGGCGGTGCCGGGCAGGGCCGCGGCGATCGGCTTGCCGCCCTTGTTGGTCTTGGGATCCATGCCCGCGCGCTCGATCTTGCGCAGCAGGGCATGAATACGCATCACCCCCTCGAACAGGCCGCGCGCGGGATCATCGCCGGCGTCCTGTTTCATCTTGGCGATGATGTTCAGGTCCATGCCGCCGGCGAAATCCTTTTTGGCCGAGGTGAGGACGATGCCCTTGACGGCGGGATCGGCCAGTGCGGTGTCGACATGGGCCTCCAACTCGTCGAACCCGCCCAGGGACATGACATTCATGGATTTTCCGGGCACGTCCCAGGTGATGGTCGCGACGCCCTCGGCATCCGTGGCGTAGTGGAATTCTGCCATCTGTCCTCTCCTCACACGCGTTCGATGATGGTGGCGGCACCCATGCCGCTGGCCACGCACAGGGTGGCCAGGCCGGTCTGCTGGCCGGTCCGTTCCAATTCGTCCAGCAGGGTGCCGATCAGGATCGCCCCCGTGGCCCCCAGCGGATGACCCAGCGCGATCGCCCCGCCATTGGGATTGACCCGTTCAGGATCGACGCCGAACGCCTGGATGAAACGCAGCACGACGGCGGCAAAGGCCTCGTTCACCTCAAACAGGTCAATGTCGGAAATGGACATGCCCGCATCGTGCAGGATCTTTTCGGTCGCGGGTACCGGGCCGGTCAGCATGATTGTCGGATCTGTCCCGATCTTGCAGGTCGCCCGGATGCGCGCCCTTGGTTTCAACCCGTGGGCCTGTCCGAATTCCGCATTCCCGATCAGAATGCCCGCCGCCCCATCCACGATGCCCGAGGAATTGCCCGCGTGGTGAATATGTTCGATCCGCTCAAGATGGGGGTATTTCATCAACGCCACCTGGTCGAACCCCGGCATAACCTCACCCATATCCTTGAAGCTGGGCCTGAGCGCGCCAAGGGTCTGCATATCGGTCTCGGGGCGCATGAATTCGTCACGATCCAGAATGGTCAGCCCGTTCACGTCGCGGACCGGCACGATTGACCTGGCAAAGCGCGCCTCGGCCCAAGAGCGCGCGGCGCGGCGCTGGCTTTCCACGGCCAGGGCATCGGCGGCCTCGCGGGTGATGCCGTATTCGGTGGCGATGATGTCGGCGGAAATCCCCTGGGGGACGAAATAGCTCTTCATCGCCAGGCTGGGATCGACGGCAATCGCCGCCCCGTCACTGCCCATGGCGACGCGGCCCATCATCTCGACCCCGCCGGCGATATAGGCCGCGCCCGCGCCCGCGCGCACCTGGTTGGCGGCCAGGTTCACGGCCTCCATCCCGCTGGCGCAAAAGCGGTTGATCGACAGGCCGGGGATGCGCTCTTGCAGCCCCGAGGCCAGCACCGCGCTGCGCGCCAGGCAGCCGCCCTGTTCGCCCACCTGGGTGGCGTTGCCCCAGATCACGTCCTCGATCCCCGCGCCGCCGTTCAGGCCGTTGCGCCGGGCCAGGGCATCCAGCATCCCGGCCGACAGGCGCAGGGCGGTCACCTCGTGCAGGCTGCCATCCTTGCGGCCCTTGCCGCGGGGGGTGCGGATCGCGTCGTAGATATAGGCGTCGGTCATGTGTGCCTCTCTCGCAGAAAAGGGGGTCCGCTCAGGCCCGGTCGGCGGGCGAGCCGGGCATGAGATCATAGGGGGATTTCCAGCCGGGCAGGGCGGCGATGCGCCCCAGCCAGGCGTCGATATGCGGCCAGTCGGCCCGATCAAAGCCAAACGGCTCGGGGTAGAACAGGTATCCGCAACAGGCCAGATCGGCCGAGGTCGGTCGCCCGCCCACCAGCCAGTCGCGCCCGATCAGTGCGGTATCCAGCGTGCTCAGCGCCGCGCGAACCCGGCCCGACAGCCAGGTGATGGCCTCTTGCGGGCGCTTTTCGTGGGGCAGGAAATTCATCAGAAAACGCAGCGATCCCGCCTGGCCCGACATCTTGTGGTTGTCCCAGAACATCCAGCGCAGGATCTCGCGCCGCTCGGCCGCACTCTGGCCGCCGAACTTACCGCTCTTGGAACTGATATAGTCCTGGATCACGCCCGACTGGCTGAGCGTGACATCGCCATCCACCATCACCGGCACCTCGCCCATCGGGTTGAGGGCCAGGAACTCGGGGCTGCGGGCCGCGCCGCCGAAGAAATCGACATAGACCGGGGTCCAGTCGACCTCGGCCAGTTCCATGGTCAGGGCGGCCTTGTAGGCATTGCCGCTTTCGCCAAAGCAATAAAGTTCGATGGTCATGTCGCGGCTCCTGTGGGTTTGGGGGTCCGTCGTCCGGGGGGTGCGCCCGGTTCAGCGCGACGTATTGGGTATTTTCGCAAGGAAGACGCAGCAGGCCGTGCGCCGTAACCGAGCGTTAAGGTTAACCGCGTCAGGATGGGGGCGCGGTACAGGCTGGTCAGCCGATGACCGCCCAAGCAGTAGGCCCCCCGCCCGGCGCCTCCGTCCCGGTAACGACCGGGGTTGCCGTTCGGGCGGGGGGCTGATCTGTCTTCTTCTGGTTGAAAATATCCATTTTCCTTACCGCCGGACCGGGTGCTGCGGGGCCGGGTCATCGTTTGCGCGCCTCAAGCTCGGCGTTGAACAGGCGCAGCCGGTGGGTCAGGTTGGTGTGGTCGGTCACGCTGTCGAAATGCTCGAAGAGAAAGGACAGCGCCTCGCCCTCGTCCAGGCCGGCCTCCTTGGCAAAGCGGCGCAGGCGGCGATAGCCATCCTCGGTCATCGCGATGGGAAAGCGGCGGGTCAGGCGCAGGCGTTTGGGCATTCTCTCCTCCTTTGGGCGGTGCGGCGCGGGCCCGCCGCGCGCGGGCCCGGTTCCCCTCAGCCTAGAAGTTTGCCGCCTCCAGCGCCATGACGCTGTCCGCGCCGCTTTGGATACGGGCCAGGTGCAGCGCGGTGGCGGGCAGTTGGCGGGCCATGTAGTAGCGCCCGGTGGCCAGCTTGGTTTCATAAAACCCCGGATTGGCGCTGTCCTCGGCCAGGGCCACCGTCGCGGCCTTGGCCATCCGGGCCCACATCAGACCCAGGCACACATGGCCAAAGAGGTGCATGAAGTCATAGCTGCCAGCCAGCGCATTGTTGGGGTTTTTCGCCCCTTCGGCCACGAAATACATCGCCGCCGTCTGCAAATCCTTCGAGGCGGATTTGAGCGGGTCGAGGAAATCGGATTTCAGCGCCGCGTCGCCTTCGTTTTCCTTGATGAAGCCCTTGACCAGGTCAAAGAAGGCCATCACCGCCTGCCCGCCGTTCTGGCCCAGCTTGCGCCCCACCAGGTCCAGCGACTGGATGCCGTTGGTGCCCTCGTAGATCATGGTGATGCGCGCGTCGCGCACGAATTGTTCCAGTCCCCACTGCCGGGTAAAGCCCGATCCGCCCAGGGTTTGCTGGGCCAGCACGGTGGTCTCGAACCCCTTGTCGGTCAGGAACCCCTTGATGACCGGGGTCAGCAGGCCGATCAGCGCCTCGGCCTGCGGGTCGTCGGCGCGGTGGGCGCGGTCGATCAGCTCTGACCCCCAAAAGGCAAAGGCGCGCGCGCCCTCGATAAAGCTTTTCTGGTGCATCAGGTTGCGGCGCACATCGGGGTGCACGAGGATCGGGTCGGCGGGGCCGTCGGGATTGGCGGTGCCGGTGGCGGCGCGCCCTTGTAGCCGCTCGCGGGCAAAATCCAGCGCGTTTTGATAGGCCACCACCCCTTGGGCATAGCCTTGCAGGCCGACGCCGATCCGGGCCTCGTTCATCATGGTGAACATGGCGCGCATACCCTTGTGTTCCTGGCCCAGCAGAAAACCGGTCGCGCCGTCATAGTTCATCACGCAGGTGGCATTGGCGTGAATCCCCATCTTGGATTCCAGCCCGCCGCAGGACAGCGCGTTGCGCGTGCCCGGCGCGCCGTCGTCATCGGGCAGGAATTTCGGCACGATGAACAGCGAGATGCCCTTGGTCCCCTCGGGTGCGCCGCGCAGGCGGGCCAGCACCAGGTGGATGATGTTGTCGGTCAGGTCGTGTTCCCCCGCCGAGATCCAGATCTTGGTGCCGGTGATCGCATAGCTGCCGTCGTCCTTGGGTTCGGCGCGGGTGCGGATCAGCCCCAGGTCGGTGCCGCATTGCGGCTCTGTCAGGTTCATGGTGCCTGACCAGCTGCCCTCGATCATCTTGGGCAGGTACATCGCCTTTTGCGCGTCCGTGCCATGGGCGTGGATGGTCGACATCGCGCCATGGGTCAGGCCCTGATACATGTTGAACGCCATGTTGGCCGACACGAACATCTCGCCCACCGCGGTGCCCAGCAGATAGGGCATGCCCTGACCGCCATAGGCCGGATCGGCATCCAGCCCCATCCAGCCGCCCGCGCGCATCTGGTCATAGGCGTCCTTGAACCCCTCGGGGGTGCGCACCGCGCCGTTTTCCAGGATACAGCCCTGGGCGTCGCCGGGGGCGTTCAGCGGGGCCAGCACCTCGGCCGAGATCTTGCCGGCCTCGTCCAGAACGGCGGCGGTAAAGTCGCGCTCCAACTCGTCATAGCCGGGGATATCGGCGGCGCTGACCTGCAACACGTCGTGCAGCAGGAATTGCATGTCCTCGGTGGGCGGGTTGTAGATCGGCATGGCGGTCCTCCCTTGATCGCGGTGCTTTGGTCGGTGTGGGGCTATTCGGCGGCGGCCGCACCCCGTTCCAGTTCGTCCAGCCTGGCGGCCCCCCAGGCGAGCTGTTGCTTGAGCTCGCGGATGGCCTCGTCCAGTTCCGCGCGCTGGCGTTCCATGTCGGACAGGCGCTGGCGGGCGATGTCATAGGTCGTGCGCAACTGGACCTCGGGGCCCTGGCCGATATCGTAGAGTTCCAGCAACTGGCGGATCTCCTCCAGCGAAAAGCCGAACCGTTTGCCGCGCAGGATCAATTTCAGCCGCGCGCGGTCGCGGCGGGTATACAGGCGCTTTTGTCCCACGCGGCGGGGGGAAAGCAGCTCTTTCGTTTCGTAAAATCGCAAGGTGCGCGGGGTCACCTCGAACGCGTCGCACATCTGGCGGATCGTCAAGAATTCGTCTGTCATCTGTCATCTTGGTTGCAACTTCAGTCCCGCCCGAGATGCGGGATCGGGATGCAGGATACAAGACAAGATGACGTTTACGTTAACGTAACGCTGCGTCGCGGGAAATTCGACGCCGCGTCAGGTTTGGCTGGCGGCCACGGTGTCGCGCAGCGCCTGCAATTCCGCGATCGAGGCCTCCAGCTGGGCGCGCTGTTCGCCCAGCGCAGCCAACTGGCGGTCGGCCAGTTCGACCAGGGCCGCCATCTGTGCCGCGCTGCCATCCTGGTCATAGATCAGCAGCCATTGGCGGATCTCCTCCAGCGAAAATCCGAACCGCCGTCCGCGCAGGATCAGCGTCATCCGCGCCACCTCGCGCGGGGTATAGAACCGGGCGCGCCCCTGCTTTTCAGGGTTCAGCAATTCGATATACTCGTAGTATCGCAGGGTGCGTGGGGTCACGTCGAACCTGGCGCACATCTCTTTGAAGCTGAGGCGGTCCTCGGACATCGGCCCATCCCCCCGGTTGCAATCCCGTATAGCTATGCAATTTTTGTCAACGGCGCAATCGGGTGTCCTAGTTGAGAAAGCCCGGTGCAAAGATATAGAACCCATAGGCCACCAGCACCGCGGGGATCCCCGAATAGACCGTTGCCAGCAGCGCGGCCCGCGGGTTGATCGCAATCGCCGGGAACAGCGCGTCGCCATCGTTCGAGATGGCGTTGCCGATCAGCGCGGCAAAGGGGAGCGCGCCGTTGATATAAAGCGTGGCCACCAGAACCTGCGGCCCGCAGCCAGGTACGAACCCCACCACGATCGCGATCAGCGGCAAGAGCGGGGCAATCGTCTGAAACCACGCAGCCAGGTCCAGCCCGGCATAGGCGGCGCTGTAATCATAGGCCAGATAGGCGAAAATCACCCAGATCGAGATAAAGCTGGTCTCTTCGGCCATTCGGGTGACAGGGGCATCCTTGGCGTGGGTCATCGCCTGAAGCGGGGAGGCGACCCAGATGAACAGGCCCACGGCCGTGCCCGCCAGGCCGATCCAAGCCGCGGGCAGGCCAAGGATGTCGAATATCTCGATCTGGACGATCTGCGCGCCGCCGATCACCAGACCCGGCAGCACCGGCAAGAGATAGGCGATGTCGCGGGCGCGGATGCGGCCGATGCGCGGGGCGGTCTGGCCGCAACTGCCCGCCAGGCCCGCGAACTGGACCCGGTTGAACCGATCCACCATCCAACCCGAGAGCACCCCCACCAACAGCGATACCGGCAGCACAACCGCCGCCGCATCGGGTCGTGTCGCGATCAGCAAGAACGCCGCGTCGCCCATGGTCGCGGTCAGCGCGGCCACCATCGCCCCCAGCCCCACATTCCCCGAGGCATAGGCCGACACGACAATCACCGCCCCACCGCAGCCGGGCGTTGCGCCCAGGACTGCGGCCATCGGCACCTGCCAACCGCGCGCCCCCTTCAGCGTGGCGCCCAGATCGAAACGAAAGATCCGCTCTGCCCCGTAAAACAGCATCAGCGTGGCCGCGACAAAGACGCTGACCTGCACATAGGCGTCGGTCATCAGCACCCGCGTCAGCGCGCCCAACTCTCCGGGTGCCAGGGCCAGCGCCCCAAGGGTCAACGCCACAATCAGCCGTTTGCCGCGCAGCGGTCCCAGCAGGGGTCCGGCCAGCGCGGGCGTCAGGGATCTGCTTGTCATGGCCTTCCTGGATTTGCGAATGGTTCTCATTTGCACAACATAGGGCTTGCGGGTGTCAGGACAAGAGCCAATAAAAAGGCCAACGGGGGACATCCATGCGCGACGACAAGGCCAGCTTGGCAAAGCAGTTCATCCAGGCGATCCCGCATTCGCGGGCGCTGAACATGCGGGTCGAGCAGATCGGCGATGGGGTGGCTGAGATCTCGATGCCCTATGACGAGGCGCTGATCGGCGACCCGCAAACCGGGGTGATCCATGGTGGCGCGGTTTCGGCGTTGATGGATACCTGCGGCGGCGCGGCCGTGATGAGCCACCCTGACGCCCCGGCCGGTACCGCCACGATCAGCCTGCGCATCGACTACATGCGCGCCGCCACGCCCGGCCAGCGGATCACCGCGCGGGCCGAATGCTATCATATCACCCGCTCTGTCGCCTTTGTGCGGGCGCGGGCCAGCGACGCGGACGCGGACAATCCCGTGGCCACGGCCTCGGGCAGTTTCACGGTCGAGCGGCCCAAGGGGGCGGGCGCATGACCCGTCCGCCCCCCGAGCCCGTCCAGTTGATCAAGCAGCGGCGCGATGCGGCGCTGTCGGCGTTGGTGCATGGCGTGCCCTATATCCAGTTCCTCGGCATCGCGTTCGAGCGGCGCGGGGACGAGTTGACGGCGGTGCTGTCCTATGACGAAAAGCTGATCGGAAACCCGCTGTTGCCTGCGCTGCATGGCGGCGTGACAGCGGCGTTTCTAGAGGTGACGGCGATCATCGGGCTCAGCTGGTCGCTGATCTGGGACGAGATGGAGCGCGGCGCGCTGGACCCCCTGACGCTAAGCCCGCAAACCCTGCCGCGCCTGCCCAAGACGATTGATTTCACGGTGGATTACCTGCGCTCGGGGCTGCCGCGCGATGCCTATGCGCGGGCCCGGGTCAACCGGTCCGGGCGGCGCTATGCCTCGGTCCATGTCGAGGCCTGGCAGGACAACCGCGCCCGGCTTTATGCCCAGGCGACGGGTCATTTCCTGATGCCGCCGCGCGATGTCTGAGGCCACGCCGGCGCCCGCCGCGCCACGGCTGGGCCATCGCCGGGTTCTGGCCATTGCCCTGCCGATCGTGCTGGCCAATGCCACCGTTCCGATCCTGGGGGCGGTCGATACCGGGGTGGTTGGTCAGCTTGGCCAGGCTGCCCCGATCGGCGCGGTCGGAATCGGCGCGATCATCCTGTCGGCGATCTACTGGATCTTCGGGTTTCTGCGGATGGGCACCACCGGGCTGACCGCCCAGGCCTGGGGTGCCAGGGACCATGCCGAGGTCGACGCGATGCTGTCGCGCGCGCTGATGATCGGCGGTGCGGTGGGGGTCGCCATGATCCTGTTGCAGGTGCCGCTTTTCGCGGGGGCCTTCAGGATCTCGCCCGCCAGCCCCGAGGTCGAGGGGATGGCCCGGCAATACATGGCGATCCGTGTGTGGTCAGCGCCTGCGGCGGTCGCGCTTTATGGCATCACCGGCTGGCTGATCGCCCAAGAGCGGACCCGCGCGGTGCTGGCGATCCAGCTGTGGATGAACGGGATCAACATCGCGCTGGACCTGTGGTTCGTTCTGGGGCTGGACTGGGGCGTGCAGGGGGTGGCGGTGGCGACCTTTCTGGCGGAATGGTCCGGTGCGGGGCTGGGCCTGTGGCTGTGCCGGGGCGCGTTCCGGGGTGGGGCGTGGTGCGATTGGACGCGGATCCTGGATCGCGCGCGCCTGCGCCGCATGGCGGGGGTGAACGGCGATATCCTGATCCGGTCGTTGCTGTTGCAGGCGATTTTCGTGTCCTTCCTGTTCCTGGGGGCCGATTTCGGGGATGTGCCGTTGGCGGCCAACCAGATCTTGCTGCAATTTCTGGAAATCACCGCCTATGCGCTGGACGGGTTCGCCTTTGCCGCCGAGGCGCTGGTGGGCCAGGCGATGGGGGCGCGGGCGCGTGGCACGCTCAGGCGGGCGGCGCTGATGACCGGGTTCTGGGGGCTGGTCTGTGTGATCGCCTTGTCGGCGATCTTTGCCGTGTTCGGCCATGCGATCATCGACACGATGACCACCGCCCTGCCGGTTCGGGAAGAGGCGCGGATTTACCTGCCCTACATGATCGTGGCGCCGTTGATCGGGATGGCCTCGTGGATGCTGGACGGCATCTTTATCGGGGCGACGCGCACGGCGGACATGCGCAACATGATGCTGATATCGGCGTTGATCTATGGCGCGGCGGTGGCGGTGCTGGTGCCGGCCCTCGGCAATCACGGGCTGTGGATCGCGCTGTTGATCTCTTTCGTGGCGCGGGCGGTGACGTTGGGGCTGCGCTATCCCGCGCTGGAGGCGCAGGCGAGCGCGCCGGTGCGCGGCTAGAGGATCTCGTCCTCGTCGAACAGCGCCTCGGCCTCAAGCTCGGCGTTCCAGGCGTCGATGCGATCCTCGGCGCGGTCCCCGGCGGCGATCGCGGCCAGGTGAAAGACCGCGTTGCCCTCGTTGACCACGGGCAGGATCGCGCGACCGACGATGATGCCGGGGCTGGGGGCGGTGATATGGGCCTCGATCTCGCCAAAGGGGTCGGACACGATGGCCAGCAGATCGCCCTTGGCCACCACGTCCCCCTCGGATCGATAGGTGCGCAAAAGCCCGCCCAGCGGCGCCCGCAGCCAGCGCGAGTCGCGGCATACCATCGCCGCGCGCCGCGCCCGCGGCACGCCCTTGGACGCGATCATGCCCCGATCGTGCAGCACCCGCAGCACCCCCGATACGCCCGCGCGCACCGCCACCTCGTCAAAACGCAGCCCCTCTCCGGCCTCGTATAGCAGCATGCCGATGCCACGGTCCTGCGCGGTCTGGCGCAACGATCCCGCACGCAGGGCCGAGGGCAGGATCACCGGCGCGGCAAAGACCCGCGCCAGGCGCATCAACTCGTCATTCTTGGGCGCGACGCGCACCTGGGGCAGGTTGGTGCGATGGACCGCGGCGGAATGCAGATCAATGCCCAGGTCGGCGCGCATGACGACCTCTTCGGTCAGCAGATGCGCCAAGCGGGCGGCCATCGACCCCTCGGCCGAGCCGGGAAAGCAGCGGTTCAGGTCGCGCCGGTCGGGCAGGTAACGCGACAGGTTGAGAAAGCCAAAGGCGTTGACGATGGGAATGGCGATCAGCGTGCCGCGCAGCCGGTCCAGCCCCGGCATGCTGAGCAGGCGGCGCACGATCTCGACGCCGATCACCTCGTCGCCATGAATGCCGGCGGTGACAAAGACCACCGGCCCGGGGCGGCGGCCGTGGATGACATGGGCCGAGAGGGTGACGGGGGTATGATCGGACAGGACCGAGACCGGCAGATCGACCGTGCGCCGTGTGCCGGGGGCCACGGTTTCGGTCCCGAGGGTAAAGCCCTCGCGCGGGATCATGGGGCAGGGGGCGGGTTGCACTGCATGGTGCAGCGATAGCGCCGCTTGGGGCGGGCTGGCAAGCGGAATGCGGGGGGCGCGGGCGCATTGTGCGTCGCCTTGGCGCCCGGTTAAACGACATCCGCCCGAAACGGGGATGCTTCGGGCGGATGGGTGGTCAGGTCCGCGCGCGGGTCTTATTCGACCTTGGCGATGCGCCCGTCGGTATAGGGCATATAGGGCGCATGATCGGCCAGGAATTCGGCCGTCACGTCGGCCAGGTCGGGACCGAAATCATAGACATCCTGGGCGGTGATGAACATCTTGTAGCCATCGCCGCCGCCCCGGACATAGTTGTTCGAGACCACGCCGTAGCTGGCCGCGGGGTCGATCGGCACAAAGCTGTCGCCCTCGGCCACCATGACATCGACCACGCGCGCGCCGGGTTCGGCAGCCGGGTTCCAGGTGAACTTGATCCCGGCCACCTGCGGGAAGCGACCGGCGCCTTCCTCGACCTGGCTCAGGCCGTTTTCCAGCGCGTCGATGATCGTCTGGCCGGTCACGTGAAAGGTCGACAGGGTGTTCTGGAACGGCAGCACCGTCAGCACCTCGCCCATCGTGACGGGCCCCGCGTCGATCGAGGCGCGCACCCCGCCGCCGTTCTGGATGGCGATCTGGATGCCCTGGCCGCGCACCCGGTCCAGCATCGCGTCGGCGATCAGGGTGCCCATCGGGCATTCAGCCGCGCGGCAAAGGTCGCGGCCGCCGTCGATTGCCTCGGCGGCTTCGGCAACGACCTTTTGGCGGATTTCCTCCAGCGGACCGGCCAGTTCGGTGATGCGCGCCTTGGTGGTGGCGTCCTCGGGGACGGCGGCATCCATGATCAACGGATCGCCCGCCGCCATGATCAGGGCGCCGGCATCGTCAAATGTGACGTTCAACTCGCCCAGGAACTTGCCATAGCCATAGGCCTGCACGATGGCGGTATCGCCGACCATGGTCGGATAGGGGCCGGCCGCGCCCTCGTCGGTGTTGGACAGCAATGTGTGGCTGTGCCCGCCCACGATGACATCGACGCCGGTGGTCGCGGCGGCGATCTTCTTGTCCGCCTCATAGCCCGAATGCGACAGCACGATGATCTTGTTGACACCCTCGGCGGTCAGCTTGTCCACCTCGGCCTGCACTGCCTCGGCGGGGTCGGTAAAGACGATGTTGGGGCCGGGGCTGGCCAACTCGTCGGTATCCTGCGGGGTCAGGCCGATCAGGCCCAGCTTTTCGCCGCCGCGTTCGATCACGACGGATTTCTGGATCGCGCCTTTCAGCAGATCCTCGCCCGACAGGTCGGCATTCGACATCAGGATGGGAAACTCCACCGCGTCGACAAAGCCGCGCAGAACCTCGGGGCCATCGTCGAATTCGTGGTTGCCCACGGTCATCGCGTCATAGCCCATCTTGTTCATCATCTCGGCCGCGACCTTACCCTTGTAGTAGGTGTAAAAGAGCGTGCCCTGGAACTGATCGCCGCCATCGAGCAGGATGGAATTGTTGCTGCGGGCCTTGGCCGCCTCCAGCGCGCTGAAGAGCCGGGCAGAGCCGCCAAAGCATTTGCCTTCGGTGTTGTCCTCGGCCGAACAGCCGGAATCGTATTTCGAGATCGGCTCGAACCGGGCGTGAAAGTCGTTGGTGTGCAGGATGGTCAGCGAATAGTCCGCCTGAGCGGTGCCGGCCATCAGCGCCAGAACGGCCGCCGTGGACAGGATGCGCGTGGTCATGGTGAGTCCCCTGTTGATTGATGCCTGACAGATTGACGCGGTTGCGGGGGGCTGTCAAAGCCCCCCGCGCTTGACCGCGCGTCCGTCTGGGGGCATTTCAGACGCATGTTGATCTACAAGATTTTCCGCCGCGCTGAATGGGACGCCTTTCGTCAGGCGGGCCGCAGCGATGGCGCGCCGGTGGATTTGGCCGATGGCTATATTCACCTGTCCACCGCCGAACAGGTGACCGGAACCGCCGCCCTGCATTTCGCGGGCCAAAGCGATCTGGTGCTGGTCGCGCTGAGCGTTGCGGCGCTGGGCGATGCGCTGAAATGGGAACCCTCGCGCGGGGGGGCGCTGTTTCCCCACCTTTACCGGCCACTGGTGATCGGCGATGTGGTCTGGGACAAGTCGTTGCCGCTGGGGGCCACGGGCCACATCTTTCCCGAGGGCGTCGTATGACCCCGCTGGAGCGCTTGGGCCTGGCCGCGCTGCACCGCATGGACCCCGAGCGGGCGCATACCCTGTCGCTGGCGGCGCTAAAGGCGGGGGTGGTGCCGTTGTCCGGCACGATCACCACGCTGCGGCTGGCAACGCAGCTGGCCGGGCTGGCGCTGCCCAACCCGGTTGGGCTGGCCGCCGGGTTCGACAAGAACGCCGAGGCGCTGGGCCCGCTGTCGCGCGCGGGTTTCGGCTTTGTCGAGGTGGGGGCGGCCACCCCCCGCCCGCAGCCGGGCAATCCTCGCCCGCGGCTGTTTCGTCTGACCGAGGATCGCGCGGCGATCAATCGCTTTGGTTTCAACAATGAGGGCATGGTGGCGATCGGCGCGCGGCTGGCGGCCCGGCCCGCGGGGGCGGTGATCGGGTTGAACCTGGGCGCCAACAAGGACAGCGTGGATCGTGCCGCCGATTACGCCGCCGTGCTGGCCCATTGCGGGGCGGATGTCGATTTCGCCACCGTCAACGTCTCGTCCCCCAATACCGAAAAGCTGCGCGATTTGCAGGGTAAGGCCGCGCTTTCGGCGCTGCTGGCGGGGGTGATGCAGGTGCGCGCGGGGCTGCCCCGCCCGATCCCGGTTTTCCTGAAGATCGCGCCGGACCTGGAGGATGCCGACCTGGCCCAGATCGCCGAGGTCGCGATGGACAGCGGGATTGCCGGTGTGATCGCCACCAACACCACCCTGGCGCGCGGCGAGCTGAAAAGCCGCCATGCGGGCCAGGCTGGCGGGCTGTCGGGCGCGCCGCTTTTCGTGCGCTCTACCCGCGTTCTGGCGCGGCTGTCGGTGCTGACCGAGGGACGCTTGCCGCTGATCGGCGTGGGCGGTGTGGGATCCGCCGAAGAGGCCTATGCCAAGATACGCGCCGGTGCCAGCGCCGTGCAGCTTTATACCGCGCTGGTCTATGGCGGGCTGGGGCTGGTGGGCGAGATCGTGCGCGGGCTGGATGCCATGCTGGCGCGCGACGGGTTCGACAACGTGGCCCAGGCGGTGGGCACCGGACGGGACGAATGGACATGAGCGCGGTGGTGATCTGGCACAACCCGCGCTGTTCCAAATCCCGCGCGGCGCTGGCGTTGATCGAGGGGCGGGGAATCACCCCCGTGGTGCGCCGCTATCTGGAGGATGCGCCCAGCCTGGACGAGTTGCGCGCGCTGCGCGACATGCTGGGCGTTGGGGCGGTCGCGATGATGCGCACCGGCGACAAGGCGTTTCGCGATCTGGGCCTGTCGAAAACCGACAGCGACGCGGTCCTGTTGGCCGCGATGGCCGACCACCCCGCGCTGATCGAGCGGCCGGTGGTCCTGAACGGGGACCGCGCCGCGCTGGGCCGCCCGCCCGAGCGGGTGTTGGACATCGTGTAATCCCCCCGTTCGCGGACTTTGAAATCGCCTGCGTTCGGCCCTAGGCTGGTGCCATGTGCGGACGTTTTGTTCTAACCCTGCCGGTCGATGCGATGGCGCGCCTGTTTCAGGCGACGCCCTCGAATGACCTGCCGGAGGGACCGAATTTCAACATTTGCCCGACCACCCCCATCGCCGTGGTGACCAGTCAGGACGGCCAGCGGCGCCTGCGCCCGATGCGCTGGGGTTTTGTGCCGGGATGGTATGACAGCCCCACCGACGGCCCGTTGCTGATCAATGCCCGCGCCGAGACGGTCGCGACCAAGCCCGCCTTTGCCCAGGCCGCCCGCCAGCGCCGCTGTTTGGTGCCCGCAAGCGGGTTTTACGAATGGAGCAAGGATGCCGAGGGCGCGCGCCTGCCGTGGTATATCCAGCGTGCCGACGCCGCGCCGCTGGCCTTTGCCGCGATCTGGCAGGACTGGGAGGGGGGCGGCGCCCGGCAGAGCACCTGCGCGCTGTTGACCACGCAGGCGAATGAGCAGATGCGCGCGATCCATGACCGCATGCCGGTGATCGTGGATCCAGGCGACTGGCCGCTGTGGCTGGGCGAGGCCGGCCATGGCGCGGCGCGGCTGATGCGGCCCGCAGCGGGCGGGGTGCTGCGCTGTCACCGGGTGGGCCGTGCGGTCAATTCCAACCGCGCCAGCGGGGCAGAGCTGATCGCGCCGATTGCGTCCTAGGGGCTTGCACAGGGCCGGTCCTTGGCCATATATGAGGGCGCGCTGCGGGCGTTGTGTAGTGGTAAGACCTTAGCCTTCCAAGCTAAAGACGCGGGTTCGATTCCCGCCGCCCGCTCCATTCCATTCATTGCGATGCGAACGCACGGCCCCGTGATCGGGGTCAACTGCGCCTTGTTGTCCCTGCGCCCGGGCCCTAAAACAACCCCACACCGCAGGAGACGGACCATGCCGCCACGGGCCAAGGCCGAAGAAGATCGCGAAAAATCCAAACGTATCGGGGCGCTGGCCGCCTTGTGGCCCTTTGTGGCCCCGTATCGCGCGATGCTGGCCGCGGCGCTGACCACGCTGGTGCTGACGGCCTGTGTTTCGCTGGTGCTGCCGATGGCCGTGCGCCGGGTGGTCGACGGGTTCGAGACCGAAGAGGCCGCCTTGCTGGACAGCTATTTCGCGGCGGCCCTCGGGGTGGCGGCGCTGCTCGCGCTGGGCACGGCGCTGCGGTATTACCTGGTGACGCGGCTGGGTGAACGGGTGGTTGCCGATATCCGCACCGCCGTTTTCGACCGCATGGTCGGGATGAGCCCCGCCTTTTACGAACGTGTCATGACCGGCGAAGTGCTGAGCCGGATCACCACCGATACCACGCTGATCCTGTCGGTCATCGGCTCGTCCGTGTCGGTGGCGCTGCGCAATGTGCTGATCCTGATGGGGGGGCTGGCGCTGATGCTGGCGACCTCGGGCAAGCTGTCGGGGCTGGTGTTGTTGCTGGTGCCCGCGGTGATCGTGCCGATCGTGTTGCTGGGCCGCCGGTTGCGCCGTTTGTCGCGCGAAAACCAGGACTGGATCGCCGCATCCTCGGGCAATGCGTCAGAGGCCTTGCTGTCGGTGCAGACCGTGCAGGCCTTTACCCATGAAGAGCAAAGCCGACGCACCTTTTGGGATGTGACCGAGAAAAGCTATATCGCGGCCCAGAAACGGGTCGGCACCCGCGCCGTGATGACGGTGATCGTTATTTTCCTGGTGTTTGCGGGGATTGTCGGGGTGCTGTGGATCGGCGCGCGCGATGTGCGCGCCGATGTGATGAGCGTGGGCGAATTGGTCCAGTTCGTGATCTATTCGGTGATGGTCGCCGGGGCCGTTGGCGCCATGACCGAGGTCTGGGGCGAATTGCAGCGCGCCGCCGGTGCGACCGAGCGGCTGGTCGAGTTGTTGCACGCGCAGGACGCGGTGACCGATCCCGCCCAGCCCCGGCCGCTGGCCAACCCGGTGCGTGGCGATATCCGGTTTGAGGATGTGACCTTCCACTATCCCTCGCGGCCAGAAACGGCGGCCTTGAACGGCATCAGCCTGCATGTCAGGCCGGGCGAAACCGTGGCGCTTGTCGGCCCGTCGGGGGCGGGCAAGACGACGATCATCCAGTTGCTGCTGCGGTTCTACGATCCGCAGGCGGGGCGTATCCTGTTGGACGGTGTGGATCTGCGCGATACCACGCGGGCCACCTTCCGCCACCATATCGCGCTGGTACCGCAAGATCCGGTGATCTTTGCCGCCACGGCGCGGGAAAACATCCGCTTTGGCCGTCCCGAGGCCACCGATGCCCAGGTCGAGGCCGCCGCGCGCGCCGCGGCCGCCCACGGTTTCCTCAGCGCGCTGCCCGAGGGCTATGAGACCTATGTGGGCGAGCGCGGTATCATGCTGTCGGGCGGCCAGAAACAGCGTATCGCCATCGCCCGCGCGATCCTGCGCGACGCGCCCGTGCTGCTGCTGGACGAGGCGACCTCGGCGCTGGATGCGGAATCCGAACGCGCGGTGCAGCACGCGGTGGACGAGATGGCCGCGACACGCACGACGCTGATCGTGGCGCACCGCCTGGCAACCGTGAAAAAGGCCGACCGGATCGTGGTCTTTGACCAGGGCCGGATCGTGGCCGAGGGCACCCACGAGGCGCTGGTCGCCGAAGGGGGGCTTTATGCGCGGCTGGCGCGGCTGCAATTCACCGACGGGATAGACACCGCCGCCTGAGTTGCATTCTTTTCGTTCCCTTGAGCCATGGATCGGTCTAGCCTTTGCGCGTGTGAGTAAGTGACGTGGAGGAAAATCCGATGGGTCTGTGGAAATTCGTGAAGGGGGCGGGCAAACGGCTGACCGGCCGCGCCGAGGCCGCCGAGGCCCCCAGCGCCGAGGAATTGAACAAGGAAATCGCCGATCTGGGCCTGCAGGCCGAGGGGCTGGAAATCAGCGTCGAGGGCGACAAGGTCACGGTATCGGGCACCCCCGTCAGCCAGGAGGCCAAGGAAAAGGTCATGCTGGCGGTGGGCAATATCGAGGGTGTGGCCGAGGTCGAGGATGCCGCCGAGGGGCACGATCCGGTGTTTCACACGGTTCAACGCGGCGACTCGCTGTGGGCCATCGCGCAGAAAACGCTGGGCAATGGCGCGCGCTATCCCGAGATTTTCGAGGCCAACCGCCCGATGCTGAGCGACCCGGACAAGATCTATCCCGGCCAGGTGCTGCGCATCCCCCAGGACTAACGCCGCGCTGACGCTGCTGCCTTGACGCTACGTTTTGGCGGACTGCGGCATCTTGCGGCCTGTGGCATTTGCCGCCATCCTCGTCCCTCAACGATGGCAGGGCCGATCCAAACGGTCCGCAGGGAGGAGAGATCATGGCAGCCTATGCCAACCGCGCCGATCGCGACGCGATCGAGGCCGAGTCCGCGTGGTCCGCGCGCGAACTGCCGCGCAGCATGTATGAATTCCTGACTGCCACGACGCGGGCCCATTCCGACCGCCCAGCGGTGTCGTTTCAGATGATGTCCGATCCCGGCGCCCGCGCCGAGACGCTGACCTGGGCCGAGTTGCATGGCCGTGTCACCCAGGCGGCCAACCTGTTTCGCCGGCTGGGCGTGGGCGAGAATGACGTGGTGGCCTATATCATGCCCAACTGCACCGAAACGGCGGTGACGCTGTTGGGCGGGTCGGTGGCCGGGATCGTCAACCCGATCAATCCACTGCTGGAGGCCGAGCAGATCGCCGCCATCCTGCGCGAGACCGGCGCCAAGGTCGTGGTCACGCTGCGCGCCTTTCCCAAGACCGACATCGCCCAGAAGGTCGCCGAGGCGGTCAAGCATGCCCCTTGTGTCGATACCGTGCTTGAGGTCGACCTGCTGCGCTATCTGACCGGGGTCAAGCGGCTGATCGTGCCGCTGATCCGGCCAAAGACCCCCGGCGGGCACCATGCCGACCTGTTGGATTTCAACCGCGAGATGGCCCGCGAGCGGGCCGATGCGCTGGATTTCCCCGACCATACCGAGGACCGGATCGCCGCCTATTTCCACACCGGCGGCACCACGGGCATGCCCAAGGTGGCCCAGCACAAGGTTTCGGGGATGATCTATAACGGCTGGCTGGGCCGTCGGCTGTTGTTCAACGAGCGCGATATCCTGATCTGCCCGCTGCCGCTGTTTCACGTCTTTGCCGCCTATCCGGTGATGATGTCGGTGGTGGCCTCGGGGGCGCATGTGGTGTTGCCGACGCCTGCGGGCTATCGCGGCGAGGGGGTGTTCGACAATTTCTGGAAACTGGTGGAACGCTGGGGCGTGACCTTTGTCATCACGGTGCCCACCGCCATCGCCGCGCTGATGCAGCGCAAGGTGGACGGCGATGTCTCGACGCTGCGCTATGCGTTTTCCGGCTCTGCCCCCTTGCCCATCGAGCTTTACAACCGCTTTGAAAAGGCCACCGGCGTGACCATCTGCGAGGGGTATGGGCTGACCGAGGCGACCTGCCTTGTGTCGATCAACCCGCCCAGCGGCGCCAAGAAGATCGGCTCGGTCGGGTTGCCGTTCCCCCATACCGAGGTGCGCATCCTGAACTGCGATGCCGAGGGCAATGTGATTTCCGAATGCGGCGTGGACGAGGTGGGCGAGATCTGCGTGTCCAATCCCGGCGTCTATGATGGATCGACCTACACCGAGGACGCCAAGAACCTGGGCCTTTTCGCGGACGGGCGTTTCCTGCGTACCGGCGATTTGGGGCGGCTGGATGCCGAGGGGTATCTCTATATCACCGGACGGGCCAAGGATCTGATCATCCGCGGCGGTCACAACATCGACCCCGCCGAGATCGAAGAGGCGCTGTCGGGCCATCACGACGTGGCCTTTGTCGGCGCGATCGGCCAGCCCGACAGTTTCGCGGGCGAGCTGCCCTGCGCCTATGTCGAACTGGTGGCGGGGGCCAGTGCCACCGCGGCGGACCTGATGGAGTATGCCAAGGTCCATATCCACGAACGCGCCGCGATCCCCAAGCATATCGAGATCCTGGACGAGTTGCCCAAGACCGCCGTGGGCAAGGTGTTCAAGCCCGAGTTGCGCAAACGCGCCATCGCGCGGATCT
Source organism: Paracoccaceae bacterium (assembly GCA_016938875.1). Taxonomy (GTDB): domain Bacteria; phylum Pseudomonadota; class Alphaproteobacteria; order Rhodobacterales; family Rhodobacteraceae; genus Rhodovulum. The sequence continues at coordinate 70,365 of JAFGTV010000040.1, forward strand.
ATGATGCGGCCCTGGCCGAGGCGGGCCATGCCGCGCGCGTTGCCGAGGTGATCGAGGACCGCAAGCGCGGACTGGTCGCCCGCCTGGTGCGCGAGGGCGCGGTGGATGACGCCGCGGTGGTTCATCTGCTGGGCAATTTCACCCGGCCCTGGGAATGGGCCGAGTGAACCGCGCCTGATCGCGGCGGCGCGATCGGCAAACCCGCACCGGTGCACCTGCATGGGACGGCGCGATGCGGGCAATCGTCCGGGCGGTCGGCCTTTCATCGGGATCGGCGCTGGCTCTGACACTGGGGGCGGCGGGGACGGCGGAGGCACACAGCCACGGTCTGGGCCGGGCTTTTGGCACGCTGGCGCCGTGTGCGTTGAACGTCGCGATTGGTCTGCGCTATCCTCGGTTGAACCGGCACATGCCCAAACGATCACTGCGCCACGGGATGGTGCCCGCACCCGCGCTGCCGCGTTATGCCAATGACACGTTCACATGGCGCAAGGTTTTTGACCATGATCCGCGGTCCGTGGTGATCTTGCGACAAGCTGGGGGTCAAAGATTGGGTTGCGACGCGGCCGTCCGACATGCGGGTGGCGCGCGTCCTTTGACAGGGAAAGCCCCGGCGACGATCCCGGATGCAGTTTCGTGCCAGGGTGTGATGGCCAGGGCCCACCACCGTTGTGGCATGAATTTCCTGATCCATGGCGGGTGCGATGACCGCAAGGAACCGGAATGTGCGGCGCTGCGCTGGCTGGCCCAGGCCCGGGGGAATGCGCGCGCAATGGGGCTTTTGCGACATCCCACGCCGGATTTTCGTCGAGGAGAGGATCTGCGGCGCAAATCTGCACGAGGTGACGCTTTATACCTTTGGCACCCGGATCGCGCGCCTGGTGCATATTGTGGGCCGGTTCGCGGCCCTGTCGGCCCAGGTGCTGGCACCCGATGCGGATGGGGTGGGGCGTTGCGATCCGAGGTTTCGCATGAATGCCCAGTCCCCCCCCGAAAACAGTGCGGCCACGCCGCGTTTCAGGCCGTGCAGGGTCGTTATCCCTGACAGCCCCCGGTCGGCGGTTTGTCCGCGAACGCGGCGCGGGCGATCTGGATTGGTCGCAGGCTGGGGGCCGGGTTCGACCAGATACGCGTCGATCTGCTGAGTGACGGGCGCGACATCTGGTCCGGCGAACTGAAGGTTTATAGCGGGGCGGGCAAGTTCCACCTGACCGGGCACAACCCCGACGCGCAGATCAGCCGTGCCTGGAAAATCCGCCGCGCGGCCTTTCTGCGTGATCCGCCCCGGCGTGGCTGATACGCGCCAGGCCGAAGCAAGAGGCATCCCGCCCGCCATCCCCGCGCCGGTTGGGGCACCGGCGGGACGGCTTGCCGGACCTTGGTTCACCGTCAGAGGA
>JAFGTV010000041.1 GCA_016938875.1 Paracoccaceae bacterium
CCTACACGACGCCGTCATCGCCGAATCCATCCTCAACCGCATCGTTTCCACCGCAGAGCTCGTCCAACTCGACGGACCCAAGATGCGCCGACACAGCCACCACACCGACTCCACATGAACGAACGCGGGCGCGGGGACCGCTACCAGATCCCCGCGCCCGCGCTACCACTTCGTCACGCACCCGCTACCAAAAACTCCGGCTAAACAGGGTCCTCCTGATGCATCCGTGGGTGGATCCGGTTACGGTTGGATGTTTCTTTGGTCGTTTCCGCGGTAGTTGCTCCTTGGCGCTGCCCGCGTGGGAGGGGTCCATGTGGAGCCCCCGAGCGCAGCGAGGCGGAACGACATGGACACCGACGAGCGGGTGGCGCAGAATCGGCAACGCCCGGGGAAGGGACACCCCTGGAAGGTGCTCTGGTAGGGGTGTCAGCTGCGGCCGGGTAGGGCGGGTCGGTGGCCGCCGAGGGCGAGCATGGCCAGGGCGATCAGCGCGGCGGGGTTGTGGAAGCCGAACGCGATGCGGGTCAGGACCCGGATTTTGGTGTTGGTGGATTCGATCAGTGCCTGGGATAGGCCGTGCTCGAGCGCGGCGTCGATGGCCTCGCGGTGGCGAACGATGCGGCGGGCCAGCTCGACGAAGACCGGGATGCGGCAGCGCCGCGCCCAGCAGATCCATTTGTCGAGGGCGTCTTTGCCTTCTTCGCCTTTGACCGAAAACACATGCCGCAGGCCCTCTTTGAGCAGGTATGCGCGGTAAAGTCGGGTGTCGGTCTTGGCGATCCAGGCCAGCTTTTGGCTTTGATGCTCGGTGAGGTCCTCGGGGTTTTTCCACAGCGCGTAGCGGGCGGCTTTGAGCTTGCGGGCCCGCTCGTGCCCGGGCCTGGGTGGGGCGTCGTTGGCGGGGCGGCCGCGGCGGTGTTTGGGCTCGCTACGGGCCAGCGCCCGCGCGTCGTTCCAGGCCCGGCGCCGCTCGGTGTCGAGCGCCTCGGTGGCCCAGGCGACTACATGAAAGGGATCCGCGCACACGATCGCGTCCGGGCAGCGTTCGGCCACCACGGCGGCGATCCAGTCCGCGGCATCGGCGGACACGTGGGTGATCAACGCGGCCCGTTCGGCGCCCAGAGCGTCGAAAAAGCGTCGCAGGGTGGCCTTGTCGCGGCCCGCCGCGGCCCAGATCAGATGCCCGCTGTCGTGATCGACCACCACCGTGAGGTATTTGTGGTGGCGTTTGTAAGAAATCTCGTCGATGCCGATCCGGCGCAGCCCTGCGAACCGATCAACGGTCTTTTCGGTGTCAGCCCACACCCTGGCCACGACCGCCCCGACGGTGCGCCACGCGATCCGCATGAATTCGCACACCGCGGTTTTCGAGCAGGCCACCGCCAACCAGGCCACCGTGTCATCGAAGGCCAGCGTGTGCCCGGCGTGATGACGCGCCCACGGCACCGCAACCACGGTCGGCCCATGCGTGGGGCAGTTCACCCGCGGCGCCTCAGCCTCCAACAGCACCTGCACCGTCCCCAAATCCAGGCCCCGCCACCGGCGCGGACCCTCACCGCGGTCATACCAGGGCGCCTTGCTTCCGCAGCGCCCACAACGCTGTGAAACACCGCTGCGGGGGCGGACCCGCGCCACCACCACCTCGGCGTCCTCGCCCCCGTCGGAGAACTCGATGTCCTCGATCACCGTACGCTTGTCGACACCCAGCAGCGCACGCCATAACCTCACATTGCGCACGTCGTTACTCGCTTCTTTGGTTCCTGACCTTTCCCAAGCCAGAAACCTTAAGCCACAACGACGTGCGCCCCTCCCTCGCTGCTACCCACCCACGGATGTGTCAGGGGAGCC
>JAFGTV010000042.1 GCA_016938875.1 Paracoccaceae bacterium
GATCAACTCGGATATCTGGCCCTGCCGCACCAGCGCGGGCGAATGCGCCCCGGTCGAGGCATCGGCGAACAGCATCTGCACGTCGCGAGCGCGCACGTCCTTGCCCGCCACCTTATAGGCGGATCCCGCGTCACGGGTGATCCGGCGGACGATGTCCAGCATGTCGGCATCGTTGAACCCGGCCGGCGCCAGCCGTTCGGTATTGTCGATTTGCAGGCTGACCTCGGCGAAATTGCGCGCCGGGCGGGTCGCGGTCCCGGCAAAGATCACGTCCTCCATCCCGCCGCCGCGCATCGCGGTGGGACGGTTTTCGCCCATCACCCAGCGCAAGGCCTCCAGCAGGTTGGACTTGCCACAGCCATTGGGCCCGACCACGCCGGTCAGCCCCTCGGCGATCACCAGATCGGTCGGGTCCACAAAGCTTTTGAAGCCATTGAGCTTGAGGCGGGTGAAACGCACGGGGTCGCTGTCCTGATTCCCTTGTTTACCCGTTGATCCTTTGGGCGCGGCGGTCATGAGTCAAGCGTGCCACCCATCATCTGCCCCAAACTAGGCGGTTATCCACAAGATATTGCGGGTTTTGGGCCCCGCGCGGGTGCGGCAGCCCCGGCCTTGACCCCCGCGGGCCGGGCTTGGTTAACTGGGGTACGGGCCAAACATCCGGGGGGCTGGCAATGGCTGTGACGATCCGAACCGAGAACCCGCTTTCGCCAGAGGGGCGCGCCCTGATCGAGGCCAGCGAAGCGGCCTTGCGCGCGGTCTTCCCGCCCGAGGAATGCTTCAGCTTTTCCGCCGAGGAACTGGCGGGCAAGGGCACCCAGTTCATGGTGGCCCGGCAGGACGGCGTGCCGGTGGGCTGTGTGGCGCTGGTCGATCAGGGCGGGTATGGCGAGGTCAAGCGGCTGTTCGTGCACCGGGATGCGCGTGGAACCGGGATCGGTCGGGCGCTGATGGATGAGCTGGAACAAGCCGCGCGCGACATCGGGCTGGGCTGCCTGTGCCTGGAAACCGGCGCGGCCCTGTCAGAGGCTGTGAGCCTGTATCGCGCGATGGGCTATCACGAGCGGGCGGCCTTTGGCGGCTATCCCGACATCCCCTCCAACATGTTCCTGCAAAAGCGGGTGGGTCATTCCTTTGCCCATTCCGGCGCGCTCGAGGGGCACGCGATCTGCGCATAGATCACCGCCGGATCGCCGGACAGGGTGCCCGGGCGGATCGTGCAGCCGGTGGCCTGTTCCATGGCCGCGAACGCGCGCGCCATCACGCCCTTTCGCCGCTCTACATTCAGACGAATCGCCTGGGCGCGGTCGCCGTTTTGGCGCACGGCAAAGGTTGACCCGTCGACCGTGACGCGGGTTGCGGGGTGCCCGGCAAATCCCGGCCCCGGCGCGTCGCACGCACCAAGCGCCACCAAAACCCCAATATACAAAAGCCATTTCATCGCGCCATTGAACCTGGCCAAGGTTAACGGCGAATTAATGCCGCCGACCGCGTGGCGGCGCATTGACGCAATTGCACTATTTCAGATATCGGTTTAAAACACATTCCAATTTACGAATATCAATGGGAGCAACCAATGCCCTCCACTCTCGTGCGGCCTGCGGACCGCTATTCGCCGCTCTACTTCCTCGCCTCGCTTGGTGCGGGCGGGCTTGCGGTGACCTTCTTCATGTATCTTTTCTTTTGGGTGGCGCATCCCGGCCAGCCCGTCCCGGTGTTCGAGGATGTGGCCCGCGCCTTTGCCGGGGGTGGGCTGCTGACCCGCGGGATGATCGTGATCGCCTATCTCGGCATCGCGATCCTGTCGTTTTACAACATCAAGCTGCTGATCTGGAACATCGCCCAGTATCGCCGCCTCAAGGGCACCGCCCAGTGGCAAGAGTTGACCAGCACCAACGCGGAATCCCAGTTGCTGGCGATGCCGCTGGCCCTGGCGATGAGCGTGAATGTCGGCTTTGTCATCGGCATGGCCTTTGTTCCGCGGATGTGGAGCGTGGTGGAATACCTCTTTCCGCTGGCGCTGATCGCGTTCGGTCTGATCGGGGTGCTGGCGCTGCGTCAGTTGGGCGATTTCCTGGGCCGGGTGCTGACCAAGGGCGGCGTGTTCGACGTGACCGCGCATAACTCGTTCGCCCAACTCTTGCCGACCTTTGCGCTGGCGATGGTGGCGGTCGGCTTTGCCGCGCCGTCGTCGATGAGCACGCTGCCGTTGACCGCCGGGATCAGCCTGGTCGGTTCTACCTTCTTTGGGGTGGCGGCGATGGTCTATGGCGTGGTGGCCGCGATCACCGGCATCAACTCGATGCTGCATTACGGCACGTCGCGCGAATCCGGGCCGACGCTGATGGTGGTGATCCCGATCATGACCGTGCTGGGGATCATGTTCCTGCGCCAGGAACACGGCATGCACGTCACCTTTGGCGCGGAAACGGCGGCGGTCGAGACGCTGGTATTCCTGTCACGGCTGATGGCGGTGCAAGTGGTGTTTCTGTTGCTGGGCTTTGTGGTGATGAACCGGCAGGGCTACTGGGGGCAGTACATCTTTGGCACAGAGAACTCGGCCGGGGCCTATGCGTTGGTCTGTCCGGGGGTGGCGTTGTCGGTGATGCTGCATTTCTGGCTGAACAAGGGCTTGGTGGCCGCCGGGCTGATCGACAAGTTCTCGCCGGCCTTCTGGGCGATCTCGGCGCTGGCGGTGGCGATCCAGTTCGTGATGGTGTGGTTCGTGTTCCACCTCAACCGGCGCCACTTTGGCCGCCCGCGCGGATCACAGGCGGTCCCGGCGGAATAAGCGGCCGACAGGTTGCAACGGGCGGTCCTGCGGGGCCGCCCGTTTTGGTTCAGCGCCCCGCGGCCCATTGGTCGGATGCCAGAAAGGCACCGCAAGAGCATCTGGAAACCGTCAGGCCCCTTCGCCCATGGCGCGGGCCTGCGACAGGGTAAAGCCGGTGGCCAAGGCCTCGGGGTCCAGCCGCAGGTCCACCACAAACGGACGGTCCGCCGCCAGCGCGCGGTCCATCGCGGCGGGAAACTCGGACTGCTCGGTCACAACCACGCCGTCGCCCCCATAGGCCCGGGCCAGCGCGGGATAGTCGGGGTTGGCCAGATCGGTCCCGCTGACCCGACCCGGATAGGTCCGTTCCTGGTGCATGCGGATCGTGCCATAGCGCCCGTTATTGGCCACGATCACCACCACGTTCGCGCCGTGCTGCATCGCCGTCGACATCTCGTTCAACGTCATCTGGAAACAGCCGTCGCCGGCCAGGCAGATCACCGGGCGGTCGGGATGTTCCAGCTTGGCCGAGATCGCGGCAGGAAAGCCGTATCCCATCGACCCCGAGGTAGGCGCCAACTGGGTGCCATAGCGTTTGAACCGGAAATAGCGATGCAGGAACGCGGCATAGTTCCCCGCCCCGTTGGTCACGATCGCCTCGTCCGGCAGATGGGCCGATAGCCAGGCGATGACCTGTTCCATCTTGACCGCGCCGGGGGTCTCTTTGGGGCTGGACCAGGCATCGTAATCGGCGCGGGCGGCGGCGGTCCACTCGGCCCAGGGGCCGGGATGGCCGGGCAGGCGGGCCAGCGCGGTCAGCATCGCGGGCGCGGGCAGTGCGATGCCAGGATCGGGGCGCCAGATCCGGCCCAACTCATCAGGGTCGGGATGAACATGGATGATACGCGGTCCCGGCCGGGTCGGGTCCAGCAGGGTAAAGCCGTTGGTCGCGGTATCGCCCAGCCGGGTGCCCAGCGCCAGCACCAGGTCGGCCTGGGCCAGCCGCGCGCCCAGCTTGGGGTTCATCCCCACCCCCAGATCCCCGACATAGTGGGAATGGCGGTTGTCCATGTGCCCCTGGCGGCGAAAGGTGACGGCGACCGGCAGATCGAACCCTTCGGCAAAACTGGCCAGATGGGTGGCGGCCCCGGCGGACCACTGCGACCCGCCCACGACCACCAGCGGACGCGATGCGTGGCTGAGTGCCGACAGAACGGCGCCGATCTGGTGCTCGCTGGCGGCGGCGGGCAGGCGGACGGGGGCGGCGATATCGGCCACCTCGGCCGACGCGCTCAGCATATCCTCGGGCAGGGCCAGCACGACCGGCCCCGGCCGCCCCGAGGTCGCGACATGGAACGCATGCGAGATATATTCGGCCAGCCGCTCGGTCTGATCGACCTCGGCCACCCATTTGACCAGAGGGCCGAAAAAGCTGCGATAGTTAACCTCTTGGAACGCCTCGCGGTCGCGATCGCCGCGCGCGATCTGTCCCACAAAGACGACCATGGGGGTGCTGTCCTGGCGGGCCACATGCAACCCGCTGGCGGCATTCGTGGCCCCCGGCCCCCGGGTGACGAACAGCACGCCGGGCGCGCCGGTCATCTTGCCATAGGCCTCGGCCATCATCGCGGCGCCGCCCTCTTGGCGGCAGACGATATTGGGGATGCCGGCATCGTAGAGACCATCCAGCGCGGCCAGGAAACTCTCTCCGGGCACCGAAAAGACCCGCTTTACCCCCTGAAGGACCAGTTGATCGGCCAGGATACGCCCGCCATGCCGCTGCATATCTCGCAAACTCCGTTTGATGCGTCTGGAGCAACTTGCGCCAAGCCCGGGCCGGGGGCAACCCGGCGCTTGCCCCGCCCCCCCGACGGCTTAGGTGATGATCAAACGGAGGGGCGCATGTCCAAACACAGACTTCTGGGGATTTCCGGCTCGCTGAGGACCGGATCCTACAATTCGCAACTGATCCGAGAGGCCGCGCGCCTGTTCGACCCGGCCGAGTTCGCCGAGGCCGACCTGCGGCTGCCCCTGTTCGACGAGGATCTAGAGGCCAAAGAGGGTATCCCGCCATCGGTGAAACGTCTGGCCGACCAGATCGCGGCGGCGGATGCGGTGATCATCGCGGGGCCGGAATACAACAAATCCATCTCGGGTGTGCTGAAGAACGCGCTGGACTGGGTCAGCCGGACCAAACCCAACCCCTGGGCGGACAAACCGGTGGCGATCATGGCGGCGACCGGCGGACGGGCCGGCGGCGAGCGCACGCAATTTGCCCTGCGCCTGTGCCTGGTGCCGTTTCGTCCGCGCCTCTTGGCCGGCCCAGAGGTTCTGGTAGGCCAGACCAAGGATCAGTTCGACGAAACGGGGTGGCTGATCAATCCGGTCAACCTGGGGGCGCTGACCGATCTGATGACCGCACTGCGGGCCGAGATCGACCGCTAGGCGCGCGCCCCTTCCGTTGCACCCCGCCGGGGCTGGGGCTAGCGTGAGGCCATGGACCGGACCACGGCAAGAACCCAGACCACGACCGACGCGATGGACCCCGCCCGCGCGGCGGCGCTGCATGCGGCGCTGGCGCTGGATGGCCCGCCGCCCGGGGCGGGCGACCCGCTGGCCCCGTTTTTCCACCAGGTCTATTTCTGGGATGCCCGCCCCCCGGCAGAGCTGGGGCGCGACGGCCACCCGGCAATCGGCGGCTTTATCCCCGATCTGGGGCTGCCGCGACGGATGTGGGCCGGTGGCAGGCTGAGTTTTCACGCCCCCCTGCGCGCGGGCATCCCGGCGCACAAGACCACCACGATCCACGCGGTGACCCGCAAACAGGGGCGCACCGGGCCGCTGGCCTTTGTCACCCTGCGCCACCGCGTCACCCAAGGCGGCCAGCCCTGCGTGACCGAGGATCAGGACCTGGTCTATCGCGCCGATCCCGCCCCCGGCACGCCGCCCCCGACACCGCCGCGCGATACCGCCACTGCCCAGGACAGCCAGACGTTGGCATTCTCGCCCACGCTCTTGTTTCGCTACTCGGCGCTGACCTTCAACGGGCACCGCATCCACTATGACCGCGACTATTGCCGCACGGTCGAGGGGTATGACGGCCTGGTGGTGCACGGCCCGCTGCTGGCGCAACTGATGATGCTGCGCGCCGCCGCCCGCGCGCCGCTGACGGGTTTTTCGTTCCGCGCCCATGCGCCGCTCTTGGATCATGAGGTCGCAACGCTGTGTCGCGCGGATAATCGGCTGTGGGTTCGGGGCCCGCAGGATCGGCTGTGCATGTCCGCCGAGGTCACGCACGGCTGATCTTTTCCTTGGGAAAATACTGACGGCCGATCCGTGCCGCCCGCGCAACGCTAGCGTTTGAAGGGGGCCATCCCAGCGCGCGCCAATTCATCGGCACGCTCGTTCTCGGGGTGGCCGGCATGGCCCTTGACCCATTCCCAGATCACGTCATGCCCCGCCTGAGCCGCGTCCAGCCGCATCCATAGCTCGGCATTCTTGACCGGCTTTTTCGAGGCGGTTTTCCAACCGTTGCGCTTCCAGCCATGGATCCAGCCGGTGACGCCGTTCTTTACATAGGTGCTGTCGGTCACGATGGTGATCCGCGAGGGACGCTTGAGGCTCTCCAGCGCGTTGATCGCGGCCAACAGTTCCATCCGATTGTTGGTCGTCGGGGACTCGCCGCCGGACAGTTCGCGCTCTTTCAGAACGGTCTCTCCCTCGCGGGCCTGCATCAGCACACCCCAGCCGCCCGGGCCGGGGTTTCCGCTGCACGCGCCGTCGGTATAGGCGAAAAGCTCTGGCATCACCGCGTCCCCTGTTGTGGAACCGGGGGTTTAGGGGCGGCGGGCGGGCGGGTCAATCGCGCCGCGCCCGGATAAAGCCGCTATCGTCCGGGGTGCCGTCAAACCCCATGGTCGGGGCGACCTCTTCGGCCTCGATGCGGAACCCGGCACCGGTCAGCAGCGCGCGCAACTCGTCCATGCTGACATAGGTATAAAGCCGCCCCAGCCGATCACGCCCCTCGCCTTTGCCCAGCTTCATCACCAGGTAAAGCTGCCCGTCGGGGCGCAGTGCGCGGTGGATCGCGGCCAGGTGCGCGGGCAGGGCGTCGCGTGGCGCGTGCAACAGGCTGAAATGCGCCCAGACCCCGTCAAAGGCCGCCACATCGTCGAGCTCGGAAAAGCTGGCCACCCGCACATCCAGCCCATGGCGCGCGCGCGCGACCTGGGCCATTTCGCGGCTGGCATCCATCGCGGTTACGGCCATCCCGGCATCGCGCATCGCCGCCGCCGCCCAGCCCGGCCCGCAGCCCAGGTCCAGCACGGCGCCCCCTGGGGGCAGAGTGGCGACAAAGCCGTCCAGCCGCCCGGCGGTCGCGTCGCCATGGTGGATCTGGGAATATTCCGCCGCCTTGGCGTCGTAGACGGCCAAGGTTTGTGGGTCGGTCCCGTTCACAGCAGTGGCACGCACAGGCAGGCCGCGACGATCACCGTCAGCGGAATGCGCAGCGCCATCCACCAGGACGGTGCCAGCCCGATCCGCCAATAGAACCCGTCCAGCAGCAGCAATCCGCCATAGCCCGCGATCAGCGCGATGATGCTGGTTTCTGCCCCGCCGCCGACCATGAAGAACGCCCAAAGCGCAGGGATCACCGACAACGCATAAACGATCGAGGCACGCGCGCCCTCGGCCTTGGTGGCGAACCCCCACAGGATGCCGGACATGAAGGCCAGGATGATCGTGCCATAAAAATTCAGCACGTAGACCCCCATGAAGCGCGGTCCCACGTTGGCCAGCGCAAAATCGAACAGCCCCGGCGACACGACCGTGGCAGCCCCCCAAAGGAACGGGATCAGCCCGGCAAAGCCCAGAATCAAGGCGGAACGGGGAATATCTTTCATGGTCACTCCGGTGCAATGCGCAGGCAAGACCCCGCGACAGCGGCGGCCTGGCCGCGCGCGGGATGTCGGCTCAGGCCGTCTCGCGCACGATGCGCGGCAGGCGGAATTCGATGCTCTCGGTGGCGGTGACGACGGGTTCCACGGTCAGATCGTACCGTTCGCCAAAGGCGGCGATCACCTCATCGACCAGCACCTGTGGGGCCGAGGCGCCTGCGGTCAGACCCACGCGCGACACGCCCTCCAGGGCGCGCCAGTCGATGTCCGTGGCGCGTTGGATCAACTGGGAATAGTCGCAGCCCGCCGAGGCGCCGACCTCGACCAGGCGGCGCGAGTTCGACGAGTTCGGCGCGCCGATCACAAGGATCGCTTGCACCTTGGGCGCCAGCGCCTTGACCGCGCCCTGGCGGTTGGTGGTGGCGTAGCAGATGTCCTCTTTGTGCGGCCCCTCGATGTTGGGAAAGCGTGCCTCAAGTGCCGCAACCACGCCCTTGGTGTCGTCGATCGACAGGGTGGTCTGGGTGATATAGGCCAACTGGTCGGGATCGCGCACGGTCAGGTCGGCGACCTCTTCGGCGGTTTCGATCAGCAAAACCTCGCCCTCGGGCAACTGGCCCATCGTGCCGATGGTTTCGGGGTGGCCGCGATGGCCGATCATCACCATCTGCTTGCCGTTCTCGTTATGGCGCGCGGCCTCCAGATGCACCTTGGACACCAGCGGGCAGGTCGCATCGACATAGATCATGTTGCGCCGCTCTGCCTCGTCCGGCACCGATTTCGGCACGCCGTGGGCGGAAAAGATCACCGGGCGGTCAACCGGGCATTCCGACAGTTCCTCTACAAAGACCGCACCCTTGTCGCGCAACCCGTCCACGACAAACTTGTTATGCACGATCTCGTGGCGAACATAGACCGGCGGCCCCCATTTTTCCAACGCCATCTCGACGATCTTGATGGCCCGGTCGACACCGGCGCAAAAGCCGCGCGGCGCGGCAAGGTAGAGGGTAAGGGGGGGCTTGGTCATGGCACATCTCCTGTTGGCCAAGAGGTAAGCCCAAGCAGGCCCCGCGTCCAGCCCCCGGACCGGCGGGGGCGTAGGCGCCGCGGCGCTGACGCGCGCGGCATATCGCCCGGTCGGGACAGTCCTGGGCTGGCGCTGCGGGCCGGGACTGTCCCGGCCCGGCGGGTCAATCGTTTTCGGCGTAGGCGTCCTGGGGTTCGGGGCGCGGTTCGCGCGGGGGGCGGCCGATGACCTCTTTCAACTCGTCCAGCTCGATGAAGTTGTCGGCCTGGCGGCGCAGTTCGTCCGCGATCATCGGCGGCTGGCTGCGGATCGTGGACACGACCGACACCCGGACCCCCTGACGTTGCAGGCTCTCGACCAGCGGACGGAAATCGCCGTCGCCCGAGAACAGCACGATGTGATCGACCCGCGGCGCCAATTCCATGGCGTCAACGGCCAGTTCGATATCCATGTTGCCCTTGACCTTGCGCCGACCCTGGCTGTCGGTGAATTCCTTGGCCGGCTTCGTCACCATGGTAAAGCCGTTGTAGTTCAGCCAGTCCACCAGCGGCCGGATCGGGGAATAGTCGTCATTCTCCAGCAGGGCGGTGTAGTAAAAGGCGCGCAACAGCTTGCCACGGCGCAGAAATTCCTGGCGCAGCAACTTGTAGTCGATATCGAAACCCAGGGACTTGGCGGCAGCGTAAAGGTTTGAGCCGTCAATAAAGAGAGCCAGACGGTCATCTCTGTAAAACATGTTTCGGAATCCTTCCGGAATTGAGATCCGCAACAGGATGGGGATGAGTGGTCGGAAAAATGCGTGACACTGGCAATACAGAGCGCTGCGGAGTTATGCTGCGAAACCTAAGGATACAGCCGGATGCCGCAATCGAGAAATTTTCCCGAACCTGAGCCAAAAGGACATGTTGCGCTGGGTGCTAACGTCGCGTCACCCGCCGGAACGCCCGATTGCACCCTGGTTGCCGCGCTCGAAGAGTTGGCGCGCGGCCCGATTCGAATCACCCGGATCAGCCGGTTCTATCGCACCCCCTGCATGCCGGCGGGGGCCGGTCCCGATTTCGTCAACGCGGTGGTCGGGATCGAAACCGGCCTGGATCCGGACGCGGTGCTGGACCGGCTGCATGCCATCGAGGCGATGTTCGGCCGGACCCGGGGCGCGCGCTGGTCGGCGCGCACGCTGGACCTGGACCTGCTGGATCTGGGCGGGCTGATCCGGCCCGATGCCGACACCCAGACCGCTTGGCGCGAGCTGCCGCCCGAGGTTCAGGCCCGCGACGCGCCCGAGCGACTGATCCTGCCGCATCCGCGGCTTCAGGACCGTGCATTCGTGCTGGTTCCCCTGGCCGAAATCGCGCCCGATTGGCGCCATCCGATTCTCGGGATCACCGCGCAAGAGATGCTTGCGGCCCTGCCAGAGGATGAAAAGGCCGCGATTTGCCCGATTTCGGGGGGGTGTGCCGGGGTTTCCTCCCTTGTCAAGGGCTTTGAGACCCAATAGAAAGACGCTTCAACCTCCAAACGGATCGGAGTTCTCCATGGCCCGCGTGACGGTAGAAGATTGCGTTGATAAGGTTCCCAACCGGTTTGAACTGGTTATGTTGGCCGCCCACCGCGCACGCGAGATCACCGCGGGTGGCGCGCTGACCATTGATCGCGACAACGACAAGAACCCCGTCGTGGCCCTGCGCGAGATCGCCGAGGAAACCCAGTCCGCCGACGATCTGCGCGAGCGTATGATCGAGGCGCACCAGACCCAGATCGAGGTCGATGAGCCCGAAGAGGACTCGATGGCCCTGCTGATGGGCGGCGAGCCGGACAAGCCCTCGGATGACGACATGTCCGAGGAAAAGCTGCTTCGCGCCCTGATGGAAGCGCAGGGGCAGAAATAAGGGCGCCGTTGCGTCCCCTGAAAGGTTTGCGGACCAGATGATCGACGTCGAAGACCTGATCTCGTTGGTCCGCAACTACAATCCCCGAACAGATGCTGACCTGATCCGCCGCGCCTATGCCTATGGGCGCGAGATGCATGCCGGGCAATATCGCCGGTCGGGCGAGGAATATTTCACCCACCCCGTCGCCGTCGCCGCCATCCTGACCCAACAGCGGTTGGATGACGCCACCATCGTGACCGCGCTGTTGCACGACACGATCGAGGACACGAAATCCACCTTTGACGAGATCGAGCGCCTGTTCGGCCGCGAAATCGCAGAGCTGACCGATGGCGTGACCAAGCTGACCAACCTTCAGCTTTCGTCCTCGGAAACCAAGCAGGCCGAGAACTTTCGCAAGCTCTTCATGGCGATGTCCAAGGATCTGCGGGTGATCTTGGTGAAACTGGCCGACCGGCTGCACAACATGCGCACGATCAAGTCGCTGCCGCTGGAAAAGCAGGCCCGCAAGAGCCAGGAAACCATGGACATCTTTGCCCCGCTGGCCGGGCGCATGGGCATGCAGTGGATGCGCGAAGAGCTGGAGGATCTGGGCTTTCGCGTGCTCAACCCCGAGGCACGCAGTTCCATCATCCGCCGCTTTATCACGCTGCAACGTGAAACCGGCGACGTGATCCAGAAGATCACCCAGGATATCCGCACCGAATTGGCGCGTGAGGGCGTCACCGCCGACGTGTTCGGCCGCGCCAAGAAACCCTATTCGATCTGGCGCAAGATGGAGGAGAAAGAACAGGGCTTTTCGCGCCTGTCCGACATCTATGGCTTTCGCGTCATCACCGAGAGCGAGGGCGACTGCTATCGCGTGCTGGGCACCATACACCGCCGCTGGCGTGCCGTGCCGGGGCGGTTCAAGGATTACATCAGCCAGCCCAAGTCAAACGGCTATCGCTCGATCCAGACCACGGTGTCGGGGCGCGATGGCAAGCGGGTCGAGGTGCAGATCCGCACCCGCCAGATGCACGAGGTCGCCGAGGCCGGCGTTGCCGCGCACTGGTCTTACCGCGACGGCGTGCGGGCCGAGAACCCGTTTGCCGTGGATCCGGCGAAATGGCTGGCCGCGCTGACCGAACGCTTTGAGAATGCCGAGGACCACGGCGAGTTCCTGGAACACGTCAAGATGGAGATGTATTCCGACCAGGTGTTCTGCTTTACCCCAAAGGGGGATGTGGTCAAGTTGCCGCGCGGGGCGACGCCGCTGGATTACGCCTATGCGATCCATACGCGCATCGGCAACAGCTGCGTCGGGGCCAAGGTGGACGGCATCCGCGTGCCGCTGTGGACCCGCCTGAAAAACGGCCAGTCGGTTGAAATCATCACCGCCGAGGGTCAGCGCCCCCAGGGCACCTGGATCGACATCGTGGTGACGGGACGGGCCAAGGCCTCGATCCGCAAATCGCTGCGCGAAGAGGACCGCGAACGCTATATCAAGCTGGGCCGGGAACTGGCCCGCGTGGCGTTCGATCACGTCGGCAAAAAGGCCAGCGACAAGGCGTTGAAAACCGCCGCCAAGAGCTTTGGCCTGAGCGATGGTGCGGAACTGTTGGCGCGTCTTGGCAGTGCCGAGTTGCGCGCCCAGGACGTGGTAGAGGCGCTTTATCCCGAACTGGCCAGCAGCAGCGGCGACGAGATCGACGCCGCGCGCGCCGTCGTGGGCCTGTCGCCCGAGCAATCCTTTACCCGCGCACCGTGCTGCCAGCCGGTCCCGGGCGAGCGGATCGTGGGCATCACCTATCGCGGCCGCGGCGTGGTGGTGCATGCCATCGACTGCCCCGTGCTGGCGAAATACGAGGATCAACCGGACCGGTGGGTCGATCTGCAATGGCATTCGGGCAAGCACCCGCTGGCCAGCACGGTCGGCCTGAACGTCACCATTCGCAATGACGCGGGGGTTCTGGGTCGTATCTGCACGTTGATCGGTGAGCAGAAGGCAAATATTTCCGACATGGTTTTCGTCGATAAAAAGCCCGATTTTTACCGTCTATTGATTCAGGTCGACCTGCGCGATGTCGAGCATTTGCACAATGTCATGACCGCGCTTGAAGCTGACAGCGACGTGGCCGAGATAGAACGGTTCCGTGACCCCGAGCGCGACATCTGAGGCGCGCCCGACACAAAGGATGACCCGCTTGGTGTTCAAGCGCCGCGACAAACGAAAGCTGGGCCAGATCGTTCTGGACAGCGTCTATCCGCGTGGCGGGTGGGGGCGGGCGTTTTATTACATCACGCACCGGGTGCGCCGCCTGCCCGACAGCCCGCAAAAGATCGCGCGTGGCGTCTTTGCGGGCGTTTTCACCGCGTTTACCCCGCTTTTCGGGCTGCATTTCGTGATCGCGGGCCTGCTGGCCAAGCTGATGCGCGGCAACATCCTGGCCGCCCTGTTGGCGACGTTTTTCGGCAACCCGCTGACCTATGTCCCGATCGGGGCGATCTCTTTGAAAACCGGGCATTTCCTGCTGGGGGTCGAGTTTGACGAGACGATGAACACCACCTTTCTGGGCAAGTTCGCGGGGGCGGCGGCGGACCTCAAGGATAACCTCTTGGCGCTGTTCACCGACGATCAGGCGAACTGGGCCAAGCTGGCGCAGTTTTACCACGAGGTGTTTCTGCCCTACATGGTCGGCGGCATCATTCCCGGCCTGATCGCCGGGCTGGTGGCCTATTACCTGAGCGTGCCGCTGATCGCGGCCTATCAGAACCGCCGCAAGGGGCGGTTGAAACAGAAACTGGCCGAGCTGCGCCGAAAGGCGGCCAAGGCAGAGGACCGGCGCTGAGGCCGGCGAAAGGGTAAGACGATGGCGGCGGCACAAACGACCCTGCGGCTAGGGGTGAATATCGACCACGTGGCCACCGTGCGCAACGCGCGCGGCTCGGCCTATCCCGACCCGCTGCGTGCGGCGAAACTGGCCGAAGAGGCCGGCGCCGATGGCATCACCGCGCATCTGCGCGAGGATCGGCGGCATATCTCGGATGCCGATATCGATGCGCTGATGGCCGAATTGCGCGTGCCGTTGAACCTGGAAATGGCCGCCACCGCCGAAATGCAGTCCATCGCGCTGCGCCACAAACCGCATGCGGTCTGCCTGGTCCCCGAAAAGCGCGAGGAACGCACGACCGAGGGCGGGCTGGAGGTGGCCAAGGACGAAAACCGCCTGGCCCATTTCATCGCCCCCCTGCGCGAGGCCGGGTGCCGGGTGTCGATCTTTGTCGCCGCCGACCAGCCCCAGGTCGAGGCCGCCGCGCGGATCGGGGCGGCGGTGGTCGAACTGCACACCGGCGCCTATTGCGACCTGCACGCCGAGGGCCGGTTCGCCGAACGCGACGCGGAACTGGAACGCCTGCGCGACATGGCGGCCCTGGCCCATGATCTGGGCCTGGAGGTGCATGCCGGTCACGGGCTGACCTATGACACGGTGCAGCCCATCGCGGCCTTTCCCCAGATCATGGAACTCAACATCGGGCATTTCCTGATTGGCGAGGCGATCTTTCGCGGGCTGGGGCCGGCCATTGCCGAAATGCGCCGCCTGATGGACGAGGTGCGCGGATGATGCGTTCGGGTGTGCGCGGTGCGCCGCGCCGTGGGCAGCGGGGCCCCCGATGATCCTGGGCATCGGCACCGATCTGGCCAATATCGAGCGCATCGCCGGAACGCTGGAGAAATTCGGCGACCGGTTCCGCAACCGGGTGTTCACCGAGATCGAACAGCGCAAGGCAGAGCGGCGCGCCGATACGCCGGGCACCTATGCCAAGCGTTGGGCCGCCAAGGAAGCCTGCTCCAAGGCGCTGGGCACGGGGCTGCGCATGGGGATCGCGTGGAAGGATATGGCCGTGTCGAACATCGAGACCGGCCAGCCGGTGATGCAGGTGACCGGCTGGGCCGCAGAGCGGCTGGCCCAGATGACCC
Source organism: Paracoccaceae bacterium (assembly GCA_016938875.1). Classification (GTDB taxonomy): domain Bacteria; phylum Pseudomonadota; class Alphaproteobacteria; order Rhodobacterales; family Rhodobacteraceae; genus Rhodovulum. The sequence continues at coordinate 14,549 of JAFGTV010000042.1, forward strand.
CGCCGGGCCACGAGGCGATCATCCACGTCACGCTGACCGACGATCACCCGTGGGCGCAGGCCTTCGTGGTGATCGAGGCGCGCCCCTGCGCCTAAAGGCGCCAAGGGCGGGGCGTCGCCTTGACAGCCCCACCCGGCCCCCGCATGAAGCGGGGGCATTTGCAAAGGCAGGATCGTACAGATGGCGAAGACAGGCACGAAAAAGGATGGCGGCATCGCAGAGACGATCAAGACGATCGTCTGGGCCCTGCTGATCGCCGGCGTTTTCCGCACGCTGTTCTTTCAGCCGTTCTGGATTCCCTCTGGCTCTATGAAAGATACGCTGCTGATTGGCGATTTCCTGTTCGTCAACAAGATGGCCTATGGCTATTCGCGCTATTCGTGTCCCTTCGCGATGTGCCCGATCACCGGGCGCATCCTGGGATCGGACCCCGAACGCGGCGATGTCGTGGTTTTCCGCCATCCGGTCAACGGGTCAGACTTTATCAAGCGGCTGATCGGCCTGCCCGGTGATACGATCCAGATGAAGGACGGGGTGCTGCATATCAACGGCCAGCCCGTCGGGCTGACGCCGGCCGGCCAGTTCGAGGAACCCTATCAACGCCAGGGCCCCATGGGCTATTATCCGCAGTGCGAGAATGCCCCGGTGGGCGAGGGCGGCTCCTGCACCAAAACGCGCGCTGTCGAAACGTTGCCGGGGGGAAGGTCGCATGACATCCTGAACATCCGTGATGGGTTCTTCTCGGACAACACGCCGGTGTTTACCGTGCCCGATGGCCAGTATTTCTTTATGGGCGACAACCGCGACAACAGCCAGGACAGCCGCTATGCGCGCTCCAACGGGGGGGTGGGTTTCGTGCCGGTGGAATATCTGATCGGTCGGGCGGACCGGATCATGTTCTCGGCCGCGGGGCGGTCGCTGTTCTTTGTGTGGACCTGGCGGGCGGATCGTTTCTTCAAGGCGGTCGAGTAGGCACGTGAAACTCTCTGTTGAACTTGCCGCATTTGCACGGCGCGTGGGCCATACGTTTTCCCAGCCCGATTATCTGGTCTGTGCGCTGACCCATTCCTCGCTGTCCAGCCCGACACGGCCGGACAACCAGCGGCTGGAGTTCCTGGGCGACCGGGTGCTGGGCCTGGTGATGGCAGAGGCCCTCTTGGCCGCCGATAAAACGGCGTCGGAGGGGCAGCTTGCGCCGCGTTTCAACGCGCTGGTCCGGCGCGAAACCTGCGCGGATGTCGCGCGCGAGATCGGCATTGGCGATGTGCTGAAACTCGGACGCTCCGAGATGATGTCGGGTGGGCGGCGCAAGGAGGCGCTGCTGGCGGACGCGATGGAGGCAGTGATCGCCGCGGTCTATCAGGATGCCGGGTTCGATGCCGCGCGGGCGATGATCCTGCGGCTGTGGGGGGCGCGCATCGGTGCGGTGGAACCCGACGCCCGCGACGCCAAGACCGCATTGCAGGAATGGGCCCAGGCGCGCGGCCTGCAACCGCCGCGCTATGTCGAGGTTGCGCGCGAGGGGCCCGATCACGCCCCGACATTCACCATCGCCGCGCGGCTGGACAACGGCGCCGAGGAACGCGCCACCGCCGGGGCGAAACGCCAGGCGGAACAGGCCGCGGCACGCGCGCTTTTGGAACGGATGGAGATGGGCGATGACTGAGACGCGCGCGGGCTTTGTCGCCCTGATCGGAGAGCCCAACGCGGGCAAGTCCACCTTGCTGAACCGCATGGTGGGCGCCAAGGTTTCGATCGTCACCCACAAGGTGCAAACCACCCGCGCGCGGATCCGCGGTGTCGCCATCGAGGGCGACGCGCAGATCGTCTTTGTCGACACGCCGGGGCTGTTTCGTCCGCGCCGGCGGCTGGACCGGGCCATGGTCGCCGCGGCCTGGGGCGGGGCGGCGGATGCCGATGTCGTGGTCCTGTTGATCGAGGCCCACCGCGGCCGTACGCCCGGCGTCGATGCCATCCTGGAAACCCTGCGCGAGCGGATCAGCCCGAACCAGGCCGTAGCGCTGGCGATCAACAAGATCGACCGCGTCAAGGCCGAGGTGCTGCTGGCCCTGTCGCAAGAGTTGAATGCGGCCTTTCCCTTTGTGCGCACCTTCATGATCTCTGCCGAAAAGGGGTTCGGCGTCGCCGATCTGCGCACCTGGCTGGGCGAGATGCTGCCCGAGGGGCCGTGGCTGTATCCCGAGGACCAGATCGCCGATCTGCCGATGCGCATGATCGCCGCCGAGATGACCCGCGAAAAGCTGACCCTGCGGCTGCACCAGGAATTGCCCTATCAACTGACCGTCGAGACCGAAAACTGGGAGGACCGCAAGGACGGCTCGACCCGGATCGACCAGGTGATCTATGTCGCGCGCGATGGCCACAAGGGCATCATCCTGGGTCACAAGGGCGAAACCATCAAGGCCGTCAGCCAGGCCGCGCGTGCCGAGATCGCCGAGTTCCTGGGCCGCCCGGTGCACCTGTTCTTGCAGGTCAAGGTGCGTCCCGGCTGGCTGGACGAGGCGGCGCGCTATTCCGAGATGGGGCTTGATTTCCGCGACGGGAACGAATGACCCGGCTGACCGCCGAGCTGTGGGTTTCGGCCTATATGACCCGGCTGCGCCTGATCGGCATCCCGGCCTTTGTGGTGGCCCATGGCGATGACACGGCGGGCGCGGTTCTGGTCAAGCTGAACACGCTGGATGGTCAGGCGCGGGCGTTTCAGCGCAGCTTTGATCTGGCCAGTGGCGACCGCATCTGGGGCGCGCTGGTTGAGGGGGACGAGGCCTCGGTAGATGCGGCGATCGCCCGGCAACGCGGGTTCGATCCGGATCTGTGGGTGATCGAGGTCGAGGACCGCGAGGGGCGCCACCTGCTGGACGATCCCGGCCTTGCGTGACTTTGCCCCCTGAAAACGGGTATTTTCGCCAAGAAGAAACAGGCGGGGGCGCGGCGGAATGATCGAATGGCGCGATGAGGGGGCGGTTTTGTCCATGCGGCGCCATGGCGAAACCTCGGCCATCGTCGAGATCCTGACCGCGGGCCATGGCCGCCATGCCGGCGTGGTGCGCGGTGGCGCGGGTCGGCGAATGGCGCCGCTCTTGCAGCCCGGCACGCAACTGGCCGTGACCTGGCGCGCCCGGCTGGAGGATCATCTGGGCAGCTTCACGGTCGAGCCGTTGCGCACGCGCGTGGCCGATATCATGGGCGATGCGCGGGCGCTGGCCGGGCTGAACGCGGTCACCGCGCTGTTGTCCTTTGCCCTGCCAGAGCGCGAGGCGCACCCGGCCCTTTATGCCCGTTCGATCACCTTGCTGGACCTGTTGGGACATGCCGACGCCTGGCCCCTGGCCTATCTGCGCTGGGAACTGGCGCTGCTCGAAGAGATGGGGTTCGGGTTGGATCTGTCGCGCTGTGCGGTGACGGGCACACGTGATGATCTGGTGCATGTGTCGCCCAAAACGGGTCGTGCGGTCAGTGCCGAGGGCGCGGGCGCGTGGGCGGACCGGTTACTGCCCCTGCCGCCCTGTCTGTTGGGACAGGGGCCGGTGCGGGCCGAAGAGATCGCCGAGGGGCTGCGCACCACCGGGTATTTCCTGGAGAAATGGTTGGCCCCGGCGCTGGGGGACAAGCCCCTGCCTGGCGCGCGGGCGCGGATGGTCGAGCGGTTGGCGCGGGACGGGTAGACGGCCAAACGCCCCGGCCGTTGGGCCGGGGCGCTTGGTTGGTTGGATTTAGCCCAAGAGGCGGCGGGCGATGACCTGCGCCTGGATCTCGGCGGCGCCTTCGAAGATGTTGAGGATACGCGCGTCGCACAGGATACGCGAGATGCTGTATTCCAGCGCAAAGCCGTTGCCGCCGTGGATTTGCAGCCCGTTATCGGCGCAGGCCCAGGCGACGCGGGCGCCCAGCAGCTTGGCCATCCCGGCCTCCAGGTCGCAGCGCTGGTCGTGGTCTTTTTCCCACGCCGCGAAATAGGTCAGCTGTCGGGCGATCATGATTTCCACCGCCATCATCGCCAGCTTGTCGGCAACACGCGGGAAGGCGATGAGCGGTTTGCCGAACTGCTTGCGGTCCTGGGCATAGCGCATCGCCACGTCCAGCGCCGATTGCGCCACGCCGATGGCGCGCGCCGCGGTCTGGATGCGGGCGGATTCGAACGTCTGCATCAGCTGCTTGAAGCCCTGGCCCTCGACCCCGCCCAAGAGGTTCTCGCCCTTGACCTTGAAGCTGTCAAAGCCAAGCTCGTATTCCTTCATGCCGCGATAGCCCAGAACCTCGATCTCGCCGCCGGTCATACCCTCGGTCGGGAACGGGTTTTCATCGGTCCCCGGCGTCTTTTCGGCCAGGAACATCGACAGACCCTTGTAGTCCGAGGTCTCGGGATCGGTGCGCGCCAGCAGGGTCATCACATGGGTGCGCGCGGCGTGGGTGATCCAGGTTTTGTTGCCGGTCACCTCGTAATCGTCGCCGACCTTGACCGCGCGGGTGCGCAGCGCGCCCAGGTCAGAGCCGGTGTTCGGTTCGGTGAAGACCGCGGTCGGCAGGATTTCCGCGCTGGCGATCTTGGGCAGCCAGTGCTGTTTCTGCTCCTCGGTGCCGCCGCACAGGATCAGCTCGGCGGCGATTTCCGACCGGGTGCCCAGGCTGCCCACACCGATATAGCCGCGCGAGAGTTCCTCGGACACCACGCACATCGAGGCCTTGGACAGGCCGAACCCGCCGTATTCCTCGGGGATGGTCAGCCCGAACACGCCCAGTTCGGCCATCTCTTCGATGATCTCCATCGGGATCAGCTCGTCCTTGAGGTGCCACTCATGGGCGCTGGGATCCACCCGGTCGAGGGTGAACCGCCGGAACTGTTCGCGGATCATCTCCAGCTCGTCATCCAGGCCAGAGGCGCCGACGGTAAGGTTGGCGGCCTGTTCCTGCATCAACGCGACAAGGCGTGCGCGGGCGGTCTGGGAATTGCCGCATTGGGTCAGGGCCGTGATCTCGGCGGTGTTCAGCCCGGCCTGGGCCTCGGCCGAGACGCCGATATCCTGCAGGCGGACAATCTCTCCCTGGCTCATCGGGATGCCGCCCTGGATTTGCAGCAGGTACTCGGCAAAGGCGATCTGGTGGATCAGTTGTTCGACCTCGCCGAACTTTCCCTCCTCCTGCATCCGCTGGGCCCAGCGTTGCATCTGGCGCAAGGCCTGGGCATAGGTCGCCAGCCAGGCCAGCCCGTGCGCGGCGGTCTGGTGGGTTTCGATCAGCCGACCCGAAACGCGGTCGCCCTCGGTGACCTTGGCGCGCATCGCCTCTTGGGCGGTGGCCAGGATCGCCTCGACCGGGGGCATCGCCGCGCCGGTCAGATCCAGCAGGTTGGGGAAGATCGCGCTTTGCGCGGCGGGCATGTCCTGACCGTCATGGGGCATGAAACGTCTCCTTTTTGCGGCTGGGGGTGACATAGGGCCTTCGCAGGTGCAGCGCAACAAAAATTCAATTCAGTATGGCTTTTTGAAGGATAATGACCGCCTCCATTTTTGCGCTGCGGCGCGGGTCCAGGCGCGCTATAGGCTGGGCCAGCAAACAGGAGACTTGCGCTGTGATTTTCGGGCTCGACCCTCAACTCTTCGTCGCGGCGGCCATGGTCGCGCTTTTTGCGGGGTTCGTTAAGGGGGCAGTGGGCTTTGCGCTGCCGATGATCCTGATCTCTGGCTTGTCCAGCTTCTTGCCGGCCGATCAGGCGCTGGCGGGGTTGATCCTGGCGACGCTGTTGCTGAACGTCGCCCAGGCGTTTCGCCAAGGCGTCGGCGCGGCGCTGGGATCGGTGCGCAAATACTGGCTGTTGATCGGGTGTGTGGTGCTGGCGATCGGGGCCAGCGCGCCCCTGGTCGCGGTGCTGCCCGACCGGGTGATGTATCTGCTGCTGGGCGTGCCGATTGCGGCGTTCACCCTGTCGCAGCTGGTCGGCTGGCAGTTGATTCTGCACGCGCGTCACCGCGCGCGGGCCGAGGTGGCGATGGGCCTGGTGGGTGGATTTTTCGGCGGGATCTCGGGGGTCTGGGGCCCGCCGGTGATCGCCTATTTGCTAAGCTTCAACACCGAAAAGATGGAAATGGTCCGGGTCCAGGGGGTGGTGTTCCTGATCGGCGCGGTGATGTTGCTGGCCGCGCATCTGGGGTCTGGCGTGCTGAATGCCCAGAGCCTGCCGTTTTCGGCCGCCCTGGTGATCCCGGCGGCGGCAGGCATGTGGGTGGGGTTTCGGGTGCAGGACCGGCTGGACCCGACCCGTTTTCGCAAGGCGACGCTGGTGATCCTGACGCTGGCGGCGGTCAACCTGGTGCGCAAGGGGGTGATGGGCTGAGCGCCACGCGCTTTGCCCTGGGGGCGTTTCCGGTCTTTGGATATTCAAGCTAAGAAGAAGCGGAACGAAAAAGGCCCGGTCGAGCGACCGGGCCTTTGGGTATTCGCGGCGCGCCGGGTCAGCCCAGTGCGGCGGCTTTCACGTCCTGGTCGATGAACGGCAGGTATTGCTCGAAATTGGCGGCAAACATGTTCACCAGTTTCTTGGCCTGCGCATCGTAGGCCTCTGGGTCCGCCCAGGTGCGGCGCGGGTCGAGCAGCACCTCGGGCACGCCCTCCACCATCAGCGGCACGTCGAAGCCAAAGTTGGGATCCTTGCGGAACTCGGCATCGTTGAGCGAGCCGTCAAGCGCCGCCGCCAGAAGCGCGCGGGTCGCCTTGATTGGCATCCGCGAGCCAGCGCCATAAGCCCCGCCCGTCCAACCGGTATTCACCAGCCAGCAGGTCGCGCCATGCTTGGCGATCTTTTCGCGCAGCAGGTTGCCATACGCCTCGGGGCGGCGTGGCATGAACGGGGCGCCAAAGCAGGTCGAGAACGTCGGCTCGGGCTCTGTCACGCCCTTTTCGGTGCCCGCCACCTTGGAGGTGAAGCCAGACAGGAAGTGATACATCGCCTGCGCCGGGGTCAGTCGCGCGATCGGCGGCAGCACCCCGAAGGCATCGCAGGTCAGCATGATGATGTTCTTGGGGTGCCCGCCCTGCGCGGTATCCGAGGCGTTCGAGATATAGTGCAGCGGATAGGCGCAACGGGTGTTCGCCGTCAGGCTGTCATCGGCGAAATCCAGCGCCCGGGTTTCCGGGTCGTAGACCATGTTTTCGACCACTGTGGCAAATGTGCCGGTGGTGGCGTAGATTTCAGGTTCCGCCTCGGGGCTGAGGTTGATCGTCTTGGCGTAGCAGCCGCCCTCGAAGTTGAAGGTGCCGGTGTCGGACCAGCCATGTTCGTCATCGCCGATCAGGGTGCGCGCGGGGTCGGCCGAAAGCGTGGTCTTGCCGGTGCCCGACAGGCCAAAGAAGACCGCCGTGTCGACCGCATTGCCGGGCGCGTGGTTGGCAGAACAGTGCATCGGCATGATGCCGCGATCCGGCAGCAGGTAGTTCAGCAGCGTAAAGACCGATTTCTTGATCTCGCCGGCATATTCGGTGTCGCCGATCAGGATCAGTTTCTTGGCGAAGTTCATCGCGACGACGGTCTGGGTGCGGCAGCCGTGCCGCGCCGGGTCCGCCTTGAACGAGGGGCAGTTGATGACGGTGAACTCGGGGATATAGCTGTCCAACTCATCCCGGTCGGGCCGGCGCAGCAGGTGGCGCGAAAACAGACCGTGCCAAGCCATTTCGGTGATCACACGCACGTCCAGCCGGTTGGCGGGGTCGGCGCCGGCATACAGATCCTCGACGAAGACCTCGCGCCCCTTGAGATGGGCCAGCATGTCGGCATGCAGCACGTCAAAGGCCTGGGGTGTCATTTCGCGGTTGTTTTCCCACCAGATCGTGTCTTCGACATCGGGGGTGCGCACCACGTGCTTGTCCTTGGGGGAACGGCCGGTGTGTTCGCCCGTGGTTACCAGCAGGGTGCCGCCTTGGCCCAGATGCCCCTCGTCGCGTTTGAGGGCCTCTTCGATCAGGTCCGGTTCCATCAGGTTGTAAAAAACCTTGCCCAGGCCCTCGATGCCCTGATCCGCCAGGCGTTGCTTGGGGTTCACCCGTCCGATTTCCATTATCGCGTGCTCCTTGCCGACGCTCATCCCGATGGCGCGGCTATAACATGACGTTTCCATGAAACAACAGGCCGAGGGACGACGTTAGCGCAATCATTGATCTTTCGCGATACCGTTAGCGCAATCATCGTTCGCACGCGCGACAATGGCCCCGCGCGGGGCTGGGTGTGCACAGCCATGTGGTGCAAATTAGCAATGTATCAGTAATTTTCGGCTTGCTTTGGGGCGGCACGACCCTGTGATTCGCAAATAAACATTGATTCGCTGGGGGTAAACTGGAAAGAATACTGGAAAAAATCATACATAGAGCAGTATAGGGAAATGCCGATGTCAAGGATCGCGCTCGTCGATGACGACAGGAATATCCTGACCTCCGTCTCCATGACGCTTGAGGCTGAAGGGTTCGAGGTCGAGACCTACAACGATGGCCAGTCCGCCCTCGATGCCTTTAGTAAACGCATGCCGGACATGGCCGTGTTCGATATCAAGATGCCGCGCATGGACGGCATGGACCTGTTGCAACGGGTCCGGCAGAAAACCAACATGCCGGTGATTTTCCTCACCTCCAAGGATGACGAGATCGACGAGGTGCTGGGCCTGCGCATGGGGGCTGACGACTATGTCAAAAAGCCGTTTTCCCAGCGCCTGCTGGTGGAACGCATCCGCGCGCTGCTGCGTCGCCAAGAGGTGATCGCGGCCGATTCCGGCCCCACGCCCGAGGACAGCAAAGTGATGGTCCGCGGTCAGCTCAGCATGGATCCGCTGCGCCATGCGGTGTCGTGGAAGGGCAACGATGTCTCGCTGACGGTGACCGAATTCCTGCTGTTGCAGGCCCTCGCGCAGCGCCCGGGATTTGTCAAAAGCCGCGATCAGTTGATGGATGTGGCCTATGACGATCAGGTCTATGTCGACGATCGGACGATCGACAGTCATATCAAGCGTTTGCGCAAGAAAATGCGTCAGGCCGACGATGAATTCTCGGCGATCGAGACGCTTTATGGTATCGGTTACCGCTATAACGAAGAATGATACCCTGAACGGGGGGCGGGCGTGCGGGACACCAAGCGATCACATGACGGCGACGTGGTCCTCGGCGAGGACTGGGTCGTCCCGTTCGGCGGTTTCGACAGCGAGATGCAGGTGCGTCGCGAAAAGCGTGGGTTCATCTCGCTTAACCGTTCACCGCTGGCGCGCAAGATCATAACCTTCAACCTGTTGGCACAGATCGTCCTGATCTCGGGGGTTCTGTATCTCAACCCGTCGCGTGACGGGTTGGTGACCCAGCGCGAAAACGGACTGGTCGCAGAGGCTGAACTGGTCGCCGATGTATTCGAGGCGCAGATGGCCTCGGGTGTGCCGGTCGATCTTGCAACGGGCGACGGTTTGGATGCCCCTAGCACGTTGGCAGGAATTGACCTGGCGCCGGGGCTGGAGGCGTTCGTCTATGACGCCGGTCAACGGCTGGTCACATCGGCAACGGGTCGCCAGCGGCCCGCCCCGGTCGGCGCCACCGTGGGCGAGGAACAACGCGTCACGATCATCACCGACCTTCTGAACATGATCTGGGAAGGGCTGGCCAGTATTGCCGGGCCCGATGGACCCGGGGATGTCGCCGGAGACGAGGCGATGCGGATGAAAGACCAGGTCGCCCAGGCGTTGATGGTCGGAACCGTGGTAAAGACCGGCGTCGACGCCGAGGGGCGAACCGCGTTCACCGTCGCCACGCCGATCCTGCAGGATGGCCGTCCCATCGGGGTGGTGGCCCTTGCCTCTGCCAGCGGCGAGATCGACTGGCTGGTCCGTATCGAGCGCGAGCAGGTCTTGCAGATGTTCGTGATCGCGATCCTGGTCTCGATCGGCCTCAGCCTGGTGCTGGCCTCGACCATCGCCAACCCGCTGTCCGACCTGGCCGCCGCGGCAGAGATCGGGCGCGATCGCAACGCCCGCAAGATGAGCCCGAGCCGCGTGCGCATTCCCGACCTGACGGCGCGCCCCGATGAAATCGGGCGCCTGTCAGGCGCGTTGCGGGGCATGGTCGCCGCACTGTATGACCGGATCGACATGAACGAACAATTCGCCGCCGACGTGGCCCACGAGATCAAGAACCCGCTGGCCTCTCTGCGCTCTGCCACTGGCACGATGCGCGTCGCACGGCGCGAGGATCAGCGTGAAAAACTGCTGGATGTGATCGACCACGATGTGCGGCGGCTGGATCGGCTGGTCAGCGACATCTCGAACGCATCGCGGTTGGACAGTGAACTGGTCAAGGAAGAGGAAGAGCCCTTTGACCTGCTGAAGCTGTTGATGAACCTGTCCAAGCATCTCGGCCACGAAGCCCGCCAGAAGGGTGTCGATTTCATCTCGGACCTGCCAGAGACCCCGATCATCATTCATGGGCTTGAGGCGCGGCTTGCGCAGGTGTTCGTCAACCTGATCACCAATGCCGTGTCGTTCTGCGAGGATGGCGATGCGGTGCGGGTCTGGGCGCGCACCCGTGATAACCGTGTGCTGGTCGTGGTCGAGGATACCGGCCCCGGCATTCCCGAACAGGCCCTGACCAAGGTATTCAACCGCTTTTATTCCGAACGGCCTGCGGGACAGTTTGGCAACCACTCGGGTCTGGGCCTGGCAATCTCGAAACAGATCGTCGAGGCACATGGCGGTGTCATCTGGGCCGAAAACATCCGCCCGACCGAGGCCGATGTAACATCTGACCCGCTGGGCGCGCGCTTTGTCGTCGGCCTGCCGCTCTGATACGGCGCGGCGATGGGCGCGCACACACCCCTGATCGTTCATGCCAGTTGCGTCGCGCTGAACGGGCGCGGGGTGCTGATCCTGGGTGCCTCGGGGGCGGGCAAGTCCGGGCTGGCGCTGCAACTGATGGGGCTGGGTGCCTGCCTGGTTGCCGATGATCGCACCGTCCTGATGCCGACCCCCGATGGCCCCGGCCTGATTGCCAGTGCGCCTGCCGCGATCGTTGGCCGGATCGAGGGGCGGTTCGTGGGCCTTTTGCATGCCCCCGCGCTGCCCCAGGCCCCGGTCGCGCTGGCCGTCGATCTGGACCAGCCCGAGACAGATCGCCTGCCGCCCCACCGGGTCGCGCGATTTCTTGATCGCTCCGTGCCCTTGCTTCACCGGGTGGATCAGCCATATTTCCCGGCAGCGATCCTGCAACACCTGATCCATGGCCGAAGCGACTGATGCCAGACCCGTTCCAGACCGATCCCGACGTCCCCCGCGCGATGCAGCGTGTCGTGCTGGTGACCGGCGCTTCGGGGGCGGGGCGCTCGACCGCTTTGAACGTGCTGGAGGATCTGGGGTTCGAGGCGATCGACAACCTGCCGCTGTCCTTGATCCCGCGCTTGCTGGATGGTCCCCCCGCCGGGCCGCCGCTGGCGCTGGGGGTCGATACCCGGACCCGGGACTTTTCCGCCGCTGCCCTGGCCGCGTTGATCACCCGGCTTTCGTCCGGCCCGGTCGAGGCCGAGGTGCTGTATCTGGACTGTCGCCCCGAGGTGCTGCTGCGCCGGTTTTCGGAAACGCGCCGCCGCCATCCGGTGGCCCCCGCCGACAGCCCGGATCAGGGGGTGGCGCGCGAGTTGGACATCTTGATGCCGATCCGCGATCTGGCCACGATCCTGATCGACACCTCTGACCTGACCATCCACGAGTTCCGCGCCGAAATGGCCGAGCGGTTCAGCACCGGGGCGGCGGCGCTGGCGGTCTCGCTCAATTCGTTTTCCTACAAGCGCGGTTTGCCGCACGGTCTGGACATGGCCTTTGACTGTCGGTTCCTGCGCAATCCCCATTGGGAGCCCGCCCTGCGCAGCCTTGATGGTCGCAACCCCGCGGTGACGGCGCACGTTGCCGGGGATCCGCGCTATGACGGCTTTCTGGACCGGGTGACCGACCTGGTGGGCTTTGTGTTGCCGGCCCACCGCGAAGAGGGGCGCTGCCATATCTCGATCGGCTTTGGCTGCACCGGGGGACAACACCGATCCGTCGCGGTGGCCGAGGCGGTGGGAAACCGGCTTGCGACCGCCGGGTGGCAGGTGTCTATAAGGCACAGAGAATTGGAACGGCGGACGCAGGGCGCGCCCGCGATGGGATCGGGAACGGGCGCGTGATCGGCATCGTGATCGTCGCACATGGTGGATTGGCGCGGGAATATCTTGCGGCGGTCGAACATGTGGTGGGCCATCAGCCGGGAATGCGCGCGATTTCGATCGGGCCCGATGACGACCGCGCCGCCAAGCAGGCAGAGATCTGCCGCGCCGCGGATGCGGTGGACGAGGGGCAGGGCGTGGTCGTGGTGACCGACATGTTCGGCGGTTCGCCCTCGAACCTGTCGATCCGGGCCTGCACCCCGACCGACCGCAAGATCCTTTATGGGGCGAACCTGCCGATGCTGATCAAGCTGGCCAAGTCCCGCAACATGAGCGTGCCCGACGCCGCCGCCCGCGCCCTGATCGCCGGGCGGAAATATATCGACAGCTTTGACGCTGATGGATTGTGAAAAGAGGCCGAGGATGAGTGACAGCGTGACCCGCAGCCTGGAGATCGTGAATGAAAAGGGCCTGCATGCGCGCGCCTCGGCGAAATTCGTCGAATGCGTCGAGGGTTTTGATGCCCGGGCCGAGGTCAGCCGCGATGGGCAGAGCGCAGAGGGGGACTCGATCATGGGGCTTTTGATGCTGGCGGCCTCAAAGGGAACGACGATCGAGGTCACGACCCGCGGCCCCGAGGCCCCGCAATTGGCCGCCGCGCTGGAACGCCTGGTGGCCGCGCGTTTCGGCGAAGACATGTAGCCGGGGCCCCCGGGGACAATGCAGGTGGAAACCCCATCCCGCACGCAGGCCGCCGGTCCACAGGGCCGCGCCGAGTTGGCCGGGCAGGGCGACGGCAGCCTTTTGGCCGAACAGCCCTATGACGGGCGGCGGCTGTCCTATGCCAACACGTTTTCCAACCCGCTTCAGGTGCGCAGCATCCAGGCGATGGAGCTGTTGACCGGCAAGCTGACGCTGTTGCGCCGAATTCGCCGGTTCGAGGCCTTGGGCGTGCCCGACGGCCAGGCGTTCTGGAAACAGGCGCTTTTGGTGATGGGGATCGACCTGCGCACGCCGGATGTGCAACTGGCCAACATCCCTGCGACAGGGCCGCTGGTGATCGTGGCCAACCATCCCCATGGTCTGGTCGACGGGATGGTGTTGGCCGAATTGGTGGGGCGGGTGCGCACCGACTACAAGATCCTGACCCGCTCGCTGCTGACCGGTGTGGGCGAGATCGAGCGGTTCATGATCCCGGTCCCGTTCCCGCACGAGGATGGCGCCCTGGCCAAGAACCTGGAGATGCGCCGCCAGGCGATGGACCATCTGGCCGGGGGCGGCGCGATCGTGCTGTTTCCGTCGGGGGTCGTGGCGTCCTCTGCAACCATGTTCGGCCCCGCGATCGAGGCCGAGTGGAACCCCTTTACCGCCAAGCTGATCCAACGCTCTGCCGCCGAGGTGGTTCCGATCCGCTTTCCCGGTTCCAATTCGCGTTGGTATCAGATGGCCAACCGGATTTCGCCGACCCTGCGGCAGGGGCTGTTGCTGCACGAGGTTGTGCATGCGTTGAACCGGCCCCAGGCGCCGATCGTGGGCCCCCGCATCGGCCGCGACACCATCGAGGCCTGGGCCGGCGATCCGCGCGGGTTTGTCGCCTGGTTGAGACAGCGCACCCTTGCGCTGACCTGACCGCCCCCGAATTCCGGGCCTGCGGCGCGGGCCTTTGGTGCCTCGGGCCGGTTTGGGTATCGGGACCAAGAAGACGCCGCGAGGGCCCCCATGTCCCCATCGCGGCGCTCGGCCGCTCTAGCGGGTGGGCACCGGGACTTCGCCGCGATAGTCGTAAAAGCCGCGCCCGGTCTTGCGGCCCAGCCAGCCGGCCTCGACATATTTGGTCAGCAGCGGGCAGGGGCGGTATTTGGTGTCGGCCAGCCCCTCGTGCAGGACGTTCATGATCGCCAGACAGGTGTCCAGCCCGATGAAGTCGGCCAGTTCCAGCGGCCCCATCGGATGGTTCGCGCCCAGCTTCATCGACTCGTCGATCGACTTCACGTTGCCGACGCCCTCGTACAGGGTATAGACCGCCTCGTTGATCATCGGCATCAGGATGCGGTTGACGATAAAGGCGGGGAAATCCTCGGCCGATGCGGCGGTCTTGCCCAGCTTTTCGACCACCTTGTGCAGTGCGGTATAGGTCGGCTCGTCCGTGGCGATGCCACGGATCAGCTCCACCAGCTGCATCACCGGCACCGGGTTCATGAAGTGAAACCCCATGAATTTTTCAGGCCGGTCTGTCCGGCTGGCCAGGCGCGTGATCGAGATCGACGAGGTGTTCGATGTCAGGATCGTCTCGGGTTTCAGGTGGGGCTGAAGATCCTCGAAAATCGCGGTCTTGACGGTTTCGCGTTCGGTCGCGGCCTCGATGATCAGGTCGGTCTGGCCCAGATCGGTCAGCGTCGTGGTGGTCGAGATACGCGCCAGCGCCGCCGCCTTGTCCGCCTCGGAGATCTTGTCGCGGCTGACCTGGCGATCCATGTTCTTGGCAATCAGGGCAAGTGCGCGTCCCAGCGCATCGACCGATATGTCGTTTAGCACCACATCATAGCCTGCAAGCGCGAAGACATGGGCGATGCCATTGCCCATCTGGCCTGCGCCGACCACCCCGACCGTCTTGATATCCATATGGGTTCCCTCGCGCCTTTGAGGCGACCTTAAGGTGCGGTCCGGGCCGCGCGCAAGGGGCTTGGGATGTCTAAAATGCCACCTTTAGCAACTTGGAAACCCGGTGCGGTCACCCTCTGGCTGGGTGAGTCGAAAATGCGAGTGGGTGAAATGACTTTTGCCAATCCGGGCGCCGGGGCCCTGAGCTATTTCCCGTGCCGATACGGAAATTCCAAATTGCTGTTCCGGGGGCCCAAGCGGGCGCTGGACCGGCCCTATTGCGCCATGATCGGCGGGACCGAAACCTATGGGCGGTTCGTTGCCAGACCTTTCCCCAAGCTTGTCGAGGATGACCTTGGGCTGGCGATGGTGAACCTGGGCTGTGTGAACGCCGGGTTGGATGTCTTTGTCAACGATACCGCAGTGGCCGATGTGGCGGCCGGGGCCGCGGTGACGGTGGTTCAGGCGATGGGCGCGCAGAA
Organism: Paracoccaceae bacterium; assembly: GCA_016938875.1. Lineage (GTDB taxonomy): Bacteria > Pseudomonadota > Alphaproteobacteria > Rhodobacterales > Rhodobacteraceae > Rhodovulum. Next base: position 29,807 of record JAFGTV010000042.1, read on the forward strand.
CATGTCGAACCGGTTTTACATGGTGCATCCACGCCGCAACGACCGCTTTCTGCGGGCTTCGGCGATGCTCAAGGCGCTGTATCCAGGGGTCGATTTCACCGAGTTCCATTTTACCCGCCACATGTTGGGCGCGCTCAAGTCCCACTCTGCCACGGCGTTCGAAATCGTGGTGGCAGAGTTGCAGATGGCCTGGCAGGCGCGGATGCGGATGCTGGCCGTGCGCATGCCGGGGGAAAAGATCCTGCTATGGCTGTCCGCCGGTCCAGCGGACGTTCTGGGCGAAGAGCCGTTGTTCATTACCCCGCATATGCTGGACACGGTGCGCCCCTATTTCAGCCGCGTGGTCGAGGTGCGCGCCAGCCCCGCGGCCCTGAAAGAGGGCACCGAAGGCATGATCTTTTCCGAGATGGACGCCCACGCCGCCGCGGCCTTGCCCGGCCCGGCGGTGCATCGCGAGATCGCTGATGCCCTGACCCCGGTGCTGCGCGACCTGGCATTGTGAGGCGGGCGGGATACAGAAAGGCCCGCCAGGGGCGGGCCTTTCCGGGTCACGGTATCGGTCGCGGCGGCGTGGCCGGCGGTCAGAGCTTTTCGATCAGGTCGGGCACGGCGTCGAACAGGTCCGCCACCAGTCCGTAATCGGCAACCTGGAAGATCGGCGCCTCTTCGTCCTTGTTGATGGCCACGATGACCTTGGAATCCTTCATCCCCGCCAGGTGCTGGATCGCACCAGAGATGCCAACGGCGATATAAAGCTCGGGCGCGACGACCTTGCCGGTCTGGCCCACCTGCCAATCGTTCGGCGCATAGCCCGAATCGACCGCGGCGCGCGAGGCGCCGACCGCGGCGCCCCGTTTGTCCGCCAGCTTCTCGATCAGGTGGAAATCCTCTTCGGATCCGACCCCGCGTCCGCCCGACACGATCACGTCGGCCGAGGTCAGTTCCGGCCGGTCGCTTTCGGCGGCGGTGTCCTTGACCCATTCCGACAGGCCCGGGTTGGCGGCGGCGGCCACATCCTCGACCGGGGCGGCGGCGCCTTCGCCCGCGGCCTCGAAGGTCGAGGTGCGGATCGTCAGCACCTTCTTGGCGTCCGCGGTCTTGACCGTCTGAACCGCGTTACCGGCATAGATCGGACGATCGAAGGTATCGGCATCCACCACGCCCACGATATCGGTGATCACCATCACATCCAGCAGCGCGGCAACGCGGGGCATGATGTTCTTGGCGTCCGTCGTGGCAGGGGCCGCGATATGCGTATAGTCCCCGGCCAGCGACACGATCAGGTCGGCGGTGGGCTCGGCCAGGCGGTGGCCATAGATCGCATCCTCGGCGCACAGCACCTTGGCCACACCGTCGATTTTCGCGGCGGCGGCGGCGGCATCCTTGGCATGGGCCCCGCAGCACAGCGCGGTAACCTCACCCAAGCCCCTGATGGCGGTCACGGCCTTGGCGGTGGCGTCCAGTTGCAACGCCCCCCCCGAGACCTCGGCAAGAAGAAGAACGGCCATCTTACAGCACCCCCGCTTCGTCTTTGAGTTTCGCGATCAGCTCGTCGACCGAGGCGACCTTGACACCGGCCTGGCGCTCGCGCGGTTCGGCGGTTTTCAGCACGCTCAGCCGCGGCGTGACATCCACGCCGTAATCGGCGGGCGTCTTTTCATCCAGCGGCTTTTTCTTGGCCTTCATGATGTTGGGCAGCGACGCATAGCGCGGCTCGTTCAGGCGCAGATCGACGGTGACGATGGCGGGCATCTTGACCTTGATCGTTTGCAGGCCGCCGTCCACTTCGCGGGTGACCAGGGCATGATCGCCCTCGATGTCCAGACCCGAGGCAAAGGTGCCCTGCGACCAGCCCAGCAGCGCCGCCAGCATCTGGCCGGTGGCGTTCATGTCGTTGTCGATCGCCTGTTTGCCAGCCAGCACCAGGCCGGGCTGTTCCTCGTCGATCACCGCCTTCAGCAGCTTGGCGACGGCCAGCGGCTCGATGTCGTCATGGACGTTTTCGGCGGCGACGATCAGGATCGCGCGATCCGCCCCCATCGCCAGCGCCGTGCGCAGGGTTTCCTGGGCCTGTTTGACGCCGATCGAAACGGCGACGATTTCCTCGGCCTTGCCGGCCTCGCGCAGACGGATCGCCTCTTCCACGGCGATCTCGTCGAACGGGTTCATCGACATCTTGACGTTGGCGAGATCGACCCCCGTGCCGTCCGCTTTGACGCGAACCTTCACGTTGTAGTCGATCACGCGTTTTACAGGCACAAGAACCTTCATCTGCGTGTCTCTCCTTTGTCGGGCCCGGCAAGGTGCGGGGCCGTTCAGTCGCTGGCCAACGTGTTAGCGGGTCTGAAACCGGGAAAACAGATCAAAATCGCCGCGACAGGAAGTTTCGACGCCGCGTTTCCCGCTTTTCGATTGTTGCGCAGGGGATTCGCGCGCCCGGCGGCCGATGGTGGCGGGCCGGGGCGCGCAGTTTGCGCCGCGCTTCAGCGGGTCGAGCCGGGAACCCACAACACGTCGGATTTGCCGTTGTCGTTGGCGACCCGCGAGGCAACGAAAAACCAGTCCGACAAACGATTGAGGTATTTCACCGCCAGCGGGTTGACCGATTCCATCGTGGCCAGTTCGACCGTCTCACGCTCGGCCCGGCGGGTGACGGTGCGGCACAGGTGCAGGTACGCGGACAGCGCCGATCCCCCGGGCAGGGTAAAGCTGCGCAAGGGTTCCAGATTGGCGTTCATCGCGTCGATCTCGGCCTCCAGCCGGGCCACCTGCGAGGCGGCGATGCGCAGCGGCGGATGCTTGGCCTCGGCGTCCTTGTGCAGGTCGGGCCGGCACAGGTCCGCGCCCATGTCGAAAAGGTCGTGCTGGATCGCGGCCAGTTGCGCGTCCATCTCGCCGCTGGCGTGTTGCCGGGCCAGGCCGACGGTGGCGTTGGCCTCGTCCACGGTGCCATAGGCGGTGACGCGCATGCCGTGTTTGGCCACGCGGCTGCCATCGCCCAGCGCGGTTTCGCCGTGGTCCCCGGTTTTGGTGTAGATCTTGTTCAATACGACCATGGGTGCTCCAATTCTGTGGGTCCAAGAGGGTTTGCGCGCGGGCGGCGCGGGATCGCGGGTTTGCCCTGTTGGTCGCGAAATAGCTGTATCCGCCGCAAAAGCGAACCCGAAAGTCAGCCTTTCGCGATGATCCAGTCCAGTGCGGCGGTCGGCAGCAGCCGACGCAACAGGCCCATCGCATGGGTGGGTGTCGTGACGTAGTAGCGGGCCCGGGGGCGGGGCGACTCCAGGGCGTGGATCAGTTTGGCGCTGACCGCCGCAGGGGGCAGTTCGAACCGGTCGGGTGCGCGATCCTGATACAGCCGCTTGCGCAGCGAGGTGCGATATTGGGCGGCCCGGGGGCTGGCCTGCCAGTCGATCCAGCGTTCGAAATGGGGGATCGAGTTGACGCGGATTTTCGACGTGACGGGCCCCGGTTCGATCAGGATGATGTCAATGGGTGTGTCGCGCATTTCCAGCCGCAAAACATCGGTCAGCCCCTCCAGCGCATATTTCGTGGCCACGTAGGCCCCGCGCCACGTCATCGGCACCAGCCCCAGCACCGAGGAGCAGTTGACGATCCGCCCATGGCCCTGCGCGCGCATCACAGGGATCACGCGGGCGGTCAGGTCATGCACGCCGAACAGATTGGTCTCAAAGATTTCACGCAATGCGCCGCGCGGCAGGTCCTCGACCGCGCCGGGGCAGGCAAAGGCGCCGTTGTTGTAAAGCGCATCCAGCGTGCCGCCGGTGCGCGACAGGGTTTCCGCGACCGCCTGCGCGATGCTGGCCTCATCGGCGTAATCCAGCACAAAGCTTTCCAGCCCCTCGTCGCGCAGCCGGGCGCAATCGGCCTCGGCCCGGCAGGTGGCAAAGACGCGCCAGCCGCGCGCCGCCAGCGCATGCGCCGCGTCATAGCCGATGCCCGACGAACACCCGGTGACAAGAACCGATCTTTGCGCCATGCCCTCATTCGCCTCTGGACCGTGATTTGCCGCCGCTTTACACAATATCCATGACTGACGCCACCGATGACCCCAAGATCGACCCGCCCGCGCTGGCCGAGCCTTTGCGCCGCGCCATTGGCGAACGCTATCTGACCTATGCGCTGTCCACGATCATGGACCGTGCCCTGCCCGATGCCCGTGACGGGCTGAAGCCGGTGCACCGGCGCATTCTTTATGCGATGCGCGAATTGCGGCTGGCCTCGAACGGGGGGTTCCGCAAGTCGGCCAAGATTTCGGGCGACGTGATGGGCAACTATCACCCGCATGGCGACGCCGCGATCTATGATGCGATGGCCCGTCTGGCCCAGGATTTCAACGTCCGCTATCCGCTGGTGGACGGGCAGGGGAACTTTGGCAATATCGACGGCGATAACCCCGCCGCCGCCCGTTATACCGAGGCCCGGATGACCGCCGCCGCCGAGGCGTTGATGGAGGGGCTGGCCGAGAACGCGGTCGATTTCCGTCCCAACTATGACGGCACCCTGCAAGAACCCGTGGTGATGCCCGCGGCCTTTCCCAACCTGTTGGCGAACGGGTCCAGCGGCATCGCGGTGGGCATGGCCACCAACATCCCGCCCCATAACATCGAGGAACTGGTCGGTGCCTGCCTGCATCTGATCAAGACGCCCGATGCCCGCGACGACACCTTGCTGGGCTATATCCCTGGCCCCGATTTCCCGACCGGCGGCGTGATCGTCGAACCGGCCGAGAATATCGCCCAGGCCTATCGCACCGGGCGCGGCAGTTTCCGGCTGCGCGCGGCATGGGAGGTCGAGGATCTGGGCCGCGGCCAGTGGCAGATCGTTGTCACCGAGATCCCCTATCAGGTGCAGAAATCCCGGCTGATCGAAAAGATCGCCGACCTGATCCAGACCAAGAAGATCCCGATCCTGGCTGACATCCGCGACGAAAGTGCCGATGACATCCGGCTGGTGCTGGAGCCGCGATCGCGCAACGTGGATGCAGAGGTGCTGATGGGCACCTTGTTCCGCCAGTCGGATCTGGAGGTGCGGTTCAGCCTGAACATGAACGTGCTGATCGACGGGCGCACACCCAAGGTGTGCAGCCTGAAAGAGGTGCTGCGCGCCTTTCTCGATCACCGTCAGGACGTGCTGCTGCGGCGCAGCCGGCATCGGCTGGAAAAGATCGACCACCGGCTTGAGGTTCTCGAGGGGCTGTTGATCGCCTTTCTCAACCTCGACCGGGTGATCGACATCATCCGCTATGACGATGAACCCAAGGCCGCGCTGATGGCCGAGGACTGGTCGCGCGACCATGCCCGCGCCACGTCGGAACGCGATTATGTCTCGCCGTTGCCGGCCACCGGCGAGGGCGAGCTGACCGAGCTTCAGGCCGAGGCGATCCTGAACATCCGCCTGCGCAGCCTGCGCCGGCTGGAAGAGATGGAACTGTCGGCTGAGCGCGACGCGCTGATGGCAGAGCGCGCGGGGCTGGAGGATCTGCTGGACAACGTGGATGTCCAATGGGCCAAGATCGCCGATGAACTGCGTGAGATACGCACGCAATTCGGCCGCAAATCGCCCGGCGGCGCGCGCCGCACCCGCTTCTCCGAGGCGGCAGAGGCCCCCGATGTGCCGATCGAGGCCATGATCGAGCGCGAGCCGGTGACGGTCGTATGCTCGAAAATGGGGTGGATCCGCGCGATGAAGGGACACCTGGCCGACGATGCCAGCCTGAAGTTCAAGGATGGCGACGAGGGTCGATTCGTGATCCAGGCCGAAACCACCGACAAGCTGCTGTTGTTCGGGGCCAACGGGCGGTTCTACACGCTGCCCGCTGCGCAACTGCCCGGCGGGCGGGGCATGGGCGAACCCGTACGCCTGATGGTCGATCTGCCCAACGACTCCGAGATCGTGACGCTGATGATCCACCGTCCCGGTCAACGGCTGCTGGTGGCCTCAAGCGCCGGGGACGGGTTCGTGGTGGCATCCGACGACGTGCTGGCCCAGACCCGCGCGGGCAAGCAGGCGCTGAACGTCAAGGCCCCCGCCCTGGCCAAGGTCTGCAAACCCGTGGCGGGCGATCACGTCGCCTGTGTCGGTGAAAACCGCAAGGTGCTGGTTTTTGCCCTGGACGAGCTGCCCGAAATGGCGCGCGGCAAGGGCGTTCGGTTGCAAAAGTACAAGGATGGCGGCCTGTCGGATGCCACGACCTTTGTGCTGGAACAAGGGCTCAGCTGGCTGGACCCCGCCGGGCGCACCCGCACGGAAACGGACCTGTCGGAATGGCTGGGCAAGCGGGCGAGCGCGGGCCGGATGGCGCCCCGCGGCTTCCCGCGCGACAACCGCTTTACCTGAGCGGGTGCCAGCAGCGTTGCGCGTGCGCGCGCGCTGGGCTATCCCGAACGGGCTGCACATTACCTCTGGGGGGATCATGCACCGCGTTGTTTCCGTTTTGCGTCCGGCGCTGCTGCTGGCCGGGCTGGCGTTTCTGACGGCCTGCGGGGCCAAGACCGACCTGGCCGGCCCGCCCGAGCCGCTGGGTGATTTCCGCCTGGGCTATGACATCGTCGTGTCCAAGAACGCCAAGATGATCCCGCCCAGCCGCAGTGCCACCCCCGAGGAATGGGAGGCCGTTCTGAAAGAGGCGCTGGACAAGCGGTTCCGCCGCTATGATGGCGAAAAGCTCTATCACTTCGGGATCAATGTGGATGGCTATGCGCTGGCCGTGCCGGGCATTCCGGTGGTGTTGTCGCCCAAGTCGATCCTGGTGCTGTCGGCCAATGTCTGGGACGATGCGGCCGGTAAGAAGCTGAACGAAGAGCCCAAGCAGGTCTCTGTTCTGGAAAGTCTTTCCGGCGATACCCTGGTGGGCTCCGGACTGACCCAGAACAAGGACGAGCAGATGCGCAACCTGGCGGAAAACGCCGCGGTTCGGATCGAACGCTGGCTGGTCGAAAACCGCGAGGACTGGTTCGCCTATGACCCGGCGACGGCCCCCAAACCCGTGCCCGCCGCATCGACGCCTGAAACCCCCGCCCAGGGCGACGTAGACATGGCGGCCGAGGGCAACTGACGCTTGATTTCTGTCCGGCCAACGACTAGAGAGCGCGCGATGTTGAATCGGGTCCGTGTGCGACCCCCTAATCAATGAGGCGCCCGGAGCATGGCTAAGGCAAAGTTTGAACGTACGAAACCGCATGTGAACATTGGCACGATTGGCCACGTTGACCACGGCAAGACGACTCTGAC
>JAFGTV010000043.1 GCA_016938875.1 Paracoccaceae bacterium
ATCTACACCCATGTGCTGGACGAACGGCTGCGCGCCCTGGTGTTGCAGCATCACCCGTTGGCGCGTGACCCCGGCACGCCTTGAACGGCGCGCGCCCTGACCCCATAAGATGGGGACAAACCGCAATCAGGATACCACATGGACAGCCCCGCACCGCTGCTCGACGCGGCCTTTTGGATCACCTCTGGCGCGATCCTGGGCCTTTTGCTGCTATCAGCCTTTTTCTCGGGCTCCGAGACCGCGTTGACGGCGGCCTCGCGCGGGAAGCTGCGCGCGCGCGCCGACAGGGGCGATCGCGGCGCGGCGACCGCGCTGAAGATCACCGAGGATAACGAGCGGCTGATCGGCTCGGTCCTGCTGGGCAACAACATGGTCAATATCCTGGCCGCCTCGCTGGCGACCGCGCTGTTCACGCGGCTGTTCGGCGAATCGGGCGTCGCGCTGTCGACGCTGGTGATGACCCTGCTGGTGTTGATCTTTGCCGAGGTGCTGCCCAAGACCTATGCGATCACCAATGCCGAAACCGCCGCGGCGCGGGTCTCGCCGATGATCCGGCCGGTGATCCTGGTGTTCTCGCCGATCGTGTCCGCGGTGCGCGCACTGGTGCGCCAGATCCTGGGGCTGTTCGGGGTCAAGACCGATCCCGACAGCCATATCCTGGCCGTGCGCGAAGAGATCGCCGGTGCCCTGCAACTGGGCCATTCCGAGGGGGTGGTCGAGAAAGAGGACCGCGACCGGATCCTGGGCGCGCTGGACCTGGGCGATCGCACGGTCGAGGAAATCATGTTGCACCGTTCGAAGATCGAAATGGTGGACGCCGATCAGCCGCCCGAGCGGGTGCTGTCGCAATGCCTGGAAAGTGCCCATACCCGCCTGCCGATCTACAAGGACGACCCCGAGAACATCGTCGGCGTGATCCATGCAAAGGATCTGTTGCGCGCGATGAACCGGCTGATGCGCGGGCCCGAAGCCTCGGACGAGAAGTTGCAGGAGTTCCGGGTGCTGGACGTGGCGATGAAGCCCTATTTCGTGCCCGAAACCACGACCCTGGACGACCAGATGCGCGAGTTTCTGCGCCGTCACACCCATTTTGCCCTGGTGGTGGACGAATACGGCGCGTTGCGCGGCCTGATCACCCTGGAGGACATCCTCGAAGAGATCGTCGGCGAGATCACGGACGAGTTCGACGTGGATGCCGAAAACCCCCTGCGCCGGGCCGAAGATGGCAGCGTGCTGGTCGACGGGGCGATGACGATCCGAGATCTGAACCGCGCGATGGACTGGACCCTGCCCGACGAAGAGGCCAACACCATCGCCGGGCTGGTGATCCACGAAGCCCAGTCGATCCCGACCCAGGACCAGGTGTTTTCGTTCCACGGGTTCCGGTTCGAGGTGATCCAGCGCCAGTCCAACCGCATCACCCGGCTGAAGATCCGCCCGCTGTAAGAGGGCAAGGGGGGCGTTGCCCCCCTCTGGCCCCTTGGGGCCAATCACCCCCCAGGATATTTTCGACCAGAAGAAGGGGGCGGGGTCAGCGCCCCTTGAAAAGCCCGCCGAGGATGCCGCGCACCAGCCGTTTGCCGGTGGTGCCCGACAGTTCCTTGATGAGGGCCTGACCCAGGGCGCCGCCCAGGCTGTCAGGGGTTTTCTGGCGGCTGCTGCGCGAGCTGGAACGGGGCACGCGGGTGCCGGAGTAGCGCCGCGCCGTGCGGTATTCGCGTTCGGCGGCCTCTGCCTCGGCCTCTCGTTCCTCGGCCTGAATGGCGTCGCGCGCGGCGGCCTCGGCACGGCGGGCGAGCATTTCCTGTGCCGAGTCGCGATCCAGGGTCCGGTCGTATTTGCCCGCCATGGGCGAGGCGGCCATCAGCGCGGCGCGGGTGGCCGGGTCGAGCGGACCAAGTTGCGAAGAAGGCGGGCGAATCAACGTGCGCTGGGCCACGCCCGGCACGCCCTTTTCGATCAGCATCGAGGTCACCGCCTCGCCCACGCCGACATCGCGGATCGCGTCGGCGGTGTCGAAGGCGGGGTTTTCGCGGTAGGTTTCGGCGGCGTGGCGCAGCGCCTTGCGGTCGCGGGCGGTAAAGGCACGCAGCGCGTGTTGCACCCGGTTGCCAAGCTGGCCCAGGATATCCTCGGGCACGTCATCGGGGTTCTGGGTGATGAAATAGACCCCCACCCCCTTGGAGCGGATCAGGCGGGCGACCTGTTCGACCTTGTCCACCAGCGCCTTGGGCGCGCCGTCAAAGAGCAGGTGGGCCTCGTCGAAGAAAAACACCAGCTTGGGCTTGTCGGGGTCGCCGACCTCGGGCAGGTCCTCGAACAATGCCGACAGCAGCCACAGCAGGAACGTGGCGTAAAGCCGGGGCGCCCCCATCAGCGCGTCGGCAGCCAGGATGTTGATCCGACCGCGCCCGTCGATGTCACAGGCCATCATGTCGGCCAGATCCAGTGCCGGTTCGCCGAACAGCCGCGCGCCGCCCTGGTTTTCCAGCACCAGCAGCCGGCGCTGGATCGCCCCGACAGAGGACGGCGAGACATTGCCGTATTGCAGCCCCAGCGGTCCGCGGTTTTCCCCCACCCAGGCCAGCAGCGCGCGCAGGTCATCGAGATCGAGCAGCGGCAGCCCCTCGTCATCGGCGGCGCGGAACGCGATGTTCAGCACCCCCTCCTGGACTTCGTTGAGCTCGAGCAGGCGCGAGAGCAGCAGCGGGCCCATTTCAGCCACCGTGGTGCGCACCGGGTGACCGCTTTGGCCGAAAAGATCCCAGAAGGTGACCGGAAAGCCCCGATAGGCATAGTCGTCAAAGCCGATCTTTGCGGCGCGCGCGGCAAAGGCCTCGTGCAGCTTGAAATCGGCGCGGCCGGGTGCCGCCAGACCCGAAAGGTCGCCCTTTACATCCGACAGGAACACCGGAACGCCCGCGGCCGAGAACCCCTCGGCCAGGATCTGCAAGGTTACCGTCTTGCCGGTGCCGGTCGCCCCGGCGATCAGGCCGTGGCGGTTGGCGTAGTCCAGCCGCAGGATCTGGGGGTCGCCATAGTCCGTGCCACCACCGCCGAGAAACACCCCTTGAGACACTGTTCACCCTCCTGCCGCGACGTGCAACGCTCTGACAATACAATCTTTACCTTGCTGTGCCAGTCTCATTTGGATCCCGTCAAGCGGCGCATTTCGCGGGGCGGGTCTTCCTCCCTGACCTGCGGGCCACATCATGGCGACGTGGCCCGCTTTTTTGGGTCCGGGGCGGCCGATGCCGGTTCGTGATGGCCCCTGTTTATTGGCTGTTGACGCCTGTGAACAAAGGTTTTAGCGTTCCGTCAGTTAGTAAAGTCGGCCCGTCCGACAGGGATGTAAACAATGGGAAAAGGGCTGCTATGCGGCCCTTTTTTCGTCAGGAGCGCGTCCATTCGCCGATCCGCAGAAATGCCCCCTGACAGCATCTGCGTCCCATGGTAGAGCGGCACCGACCGTATCGAGGAAAGGCATACATTCATGCGTAATCTTCTCAGACCTCTGGCCGTTTGTGCGCTGGCCACCACCGCGCTGGGCGCGGGCACCGCGCTGGCCCAGGACGCAACCGCCCCGGCCGAGCCCGCAGACAACGCCCCGGCCGCCGACGCCGTTCCGGCCGACACTTTGCCCACCGGCGAAAGCGCGGCACCCGACACCCGCCCCCAGGCCTATGTCAAAGAGACGTTCAAGGACTGGCGCGTGGTCTGCGTGAAATTGGCCGAGGATCGCGAATCGTGCAACATGCAGCAGTTGATGCTGGACGATAACCAAAACCCGGTCAGCCAGGTGTCGATCGCGCCGCTGCCGCCGGCAGCCGCGCCGCGCGCCGCGGCGGTGGAAATCGCCGCTCCGCTGGAAACCCTGCTGAGCGAAGATCTGCGGCTGGGTGTCGGTGACGCCACGCCGGTGCGGTACCGGTTCAGCTTTTGCACGACCCAGGCATGTTTCGCGCGCTTTGCGCTGACCGCCGACGAGGTGGCCGCGTTCAAGGCCGGCTCTGCCGCCACGGTAAAGATCGTGCCCCTGGCGGCCCCGGATCAGACCGCGAATATTTCCATGTCACTGTCGGGGTTCACCGCCGCCTTTGACATGGTGACAGAGCTGCAATCGAAATAGGGCCGACGCGCCCCGTGACATGGAAAACGCCGCCCCGATCCGGGCGGCGTTTTCATGTGCGACGGGCGTTTGGCGGCCGGCGCCCTAGATCCGGCGCAGCGCCAGAACCGCGTTCAGCCCGCCAAAGGCAAAGGCATTGGACAGCGCCACATCGACCTGGGCCTCGCGCGCGACATTGGGCACCACGTCCAGCGTGCATTCGGGGTCGGGTTCGTCATAGCCGATCGTGGGCGCGATGATACCGTCCTTCAGCGCCATGATGCAGGCCAGCAACTCGACCGCTCCGGTGCCGCCGATCAGGTGGCCGTGCATCGACTTGGTCGACGAGATCATCAGCCGATCCGCGTGGGGGCCGAACACATCGGCCACGGCGGCGCATTCGGTCTTGTCATTGGCGGCGGTGCCGGTGCCGTGGGCGTTGATATAGCCGATATCCTCGGGGTTGAGCCGCGCGTCGCGCAGCGCCCCGGAAATCGCGCGCGCCGCCCCTTGGCGCGAGGGCATGACGATATCCGAGGCATCCGAGGTCATCGCGAACCCCACCACCTCGGCCAGCATCTGCGCGCCGCGCGCGCGGGCGTGTTCGTATTCCTCAAAGACGAAGACCGCCGCGCCTTCGCCCTGGACCATGCCGTTGCGGTTGGCGCTGAACGGCCGGCAGCCGTCGCGCGACATCACCCGCAGCCCTTCCCAGGCCTTGATCCCGCCGAAACACAGCATCGATTCCGACCCGCCGGTGACCATCACGCGCGAGATGCCCGACCGGATCAACTGAAACGCCTGCCCCATCGCGTGGTTCGAGGACGCACAGGCCGTGGCCACGGTAAAGCTGGGCCCCTTGAGGTTATAGGTCATCGACACGTGGCTGGCGGCGGCGTTGTTCATCAGCTTGGGCACCACGAAAGGGTGCACGCGGTTCTTGCCGTCCTCGTAGACCGAGCGGTAATTCTCATCGAGCGTGGTCATCCCGCCGCCCGAGGTGCCCAGCACGACCCCCGCCTCTTGCGACAGCTCGCCGCAAAAGGTCAGCCCGGCCTGGCCGATCGCCTGTTTCGCGGCCAGCAGGGTGAACTGGGTGAACCGATCGTAAAGCGCGATCTGCTGGCGGTTGAAATGGTCCTCGGGGACATAGCCCTTGACCTGGCCGCCGATGCGGATCGACAGACGTTCGACATCGCGGATATCCAGCGGCCCGATGGCACAGCGGCCTTCGCGCAGCCCCTCCAGCGTGTCGGGCACCGAATGGCCCAGGGGGTTGATCGTGCCCTGGCCGGTGATGACGACGCGTTTCATCCCTTTTGGTCGGCCACCAATGCCTCTACGGCGCGCACGATCGCGTCGACAGAGGAAATGTCGAAGTCGCTCTCTGTGGGTTCGTTGGCGTTGAACGGCACCTGGATGTCGAACGCCTCTTCGATGGCGAAAATGGATTCGACCAGCCCCAGGCTGTCGATCCCCAGATCCTCCAGCGACTGCTCGGGCTTGACATCCGACGGCTCCAGAACGGCCTGCTCCGCGATGATCCCGATCACCTTGTCCTTGACGCTGTCCGACATGCAAAATGCCTCATTACCCTTGGTTCCGGCTTCGTTTAGTCGCTCTTGAGGTGCTTTGGAACCGCTTTTTGCAACTCTGCCACTTGGGCGAATAGACGCGGAAGCCGCCGCAACGCCTTGTAGGCCTCGATATGGGCCTGCATCTTCATCGCCGGATAGCCCAGCAGAACCCGGCCCGCGGGCGCATTGGTGAAAATCTTGGTCCCGCCCCCGGCAATCACGTCATCGCCCACAAAGATGTTGTCGTTGACGCCGCACTGCCCGGCCATCACCACCCGGTCCCCGATCCGGGCCGAGCCCGCGATGCCGACCTGACCGCAAAGCAGGCAATCGCGCCCGATCACCACGTTGTGGCCGATATGGACCATGTTATCCAGCTTGCACCCCGGCCCGATCACCGTGTCGCGAATGGTGCCCCGGTCGATACAGGCATTGGCGCCGATCTCGACATCCGCGCCGATCACCACCGATCCCAGCGAATGAATGCGGGTCCAGCTTTGCCCGCCGGCGCCACCGGTGTCGCCCAGGGTGTCGCGCACGTTTTCGACGGCCGATTTCTCGGGCGTGACAAAGGAAAACCCGTCCGCCCCGATCACCGCCCCCGGCTGCGCGACAAAGCGATCCCCGATCCGAACCCGCGCACCGATCCGCACCCCGGCCAGCAACAGCGCGTCATCGCCGATCTGCGCCTGCTCGGCGACGCTGACATGGGGCGCGATGCGCGCACCCGCGCCGATCACCGCCCGCGCACCGATCACCACCAGCGGACCGATGGCCGCGCCCGGACCGATCTGCGCGCTGGGGTCGATCACCGCGCTGGGATGGATGCCCGGCGCGATCTCGGGGCCCGGATCCATCAACCGGGTCAGCCCCGACATCGCATAGCGCGGGCGCGGCACGAAAATCGCCGCCTGCAGACCCAGTGCCCGCCAATCGGCCCCCTCCCACAGGATCGCGGCGCGTGCCGCCCCCTGGGCCAGGCCGTCGGCATATTTGGGGTCCATCGCCAGCGCCAGCGCGTCCGGCCCGGCCTGGGCGGGTTCGGCGGCACAGCGCACCGACAGGCTGGCATCCCCCTCGACGCGGGCGCCCAGGGCGGTTGCGATCTGATCCAACGTGAATGCCATGGCGGCCCCCTGCCCTTGCCGCGCGCCAAACGCCGCGCGCGGTCCCGACTGCAGGATTTACCCCTGAACCGGGCGCAGCGCCACCCCGGCCGCCGACAGCGCGTCGAAAATCACCCTGTCACGGCCATAGATGTCGCGGCGATACTGCATCCGCCCCTTGGGGCCCGACACCGCGGTGCGATAGATGATGTGCACCGGCAGCGGGTTTTCCAGGTCCACCTGGGTCTCTCGCCCGGTGGCCAGCTTGGCCTGAAAGACCCCCTTGGGATCATCGGTCTGCATCGCCAGCAGCGCATAGGCGAAGTCGAACGGATCGCTCAGCCGGATGCAGCCATGGCTAAACGCGCGCACCTCGCGCTGGAACAGCGATTTCGACGGGGTGTCGTGCAGGTAGATGTTGTAGGGGTTGGGGAACATGAACTTCACCAGCCCCAGCGCATTGCTGCGCGACGGCGGCTGCTTGACGTCAAAGGGGAAGTTGCGCGCGGTATACTGGCTGAAATCCACCGCCCCCCGGCTGACCACCCGCCCCGCGCCGTCGATCAGTTGCAGATGCCCCGCCGCGTTGGGATTGGCCTGGAACATCGGCAAATATTCCTTGGTCGCGATCGACCGCGGCACGTTCCAGGTCGGGTTGATGATCATGTGCTCCATCACGTCCGAAAACTCGGGCGTGCGTTGGTCACTGTGGTTGCGCCCCACCACCGAGCGGGTCTGAAACACGACCTCGCCGCGGTCGATGATGCGGGCGTGAAAATCGGTGATGTTGACCAGAACATGCAGATCGCCCCGGTCGTTGCCCAGCCAGCGTTCACGCTCCATCGCGACCAGAACCTGTTGCAGGCGGGTCTCGGGCGAAACGTTGATTTCCTCGATCGTGCCCGCACCGGCCACGCCATCGGGGGTCAGCCCGTGGTCCAGCTGGAACGCCTGCACCGCCTTTTGCAACGCGCCGTCATAGGACTGGGTCGCGGTGTGAAACAGATAGCCCATCGCGATCAGCCGATTGCGCAGCGCCACCACCGCAGCGCCCGACTCGCCCGGCCTGACCGCACCCGAGGCCAGGGTCGGCCCCCAACCGCCATCACCGATCAACCGCTCCAGGCGGACCTTTTCGCGCATCAACTGGGCGTATTCCGGGCTGTGCGGCGCCAAGGCCCGCAGATAGGCCAGCGGCGCGGGCGCGGCGGCAAAGCCCGACAGGATCTCGGCGGGATCGCGGCGGTCGACCTTGCGCTTGATCTCGTCGATCACCGCGCCGGGCACCAGCACGCCGGAATGCACGTCATTGGCGTATTGCAGCAGCATCCGCGTGGCCTCGACCTCGGCCCGGCCGATGTCGCGCAGGGTGCGCGCGTCACGGAACATCGTCATCAGAACCTGCGGGTCATAGCGTCCCACGGGCAGGCCCTGGGCCGCGGCCCCCGACAGCGCGGTCAACAGCGCGCTGCGCCGTTCGGCAGCATCGGCGGCGGTCCAGAACGGGGCATAATCGCGCGTGCGATAGAACGTGGCGATGGCATCGTTCCTGGACGCGGCCTCGGCCACGGCCTGTTTGAACGCGGTCATTTCCGTCGCGGCCATACCGGGCACGCCCCAGCCCAACGAAAGACACAAGGCGACTGCGCCGGCCAGCACGCCCCGGCGGAATTCAACACGACCCATCAACCAATTTCCCCGTCAGACATCCCATTCACGCGAACGGGACCAAGCATCGGCCAATCGACGCGCGCTGTCCATTAACAAATAGGCAAGGCTCCGCCTGTCCAGCCAGGCTGTTGCGCCAACCCCTCGCCCGCGGAAAAAAGCGCATGGCGCGGGGGAAATGAGCAATTTCTTGCCGGTTTTACCCTTCCGGGGCCAGCCGCGACGAATCACATCTTGGCCGGAAAACCCGTTTGTGCGATAGACGCGTCAGTGCCTTGGGGATGGGGTGCGTTAAAAAACGCTGCGAAATCGCGGCATTGCAACCATATGGGGCGGGCGAAAAGCTCATGATCAAATCCAACTCCGGCATCACACGCCGCGGTGTTCTCGCCGCGTTTGCAGCAACCACGGTCGTGGCGGCACCCACTTATGCAAACGCTTTCGGCCTGCTTCGCAATGCGGGCGATGTCCGGCGGATCAGCATGTTCTCGGGACGCACCGGCGAAAAGATCGACACGGTTTATTGGATCGACGGCGAGTATATCGCCGACGCCGTCCAGGAGATTAATCATTTCATGCGCGACTGGCGCACGGATTCGGTGATCAAGATGGACCTGCGCAATCTCGACATCATGGCCGCGGCCCACA
Source organism: Paracoccaceae bacterium (assembly GCA_016938875.1). Lineage (GTDB taxonomy): Bacteria > Pseudomonadota > Alphaproteobacteria > Rhodobacterales > Rhodobacteraceae > Rhodovulum. The sequence goes on from JAFGTV010000043.1 coordinate 9,108, forward strand.
GCCTGATGGATGTGCACGAACCCTACATGCTGTTGTCGGGCTATCGCTCGCCGCAGACCAACGCGATGCTGCGCGCGCGCTCCAGCGGGGTGGCGAAGAATTCGCTGCACATGAAGGGTCAGGCCGCCGACCTCCGCCTGCAAAGCCGCAGCGTGAACCAGATGGCCCGTGCCGCCAGTGCGTGTCATTCCGGCGGCGTGGGGCGCTATTCGGGCTCGAACTTCGTGCATATGGATTGCGGCCCGGTGCGCAGCTGGGGCCGGTAAGGCCCCACCGCTACCCTGACTCGGGCCGCGGACCGTCCAGCCGGCAAAGCCGTGCACAATAAGCCCCGATCTTGATTTTCTGTTCCAGAACGGTCGATTGTTTCGATCTGGTGCCCCTATTGTTTCCAACAGGGCCACTCAATCCCGTCTTGACCGCCAAAGATCAGCTTAGAATCCTCACCTAAATGTGTTAACATTGTGTTCGCGAGGGGACAATTCGGCGACCGAAATGTGGGTTGACGGATGAACGTTCCTTTTCACGAAAGGGAAGGAAGTGTGATTATGTTTAGATCCTTAAAGGCCGCTCTCGCCACCACCGCCGCGGTTGCGGCGTTCGGCACTGCGGCGAATGCAACGATCGTGACCGTTTTTGACGGCATCACAGCCGGTGTAACGTCGTTCGACAACACCGTGACGGGGTCCGGCGGAACGGTTTCCTCGGATGTGTGGAGCGGGCTGACCAGCGGTGCCTCGATCGACCGTGGCACCTACACCATCACCCAGAACGATGGCGGCAGCGGCTATGTCACCACCTATGGCTCGATGTCGGGTCAGGTGATGGAGATCAACCCGGCCGGTGGTGGGTCCAATCCGCGGACCGATCCGATGGATTATTTCAATTCGGGCATCACCCTGACCTTTGACAATCCGATCAACTCGGTCGGGTTCGAGGTCGGCGACTGGGCGACCTGTTGCCACGACCCGGTGACGGAGTTGTTCGTGTCGTTCGACGGTGGGGCGCCGATTACCGTGGCCTCGGCGTTGACCTATTCGGACGGTCAGTTCCCGTCGCAAAGCAACCCCACCAACGACGTCTACGAAATTTTCGTGGCGGCGTTCGACGACTCCGGCGAGTTCAGCCAGGTTTCGTTCTGGGGCAACGGGATCGGGGAATACCTGGTCTTCGGTGGTCAGGTTCGGACCGCGCTGCTTGACCAGGGATCGCTGCCGCCGATCGGTGCGGTTCCGCTGCCGGCCTCTGGCCTGCTTTTGCTGGGCGGTCTGGGCGGCATCGCCGCGCTGCGCCGCAAGCGCGCGAAGTAACGCACGACGTAGATCGCGCGGGATTCGTCCCGCGCGACACCATCAACGGGCGGCGCCGGACCACGGGTTCGGCGCCGCCTTTGCGTCTGGCACCCCGCGCCGTCCCTGCCACGGGTGCGGGCGTGACCCGGCACCGAGCCACCCGATGCGCAAAAAAGGCGCGCCCCCTCGGACGCGCCTTTGTGATCTGTGCCCCTTGCCCCAAGGTCATCGGGGCCAGGGGCCGCGTGCGTTCAGTCGACCAGGCGCCAGGGTTCGTGGCGTTCCAGATAGGCCTCTTGCTCGGGCGTCAGGGCCACGGTTTCCTTGCCGGTCACCATGGGGCGCACGCCGTCGCGGAACTTGTGACCGATGGTCAGCAGATAGATGTGCAGGATCACAAAGCCGGCCACGAAATAGGCAACCGCCAGGTGCAGGTTCGCGATGATCTCCAGCCAGAGCGGCGCGTTGGGCACCGTTTCCCAGAAGTTATAGGTCAGATACAGCAGTCCCGTGCCCCAGACCAACGGGAAGATGAATGCCTTGAGCGCGCCGTAGGCCAGTGCCTGCAACGGGTTCAACCGCTGGCTGAGGTTCTTTTGATAGGGATGGTGTTCCCCCTTGAACACCCCGAAGGCATAGTATCGCGCCACGGCGAACATGCCCAGGATACGGGGGGTAAACACCTTCCAGTTGCCGGTCGTGAACAGCCAGAACGTCGCGAAGAGCCACAACAGCAACAGCGCCAGCGCCGTCAGCGTGTGCAGCTTGACCGCCATCTCAAAGCTCAGAACGTGATGGATCCCGTTCATGCCCAGCCCGGTAAAGAACAGCACCATGATCGAGCCCGCCTGGGACCAGTGCCAGACCCGCTCGAACTTGGGATAGATCATCACCGTGCGCTCGGCGCAGTCCGGGCAGGTCTCGATGCGCGGATCGCCGCTGTGGTCAGCCGAGATATCAGTCATGTTTCCCTCCCTTGCCGCGTATCATCACCCGCAGCGCGCCATGCACGGCCACACCGGCGGCCATGGTCAGCAGAACCGCCATACCGATCAGCCCGCCCCAGCTGGTGGGGTTGCGGCCCGGCATGTAAAATCCCGCCAGATTTGCCAGCCGCCCATCCTTGGCGTGGCATTCGGCACAGTCCAGCGCGTCGCTGGCCGGGGCCACCATATGGGTGATCGGCCAGTACATATGCGTGTCGACGAAACCGTATTGCCCCGAATATTCGGCGCCCGCGGCCTTCATGCCCGCGTCGATCGCCTTGGCCCAATCGAAATTGGTCCAAAAGGCGGTGTCGGTGGTCGGACCCCAGACGTTGGAATAAACCAGACGGTTCAGCACGCTGTCATAGGCCTGACGCCCGTCCATCCGCTTGAACGGCCAGATCCGCGAGCGGCCATCGTCGGCAGAGCCCTCGATCTTGTTGATATCGACCACCTGGGTGGGGTCGATGGTCTGGTCCGACAGGGTGTATTCCACCTGGCCGTTGAACCAGCTGTAGTAGGGAACCACATCCTCGCCGTATTCAAAATCGCCCTTGGTGGCCAGGTAGGTGTGCAATTCCTTGCCGTTACCCTGGGTATAGCCGTTGATGTGCAGCGGATGGCCGTTCTCGTCCATCTTGCCAGCGGTGGACCAGTCCCAGCGGGTCTTGGTCGCGACGCCGCCGCGGGCGAATTCGGGGATGTGGCAGGTCTGACAGGCGACCCGGTCGGCGTGATCGTTCAGCTTGATCCCGGTCAGCGTCAGCATGTCATGCGGGGTGTCGCCATGGCAGCTTTCGCAGGTGGCCACGTCGCGGCGCATGCCGGGCATCCCGGTGCCCTCGGTGTCCATCGCCTTGACGTCATAGCGCGACCCGGCAAAGACGTGCTTGTCGCTGACATGGCAGGTCTCGCAGGTGAAGTTCAGGCCGTCCTCGGCCATGTGAACGTCCACCTCCTTGGTCGGGTGATACAGCGCCGAGGACAGATCCCCGTGTTTCACGTTATCCCCGCCGCCGCCGTAGAAATGGCAGCCGCCGCAGTTTTCGCGGGTCGGCAGGCCGACGCTTTGGGCGGCCTCTTTCAGATCCACCGCCCAGGCATCGGCCCCGGTGATGGTCTTGCCCTTGGCCTCCAGCGGGGGGTGGCCGGCGCCGGTATCGAGCTTGGTGTATTGGCCCGAATTGTCGTGGCACACCAGGCAATCGACGCGGGTCTCATCGGCGGGGGGCGGCTGGCTCATGTCGGTCCAGCCGTACCCGGCGTGACAAGAGGTGCAGCGCGCCTCGTTGCTGGCGACGTTGCCGCAAAACGAGTTCAGCACATGGCTCTTGCCCAGCATCTGCCCGGTGGTGGGGTTCTCGAACTCCCACTTGTAGTGGATCGAGTGCATCATCTGCTTCGATGCCTCGGTATGGCAGCTCAGGCAGGCCTCGGTGACCTCGGGGCCCGAGGTGAACACGCGCTGCAATTCCTTGAACTTGGAATGGTCCGCCGTGCTTTCGGAAATCTGCGGCGCGGCAGCGTCCTGCGCCAGAGCGGGCGCCGCAATCCCCGCCAAACCGAAGCCAATGGCCAGAACGGCCGGGCCAACACCCCAAATGCGCATCGCTCTTCCTCCCGCCGCGGCTCTCCGCGACTCCTGTATCCAAAGGTATACTTACGACACATGATTTTCCATGGGAAGCGTTTTCTGGAGCGCCCCTGGATGGTTTCAAGGGCCCCGCGGTCACATCCGCATCAAAACTGCGCCACCCTGCGCCGCCTCGGCAAATCCTTGCCGACTGACATGAAACTTTCAAATCCCATTCCCATGCTGCGCGCGATGACCCACCATACGGGGCGGGAACACTGCCCTTGACGCAATCCGAAAGGAGTTGTCGATGAAGATCGCAGTATTCGGGGGCGACGGTTTTTGCGGCTGGCCCACCGCCCTTCACCTGTCAGAGCTCGGGCATGAGGTGCATATCGTCGACAACCTGTCGCGCCGCTGGATCGACGCGGAACTGGGGGTGCAATCGCTGACCCCGATGGAGTCGATCCAGGAACGCTGCCGGATCTGGAAACAGGTCTCGGGCGAGACGATCACGTTTCACCTGATCGACATGGCCAGGGAATATTATCGGCTGCGCGACTGGCTGGCCGAGGCGCGCCCCGATGCGGTGATCCATTTCGCCGAACAGCGCGCCGCGCCCTATTCGATGATCTCCGAACGGCACAAGATCTACACCGTCGACAACAACATCAACGCCACCCACAACCTGCTGGTGGCGCTGGTGGAAACCGGCATCGACGCGCATCTGGTGCACCTGGGCACCACCGGGGTCTACGGCTATTCCACCGTCGGCGCGCCGATCCCCGAGGGCTATCTGGATGTCACCATCGACACGCCCCGCGGCCCCAGGGGGATGGACATCCTCTATCCCACGCGCCCCGGCTCGGTCTATCACATGACCAAGTCGCTCGATCAGATCATGTTCCAGTTCTACGCCCAGAACGACGGGCTGCGCATCACCGACCTGCATCAGGGCATCGTGTGGGGCACCAATACCGACCAGACCAAGCGGCACGCGCAACTGGTCAACCGCTTTGACTATGACGGCGATTACGGCACCGTTCTGAACCGCTTTCTGGCGCAGGCCGCGATCGGGTACCCGTTGACGGTGCATGGCACCGGCGGGCAGACGCGGGCCTTTATCCACATCCAGGACACGGTGCGCTGCATCGAACTGGCGCTGAAGGATGCGCCCGAGGCGGGCGATCGGGTCAAGATCTTCAACCAGATGACCGAAACCCACCGGGTGCGCGATCTGGCCGAACTGGTATCGCTGATGACCGGGGCCAGGATCGCCTATCTGCCCAACCCCCGCAAGGAGGCCGCCGAGAACGAGCTGGAGGTCAAGAACGACCATTTCCTGGACCTGGGTCTGAGCCCGATCACCCTGCAAGAGGGCCTGCTGGAAGAGGTCGTCGAGATCGCGCGCAAATACGCCCACCGCGTCGACCGCAAACGCGTGCCCGCCGTGTCCGCCTGGACCCGTGACATCGCCACCCGGGTCGAGCATGATCCCGAGGGCAAGCGGCTGAAGTCCGTCTCATGACCGCGCTCAGGCCTGCCCGCCCGGCGGGCCACGCGACGGCTTATGTCACCTTGGTCACCAACGCGGATTTCGCGCGGGGGGCCAAGGCGCTGGTGCGCTCGCTGACGCGCACGCGCAGCCCGGCCGACATCTGCGTGCTGCATACCCGCGCCGTGCCGACCGCCGCCCTGGCGCCCCTGGCCGAGCTGGGGGCGCGGCTGGTGGAAACCGACCTGCTGCCCACCTCGGGACCGTTCAACACCGCCCATGCCCGCGCCCGCATCCATGGCCTGGCCCCCTTTACCAAGGGCGTGAAACCGGCCTTTCACACGCCGCTGGACAATTTCTGCAAGCTGCGGCTGTGGCAGCTGGATTATGCGCGCGTGGTGTTCCTGGATGCCGATACGCTGGTGCTGCAAAACATCGACCGGCTGTTCGACTATCCCGAATTCTGCGCCGCCCCCAACGTCTATGAGAGCCTGGCCGATTTCCACCGGATGAACTCGGGCGTGTTCACCGCGCGCCCCGACCCCGCGACCTTTGCCCGGATGCTGGACCGGCTGGACACACCCGGCGCATTCTGGCCGCGCACCGACCAAAGCTTTCTTCAGGCGTTCTTTGCCGACTGGCACGGGCTGCCGGTGTTCGACAACATGCTGCAATATGTCTGGTTCAACCTGCCCGACCTGTGGTCCTGGCCCGAGATCCGCGTGCTGCATTTCCAGTATGAAAAACCCTGGCAGGATCATGCCAAGGCCGACCGCCTGGCGCCGCTGATCGCGTTGTGGCGCGCCTTTGAACGGGGCACGGACATCCCCGACCCCGCCACCCTGCCCGGCCCGCGATGAGCCTGGCGATCACTGGCGCCACGGGCCTGGTGGGGCGATTTTTCGTCGAGGCGGCCCTGGCCCAAGGCACGCCGGTCACCGTGCTGGGCCGCACGCCCCCGCCGCGCGGTTTTTTCCCGGGCGTCGTGGCGCACCGCCACTACCGGCTGGGCGAGCGCCCCGACCTGACCGGCCACAGCACGCTGATCCACTGCGCCCTGGCCCACCTGCCCGGCCGCTATCGCGGCGGCGAGGGGGACGACCCCGAGGGGTTCACCCGCCTGAACCTCGACGGGTCCGCCACGCTGTTTCAGGCGGCCCGCGACAGCGGCGTCGCCCGGCTGATCTTCGTGTCCTCGCGCGCGGTCTACGGCGCCTACCCGCCCGGCACCACCCTGCACGAAGATCTCGCCCTGAAACCCGACACGCTCTACGGGCGGATCAAGGCCCAGGCCGAGGACCGGTTGTTTGCCCTGGCCAGCCCTGACTTTTCCCCGACCGCCCTGCGCGCCACCGGGATCTACGGCCCCCCCGGCCCCGGCCAGCGGCATAAATGGGCCGACCTTTTCGATGCCTTCCGCGCGGGCCAACCGATCGCCCCGCGGCGCGGCACCGAGTTGCACGGGGCCGACCTGGCCGCCGCGGCCCACCTGATCCGCAGCCTGCCGCCGGAAACGACGGGCGCGCGCGCCTTCAACCTGTCCGACATCGTGCTGGACCGTCACGACCTGCTGACCCTGCTGGCCCGGGACAGGGCGATCCCCCACCCGCCGCCGCCCCGCGCCACCACACCGCTCAGCCTGCCCAACACCGAGCGGATGCGCGCACTGGGCTGGCAGCCACGCGGGCGGGCCGGGCTGATCGCCACCCTGCCCTTGCTGCACTGAGTTGCGGGCGTCCTTTCGGCGCCCGACCCCACGTCTCGGCCGTGCCACCGGGCGTGCAGGCTAAGCTGGGCACACTGTTGAAAAATGGTCGAAAATCTGCCCCGCCGTGGTGATCCACACCGCATCCCGCGCCGCGGCGACATGGGCCAGCGCCCGACGCAGATGGCGCAGCCGATGCGGCTGGCCGACGATATAGGGATGCAGCGCGATGCCCAGGACCAGCGATTGGCCGCGCGACTGATCCCGCATCTCGTCGAACGCATCGACGATCATCGCCGCGAACGCGGCCGCGCTGTCCTTGCGCGCGACGATGGCGGGGATGTCGTTGATCTCTTGCGGATAGGGCACTGCCAGCAGCGGCCCGGCCGCGGTGCGCATCCAGACGGGTTGATCGTCCATGCACCAGTTCAGCGTATAGCCATAGCCCGCCTCGGCCAGCAGGTCCGGGGTGCGCAGGCTCTCGGCGATCCATGGGCTGAGCCAGCCGCGCGGCGCGCAGCCCTCCGCGCGGGTCAGGATCGTGGTGGCCTCGGCGATCAGGGCACGCTCGGCCTCTGGCGACAGGGTGCTTTGGCGTTCGCCGTTGGTACGACCGTGACCGGCGATCTCGTCCCCGCGGGCGCGGTGCGCGGCCAGCAGCCCGGGCGCGTGGGCATAAAGCGCGCTGTTGACCAGTACCGTGGCGGGCAGCTCCAGCCGATCCAGCATCTCGATCAGCCGCCAGGCCCCGACCCGGTTGCCATACTCGCGCCAGGCGTGGTTCAGAATGTCGGGTTGCGGACCACCCGGCGCCAGTTCCGCCCCCAGCCCGGACCCAAAGGCGAAATGCTCCAGGTTCACGCCCAGGTAGACCGCCAGCCGCCGCCCCCCCGGCCAGGTGAAATCGGGCCTTTCGCCAATCGGCGCATAGTCGAACCGGCCATGCCCTGGCAGGCTCATAACGCGGCCTCGGCCAGGTCCGCGCGCGCCAGCAGGATTTCGGCGCTGTCGTTCCAGACATCGGTGCTGACGATCTTTGCGTCGCGCACCACGAAACAGTCGATATAGCGGTTGCCATCGAACGCCGTGCCGTCGGGCCATTCGCCGTAAAGATGCCCGGTATTGTAGACATGCACATCGCCGGTGACCGGATCGAGCGCGGCATCGGTGCGCAGGAACCGCTTTTTCACCCATTTGTAGCGCCGGGCGTTGAAGGCCGCACTTTGCGCGGGGTTCGACATTTTCCGCCCGCCGGTAAAGGTCAGCGCGAAACCGGGCGCCACATAGGCCGCCGCCCCCTCGGGGTCGGGGATCATCGAGCGTTCCAGATAGGCCTCGACGATCTGGCAGGCGCGGGTCACGGGATCTTGGGGGTCGGTCATCACAGGGCACTCGCCATCAGGGCCGCGGCGCGCACACCGTCGATCAGCCGGGTTTTCGTTTGCGGGCCAGCGCAGGCGGCGATGTCGACCATCCCGCCACAGCCCAACACAATGGCGCCGATATCGTCCTCGCGCTCGGCGTCGCGGATCGCCTCGACCACCTTGGCCGTGGCGCTGTCCGCGTCCCCCTCCAGGGCCAGCACCGGCACATCGCTGGCGCGCACCCGGCCCAGGTGCCGGTCCAGCCCGTATCGGCGGATGTTGTCCTCGATCACCGGGATCGACACGGCCAGCGTGGTGACGACCGAAAACCGCCCCCCCGCCAGCGCCGCCAGGCAGCAGCCCGCCTGGCCGATGCCGATCACCGGACAGGCGGCGATGGTGCGCGCCTGCTCCAGCCCGGTATCGTCGAAACAGCCGATGATGATCGCCCGCGCCCCCCGGTCCGAGGCATCGCGGACCAGGTCCAGCAGCGGTGGGATCGCGGCGTCGCCATCGGCGGCCCCCTCGATCGCCGCCGGGCCGTCGTGCGAGGTCCACCCCTCGAACCGGGCCATCGGGGCGGCATCGCGCGCCGCGCGCAGCATCGCGTCGGTCATCGCGGCGGTGCTGTTGGGATTGATCAGGACAATCATACCAGCCCCTTGCCCCGGTCAGACCCCGCGCGCGCCTTGCGCCGGGCCCCCAGCAGCGCGATGCCCAGGAACACCGCGATCATCCCCAACGAGAACACCGTGGTCAGCGTCCCCAGCGCATACAGCACCGGGGTGGTCACGTTGGTCGTCATCCCGAAGATTTCCAGCGGCAGCGTGTTGTAGCTGCCCGAGGTCAGCAAGGTGCGGGCAAACTCGTCATAGCTGAGCGTAAAGCCGAAAAGCGCCACCCCGATCAGCGAGGGCGCGATGATCGGCAACACCACGTGGCGCAGCGTCTGCCACGGGCTGGCGCCCAGATCGCGCGCCGCCTCTTCATAGCTTTTGTCAAAGCGGTTGAAGACCGCGAACATGATCAACAGGCCAAACGGCAGCGTCCATGTCAGCTGTGCGCCAAAGCCCGAGGTCGCCCAATGCACCGTCAACCCCGCCTGGGAAAAGATCAGCCCAACCCCCAGCGAGACCAGGATCGAGGGGATCACCAGCGAGGTGATGATCAGGTAAAACAGCACACCCGAGCCGGGAAAGCGTTTGCGAAACGCCAGCCCGCCCATCACCGACACCACCACGGTCGTGACCATCACCATCAGCCCCAGCGCAAAGCTGCGCCGGAAACTGCCCCAGATGTCGCCCACAGCCTGTTGCTCGAACAGGTCGCGGAACCAGTGCAGCGACACACCGTTCATCGGAAAGGTCAGCCCGCCCTGGGGCCCCTGGAACGACAGGATCGCAATGGTCAGCGTCGGCCCGTAGAGAAACAGCAAGAACAGGCCGAAAAACCCGGCCAGCACGTAAAATGATCGGGGGCGCGGCTCCATGGCTCACAGCTCCTTTCGGATGTCGACGAAACGCAGCAGCGTGGCGATGACGATCAGCACCGTGGCCAGCAAAACCACCGCCGTCGCCGAGGCCGACGGATAGGCCAAAAGCGCGATGTCGTTCGAGATCAGGCGCCCCACATTGGCCGATTGCGACCCGCTCATGAAACGCACGGTGATGAAATCGCCCATCACCAGCGTCACCACGAAGATCGTGCCGATCATGATGCCCGGCTTGGTCAGCGGGATGATGACGTTCCACAGGATCTGCGCGCCGCTGGCCCCGGCGTCGCGGGCGGCCTCGACCAGGGATTTGTCGATCCGCATCATGGTGTTGAAGATCGGCACCACCATGAACAACGTGTAAAGATGCACAAAGGCCAGGATCACCGCGAAATCGCTGAACAGCAGCCATTCCAACGGCTCGTCGATCACCCCCCACGAGATCAGCGCCGAATTGGCGATGCCGTTGCGGCCCAGGAACGGGATCCACGAAATCATGCGAATGATATTCGAGGTCCAGAACGGGATCGTGCACAACAGGAAAAGGGCGATCTGCCAAGTCTGGCTGCGGATGTGAAAGGCCAGGAAATAGGCCACCGTAAACCCGATCCCCAGGGTCAGCGCCCAGGTGATCGCGGCGTATTTGAACGTGTTGAAAAACACCTTGTAGGTGACCGCAGAGCCGAACAGATACTGGTAATTCTCAAGGTCGAAATCGGGGATGATGGAAAATTCCGTCGCCCGCCAGAAACTGACGATCACGATCATCACGATCGGGAGCACAAGGAAAAACATCAAGATCGCCGCCAGCGGCGACACCATCAACCAGCCACTCAGGGCCTTGTTTTTCAAAAGTCTTTCCATGGGATCCCTGCGTGGTTGGGGGCGCCCGCGCGGCGCCCCCGGTTTTGGATCAGGCCGCGATGAACTCGTTCCACTTGCGGACCATGTACTGGTTTTCGTCCATCACCGCGTTCCAGCACGCCACCGATCCCATGCGGTCGTAGAACGACCCGCCGTCGCGCACCGCACCGGCCTTTTCCATGACCTGGCCATAGGGGTTGGTGATGTCGCCCTCGGCCGGCTTGCCCTCGAACCAGAAACCCCACTCGTCGGCGGACATGTAATTCCTGGAGGTTTCGGGCACGGCGGAATAATAACCCTGGCGCATCAGGAACCCGCCGACCCAGCCGTCGAGATACCAGTTGATGTATTCATAGGCCGCGTCGCGCTCCAGCCCGGTCAGGGCCGCGGACAGGCCGATGCCGCCCCCCCAACTGCGATAACCCTCTTCGAGCGGCTGATAGACACACGGGATGCCCTTGGACTTGACCGCGGTGATCGCGGGCGACCACATCGACTGGATCACCACCTCGCCGCTGGCCATCAGGTTGACGCTTTCGTCAAAGCTCTTCCAGAAGGCGCGGAACTGGCCGTTCTTCTTGGCCTCGGTAAAGATCGCGAGGGTCATGTCGATCTCGTCGCGGGTCATGTTGCCCTTGTCGGGGTATTTGTATTCGCCCATCGACTCGACGACCATCGCCATGTCCATGATCCCGATCGACGAGATGTCCAGGATCGAGGCCTTGCCCTTGAATTCGGGGTTCAGCAGTTCCGACCAGTTGCGGATCGGACGACCGATCAGGTCGGGGCGGATGCCCAGCGTGTCGGCGTTGTAGATCGTCGGGATCAGGGTCATCCAGCCGGATTCCTCCTGAACGAAATCGGTTCCGTTGGGACCAGAGGTAAAGCCGACCGTATGGGGCGCGGTGCCCTGGGCGATGACGCTCTCGGGGGTCAGCTTGCCGTTGCGAAAGATGCCGACGATCTTGTCGTAGTTCTTGATCTTGCTGGTATCCATCGCCTGAAGGTTGCCGGTCGGCCAGACCTTCTTGCAGATCCAGTACTCGATATCGGCGATGTCGAAACTCTTGGGCTGGGTGGCGGCGCGCTGGGTGACGCTGTCGGAATCCAGCGCGGTCATCTCAAGGGTAAAGCCCAGATCCTCTTTCACCTTCTGCGCCACCTCGTTGAGGTTGGACACGCCGGTGCCGAACTGGCGCAGGGTCACGTCCTTGATGTTCTGCGCCCAGATCATCGGCGCCCCAAGGGTGGACCCGGCCGCGAAGGCAGCCCCGCCCTTGAGCACATGTCTACGGGAAATCTTGGTCATCTCATCTCTCCTTGTCGGGGTTTGGGTCGCGGGTCTAGGCGGTCAGTTCATGCAGATTGCTCTGCTCCCAGGTCAGGCCGATCGTATCGCCCGGGATCTTGGGTTCGTTGAAGAAGTGCTGATCGGGCATCAGGGCGATCACCTCCTGGTCGCCGGCGATCCGGGCGGTCACGCTGACATGGTTGCCCTGGTATTCGACGGCCACGACCTGCCCGGCCATCAACCCGGTGTCCGGCGCGCTGACGCGCACCTCGTCCGAGCGGATGGCGAAATGCCCGCCCGGCAGGGCGATCACGTTATGCCCACCCATGAAGCGCGCCACAAAGGCGGTGCGGGGCGCGTTGAATACCTCGCGCGCGGGGCCGGCCTGCTCGATGCGGGCATTGTTCATCACCACGATCTCGTCGGCCAGGGCCAGCGCTTCGTCCTGGCCGTGGGTGACATGGACAAAGCTGATGCCCAGCTCGCGCTGCAGGCGGCGCAGCTCGGTGCGCATGCGGATCCGCAGGAACGGGTCCAGCGCCGACAGCGGCTCGTCCAGCAACAGAACCTGCGGGCGGGTGATCAACGCGCGGGCCAGCGCGACGCGCTGTTGTTGCCCGCCCGACAACTGATCGGGCAGACGGTCGGCCAGCGCCGTCATGTCCACAAGCGACAGCATCTCGCCCGCCTGGGCGCGGCGCTCCTTGGCATCGACCCCCTTCATTTTCAGGCTGAAGGCGACGTTGTCGATCACGCTGAGATGCGGAAACAAGGCATAGTTCTGAAACATCATCGCGGTGCCGCGCCGTGCCGGCGGCAGGTTGGATATGTCGCGCGCGGCCAACAGGACCGATCCGCTGGTCACCGTTTCATGCCCCGCGATGATCCGCAGGGTCGAGGATTTCCCGCATCCCGACGGCCCCAGAAGGCAGGTGTAAGAGGCGCTCTTGAAATGGTGGCTGATGGCATCGACCGCCAGCGCGGTGCCATAGCGTTTGGTCACGTTCACCAGTTCCAGATCTTGTCGCTGCGCCGCCATGCCGGTCCCCCATGTCTGAACCGACGCAACGACGCACGGCACGGGCGCGGCAATCCCCCAGCGCATCGCGGGGCGCGGGTTTTTCGAAAATGGCCACTATTTGGGCGGTTCTGACGGGGCTTGCCCGACGCTTGCGCACAAGGTTGTATACAATCCTGCGGCTTAATTGCCGACAACTCCCTTGGGGGTTGTGGGGTCTTTCGGCGTCTGACAAGACAAAAGGGAAAGAGCAGCCCGATGAACATGCCCGACCCGACCCCGCCCGATCCCGCCAAGCCCGCCGCCCCCAGCGATGCGGTGGCCCAGGCGCTGTCGCTGGCGATCCACCGGCACCGGATCGCCCCGGGCACCAAGCTGGGCGAGGACGAACTGGCCGAGATCTATGGCGTGTCGCGCACGGTGATCCGTGCGGCGCTGCAATCGCTGGCCCATTTGCGGCTGGTCGATATTCGGCGCAACCGCGGCGCCTTTGTTGCCCAACCCTCGCGCCAGGAGGCGCGCGAGGTGTTCGAGGCCCGCGAATTGCTGGAACCGCGCACCGCCCGCAGCGCCGCCGCGCATGCCAAGCCCGCCGATATCGCGCGGCTCAAACGCCATATCGCCGACGAACATGCCGCGCTGGCAGCGGCCGATAACGGGCGCGCCGTGCATCTGTCGGGGCTGTTTCACGTCGAGATCGCGCGCATCGCCGGGCAAGGCACGATCGCGGGATTCGTAGAGACGCTGATTGCCCGATCGTCGCTGATCGTTGCGCTTTATTGGCACCGCGAAAGTGCTTTGTGCGAACGCCACGCCCATGATGCCCTGCTGCGCGCCATCGAACAGGGCGACGGACCCCGCGCCGAAGACCTGATGCGCAGCCACCTGGTCGATCTGCATTCCGCGCTGGACCTGTCACACCGCAGCGCCCCCGCCCGCTCGCTCAAAGAGGCGCTGGAGACATGACCGTAGGCCGCATGACCCGCGCCGACCTGG
>JAFGTV010000044.1 GCA_016938875.1 Paracoccaceae bacterium
GGCCAGCGCGCGGGCAATCGCGCCCTCATCCTGCCGTGCATTGGCGCCGGGGAACACCACGATGGCATTTTCCCCCGCGGGGTCCACGGTGATGATCGCGTGGGCCGTGGGACCGGCAACCGTGGACACATGCGCAATATCGACGCCGAATTGCGCCAGCCGTTCCACGGCCCAGCGCCCATCGGCCCCGACAGCCCCGATATGTACCACCTGCGCCCCGCCCAGGGCGGCGGCAGCGGACTGGTTCGCCCCCTTGCCGCCCAACCCGGTCGTCATCTGATGCGCCGCGATGGTTTCACCGGGCGCAGGCAGTCGCAAAACCGCATAGACGTGATCCGCGTTGATCGAGCCCAGGCAGAAAACCGTCACTAACCCACCTCACACGCCGCCAGCAGCGCCATGTTCAGGATATCGTTGACCGTCGATACGGTCGCGCAAACCTGGATCGGTTTATCCACACCGGACAGGATCGGGCCGATCACCGTGGCGCCCGCCATTTCCTGCATCAGCTTGACCGAGATCGAGGCCGAGTGCCGCGCGGGCACCACCAGGATATTGGCCGGGCCGGACAGACGGCAAAATGGGTATTTCGCCATCGCCGCCGGATTCAGGGCCACGTCGACGGTCATTTCGCCATCGTATTCAAAATCCACCCCGCGCCGATCCAAAACCGCCGAAGCCCGGTGCATCTTGGTTGCCCGTTCGCTGACCGGATAGCCAAAGGTCGAGAACGACAAGAAGGCAACGCGCGGCTCTATCCCCAGGCTGCGCGCCACGGCGGCGGCGCGCTCGGCGATGTTGGCCAGGTCTTCCTCCTCGGGCCATTCATGGACCAGGGTATCGGCGATAAAGACGATCTTACCCTTGTTCAACAGCGCCGTGACACCGACCGCGCCATCCTCGGCCCGCGCGTCGAAGACGTGGTTGATCAGTTCCAGGACATGGGCCGATTTCCGCGTCGCGCCCGTGACAAGCGCATCACCGTGACCATGCGCCAGCATCAGCGCGGAAAACACGTGGCGATCGCGCTGGGCCAGCCGGTTGATG
Organism: Paracoccaceae bacterium; assembly: GCA_016938875.1. Lineage (GTDB taxonomy): Bacteria > Pseudomonadota > Alphaproteobacteria > Rhodobacterales > Rhodobacteraceae > Rhodovulum. The sequence continues at coordinate 1,048 of JAFGTV010000044.1, forward strand.
TCGTGTGTGTCGAACCCCTTGCGCTGAAGCCGCTGGTAGAGAAACGCGCGATAGGATTCCAGGTGACGGGTATTGGCGGCATTCACCACCTCAAGTTCGCGATAGGCATCGCCCAGACCGGCCTGTTCCAGCTTTTCGCGGACCTCGGTTTCACGGCCCACGACCAGCGCCTTGCCATACCCCGACCGCTGATAGCTGACCGCGGCACGCAGCACGCGTTCGTCGTCGCCTTCGGCAAAGATCATGCGGGCCTGCGCCGCCTTGGCGCGTGCCGCGATACCCGACAGCACCGAGGCGGTCGGATCCATCCGCGCCTTGAGCGATTGCTGATACCCCGCCATATCCACGATCGGCCGGCGCGCAACGCCGGTATCCATCCCCGCCCGCGCCACCGCAGGCGGAATCGTGTAGATCAAGCGCGGGTCAAACGGCGTGGGGATAATGTAATCGCGCCCGAATGACAGCTTGCGCCCATAGGCCATCGCCACCTCGTCGGGAACGTCCTCGCGCGCCAGGGCGGCCAGGGCATCGGCACAGGCGATTTTCATCTCGTCGTTGATCGCGCGGGCGTGGATATCCAGCGCCCCACGGAACAGATAGGGAAAGCCCAGGACGTTGTTCACCTGGTTGGGATAGTCGCTGCGGCCGGTCGCGACGATCGCATCGGCGCGCACGGCGTGGGCCTCTTCGGGGGTGATTTCCGGGTCGGGGTTGGCCATCGCAAAGATCACCGGGTTATCGGCCATCCGCATCAGCATTTCCGGCGTGACGGCCCCCTTGACCGAAACGCCCAGAAAGACATCGGCC
>JAFGTV010000045.1 GCA_016938875.1 Paracoccaceae bacterium
GCCGCACCGGGCGCGCCCAGCCTGACCGAAACCGGATCGAGCGACACCGAGGATGGCTGGATGAACGCCGCCGAGGCGCTCAGCACCACCTTCCGCGTGAACCTGGCCAACACCGGGGCCGTGGCGGGTGATCGGGTCGAGCTGCTGCTCGACGGGCGCCCCTTCGGTACGGCCACAACAGAGACGCTGAACGCCGCCGACATCACGAACGGCTCTGTTGACTTCACCCTGGCGCAAGCCGACCTGGGCGCGAATGGACCCAAGTCACTCACCGCCCGTCTCCTTGACGAGGCCGGCAATGCCAGCACGGCCAGCGCGGCCACAAGCTTCCGGCTCGATACCAGCGCGCCAACCTTCCAGGCCGCGACGATCAAGGACACGACCCTGACGCTGCGCTATGACCAGGCGCTCGATCACGCCAAGCTGCCGGACGCGACGGACTTCACCATCACGATTGACGGCCGGGCACAGGAGCCAGAGGCCTATCGCATCACCCGCGCCGATGGCAATTATCTGATCATCACGCTTGAAACCGCGCTAACGCCCGCGAGCGTGGTCACGGTGGCCTACGCCGACCCGACCACGGGCGATGACGCCAACGCCATCCAGGACGCCGCCGGCAACGATGTCGCCACCCTCGCCACCGTGACGGCGAACTACGACGGCGACGGCGACGGTATCTCCGATGCCGATGAAGGCGGCGAGCGCGATGGCAACGGCGATGGGATTGCCGATAGCCAGCAAACGGCTGTCACCGCCATCAAGACCGCCAGCGATGACTTCGTCACCCTCGAAAACGCCAGCGGTGGTCAGCAAAGCAATGTTGCCGTCAGTCCGGCGCCCACGGATGAGGAGCTTCCGCAAGAACTCCAGGGCAGCCAGTTCCCGCTGGGCGTGCTGAGCTTCGACATCGCCGATGTCGCGGTGGGCGGCACCGAGGTCATCAGTCTCTATGTCGATAGCGACAAGATCGTCAACGGCTACATCAAGCAGGACAAAAATGGCAACTGGGTCAGTGTGCCCATCACCCTCTATGAGCAGCTCGCAGATGGCCGTTGGAGCGAGGTGGCGCCTGGCACCCAGGTGAGCAGCGCCACGCAGCGCATCGACTTTGCGGTACAGGACGGCGGGCCGCTCGATCTTGATCCGCGCGATGGCTACATCAAGGATCCGGGTGCGCCGGTGTTCCTCAATCATCCACCTGTGTTCACGGGCGGCGACACCCTCAACCTCAGCATCGCCGAAAACACCACTGCGGTGGCCCGGGTGCAGGCAACCGATGCCGATCCGAACGATAGCGTCAGCTTGACCTTGAGCGGTGAGGACGCCGCCCTGTTCCGCTTGAGAGACGGACGGCTGACCTTCAAGAGCGCGCCGGATTACGAAAATCCGCAGGATCAGGGCGATAGCGCAGGCAACAATACCTACGTTGTGATGATCCTCGCCGAGGATCAGAACGGCGGCTCCGCTACCCAGACCATCACGGTCTCGGTCACCGACGTGCCCGACACGCCCACCGGCACCAGCTACTTTGATGATGAGTTCGTCGCCACCCAGGGCGCGAACTTCAACGGCGGGCCAGGCCGCGACATGCTCTTTGTCGAGGGCGCGCTCAGCGACAGCACCATCACGCGCGGCACGCCCACCGCAACCGTCGTGCATGGCGCCGAGACCGAGACGCTCTCCAGCGTCGAGGTGCTGCTCTTCGGTGGCGCGGTCTTCGATGAGGCCTACTACCTCGACGCCAACCCGGACGTGGCCGCCGCCGTGATCGACGGGCAGACGAGCGCCTTCGCGCACTACATCCACTTTGGCCATGGCGAGGGACGCACGCCCAATGTCGAGGGACGCCTGCCCGAGGTCACCCTGACCAACACGGCCTTCGATCCCATCGGACTGGATGCCGCCTACTACCTGGAGGAAAACCCCGACGTGACCGCCGCGATCGAGGCCGGCATCCTGAGCGATGCGCGCCAGCACTTCGACCTCTTCGGGCGGAGCGAAGGCCGCGATCCCAACGCGCTCTTCGATACCGACTGGTATCTGGAGCACAACCCCGACGTGGCCGCCGCCGTCGCGACTGGCGCCCTCAGCGCCTACGACCATTACCTGGCCTTCGGCGGCTTTGAGGGACGCAACGCCTCGGACTCCTTCGCCTCGGCGCTCTACCTCAGCGACAATCCCGACGTGGCCGCCGCCGGTGTCAACCCGCTGCTCCACTTCCTGGCCTTTGGCGTCGAGGA
>JAFGTV010000046.1 GCA_016938875.1 Paracoccaceae bacterium
GAAGCGCTCGCCACCCTGGGCGATGGCTGGATGACGCACCACGACTCGATCAGGGCGCCGGTCGCGGCCTATCCCGCCGCCGGCGCTTCGGCTTTTCCCGATCCGATCACCCGGCTCATCGACGCCGAGCGCCGGGCGTATTTCGAGCAGCCGGGCCGGCATTTCGAGAGTGTTCACGTGTTAGTCGTGACTTATCTCCCGCCGAAGAAGACGGCCGCCCGCTTGGAGCGGTATGTGTTTACCGGCGAGGCCGCCCCGTCCTTGGGGGACATGGCGCTCGCCAAGTTCAGGTCGGTCTTGAACGAGCTGGAAGGCCGTCTCGGCGCCCTGTTCCAAATGGAGCGGTTGCGCGGCGAGCGGGTCGAGGACGCCCACGGCCAAACGCACATCCGCGACCCCCTTTTATCTTATTTTCATTGGTGCATTACCGGCATCCGCCAGCCGATCAATCTGCCGCCGGTGCCGATGTACCTGGATGCGGTGATCGGCGGTCAGGACCTGTCAGGCGGGACCGCCCCGAAAATCGGCGCGCAGCACATCCGGGTGGTGGCCATCGAAGGATTCCCCCAGGAATCCTATCCCGGTATCTTGGCCGCGCTGGATGAAATCCCCGTTTACTGCCGCTGGTCCACCCGGTTTATCTATCTCGATCCCTGGAACGCGCAAAAGGGCCTGGAACGGTTCCGTCGGATGTGGGAGCAAAAGCAACGCCCCTTGACGGATCAGATTTTCAACAAGGCCAGCACCCGGATCGATCTGGACGCCCAGGCCATGACGGACGATGCGCTTGAGGCCAAGTCGGAAGCCTCAAGCAATGTGGTGCGCTACGGCTACTTGACCAGCGTGGTGGTCTTGATGGACGAGGCCCTTGCCGCCGTGGACGCCGCCGCGGACGAGGTGGCGACCCTCATCCGGAACCTGGGGTTCGGGGCGCGCATCGAGACGGTCAACGCGCTGGAAGCCTGGCTCGGCAGTCTGTCGGGACATGGGTCGGCGAATTTGCGCCGCCCGCCGCTTAACACCCTCAACCTGGCGCATCTGGTGCCGCTGTCCACCGTCTGGACCGGCCTGGATCATTGCCCATGCCCCTTCTATCCGCCGGACAGTCCACCGCTCATGGTGGGCGTGACCGACGGCTCGACGCCGTTCCATTTCAACCTCCATGTCGGCGATGTCGGCCATGCCCTGATCCTCGGCCCCATCGGCTCCGGCAAATCGACGCTGCTGGCGATGCTGATGGCGCAGTTCAGGCGCTATCCGGGCGCGACGATTTTTGCCTTCGACAAGCAATGCTCAGCGTACACGATTTGCGTGGCCGCCGGCGGGCGGCACTACGATCTGAGCGCGGAAACCGGCGCGCTGGGCCTGGCGCCGCTCAGCCGGCTGGAGAGCGCCGCCGACATCGCCTGGGCGGCCGGCTGGATCGAAATGCTCGTGCGCTTGCAGGGGGTTTCCATGGCCCCGCGCCGGCGCGAAGAAATTCACCGGGCTTTGGTGGGCCTGCGGGAAAAACCGGACCCGCGCCTTCGCACGGTGAGCGATTTTTGCGCCGAGGTGCAGGATGACGAGGTGCGCCTGGCGCTAAGGCCCTACCGTCTGGGTGGCGCATTCGGGGCGTTGTTCGACGCCGAGGAAGACGGAATCAAAGACGAAGATTTCCAAGTGTTCGAGCTGGACGAGTTGATGAAGCTGGGTGAACAAGCGGTGCTGCCCGCCTTAAGTTACTTGTTCTACCGTATCAAGTTGCGGTTGCGCGGCCAGCCGGCGCTCATTCCCTTGGACGAATGCTGGATGATGTTCGACCATCCGGTCTTCCGGGAAGAATTGCGGGAATGGCTGAAGGAATTCCGGCGGGCCAACGGCGCGGTGGTGATGGCGACGCAATCGCCGGCGGATGCCATCGACAGCGGCATCTTCGATGTCATCAACGAATCGTGCCACA
>JAFGTV010000047.1 GCA_016938875.1 Paracoccaceae bacterium
CTGTCTCTCCGCCACCATCACCCTTTCGAACCCGTTCTGGCCGCCCGTCCGAGGCGAAATTTCTCCTGTTTTCAAAGGGGTTTGCCGGTGGGGTGCGAACCGCTGAGACGCGGGGGCGCGGCGATTTTGGTCTCTGAATGACCCGTCGTCTCTGGTGGGGCGAACCGCGCCGATTCCGGTTCGGTCGGGATTTTCCTCGATTTTCCAATGACCTGACTCGCAGCACCGCCAAAACTGCGCGCCCTGTTTCCATCGCTATCGATCGAAACGGAGACCGAACAGGCAGGAGGCGCAGCGGATGGGGTTGGTGGCAGAATGGCACGTAGCGGTGGCGGTGCAATTTGCGGCGATCCCTATGATTTCTCGGGAACTTCAAATTGCCTTCCATACAGCCAACGTGCTTGGTTCGACTGGTATATTTGATTGCATGGGTTGTCTGATGTCAGGATCGTTCCAAGCCGGTTTGCCGGAGAAGTACCTGGTCGATGATCTGCCGGGTGCCGCACGCGTCGGCGCGCGGTTGAACGGAATTCTGCAAAAGATCGAGGCTGGCGAGACGCTGACCTCCCTGGCGCAGTCGTTTCTGATGTCCCGCGGGCTCGACTCTCTTCTGGCCTTGGCGACCGGTCAGATTGATCGCTCGAATTTCGAGGACGCTGCGACGCGTGAGCGGTCCGACCGCATTCAAAGAGCGAAGGAAGATGCCGACAGGGCGGCAGCCGATCAGGCCCGAAAGGCCGAGAAGATGGATGCCGCAGTCAAGGCGCGCTTCGCTGCAATGGCGAATGACCCCGGCCTGCGCCGAAAGCGCGAAGCCCGAGAGTTGCGCGATCGGTTCGACATCGGCTTCATCGAAACCGAGCACTATCCGCGTGCAATGCGGCTGCTGAAACAGGTGGCGAGCGGCAACCGTTTGGCACCAGAAGACGTCGCCTGGCTGTCGACCGAGGCGGTGGACTGCTGGACCGACGCGTTGCAACAAGCCTCACATAGGCTGGAAGCCAAAGCGCTCACCAAGGCATGGGAAGAAGGCCTCGATCCTTGGGATGCCGTAAATGCCAGTTCGCATTGGCGAAAAGCTGATGAACCTCAACAGGCGCTGGAGGTAACGGGGGCGGCGCTCGCCAAAGCGGGACGGAGCCCGAAACTGAGATCGGCGCTCCTTACGACGCGCGGAGGCGCGATGCGCGACGCCGGCCGTCTCACAGATGCCAGGACACTCGGGCTCGAGGCGCACGAACTGACCCCGGCCGATTTCAGACCGTGTACTCTACTTGGCGCTGTCTCGATGGGGCTTAGGGACCTAGGAGCCGGTCACGACTGGTATGCGAAGGCCGAGGCCTTGGGCGCTGAGCGCCGCGCCATCGACCAAGATCTGCGGGCGCTGCTGATCCGTTCGGAACCCAATGTGCGAGATCGCATCCGGAACTTTCTGCTCGAACAGGATCCAGAACGTTTCGCGTGGCTACGAAACTGGAACCACAAGATCTCAAAGGCGCAAAAGCGATAATCTGTGCAGGCGCCAGTTCTTCGCTCGACCGTCGGCCGAGCGGTGACGGGTACTCGATCAGTCGAACACCCGCGCTGGCTGCTCGTCCCAAGGCAGGGACGGGCACGGCGCGATCCGTGGTGTCAAATCCCGGTATCGCGCCGGCTTTTCGCCAGGGTCGCCCGCCGGCACCCCTCTGCAAGCGTGTGTTAAATAGCGCCTTGCCCGGCTGATCCTTTCGCATAGCAAAAAGGGGGGCGTCAGGACGTCGTGGTGGGGCCGGAAGGATCGGCGCAAGAACGCCTCCACGCGCCTGCCGTGTCACAGCTCGCTCGCCCAGGGCGGGTTTGCACCCGCGCGTGATACGGTGATCGCGGCAACGCGCGCGCCATGCGCAAGGGTTTCGCGCAACGTCTCGGGCGACAGCGCGGCAAGGCCGGCCTTGTGCAGCTGTCCCAGGTCCGACAGCTTGGCCAGAACCCCGGCGTTGAACGTATCGCCCGCACCGACCGTATCGGCGATCACGGCTTTCCGGGCGGACACCTGTACCTCGCCGCCGCTGGCCAGGACCCCGGTGGCACCCTCGCCGCCGCGCGTCAGGATCACCAGCGACGGCCCCTTTGCCAACAGGCGGTCCACCTTTTTCCGCAGGGACAGTGCCCCCGGCGTGATCCAGTGCAGGTCCTCATCCGACACCTTGACGATATCCGACAGCGCGATCATCCGGTCCAGCCGCTGCCGATAGCGGTCGATGTCGCGAATGAACCCGGGACGGATATTGGGGTCAAGCATCACCGCCCGGCCCCCCGCGCTGCGCGTCAACAGGGCCGCATAGGCATCCGCCCCAGGTTCGCACGCAAGGCTGATCCCGCCGAAAAACAGCGCCGTGACCCCGCGCGACAGGGTGGGCATGGCCTCTGGTGTCAGCATGCGCCCGGCCGAGTTCTCGTCGTAGAAATCATAGCTGGCATGGCCATCCAGAAGCCGCACGAAGGCCAGCGTCGTCGGACGGTCTGACAGGATCACGTGGCTTACATCGACATGGCTGGCTTTCAACCCGTCGAGCAGGTGCTGGCCGAACATGTCACGCGACAGGCCCGTCAACATCCCGGTCTGCACCCCCAGCCGCCCCAGCGCGATGGCCGTGTTGTAGACCGCGCCGCCGTTGTGGGGCACGAACCCGTCCGGTCCGGCCCTGGTCGCGGTGGGGATCATGTCGATCAGGGCGTCTCCACAGCAAAGTATCATCTCTCACCCTTCAGGACTGCGTCACGCTCGCCACGGAAACGGTCGGAAAGCGGCCCCCTGGCTGCACCGGGCGCGCTTGCATCCTATCCGATCGGCCCGCGATCGTCCCCATCTTCGGGACAGATTTCCTGACCTTGCGCGATATCCGCGACCCCGGCGGTGATCCCGCACCGTCAACGTCGGAATTGCGTGTGTGGTGTCCTGCACCAGCATCGACGGCACCGTTTAAGACCGTGCTGGCGCCGTGAATGACATCGGTTTCCCATGTCCCGACCGGATCAAAATCGCCAAAATCCGTCCGTTGTAGCCGGTGAATGCTGCGGGTTCGCCGGATCCGGGCAACACAACGTCATTCGACCCCATCGGTGAAACCAACGGGCAAGGGCAGGGGCCCCAAGGCCCACCCAGCCCTGGGTTCGATACCGCAATTGATACGCCCTTGGCTTGTGCCGCATCGAAAGACGGAATGGCGTAGCTGCGTTCTGAACGAGGCAGAGCGGATTTCCCAAAAGCATGTTTCGGAAAAAAGGGAGCGAGCGCGCGGACCTGTCCCGCTGAAGGGATTGACCCATCTGGGAGCGGATGAGGCCAATGGGCAATGCCGTTTCGCGGCTCAACCGGCGGCCCCGGAGCGTTGCGTTACAGCCGTTCGGCGCCGAACGTGTCACAGGCGGCCAGGGTGCCCTGCCGATAGCCGGTGGCGAACCACCTTTGACGTTGCGCGCTGGTGCCATGGGTGAACGTGTGCGGCATTGGAACACGACCGGCGTTTCGTTGCAGCATGTCGTCGCCGATCTGTTTGGCGGCGTTCATGGCTTCTTCAATGTCTCCGGGGTCGAGGGTGCCAACCTCTTGATCCGCGTAGCGCGCCCAGATGCCGGAATAGCAGTCCGCCTGCAACTCGATCCGCACAGAGATCGCGTTGGACTGCGCCGCGCTGGCCCGCGCGCGGATATCGTTCGCTTTCGACAGAATGCCCAGTTCGTCCTGGACGTGATGCGCGACCTCATGCGCGACCACATAGGCGGCGGCAAAATCCCCGCCCGCGCCCAACCGCTGGCTGAGCGTCACGAAGAAATCCGTGTCGAGGTAAATCTTTTGGTCCCGCGGGCAATAAAACGGCCCCGTCGCCCCCGACGCGCCCCCGCAGGCCGAGGCCGTGACGCCCTTGTAAAGCACCAGGATGGTTGGCGTGTACGACCGCCCAAGCTGCTGTTCGAAGATCCCTGACCAGATCGTTTCGGTATCGCGCAAAACGACACTGACAAACCTGCCGGCCTGTTGGTCCGCGGGTGTCAGTTCGGATGTGGCCTGGCCGGGCGCGCCCGTGTCCTGCAGCAAAGGCGTGACATCAATGCCCAGAAAATACCCGATCAACAGCACCGCCAACACGCCAACGCCCCCGCCGGCAACCACCCGCCCCGAGCCCTGTCGCCGGCGATCTTCGATGTTCGTGCTGCCCTGACGGCCTCGCCACTTCATACCGTGCTCCCCCCTGCCAGTGGGTCAAATCCAGACCCGTTTCGATCCTGTGGCCGTGTTCCCAGCACATCCCGGTGCTGAATGGAAAACTCTCGAATATCTTTATCTTCAACGTGATCGCAGTCCTGGCACGGCCCCTTGCAGGGACGGCCCCGGCCCGCGTTACCCGGTCGAGTATGCGGTGAATTCGCATTGACGCAAGCGCCCGGCGTGTTCGGGCAAAGCCTTTGCGCCCGGCCTAGCTGCGCCAGGCCAAAAGGCGCCGCTCGGCCCAGCCGATGGCGGCACTCGTCGCCACCCCGAGCGCGGACAGGATCACCACCCCGGCAAAGAGCCGCTCCAGGTCATAAAGCGCCCCGGCTTGCAGGATATAGGCGCCGATGCCGTATTCCGCGCCCAGCATTTCGGCGGCGACCAGCAGGATGATCCCGATCGCAACGCTGATCCGCAGCCCCGACAGGATGCCGGGCAGCGCGCCGGGCAGCACGATCTTGCGCACGATGGACCACCAGCGCAGCCCGAAACTTTGTCCCATGCGGATCAGGGTACGATCCACGTTGTCCACCGCGCCATAGGTCGCCACGACCGTGGGGGTAAAGGTACCCAGCGCGATCAGGGCGTATTTCGACCCCTCGTCAATGCCGAACCAGATCACGAAGAGCGGCAAGAGCGCGATCTTGGGGATCGGGAACAGGGCGGCCACCAGCGGGATCAGCCCCGCGCGGATCAGGCTGAAGAGCCCGATCAGAACCCCCACGCCGATCCCCGCGCTGACCCCCAGCACCGACCCGACCGCCAGCCGCGTCAGCGAGGGGACCAGGTGGGTCCACAACATGCCCGAGCGCGCCAGATCGATCAGCGTCGCGCCCACGTCCGACGGGCGCGGCAGCGTCAGCGACGAGATGAACCCGGTTCGCGTGCCCCATTCGGCCAGCGCCACCAGCACCACGAACACCGCGATGCCCACGCCGCGCACCCGCACCGGGCGAAAGCCGCCGCCGCGAAACGGCACCGGGGTGGGGTGGGCGTCAGCCATTGAGCAGCTCCATGTCGGCGGCCACGGCCTCGTCGCGCATCAACTGCCACAGATGGGCCTGGTGGGCCTCCAGCACCGGATCGCCGGCGCGCCGGTCGGCCAGGGGCATATCGATCTCGACAATCTCGCGGATCCGGCCCGGGCGGCGCGACAGCACCACGATGCGGTGGCCCAGCCGCACGGCCTCGGTCAGGTTGTGGGTGACATAAACGGCGGTGAACGGCGTGCGGGTCCACAGCGCCACCAGGTCGTCCATCAACAGCTCGCGCGTCTGCGCATCCAGCGCCGAAAGCGGCTCATCCATCAGCATCACGGCAGGGTTCACGGCCAGGGCGCGGGCGATGGCGACGCGCTGTTTCATGCCCCCCGACAGTTGCCTTGGCAGGGCCTCGCGGAATTCCGACAGCTTGGTGCGCGCCAGAACGTCATCAATGATTTCCGTTTTTTGTTGGGCGTTTAGGCCGTGATCCTCAAGCACAAGGGACACGTTCCCCGACACGCTGCGCCAAGGCAGCAGCGCAAAGTCCTGAAAGATGAAGGTCAGCGGGTTCAGGCATCCCGCAGGCACCGCGCCCGTTTGCAACACGGCCCCACCGCTAGGCCGTTCCAGCCCGCCGATCATCCGCAGCAGGGTCGATTTCCCACAGCCGGAGGGGCCGACGATGCACAGGATCCGGCCGTGCTCGATATCCAGCGACACCCCGTCCAGAACCTGGAGCGGGCCGTAGCGATGCGAAAGGTCGGTGAGGGTCAGGTCCATGGGCGCGGCTGGCGCGCGGGGCCGGTCGGGCGACGGCCCCGCGCAGATCTCAGATCAGGTTGACATAGGACGGGTCGACCAGGGTCTGGGTGGTGATGTCGGGCTTGATCAGCCCCTCGGAATGGAACCAGCCCAACTGATCCTCGACAGAACCCATGTTGAGCGCGCAATCGGCGTTGATACGCATCGCGCCGTTGACGATGCCGGTTTTCGCGGCCTCGTAGTCCTTGTCGGCATAGACGTATTTGTGGATCAGCTTGACCATCTCTTCGGCGGCGTCGTCGCCGGCGGTGCGATCCACCAACGCGGCGTTGAAATCGGCCGCCCCGCGGGCAAAGGCGCGCAGGAAGGCGGCGGTTTTCTCACGCTCGTTCGCGGCATTGGCGGCCGAGGTGAACAGCGTCGTCACCTGGTAGTCGGGAATGTAATCGGCCACGTTGCCGATGATCTGCACCGCGCCCGCGGCGGCCAGCGGCTTGGCGATATGCGGGACGATGGTCCAGGCGTCGATCTGGCCCGATTTCAGCGCGCCGATTACCGCGGGGACCTTTTGCAGTGGCTTGTAGGTCAGCGTCGCGCCCTCGGCCGCGGCGATTTTCGCGCCCATGTAATGGAACGAAGATCCGGCCTGGGTGATGCCAAAGCTCTTGCCGTCCAGCATCGCGGGGCTGGTCAACCCGGCCTCGAATGCCGCGTTGGAGGCCAGGATCTTTTGCCCGTCGATGCCTTTTTCCTCGCTCAGCGCGCCGCCGATGACCTTGGCCGCACCCTTTTCGGCCAGCGAGATCAGCCCGCCCGAGATCGCGGTGACACCGTAATCGGCATCCCCGCTGGCGATGGCCACGGCCATGGGTTGGGCGGCCTGAAAGAACTTGAACTCGACCTCCAGGCCCTCGTCGCTGAAATAGCCCCGCTCATAGGCCACGAAACTGGGCGCGTGGCTGGTAAAGCGCAGCGCGCCGACGGTCATCTTGGTCTGGGCCAGCGCGGGGTGGGACAACAGCGGCAGGGCGGCCGTTGCCCCCATCGCGCCGAGTGCGCCGCGTCGGGTGAATGTGGTCATGGTTTTCCTCCTTGGCACCAATCGCCGGTGGCCCGGCTGTTGGCCGCAGCTTTTCAGAGCGGCGCGGCGAAGGGAAGGGGGAATGCGGCCCGGCCCCGCGCCTCGATGGTCGCGGGGCCGGGCGGGGCAGGGGTCAGGGCACCAGAACCGTCGCCCCGGTCGTTTGCCGTCCCTCCAGCGCGCGGTGGGCCTGGGCGGTGTCCGACAGCGCCCAGCGCTGGCCCACGCGCGGCGTCAGCGTGCCATCGGCGATGGCGGCAAACAGGTCGGCCGCACGCGCGCGCAACTCCTCGGGGCTGGCGATATAGTCAAAGAGCACGGGACGGTTGGCCGAAAAACTGCCCGGCGCCAGGTCAGAGATCCGAAAGTCGTCCAGCGTCCCGGAGGATTGGCCGAAATTGACGAACATCCCGCGCTTTTTCAGGCATTTGAGCGAACCGCGCCAGGTGTCGCGCCCGACGCTGTCATAGACCGCATCGACGCCCGCGCCCTCGGTCGCGGCCATCACGGGGGCCACGAAATCATCCGCGCGATAGTCGATCACCGTGTCATAACCATGCGCCAGCGCCAGCGCGACCTTTTCCGGTCCGCCCGCCGTGCCGATCGCGCGCACGCCTTTTTCCGCCAGCCATTGGCCCAGCAACAGGCCGACCCCGCCGGCGGCGGCATGGACCAGCACGGTTTGCCCCCGCTCCACCGCAAAGCTGGAATGGATCAGGTAATGCGCCGTCAGCCCCTTGAGCATGACACTGGCCGCCACCTCGTCGCTGACCGCACCAGGCAACGACACCAGCCGGTCGGCGGGCAGGGTGCGCGCGGTGCAGCAGGCCCCGTTGGGGGTTGTATAGGCGACGCGGTCGCCCACGTGCAGCCCCTCGACACCCGCGCCCAGCGCCTCGATCACGCCCGCGGCCTCGCCGCCGGGGATCAGCACCTCGCCCGGCCAGGGATACAGGCCAGAGCGGAAATAGGTGTCGATGAAGTTCAGCCCCACGGCGGTGTGGCGCACCAGGACCTCGCCGGGGCCGGGGGCGGGCAACTCGACATCGGCCCATTCCAGCACCTCGGGTCCGCCGGGGCGGCGCGCGATGATCGCCTTTTGCATGCTCATGCCTTGAACTCGGGATCGACGGGCACCTGCAGCGCGGTCACCAGCGCGTTGGTCTGCGAGGCCAGCCCGACCACCGCCAGCAGATCGGCATACATCTCGTCGCTCATCCCCTTGGCGCGGGCCGAGGCGGTGTGCGAATGCACGCAATATTCACAGCCATTGGCGATGGACACGGCCATGTAGAGCATCTCCTTGACCAGCGGGTCCAGCGCGCTCGGCTGGGCCATCACGTCCTTGACCTGGGCCCAGGTGGCCTCCAGCATGGCGGGCTGGCCGGCCAGGGCACGCCAGACGTTGTTGACGAAATCGGATTTGCGGGTGGCGCGGATGTCGTCGAACACCGCCTTGACGCGCGGGTCGGCCTCGGCCTGCGCATCGGTCCAGATTTTCACGGTGGCCATGGGAACGCTCCTTTGTGTTGGATCGAGTCCCCCCCGGTTCTAAGGCCTGGACGAGGGGGGCAGAAGCGTTTTTCCACGCCCCGCCCCCGTTGGCCCGGCTATACCAGCGCAAAGATCCGCGCAGGCCCCCCGGTGCCGCCACGATGCTTGGGCGCGCCGATCACCAGGGTGGCCCCCGCGGCGGGCACCTGGTCCAGGTTGGCCAGGCATTCGATCCCGAACCGCCCCGTCGGCAGCCAGGCGTAATGCGTCGCGAAATCGGGCGACATGCCGTAATCCAGCGACAGCGTATCCACCCCGATCGACCGCGCGGCGGTCTGCTCGATCAGCATTTGCACCGCCTCGACATGAAAGCCGGGGTAATGCTGGGTGCCCGCGTCATCGGCATTGCGGAATTTCGGGCCGGACACATGCGCCGCCCAGCCCGAATGCATCGCCACGCAGGCATTGGCCGGGATCTCGCCATGGGCGGCGATCCAGGCGGCGATGTCGTCGGGGGTGACCTGGGCGTCGGCATCCTCCTGCGCACGCGCGGCGATATCGACCACGCACAACGGCGCCACCAGGTTTTCCACCGCGATCTCGTTCACCGCCGCCCCGTCGGCCGAAAAGTGCAGCGGCGCGTCGATATGGGTGCCGGTGTGTTCGTTCACCCGGTATTCGGCCAGGTTGAAGCCATGTTCGGCAAAGTTGAACTTTTGCTCCCAGCTGAATTGCGACTCGCCGAAATAGGTCGGGAAATCAGCGCCGTATTCGTGGGTCATGTCCGCAACACCGCCATGGCCCGCGGCCAGGGCTGCGGGGGCAGTGGCCGTGATCCCGGCGGCGGCGGCCACGCTGGCCCCGGCCGCGGCCTTGAAAAAGCTGCGCCGCGACAGCATCCGGTCCTTGACGGCATTCATCACGCAGATATCGCACATTTGGCTATTCCCTGTTCCCGATTGCATGGACGGTCTTTTCGCCGCCATGGGCAAAATCCTGCGGGGCGCCGGGCGTTGTGTCAATTCCGGTCCGCGCCGTGCCCCGCGCCCCGGCGGGCGGGCGCGCATTTTTTGGGTGTTTCCCGGGCGGCTGCGTGAAATGATGGGCCAAACGGAGATTCTGATGACCCAGACGATCTATATCCTGAACGGTCCCAACCTGAACCTGCTGGGTCAGCGCCAGCCCGAGGTCTACGGCCACGACACCCTGGCCGATGTCGAAAGCGCCTGCGCGGCGGTGGCGGCGACCCAGGGCTGCACGGTCAAGCTGTTCCAGTCCAACCACGAGGGCGCGATCATCGACACCATCCACGAGGCCCGCACCCAGGCCGCGGGCATCGTCATCAATCCCGGCGCCTATACCCATACGTCGGTGGCGATCCTGGACGCGCTGAACGCCTATGACGGCCCGGTGATCGAGGTGCACATCTCGAACGTGCACAAGCGCGAGGCGTTCCGCCACCATTCCTATGTCTCGCTGCGCGCGGACGGGGTGATCGCGGGCTGCGGGGTCGAGGGCTATGCCCTGGCGGTGCGGCGTATCTGCACCCTGCTGGGCCACGGCCCGGCCTGAGGCGGCCTAGCGCAGCGGGCCGGTCTGGAACAGGCGGATCTTCAGCCCGCCATGCCCCACCGGCGGGCCCGGCGGCGCAAAGGGCAGGGCGGTGGCGCGCGCCAGCCCGGCCTCGGTCGTCACCAGGCCGACGCGCCAGCCTGTGAACTGGTCGCGCAGCACCTGGCCCAGCGTGGCATAAAGCGCGTAAAGCATGTTCTTGTTGCCGATCCGCGCGCCATAGGGCGGGTTGACGATGACCAGCCCGGCTGGCCCCTCGGGGCGGGTCAGCGCGCCGACCGGTTGCTGGGCAAAGCAGGTCAGCCCCGACACCCCCGCCCGCGCGGCATTGGCCGTGGCCATGCGCACCGCCCCCGCATCCCGGTCAAAGCCGTGGAACCGCACGGGGCCCTCACCGGCCCCTTGCGGAGTGGCGGCGCGCATCCGTGCCCAGGCCGCCGCGTCAAAGCCTGCCAGCGCCTCGAAGGCAAAGCCGCGGCTGCGGCCGGGGGCCAGACCGGCGGCGATCTCGGCGGCCTCGATCACGAAGGTGCCCGAGCCGCACATCGGGTCCAGCACCGGCCCGGTGCCGTCATAGCCGCATTGGCGCAGAAAGAGCGCGGCCAGGTTTTCGCGCATCGGCGCCTTGCCCACGGCCTCTTTGTGGCCGCGCCGGTGCAGCGGCTCGCCGGAACTGTCCAGGCTGAAGGTGCACAGGTTGTCGTCGATACGCACCTTCAGGCACAGCGCGGCCTCGGGGGCGATGGTCGCGCCCAGTTCCTCGCGCAGGGCACGTTCGATCCGCTCGGCGGCGGCGCCGGCGTGATAGATGCGCGAGGCGTGGCAGGTGACCTCGACCCGCAGGGGAATGTCGGCGCGCAGCACCTTGGCCCAGGGGAATTTGCGCGCACGCTTGTCCAGTTGCGCCAGGTGAAACGCCCGAAATGCCCCGATGCGCACCAGCACCCGTGCCGCACCGCGCAGCTGCAGGTTTGCGCGCCAGACCTCGGGCCAGCCGCCGCGGGTCTCGACCCCGCCGGGCACGGCGCGCGGATCGGCGAACCCGCGCGCCGCGGCCTCGTCGCGCAAGGGGGATTCCAGGCCCGGCGGGGCCACCAGAAAGATGTCGAGGATGTCGTCGGTGCTATTCATGCAGCCCTCATAGACGCAAACCGTGTCGGCAGCGACAGCGATATCGCACCCTCGCCCCCCGGGTCGCAAGGCGTGACCGCCGCTCGGGTCGCGGTCAGACGCGCTGACGGCGCATCGCCAGGATTTGCGCCAGCACACGGTGCGGGGGCACGGTGCGGAAAATATCTGCCATCATCGCCAGGTCTGCCCCCAGACCGGCACCCAGGCCGTATTTGCGGTTCTTGGATGGGCTGTTGACCTCGGGCCAGGGGACGATCCCGATGCGTGCCCCCGCCTGAATGCACAGCGCGTTCAGGTGCACCTCGAAGCCGAACCTGGGCAGCCCGTGCAGCGCCTGGGTGCTTTCGTCCAGCAGGCGGCGCGCCAGCACCCGCTCGCCCGAGATATAGTCGATCCCGAGCAGGCGCCACAGGCCAGGCGCATTGCCTCGCAGGCTGATCGAGATATCCGCGCGACCGCTGGCCACCGGCGCAATAAGCGCCGAGACATGGGCCGGGGTCAGCCCCACCAGATCACCGTCGAGCAACAGCAGATGCGCGCTTTGGGCGGCGTCGATTCCGGCGGCCAGGGCGCGGGACTTGCCGCCGTTGACCGGCTGGCGGATCACCCTCACCCCGGGCGTTGCCGCCGCCAGCTCGGCGCTGGCATCGCTCGAGGCATCGTCGACGACGATCACCTCGGCCAATTGCGGATGCAGCGCCACCGCATCCAGAACCGCGCCCAGGCGCGCGGCCTCGTTATAGACCGGAATGATGCAGGAAACGGCGAAATCGGGATTGTTCATGGCTTTGATCTTTTGCGCAGGTACCAGACCGCGGCCAAGGCCAGCATCCCCCCGAGCATTCCCAGCGACACCCAGAAAATATAGGAATCGATCCGGGTATAGGCATGGCCCAGGCTGTAGCCCAGCAACAGAAAGGCCAGGCTCTTGGGCACGGTCGCAAGCAGGTTATACCACACGAATGGCACGAACGGCATCCGCGCCGCACCCGCCGCGACAAGGGCCGCAAAACCCAGCGAATGGGTCAGCTTGGCCACCACCAGGGTGCGCCCGCCCTTGGCGTTGAAATGCGCGCTCAGCTCGTTCAGCCGGGCGCGCCGAAGCCCCAGCCGCGCGCGCCAGCGCAGCGACATCGACGTCAACCCGCGCCGCCCCAGCAGGTACAGCAGGGCATCGCCAAAAAGATCGGCCAACACCACCAACGCAAAGACGGCCGAGAAATGCAGAAGCCCCAGTTGCACCATCCATCCGGCCAGCACGCTGACGATCGGCCCCTCCAGCACCGCCAGCGGGGCCAGGAGATAAAGGCCATGCGACTGCACGAGATCGACGATGGTGTTCAACTCAATCATGGCGGGCGGGTCTCATACCTTGCGCAGGGGGGGCGGGATCGCCGTGCCCTGCCAGACGATGCCCGCGTTGCGCCACGCCCCCAGCCAAAGCGCCGGGATCATCAGGTCGCGCAGCACCCAGGCCAGCAGATCGCGCGCCGAAGCGGGCCAGCCCGCGGCCCGGGCCAGGGCCCACTCGGCCCCATACCATAGCGCGCCAAAGGCCAAAACCGCGCTCGCCGCCGATCCCCCGGCACCCGATGCCGCCGCCCAGACCGCGACGAGCGGCGCCGCGGCGCCGGTCAGCAGTTCGGGCACGAACAGGGCCGGAAATCCATGGCGTCGGATGCGCGCCCAGCGCAGTTGCCGCGCCCAGACCCACGGCAGGGTGCGCGCGCCGACCGGCTGCACAAAGGGCAGCCGTGCCAGCCGGACCCGCAGGCCCTGACGTCGCACCAGCTTGGTCGCCGCCACGTCTTCGGCCATCTCTTTGCCCAGCGCCGCCAGGCCGCCGCCGGCCTCCAGCACATCGCGGCGCCAGAACAGCGTCTTGCCCTGGGCAAAGCCCAGCCCGACCTGGTCCGCCGCCAGTTGCCAACGCGCCTGATAGCCGTTGAGAAAGGCGCATTCCAGGGCCCCGGCCAGGCCCACGGCCTGTTGACCCACCGCAGGGGACGAGACAAGCCCGGTTCCGGGCCGCCAGGCTGCCCTGAGCTGCCGGATGTAGTCGCGCGGCAGCAAAAGGTTGCAATCGGCCATCACGATCCATTCTGCCCGCGCCGCCTGCCAGCCCTTTTGCAGGTTGTTGAGCTTGGGGTTGGCGCTGATCGGATCGTTGCCCACCAACAGCCGCGCCTCGACGCGCGGATGCTCGGCGATCAGGCGGCGCACCAGGGGAACGACCGGATCGTCCGCCTCTGCGACGCAGAACAGCACCTCAAGCCGTGGATAGTCCAGCGTCAGGCCCGAACGCAGCGTTGCCTCGATATTGTTTTCCAGCCCGCGCACCGGACGCAGCACCGTGACAAGGGGGGCCTCCTTATCCGCATCGCGCGGGGGCTTGGCGCGCAGCCGCGCCATCACCAGCAGGATCGAGGCCAGATGCAGCCCCAGCAGCGCCACGGCAAGGGCCGCCGCCAGACCGGCCCAGATCGCGATCCCCGTCACGAGTGCACCGACACGGCATCGTCCGCGGATCCCGCCAGGGCCGGGCGCGCGATCCGTTTGACGCAGGACGCCGTGCCCAAAAGCAGCAAATTCCCCTCCATGTCTTCGGCAAGGGCGGTGAAATTCTCGACCCAGTCGCCGCAGTTGGCATAGACCAGCCCAAATTTCTGATGCAGCGCGGGTTTATGGAAATGCCCGCACACCACCCCGTCATGACCCCGGTCGCGGGCCATGTCGACCAGGCGCGCCTCGAACCGGTTGCCCATTCGGATCAGCGCGTTGAACCGGGCGATGGCGTGGGAAATCGCGTTCCTGGGCGGCAGATCACGCCGCGCCCGCACCCGATTGATCAGGATTTCAACCCGGCGCAACTGGCTGTCCAATGCCGCGCCTAGCCTGCCAATCCATTGATACCGCTTGAAGATGGAATCCGCGACATCGCCGTGCAGCACCAGGAGCTGTTGGCCGCTTGCGGTGATATGCACCACCTGTTCGGACACTTCGACGATCCCGAAATAGAGCCCGCAATATTGCCGGAACATGGTGTCGTGATTGCCCGGCAGATAGATCACCCGCGTCCCGTTTTGCGCCCGGTCCAGCAGCGTTTGAACCACCGCATCATGCGCGGGGGTCCAGTTCGGCTTCATCGGGGCCCAGGTGTCGAAAATGTCGCCGACCAGGTAGATCGTGTCGGCGGTGTTACGCCTGAGAAAGTCGAGCACCATCGCCGGGCGCGCGCTTTTGGCGCCCAGGTGCAGATCGGACAGGAACAGGCTGCGCGAATGCTGCGCCCGGGGCAAGACGCCCGCAGGGGCCGACGCTGACGCTGTCGTGGTCCGATCCGGATCGATCATCCGCACTGCCTTTGTCATCGTGACAGGGCTACGACCGGGCTGACACAGCATTCAGGCGTCCGCACCGCTGCCACCTTACACTTTACCCGCGATGTCGGGTTGCGCAAACGCCCCCTTGGACCCATCCGGGCATATCCGCCGCGACCCAATGCAGGGTCAAGCGGGTTCAGACCGGCGCAATCATTCATGTCCGCCCCCAAGAGTCGATCC
The DNA here is from genome assembly GCA_016938875.1 of Paracoccaceae bacterium. Taxonomy (GTDB): domain Bacteria; phylum Pseudomonadota; class Alphaproteobacteria; order Rhodobacterales; family Rhodobacteraceae; genus Rhodovulum. The sequence goes on from JAFGTV010000047.1 coordinate 14,839, forward strand.
TTGAAATTCCACGCATCCTGACCGTGGACACCCGTTTGCAAAGAGAATTGCGAAATTTGACCCCGGCGGCCCCTTTCGCCGGGGAAGGGCCGTTCCGCGTGCCGTCCCTGGGCGCGGGCAGGTCGGCCCGGTCGACCATTGGCCAACCGATCCCCTGCGGGCCACATCCCATTCCACGTGCGCGATCCAACCCCGCCCCCCGTCTGGCCACCCCGCGACGGCGCCATCCGGGGATATGGCTGCCGGGCAGGGGGCCGGTGTCGTCAAGCCCCGCCTTTGCGGGACGCGGCTCTTTTGTCGGTGGTTCATGTAGTTTTGATGACTGTTTGGCCCATTGCGGCCTTTTCGGAAACAGCAGGGGATTTTGACGCACAAGGGCCGCGCCGTGCAGGGCGGTGTTGCCCAAGCGTCGCCCGGTTTATGCCGCATTTTTGACAAGATTCCGTTTGTTCCGCCGTTTTGCTGGCGTACAAAGACAACACGGGGCCGTCCGCGCGATCGGTCGGTCTCTGGGCGACGGCCGATCGCGACAGGGGGATAAGGACGGCGCGAATGATGGATAAACCAATGACGCGGTTTGCAACCGGACGCCGCTGGACCGGACCCCTTGGGGACGGGTTGGACGGGACCATGATGCCACAGCCCACCTCTCGACAGGCCGTCTCTCCGTGCTTCACGCCGGGGACAACGCTGGCCACCCCGCGTGGCGAACGGCGGGTCGAGGATCTGCGCGTCGGCGACAAGATCATCACCCGCGACAACGGCATTCAGGAAATCCGCTGGGCCGGGACGACCTGGCTTGGCGCCGCAAGCCTGTCCCGCGCGCCCTATCTGAACCCGATCCTGATCCGGGCCGGTGCGCTGGGGCACGGGCTGCCGGAACGCGACATGCGGGTCAGCCCGCAACACCGGATGTTGGTGGCAAGCGACCGCGCCGTGACCCATTTCCACGAGCGCGAGGTGCTGGTCGCGGCCAAGCATCTGATCAACGGACGCGGCGTGCGGCAGGTCGCTGCGAACGCGGTGCATTATATCCACTTCATGTTCGACGCCCATCAGGTCATCCTGTCAAACGGCGCCTGGACGGAAAGCTTTCAGCCCAACGACTACACGCTGGGCGGTATGGGCAACGGCCAGCGCAATGAAATCCTGGACCTTTTCCCCGATGTGCGCACCGTGTCCGGATTGAACGGCTATGCCGCCGCCCGCAAGACGCTGACCGGTCAGGACGCGGCCCTGATGGACGGGCTGTGACCCAGCCCCAAGGCCGCGGATCACGCCCCTGACCCCGCCATTGCGCGCCGCGCCCATAACGTCGCACCGGCTGGACAGGTGCGGGTGCTTGCAGGCAGGGTGGGCGCGACGCGATGTGAAATCCAAAGGGAATGATGATGTCCGAGGAACCCGAGACCTGGCACATGATGCCCGTTGCGATTCTGGCAATCCTGTGGAGCCTGGGGGGGGCTGCGGATTACGTGCTGACCCAGTATAACGTCGCGCCCTATCTGCCGCTCTTCACACAGCCGCAATCGGCCTATTTCACCGCACTTCCGGCCTGGGCGGATGCGGCCTGGGCAATCGCGGTCTGGGGGGGGCTGCTGGGGGCGATCTTGTTGTTTCTGCGCTCTGGCGCGGCGCCGTTCGTACTGGGGCTGGCGGCGTTGTCGATGGTCGGGCTCAGCGTCTGGTTGATCGGTTTTGCATCGCCTCCGCTGGCCGAGGTCAGCGGGCTGACCGGCGTTTATCTGATGATCGGCGCCAGCGCGGTGGCGCTGTTGTTCTACTTCTACGCGCGGCAAATGCGCGTCGCGGGCGCCCTGGGCTAAAGCCCGGTTCGCGCCCGCCAGGCCGCCCAATCGGCCATCGTATCCAGATCGGTCACCGCGCGCATCCCCGCCAGCGGCAGGGTGCGCACAGGTTCGCGCGCCAGGATCGTGCGCCCGCCCAGATCACCGCTGAGCCCGGCCAGCTGTTCGAACAACCGCGCCGGAAAGAGCACCGGATGACCGGGCGCCCCATCCGCGGCCGTTGCGCGCAGGCAGGTGTCAGGCGCCTGTTGAAAGGCCCGCCAAAGCGCGCGGAGATCGCCGGTCTCGATATCGGGCATATCGGGCAGCAGGACCATCAGCGCGCGCGCCTGCGCGGCCTCGCCCGCGCGCGCCCCGGCCCGCAGCGCGGCGGCCATGCCCTCGTCCCCGATGACCCGGACCAGTGACAGACCGGGCACCCCGTCCAGCACGGCCGCGCGCGCTGCGCCGTCCGCGCGGGGCAGGGCGATCAGCACCGCCGCCCCCGACGCCGCCGCCCTGCGCGCCTGACGCCGCAAGAGCGCCTCGCCGGCCACGCTCTCCAGCAGCTTGTCCCGCCCGCCCATGCGTCCGCTGGACCCCGCGGCGGGGATCAGGATCATCAAATCATCCATGCGCCCATCCTAACCCGAACCGTGCCGCGGCCAAACCGCCTTGCCGCCCGGCACGGGCAACAGGCAGCGACGTATCGGCGGTTTCCGTGTTCCGGCTGGGGCCGTTCACCTGGTTTAACGCATCATTCTGGAGAGCAGCCCATGCACCGACCCCTGATGGCCCCGCTGATTGCGGCGCTCTTGGTGGCGCGCCCCAGCCCAGGGGCCATCGGTCCGGGGCACAGCCCCCTTGCTGGACCGGATTCGGGCCCTGCAAGACAGCCCGGCAACCAAGGTCTATTGCTGCAAGACCTGTCGAAAGTGCAAGGCCTGCGGCGACAGCTGCATCAGCCGATCCCGTAGCTGTCACCAGGCGCCGGGCTGCGCCTGCGACGGCTAGCGCGCCAGGGTCAGCGTTCGGGGATCAGCCCGCGTGGGCTGAACCGCAGCACCAACAGCAAGATCACCCCCATGGTCAGCAGCCGCATATGCGCCACGCTGTCCAGCAGATGCGCCTTGAGCGGCGAGCCATCCGCCATGCCAGAGGTCGCAAGATCCATCACGAAGGCGCCAAAGGGTTCGACCTCGACCCACAGAAACCAGATCAGGAACCCGCCCAGAACCGCGCCCCAGTTGTTGCCCGACCCGCCAACGATCACCATCACCCAGATCAGAAAGGTAAAGCGCAGCGGCTGGTACGACCCGGGCGTCAACTGGCCGTCCAGCGTTGCCATCATCGCCCCGGCCAGCCCGCAGATCGCCGAGCCCAGAATGAACACCTGCAAATGGCGCGCCTTGACGTTCTTGCCCATCGCCTCTGCCGCGACTTCGTTGTCGCGGATCGCGCGCATCATCCGTCCCCAAGGAGAGTTCAGCGCCTTTTCCGACAACCAGATCAGCCCCAGCAGCACCACCGCGAAAAGCCCGGCATAGCAAAGCTTTACGAACAGGGTCGAGGCCGTCACGGGATCTATCCCGATGCTTTCGGCCCGGGCCACGAAGCCGGCGCTTTGTTGCAGGTCGACCTCATAGGGGACCGGACGGGGCAGGCCGATGACGTTTTTCACGCCCCGGCTCAGCCAATCCTCGTTTTTCAGGATCGCGATGACAATCTCCGCGATGCCCAGCGTCGCAATCGCCAGATAGTCGGAGCGCAGCCCCAGCGCCGTCTTGCCGATCACCCAGGCCGCGCCGGCCGCCAACAGACCGCCCACCGGCCAGCTCAGCAGGATCGGCAGGCCCAGACCGCCCAGATAGCCGGTTGCCGCCGGGTTGACCGCCTCGATCGCGTCCACGGCGGGGTCGAACACCGCGCGAAACAGCACAAAGCCCACGATCAGCCAGGCCACCATTGCGCCCGTCCGGCCCCAGCCGCGCGCCATCCGCGTCCAGATCACGATGGCCCCCGCGATCGACACCAGGCCCATCATCAGGCCCGCCCCGGCGCGCAACCCGCCCGCCGCCCAGGCCTCGCCCACCGGGGGCATGGCCACGATCACCGCCCCCAGGCCGCCCAGCGCCACGAACCCCATCACGCCGACATTGAACAGGCCCGCATAGCCCCATTGCATGTTCACCCCCAGCGCCATGATCGCCGAGATCAGCCCCATGTTGAGAATGCCAAGGGCGGTGTTCCAGCTTTGCAAGGCCCCGGTGCCGACGATCAGCAGGGCGACAAAGGCAAAAAGCAGCGCGTCGCGTTTGGTCATACCGATTTCCCCCGGAAAAGGCCCGTCGGACGGAACAGCAGCACGATCACCAGGATCACGAAGCTGACCGCGAATTTATAGTCGGTGGACAAAAGTTGAACCAGGCCAGTGGGTTCCAGGTTCTCGGGCATCAGATAGACCAGCACCTTTTTCCACGCATAGGTGATCGTCACCTCGGAAAACGCGATCACGAACCCACCGGCGATCGCGCCCAGCGGACTGCCCAGCCCGCCGACGATCGCAGAGGCAAAGATCGGCAGCAAAAGCTGGAAATAGGTGAACGGTTTAAAGGATTTGTCCAACCCGTAAAGCACCCCCGCAATGGTCGCCAGCGCGGCGACCAGGATCCAGGTGATCGCCACCACCCGTTCGGGATTGATACCCGACAACAGCGCCAGGTCCTCGTTATCGGAAAAGGCGCGCATGGATTTGCCGGTCCGGGTGCGGTTGAGGAACCAAAAGAGCGCGGCCACCACGATCACCGCCGTGACGATGGTCAGCCCCTGGGTGGTGCGGATCGCTAACCCTTCGTCCAGACCGGTCATCTGCTTGAAGTCGCGCGCAGTGACGATGAACCGCTCGCCATCGGCAAAGCTGCGGTCATCGGGGCCGATGATGAACCGCACCAGCCCGTTCATGATGAACATCACGCCCATCGACACGATCACCAGGATCACCGGCTTGGCCTTTTCGCGGCGGTAGAACCGATAGACCGCCCGATCCGTGCCCAGCACCAGCAACGCCGTGACCGCGATCCCGACCGGCAGCGCCAACAGCGCCGTGGGCAACGGGCCCAGGCTTGCGCCCAGCGATTGCAGCCACCAGGTCAACAGCACCGTCACCATCGTGCCAAAGGCCATGGTATCGCCATGGGCGAAATTGGAGAACCGCAAGACCCCGTAGATCAGCGTCACGCCCAGTGCGCCCAGGCTCAGCTGCGCGCCATAGGCGGTGGCGGGGATCAGCACGAAATTGGCAAACACCACCAGGGCGTTGAGAATCTCCATCACGCGTCCTCCGTCATCCGCAGGCGCTGCGCCCGGGAAAACAATTCAAAAGCGGAACCTTGGCCCATTCTCTTCATCCTTCGATAGCAGGCGCGCCGGGCGCGGCCCGCCCGTTCACTCTTGCGGCTCTGTACAGCTGCCCTGGATTGTGATCGCGACGACCTCGGACTGGCCGGTGGCCGCGTCCAGATCCAGGCGCGCGTGGCGGGTCAGCACAAAGCGCAGATCGTCAAAGATACTCATCGCGCCCGCGCCTTGTCCGGCCTCCATCGCGCCGCCGCTGGCCTGCAGGACGGTGCCATCACTATCGGCCAAGCGCCGGAATTCATACAGAGATTGCCCGTCCTCATCGGTCAGGATCACCTTGTCGCCCACCTTGTCCCCGACCCGCAGATCAAAGGGGACGGTGGTCGTTTGGCAGTCGCCCATCGTGGTGACGCAGGCCAGATCGGCCACGCAGTCCAACTCCAGCGCGGCGGCTGGCAACGGTCCCAAGAGGGTAAGCGAAAGGATCACGGCGCGCATCTCATCCCCCCAAAAAGGTCCGGCGCACGTCGGGATCGGCCAACAGCGCCTTGCCGGTGTCGGTATAGGCGTTGCGCCCCTGCACCAGCACGTAACCCTTGTCGGCGATCTCCAGCGCCTGGCGGGCGTTCTGTTCCACCATCAGGATCGAGATGCCGGTGCGCGCCACCTCGATGATCCGATCGAACAGCTCGTCCATCACGATCGGGCTGACGCCCGCGGTCGGTTCGTCCAGCATCAGCACGCTGGGCTTGGTCATCAGCGCGCGTCCCACGGCGACCTGCTGGCGCTGACCACCCGACAGCTCGCCCGCGGCCTGGCGGCGCTTGTCGCGCAGGATCGGGAACAGGTGATAGACCTCTTCGATGGTGGTGGAAATGTCGTCACGGCGCAGGAAGGCGCCCATCTCCAGGTTCTCTTCCACGGACATCGAGGTAAAGATGTTGTTGGTCTGCGGCACGAAGGCCATGCCCTTGGCGACCCGGTCCTGGGGGCTGAGCGCGGTGATATCCTCGCCGCCCAGCCGGACCGCGCCGGAGTGGATGTTCAGCATGCCGAACACCGCCTTCATCGCCGTCGACTTGCCCGCGCCATTGGGCCCCACGATGACCGCGATCTGGCCGGGGTCCACTGCCACGGTGCAGCCATGCAGAATATCCGCGCCGCCATAGCCGCCCGTCATCCCGTCGCCGATCAGGAAAGGTTCAGACATCCGCGCCCACCCCGGTCTTGTTCTTGGTCAAAATACCCGTATCCCACGCCACCACGCGCGCCGCGCCGGTCACGACGCGCCCGCCTTGATCTTGTTCTTCAGCCCGGTGCCCAGATAGGCCTCGATCACCGCCTCGTTCTGCATGATCTCGTCGGCCTTGCCCTGGGCCAGCACCTTGCCCTCGGCCATCACGATGACCGGATCGCACAGCCGCGCGATGAAATCCATGTCATGCTCGATCAGGCAGAAGGTATAGCCGCGCTCGCGGTTCAGCCGCACGATGGCGTCGCCGATCGTGTTCAGCAGGGTGCGGTTCACGCCGGCGCCCACCTCGTCGAGGAACACCACCTTGGCGTCCACCATCATCGTGCGACCCAGTTCCAACAGCTTTTTCTGCCCGCCCGACAGGTTGCCGGCCCGCTCATCGGCCAGGTGGTCGATGGTCAGGAACTCCAGCACCTCGTCTGCCTTGCGCGCCAGGGCGCGTTCCTCTTCGGCGACGCGTCCGCGCGAAAACCAGGCGTTCCACAGCCGCTCGCCGGACTGTGCCTCGGGCACCATCATCAGGTTTTCACGCACCGTCATCGAGCTGAATTCATGGGCGATCTGAAAGGTGCGCAGCAGCCCCTTGTGAAACAGCTCATGCGGCGGCAGGCCGGTGATGTCCGCGCCTGCCATGGTCACCCGGCCGCTGGTCGGCGGCAACACCCCGGCGATGACGTTGAACAACGTGGACTTGCCCGCGCCGTTCGGTCCGATCAGTCCGGTGATCGACCCTTTGGCAATCTCGATCGAGGCACCGTCCACCGCGTGGAAGCCCCCGAAATGCTTATGGATATTCTCAGCCTTGATCACTTTCAGCCCCCCGCGCCGCGCCGCGTGTGCCCGCGTTCCTTAACGCAAACGGCCCGGAAACGCCCCGGGCCGCGCGTGGTTACGCCAGTTGCGGCGGCACGGCAAGGGGGCCGTGCCGCCGGTCACGATCAGCGATAGCCGATGGTCTCGAACTTGCCGCCTTCGACCTTGACGACGCGGTAGTTGCCCGCGCTTTCGCCGCCGCCGATGAATTCCGCCGCGGTTGCGCCGACGTAATCCACGTCCCCGCCAGCGGCCAGGATTTCCAGCGCCTTGGCCAGTTCGCCGGGATAGATCGGCTCGCCGGGGGCGTTGACCACATCCATGACCTTGTCCTTGTAGACCTGCGGATCGGTCGATCCGGCCGCCTGCATCGCCAGCAGGATCAGCGCGGCGGCGTCATAGCTCTCGGCCGAGAAGATCGCGGTCGCGTCAAACGCGTCGCCCACGAGTTCGGCGTATTTCTCGGCGCCGGGGCTGTCGGTGCCCGGAAGCTGCCCGGTCGAGCCGTCGATCTCGTCGCCGAACTTGTCGGTGGTGGCATCCGACACCATCCCGTCGGGGAAGTGGAACGTATCGAACGCGCCCAGGTCGAGCGCCGCGCGCACGATGCCCGCGCCGCCGCGGTCGGCATAGCCCGCGACCACCAGCAGATCGCCCCCGGCCGAGGCCAGTGCGCCCACTTCGGCGGAATAGTCGGCCTTGTCGTCCTCGTGCGCGGCGGAAATCGTCACCGTGCCACCGGCATCGGTGAACGCGCCTTCAAAGCTGGACGCCAGACCCTTGCCATAGTCGTTGTTGGTATAGGTCAGCGCGACGGTCTTGATGCCGTTTTCCATCAGGATGTCGGCCATCACGGCGCCCTGGCGGGCATCCGACGGCGCGGTGCGGAAGAACAGCCCGTCATCCTCGACATCGCTGAGCGCCGGAGAGGTCGCCGAGGGCGAGATCATGACCATGCCGTTGGGCTTGGCCACGTTGGCCAGGACCGCGCCGGTCACGCCCGAGCAGGCCGCGCCGACAATGCCCTTGACCCCGTCCGAGGTGATCAGCCGTTCGGCCGCGGCCGTGGCGGCGGCGCTGTCGATACAGGTGGAATCGGCGCGCACCGGGACCACCGTGGTGCCCCCCAGCAGCAGGCCGGACGCGCTGACCTCGGCGATCGCCAGTTCGGCGCCCGCGCCCATGGCGGGGGCCATCGACTCGATCGGGCCGGTAAAGCCCAAGAGCACGCCCAGCTTGATTTCCTCGGCCGAGGCAGCGCCGGCCATCAGGCTGGTCGCGGCGGTGGCCATAAGCAGCTTCTTCATGGTTCAACTCCCGTGTTGGAACGTAAATCCGGCGCGAACACTAAGCCGCGCCCGGTGAAAAGGAAAGAGGATCCGCGTCGCATCCCTGCCGCATCCGGCCCCGTTCGCGCCGCCGCCCGGGATCACCCCGGGTCGCGCCCTGCGCGGCTGCCGCGTTCACGGTAGGGGGTGGTGTTGTAATGCGCCCGGTAGCATTTCGAGAAATGGCTGGGCGAGGCAAAGCCACAGGCCAGCGCCACGTTGATCACGCTCATGTCGGTCTGCATCAGCAGGTTGCGTGCCTTAGCCAGGCGCAGTTCCATGTAGTACCGCTTCGGGCTGCGGTTGAGATAGCGGCGGAACAACCGCTCCAGTTGGCGGGTGGACATGCCGGCTTCTTGCGCCAGGGTGGCGGGCGATACCGGCTCTTCCAGGTTCTGCTCCATCTCCTGGATGACCTGCGACAGCTTGGGGTGGCGCACGCCGATGCGGGTCGGGATCGACAGCCGCTGGGTGTCGCGATCGGTGCGGATCGACGAATAGATCAGCTGATCGGCCACCGCATTGGCCAGATCCGGCCCGTGGGCGTCGGCAATCAGCTTTAGCGCAAGATCGATGGACGAGGTGCCCCCCGCGGTCGTCATCCGGTTGCCGTCGATCACGAAGACCGATTTGGTCAGCTCGATCTGCGGGAATTCCTCGGTAAAGCCATCCTGGTTTTCCCAGTGGATCGTGGCGCGCCGCCCCTCCAGCAACCCGGCCTGGGCCAGGGCGTGGGCCGCGGTGCACAGCCCGCCGATCGCCAACCCCTTGCGCGCCTCGCGCCGCAGCCAGCCCACCAGTCGGCGCGTGGTGGCCGCCTGAATGCCGGTGCCGCCACAGACCAGCACCAGGTCTTCGCGGTGCAACGGGTCCAGGTCCATGTCCAGCCGCATCGCGGTGCCGTTGGAACAGACCGCCTCGATGCCGCCTTCGCCCGCCAACCGCCAGCGATAGAGCGTCCGGCCCGACATGCGGTTGGCAATGCGAAACGGCTCGATCGCGCCGGCAAAGCTGAGCATGGTGAACTGATCCAACAGCACGAAAACGATCTGCTGCGGGCGGCTGCCATCGGCGGCCACCTCGATCTGTTCGGGCTCTTGCGGATCTCGTGACACGGTGTCCCCTGCGCAGTCTGCTGGGGTTCCGAATACAGGTTTGGCCGGGCGGATCAAGACCGCGCCCGCCGTGAGCGCCCCGGACCCGGTCGCGCAGGGCGACAACGGGGCAGGGGGAGCACATCCGCAAGGCGCGGGTTTTCCGGTGGCAGCACCGCGCACTTGCCCTTATAAGGCCCCGACCAAGACCGAGACGGAGCCCCGATCATGACCCAGTGGCAAAAATCCGACTGGCGCGCCAAGCCCAGGGTGCAGATGCCGGACTATACCGACCCCGCCGCCCTGGCCGCGGTCGAGGCGCAGCTGTCCAAGTATCCGCCGCTGGTCTTTGCCGGCGAGGCGCGCAACCTGACCGCCAAGCTGGGCCAGGCCGCGCGCGGCAAGGCGTTCCTGCTGCAAGGCGGAGATTGCGCCGAAAGCTTTTCGGAGTTTTCCGCCGACACGATCCGCGACACTTTCAAGGTCTTGTTGCAAATGGCGGTGGTGCTGACCTATGGCGCCAAGCTGCCGGTGATCAAGGTGGGCCGCATGGCCGGTCAATTCGCCAAGCCACGCTCGGGGCCGACGGAAACCGTGGGCGGGGTGGAACTGCCCAGCTACCGCGGCGACATCATCAACGGGTTCGAGTTCACCCCCGAGGCGCGCATTCCCGACCCGAACCGGATGTTGCAGGCCTATACCCAGGCCGCCGCGTCGCTGAACCTGTTGCGCGCGTTTTCCAAGGGTGGCTTTGCCGATATCCACCGCGTTCACAGCTGGACGCTGGATTTCACCGATCGCGACGAGGCCGAGAAATACCGCGACATGGCCAACCGGATCAGCGACACGCTGGGCTTCATGACCGCCGCGGGGGTCAACGGCGACACGATGAACAGCCTGTCCGTGGTCGATTTCTTTACCTCGCACGAGGCGCTGCTGCTGGAATACGAAGAGGCCCTGACCCGGGTCGATTCGACCTCTGGCAACTGGGTGGCGGGATCGGGCCACATGCTGTGGATCGGCGACCGCACGCGCCAGGTGGACGGCGCGCATGTCGAATTCTGCCGCGGCGTGCTGAACCCGGTCGGGCTGAAATGCGGCCCGACGATTTCCGAGGACGACCTCAAGCGGCTGATCGAAAAGCTGAATCCCGACAACCTGCCGGGCCGCTTGTCGCTGATCGCGCGGTTTGGCGCGGGCACCGTGGGCGATCACCTGCCGCGCCTGATCAAGGTCGTGCGCGAAATGGGTGCCGAGGTTCTGTGGACCTGCGATCCGATGCACGGCAACACGATCAAGTCGGCCAGCGGCTTCAAGACCCGCCCGTTCGAGTCGGTGCTGCGCGAGGTGCAGGAATTCTTTGCCGTTCACACCGCCGAAGGGACGATCCCCGGCGGCGTGCATTTCGAGATGACCGGCAAGGACGTGACCGAATGCACCGGCGGCGTGCGCGCGGTGACCGACGAGGATCTGTCGTCGCGCTATCACACGGCCTGCGACCCGCGCCTGAATGCCAGCCAATCGCTGGAACTGGCCTTCCTGGTGGCCGAAGAGTTGTCGGCCCGCTACGACGCCACCCACTGACCCCAAGGCACGCCGCGCCTGGGCGGGGCCGTCAGCAGAATGGGTTTTGGCCCCAAGAAGAACCGCCCGGGCCCGTCTTATTGGGAAAAACCCCGGGGCCGGGCCCTCAGAGCAGTGCGACCGGATCAGTGCGCGCCGGGTCAGCCCCCGCCGCGCCCCCTTCGATCAGCCGAAGCGCGGGTGGGGCTGCGCGATCGGGGGCGGCGCGGTCGCGCCCGGTGTCCAGGATGCGGAACCGGCGCGGCGTGCGCCCGGCGCTGCCGATCGTGGCCAGCGCGCCCAGCACCTTGGCGCAGCCATCATCCTCGGTCCCCAGCGGCAACAGCAAGAGCCCCGCAAAAAGCGCCGGCCGCCCCACACCCTGGGGCGCAAGCAGGCGCAGCCGCGCCCCCTGGGCACGCTCGGACAGCAGCCGCGCGACGATCTCTTCCAGTTGCGGCCGTTCCTCGGGACGAATCAGCGCCGAGAGTGGCATGCCCCGCATATCCATGCCCATCAGGTCTTCCAGGTGCTGACCCGCCAGGCGCAGCCGCAGGTGGCGTGGCGCGATGGCCTCGGCGATAAAGCAGTTCGACAGGGCGCTGGAAAACCCGCGCGGGTCCAGTTGGGCGCGCGTCGGCAACGCGCCGTGGGCGGTGCGAAGGCGGCTCCAATAGGCCTCGACCTCGTCCAACGCGGTCAGCCCGGCGCCCCGCCGATATCCCGCCAATGCGATCACGGCCGCGCGGGGCCGTCCTGTTCCGTGTGCCATGATGCCCCCCTTGGGCCTAGCTGTCGGGCCTCGGGCAGTCCGACGGGGCGTTGTCGCCCCGGCCGGGAAATGCTACGCGGGACCGACCCCGTTATGGGGAGGATCATGCCATGACCGGGCCATGAACCGGCGGGAAATCTTTACCGAAGGTTAATATTGACGATGATTAACTCTATGACGGGGTTCGCAGCCCAAAGCGGGCAGGGGGCGGGCCATGCCTGGGTTTGGGAGGTGCGTGGGGTCAACGGCAAGGGGCTGGACCTGCGCTTGCGGCTGCCCGACTGGATCGCCGGGCTGGAACCCGCGGCGCGGGCCGCCGTGCAGGGGCGGGTGGCGCGGGGCAGCCTGACGCTGGGCTTGCGGATCGCGCGCGCCGATCCCGAGGCCGGGGCCGCGCGGATCGACAAGGCCGCCCTGGAGGGCGCGCTGATCATGCTCAAGCATGTGCAGGCCGCCGCGCATGAGCATCATCTGACGCTGCGCGATCCCACCGCGGTCGAGATCCTGTCGATGCGCGGCGTGGCCGACACCGCCGCGCCCGAGATCGACACCAAGGTCTTGCTGGCCGACCTGATGGCCGATCTGGACCTGGCGATCGCCAGTTTCCTGGAGATGCGCGCCGCCGAAGGGGCCGAACTGGCCACTGTTTTGGGCCGGCAACTGGACACGGTCGCCCGGCTGATCACCCTGGCCGCCGCCGAGGCCGAGCTGCGCCGCGACAAGATGGCCGAGACCCTGCGCGCCAACCTGGCGCGGGTGCTGGACAATGCCGAGGGCGCCGATCCCGACCGCGTGGCCCAGGAACTGGCGCTGATCGCGGTCAAGGCAGACATCCGCGAAGAGATCGACCGGCTGGGCGCCCATGTCGCCGCCGCGCGCGCGCTGTTGACAGAGGCCGGGCCGGTGGGGCGCAAGCTGGATTTCCTGATGCAGGAATTCAACCGAGAGGCCAACACGCTGTGCGCCAAGGCGCAGTCGGCGACCCTGACCCGCATCGGCCTTGACCTCAAGGGGGTCATCGACCAGATGCGCGAACAGGTTCAAAACGTGGAGTAGGGCATGGACGACCGGCGCGGCCTATTGATCATCCTGTCCTCGCCCTCGGGCGCGGGGAAATCCACGCTGGCGCGGCGGCTGCGCGACTGGGATCCAGAGATCCTGTTCTCGGTCTCGGCCACCACCCGCGCGGCCCGGCCGGGCGAGGTCGACGGGCAGGATTACCACTTCATGACCGAGCCGCAGTTTCGCGCCGAGGTGTCGCGCGGCGCGATGCTGGAACATGCCCATGTGTTCGGCAATTTCTACGGCTCGCCCGAGGGGCCGGTGCGCAGCGCCATCGAGGCCGGGCGCGATGTGCTGTTTGACATCGACTGGCAGGGGGCGCAGCAGATCGTCAATTCCGCCCTGGGCCAGCACACGTTGTCGATCTTTCTGCTGCCGCCCTCGATCGCGGAACTGCGCCGCCGCCTGGAAAGCCGGGGGCAGGACGATGCCGCGACCATCGCCAAGCGGATGAACAAGAGCTGGGACGAGATCAGCCATTGGGGCGGCTATGACTTCGTGCTGGTCAACGACGATCTGGACGCCACCGAGGCCAAGCTGAAAACCATCCTGACCGCAACCCGCCTGCGCCGCAGCCAACAGCCCGGCCTGACCGAGCATGTGCGCGCCTTGCAGGCCGAATTCGAGGCGCTGTGAGATGACCCTTTATGCCCTGGACGGAATCGCACCGACCCTGCCCGAGGATGGCGATTGCTGGATCGCCCCGGATGCCAACCTGATCGGCAAGGTGATCGTGGAAAGTGGCGCGTCGGTCTGGTTCGGCTGCACCCTGCGCGGCGACAACGAGCCGATCACCGTGGGCGCGGGCAGCAATGTGCAGGAAAACGTGGTCTGCCACACCGATATGGGCTTTCCGCTGGTGATCGGGCCGGGCTGCACCATCGGGCACAAGGCGATGCTGCATGGCTGCGTGATCGGCGAGAACTCCTTGATCGGGATGGGGGCCACGGTGCTGAACGGCGCGCGGATCGGGCGCAACTGCCTGATCGGGGCGGGGGCGCTGGTGACCGAGGGCAAGCAGATCCCCGATGGCAGCCTGGTGATGGGCGCGCCGGGGCGCGTTGTGCGCGCGCTGGACGAGGCCGCAATCGAGGGGTTGCGCAAATCCGCCCGCCATTACCGCGACAACATGCGTCGCTATCGCGCGGGCCTGAGCGCTGTTTAACCGTCCTTTCCGTCCCGTCCGCCCCGAGGTATCCATGACCGACACCCCCCATATCCCGGCCCGGCGCCTGCCCTGGCCCGAAAGCGGCTCGCGCCCGGTGGCCAGCCCGCTGAGCCCCTCCGTGGTCTATGCCACGCCTGATCCCGACGCGCTGGACGCTCAGTACGAGGGGCGCACCAAGGGCTATTCCTATGCCCGAGAGGGGCACCCGAACGCCGATCTGCTGGCCGCGATGATCGACCGGATGGAGGGGGCGACGGGCGGCATCGTCACCGGATCGGGCATGGCGGCGGTCAGTGCCGCGGTGCTGGGCGCGCTCAAGGCGGGGGATCATGTGCTGGGGGGCGATCAGCTTTACGGGCGCAGCCTGCGGATGCTGAGCCAGGACCTGCCGCGCCTGGGGATCGCCACCAGCCTGGCCGATCCGACCGATGCCGCCGGGTTCGCCGCCGCCCTGCGCCCCGAGACGCGGATGATCCTGATCGAGACGGTGTCGAACCCCACGCTGCGGGTCGCCGATATCGAGGGGATCGCGGCACTGGCCCACGCCCACGGCATCGTGCTGGCAGTGGACAACACCTTTACCACGCCGCGCGCGCTGCGCCCGTTCCAACATGGCGCCGATATCGTGATCCATTCCGTGACCAAGCTGCTGGCCGGGCACGCCGATGCCACGCTGGGCTATGTCGCCGCGCGCGATCCCGACCTTGCCCAGGCGATCAAGGTGGCCGCGACGACCTGGGGTCTGACCCCCAGCCCGTTCGATTGCTGGCTGGCCGAGCGCGGCGCGCTGTCGTTCGAGCTGCGCTATGACCGGGCCGAGCAAACCGCCGCCCGGCTGGCCGATCACCTGGCCAACCTGACGGGGGTGGCGCGGGTGCTTTATCCCGGACGGGCCGATCATCCCGACCACAACCGCGCCGGCGCGCTGTTGCAGGGGCGGTTCGGCAACATGTTCAGCTTTGAGTTGGCCGGCGGGCGGGCGGCGGCCAATGCCTTTACCCGCGCCTGTCCCAATATCGCCTTTGCGCCGACCCTGGGCGATATCGCCACGACGCTGTCGCATCCCGCCTCGTCCTCGCACCGCGCGCTCAGCGCGCAGGATCGCGCGGCCCTGGGCATTTCCGAGGGGTTCTTTCGGGTGTCCGTGGGGGTCGAACCGGCCGAGACACTGATCGAGGAGATGACACGGGGCGTGGCCGCTGCCGCCGCTGCCGTGTAATCAGTGCCGCGCGCGCGGGATCAGCTGAACGCTCAGGCCGGGGGCCAGTTGGGCGATCTCGCGGCGCACCAGCGCGGGGTCGGGCAGGGCGGGTGTCACCACCAGATAGCGCCCGCGATAGCCGCCAAGGGACAGCTCGTTGGCCAGGTCCATCGCGTCGAACTGTTCGGTCACCAGCGGCGAGACCACGTATTGCGCCCAAGGCGCGGTCGCCAGAACCGCGTGCAAGAGTGCATAGGGCAGCCGTTCGCACCGCGCGGTGGCAAAGGGCATGCCCAGTTCGGGACGGGCCTCGGGGTCGAAACCGACCAGCAACGCAAGCGATCCAATGGCCGGGCTGGGCGCCACGCGGTCATGAAGGACTGGAAGGTATTGCATCAGTTCGGCTCCAAACGGCGGTGGCGCATCTCCCTTGGCCACCTATACCCTGTGTCAACCTGTCTTTAAGGACAGTAACGAAAGTACAGGCACGTTAAAGTGATATTATACTTTCGTGCAATCGCTCTGTTACTGGCCTCTTGATTTCCGACCTTTCCGTTGCCGATACCGAACACATGACCCCGCCTTGAGGAGCGCGCGCCGCGATGTCCGATCTGTTCCCCTCGATTCTGGCCGGTATTCCACTGCCCGCGCTGCTGATCGGCCGCGACGAGCGGGTGCGCGCGATGAACCCCTTGGCCGAGGCGATGTTCGGCGCCGCGGGGGTGGGGCGGCACTATGTCACCGCGCTGCGCCAGCCCGCGTTGTTGGACTGCGTCGAGGAGGCCCTGCGCCTGGGCCAGGTGCGCCGGGTGCGCTATCTGACCACCGATGTCGCGCGCGAGGCCACCTATGAGGTCGCGGCCAGCCCGCTGGGGCCGGGGGCGGCCGAAGGTGTGATCGTGGTGTTCACCGACATCACCGAGCGCGAGCAGATGGGCCAGATTCGCCGTGATTTCGTCGCCAATGTCAGCCACGAGTTGAAAACACCGCTAACCGCGCTGATCGGCTTTATCGAAACGCTCAAGGGGCCGGCGCGCAACGATCCGGCCGCGCGCGACCGCTTTCTGGACATCATGGCGCGCGAGGCGGACCGGATGAACCGGCTGGTCAGCGACCTGCTGTCGCTCAGCCGGGTCGAGGCCGAGGAACGCATGCGCCCCGAGACCCGCATCGATGTGGCCGCGCTGTTGCGCAGCGCGGTGCAGACCCTGCGCCCGCTGGCCGCCGAGTCCGGCGTCGCGATGACCCTGGAGGGGGCCGAGGGCGCGGTGCATGTGCTGGGCGACGAGGACCAGATGATCCAGGTGTTCCAAAACCTGATCGAGAACGGCGTGAAATACGGCGGATCGGGCGGCAGCCTGCGGGTCGTTCTCAGCCAAAGCCCGCGCGAGCTGGCGTTTCGCGGCCCCGGTGTGCGCATCGACGTGATCGACCGGGGCGAAGGCTTCGATCCGGTCCACATTCCGCGACTCACCGAGCGGTTCTACCGCGTCGACAGCCACCGTTCGCGCGAAATGGGCGGCACCGGGCTGGGGCTGGCGATCGTCAAGCATATCGTGAATCGCCACCGCGGCCGGTTTCGTATCGACAGCCATCTCGGCCAGGGCAGTACCTTTTCCGTCATGCTGCCAGAGGCTTGAGCCGGTCCATGCCAGCGCGCCACCGACCGGCTGCGGCGGGCCGCCACGGGCTTTCGCATCCCCTGTCATAAAGCTGTTACAAACCTGTCACAAAAGCTTGGTCCGAGGTCTCTAGGACGCCCCTCAAGGCCGCCACGCCAGGCGGTCCGGACACCAATCAGGAGCTATTCATGTCCCTTGTGAAACTGACCGCCTCGTCGCTGGCCATCGCCGCCCTGTCGGCCTCTGCCGCCGCTGCGCGTGACAATGTTCAGGTCGCCGGATCCTCGACCGTGCTGCCCTATGCCTCGATCGTGGCCGAAGCCTTTGGCGAAAACTTCGATTTTCCGACCCCTGTCGTGGAATCGGGTGGCTCGTCGTCCGGGCTCAAGCGGTTCTGCGAAGGCGTGGGCGAGACCACCATCGACATCGCCAACGCCTCGCGCGGGATCAAGGACAAGGAAATCAAGGCCTGCGCCGAAAACGGCGTGACCGACATCATCGAGGTCCGCATCGGCTATGACGGCATCGTGTTCGCCAGCCAGATCGACGGCCCGGCCTTCACCGCCTTTACCCCGTCGGACTGGTACAAGGCCCTGGCCGCCGAGGTTCCGATGGACGGCAAGATGGTCGCCAACCCGGCCACCACCTGGGCCGACGCCAACCCCGAGCTGCCCGCCGTCGGCATCGCCGCCTTTATCCCCGGCACCAAGCACGGCACCCGTGAAGTGTTCGAGGAAAAGGTTCTGATCCAGGGCTGCAAGGACACCGGCGCGCTGGAGGCCATGCTCGCCCAGGGTATGGACGAAGATGCCGCCGAAGGCGCCTGCAAGGCCGTGCGCACCGATGGCCTGTCGGTCGATATCGACAGCGACTACACCGAGACCCTGGCCCGCATCGACGCCAACCCCGACGGGATCGGCGTGTTCGGCTTGGCGTTCTATGAAAACAACACCGACAAGTTGAAGGTCGCCACGATGGGCGGCGTCGCGCCCTCGACCGAGACCATCGCCAGCGGCGAATACCCGGTCTCGCGTCCGCTCTACTTCTACATCAAGAAGGCGCATATGGGCGTGATCCCCGGCCTCAAGGACTACGCCGAGTTCTTCGTCAGCGACGAGATCGCCGGCCCCGACGGCCCGCTGGCCGCCTATGGCCTGGTCTCCGACCCGGACCTGGCCGCGACCCAGCAAAAGGTCGCCAACGAAGTGACCATGGGCAACTAGGCCCTAAAATCGGGGGGTGGTCCGTCCGGGCCGCCCCTTGGCTTTTCTCGCGATCCCTCTTCTCTTTTGCAAACGACGGAGCGTTCATGCCCCTTCTCTGGCTCGTGTTGATCGTCTGCGCCCTGGCGGCTGCGGGATATGTCATCGGACGGGGCAGGGCGCTGGCGGGGGCAGGGGGTGATGCCCGGACCCTGCATTCGCTGCCCTTTTACTACGGTGCCCATGTGGTGCTGTTGACCCTGGTGCCCGCGCTGAGCGTTCTGGTCCTGTGGCTGCTGATCCAGCCGATGGTGATCGAGGGGCGCGTTTCGGGCCTGATCCCCGACAGCGCGATCCCTGAAAGCAGCACGCGTGACCTGGTGATGAGCGATGTGCGCCGCGTCGCCGACGGGCTGGATGTCGCGGTGGCCCAGGGCGCGATGACCCCGGCCGAGGCGCGCCAGATGCGCAGCGAATTTACCGATGTGCGCGCCCGGCTGGGCCAGGTCGGCGTGGCGCTGGGGGCCGATGTCGGCCCCCAGTTGCTGCGCGCCGCACAGCGCTATCGCACCCTGACCGGACGCGGCAACCTGTTGAAAACCGGGGCTGTTCTGCTGGTGGCACTGGCCGGTTTCGGGCTGGCGGTGCGCCGATCGCGCCCCGAGTTCCGCGCGCGCAACGTGGTGGAACGGGCGGTGCGGTACCTGTTGATCTTTGCCGCGACGCTGGCGATCCTGACCACGATCGGCATCGTGCTGTCGCTGGTGTTCAACACGATCGAGTTTTTCCGCCTTTATCCGGCGCGCGATTTCTTTTTCGGCACGGTCTGGAGCCCCAGTTTCGGCGGCGGCTCGCAACTGGGGGTGCTGCCGCTGTTGTGGGGCACGCTCTATATCTCGGTGATCGCGCTGGCCGTGGCGGTGCCGATCGGGCTGTTCGCCGCGGTTTACCTTTCTGAATACGCAGGCTCGCGCACCCGCGCGGCGGCCAAACCGTTGCTTGAGATGTTGGCCGGCATTCCGACAATTGTCTACGGCCTTTTCGCGCTGTTGACGGTGGGGCCGCTGCTGATGCGGGTGTTCGGCGATGGCGGCCTGGGCTGGATGCAGGCGGGCACGGCGGTGATGACCGCGGGGCTGGTGATGGGCATCATGCTGATCCCCTTTGTCAGTTCGCTGTCGGACGACATCATCAACGCGGTGCCGCAATCCATGCGCGACGGCAGCCTGGGCCTGGGCGCCACGAAATCGGAAACCGTGAAACAGGTGGTGCTGCCCGCCGCCTTGCCCGGCATCGTCGGGGCGATCCTGCTGGCGGCCAGCCGCGCCATCGGCGAGACGATGATCGTGGTGCTGGGGGCGGGGGCGGCGGCGCGGCTGTCGACCAATCCGTTTGACGCCATGACCACCGTCACCGCCAAGATCGTCAGCCAGTTGACCGGGGACGCCGATTTCGCCAGCCCCGAGGCGCTGGTGGCCTTTGCGCTGGGGATGACCTTGTTCGTGATCACGCTGGGGCTGAACGTCTTTGCCCTTTATATCGTGCGCAGATACCGGGAGCAGTACGAATGACCGACGCCGCCAAAACCCCCACGGCGCGCGGCGCAAAGGGCGTCTCGCTGCTGGCCCCCGACGCGCATACCCGCAAACGCAACGCCGCCGAGGCGCGGTTTCGCATCTACGGCCTGGTCGCGGTCGGGATCGGGCTGTTCTTCCTGGTGGCGCTGCTGTCGTCGATCGTGATGAACGGGATCGGTGCGTTTCAGCAAACCGGATATCGCTTGCAGATCGAGCTGCGCGAGGATGTGCTGGACAAGACCGGCACGCGCGACATCGAAAATATCAAGAAGGTCAAGACCTTCGCCTATGCCCAGTTGATCCGCGCCGCGATGTTGCGCGAGATCGAGAAGGCCGGGATCGACACGCCGCTGGCCCAGGCCAAGGTCACCGGCTTTTCCTCTGACCTGGACCCGATGATGTCGGACGGGGCACGCGCGCACCTGCGCGACCTGGTGCTGGCCGACCCCGGCCTGATCGGCCAGACGATCGAGCTGCGCCTGCTGGCCTCGTCCCGGGTCGATGGCTATCTCAAGGGGCGGGTCAGCCGCGACTCCATTGCCCGCGACAAGAACCTGGACACCGTGCACCTGGACCTGGTGGATGCGCTGCGCAGCGTGGGCGTGGTCAACACGGCCTTTAACCCCGCGTTCATCCTGGGCAGCGACGCCTCGGACGCGCGGCCCGAACAGGCCGGCATGGGGGTGGCCATCCTGGGCTCGCTGTTCATGATGCTGGTGGTGCTGGTGCTGTCGCTGCCCATCGGCGTGGCCAGTTCCATCTACCTGGAGGAATTCGCGCCCAAGAACCGCTTTACCGACCTGATCGAGGTGAACATCTCGAACCTGGCGGCAGTGCCCTCGATCGTGTTCGGGATCCTGGGCTTGGCGGTGTTCATCCAGTTCATGCACCTGCCGCAATCGGCCCCGCTGGTGGGCGGTCTGGTGCTGACGCTGATGACGCTGCCGACGATCATCATCGCCACGCGCGCCTCGTTGCAATCGGTGCCGCCGTCGATCCGCGACGCGGCCCTGGGGGTAGGGGCCTCGAAGATGCAGGCGGTGTTCCACCATGTGCTGCCGCTGGCGATGCCCGGCATTCTGACCGGCACGATCATCGGTCTGGCGCAGGCGCTGGGGGAAACCGCGCCGCTGCTGCTGATCGGGATGGTGGGGTATATCGCCTCGAACTATCCCGACGGGGTGGCCTCTGGCTTTCTCGATCCGAACTCGGCGATGCCGGCGCAGATCTTTGAATGGGCCAAACGCGCGGACCCCGCCTTTTATGAGCGGGCCTGGGGTGGGATCATCATCCTGCTGGTGGTCCTGCTGAGCATGAACTTCATCGCCATCCTGCTGCGCCGCCGGTTCGAGCGCCGCTGGTAGGGCCGCGAAAGGACGCCTATCATGTATGACACCCCTTTTCTGGAGAGAAACATCGTGACGCAAGAGGTCAAGATCTCTGCCCGGGACTGTCAGGTCCATTACGGCGACAACCACGCCATCAAGGACGTGAATGTCGATATCGAGGACAAGACGGTCACCGCCTTTATCGGCCCGTCGGGCTGTGGCAAATCCACCTTTCTGCGCTGCCTGAACCGGATGAACGACACCATCGACATCTGCCGGGTCGAGGGACGGATCACCCTGGATGGCGAGGATATCTATGACCCAAAAGTGGACCCGGTGCAGCTGCGCGCCAAGGTCGGCATGGTGTTTCAGAAACCCAACCCGTTCCCCAAGTCGATCTACGACAACGTCGCCTACGGCCCGAAAATCCACGGCCTGGCGCGGTCCAAGGCAGAACTGGACGAGATCGTGGAAAAGGCCCTGCGCCGCGGCGCCATCTGGGACGAGGTCAAGGACCGGCTGACGGCCCCCGGCACGGGCCTGTCGGGCGGGCAGCAGCAGCGTTTGTGCATCGCGCGCGCGGTGGCGACCGAACCCGAGGTGCTGTTGATGGACGAACCATGTTCGGCGCTGGACCCGATCGCAACCGCCCAGGTCGAGGAACTGATCGACGAGCTGCGCGAGCAGTATTCGGTGGTGATCGTCACCCACTCGATGCAGCAGGCCGCCCGCGTCAGCCAGAAAACCGCGTTCTTCCACATGGGCAGCCTGGTCGAGTTCGGCGAGACCGGACAGATTTTCACCAATCCGCGCGACCCGCGCACCGAAAGCTATATCACCGGCCGGATCGGCTGAGGCGAAGGGAAAACCCATGTCTGACCGTCATATCGTCAAATCCTACGACCGCGACCTGGAAGGGATCCAGGCGCTGATCATGAAGATGGGCGGCCTGGTCGAGGCCGCGATCCTGGAGGCCGCCAACTCGCTGGACAACCGCGACGAAGAGGCCGCCGAGCGGGTGCGCGCCAACGACAAGGTCATCGACGCGCTGGAGGACCAGGTGAACCAGGCCTGCGCACGCATGCTGGCGCTGCGTCAACCCTCGGCCGGGGATCTGCGCACGGTGCTGAGCGTGATGAAAATCTCAAGCAATCTCGAACGGGTCGGGGACTATGCCAAGAACATGGGCAAGCGTACCGGCGTGCTGGTCCAGATGAGCCCGATCGAGGGCGCTTCGGGGGCGATCCGGCGCATGGCCAAGGTGGTCGAGCGGATGCTCAAGGACGCGCTGGACGCCTATATCCAGCGCGATGCCGAACTGGCCCAGGACGTGCGGATGCGCGACCACGAGGTGGACCAGATGTATAACGCGCTGTTTCGCGAATTCCTGACCTTCATGATGGAGGATCCGCGCAACATCACAGCCTGCATGCACCTGCATTTCATCGCCAAGAACATCGAACGCATGGGCGATCATGTCACCGGCATCGCCGAGCAGGTGATCTATCTGGTCACCGGCGCGATGCCCGAGGACGACCGCCCCAAGGCCGACCAAACCGCCACCGCAGCCCCGAGTGCCCCGTGATGAGCCAGCCCGAGCAACCGACCGTTCTGGTGGTCGAGGACGAGCCCGCCCAACGCGAGGTGCTGGCCTATAACCTGGGGGCCGAGGGCTTTACCGTGGCGCGCGCCGAGAATGGCGAAGAGGCGCTCTTGCTGGTCGACGAACTGGCCCCGGACCTCATCGTTCTGGACTGGATGCTGCCGTCGGTGTCGGGGATCGAGGTGTGCCGGCGGCTGAAATCGCGCCAGGACACCCGCGGCATACCGATCATCATGCTGTCAGCCCGCGCCGAAGAGGTGGACCGGGTGAGGGGGCTGGAAACCGGCGCGGACGATTACGTCATCAAACCCTATTCGCTGGTGGAACTGATGGCGCGGGTGCGCGCGCAACTGCGTCGCACACGGGCCGCCGCCGTCGGTCAGCGGCTGGAGTTCGAGGACATCGTACTGGACCCCGAAACCCACAAGGTGTTCCGCGCCGAGCAGACGTTGAAATTGGGACCAACCGAGTTTCGGCTGCTGTCGACCTTCATGGAAAAACCCGGCCGCGTCTGGAGCCGTGAGCAATTGCTCGACCGGGTGTGGGGGCGCGACATCTATGTCGACACGCGCACCGTGGATGTGCATATCGGCCGGCTGCGCAAGGCGCTGTGCCAACACGGCGGGGACGATCCCGTGCGGACCGTGCGGGGCGCTGGATACGCCCTGGGATAAGTCGCATAATCAGTATTATGTTAATTACGCGGATGGTATCCAATAGGCGAAACCGCCCCACGATGGTGCGCCACCCCCCTCAGACCACGGCCTTTTCCAGGAATGGACGGTTCTGCGCGATACGCTCTGGCCCCAGGTCGGACAGATCCAGGCTGCGATAGCCCCCGTGCACGATCAACTCGGCAATGCCGCGGCCCATGGCGGGTGCCTGTTGCAACCCGTGCCCGGAAAACCCGTTCATCACGTAAAGGTTCGCCAGGCCCGGCCAGCGACCGACGATCGCGTTCTGATCAAGCGTGTTGAACGCGTAATGCCCGGCCCAGGCGCGCAGCACCTTGACCGCGTCAAAGCCCGGCGCGCGGGCGTAAAGCTGTTCCCAGATCACATCCTCGAAAAGATGCCAGTCGGGCTCGAAATCCTGCGGGTCCGCCGGGCCATCGGATTCGGGCACCGTGGCGGTGATCCAGTGCGGCCCCTCGGGACGCAGGTAAAACCCGCGATGATCGACCATCAGCGGCGCGCCGGGCACCCGGACATTCGGCGCGTCAATCACGAAAACGGTTCTTTTACGGGGTTCTACGGGCATATCCTCATCCGCCATGCGCATCAGCTGCGCGGCAGAGGTGCCCGCGGCATTGATCACCGCGCCAGCCGTGATCCGCGCCCCCGATGCCAGCCCCAGCGCCGTGATCCGGTCGCCCTGACGCACCATCCCCGTGACCCGGTCGCTCAGGCATGTCACGCCTGCCCGCCGCGCCGCGCCGCGCAGGCCCGCCAGCAACCCCATGTTGTCGAACCAGCCCTCGCCGTGCGGCCCGAAACTGGCCAGCACCACGTCGGACGTATCCAGATGGGCAAACCGCGCGGCAAGCTCGGCGCCACTCCACAGTTGGGTCTGCGCGCCTTGGGCGTGCTGCACCGCGTGGGCGGCCCGCATCGCGCTGGCCGCCGCGTCGCTGCCGGCCAGGAAAAGATAGCCGTTTTCCTGGAATCCCAAATCGCACGGATCGGCGGCGGAGCCAATCTCGGCGGGGAAATTGGATATGAAATCAAATCCGTATTGCGATATCTTGACGTTGATGGGCGTGCTGAACTGCTGCCGGATCGAGGCCACGGAAAGCGCGGTCGAGGATCTGTGAAAGCTCGGCTCCGCCTCGATCAGCGCGATGCGCAGCCCCGGGTCCAACCGCGACAGCCAATACGCCGCCGAGGCCCCCATGACCGCCCCGCCGACAATCGCAATGTCATAAACCTGCTGCATTGGCCCACCTCGCCCCACCCTTACCCGCCGCTTTTACCCCGCACAGCGCGCGCGGCAAAGCACGTCCTCTCGACAGCGCGGACCGTTTCAGCATAACATCCGCAAAGCCACGGAAACCGGCATGCCCCCGATAGAACGCTCGAAAATCGCGCCCCCAGCGCCGTCCGCGGACCAGGCGGCGATCCTGGAACATCTGTCGCGCCTGATCGGTGCGCGCACCATCGAAGAGTTGTGGTCGCTGCACACCCGCAAGATGGCCGAATACGGGTTCGATCGACTGATTTACGGCTTTACCCGGTTTCGCACCGCGAATTCCTTTGGCGACCCCGAAGATTTCGTCGTGATGTCAAACCATTGCACCGAGTATGTGCGCCAGTTCATCGACCAGGGTCTTTATAAGAATGCGCCGATGGTGCAATGGGCGGCGCGCCATGACGGCGTGTGCAGCTGGCGTCTGATCGCCGACTGGGCCGCGCGCGGCACGCTCAGCCCCGAGGAACACGCGGTGGTGGAGTTTAACCGCTCGATGGATGTGCTGGCCGGGTACACGATCAGTTTTACCGAGATTTCGGTGCGTTCAAAGGGGGCGATCGGGTTGACGGCGCGGCGTGACCTGGATCAGGACGCCGTTGACGCGATCTGGCAGAGCCATGGCAAGGATCTGCTGCTGATGAACGATGTGATGCATCTCAAGGTGCACAACCTGCCCTATACCGCCACGCGCCGCCCCCTGACCAAGCGGCAGAGCGAAGTGCTGGAATGGGTCGGCGACGGCAAGACAACACAGGACATCGCCACGATCCTGGGCGTCACCCAGGCCACGGTGGAAAAGCACCTGCGCCTGGCGCGCGAGGGGCTGGATGTCGAAACCACCGCGCAGGCCGTTCTGAAAGCGTGGTTTCAGAACCAGATCTTTACCGCCCCGCGCTGATCCCCCGTGACATATCCGGCATGTGAGTAGGGAATACCTGACTTTCCCTCCCGTGCCGCAGCAGGCAGGCTGTCGACGTTCCGTGAGTGGTGACTTTGGTCAAGGAACTTGGGCCGTCGCGGCTTCGCGATTTCGATTTCGCGGCGGCCTGTCCGGGAAACCGGCCTCTGGCCCGCGGGCGTATAGTCCGCCGCGTGGGCCGGTGTTTTTTTCCGCGTTTGTCCTCATCCCCGAGTGTGGCGCGTTAAAGAACGGAGCGGCGCGGTCCTGCGGGGGCGCGCCGCCTCTGTTCCAAGGCCCCTGCCCCGGCCAAACCCGTCTTGCCAAAGAAAAACGGCGCCGCCCGCAGGCCGCGCCGTTTTCCCACTCATCGGCCCGGGCTGGGATCAGCCCTTGTTGGCGACCTTGGCCACCTCGGCGGCAAAGTCCTCTTCGGCCTTCTCGATGCCTTCGCCGACCTCAAGCCGGACAAAGCCGGTGATCGTGGCGCCAGCCTCTTTCGCGGCGGCCTCGACGGTCAGATCGGGATTGACCACAAAGGCCTGCCCCAGCAGCGTGACA
Organism: Paracoccaceae bacterium; assembly: GCA_016938875.1. Lineage (GTDB taxonomy): Bacteria > Pseudomonadota > Alphaproteobacteria > Rhodobacterales > Rhodobacteraceae > Rhodovulum. Next base: position 40,998 of record JAFGTV010000047.1, read on the forward strand.
TCGGCGAGGAACTTCTTCATCCGCCCCTCGATCATCTTTTCGATGACCTGCTCGGGCTTGCCGCTTTCGCGGGCGATGTCGATTTGCACCTGGCGCTCTTTCTCGACCACGGCCGGGTCCAGATCGTCAGCGCCCAGCGAGGCCGGGTTCGCCGCGGCGACGTGCATCGCAACCTGACGGCCGAACGCCTCGTCGCCACCGGTCAGCGCGACCAGCACGCCGATCTTGCCCATGCCGGGGGCGGCGGCGTTGTGGACATAGGACACAACCGTGTCGCCCTCCAGCCGGGCCATGCGGCGCAGTGCCATGTTCTCGCCGATGGTGGCGATCTTGGCGGTCAGCGTGTCGGCAACGGATTTGCCATCCACATCGGCCGCGTTCAGCGCGTCCAGATCGGTCACCCCGATCGCCGCCTTGGCAAAGCTGGCCACCATGTTCTGGAAGTCGGCGTTCTTGGCGACGAAATCGGTTTCCGAGTTCACCTCGACCGCGACGCCCGCGCCATCCGTCACCTCGACGGCCACCAGGCCCTCGGCGGCGGTGCGGCCGGATTTCTTGGCGGCCTTGGCCAGGCCCTTGGTGCGCAGCCAGTCGATTGCCGCCTCCATGTCGCCATCGGTCTCGGTCAGCGCCTTCTTGGCGTCCATCATGCCTGCGCCGGTCGTGTCGCGCAGTTCCTTCACCATTGCAGCGGTGATTGCCATAGCTCGGCTCTCCTCGATTTCATAAATACGCTCCGGGCGCGGTTGTGCCCGCGCCCGGTATCAAACCCGTGACAGGGGGATCAGGCCTCGGCCGTCTCCGCGGCCTCGGTCACCAGTTCCTCGGCCGGGGCCTCTTCCAGCGCGCCGACATCGACACCGGCGGCGTCCATCTGGGCGCTCATCCCGTCCAGCGCCGCCCGGCTGACCAGATCGCAGTACAGCGCGATGGCACGGGCCGCGTCGTCATTGCCGGGGATGATGTAATCCACACCCGAGGGCGAGCAGTTGGTATCGACCACGGCCACAACCGGGATGCCCAGCTTCTTGGCCTCGAGGATCGCCAGATCCTCTTTCTTGACGTCGATGATGAACAGCAGGTCCGGCAGACCGCCCATTTCGCGGATCCCGCCCAGGCTGGCCTGAAGTTTGGCCTGCTCGCGCTCGATGCCCAGACGCTCTTTCTTGGTCAGGCCCTCGGCGCCGCTCTCCATCTTCTCGTCGATCTCGTTGAGACGCTTGATCGACTGGGACACGGTTTTCCAGTTGGTCAGCGTGCCGCCCAGCCAACGGTGGTTCATGTAGTACTGCGCGCAACGCTCGGCGGCATCGGCCACCGGCTTTTGCGCCTGGCGCTTGGTGCCAACGAACAGGATACGCCCGCCGCGGGCCACGGTCTCGCGCACGACGTTCAGCGCGGCGTCCAGCATGGGCACCGTCTGGGTCAGGTCGAGGATGTGGATACCGTTGCGGTCGCCGTAGATGTATTCGGCCATGCGGGGATTCCACCGCTGGGTCTGGTGGCCGAAGTGAACGCCAGCTTCAAGCAGCTGACGCATGGAAAACTCGGGAAGCGCCATGTCATTTCCTTTCCGGTTTGCGCCTGGGCGGGACGTTAAGGGCATGCGCCCAACCGGCGGACCGTTACGGGATGTCTCCCCGCAAGGCCCAGCCCCGCCTGTAGAAGTGTTGGCGCCTCTACCCCGTTTCGTTCCCCCGCGCAAGGGCTGCCCTTTCTTCTTGGCGAAAATACCCGAAATCCTGCCCCTTGCCACCGGCCCGCGCGCGGGTATGACTACCTTCATGACCAGCTTGGCCCAACCCGACATCCTGTGCATCGGCGCGCTCTTGTGGGACGTGATCGGCCGCGGCCCCGCGGCGATGGCGGCGGGCGACGACATGCCCGGACGGATCACCCGCAGGCCCGGCGGCGTGGCGCTGAACGTGGCCACGGCCCTGGCGCGTCACGGGCTGCGCCCCGCGCTGCTGGGGGCGGTGGGCCAGGATCCCGAGGGCGACGCGCTGATCGCGTGCTGCGCCGCCATCGGGCTGGAGACGGCGTATCTGCATCGCTCCGCCACCCATCCCACCGATATCTACATGGCCATCGAATCAGGCCAGACCGTGCTGGCCGCCATCGCCGATGCCGCCGGGCTGGAGGCCGCGGGTGCCGCGATCCTGACCCCCCTGACCGAAGGGCCGCTGGGCACCGCGCAGGCGCCCTTTGGCGGCACGGTGGTGCTGGACGGCAACCTGACCGACGCGGGCCTGGCCGCGATTGCCACCGATCCGTGCTTTGCCGCGGCCGATCTGCGGGTGGCGCCTGCCAGCCCGGGCAAGGCGACGCGCATCGCGCCGCTGCTGTGTCATCCGCGCGCCACGATCTATGTCAACCGGGCCGAGGCCGGGCTGCTGGCCGGACAGGGGTTTGCCGATGCGCCCCAGGCCGCGGCGGCCCTGCTGGGGCGCGGCGCCCGGCGGGTGCTGGTCACCGATGGGGCCGATGCCGCCGCCCTGGCCGGGCCCGATGGCGTGATCGTGCGCCGCCCCGCCCCGGTGCAGGTTGCCCATGTCACCGGCGCGGGCGACGCGCTGATGGCCGCCCATATCGCCGCCGAACGTGCCGGCGCGGCGCCCGGTGCGGCGCTTGAGGCTGCGTTGGGCGGGGCCGCGCGCCATGTCGCGGCGGGCCCGGCGGCATGACCGGCGCACCCCTGACCCTGTCGCCCGAGGTGGCGCGCGCACGCGCCGCCGGCCAGCCGATCGTCGCGCTGGAAAGCACGATCATCACCCATGGCATGCCCTGGCCGCAGAACCTGGAGACCGCCCGCCTGGTCGAGGCAGAGGTGCGCGCCGCCGGGGCCGTTCCCGCCACCATCGCGGTGATGGGCGGCACCATCCATATCGGGCTGGACGACGACGGGCTGGAGGCCCTGGCCCGGGCCCGCGACGTGGCCAAGCTCAGCCGGGCGGACCTGGCCGCGGGGCTGGCCCAGGGGATCACCGGGGCGACCACCGTGGCCGCCACGATGATCTGCGCGCATCTGGCGGGGATCTCGGTCTTTGCCACGGGCGGCATCGGCGGGGTGCATCGTGGCGCCGAGTCCAGCTTTGACATCTCCGCCGATCTGCACGAACTGGCCCAGACCCCGGTGACGGTGGTCGCGGCCGGGGCCAAGGCGATCCTCGATCTGCCCAAGACGCTGGAGGTTCTGGAAACCCTCGGCGTGCCGGTGATCGGTTATGGCACCGACGATTTCCCGGCCTTCTGGTCGCGCGCCTCGGGTCTGCGCGTTCCGCTGCGCATGGACAGCCCCGCCCGGATCGCCGCCGCCCACCGGATGCGCGCGCGACTGGGCCTGGCGGGGGGACAACTGGTCGCCAACCCGATCCCCGAGGCCGACGAGATCCCCCGCACCGAGATCGCCCCGATCGTCGAGCAGGCCCTGGCCGAAACCGCCCATATCGCCGCCAAGGCCGTCACCCCCGCCCTGCTGGCCCACATCTACGAGTTGACCGGCGGCCGTTCGCTGACCGCCAATATCGCGCTGGTCAAGAACAACGCCCGCCTGGCCGCCGCCATCGCCGCCGAACTGGCCTAGCGGCCCTCTTGCTGGCCTCGTGCTGCGGCAATCCGCCGGACTTGCCCGAGGCCGAAAACGCCCCATCGTTGGTCGCAAGATCGTGTGTCACGACAGGAGGATCGCCATGTCCCGCCCGTTGGTTTTGGCCCTTTCGCTCGGCCTGGCCGCCGCCCTGCCCGCCAGCGCCCAAGTTCCCGAAATGCCCAATCTCCCCCCCAACTAGGAGGTGCCGATGACCGCCCCGCTGCCCGAGGGTCAGACGGCGCTGGACCCGGCCGCGTTGGATATCTCGGGGGCGTGGATTTACACCAGCACCAATCACGTCGTGCTGTCTTGCGATTTTCCGGCCCCGCCGGGCCCGGATATGTCCGGCCACATGGAGATCGCCGAGATCGGCGGCGGCGCGGTCAGCCTGACGCTGGTGACCGGGGCAACATGCTCTCCCGATACGATGTGCATTTTCGACGGGGCCATCGTGGGCAACGTGCTGAACGTGGCCAACAGCGCCACGGTCGACAATGAGGGCGGCGTGGCCAGCAACGGGTTGTCGCTGATCTTTACCGCGCCGGATCGTGGCCTGGGCTCGGGCGTGTCGAGCTATGTCCACCCCGAGGGGTATCGCTGCAACTGGGGCTATTCGGTCACCCTGCGCCGCCCCGTCCCGGGCGAAGTGTACTGAATAAGCGCCGAAATGACAGGCAGCCCGGCGCAGGATTGCCGGTGCGCAGCGCAAAGAGTGCAAAAATCGTCATTCTGCGCCGCAGCGTTATTGTAGTGTTGCATCCAAGGGCCTAGCTAAAAGCGGCAACCAGGACCGCGGTGATGTTCGAACAAAAAAACCTACCCCACGACACCCCCGACCCGCAGCCGCGCCATTTCTGGCGGGCGCTGTTCGGGCGCTTGCGCAACAATTTCCTGACCGGGCTGGTGGTGATCGCCCCGATGGGGCTGACGGTCTGGCTGTTCTGGACGCTGACAGGGTGGATCGACGGATTCGTGATGCCGTTCATCCCGATCCGGTTCCAGCCCCAGCACTATATCGGAATCGATGTGCGCGGTCTGGGCGTCATCTTCTTCCTGATCTTCACGCTGTTGATGGGCTGGGCGGCCAAGGGCCTGATCGGGCGGTCGTTCATCGCCTGGGGCGAGCGGATGGTGGACCGGATGCCGGTCGTGCGTTCGGTCTATAACGGGCTGAAGCAGATCGCCGAAACGGTGTTCGCCAAATCCGAAACCAGCTTTGACCGGGCCTGCCTGGTGGAATACCCGCGCCCCGGAATGTGGGCCGTCGGCTTTATCTCGACCCGCGCCAAGGGCGAGGTCAGCCGCGTGATCCCGCGCGAAGAGCAGATCGTATCGGTCTTTCTGCCCACCACGCCGAACCCGACCTCGGGCTTTTTGCTGTTCGTCCCGCTGAGCGACGTCATCGCGCTGGACATGAGCGTGGAAGAGGCCGCCAAACTGGTGATCTCGGCCGGGCTCGTCTCGCCCGAGGACCGGGCAGCCATCGCCGCGGACCCGACCGCGCTGAGCGACTTGGCCGCGCGCCAGAAAATCGGCGCCTGAGCCCGAATGCTGGGGCCTGCCGCGACAGGCTTTGCCACATCCTTGTCCTTGATCCTGGCGATCGGCGCGCAGAATGCCTTTGTGCTGCGCCAGGGATTGCTGCGCCAGCATGTGTTCTGGCTGTGTCTGTTTTGCGGGGCGTCCGACGCGGTGCTGATCACGGCGGGCGTTGTGGGGTTCGGGGCCTTGTCGCACACCCTGCCCTGGCTGCCCATGGCGCTGGCCCTGGGGGGCGCGGCGTTCCTGTTCCTGTACGGCGCCCTGCGCCTGCGCGCGGCCTGGCGCGGGGGGCAAACGCTCGCGGTTACGGGGCGCGACGGCACGGTATGGCACGTGCTGGGGGCCGCCGCCGCCCTGACCTGGCTGAACCCGCATGTCTATCTCGACACGCTGGGCCTGATCGGCGCGGTCTCGGCCCAATATGTCGCGCCCGGCGCACGATTGGGATTTGGCCTGGGGGCGGTCGCGGCCTCGGTCCTGTTTTTCTTTGCCCTGGGCTATGGCGCCCGCCTATTGGCGCCCCTGATGGCCAACCCGCGCGCCTGGCGGGTGCTCGACCTGGGGATAGCGGCGCTGATGTGGACGATCGCGGCCAAGCTTTTGACAACCCTCTGACGACACCCAAAGGCCGTGCCCGATCCTGAAGTCCGTGTATCGCGTTGGGCAACACCGCGCCGCCGCACCGGGTTCAGCATCCGCCAGCTATACAATCAGGGCGCGAAGTGTGCGCCGCGCCGGACCTGCGTCAAAAAAGTGGTTTAGCTTTTCCATCCCGCGTGCAAAGGTCGTTCCATCGGTGCAGAAACGGGTCATAAGAACCTGTAATAAATTAAAAAACCAAACTCGGCGGAATCGTCCAACCTGGAGCGTTGTCAACCCTGGGGCCGCAGGTGCGTGGTGCAACCCACGACGCGCCCCAAGGCAAGAGACCCAGACCGGGGCAAAGATGGTGAAAGACCGGACGGGTCTATCCAGCGTGGGCGCATATCGCCGCTATTGCGATCATTAAAGAGGACTGCCTTATCATGAAGAAAACACTCCTGACCGCCGCGCTGTGCATCGGCGTCGCCGTCCCAGCCCTTGCCGCCCCCGAGGCCCAGCCGATGGTCTCGCGCGATACCATCGTCGCGGACACCGCGGCCTCGTCCGCTGGCATCCTCGTGCCGATCGTCGCGCTGATCATGTTCGCCCTGGTCGCCAAGGGCGGCTCTCACAGGGCGTCGCTGCCCTCGGCGCCCTCGAATCTGCAGTAAGGCGAACATCGGGCCAGGGGCCGCACCCGCGCGGTCCCTGGCCCTTGGCAACAGACCCGCCTTACCGGGCCGCCCCGCGACGGGCGGCCCTTTTCAATCCGCGCACCCTGCCCCGGCTCACAGCGCGGTCCAGCCCCCGTCCACGCTGATCGTGGTGCCGGTGATTTGCGCCGCCGCGGCCGAGCACAGGAAAACCGCCGTTCCGCCCAGTTGCTCGACCGTGGCGAACTCTTTGGACGGCTGGCGCGCCAGCATCACCTCGCGCACCACCGTGTCGCGATCCATTCCGTGGGCGGCCATCTGGTCCGGGATCTGCGCCTCGACCAGCGGGGTCAACACATAGCCGGGACAGATCGCGTTACAGGTGATCGCCTCTTCGGCGGTTTCCAAGGCGACGGTCTTGGTGAACCCGACGATCCCGTGTTTCGCCGCGACATAGGCCGATTTATAGGGGCTGGCGGTCAAACCATGGGCCGAGGCGATGTTGACGATCCGGCCCCATCCGGCCTGACGCATCATCGGCAGCGCGACCGCGGTGGTGTGAAACGCCGAGGACAAGTTGATCGCGATGATCGCATCCCATTTCTCGGGCGGAAAGCTCTCGACAGGGGCGACGTGCTGGATCCCGGCATTGTTGACCAGGATATCGCAGGCCCCCGCCGCCTCGATCAGCGCGCGACACTCATCGGCGCGCGACATGTCGGCCTTGATATAGCGCACGTTGACCCCGTGGCGGGTCGCCATCTCGACCGCCAGGGCGTGATCCTCGGCCCGGTCGGTAAAGGAATTCAGAACCACGTCCGCCCCGGCCCGGGCCAGTTCATGGGCGACGCCCAACCCGATCCCCGAGTTCGACCCGGTAACGACGGCGGTTTTCCCGGCAAGTGACATCTTGGCCCTCCTGTGCATGTCTGGGGCCCCAGCATAGGCGCCCCCGGCGCGAACGCCACGATTCCTCGTCCCCGCATGGGCGCGCCGGCCCCGTCTACTTGGGCAGACTACCCATGGCGCACGCCGCACCCCCACCGATCGCGTGCGCAAAAAAAAACGCCCGCACAAGGCGGGCGTTAAGTTATTGAGGCAGGTTTCATACAGGCAAGAAACCTATCGAGCAGTGATCCCTTTATACGCAATCCGGTTGCGGGCTCCAAGCTAAAAGTTTGAAAAACATGGACGCTCTCAATAGGTTCCGGGACAGGAAAACACGTCACCCCGGGATTGTTGCGCAAATGAGATCAGTCTTTTTCCCCCGTATCCGCCGCGCCGCGACCCTGGCGCTGGCCCTGATGGCGGGGACAGCCACAGCCTGGGCCGAGGCGCGGCATGGCATAGCTATGTATGGCGACCCCGCCCTACCACCGGATTTTGTGGCCCTGCCCTATGTCAATCCCGACGCCCCCCAGGGGGGGCGGATCGTGCTGGGCGAGGCGGGCGGTTTCGACAGTCTCAATCCCTTCATCCTGAAGGGGAACGCGCCCTGGGGATTGCGCGCCCAGGGCTATGAAAGCCTGATGGGCCGATCCTGGGACGAGCCGTTCACGCTCTACGGTCTGTTGGCCGAATCGGTCGAGACCGGGCCCGACCGGGACTGGGTCGCCTTTACCCTGCGCCCCGGGGCCCGATTCTCTGACGGTACCCCGGTCACGGTCGCGGATGTGGTGTGGTCGGTCGAGACCCTGGGGACAAAGGGCCACCCGCGCTATCACGGCGCCTGGGCCAAGATCGCCCGCACCGAGATCACCGGCCCGCGCACCGTGCGGTTCACCTTCAACACCCCGGACCGCGAATTGCCGCTGATCCTGGGGCTGCGCCCGGTTCTGCAAAAGGCCCAGTGGGAGGGGCGCGATTTCGCCGCCAGCGGGCTGGAGGCCCCGATCGGCACCGGCCCTTACGTGATCGACGGGTATGAGCCGGGCCGCTACCTGTCGCTGCGCCGCGACCCCGACTATTGGGGCCGCGATCTGCCCTTTAATCGGGGGCAGCATAATTTCGACGAGATCCGATATGAGTTCTTCGGCGATGGCGACGTGGTGTTCGAGGCGTTTCGCGGCGGCACCACCGATGTCTACCGCGAGGGGAATGCCGCGAAATGGGACAGCGCCTATGATTTTCCCGCCGTGCGGTCGGGCGAGATCGTCAAGGCCGAGATCCCCCATCAGCGTCCCTCGGGGATCGCGGGGCTGGTGATGAACACCCGCCGCCCGGCCTTTGCCGACTGGCGGGTGCGCGACGCGATGCTGTTGGCCTTCAACTTCGAGTTCATCAACGCCACCCTGACCGGGGCCAGCCAGCCGCGCATCACCTCGTATTTCTCCAACTCGGTTCTGGGCATGCGCCCCGGCCCGGCCGAGGGACAGGTGCGCGCCTTGCTGACCCCCTTTGCCGACAGCCTGCTGCCCGGCGCGCTGGAGGGGTATGCCCTGCCGACCTCGGACGGCCGCCCCTCGAACCGCAAGAACCTGCGCGCGGCCTTTGCCCGGCTGGAAGAGGCCGGCTGGCGCGTGGCCGATGACGGGGTGCTGCGCGACGCCGAGGGGCGCGCCTTTCGCTTTGAGATCGTGCTGCGCCAGGGGGCGACCGAAACCCAGCAGATCGTCGATATGTTCCTGTCGGGCCTGGACCGGCTGGGGATCACCGCGCAGGTCACCCTGATGGACAGCGCGCAATATACCCAGCGCACCGATGCCTATGATTTCGACATGGCCTTTTATACCCGTGCGCTGTCGCTCTCGCCAGGCAACGAACAGCGGCTTTACTGGGGGGCCGAGGGCGTGACCAAGCCGGGCACCGGCAACTGGATGGGCATGAACAGCCCCGCCGCCGAGGCGATGATCGACACCCTGCTGCGCGCCGACAGCCGCGAGACCTTTGTCGCGGCCACCCGCGCGTTGGACAGGGTGCTGACCACCGGGCGCTACGTGATCCCGATCTGGTATTCCCCCAACGCCCGTATTGCCCACCGCGCCTGGCTGCGCTACCCCGATACCATCCCGATCTACGGCGACTGGATCGGGTTCCTGCCCGATATCTGGTGGTCCGAAAAGGAGTGATCCATGGCCCGCATACTGCTCATTCTCACCGTGCTGACCCTGGCGGGCTGTGGCACCGTCGAAGGGATCGGCGAGGATATCTCGGCCGGCGCGCGCACCGTGCGCAACGCCTTTTGAGAGGGTGCGCGGGCCAGGGGGGCCTGGGGGCCTAGTCCAGCGTGGTCACCCACAGGATCATCGCATCTTCCTGGCTCAGCGAGATCACGTTATGCCCCATATCCGCGTCGTAATAGGCGCTGTCGCCCCGGCGCATCTCTACGGGGGCGTAAAACTCGGTATAAAGCCGGACCGCGCCGGTCAGGACGTATAGAAATTCCTCGCCATGGTGGCGCACCCAGCCGTCGAACTCGGCCACGTCGCGGGCGCGCACCCGGCTGCGATAGGGCATCATGCGCTTTTGCGTCAGCGCGCCGGCCATCAACTCGTGCTCATAGGTGGCGGTGGCATGCGAGGCCCCCTCGCCGGTGCGCGTCACCGCCATCCGCCCGCCCCCCTGCACCGCGTGCGGCGGGGTGAACAGCTGCGGCACCGAAATGCCCAGGCCCACGGCCAGCTTTTTCAGCGCCTCATAGGTCGGCGACATCTGGGCGTTTTCGATCTTGGACAGGGTCGAGCGCGCCAGCCCGGCCTGTTGCGCGGCCTGTTCCAGGGTCCAGCCCTTTTCGGTGCGCAACTCGCGCACCCGCTGGCCCAGGTCCAGCGGTTCGGGAACCTCTGCCTCCCCCTCGCCAGTGGCCCGGATGATCTGGATCAGGCTGTGATCGCGCGCGTCTCCCATGCCTGACCGTCTTAGAGCGTGGCCCTTGCAACCGCAAGTCCGCGGGGCTAGCACCGCGGCCATGCAAGCGCTCTTCGACGAGGGGGCACCGCCCCCCTGCCCTTCGCCCTTCAACCTGGCCGCCTATGTGCTGGGCGCCGCCGCGCAGACCCCCGACAAGGTCGCGCTGGCGATCATCGGCCCGCATGGCGCCGAACGCTGGAGCTATGCCCGGCTGGAGGGCGCGGTGCGCGGCCTGGCCGGCGGGCTGCGCGCGATGGGGCTGGCGCCGGGGGCGCATGTGCTGCTGCGGCTGGGCAACGGGGTCGAGTTTCCGATCGGTTTCCTGGGCGCGATCGCGGCCGGGCTGGTGCCGGTGCCGACCTCGGCCCAGTTGACCGTGCCCGAGATCACCCGCCTGGCCGCCGAGATCGAGCCCGCCGCGATCCTGGCCGGACCTGCCGTCGCGTTACCGGATCATTGTCCCGCGCCGGTGCTGGATATCGCCGCACAGCGCGCGCTTTATGCCGGGCTTCCGGCCGAGTACGCGATGGGGGACGCGGATCGGGCGGCCTATGTGGTCTATACCTCGGGCACCTCTGGACGGCCGCGCGGGGTGATCCATGCCCACCGCGCCGTCTGGGCGCGGCGGATGATGTGGGAGGGCTGGTATGGGCTGGGCGCCGAGGATCTGCTGCTGCATGCCGGGGCGTTCAACTGGACCTATACGCTGGGCACCGGGCTCTTGGACCCTTGGGCCGCCGGGGCGACCGCGCTGATCCCCGCCGCCGGGGTGCGTCCGGGGCAATTGCCGCAGCTCTTGCAACGGTTCGGGGCCACGCTGTTCGCCGCCGCCCCCGGCGTCTATCGCCAGATGCTGCGCGAGGTGCCCCACCTGGTGCTGCCCGCGCTGCGTCACGGGCTGTCGGCCGGGGAAAAGATGCCCGAGGCCACCCGCCGCACCTGGGCCGAGGCCACCGGCACCATGATCTACGAGGCGCTGGGCATGTCCGAATGTTCCACCTTCATCTCGGGCAGCCCGACGCGGCCCGCGCCCTTGCCCGCGTCTGGCTATCCCCAGCCGGGACGGCGGGTGGCGGTGCTGGGCCCCGATCATACCCCGGTGGCGCGCGGCACACCGGGTCAATTGGCGGTCTCGACCCGCGATCCGGGGCTGATGCTGGGCTATCTGCGCGCCGAGGCCGAAACGCGGGCGAAATTCGACGGCGAATGGTTCCTGACCGGCGACATGGTGGAAATGGCCGAGGATGGCGCGATCACCTATCTGGGCCGCACCGATGACATGCTGAACGCCGGCGGCGTGCGCGTCTCTCCGCTGGAGGTCGAGCGCGCGCTGATGGATCACCCCACCATCGAAGAGGTCGCCGCCACCGAGATCAGCGTCAAGGCCGACACCACCGTCATCGCCGCCTTTTACACCGGCGCGCCGGTGGACGAGGCCGCCCTGGCCCGCTTTGCCGCCGAACGGCTGGCGCGCTATAAGCAACCGCGGCTCTACATCCACATGGATGCCCTGCCCAAGGGCGCCAACGGCAAGCTGAACCGCCGCCTGATCCGTCAAACCTATGAGAGCAGCCATGGTCAAGCTTGATATCCTCGCCGATCCGATTTGCCCGTGGTGCCATATCGGCAAGCGTCAGTTGGACACCGCCTTGGCCGCGCGCCCCGATCACCCCTTTGTGATCGAGTGGCACCCGTTCCAGCTGAACCCCGACATGCCCCGCGGCGGCATGGACCGGCGCGCCTATCTGCAGGCCAAGTTCGGCGGCAAGGCCGAGGCCGCCCGCGTCTATGCCCAGATCGACGCCGCCGCCCAGGCCGCCGGGCTGACGCTGAACCTGGGCGCGATCACCCGCACCCCCAACACGCTGGACGCGCAAAGGCTGATCCACTGGGCCGGGATCGAGGGGCGCCAGCAGGCGGTCGTGTCGTTCCTGTTCCAGGCCTATTTCGAGGATGGCCAGGACATCGGCGACCGGGCCGTTCTGACCGCCATCGCCACCCGCGCCGAGATGGACGGCGCGGCCATCGCGCGGCTGTTGCAGGGCGAGGCGGACATCGACACGATCCGCGCCCGCGATGCCCACGCCCGCGCACGCGGCGTCACCGGGGTTCCGACCTTCGTGGTGGCCGAAACCCACGTGTTGGTGGGCGCACAGCCCACAACCCTGTGGCAAGAGGTGATCGAAGAGCTGTCAGGCGCGCCCGGCGTGCTTCAGTAGCTGGCCTGCTGAATCGCCGCGACATCGTCCAGCGCGACATGCTTGATCGCCAAGAGCGGCATGTCGCCCTCGTAGGTAAAAACGAACACGCTGGCCTGGGTTTCGGTCAGGGCCAGGCGGCAGAACACCACGTCGGGGTCGAACTCTGCCGGGCAGGCGTCCAGATCGGTATGCGCCACGCTGGCCTCGAACACGTCATAGGTGAACGCGCCCTGTTCCAGGTACGAGGTCTCGCCGGCCGGGGCCTGCTCATCCTCGCACGAAAATGACGGGGTGGCGGCCAAAAGGGCGATCAGGCTGAAACGGGCAAGGCGGGTCATCGGGTGATCTCCGGGCGCGGCGTATCTATTACCGAGTAATTTTGTCGGAAACTATCTGCTGGCGCAAGAGGCTTTTCTGTCGCAAGACACCAGCACAGCAAAACCACCGATCACAAGGGATACCGACATGCCGGGCCAGCGCCTTTCGCGCGGCGAATTCGTGGCGATGATCGCCATGTTGTTTGCCACCATCGCCTTTTCGATCGACGCGATGCTGCCCGCCCTGCCGCAGATCGGGGCCGAACTGACGCCCGACAACCTGAACCATGCCCAGTTCATCATCACCAGCTTCATGCTGGGGATCGGGGTCGGCACGCTGATCTCGGGGCCGCTGTCGGATTCCTATGGCCGCAAGCCCGTGATCCTGGGCGGCGCGGCGCTCTATATCGCGGGGGCGGCGCTGGCGGGGCTGGCGCAATCGCTGGAACTGGTGCTGATCGGGCGGGTGATCCAGGGCCTGGGGGCGGCGGGGCCACGGGTGGTGGCGCTGGCAGTGGTGCGGGATCTGTTTTCCGGGCGCGAGATGGCGCGGATCGTGTCGATCGTCATGATGATCTTTACCCTGCTGCCCGCCCTCGCCCCGAGCATTGGCGCGGGGATCATCACGTTCCTGGGCTGGCGGGGCATTTTCGCGGTGTTCATCGCCTTTTCCGTGCTTTCGGTGGGCTGGTTCAGCCTGCGCCAGGCCGAAACCCTGCCCCCCGAACGGCGCCGCCCGATGCGCGTCACCCCCCTGCTGGACGCCGCGCGCGAGGTTGTCCGCGATCCGGTCGCACGTATCGCCACGCTGGTGCAGACGTTGATCTTTTCGGTGTTGTTCATGTTCCTGTCCTCGACCCAACAGGTGTTCGACATCCATTTCGGCCGCGGCGACAGCTTTCCGCTGTGGTTCGGGTTCATCGCGGTGATCGCGGGCTCTGCCAGTTTTCTGAACGCGGTGCTGGTGGGGCGCCTGGGCATGCGGTTTCTGATCCGCACGACATTGATCGTGCAGGTCGGCCTGTCCGGCGCGATGATGGTCCTGGCCTGGACCGGCGCGCTGCCCGGCTGGGCAGAGTTTCCCGCCTTCGTGGTCTGGCAGATCACGATCTTTGGCATGCTGGGGCTGACCATCGGCAACCTCAACGCCCTGGCGATGGAGCCGCTGGGCCATATCGCGGGCATGGCCGCCTCGATCATCGGGGCGCTGTCGACGGTGGGCTCGGTGATCCTGGCCGCCCCGGTGGGCCAGGCGTTCGACGGCAGCTTGCGGCCGCTGACAACGGGGGCGTTCCTGGCCGTGGCGGCGGCGCTGTGGATGCTCAGCCGGCTGCCCGAACGCTAGGCGCGCCCCGCCCCGGCTCAGGCGGCCTTGAGCTGCTCTGCCAGGTCGCGCGCGATGGCAAAGGCGCCCTTGATCTTGTCGCTGTCGCGGCTCCAGTCGCGGCGCAGCACGATCTTGTTGTCCTTGACCTTGGCCAACCCGTTCTGGGCGTGGATGAACGCGACCAGCCCGGCGGGATTGGCGAACTTGTCGTTGTGGAACTGGATCGTCGCCCCCTTGGGTCCGCCGTCCAGCCGCGCGATGCCCGCGCGTTTGCACATCGCCTTGATCCGCACGATCAGCAACAGCGTGTTGACCTCTTTGGGCAGCTTGCCAAAGCGGTCGATCAACTCGGCGGCAAAGCCTTCCAGCTCGACCTTGGTGCTGAGGCCCGACAGGCGCCGGTAAAGGCCCAGCCGCACGTCCAGGTCGGGCACGTAGGCCTCGGGGATCAGCACCGGAACGCCCAGGTTGATCTGCGGCGCCCATTGGCCATCGTCCTCTGACAACCCCTCCAGCTCGCCGGACTTGATGCGCGCGATCGCCTCTTCCAGCATGGATTGATAGAGCTCGAACCCGACCTCGCGCACATGGCCCGACTGTTCCTCGCCCACCAGGTTGCCCGCGCCGCGGATGTCCAGATCCTGGCTGGCCAGGGTGAACCCCGCGCCCAACATGTCCAGGCTGCCCAGCACGCGCAGCCGTTTTTGCGCCGTGGGCGTTAGCGGCGCGCGCGGTTTCGTCGTCAGATAGGCATAGGCCCGCGCCTTGGACCGCCCGACCCTGCCGCGGATCTGGTACAGCTGGGCCAGACCGAACATGTCCGCGCGGTGCACGATCATCGTGTTGGCTGTGGGAATATCCAGCCCCGATTCCACGATCGTCGTGGCCAGCAGCACATCGTATTTGCCGTCGTAAAAGGCGTTCATCCGGTCGTCGAGTTCGCCCGCCGCCATCTGGCCATGGGCGGTGATGACGCTGACCTCGGGCACCTGCTCGGCCAGAAAGGCCTCTATCTCGGGCAGGTCGCTGATCCGGGGGACGACGTAAAAGCTTTGCCCGCCGCGATAGCGTTCGCGCAGCAGCGCCTCTCGCACCGTCAACGCGTCGAATTCCGACACATAGGTGCGGATCGACAGCCGATCGACAGGCGGCGTGCCGATGATCGACAGATCGCGCACCCCTGTCAGGCTCATCTGCAAGGTGCGCGGGATCGGCGTGGCGGTCAGCGTCAGAACGTGCACGTCGCTGCGCATCTGTTTCAGCCGTTCCTTGTGGGTCACGCCGAAATGCTGTTCCTCGTCGATGATCAACAGGCCCAGGTTCTGAAACCGGATGTTCTTGGCCAACAGCGCATGGGTGCCGATACAGATGTCGACCGTGCCATCGGCCAGGCCCGCACGGGTCGCGGCGGCCTCTTTCTGGCCGACAAAGCGCGACAGCTGACGCACCTCGACCGGAAAGCCGCGGAACCGTTCGGCAAAGCTCTTGGCGTGCTGGCGCGCCAGCAGGGTCGTCGGCGCGATCACCGCGACCTGCACGCCCGACATCGCCGCGACAAAGGCCGCGCGCATCGCCACCTCGGTCTTGCCAAAGCCCACGTCGCCACAGATCAGCCGATCCATCGGGCTGCCCTGGGCCAGGTCCGACAGAACCTCTTGGATCGCGGCCAGCTGATCGTCGGTTTCCTGGTAGGGGAAGCGGGCCGAAAACGCCTCCCACATGTGATGGTTGGGCTCCAGGATCGGGGCGCGGCGCAGCGCGCGCTCGGCGGCGATCCGGATCAGCCGGTCGGCGATCTGGCGGATGCGTTCCTTGAGCTTGGCCTTTTTCGCCTGCCACGCGCCGCCGCCCAGCTTGTCCAGCAGCCCCTCTTCGTGGCCGAACCGGCTGAGCAGTTCGATGTTTTCCACCGGCAGGAACAGCCGATCACCCCCGGCATATTCCAGCGCGATACATTCATGCGGTGCGCCCATCGCGGTGATGGTTTCCAGCCCCGTATAGCGCCCCACCCCGTGATCGACATGCACCACCAGATCGCCCGGGCTAAGCGCCTGGGCCTCGGTCAGGAAGTTCTCGGCCTTGCGACGTTTTTTCGGCGCGCGGATCAGCCGCTCGCCCAGAACGTCCTGCTCCGAGATCACCGTCAGGCCCGGCCCCTCGAACCCATGTTCCAGCGCCCAGACGGCCAGGTACAGGCCGTGCCCCTCCGGCACCTCGCGGATGTCGCGCGCCAGTTGGGCGTCAAGGACGCCCTCATCCTCCATCAACCCTTTCAGCCGCTCGCGCGCCCCTTCGGAATAGGAGGCAATGACAACCGCACCCTCTTCACGCTTTGCCTGAACATGGAACTTCAGGGCACTGAAAAGGCTGACTTCCTCAAGCTTTCGCTCAGGCGAAAAATTACGCCCGATCCGCCCGCCCGCGTCAATCACCCCCGGCCCCGTGCCCTGCGGCAAGGGGCTGAGACGGATCACCCGGTGCCCGGCAATCGCCTGGGTCCAGGCCGCATCGTCGAGATACATCAGCCCTGGCGGACAGGGTTTATAGACCGTGTCCAGCCGCCCCTTTTGGGTCATCGCCTCGTGCCGGGTGTCGTATTGGTCCTCGATGGTTTCCCACCGGGCCAGGCGGGCGGGCGTTACCTGATCGTCCAGATAAACCGACGCCTCGGGCAGATAGTCGAACAGCGTCTCCAGCCGGTCATGAAAGAACGGCAGCCAATGTTCCGCCCCGGCATGTTTGCGCCCCGCGCTGATCGCCTCGTACAGCGGATCGTCGGTGCCCGCCGCGCCGAACTCGATCCGGTAGTTCTGGCGAAACCGGGTGATCGCGGCCTCGTCCAGGATCACCTCGGACACCGGGGCCAGGTCCACCGAGGTCAGCTTTTGCGTGGTGCGCTGGGTGGCCGGATCGAACCGCCGCGCGCCGTCCAGCACGTCGCCGAACAGATCCAGCCGCACCGGCCCGGCCTCGCCCGGCGGATAGATGTCGATGATCCCGCCGCGCACCGCGTAATCGCCCGGCTCCATCACCGTGGGGGCCTGGGAAAAGCCCATGCGCACCAGGAACGCCCGCAGCGCGCTTTCGTTCACCCGGGTGCCGACACGCGCGCTGAACGCCGCCTCGCGCAACAGATCACGCGCCGGAACCCGCTGGGTCGCGGCATTCAGCGTGGTCAGGACGATGAACGGCCCCGGCACCCCCGCCACCAGCGCGGCGAGCGTGGCCATGCGCGCGGCCTCGACATCGGGGTTGGGCGAAACGCGGTCATAGGGCAGGCAATCCCAGGCCGGGAAATCCAGCACCACCGCATCCGGCGCAAAGAAGGCCAAGGCCGCGCGCATCGCCGCCAGCCGCTTGTCATCGCGCGCGACATGCAGAACCGGGCGACCGGTGCGCGCCATTTCGCGGGCCAGCAGCCGGGCGTCGTACCCCTCGGGCGCGCCCCCGGCGGTGATGTGATGCGGATCGGACATGGCGCCGTCAGTTAAGGGCCGGGGCGGCCGTGTCAACCACCCAGCACCCCGATTTCCAAATTCTGCCACATGCCCCACATCGCTGTCACGAAGATCGCGCAGATCCCCATCAGCTGAACCCCCAGACGGTGCAGGCGCAGCATCCGGTACAGCGTCTCACCCTCCGGTGCCAACCGTTCATAGCGCAAGGACGTGCGCACCGACCAAAGCCCGACCAGGACCATCGGCGCCCCCAACAAGAAGACCGCCTGGCAGAACTCGACCCCATAGACGAACCCCACGATGCCCAGCCCGGTCAGCAGCGCAGTGCCGAACCCCACGACCCACAGCCCCGCCACCCGCGCGATATAGAGATAACGCCCGGCATTGATCCGCACCAGGTCGGCCACATCCACCGCCGTCTGCCCGCCCTGCCGGCGCGCCCGCTGGATCAGGTCGAACGGCACGCCCAGCACCCAGTGGCTGGAGGTCGACCAAAGCACGGCCAGCGCGATCCAGTACCACAGGTTGGAAAACGACCGCATGTCGATCAGCTCGAAAACCGTTGCATGCCAATCCACGGGCCATTTCCTCCGTTCGTGATCCTTTGGCGCGGGCTTTCCACGCCTGGGACGATTCCCACCCTTGAGGTGTTCTGCGATCCGTGTAACCCAGTCGCAGGAAATGTTGAAGGAGCCCCAGCCATGCGTCCGACAGTCGCCCCCTTTCCGACAACCCGCCTGCGCCGCACCCGCCGCACGGCCGCGTTGCGCGCGCTGACGCGCGAGACCACGCTCAGCGTGGGCGACCTGATCTGGCCGATCTTCGTGCGCGACGGCGA
The DNA here is from genome assembly GCA_016938875.1 of Paracoccaceae bacterium. Classification (GTDB taxonomy): domain Bacteria; phylum Pseudomonadota; class Alphaproteobacteria; order Rhodobacterales; family Rhodobacteraceae; genus Rhodovulum. The sequence continues at coordinate 59,354 of JAFGTV010000047.1, forward strand.
GAATGTCCTCGAAGAGGTGCCCTCGATGCCCGGTGTGATGCGCCGCTCGATCGACCGGGCCGTTGCCGCCGCCGAAGAGGCCGCCGATCTCGGGATTCCCGCGATCTGCCTGTTTCCCTACACCGATCCGTCGTTGAAAACCGAGCTGTGCGAAGAGGCCTGGAGCCCCGACAACCTGTCGAACCGCACCATTCGCGCGATCAAGGCCGCAGTGCCCGAGATCGCGGTGATGACCGATATTGCGCTCGACCCCTACAACGCCAACGGCCATGACGGGATCGTGCGCGACGGGATCATCGTCAACGACGAAACCGTCGAGGCGCTGGTGAAAATGGCGCTGGCCCAGGCCGAGGCCGGGGCGGACATCCTGGGCCCATCGGACATGATGGACGGGCGCATCGGCGCGATGCGCAAGGCGCTGGAGGCCGCGGGCCATTGCGACATCACGATCATGTCCTACTCGGCCAAATACGCCTCGGCGTTCTATGGCCCGTTCCGCGACGCGGTGGGCGCGTCAGGCGCGCTGAAGGGCGACAAGAAGACCTATCAGATGGACCCTGCCAATTCCGACGAGGCGCTGCGGCTGATCGAACGCGACCTGATGGAGGGCGCGGACATGGTGATGGTGAAACCCGGCATGCCCTATCTCGACATCTGCCGCCGGGTTAAGGACGCCTTTGCCGTGCCCACCTATGCCTATCAGGTGTCGGGCGAATACGCGATGTTGATGGCCGCGGCGCAAAACGGCTGGCTCGACCGCGAAAAGGTGATGATGGAAAGCCTGATGAGCTTCAAGCGCGCGGGCTGCGACGGGATCCTGACCTATTTCGCCCCCGAGGCCGCGGCCCTGCTCGGCCGCGACTGACCCCGGCGCGCGCGGGCTGCCCTGCCGAAACTCCCGCCGCCGGACGCCCCCGCGCCCGGCACCCGGGGATTTGTGGATAACGCGCCTGCACAGGTGACAGGGCGTGCGGCGATGTCTATACTTTGTGGCAATGGCCGGGCAGGGCCACAACAGTTAAGGCTTGGATCAATGCAGGATGTCAAAATGAGCAGCAGGTTTTCGCGCCGTGGTTTCATCGGTGTAGCAGGGGCGGCGGGGGCCGCGGCGGCCCTTGGCGGGTGCAGCAACGGGGTCGGCAGCAATGGCGGCACCAGCATCGACGCGCGCGTGGATTCCACGCGGAACTATTTGTTCAACCGCTTTCCCGGCACGGTCGAGCTGGAGCAAAAGGCCCAGGGTGTCCTGTGGATGCCGCTGATCACCAAGGCCGGGTTCGGGCTTGGGGGCTCCTACGGGCGCGGCGCGCTGCGGATCGACAACATGACGGTGGATTACTACGCCGCCGCCCAGGCGACCTTTGGCTTTCAGATCGGCGCCCAGCAATATGCCCACGCGCTGTTCTTCATGACGCCCGAGGCGCTGCGCGAGTTCCGCTCGGGCTCTGGCTGGTCGGCCGGGGCGGATGTGGAATATGCGGTCAACGATCGCGGCGGAAACATCTCGGCGGCAACCCTGACGGCGCTGGATCCGGTCATCGCGCTGGTCTTTGGCCAGGCCGGTCTGATCGTCGGCGCGACCCTGGCGGGCACCAAGTACAGCCGCATCATCCCCTGAAACCGAAGTCGCGGAAAGGCCGACACCGGCCTTTCCGCCCAATCTCGACGCGGGGCCGTCAGCCCATCACGCGCAACCGCTTGATCAGGCTGGAGGTATCCCACCGCCCGCCGCCAAGTTTCTGAACATCCTTGTAGAACTGATCGACCAGGGCCGTCACCGGCAGGCTGGCGCCGTTGTCATCGGCCGTGGCCAGAACGATGCCCAGATCCTTGCGCATCCAGTCCACGGCAAAGCCATGCTCGAACTGGTCGTCCAGCATGGTTTCATAGCGGTTGACCATCTGCCAGCTGCCCGCGGCGCCGCCGCCGATCACCTCGACCACGGCGCGCCCGTCCAGGCCGGCCTTTTCGGCGAAATGCAACCCCTCGGACAGGCCCTGCACCAGGCCCGCGATGCAGATCTGGTTGACCATCTTGGTCAGCTGGCCCGCGCCGCTTTCGCCCATCCGCTTGCACAGCTTGGCATAGGCCGCGATCACCGGCTCGGCGCGGTCATAGGGCGCGGCCTCGCCGCCGCACATCACCACCAGCTGGCCATTCTCGGCCCCCGCCTGCCCGCCTGACACCGGCGCATCGACAAAGGCCACGCCGCGCTCGGCTGCGGCGGCATGCATCTGGGCGGTCACCGCGGCCGACACCGTGGTGTGATCGACAAAGACCGTGCCCGGCGCCATCCCGCCAAGGGCCCCGTCCGGCCCGGTGCAGACCGCGCGCAGATCGTCGTCATTGCCGACACAGGCCATCACGAACTCGGCCCCCTCGGCGGCCTGTGCAGGGGTCGCGGCGGCGGCCCCGCCATGCTGCGCGACCCAGGCCTCGGCCTTGGCGGCGGTGCGGTTATAGACGGTCACCTGGTGGCCCTTGGCGGCCAGATGCCCGGCCATCGGCGCCCCCATCACTCCCAGTCCCAAAAATGCGACTTTCGCCATGGACATTCCCCCTCGTTGCATGCGTTTGCGTTTGCCCTTACCTAACGGCTGGGTCTGGGGCGTCAACAATGGGACCGACATGCCAAAGCTCTTTCGCTGGCTGGTGCGGCTTTTCACGGCGGTGGTCTTTCTGGCCGCGCTGGGGGGGCTGACGGTCTATTACCTGGCCGCGCGTTCGCTGCCCGATTACGACGCCACGCACCGGGTGACCGGGATCGCGGCGCCGGTCGAAATCGTGCGCGACAATGCCGATGTGCCGCATATCTTTGGCGCCAGCGATTCCGATGTCTTTTTCGGGCTGGGATTCGCCCATGCCCAGGACCGGCTGTGGCAGATGACGATGATGCGGCGCACCGCCCAGGGGCGCCTGTCCGAGATTTTCGGCCCCCGCACCCTGAAGATAGACGAGCTGATGCGGCGGCTGGACATCTACGGGCTGGCGCAATCCTCGGTCGCGGCCCAGGATCCCGACACCCGGGCCGCGCTGGAGGCCTATGCCCGCGGCGTCAACGCCTGGATCGCCACCGTCAACGCCGATGCCAAGGGGCGCGGCGCGCCCGAGTTCTTTCTGTTCAAGCCCGAGGTCGCCTATTGGCAGCCCGCAGATTCGCTGGCCATCATCAAGCTGATGGGCGTGCAGATGTCCTCGCACCTGGAATCAGAGGTGCTGCGGGCGCGGATATCCTTGTTGCTGGACCCTGCGCGGGTGGCCGACATCCTGCCCGACGCGCCTGGGCCGGGGCTGGCCGCCCTGCCCGATTACGCAGGCCTGGCACCCGGCGTGACCCCGTCCAGCGCGGCGCCGGTGCGCATGGCGCAGGGGCCGCTCTCGCCGTTTCCGGAACGCGCCTTCGCCGGTGCCTCGAACGCCTGGGCGGCAGCGCCGGACCGGTCGGCGGCGGGGGGCACGCTGTTGGCCAACGACCCGCACCTGGATCTCAGCGCGCCCTCGATCTGGTATCTGGCGCGGCTGGAATTGTCCTCGGGCGGGGTGATCGGCGGCACGATCCCGGGCCTGCCGGTGATCCTGGCGGGGCGCAGCGCGGCGCTGGGCTGGGGGCTGACTTCGTCCTACATGGACGATCAGGACGTGTTCCTGGAACGGCTCAACCCCGACAATCCCGACGAATACCTGACCCCCGACGGGTTCAAGCCGTTCCAGACCCGGCGCAGCATCATCACCGTGGCCGACAGCGCCCCGGTCACCGTCACCCTGCGCTGGACCGAGAACGGCCCGGTCCTGCCTGGGGCGCATTACGATCTGGCCGCGATCACGCCGCCGGGTCATGTGGCATCGCTGGGCTGGACCTTGCTCAGCGGGGCCGACACCTCGATGAGTGCGGCGATGAAGCTGATGCGCGCCCAGACCGTCGACCAGGCGATCGAGGCGGGGCGGTTCTTCGTGGCGCCTTCGCAGAACCTGACCGTGGTGGATCACGACACGATCGCCATGCAGATGATCGGCGCCATGCCCCGCCGCCTGGCCGGACACCAAAGCCAGGGCCGCCTGCCGGTGCCGGGGTGGAAGACTGAAAACCGCTGGCAGGGCTGGCTGAACTATGCCGCCAATCCCAGCTTTCGCGCACCAGAGGGCGGCATCCTGGGCAATACCAACAACAAGCTGGTGGAACGCCCGTTTCCGTTGCACGTCAGCTATGACTGGGGCGACACGCAGCGCATCCAGCGCTGGCGCCGCCTGATGGAAACCCGCAAGGTGCACACCCGCGAAAGCTTTATCGAGGCGCAGCTCGATACCGTGTCGTTCACCGCGCGCGCCCTGTTGCCGCTGATCGCGCGGGATCTGTGGTTCACCGGCGATCCCGCGCCCCTGGGCAGCCCCGAGCGCCGCCGCCAACGCGCGCTGGAACTGTTGGCCGAGTGGAACGGCGAGATGAACGAGCATCTGCCAGAGCCGCTGATCTATGCCGCCTGGCTGCGCCGCCTTCAGGACCGGATGATCCGCGATGACCTGGGCCCGCTGGCCGATGCCTTTACCCATGTCGAGCCATTGTTCATCGAGCGCGCCTTTCGCGACATCGACGGCGCCAGCGCGTGGTGCGACATCCGCCAGTCCAGCGCGGTCGAAACCTGCACCGAGATCGCCCGCCGCTCGCTGGACGAGGCGCTGTTGTGGCTGGAGGAAACCTATGGCGGATCGCTGGAATCGCTGCGCTGGGGCACCGCGCACCAGGCGCTGCACGACCATCCCGTTCTGGGCCGCACGCCGATCCTGAAATGGATCGTCAATATCCACCAGCCGACCTCGGGCGGGGATAACACCCTGATGCGCGGGCTGAGCCGGGGCACCGGGCCCGACCCGTTCGCCAATGTCAACGGCGCGGGCTACCGGGGGGTGTACGATTTCGCCGATCCCGACAGTTCCGTCTTTATCATCTCGACCGGGCAATCGGGCCATCCGCTGAGCCGCCATTACGACGACCTGGGCGAATTGTGGCGGCGCGGCGAATATATCCCGATGACGCTGGATCCCGATCTGGCGCGGGCCGCCGCGGTGGGCGTCACCCGGCTGATCCCTGCCGCGAAATGACCCGCAGGCCGCGCACCCGCACGCCTGCGCCGCCGCCGGTGGATGCCTTTGGCCTGGGCCAGACGCACGGGCCACGCGCCGGGCGACGGGTGCTGTCGGACGACCAGCGCGCGACGTTGTGCAGCCGCGCGCTGACGCTCTTGGCAGAGCACGGCGTGGTGATCCGCCACCCCGCCGTTCGGGCCGCCCTGGACCGCGCCGGGGCGATCGCAGGGGCCGGGTCCGACCGGCTGCGACTGCCGGTCGGGATGGTCCGCGACGCCCTGGACGCCACCCCGAAAGCCGTGCGCCTTGCGGGCAAGAGCCGCGCGCGTGACATCACCCTGCCGCGCGCCGATGGCGGGTTCGTGATGCGCACCGGCACCGGGGCGCATGGCTATGTGGACCCGGCCACCGCGCGCTATCGCAACATGGACCTGGCCGCCGTCGACCAGATCGCCGCCCTGGGCGAGCGGTTGGACCAGGTCGGCTTTCTGGCCCATCCCTTTGTGCACGGGGTGCCGGAAAAGACCGCCGACATCCACGGCTTTGCCCGGCTGATCGCGCGCACGACCAAGCATGTCTGGATGCAGCCCTATCAGCGGCCCAATATCGGCTATCTGATGCGCATCGCCGCCGTGGCCGCAGGGGGCGAGGCCGCGTTGCGCGCCGATCCGCTGACCAGCGCGATCACCTGCTCGTTCAGCCCGCTGGAATTCAAGCTGATGGACAGCGAGGTGATGATCCAGGCCGGTCGCTTCGGGGTGCCGCTGCATGCCTGCGCGCTGCCCTCGGGCGGGGGCACGGCGCCGCTGTCGGTGGCGGGAACGGCCCTGATGGCGGTGGCGGAAATCGTGGCGATGGTCACCCTGGCCCACCACGTCGCGCCGGGTCTGCCGGTGATCGCCACGCCGCTGATCTTTACCCTGGATATGGCCACCGGCGCGGCGCTGATGGCCAGCCCCGAGGCGGTGCAGGGCGCGGCCCTGGCGGTCGAGGTGTTGGGGCATGGCTTTGGCCTGGTGACGCACAGCTACGGCATGGGGTCGGACACGCCAGATGCCGATGTCCAGTCGATGATCGAACGCGCGCTGCTGGGCCAGTCGGTGGCGCTGGCGGGGGCCGATATCCTGGGTGGCGTGGGGCAGTTGCAGGCCGCCACCGTGTTCAGCCCGGTGCAGGCGGTGCTGGATGACCAGATCGGCGCGATGCTGCGCCGGATGATCCAACCGCCGGCAATCGACACCGATGCGCTGAACTGGGCGGCGATGACCCGCGTGGCGGCGGGGGGACATTTCCTGGACGATCCGCACACCCTGGCCCATTGCCGCGACGCGCTGGCGCCCGGCGTGTTCCTGCGCCACAATCGCGACGGATACGAGGCCAGCGCCCGGCGCACCGCCTTTGACGCCGCGCGCGAGGCCGCGCTTGCGGCGATCGCCAGCACCCCCGAAGCGGGCTACCTGAGCGCAGATCAGATGCGCGAAATCGCTGCCCTGGTGGACCACGCCGACGCCCATGTGGCCGATGCCTTTGGCGGCGTCGAGGCGACGATCTGACCGCTCAGACCCCGCGGAACTGCTGTTCCTGGCGCGCGGTCCAGTTGATCTGAAGCACATAGCCGTCTTCGGTCTGCTCTTCGCCCTCGACGACCCCCTGGGCATAGAGCCAGGCACGCTTGCGCCCCGCGTCAAATCCCAGCTCCAGCGCGCGGCGGGTCCGCTTGGCGTCCAGCGTGTCGGTCACCGCCTGCAAGAACGGCTCCATCCCCTCGCCGGTCCAGGCCGACAGGGTCAGCACCCCGTCATGGCGCGCGGCCACCGCCGCCAGCGCGGCGCGGCGGTCGGCAACCAGCAGGTCGATCTTGTTCCACAACTCGATCGTCGGTGTGGCCGCATCCACGCCCAGATCGGCCAGGATCGCGCGCACGTCGGCGGCCTGATCCTCGGTCTGGGGGTGGGCGATGTCGCGCACATGCACGATCAGGTCGGCCTCCAGCACCTCCTCCAGCGTGGCGCGAAAGGCCGCGACCAGTTGCGTCGGCAGGTCCGAGATGAACCCCACCGTGTCCGACAGGATCACCTTGAGGCCGGTGGGCAGGCTGACCGCGCGCATCGTCGGATCGAGCGTGGCGAAAAGCATGTCCTTGGCCAGCACCTCCGCCCCGGTCAGGCGGTTGAACAGCGTGGATTTGCCCGCGTTGGTATAGCCCACCAGCGCGACCACCGGGAACGGCACCTTGCGCCGCGCGGCGCGGTGCAGATCGCGGGTTTTCGCCACCTTGGAGAGTTGCCGGCGCAGCCGGGTGATCGCCTCGTCGATGGCGCGCCGGTCGGCCTCGATCTGGGTCTCGCCGGGGCCGCCGACGAATCCCAAGCCGCCGCGCTGGCGTTCCAGGTGGGTCCAGGCGCGCACCAGCCGCGTGCGCTGATAGCTGAGCGCGGCCAGGTCCACCTGCAACACCCCCTCGCGGGTGCGCGCGCGATCGGCGAAGATCTCAAGGATCAGGCCGGTTCGGTCCAGGATCTTGACATCCCATTCGCGTTCCAGGTTGCGCTGCTGCACCGGGGTCACGGGCCCGTCGATCAGCACCAGATCGACCTCGGCCTCTTTCAGCCGCTTGCCCAGCTCCTCGATCTTGCCAGAGCCGAACAGCCACCCGGCCCGCGCCTTGGGCAGGCCCACGACCTGGGCGCCCACGACCTCCAGCCCGGGCAGGGCCGCGGCCAGGGCAACGGCCTCGTCCAGCGCGGGGGCAGGTTCGCGCCGGGTGCGGTCAGTTGCGATATCGGGATGCAAAACCCAGGCGCGGGTCGCCTGGGTGCCGTGATCCTGCGGCGCGCCCGTGCTCAATCCTCACCATCGTAAAGGCTGATCGGCTGCGACGGCATGATCGTGGAAATGGCGTGTTTATAGACCAGCTGCGACTGGCCATCGCGGCGCAAAAGCACGCAGAAATTATCAAACCAGGTGATCACGCCCTGAAGCTTGACCCCGTTGATCAGAAAAATCGTGACCGGAACCTTGGTCTTGCGAACATGATTCAGAAATGCGTCCTGAAGGTTCTGTTTGTCGGCAGCCATCTGTTCTTGCCCTTTTTGTCTGGACCTGCCCATCGGCGGACAGCCGTCTCCCAATGGGGAGAGTATGAAGCGAGGCCGCGAGAGATTCCACCCCTCATAACAGAACTTTAGCATGAAAGTTCCGGCCCGTGGCGCCTATGTGCGCCAGAATTCCGGGTTCAGCAGGGCGATGATCGCCAGGGTTTCCAACCGGCCCAACACCATCGCGGCGGCCAATACCATCTTTGCCCCGTCCCCCAGCGCGGCATAGGACAGCGCCGGTTCGGTCGCCGCCGCCGCCAGCGGCCCGGTCGTCGTCAGCGCCGCCACCGTGAACACCATGGATGCCTCGAAATCCAGCCCCGCCGCGCCAAGCGCCACCATGACCACCGCCACCGACAGCGCAAACAGCATGAAGAACACAAAGGCGATCTGTGCGCCCTGGCGCCGGATACGCCGCGCGAACGCCCCCGCCCCCCCGACCGACGAGGGCAGCACCAGCTTTTCCATCTCGCGCAGCCCGTGCTTGTAGAGCGCATAGATGCGCAACAATTTGACCCCCCCCGCAGTGGTCGCCACGCCGCCGCCGAACACCGCCAGCCCCACCAGGATCAACCCCGGAGAGGCCAACCCAGACCAGTTGCGCGTCGCGTCCCAGTCGGCAGAGCTGAACCCGGTCGTGGTCAGAAACGACAGCACCGTAAAGATCGACCCCCACAGCGCACGGGCCGCGGCCAGCGCATCGGGCTGGTTGGAGACCTCATAGGCGGCCAGCCAGTGGCGAAAAAACAGGAACACCGGCACCACAAAGGCAATCGCCAGGCCCATGCGGAATTCAATGTCGCCGACCAGGCGGCGCCAGCTTTCGGGGCGAAAATCGAACATGAAGGTCTGGCGCGACAGCGCGAAGATGAAAAAGCAAAACAGCATCACCTCGCCCATGATCCCGCTTTGCCCACCGGCCACGCCGCCCACCGGCGAGATGCCGGAGCTGGCCAGCGTCGACATCGCGTGACACACCGCGACCAAGGGCCCCTCGCCCGCCAACAGCATCAACACCCACAGCACCGCCGTCAGCCCGCCATAGATCGGGGCCAGCTGGGTGCCGAACCGGATCAGCCGCGCACGCGGATCGGCGGCCTGGGTGACCTCTCCGGGACGGGTGCGCCCGACCACGCCACCGGGGGCCGCCGTCACCTCGAACCCGCCCAGGTTCATCGGCGCCAGGATCGCGATCGCCGTCACCCACAGGAAATAGCCCCCCAGCCAGCCCACCAACGCGCGCCACAGGTGCACCCCCGAGGACAACCGGCCAGGATCGTCGAACAGGGTCGCCCCGGTGGTTGTCAGGCACGAGACCATTTCGAAATAAGCGTTCAGATACGTGGTATTGCGCACCGATTCGACCACCGGAACCGCCAGCATCAGCGGCAGCGCGACATAAAAGGCCAGCATCGCCAACAGGTGGCTGCGGGCCTGGTTGCGCACCTTGTTGTTGATCGTGGCGATGCCGATCAGCGTGGTCAGCACCGTGAACAACAGCCCCGAATACAGGAAACTGCGCGCCGTCTGCCAATCCTCCTGGGCCACCGCGATGGCGACCGGCAGGAACATCGCCAGCGCCCCCACCCCCATCAGGATCACCATGAACGGCAGATCGGCCAGTCGGCGCATCGCCCGGCCCCTAGAAAAAGTCGATGGAGACCTGCAACAGGCGCTCCACCTCGGGGACATCGGCCGACAGGGCAAAGATCACCACCACGTCGCCCTCGTCGATGCGCGTCGTGCCGGTGGGGCGGATCACCTTTTCGCCCTTCATCACCGCCCCGATCAGTGCGCCCTCGGGAAAATCGATGTCCTGCACCCGCTTGCCCGACATCGGCGAGGTCGACAGCACCTGGGCCTCCAGCACCTCGGCCTCGGCATCGCCGATGGAATAGACGCCGCGCACCCGCCCGTGGCGGATATGGCGCAGGATCGAGCTGACCGTGGTGGCGCGCGGGTTGATATAGGCGTCGATGTCCAGCGGCCCCATCAACGGCGCCAGCGAGGGGTCGTTGACCAGGCAGATCGCCATCGGACAGCCCGCCATCTTGGCCCGCACGGCGGCCAGCAGGTTGGTCTTGTCGTCGTCGGTCACCGCCAGCACCGCGTCGGCGCGGTCGATATTGGCCTCTTCCAGCAGGGTCATGTCCATGCCGTCGCCGTTCAGCACGATGGTGCGTTCCAGCGCATCCGCCGCCACCTCGGCGCGCGCGCGGTCCTTTTCGATCACCTTGGCGCGAATCCGGTCCTCGCGCCCCTCCAGCGCCAGAGCGACCGCCAGGCCCACGTTGCCGCCGCCGATGATGACCACGCGTTCCTGCTTTTTCGTTGTCTTGCCAAATATTTCCAGGGTGCGGTTCACGTCCTCGGTATGAGAGAAGACATAGATCTGATCCGCCGGGAACAGCTGATCGCCCGGCTCGGGCGCGAAAAGCGTGCCCTCGCGGCGCACCCCCACCACGATCGCGCGCAGCGTCGAGAAGAGGTCGGTCAACTGGCGCAGCGGCGTGTTGACCACCGGGCAGTCCTCCTCCAGCGTGATCCCCAAAAGCTGCGCCTGCCCGCCCAGAAAACTCTCGGTGTCAAAGGCAGCGGGGGCCGCCAGCCGTTGCTGCGCGGCCTCGGCAACCTCGCGCTCGGGACTGATGACCACGTCGATGGGCATGTGATCGCGTCGGTAAAGGTCGGAATAAATCGCCGTCAGATAGGATTGTGCGCGCAGCCGGGCGATCTTGCGCGGCACCCCAAAGACCGAATGGGCCACCTGGCAGGTGACCATGTTCACCTCGTCCGAATAGGTCGCGGCGATGATCATGTCGGCGTCGCGCGCGCCCGCGCGCTCCAGCACATCGGGGTAAGAGGCGTGACCGGTGATCCCCTGAACGTCCAGCGCATCGGTCGCACGCCGGATCAGGTCGCCGTTCATGTCGACGATGGTGACATCGTTTTTCTCGCCGGACAGATGGCGGGCGATCTGCCAGCCGACCTGGCCCGCGCCGCAGATGATGACCTTCATGCCTGCAATCCCCGTGGCAAACCGGCCTCATGAATTGCAGATGGCGCGGGGGCGGTCAATCGGCGCCCGCCTCGGGTTCGACATGGGCGATGCGCGCGCCCGATTTGGACGAGGTGACAACCCCCAGCGACTTGAGCTTGCGGTGCAGCGCAGATCGTTCCATCCCGACGAAATTCGCGGTGCGCGAAATGTTGCCGCCAAAGCGGTTGATCTGGGTCAGCAGGTATTCGCGCTCGAACAGTTCGCGCGCCTCGCGCAGCGGCAGCGTGGCCAGCCCGCCCGACAGCACGATGCGCCCCTCCTCGGCGGGGGTTTCGCTGGGCATCGGCAATTCGCTCGGCGCGATCGGATCGGTGCCCTCGCCCAGGATCAGCACCCGCTCGATCACGTTCTTGAGCTGGCGCACGTTGCCCGGCCAGATCATCGTCTGCAACAAGGCCTCGGCCTCTTCGCTGAGGTCACGCAGCGGCAGGCCCTGGGTCTTGTTGAACCCTTCGATGAAATGGCGGGCCAGTTCGGGAATATCCTCGCGCCGCTCCTCCAGCGCGGGCACCGCCACCGGCACCACGTTGAGACGGTGAAACAGCTCCTGGCGGAAATTTCCCGCGTCGATTTCCGCGGTCAGATCGCGGTTGGTCGACGAGATCACCCGCAGGTCGACCCGCACCTGGTCCCCGCCGCCGACGCGCTGAAACTGTTGATCGACCAACACCCGCAGGATCTTGGACTGGGTGCCCAGCGGCATGTCCGCCACCTCGTCGAAATACAGCACCCCGCCATGGGCCTGTTCCAGCAGCCCCGGTTCGATCCCGCGTTCCGCGCTTTCGCGACCGAACAGCACCTCTTCCATGCGCTCAGGCTCGATCGAGGCGGAGTTGACGCAGACAAACGGCGCACCGGCCCGGGTCGAATTGGCGTGGATGAACCGCGCGGCCACCTCCTTGCCGGCGCCGGCAGGGCCGGTCAGCATCACCCGGCCATTTGACTTTGTGACCTTTTCCAGGTGGGATTTCAGCGCCTTGAAGGCCGGGCTTGATCCAACCATCTCGGCCTGGGTGACATCACGCCGGCGCAGATCCTGGTTTTCCCGGCGCAGCCGAGAGGCCTCCATCGCGCGGCGGATCACCACCAGCAACTGATCGATGTTGAACGGCTTTTCGATGAAGTCATAGGCCCCTTGCTTGATCGCGGCGACCGCGATCTCGATGTTGCCATGACCCGAAATGATGACGATCGGAATGTCGGGGTTGTCACGCTTGACGCTGGTCAGGATGTCGATGCCGTCCATCCGGCTGTCCTTGAGCCAGATATCCAGGATCATCAGCGCCGGCGGATCGGTGTTGATCTCGGCCATGCAAGCGTCGGAATTGGCCGCCAGCCGGGTCGAATAGCCCTCGTCGCGCAGGATGTCCGAGATCAGTTCGCGAATGTCGCGTTCATCGTCAACGATCAGGATATCGCTCATCTGTCACTCCCCCGAAACTGTTTCAATGGTCTTTTCGGCGCTTTTGGTCGCCCCGCCCAGGGCCAGGGGCAGTCGGATCTCGGCCATCGCGCCGCACCGTGCGCCGGGCGCAAAGGGTGCCGCGTCGCGCAAATCCAGCGTGCCACCATGTTCCTCGATGATCTTCTTGACGATTGGCAGGCCCAGCCCGGTGCCGTGATCGCGCGTCGTCACATAGGGTTCGAACAGGCGCGCGCGATCCTCGGGCAGGCCGATGCCATTGTCGGAAATCTGGATCAGACCCATTTCGTCCTCGGCCACCAGGCGCACCCGGATCTCGGGCACATGCCCGTCGGGCGCGCCTCTTTCCACCAAGGTATCAATAGCTTCTCCCGCGTTCTTGATCAGGTTCGTCAGCGCCTGGGAAATCATCGTCGGGTCCAGCTCGGCGGGCATCGCCCCGTTGGGCAAATCGGCGTCAAAGCGCACCCCCGGCTGGCCGCTTTCCTGCAACACCACCGCGTCGCGCACCAGCGCGGCCAGGTCCACCGGCTTGCGCTCGGGTTCGGGCATGCGGGCGAATTTCGAGAATTCATCAACGATGCGGCGCAGGTCGCCGGTTTGGCGCACGATCACGTCGGTATATTGGTCCAGCGCCTCGGCCTCGTCGCCGACCAGGCTGCGGAACTTGCGCTTGATGCGTTCGGCTGACAGCTGGATCGGGGTCAGCGGGTTCTTGATCTCATGCGCGATGCGGCGGGCCACGTCGCCCCAGGCGGCCATGCGCTGGGCGGTCACCAGGTCGGTCACATCGTCAAAGGCGACCACATAGCCCTCTAGCCGGCCATCGGCGGCGCGGCGGATCGCCATGCGCACCAGCAGGTTTTCCATCTTGCCGCGCCGGATCAGGCGGATCTCTTCCTGGGCGGCGGCGCGCGGACCGGCGCGCAGCTTTTCCAACAGGGCGGCGAATTCGGGCACCGCGGCCTCCAGCGCCAGGCCGTTATCGCGGGTCTCGTCCAGTTCCAGCAGGGTCAGGGCCGAGCGGTTCATGAATTCCACCCGCCCCTCGGCATCCAGGCCCATGACCCCCGCCGTGACCGACGACAGCACCGAATCGAACAGCCGTCGGCGCCGCTCGATCTGGCGGTTGTTGTCCAGCAGGGCATCGCGCTGTCCCTTGAGCTGTCGGGTCATCTGGTTGAAGGTCCGGCCCAGCATCGCGATCTCGTCATCGCCGGCCTCTTCGCGCACATGCACGTCCAGATCCCCCGCGCCCAGGCGCTGTGCCGCCCCCGCCAGCCGACCGATGGGGCGCGACAGACGTTCCGCGAACCACAGCCCCAGCCAGACCGCTGCCAGGATCAGGATCGAGGCAAAGCCCAGGTACAGCAGCCCGAACTCGAACAGCACCCGACCGCGTTCGTTTTCCAGTTGCTGATACAGCCGCACGGTTTCCTGGGTACCATCGAGCAGGTTCAACAACTCGCCATCCACGGTGCGCGAGATGTAAAGGAATCGGTCCACATAGGCGTCCAGCCGCACCAGCGCGCGGAACTCGTTATTGTCCCAATCCTCGATGATGACGGTTTCGCCATTGGCCGCGCTGGCGATGCGATCGGGCGCGGGCTGTTCGAAATCGAACAGATAAGAGCGTTCGCCGCGGGCCTGAATGTCGCCGCTGCCGTCGATGACATAGGCCTCTTTCAGGCCCCGCTGGACGCGGGACTGGGCCTGGGTCAGCAACTGGCGGACCTCGCCATCGGACAGAAAGAACGTCGCCTGCCGCGCCACGTTCAGATAGGCCGCCAGCGATTGCGCATCCGAGGCCAGGTCGCGGCGGTGTTCGTCCTCATAGGCCTCCGCGGCCGAGAGCGAGGCCCCCACCACGTTGCGCACCCGTTCGGAAAACCACCCCTCCAGCCCGATATTGATCGTCAGGCCGGCGAACACGGCGACCGACACCGTCGGGATCAGCGCGATCAGCGCGAACACACCGGTCAGGCGCAGGTGCAACCGCGAGCCCGCCGAGTGGCGCCGCCGGGCCGCAATCATCCGCGCGACGCGTTGAAACACCAACGTCGCCACCATCAGCGCATAGACCAGGTCCGCCAGCAGAACCGTGCGCAACCCGTGCGAACTGGCCCCCTGGTCCAGCGGCCCGAGCAACAGGAACGTGGCGATGGCCAGAACCGGCCCCAGCACCACCAGGCCCAGCGTGGCGACATTCTGCACGCGCCGCGTCGGACGCCACTGCAAAAGCCGCTCTACGGCCGACCTGCCCGTGGGGCTTGGCACTGCTTGCCTCATGTTCTGCGCCGCAATTGCGCGGCTGTTTCCCAGGCGCGCGGACGTCCCAAGACGACCTGCGGCCCAATGGCCACGCGCTGTTGCGAATTTACATCAACTTGCGGCGCCGAGTCACGCGAATATCCAGATCGGTGATCTTTTTTCGCAAGGTATTGCGGTTGATCCCCAAGAGATCGGCACATTTGGCCTGATTGCCGCCGGTTGCGTCCAGCGCGATCTCGATCAACGGCATCTCTACCTCGCGCAGGATCCGGGTATACAGGCCGGGCGATGGCAACACCCCGCCATGCAGGTCGAAATAGCGGCGCAGGTGCTTGGCGACCGAGGCCGACAGCTTTTCGCCATCGCCCCCGCCTACCAACGGCTCGATCTCGGGCTGGTTGCCCAGCACCGCCTCGACCTCGGATCGGGTGATCACCTCTTCGGGGCTGGTGACGGCCAAGCGGCGGATGGTGTGTTCCAGCTGGCGCACGTTGCCCGGCCAGCTGTAGGCGCGGATCAGGTCCATCGCGTCATCCGACAGCCGCCGCGCGGGAATGCCGTCGCGTTCGGCGCGGGCCAGGAAATGCGCGGCCAGCAGCGGAATGTCGTCCACCCGTTCGCGCAGGCTGGGCACCGCGACGCTGACCCCGCCCAGGCGATAGAACAGGTCCTGGCGGAACACCCCCGCCTCCATCCGGGCCATCAGGTCGGTCTGGCTGGTGGCCATCACCCGCGGCGCGCTGTCGGAAAAACTGTCCAGCATCCGCACGATGCGCGCCTGGGCCTCTTCGCCCAGGTCCGCCACCTCGTCGAACAGGATCGAGCCGCCGCGCGCCCGCGCCATCAGTGCCGAGGGGCCATCGGCCCCCTCCAGGTCACTGGCCGTGGCGATCACGAAAGGCAGGTTGCGCCGGTCGGAAAAGTCATGGATCGCGCGCGCGATCAGCGATTTTCCGGTGCCCGATTCCCCGGTGATCAGCACCGGCAGATCGGCATTCATCACCCGCGCCACCAGCCGGTACAGCGCCTGCATCTGCGGTGTGCGCCCGACCAGCGGCAGTTCGTCCTCTTCGCCCGGCGGGGCAGAGCCGACCCGCGACGCCGGCGCGCGGCGCTTGGTTTCCAGCGCGCGCGCGGCCCGTTTCATCAGGTCGGGCAGGTCGAACGGTTTGGGCAGATAGTCATAGGCATCGGCCTCGGCGGCCTGGATCGCGGTCATGATGGTATTTTGCGCCGAGATCACGATCACCGGCAGGCCGGGCCGTTCCTGGCCGATCTTGGGCAGCATCTCCAGCCCGTTGCCATCGGGCATGATCACGTCCGAGATCACCAGATCCCCCTTGCCCTCGCCCACCCAGCGCATCAGCGTCGTCAGCGAAGAGGTCGCGTGAACCTTGCACCCCGCCCGGGTCAGCGCCTGGGTCAGCACCGTGCGGATCGTGCGATCGTCATCGGCGACAAGAACGGTTCCGTCCATCGTTTCAGTCCTCTTCCAGTTTGGGCGCCACGGGCAGCGACAGGCGGAACACGGTGCGCCCGGGCACCGAATCCACCGCGATCCAGCCGCCGTGATCCGAAATGATCTTGGACACCAACGCCAGGCCCAGCCCGGTGCCGTTCTCGCGCCCGGACACGAAGGGCTCAAAGATGTCGGCAGCGATTTCCGGGGCCAGGCCCGGGCCATCGTCGATGATCTCGACCTGGAGCGGCACCGCCCCGCCCGACCCGTCGGGATGGCGCAGCCGCAGCGACAGATCATAGAACGTGTGCAAGGTGATCGTGCCGCCCGCCGGACCCGCGGCCTGGGCGGCGTTGCGGATCAGGTTGATGAACACCTGGATCAACTGGTCGCCATCGGCCCAGGTCGGCGGCAGCGAGGGGTCGTAATCCTCTTCGATGCGCATATTGGCGGCAAAGCCGACCATCGCCGATTTGCGCGCCCGGTCCAGCAGGTCGTGGATGTTCACCGCCTTGCAGGCCGGGGGGCGCAGATTTCCAAACTGCTCCACCTGGTCCAGCAGCTTTACGATGCGGCGGCTTTCGGCGACGATCAGGTCGGTCATCTCCAGGTCGCCATTGCTCAGGTTCATCGACAGCAGTTGCGCCGCCCCGGTGATCCCGGCCAGCGGGTTCTTGATTTCATGGGCCAGCATCTCGGCCATGCCGATGGCCGATTTCGCCGCCGATTTCACCGAATGCGACCGCCCCAGCCGCCCGGCGATCTCGCGCGGGCTGACCAGCAACAGCACATGCCCCGCCGCGTCGTTCATCGGCGCGATCTGGATATTGCATTCCACCGGTGCCTTGGTGCCCGCGCTGACATCAACATCGTTGATGAACAGCGCCGCGTGGTTGGCCCGCACCCGGGCAAAGGCATCGTCCAGCGGAGCGGCGACCGCCAGGCGGTCGAACACCGGGGTGTCACGCAGCGCCTTGATGGTGGAATTGACGAAAATCTCTGCCGCGGGGTTGATCGCGGCGATCTTGTCCTCGGCATCCAGCAGAAAGGCCGGGATCGGCAGCGCGGTCCAGATCGCGTCATGCTCCAGCGTCATGCGGCAACCTTTCCGGCATTGGCGCACAGCGCCTGGTCCAGCAGCGCCAGCACCCGGCCCGGTTCGCGGGCGGTCAGCACGGCGCGACGCAGCTCCGACGCGGTGGCGGCGTGATCCATGTACCAGCCCAGATGCTTGCGCGCGACGCGCAGGCCCAGATCGCGGCCGTAGAAATCCAGCATCGCCGCATAGTGACCGGCGACCATGTCGACCAGCGCAGCGCCCGACGGTGCATCCGGCACCGCGCGCCCGGCAATCCTCGCGGCGATCTGCGCCAAGAGCCAGGGCCGTCCCTGCGCCCCGCGCCCCACCATCACCCCATCGGCCCCCGACTGGGCCAGCGCGCGCAGCGCCGTGGCCCCGTCCACGATGTCGCCATTGGCGATCACCGGCACCGTGACCGCCCGCTTGACCGCCGCGATCGCGGCCCAGTCGGCCCGGCCCTTGTAGAACTGACAGCGGGTGCGGCCATGCACGGTGATCAGGCACACCCCGGCCTCCTGCGCCCGGCGGGCCAGGTCGGGGGCGTTCAGCAGATCGTCATCCCAGCCCAGGCGCATCTTCAGCGTGACCGGCACATCGACCGCGCCCACCACCGCCTCGATCAGCGTCAGCGCCCGGTCGGGATCGCGCATCAGCGCCGAGCCCGACAGACCGCCAACCACCCGTTTCGCCGGGCAGCCCATGTTGATGTCGATGATCCGCGCGCCCTGATCGGCCACCATGCGCGCCGCGCGCGCCATCCAGACCGGATCGCGCCCGGCCAGTTGCACCGCCGTCATGCCCCCCGTGCCATCCAGACCCAGCGCCGCGCGCCCGCGCACGCCCGGCTTGGCCTGGACCATTTCCTGGCTCGCGACCATTTCCGACACGACCAGGCCCGCGCCAAAGCCCGCGACCAGCTGGCGCATCGGCAGGTCCGTGATCCCGGCCATCGGGGCCAGGAAAACCGGGGATTCCAGGGTGATGTTTGCCACCTGAATGGACAAATGATTAATCCTTGTGCACTTGCCCCGGGTCTAGCCCGCCCTCTTGGAAATGGCAATCGAACGCGCCGCGGCCGCAAAGATCAAAATGGCGTTTGCCTAAATTTTAGGCGCACCCCACCGGCAGTTTGCCCCATTGCCCCGCATCCCCGCCGCGCCTAAACAAAACCGAAAGCGGGCCAAAGAGGCATCCATGACAGTCACGGCGATCATCGTGGCCGCAGGGCGCGGCACCCGGGCAGGCGGCGACCGGCCCAAGCAGTATCAACCCCTGATGGGGCGCGCGGTGCTGGCGCGCACGATCGCGGCGCTGGCCGGGCATCCGCGTATCGGGGCGCTGGTGGCGGTGCTGCACCCGCAGGATGATGCCATGTTCGCCGAGGCGATGGCGGGCCTGTCGATCCCGGTCACCGTGGTGCCGGGCGGGGCGACGCGCGATGCCTCGGTCCAGGCGGGCCTGGCGGCGGTTGCGGATGGCACGGACCGGGTCTTGATCCATGATGGCGCGCGCCCGCTGGTATCGGTGGCGCTGATCGACCGGGTGATCGACGCGCTGGCCGACACGCCGGGCGCGGCCCCTGCCCTGCCGGTCACCGATGCGCTGTGGCGCGGGGCCGGGGGCCGGGTCGCCGCACCGCACCCGCGCGACGGGCTTTACCGGGCGCAGACCCCCCAGGGGTTCCGGCTGGAGGCGATCCGCGCCGCCCATGCCGCCCACCCCGGCGGGGCCGCCGACGATGTCGAGGTGGCGCTGGCCGCAGGGCTTGACGTGGCCATCGTCGAGGGGGATGAGGACAATCTGAAAATCACCCATCCGGGGGATTTCGCCCGCGCCGCGCGGGTGCTGCGGGAGAGAGAAGAGATGGACATTCGCACCGGCAACGGCTTCGACGTGCATGCCTTCTGTGAAGGGGACGGGGTGATCCTGTGCGGGGTCAAGGTGCCCCATGACAAGGCGCTCAAGGGGCATTCGGATGCCGATGTGGGCATGCATGCGGTCACGGACGCGCTCTATGGGGCGCTGGCGGATGGCGATATCGGCCAGCATTTCCCGCCCTCCGATCCCCAGTGGAAGGGGGCGGCCAGCGACATTTTCCTCAAACACGCGGTGGGCCGGGTCGCCGCACGCGGCTATCGCATCGCCAATGCCGATGTCACGCTGATCTGTGAACGACCCAAGATCGGCCCCGTCGCGGCGGCGATGCGCGCCGAAATGGCCGCGCTGATGGGGATCGAGATCGACCGGATGAGCGTCAAGGCCACGACCTCCGAACAGCTGGGCTTTACCGGCCGCGAAGAGGGCATCGCGGCGCTGGCCACCGTCACGTTGATCCGCACATGAGCCGGTTCATCGCCACCGCCTTTGGGGTGGGCTACCTGCGCCCGGCACCGGGCACCTGGGGCTCGCTGGCGGCGCTGCCGCTGTTCTGGGCGCTGCATGTGCTGGGCGGGCCGCTGGTCTGCGTGGCGGCCGTCGTGGTGGTCACGCTGCTGGGCTGGTGGGCGGTCGGGGCGGCCACCACGGGGGCCGAGGATCCCGATCGCAGCGAATATGTCATCGACGAGGTGGCGGGGATGTGGATCGCGTTGATGCCGCTGTCGTTCGGGGCGGCGTCCAACGGGGTGGACCTGCTGGCGCTGTGGCCCGGTTGGATCGCGGCCTTTCTGGGGTTCCGGCTGTTCGATATCTGGAAGCCCGGCCCCATCGGCTGGGCCGACCGGCGCAAGACCGCGCTGGGGGTGATGCTGGACGATGTCTTTGCCGGGATCGCCGCGGGGATCGTGGTGCTTGCGCTGGCCGCGTTCTGGCATATCGTGGTGATGTGACCCACGCAGCAGACCACCTTGTGCGGCTGGCCCGCGCGCATGATACCGTGATCGCCACCGCCGAGAGCTGCACCGGCGGGATGATCGCGGCCGCGATCACCGATGTGCCCGGCTCTTCGCGGATCTTTGATCGTGGGTTCGTGACCTATTCCAACGCCGCGAAACAGGCCATGCTGGGGGTGCGCGCCGCGACCCTGGCGGCCCATGGCGCGGTCTCGCAAGAGGTCGCGCTGGAAATGGCCGCAGGCGCGCTGTCCCGGTCCGATGCCAACCTGGCGGTCGCGGTGACCGGCATTGCCGGCCCCGGCGGGTCCGATCACAAGCCCGAGGGACGGGTCTGCTTTGCCCTGGCCCGCAGCGGTGAATCGCCCAGGGCCGAGACGGTCGAGTTCGGCGCGCTGGGCCGCGACCGGGTGCGCGCCGCGGCGACCGCGCATGCGCTGGCGCTGCTGACCGGGGCGCTGGCCTCGGAATCCTGAAGCGCGCCATTTACGGGCATTTCGCGCAATTCGCGCCCATTTTCGCGTCACTTTGCAAAATGCCCAGCCTTTAGGCCCTGATTCGCGCCGCTGCCGCTTTTCTTGGCGCGCCGGAGCCGGTTCAACCCCCGCCAATTCGCAACCCATCGAAAGGGACGAGGGATGAACGGGGCAGATACCGCCTGGATACTGGTCGCCACAGCCTTGGTGCTGTTCATGACGCTGCCGGGGCTGGCGCTTTTCTATGGCGGGCTGGTGCGCGCGCGCAATGTGCTGAGCGTGTTCATGCAGTGCTATGCCATCGCCTGCCTGATGAGCGTGCTGTGGCTGGTGGTCGGCTATAGCGTGGCCTTTGGCGGCGACGGCGCCTATTGGGGCGGGCTGGGAAAGGCGTTCCTGACCGGCGTCACCGACGACAGCCTGACCGGCACCCTGCCCGAATACCTGTTCTTCGCTTTCCAGATGACATTCGCCATCATCACGCCCGCGCTGATCGTGGGGGCCTATGTGGAACGCATCGGCTTTGGCTTCGTGCTGCTCTTTTCGGGGCTGTGGATGGTGCTGTGCTATGCGCCGGTGGTGCATTGGATCTGGGGCGGTGGGTTCCTGGCCGATGGCGGTCTTTTCGGCGCGGTGGGCGTGCGTGATTTCGCGGGCGGCATCGTGGTGCATGAAACCGCGGGGCTTGCGGCACTGATCGTGGCGGTGTTCCTGGGGCCGCGGCGCAACCATTCGACCCCGCCGCACGCGCCGGGGTTTGTGTTCATCGGCGCGGCGATGCTGTGGGTTGGCTGGTTCGGCTTTAACGGCGGCTCGCAACTGGCCGCCGATGGCGGCGCGGCCAAGGCGATGCTGGTTACCCATATCTCGGCGGCCACGGCCTCGCTGACCTGGGCGCTATGGGAAAAGATCAAGTACGGCACCCCCTCGCTGGTGGGTATCGTCACAGGGACCATTGCGGGACTGGCCTCGATCACCCCGGCCAGCGGGTTCGTCGGCCCGGTCGAGGCGCTGATGATCGGGGCGGTCGCGGGCATCCTGTGCCAAGAGGCGGTCAACCTGATCCGCAACAAGCTGAAGATCGACGACACGCTGGATGTGTTCGCGGTGCATGGCGTGGGCGGGATCTTTGGCACGATCATGATCGCCGCGCTGGGTCATGGCAGCTGGGCCGCGCAACTGGGCGGGCTGGCCGTGGTGGGGGCATTCACGGTGGTCGTCACCGTGGCGCTGGTGAAACTGGTGGCGCTGATCACCCCCCTGCGCGTCGATGCCGAGGCAGAATCGAACGGCCTGGACCTGTCGGTACATGGCGAACGCGCCTACGACATGGCGTCCTGAGCGGGCCTGGGGCGCCGGTGCGGCCGCGCTGGCGCCCTGCCCGCCCGTCTGGCGGTGGGATCAGGCGCCGGGGCGGCCGTACAGATCCTCGGCCCGTTTTTCAAAGGCGCGCACGATCCGCATCATCGCCTCGTTGAACACCGCGCCGATCACGCCCTGCAACACCCGGTTCTTGAATTCGAAATCCACGTAGAACTCGACCGCGCAGCGGCCCGGCCCGATATCGCGAAACTGCCAATAGGATTTGAGATAGCGAAACGGACCGTCCAGGTATTCGGTGTCGATCTTGTGGATCGCGGGCCACAGCGTCACCCGGCTGCCAAAGCGTTCGCGGAACACCTTGAACGACACGACCAGGTCGGCCTCCATCACCTCGCCCTCGGCAAAGGGCGTGCGCGAGCGAATGCGCGCCGCCGCCGTCCAGGGCAGGAACTGCGGATAGGACGCCACATCCGACACCAGATCGTACATCTGCTGCGCGGTATAGGGCATCTCTCTGTTTTCGGAATGGCTGGGCATGATCCCGGTTTGTTGATGACAGTGGGGTGCCATGTCTGATAGTGGGCGCGCAAAATCAAGGGGGAACGCATGGCTGAGAGACCATATGTCATAGATGAACTGCTCTCGGCCAAGACAATTGCCGCCCGGGTCGAGGCATTGGCCCAGGAAATCACCGCCCATTACGCCGATACGGACAAGCTGGTGGTGGTGGGTCTGTTGCGCGGCTCGTTCATCTTCATCGCCGATCTGGTGCGCGAACTGGCCCTGCCGGTCGAGGTCGATTTCATCGAGGCCTCGTCCTATGGCAACGCCACCACAAGTTCGCGCGAGGTGCGCATCCTGAAAGACCTGCGCGGCGAGATCGAGGGGCGCGATGTTCTGGTCGTCGAGGATATCGTCGACACCGGCCATACCCTGAAGGCGGTGCTGCACCTGCTGGACGGACGCAAACCGAACCGGCTGGAGGTGTGCGCCCTGCTGGACAAACCCGTGCGGCGCGAGGTGGACATTCGCGCGCGCTGGGTCGGCTTTGACATCCCCGACGAGTTCGTCGTCGGATACGGCATTGATTTCGCGCAACGAAACCGCAACCTGCCCTATATCGGCGCGGTCCGTTTCACGGGCACGTGACCTTCCGGCCACAAAAGGGGGGATTGCACTGCGGCGGACTGGCGGCAGGCCGCGGTCGCGCTTAACGTGCACGTAAGCATGGGTTTCAAAGGAAACAATACCATGAACGCGTCCATTGCCAGTGCCCTTTTGCTCTCGATATGTGCCGGCAGCGCCTGGGGTCAGTCCCTGCCCGGGAATATGACTGCGGATGGTTTTGTCGAATTCGAACATCTCGAGGCCAATTCAAGCGGTACCATCGTGTATGGCGAGATCGACCTGGGCGTGACCGGGCCGGACCTGGGCCTTGGGTTCGATCTGGGCCTCGACGCCGTCAACCTGAAGCTGGGCAGCGGCAGCAGCGAATATCGCCAAGCCGTCTATGCGGCCCTGACTTACAGCTATGAGCATGGCAAGATATCGGTCGGTCGGCCCCGGACACTGGAATCGGACTATATCGGGCGGCGTGTGTTTGGCGGGTCGGTCCTGCTCGATGTGCAAGTCGGGCGTCAGCAACGCTCGATCGTGGATTTCTTCTATCTTTTCCTGGACGAAACCCCGGTCGGCCTGCGCTATGACGGCACTTACGGGGATACCCGGTTCGGGCTGGCCTATCACAGCTTTGACGATGGCGCCTTCGATGTCTATTCGATCGCCCTGCACCAGGACATCGGGCAGTATGAACTCGGCTTTTTCTACGAGGATTTTCGGGGCGGGCACACCGCGTCCGCTTCTGCCTCGTTCACCCACGGCCAATGGTCCGGCGGCGTGATCCTCAGCGATACGGACCTGAGCGCGGCCGACCTCGTGGGGCGGTTTTTCGTGGATTACGGGCTGACCGACGCGCTGACCCTGTCGGGGGAAATCGGCACCGAGTTCGGCAATGGCGCTGACGACATCTATACCCTCAGCATGGATTACGACTTTGGCTCTGGCGCGTATCTGAATGCCGGGGTGGTCGCCAGCGATGGCTTCGACACCGTCTATGACGCGTCGCTCGGCTTTCGGTTCTGAGGCCGGGTTGCGAATTTCCTGGCTCTTGAGAATGTCCCGCTGGGCGCGCAATCCGCCCAGCGAAGGGCGCGTCAAACTGGTGCTGGGTATTGTCGTTCTATGCCTGCTGCTGGCGCTTTTCGAACGGCTCTTTGGCTGGCCCGCCTGGCTGACGGTCAATTCCTCGCCAAATGGACGGATCGGGTTCTGAGGGCTGTTCCGTCCGCGTGCCCCGAACCGATGATGCGTGTCCCCGCATGAGCTGATGACGCCAGGGCGCGCCCCGCATCCACCGCGCATTCCCCCTCGCCACACCCTCGCCCCCTTTTGCGCAGCCCGCGCCGCGGGGCCGTTGCACAAAAGAAAACGGCCGCAACAGGGTGCGGCCGTTTCGGTTCGTGACGCTTTTTCGCGCGCGCGATTAACGCTTGGAGAACTGGAAGCTCCGGCGGGCCTTGCGGCGGCCGAACTTCTTGCGTTCCACCACGCGGCTGTCGCGGGTCAGGAAGCCGGCGGCCTTGAGCGCGCCGCGCAGGCTGGGTTCGTACAGTTGCAGCGCCTTCGAGATGCCGTGCTTGACCGCGCCGGCCTGGCCCGACAACCCGCCGCCCTTGACGGTGGCGATCACGTCGAACTCATCCTCGACACCGGCCACGGTAAAGGGCTGGCGCAGGATCATCTGCAACACGGGACGGGCGAAATAGACGCTCATGTCCTTGCCGTTGACCATCACCTTGCCCGAACCGGGGCGGATCCAGACGCGGGCGACCGCATCTTTCCGCTTGCCGGTGGCATAAGAGCGGCCCAGGGCGTCGCGCACCGGCTCTGCCGGGGTGGCCATCTCGAGGGACATCGCGGCGTCGCCGGAAACGGCCTCGCTCAGCGCGTCGAGGGATTTGATTTCATCAGCCATCATGCGCTCCGGGTGTTCTTGGCGTTCATGGATTTGACATCCAGCACTTCGGGGTTCTGCGCCTCGTGCGGGTGCTCGGCCCCGGCATAGACGCGCAGGTTGGTCATCACCTTGCGGCTCAGCCGGTTGCCCGGCAGCATGCGCTTGACCGCCAAGGTCACGACGCGCTCGGGGTGGGCGCCTTCCAGGATCTGGCCGGCGGTACGATGCTTGATGCCGCCCGGGTGGCCGGTGTGCCAGAAGTATTTCTTGTCAGCACGCTTGTTGCCGGTCATCTGCACCTTGTCGGCGTTGATGATGATCACGTTGTCGCCCATGTCCATGTGCGGCGTGAAGGTGGCCTTGTGCTTGCCGCGCAGGCGCATGGCGACGATCGAGGCGAGACGGCCCAGAACAACGCCCTCGGCGTCGATCAGGATCCATTTCTTTTCGATATCCGCCGGAGTAGCGGTAAAGGTTTTCATGGTTTTGCCCTATTGGCTAAAGTGTCCCCGCCAGGCCACGACATGCGGCCCGCCGGTTCGGGATGGGCGTGTTCTAAGGGTTTCCAGCACACAGTCAAGCACCCTAACCCTCAAAATACCAAGCGCAAACAATGACTTGTAAAATAGGTATCTATTTACCCCATTTCCGCACGAGGGTCTCCCCCCGATTCGTGCACATTTTCCCACGGTTTTCGCTGCACCGCCGCAAAAAGTCGAACGCGGGGAAATTCCTTCTTGATTGACGCAATCGAAAGCCTTAGGTGCCCCCTACGATCGGAACCGATCCCAACCTCGAAAATCCGGGGGGGCGCTAAGGAACCGACTGGATTCAATCTACTGGTAAGAAGGGGCGCGCCATGACTGACGCCAACCTCTTCCAACTGGGGATCGGTCTGGAGACAGGCGCCCATGCGGAAGATACTCGCAGCCCTTCGGCTGCACCGATGATTCGTGACGTGTTCGATGACACCCGCGATGACCATTTCATACGCCGTGACGGCCGCGTCTTCGCGGGCACCCATCTCATCATCGAGGTGGTAAACGGGCATGGCCTAGATGACGAGGATCGCATCCAGACCGCGTTTCGCGACTGCGTGGACGAATGCGGCGCGACGCTGCTGCACATCCATACGCACAAGTTCAGCCCCCAAGGCGTAAGCGGCGTGGCCGTGCTGGCCGAAAGCCATATCTCGGTGCACACCTGGCCCGAGATCGGCTATGGCGCGTTCGACGTGTTCATGTGCGGCGATGCCGATCCCTGGCGCGCAGTGGGCGTGCTGCAACGCGCCTTTGGCACCGCCGATGTGCGGGTCAAGGAGCTGCTACGCGGCGATGGCCTGGTCAGCGAGAGCCAGGCGGCATGACCGACTGGATCCGCGAAAGCCTGCATCCCGACTATGCCCAATCGCTGCGCGTGGACGAGATGCTCTACGACAGCGAAACCACGCATCAACGGCTGAAGGTGTTTCAAAACGGCACCTTCGGCCGGGTGCTGACGCTGGATGATGTCGTCCAGACCACCGAGGGCGACAATTTCATCTACCACGAGATGCTGACCCATGTGCCGATCCTGGCCCATGGCGCGGCGCGCCGGGTGCTGATCATCGGCGGCGGCGACGGCGGCATGGCGCGCGAGGTGCTGCGTCACGCATCGGTCACGCATGTCACGATGGTGGAAATCGACGCCGGCGTGGTGGATTTCTCGCGGCAATACCTGCCGATGCTCAGCGCGGGCGCGTTTGACGACCCGCGCCTGACCCTGGTGATTGACGACGGCGCGGCGTTCATCCGCACCACCCAGGACCGGTTCGACGTGATCATCGTCGATTCCACCGACCCGATCGGGCCCGGAGAGGTGCTGTTCACCGACACGTTCTACGGCCACGCAAAACGCGCGCTGAACCCCGGCGGCATCCTTGTGACGCAAAACGGCGTGCCCTTCCTGCAAGGGGACGAGCTGACCAACTCGATGCGCGCGTTCAAGGCGCTCTTTGCCGATTGGGGCTGCTACCTGGCCACGATCCCGACCTATGCGGGCGGGCCGATGGCCTTTGGCTGGGGCACCGATGGCGACGCGGGCCGGGTGCCGCTCGAGGTGTTGCAGGATCGTTTTGCCGCCGCCGGGATCGCGACCGAATATTACACCCCCGCGGTTCACAAGGGCGCCTTTGCCCTGCCCGGATACGTGTTGCGCCTGCTGCCCTGACGGGGCCCTTCTTCTGGTCGCAAATATCCTCGGGGGGGGTCCGCGCCAGCGGACGGGGGGCGGACAGCCCCCCTGCCCTCATCCCGGCGGGATCGCATAGGTCAGACCGGCGCGCGCCACGGCGCCCTCGATCCCCTCGGAAAAGATCAGCGCGTCGCCCACCGCCAGGACACGGCCCAGCTTCAGCAACCGCGCCTGGCAGATCAGATCGCGCCCTTGTGCCGGTTTGCGCATGAAATCGATCGAACAATTCGTCGTCACCGCCAGGGCCTGCGGCCCGATCATCGCCAGCACCGCCAGGTAAATCGCCACATCGGCCAGCGCGAACATCGAGGGTCCCGACACGGTGCCACCGGGGCGCAGATGGCGCGTGGCCACCGGCATGCGCACCTGCACCTGCATCGGCGCGACCTGTTCGATCACGAAATCATTGCAGACCTGCGGAAACGCGCGCGCCAGGAATGCCTCCAGCGCGGGGATGTCCATCTTGACCGTCATGCCTTCCCCCTCTTCCCTTTGCCGCGTAGTCTGCCCGCGAACAGGGAGGAGAAACAAGATGAGCGAGATCCTTTTGCGCCAGGACACCGGCGCCATTGCCACGTTGACGCTGAACGCGCCAGGGCGGCTGAACGCGCTGTCGGACGCGATGCTGGCGGCGCTTCAGGCTCAGATCAACGCGCTGGCCGAGGATCGCGAGACGCGGGTGGTAATCCTCAAGGGCGCGGGCAAGGTGTTCTGCGCGGGCCATGATCTCAAGGAAATGCAGGCCGGGCGACAAGCGCCGGACGCCGGCCAAGCCTATTTCGCCGATCTTTTCACGCGCTGCGCGGCGGTGATGACCGGACTGATGCGCCTGCCCCAGCCGGTGATCGCCGCACCGCACGGGATCGCCACGGCGGCGGGGTGCCAACTGGTGGCCTCATGCGACATGGCGGTGGCGGCCCAGGGCACGCGGTTCGGGGTGAACGGGGTGAATATCGGTCTTTTCTGCTCGACCCCGATGGTCGCGCTCAGCCGCAACATTCCGCGCAAACATGCGTTCGAGATGCTGACCACCGGCGCATTCATCGACGCCGAAAAGGCGGCCGCGCTGGGTCTGATCAACCGCGCCGTCCCGCACGATGATCTGGACACGGAAACGATGGCACTGGCCGAAACCCTGGCGGCCAAGCTGAACCCGGCGGTGCGCATCGGCAAGCGCACGTTTTACGAGCAGATCACGATGGACGTGGACGCGGCCTATGCCCATGCGGGGGCGGCGATGGTGGAAAACATGCTGTGGCGCGATACCGACGAGGGGATCCGCGCCTTTCTGGAAAAGCGCCCGCCCGATTGGCAGGGCTAGTCTCGGAACCGGGGCCGGGCGTGCACGATCGCCCGGCCCTGGTTTAGGCGCACCTTATTCGGCGGCGATGCGGTATGCCTCGGTCGAGGTGGCCGGCTTGACCGCGGCGCGCGCCTTGCGCTTGCGGGTTTCGGCCAGCAGCTCTTCGGTCTGGCGCATGTTGATGTAAGCAAAAGCAACGACAAAGCCGATGGTGCCCAGCATCAGAGGTCCGATAATATCCATTGGTCAGTTCCCTTTCCTGTTTGCGTTGTTATGCAAGGGATACGCGGCCCCGCTGAAACCGGATCACCGAAAAGCGGAAAAATCATTGTTTTCATGTGCATACACCGGCATACCGGCGGCCAACACCTTGAATGCGCGGCAAAAAAGCACATCCGCAAATGCCGTTCAAACGAATGTGAGCGGCCCTAGTGGATCAGCAATATGACCAAAAGAAAGAAAACCAGCAGCCCGATGACCCCCGCATGGGCGAAAAGCAGACTGGTCAGCAACAGCCCCGCCAGCACCGCCAGCACGATCGCCGTCTGCTCATGCGCGGGGCGGGCCGAGATCCGCTTGCCGATCTGATCGGCACTCTTACCGCGCACGATGCCCGCCAGGATGGCAAACGCCACCCGCCGGGCCTGGGCCCAGAGAACGCTGAGGATGTTGTCATGCCGTGCCATGGCGGGCCTTTTAGCATTCCACGCGGGACGGTGCCAGAGTTTGCCCGCCTTCAAACCCCGTAGAGCGCCCCGAACTTGGCGTCCAGGTAGTCCAGCAGCGGCCCCTCGTGGGGGGCAAAGCCGCAGGCCCGTTCGATCACCTCGGCCGGTTCGTAAAGACCGCCGTGGCGCTGGACGTTTTCGCGCAGCCAGGCGGTGGCAGGCCCGGCATCGCCGCGCGCCAGATCCGCGTCCAGGGTGGGCACCGCCGCGCGCAGCGCCAGGTTCAGGCACCCGGCATAGACATTGCCCAGCGTATAGGTCGGGAAATAGCCGAACAGCCCCACCGACCAGTGCACATCCTGCAAGACGCCATGGGCGGGGGTGTCCACCGCGACCCCGAAATCATGGGCAAAGCGGGTGTTCCAGGCCTCTTCCAGGTCGGCGACCTCCAGCGTGCCGGCGATCAGTGCGCGCTCCAGGTCAAAGCGCAGCATGATGTGCAGGTTGTAATGCACCTCGTCGGCCTCGGTGCGGATATAGCCCGCATGGACCCGGTTCACCGCACCATAAAACGCATCCGCCCCGACCGCCCCGGCATCGCCAAAGGTATCGGCCATCCGACCATGCAGCCAGCCACAGAACGCGCGGCTGCGGCCCAGCTGGTTTTCGTAGATCCGGCTTTGGCTTTCATGCACGCCCATCGAGACGCCGTTGCCCAGCGGGCTCAGCGCATAGTCCGGCGCGATCCCCTGTTCATAGGCGCCATGCCCGACCTCGTGCAGGGTGGAATAGAGACAGCCCAGCGGCTCTGCCTCGTCCACGCGAGTGGTGATGCGCACATCCGCCCCCGACCCCGAGGTGAACGGATGGACCGAGTGATCCAGCCGCCCGTGACGCCAGTCATAGCCGAAATGGGTTGCGATCTGATGCGCCACCGCCATCTGCCCCGCGGCGGGAAAAGTGCCGTGCAGGGCCGCGGGCGGGGTGGCCGCGCCCATCACCCGTTCGCGCAACTCGACCAGGCGCGGGCGCATCCGGTCAAACATCGCGCCCAGCCCGGCGGCCGTCGCCCCCGGTTCGTAATCGTCCAGCAGCGCGTCATAAAGATCGCCCCCCTGGGCCAGCGCCGCGGCTTCTTCGCGCTTGAGGCGGACCACCTCGGCCAGGGTTGGCAGGAAATGCGCCACGTCGCCTGCCGCGCGGGCCTCGGCCCAGATGCCCTGAGCGCGGCTGGTGATCCGCGCCAGTTCCGCCGACAGCGTGTCGGGCAGGCGCGTGGCGCGTTGATACGAGCGGCGGATATGGCGCAGCTGCGCGCGGCCCACATCGTCCAGCGCGCCTGCGTCGATGCCCGCCAGCCAATCGCCGATGCGCGGGTCGGTGCGACGGCGGTGCAGCACCCCCTCCAGCGCGCCCATCTCTTCGGCGCGTTGCTGCGCGGCGCCGCGCGGCATCACCGTTTCCTGGTCCCAGCCAAGCCGGCCCATGACCTGGGCCAGGGCCTCGGTCTCGCGCTGAAAGGCCATCAGATCGTCATAGGCAGTGACGGATACGGACATGGATTACCCCCGGATGGATTGCTGGATCGGATATTGCGCCAGAAAGCGCGCGCGCAGGATCATCGCCCACAGCAGCACCGCGCCCAGTTGATGGGTCAGCGCCATGTGCCACTGCGCGGCGAACATCACCGTGGCGATACCAAGCCCCGCCTGAAGCAGCACCAGCCCGCCAACCCAGCCAAACGCCCGGCGGACCGACCGGTGCACGCTGCGCCGGGCGCGCAGCCAGGCGACGAGGCCCAGGATCAGCACCAGATAGCCCGCCCCGCGATGCAGGAATTGCACAAGGCCGGGGTTTTCAGCGAAATTTCGCCAAACGGGCTGCAGCGACAGCACATCGGGCGGCACGATCGCCCCCGCCATGGTCGGCCAGTCGGTAAAGCCACGCCCGGCGTCCAGCCCGCCCAACAGCCCGCCCAGCAGGATCTGCAAGAACGCCAGGTGCATCAACCCCGTCGCCATCCCGAAGACCGCCCCATCGCGGGCGCGGCGCGCCTGGATCAGCTCTGCCTCGGTGCGGCGCAGCTTGAAGATGAACCAGGCCAAGAGACCCAATAGCGCAAAGCCCAACCCGGTTTCGACCAACAGCCGGTAAGACGGCCCGTCGAACGGCGCCGGCGCCTGGCCCATCCCCCAGCCGGTGCCGCCCAGGGCGACGATCAACCCGCCCAGACCAAGCAGGCGCAGCGTCCAGCCCTTGGGCATCCGCCCGGCCAGGCCGAATCCCGCCAGACCCAGCAGCCAGACCCCACCGGCCAGCGGCGCCAGCATCCCGCGCGCCCATTCCCACCAGTAGATCCGCTGAAACGCCACCAGCCCCGGACCGGGTTCGCCAAAGACGCGATAGCGTTCCATCGTCGCCAGCCAATCGCCCGGATCCAGCGGCGGGATCGCGCCCTGCACCGGGTTCCAGCCCGGCAGCACCAGCGTGTTGCCGGTCAGCCGGGCAACGCCGCCCAGAACCAGCATCGCCGCGATCAGCACAAAGAGCATCGTCAGCCAGATCCGCACCGCACCGCGCGCGCCGCGCCGGGCGGCCCGGTCGATCGCGCCGGGCTGCACCAGGGGCTTGTCCACCGGGGCCTCGGTGCCGACCTCTTCAAAGATGCTGCGGGTCTTGCTCATGGCGCTCCCTTCCATGTTGCGCGCGGCAGACTAGGCCCGCGCGCGCCGGCCTTCAAGTCACTCCGCGCGGTCATCGCCCGTGCGCGCCCGCGTCAATTGCCGCAGGATCCCGTGCAGGATCTGCACATCTCCCCGGGTCATCGGCATCCTGCTCCACAGGTTGCGCAGGGTGCGTTTCATGCCGGG
The DNA here is from genome assembly GCA_016938875.1 of Paracoccaceae bacterium. GTDB lineage: Bacteria > Pseudomonadota > Alphaproteobacteria > Rhodobacterales > Rhodobacteraceae > Rhodovulum. The sequence continues at coordinate 91,548 of JAFGTV010000047.1, forward strand.
CGCCTTGGTCTGGGGGTAAAAGAACCCCGCCTCGTCCAGACGCGTCTCGTAATGCTCGGCCAGTTTCTCGACCTCCAGCACGGTGGCGGGGTCGGCGCCGGCCATCTCCATCCGCTCGGGGATGATATCGGCGCCCTGGCGGCGCCACTCATAGGCGGTCAGCAACACGCATTGCCCCAGGTTGAGCGAGGCGAATTGCGGGTTCACCGGGACCGAGATGATCGCATTGGCCCGCGCGATATCGTCGTTTTCCAGCCCCGCGCGTTCCGGCCCGAACAGGACCGCCACCCGGCGCCCCTGGCCGATCATCGCGCGGGCCTGTTCCATCGCGCGTTCGGGGGTCACGATCGGCTTGGTCAGGCCCCGGCCCCGCGCAGTGGTGGCAAAGACATAGTCGCAATCGGCCACCGCCTGGGGGGTGGTGGTGAAAATCCCCGCATCGTCCAGCAACCGCCCCGCCCCCGAGGCCAGCGCCACCGCGCGCGGATTGGGCCAGCCATCGCGCGGATCGACCAGCCGCATCCGGTCCAGCCCGAAATTCCACATCGCGCGCGCGGCCGCGCCGATATTCTCGCCCATCTGCGGGCGCACGAGGACAAAGGCGGGCTGGTCTTGCATGGGCATTCTTCCGGCTGGGTTCGGGGGCGGTGATACGCGCACGCGGCCCGCGGTTCAAGCGCCCTGCCCCCATAGCCAACCGCGCCAAACCCCGCTATAGCGTCGCAAAACACGGCACGGAGTTCCCGTCATGACAGCCCCCGAGCGCCCGCAGATCTATCTTGTCACCCCGCCCGCCTTTGACCTGGACAGCTTTCCCGACCGGCTGGCGGCGGTGCTGGACAGCCATGAGATCGCCTGTTTGCGCCTGTCCCTGGCCACCCGCGACGAGGATCAGGTCGCCCGCGCCGCCGACATCCTGCGCGAGATCGCCCATGCCCGCGACATCGCCATCGCCATCGAGACCCATGTCGGCATGGTCGAGCGGCTGGGCCTGGACGGGGTGCATCTGACCGACGGGGCGCGCAGCGTGCGCCAGACCCGCAAGGCACTGGGCGCGGAGGCCATCGTTGGCGCATTTTGCGGCACATCGCGCCATGACGGGATGACCGCGGGCGAGGCGGGCGCCGATTACGTGTCCTTTGGCCCGGTAGGCAGCAGCGGGCTGGGCGACGGCACCCGGGCCGAGAGGGACATGTTCGCCTGGTGGTCCGAGGTCATCGAAGTGCCCGTCGTGGCCGAGGGCGCCCTGGACGAAGAAACCATCGCCAGTTTTGCGCCCGTCACGGATTTCTTCGCCATCGGCGAGGAAATCTGGCGCCAGGACGATGCCGTGGCCGCCCTGGGCCGGTTGATCGCGGCGATGGGCTGACACCGCACAGGCCGGACCGGCCTAGGCCGGTTGCGCGACCGGATCGGGCATCGCGCTGCGCACCGCCGCCTCGCAGGCCCGGGCCAGCGCCTTGCGGTCGGGGAAATCGGCGACCTTCAGGGGCGGGTGATAGACCACCTCGACCCCGCCCTGGGGGTGGGCGGCCAACACCTTCAGCAGATGCGGGCCGAACTCCATCCCGCCCCACCAGCCATAGAATCGCGGATCCTGCCCCGGCGGCGCGGTATAGATCACCGTCACCGGCTGCACATGCAGGATGTCGCGCAGCGGCGCGGAAAAGAACGCGGCGAACAGCGTGGTCTTGAAGCTCAGCACCCGCCGCCCGTCGGTCGAGGTGCCCTCGGGAAAGAACAACAGCTTGTGCCCCGCCGTCAGCCGCTCTTCGAAGAGATCGTGATGCTGCCTTGCCTCGCGCCGGTCGCGGTTGATGAACACCGTGCCGGTGGCGCGCGCCAGCCACCCGATGCCGGGCCAGCCCGCCACCTCGGACTTGGAAACGAAATAGATCCGCTTGCGCGCGTTCAGCGTGAAAATATCCAGCCAGGACGCATGGTTGGCCACCACCGCCCCACGTGCGCGCATCTGCGTGCCGCGCACCCGATAGCGGATCCCCAGGATGACAAACGCCATCCGGCAAACGAATTGCGTGATGAACGGCGTCACCGGCCGGTGCCAGCCAAAGAGCGGCCGCTCGACCAGCCGCACCAGCACCAAGAGCGCCAGGCAACCAAAGGTGACCGTCCCCAGCGCCGCCCCGCGCCAGGCAACCCGCACCCACCCCAGCGGCCCGATCGGCGGGGCCTGCGGCGGCACGTCACCGGCCCACGGGGTCATCCCCGGCCCCGCGTATACCGCGCCTGGGCCTTGGCGTTCATCTGTGCGGTATCCATCAGCAGGCACACATCGGTGGTGTTGAAGGCCCGGTCGATGAACGCCCCCTCGCCCACAAAGCCGCCCAGCCGCAGATAGGCCTTGATCAGCGGCGGCATCGCCAGAATCGCGCGGCGCCGGTCGATGGCCGCCTCGGGCATCAGCTCCATGGTCTGGAAATGCGCGGGCTGAACCCGCACCCGCAGGGGTTCCGGCGCCAGATAGCGGTGGTGCAGCAGGCTGAGCGGTTCGGCCAGCGTGTTGACATCGGTGCCGTGGAAACTGGCCACGCCGAACAGGATGTCGACGCCCCGCTGCATCACGTAATCGGCCAGCCCGTTCCACAGATGATAAAGCGCGGTGCCCCCGCGATAGTCGCGATGCACGCAGGATCGCCCCAGCTCCAGCAACTTGCGCCCGCTTTGCTTGAGCACGGTCAGATCGTATTCATCCTCGGTATAGAACCGGCCCAGCTCGGCGGCGCGTTCGCCGGTCAACAGCCGGTACACCCCCACCACATGATCCAGCGCGGCGGCATCGCGGCGGGTATCGACCAGGACCAGGTGATCGTAATGGGGGTCGAACGCGTCGCGCTCCAGCCGGTTGGCATGATCCACCATCGCGCCGTCACCGCCCAGTTCGGACACGAACACCTCATAGCGCAGCCGCTGGGCGGCGCGCAGGTCGTCCTCGGTCTCGGCCAGCCGCAGCTGGAAATGGTCCTCGGGCGGGTGCATGAAAGGGGCTCGGGCCAGTTATGGGCAATCTGCGCGCCTTCTAGGGCGGCGCGGGGGCAAGTGCAACCGCCGCCCTGATGCCGATGCCGTGGCGTTAACCCTGCATTAACGATGTTGCGCCACCTTGGGGCAAAGATCCCAGCCTCAGGACTCGTATACCGGCATGAGCTCTACCCGCGTCCCGTCGATCACCACCTTGCCCGCATCGCGGAAATTCACCGTGATCCGCGCGCCGATCACCGATTGCACCTGTCCCAACCCCCAATCGGGCTGGCCGGGATGGCGCACCAGCATGCCGGGCTCCAACATCGCGTTCATCGGCTGCATCGGCTCTCTCCTTGCTCGGGGGGGCGCGGGCCATGTCTGACTTGACGGCGCTTGTCGGCTCGCGCATTTGCCATGACCTTATCAACCCGCTGGGCGCGATCGGCAATGGCATGGAATTGCTGGCCATGTCGGCGCCCGCCGCCGCCGGCGTCACCGGGGCCGAGGAAATGGCCCTGATCTCGGACAGCGTGGCGCGGGCAAACGCGCGCATCCGCATGTTCCGCCTGGCCTTTGGCGCCGCCCCGCCCGAGGCCCGCGTTGCCGGGCATGAGCTGTGCGAGATCCTGGCCGAATGTTACGGCGGTGGGCGGCTCAGCATCACCGCCGATCCCCCGGCCGACATGCCCCGCACCCTGGCCAAGATCGCCCTGCTGGCGGTGCTGTGTGCCGAAACCGCCCTGCCGCGGGGCGGCCGGATCGCCCTGCGCAGCACGCCGGGCGGCATGACCCTGACCGCCGACGGCCCGCGCCTGACGCTGGAGCCGCGGCTTTGGGCGCCCCTGGCCGACGCCTGCCCGCCCCCCGATGGCCTGCGCGCGGCCGAGGTTCAGTTCGCCCTGCTGCCCCGGGCCGTCCTGGACTGCGGGCGACAGCTGGCGATCGGCCAGGACGACACCCGCCTGACGCTGAGCTTTTAGCCGCGCCCCGGCGCCTCTTCTTGGCGCGATTGCCTAAGGATCCGGGCCCCCACCCGGGCGGGGGCTGGCAGGTTCAGGCGCGGATCGTGCCCGCGCCCTCGACCAGGTATTTGAAACTGGTCAGCTGTGCGGCCCCCACCGGCCCGCGCGCATGCAGCTTGCCGGTGGCGATGCCGATCTCGGCGCCCATGCCGAACTCTCCGCCATCGGCGAACTGGGTCGAGGCGTTGCGCATCAGGATCGCACTGTCCAGCCGTTCAAAGAAATGCGCGGCGGCCGCGTCGTCCTCGGTCAGGATGGCATCGGTATGCCCCGAACCAAAGCGGCGGATATGCGCGATCGCGGCGTCGATATCGTCGACCACCCGCGCCGCGATATCCATGTCCAGGTATTCCCGGCCCCAATCGGCATCCGTCGCAGGCTGCGTTCCAGGCAGCCCGGCCAGCGTCTCATCGGCATGGACCCGCACCCCGGCGGCCACCAAGGCGGCCACCAGGTCGGCCCCCAGCGTATCGGCCACGTCGCGGTGCACCAGCAGGCATTCGGCGGCGCCGCAGATCCCGGTGCGCCGGGTCTTGGCGTTCAGCACGACCTCCAGCGCCTTTCGCGGATCGGCGGCGCGGTCCACATAGATGTGCACGATCCCCTCCAGGTGGGCAAAGACCGGCACCCGGGCCTCGCGCTGCACCAGACCGACCAGCCCCTTGCCGCCGCGCGGCACGATCACGTCGATCGTGTCGGTCATGCCCAGCATTTCCGACACCGCCGCGCGGTCGCGCGTGGGCACCCTCTGGATCGCATCCTCGGGCAGGCCGGCGGCGCGCAGCCCCTCGACCAGGCAGGCATGCAGCGCGCCCGAGGAATGGAAACTCTCCGATCCGCCGCGCAGGATCACCGCGTTGCCGGCCTTCAGGCACAGCGCGCCGGCATCGACGGTCACGTTGGGGCGGCTTTCATAGATCACGCCGATCACGCCCAGCGGCGTGCGCACCCGGCGGATATGCAGCCCCGAGGGCATGTCCCATTCGGCGATCACCTCGCCCACCGGATCGGGCTGGGCGGCCACGGTGCGCAGCCCGGCGACGATCCCGCCCAGGCGCGCCTCGTCCAGTTTCAGCCGGTCCAGCATGGCCGGGCTCAGCCCCTTGTCGCGGGCAAACGCCATGTCCTGCGCGTTGGCGGCCAGGATCGCGTCGCGGCGCGCCAGCACCGCGTCGGCGGCGGCCTCGAGGGCGGCGCGCTTGGCGGCGGGATCGGCAAAGGCCAGGGTGGCGGCGGCGGCCTTGGCGCGCGCGCCCAGATCGGCCATCATCGCGGGAATGTCGCTGTGTTGTGTCATATCGCCATGTCATCCCTGTGGATCAGTGCAGCCCGGCCCGGATAGCCCAGGATCGCCTCGATATCGCCCGAGCGGCAGCCGCGGATCATCCGTGCCTCGGCGGCGGTATAGCGGCTCAGGCCGGTGCCCAGCCCCACGCCGCCGGGCCCCAGGATCGCCACCGGATCGCCGCGCCCGAAATCGCCGGTCACCGCCACGATCCCCGCGGGCAACAGCGATTTGCCACGGGTCAGCGCCGCCGCCGCGCCCGCATCGACCGAGACCGAGCCGCGCGGTTTCATCGCCGCGATCCAGCCCTTGCGCGCGGCCTGCGGGTCGCCCTTGGGGCGGAACCAGGTGGCCGGCGCCCCCTGTTCCAGCGCCGAAAGCGGGCGCATCGTCGCCCCTTGGGTGATCGCCAGCGCGCAGCCCGCGCCGGTGGCGGTCTTGGCGGCCATCAGCTTGGTCTTCATTCCGCCCTTGGACAGGCCCGAGCCCGCATCGCCCGCCATTGCCTCGATCTCGGGGGTGATCTCCTCGATCAGATCAAAGCGGTGGGCGGTGGGATCCTGGCCGGGGTTGGCCGAATAGAACCCGTCCACGTCCGACAACAGGATCGTGGTATCGGCCCCCACCGTCACCGCCACCTGCGCGGCCAGCCGGTCATTGTCGCCAAAGCGGATCTCATCCGTGGCGATTGTATCGTTTTCGTTGACAATCGGCACGGCCCCCAGCCCCAACAGGGTTTCCAGCGTCGCGCGTGAATTGAGATAGCGTCGCCGGTCTGCGCTGTCCTCCAGCGTGACCAGAACCTGCGCGGCGGTGATGCCGTGCGGCGCCAGGGCCTCTTCATAGGCGCGGGCCAGGCGGATCTGGCCAACGGCGGCGGCGGCCTGGGATTGCTCCAGCGCCAGCGGCCCCTGCCCCAGCCCCAGCGCGCCCCGCCCCAGCGCGATCGAGCCCGACGAGACCAGGATCACGTCCATCCCGCGCGCCTTGAGCATCGCCACGTCTTCGGCCAGGGCATGCAGCCATTCAGCCCGCAGATCGCCCGTCGCGCGGTCCACCAACAGGGCCGAGCCGATCTTGACGACCAGTCGTTTCGCCTCGTTCAGGGTCGCCACGCCTCGGGCTCCTCATTGGCGGCCTTGATCCGCAGCCGGTCCTCGTCGATCTCGGCGCGCAGCGCGCGCAGCACCTCGGTCACCCCTTCGCGGGACACGCCCGACATCATCAAGACGCGATCGCCGGAGGCCTCTTGCAACGCGGCCAATCGTTCGGCGCGTTCGTCCTCGTCCAGCGCGTCGATCTTGTTCAGGACCGTCACGCGCGGCTTGTCCGCCAAATGCCCGCCATAGGCCTCAAGCTCGTGAATGATGGTGTGATAGTCGCGCGCCACATCGTCAGACGTGGCATCCACCAGGTGCAGCAGCACCGCGCAGCGTTCCACATGGCCCAGGAAGCGATCGCCGATGCCGCGCCCCTCATGCGCGCCCTCGATCAGGCCGGGAATATCGGCGATCACGAATTCCACCCCGTCCACACCGACCACGCCCAGATTGGGGTGCAGCGTGGTGAACGGGTAATCGGCGATCTTGGGCCGGGCGTTCGACGTGGCGGCCAGAAAGGTCGATTTGCCCGCGTTCGGCAGCCCCAAAATACCCGCGTCGGCAATCAGCTTGAGCCGGAGCCAGATCGTCCGCTCGACCCCTTCCTGCCCCGGATTGGCCCGGCGCGGCGCCTGGTTGGTCGAGGTCTCGAAATGCAGGTTGCCAAAGCCGCCGTTGCCACCCTTGGCCAGCAGCACCCGCTGGCCCAGTTCGGTCAGGTCGGCGATGACGGTGTCCTCGTCCTCGTCCAGGATCTCGGTACCGACGGGCACGCGCAGCACGATATCGTCGCCCGAGGCACCGGTTTTCTGATTGCCCTGGCCGGATTTGCCGTTCTGGGCAAAGAAATGCTGCTGATAGCGAAAGTCGATCAGGGTGTTCAGCCCCTCGACCGCCTCGACCCAGACATCGCCACCGCGCCCGCCGTCGCCGCCGTCGGGCCCGCCATACTCGATGTATTTCTCGCGGCGAAAGCTGATGCAGCCGTTCCCACCTGCACCAGAGCGGATATAGACCTTTGTGAGGTCAAGGAATTTCATGGCTGGCCTCGAAATGTCTCGCGGATCAGGCGATAGTGGATATTTGGGGCAGGCTCAAGACGTGCCAGCGACCGGCCCATGCCGGTGCCCAGACGCACAAAGCCCAGTTTGAGCAGAACCCGGCCAGAGGCGGGGTTGTCGGCGTAGTGATCGGCCGCGACCACGTCAAGGCCGCGAAACCGTGCAAAGACAGCCGCCAGAAAGGCGCGCATCGCCTCTGTGGCATAGCCTTGGCCCCATTCGGTGGGGTCCAGGAAATAGGCCAGCGACGCGGGCGCGCCGCCCAGGCCGGCAACCCCGATCAGGCCGCCGCCGCGCCGCGCGATGGCCAGGCGAAACCCGATATCGCCGCGAAACCGCGACCGCGCGATCCAGTGGCGCACCGCGGCCTCGGGCCAGGGCATCGGGATCGTGCCCATCATCGGCGCCACCCGCGGATCGGCGCCAATCCGGGCCAGCGGGCCGACATCGCCCTCGGCAAAGGGACGGATCAGCAACCGCGGCGTCTCGACCTCAAAGACCTGCGCCGCGCCCATCGCCTAGACCATCTTGCGCAGGTAGGTCCAGGTGGCGACCTTGGCCTGGCGCGCCACCGAATAGGCCTCGGCGTCGCCGATATACTCGAACCCCGCATTGGTCAGCACCCGCGCCGACCCGGGGTTGTCCTGAAACACCTCGGCAAAAATCGTGCGGGCGGCATGCGGATTGGCCGCCAGCAGGGCCGCGACGGCCTCGGACGCAATGCCTGTGCCCCACATCGCGGGCGCGACCCAATAGCCGATCTCGGATTGCGCGCGCTCCATCCGGTCCAGTGCGATCACGCCCAGCACGCCCGACAGGCCCTGCCCGGTGCCCTCCATGACCCAGACATCCTCGGTCCGGTCAGGATCGAGGGCCCGTTCGATGAACCCCTCGATCGCGCCGGGGGGCATCGGGTGCGGGATCGAGCGGGTATAGCGCGCCACCCGTTCGTCGCCCGCATAGAGCCGCAACGGCCCCGCATCCGCCGCACAGACGGGGCGCAATGCAAAGCGTTCCGCCGTGATGACGGGTTGGTCGGAAACCGTGTCCAGGGTCATGCTTTCCCTCCTCCGAAAAGCGCGTAGGCAACGCTGGCGACCGTCAGGCCAGCCAGTGCCCACATCAGGTATTTCTCGACCGGGCGGCCTGCGACCGTCCGGGCGATGCGTTCGCCCCCATACGTCCAGGCCGGGTGCAACACGCCCTGGCAGACCAGTAAACAGATGGCGATGATCGCCGTGGCCTGCAAGGCGGGGGTGTCGGGTGTGACGAACCCGGTGAACGCGGTCGCGATCACCGCCCAGGCCTTGGGGTTGAGCGGATGCACGATCAGCCCCGCCGCGAATCCCGGTGCCTGCCCCCCCGCCAGGCCCGGCGACAACCGCGCATTGGCCACCCGCCACGCCAGCCAGCAGATATAGGCCGCCGACGCCCATTTCAGCCCGGCAAACAGCCACGGCACCTGCCCGGCCAGCGACAACAGCCCCAGCCCGGCAGGCCAGATCAGCAACTGCTTGCCCAACGCCACCCCCGCCACGAACGGCAGCGCCGCGCGCAGCCCAAAGCGCGCGCCGGTGGCCATCAATGCCATGTTGGCCGGCCCCGGCGTGGCGACCTGACTGACCGCGAAGACCAGGAACGAGGCAGTTGCAACGCCCATAGGCTGGGCTCCTTGTTGCCGAAAACAAAATGGGGGACCGGCGGTGCGCCGATCCCCCTGAATTGTCCATACCTTGGGTTTCGGCTTACTCTGCGGCCTCCGCCACCGGGAGAACCGAAATAAAGGTGCGGCCCTTGAGGCCCTTGTGGAAGGTCACGGCGCCCTGCTCGACAGCAAAGATCGTGTGGTCGCGGCCCATGCCCACGCCCTCGCCCGGCCAGAACTTGGTGCCGCGCTGACGCACGATGATGTTGCCCGGGATGACGGCCTGACCGCCATACATCTTCACGCCCAGACGGCGACCGGCAGAGTCGCGTCCGTTCCGTGAGGAGCCGCCTGCTTTTTTATGTGCCATGTCGTAATCTCCTCTCGCTTAGCCTTTGGCCAGGTCCGCGGCTTGCGCGATCCAGCCTTCACGTTCGATCCGGCCCTTGAACGACAGCTTTTCGTCCATCTCGGCCACGTCGGCCTCGGTCCAGGCGGCGATCTGCGCGAAGGTGGTGATCCCAGCCGCGTGCAGCTTTTTCTCCAGCGCCGGGCCGACACCCGACAGCTTTTTCAGATCGTCCGCACCAGCGGCGGCGGCAACGGGTGCCTCGGCCTTGGCGGCGGGTTTCTTGGCGGCGGCCTTCTTGGGCGCGGCGGCGGCGACGGCAGCCCCGGAAACCGAGCCCGCACCGATCGCGGCCTTGACGCCGCTCTTGTCAGCACCGTTTTCCAGGATGTCGGTCACGCGCACCAGCGTCAGCTGCTGGCGGTGGCCCTTGGTCCGCTGCGAGCCGTGCTTACGGCGACGCTTGACGAAATGGATGACCTTGTCACCCTTGATCTGGTCGACCACCTCGGCCTGGACACCGGCACCGGCAACGGTGGGCGTGCCAACCTGGGCGCCGATCATCAGGATTTCGTTGAACTGAACCGTTTCACCGGCTTCGGCGGCAAGTTTCTCGACGCGCAGCAGATCCCCGCTTTGCACCTTGTACTGTTTGCCACCGGTCTTGATGACCGCGAACATGGGCCCGTATCCTTTGTCTTTCCCGCGTCCTTTGGCCCCGCCTTTGGCGGTGTTGGTGCCTGATGGCGCCCCGGACAGCGCGCCCCCCTGGGGGCGGTGTTACAACGTCAACAGCCCGGGGTCATCCCGGGCCGGAACCGTGCGTATCCTAGATTTCAGCCGCCAAGTCAAGGGCGCCCGCACCGCGAAACCCGGCTAGATATCCTGCCCGGAAATGAATTGCGCGGCCGCCAGCCCCAACTGGCGCGAAATCCCGGTAAAGGCCACGTCGAACCCCACGAACAGCGCCGCATTCAGCGCCTGCCCCTCGGGGGTTTGCGACAGCGCGATATAGCGGGCCAGCACGTCATCGGACAGCGGCTGATAGGCCATCGCCAGATAGGACAGCAACCAGTCGTGGGTATCGGTGCGAATCTCGGGCTCCTGGCCCCAGACATCGGACAGCATCTGTTGTTCGGTCAGTTCGAAATCGAACGCCCGGCCATCGGCCAGCCCCGTGTAAAAGGCGTAATTGGCATTCAGCGCGCCGGCCACGTTGGTCTCCAGCAGGTCGTTGACGGCGATGAACTGCTCGATCATCTCCAGCCGCGGCGCGCCATCGGCCTGCATCTCTTCCAGCCGCTGCATGCTGGCCTTTTCCACCTCGGGGTCCAGCAGCGCCCGGCGCGCCGACAACTCCAGCGAGACGATGCGCGCGCCATCCGGCGAGGTAAAGAACTCGGTCAGCGGCGTCAGGTCGGTGTCGGCCAGCTCGCGCGCCAGCGCGCCGCGCAGCACCTCTTCCATGCGGCCACCGTCATAGATATCGGCCACCGCCGCATCCCAGCGATCCCCGCCGCGGCCAGGGAACATCTCGTCCTCCAGCTCGTCCCCATAGGACAGGCCCTCTTCGCGCATGATCGCCACCAGGTCGGGCAGTGCCAGCGCCTGCAACAGCGGCTCCAACCCGTCAGGGCCTTGCGCGCGGGCCGGAACCAGTGCGATCATGATCAGGGCAAGCGGTAAGACAAGGCGGCGAAGCATGGGCGGCCTCCGGCATCAGGGTTGGTCCACAGGTAATACCCCCCGCCCCGAATTCCAACACAATCCCGTCCTGCCCGCGCGAAAGCCCGCCGATGCACGAAAACGGTTGCGCCCGTCTGCGCTTCGCTCTACATGACCGCCGCACAAGGCCACGTTGCGCGCGGAGAGGTGCCGGAGTGGTCGAACGGGGCGGTCTCGAAAACCGTTGAGCCTTCACGGGTTCCCAGGGTTCGAATCCCTGTCTCTCCGCCA
>JAFGTV010000048.1 GCA_016938875.1 Paracoccaceae bacterium
ACGCCTATCGGCTGTCGGACGAGGCGGTTGTCGCGCGTTGGGTCGAAAATCCCTACTATCAGCATCTCACCGGCGAGACGTTTTTCCAGCACCGGCCGCCGATTGACCCGTCCTCGCTGACCCGCTGGCGGGGCAGGATTGGCGAAGAAGGTGTCGAGTGGATGCTGACCCAAACGATCCGGGCCGGGCAGCAGTCCGGGGCCATCGACGAGGACAGCGTCAAGCGCGTGGCCGTCGACACGACCGTCATGGAAAAGAACATCGCCTATCCGACGGACGCCCGGCTTTACGAGCGGGCGCGCGATCAGCTTTCTGCCCTGGCGCAGGAGGCCGGGGTGGAGTTGCGGCAATCCTATGCCCGCCTCGCGCCGCGACTGGCGCTGCAGGTGGGCCGCTATGCCCATGCCAAGCAGTTCAAGCGCATGCGCAAGGCATTGAAAAGGCTGAAAGGATACACCGGGCGTGTCATGCGTGACCTCCGCCGCCACCTGCAAGATATCCCCGAAGGCAGCCTGCGGGACCGGATCATCGCCAAGCTCGCCCTGGTGTCGCAGCTGTTGCACCAAGCCCCCAAGGGGGCTTACAAGATCTACGCCTTGCATGAGACCGAGGTGGACTGCATCTCGAAAGGCAAGGCGCGGGTGCGCTATGAATTCGGCTGCAAGGTCAGCGTCGCCACCACACTGGACGAGGGCTTCGTGGTCGGCATGCGCAGCTTTGCCGGCAACCCTTACGACGGCCACACCCTGAAGGAAGCGTTGGAACAGGTGGCGATCCTGACCGACCAGCGCCCCGATCTCGCCGTCGTCGACCGCGGATACCGCGGCCATGGCGAGGATAGGACCCGCGTCCTGATCAGCGGAACAAGGCGCGGTCTCTCACCGAAGCTGACCGCAGACCTTCGCCGCCGCAGCGCCATCGAAGCCGAGATCGGCCACATGAAGACCGACGGACGCCTCACACGCTGCACCCTGAAAGGCGCCATCGGCGACGCCCTCTTTGCTGCGCTCTGCGCCTGCGGCCACAACATCCGCAAGATCCTGGCCCACCTCAGGGCTTGGCTTGCTTGGATTGTCACGACCCTGTGGGCCGCCGAAAACGCGCCGCAGCGGCGCCATCACACCGTCGTTACAGCCCAATCACTTTGTTCAGGGTGAAC
>JAFGTV010000049.1 GCA_016938875.1 Paracoccaceae bacterium
GAGGCCAGGCGCCGCTTCGAGCGGGACTACCTGGCCCGGCTGCTCAGGATCACGCGGGGCAACGTGAGCCGGGCCGCCCGGTTGGCTGGGCGCAACCGGACCGAGATGTACAAGTTGCTGGGCCGGCACGACCTGGAGCCGACGCAATTCAAAAACTGAGGGGAGACAATCGATGGACTACGCCACATATCAAGGCATCCGCACCCAGGAAGGCTGCCTCGTCACCGTGGACGGGCAGGCGCTGCCGCTCCGTTTGGACCTGGCGAGCCACTCGCCGACGGGCTTTGAGTGGGGTTATCGCGGCTCGGGACCGGCGCAACTGGCCTTGGCAATCCTGGCCCACCACTGCGGGCATGACGAACGGCGGGCGCTCGATCATTATCAGCGGTTTAAAGAAGAGGCGATCGCGCCCCTCTGCGTGGATCGGTGGACGATCAGCGGCGAACTGGTCGAAATGTATCTTGAAAAGCTCGAGGCGGAAGCCGCCCTGGAGGATTGATCCATGGCGCGCGTGATTCGACAGATCGATGCGCGGCCCGCGGGGTTTCCCGCCGAAATCGAACCCGGCCTCAGCCGCCGCCTGGCGCATCTGAATAGCTATCTTGCCGCGATCCGCCGGCAATTGTGCGAGAGAGACTCCACCCGCCGCGCCGTCGCCGATCTGGCCGAACTAGGCCTGGACGGCGCCAAGATCAGCCCGGCCGGCGCGCGCTTCAAAAACCGGCCTCTTGATGGCCGGTTGTCCGGCCGGCCGGTGAGTGAGGGCGAGCTGTCCGGTCCTGAATGGACCGCCTGGGCCGAATTTTCGCAAGCGCAAGCGGCGCGCAGGCGTATTGCAGAGCGGGAGGCGGTGTTGACTGAAATCCAGCGCGCCCTGCGCGATCCTGAAGCAGGGCGGCGTTATCTGGCCTTTTTGTGCGAGCGGGGGCTGGGGGATGGCTGAGCAACCTATCTTGGAGGCGGAACTGCGCCGGGGACTGCGAAACAGGGAGCTGGCCGTGCACTACCAGCCCCAAATCAGCCTGAC
>JAFGTV010000050.1 GCA_016938875.1 Paracoccaceae bacterium
ATCGGTTCGCCTATCGCGCATTCCAAGTCGCCCCTGCTGCACCGGCATTGGCTGGAACGCTATGGAATCCGGGGCTATTACATTCCCATGGACGTGGCCCAGGCTGATCTGAAACAGGTGCTGGAGGCCCTGCCGAGGATGGGCTTTGTCGGCGTCAACGTCACGATCCCGCACAAGGAAAGCATCCTGCGCCTGGCCGATCTGATTTCGGACCGCGCGGCACTGATCGGTGCGGCGAACACATTGATCTTTCGCGCGGATGGAAAGGTGCATGCCGATAATACCGATGGGGTCGGCTTTATCGAAAACCTGCGCCAGGGCGCGCCGGATTGGGATCCCACCGCCGGACCGGCGGCGGTTCTGGGGGCTGGCGGGGCTGCGCGGGCGATCGTGACCGCGCTGGCCGATCAGGGCGTGCGCGAGATTCGCATCAGCAATCGCACCCGGTCGCGGGCCGAGGCCTTGCGCGCCGAGTTTGGCCCCAAGATCGTTGTCTATGACTGGGTGCAGGCCGGAAACATGATCGACGGCGCGGCGACCGTCATCAACACCACCGCCCTGGGCATGACTGGCAAGCCCGATTTCCGCGTGCCGCTCGACGGTCTTTCGCGCGATGCCGTGGTCACGGACATCGTTTACACGCCCCTCGAAACGACCCTGTTGCGAGAGGCGCGCGCCCGCGGATGCGTGACCGTCGACGGGTTGGGTATGCTCTTGCACCAGGCGGCGCCTGGGTTTGAACGCTGGTTCGGTCAACGCCCCGAGGTCGACGCCGCCGCCCGTGCGGTGGTTCTGGGCGGATGACCAAGGGGCCCTTCTTGCTGGGGCTCACCGGCTCTATCGGGATGGGAAAATCCACCACCGCCGGGTTTTTCCGCGAGGTCGGCGTGCCGGTTTGGGATGCCGACGCGGTGGTACATCGGCTTTATGCACCGGGCGGTGCGGCGGTGCCGGGGATTGCCGCGATTTGTCCAGAGGCCGTGCAGCAGGGCGCGGTCAGCCGTGCCGTTCTGAAAGACTGGATCGCCCGTGACCCAGATGCGCTGCGCCGGATCGAGGGTGTTGTGCATCCGCTGGTCGCCGCTGATCGTGCCGCATTCGTGGCGGACCATTCAGCCGAACCGCTGGTGGTTCTCGACATCCCGTTGCTCTTTGAAACCGGGGCACAGGCAGATCTGGACGCCGTTCTGGTCGTCACCGCCCCACCCCAGGTTCAGCGCGCCCGCGTCCTGGCCCGACCGGGCATGACGCCCGCGCAATTCGAAACGATTTCGGCCAAACAGATGCCCGATGCCGAAAAACGCGCCCGCGCCGATCATGTAATCGAGACACGCAGCCTTGAACAGACCCGCGCGGCGGTGCAAGCCTTGGTCAAAGAGCTGGGGGGCCAAGATGCGTGAGATCGTTCTGGATACCGAAACCACCGGGTTCGAGCCGTCTGAAGGGCACCGGATCGTCGAGATCGGCGCGGTAGAGCTGTGGAACCACCTGCCCACCGGCAAGACATATCATCAATACATCAATCCAGAACGCGCCATGCCCAAAGAGGCGTTCGAGGTGCACGGCCTGGGCGATGATTTCCTGCGCGACAAACCGGTCTTTTCCGCCATTGGCCAGGCGTTTCTGGATTTCGTGGGCGATGCGCGGCTGGTGATCCATAACGCGGCCTTCGACATGAAATTTCTCAATGCCGAACTGGGTTGGGTTGGGCTGCCACAACTGCCCCGCGATCAGGCGCTGGATACGCTGGCTATCGCGCGCAAGAAATTCCCCGGCTCGCCCGCGACGCTGGACGCGCTGTGCCGTCGGTTTGGCGTCGACAATTCCTCGCGCGAAAAGCACGGCGCGCTTCTCGACTCCGAGATTCTGGCCGAGGTTTACCTGGAACTGATCGGGGGGCGTCAGCCCGACCTGGTGCTGGGCGCACGGCAGGATCGCAGCGCCAGTGCCGATGCAGGGTCCGACCGGGTCTGGCGTCCGCGCCCGCGCCTTGCCCCGCTGCCCCCGCGCCTGACCGAGGAAGAGGCCACCGCCCATGCCGAGTTTGTCGCGGCGATGGGCGATGGCGCGGTTTGGAAGAGTATGGACTGAGCTTTGTTCCCGCTCAGGCCAGGGCGCCGTTGCCCTGTTGCTGCTGCTCTTGGGCGCGGCGGTTCAGCTCTTGGCGGTACAGCGCCACGAAATCCACCGGTTCCAGGTTCAGCGGCGGGAACCCACCATCGCGGGTCATGTCCGACACGATCCGGCGCACGAACGGGAACAGCATCCGCGGGCATTCGATCAACAAGAAGGGATGCATCTGTTCGTCCGGGACATTCTCGATCTGGAACAGACCGGCATATTCCAGCTCCATCAGGAACAGCTGGGCGCCGTCGGCCTTGTTCTTGGAGGAGATGTTGAACTTGGTGATGACCTCGAACTGGCCCTCGGTCGTCCGCTTGCGCGCATCCAGCGCCACCTGAACGGTGATGTCCGGTGCAATTTCGCCGCCAGAGCCTTTGCGCACCAGGATGTTTTCGAACGACAGATCCCGGATGTATTGGCTGAGGATGTTCATTTTGACGGGCGGTGTGGCGCCTGTGCCTTCGGTCTCGCTCATGGTGTGCTCCTGCCGAGGATAAGATTGGACGTTGCTTTAACAGCTTGGCCCAACCTGCTCAATCCCGTGTCCACCCAGAGGGCGGGCGCGATCCCCGTTCTTTGGGGGATATCTCGTGGAAATCGCCCTCGATGATGTCACCGGGATCGTTGGCGGGGCGTTGCGGGCCGGGGCCATAGCTCATGGAATGAACGACCATGCGTTTCGACAACCACCTGTAGGCCGCCGCACGCACCGGCGGCATCAATAGCGCAAAGCCCACAGCATCGGTAAAAAACCCCGGTGTCAGCAAAAGCGCGCCCGAAAACAGGATCATCGCGCCATGGGCCAGCGGTTCTGCCGGATCGCGCAACTCCTGGAACGATGTGCGCACCTGCGACATCGCCAACGCGCCCTGTTGGCGCATCAACCAGGTGCCCAGGGCCGCCGTCAGAACCACGATGGCCAGCGTCGGCATCAGGCCGATCGCACCGCCGATCTGGATGAACAACGCGATCTCGATCAGCGGAACCGCGAGGAATGCGAGGAATAGCAACATTTTCGAAACCTCATTTGCATCGGCCGGGCTGGTGGACTTGACCGGTGCGCTACCTTACATATGTCCGGTGACGGCTTGTTACAAACCCTTCGGCCCAGCACGAGGTATCCATGAACTCTCCGATTATCCAACTTCTGGTTCTTGCGGGGATCGCCGTTTTCCTGATCGTGCGCCTGCGCTCTGTCCTGGGCACGCGCGATGGGTTTGAAAAACCACCCGTTCCGATGGCCGATCCCACCGCCCGCCGGGCCGACACCCGCCATGGGTTCGAGGTGATCGAGGGCGGTGTCGATACCGATATCACCGAGCATGTCCCCGATGGCAGCGAGTCCGCCAAGGCACTGGGCGCGATGAAACTGGCAGAGCCCGGATTTTCCGTGGGCGAGTTCCTGCATGGCGCGCGCGGGGCCTATGAGATGATCCTGATGGCGTTCGAGCAGGGCAACCTGGAGGATGTTCGCCAATTCCTGGCGCCCGAGGTTTATGACAGCCTCGCCGAGGTGGTGCGCCTGCGCGAAGAACAGGGCCTGAGCGTCGAGGCCAACTTTGTTGGTGTGCGTGAACTGGTGCTCAAGGAGGCCACCTTTGACCGGGCCACGAACGAGGCCGAGCTGACCGTGAAATTCGTGGGCGAGCTGACCTCGGTTGTGCGTAACGCCGCCGGCGAGATCGTCGAAGGCAGCCCCACCGAGATCAAGCGCCAGCGCGATATCTGGACCTTCGCCCGCGGTATGGGCGTTGACGATCCGAACTGGCAGCTTGTCGCCACGGGCGAATGATCCGTGGGCTGGGCGCCGCGCTTGGCCTGGCCCTCGCCGTGAGCGCGGGGCCTGCACGGCCCGACATGCCGCCCGGAACGCCAGTCGAGGTTTTGAATTTCAATGATCTCAAAGGCTGGGCGCGGGACGATCACGCCGCCGCCCTGACCGTCTTTCGCGAAACCTGCCCGGATCTGACCGACCCGGGATGGGGTCCGCTGTGCGCGCTGGCCGAAACCCAGACCAATCCGCGTGAATTCTTCGAGGTGTTCTTTCGCCCTGTTCTGATCGGTGGCCGGGAACCCGCGCTTTTCACCGGCTACTACGAGCCGGAGTTGCAGGGCGCCCTGCACCCGGACGCCCGGTTTCGCTATCCGTTATACCGCAAGCCACCCGAGCTGAGGGCCGGCGAAAAGTGGTATACCCGTCGCGAGATCGAGGAACAGGGCCTGTTGCGCGGTCGTGGCCTGGAGATTGTCTGGATCGATGATCCGGTGGATGTTTTCTTTTTGCAAATCCAGGGGTCTGGCCGGGTGCGGTTGCGCGATGGCAGCGCGCTGCGGGTCGGCTATGGCGGCAAGAACGGGCAGGATTATCGCTCGATCGGACAGGAACTGGTCCGCCGCGGCGTCTATAAACCGCACCAGGTGTCCGCCCAGGTGATCCGCGCCTGGGTTCGTCGCCACCCCGATGAGGGGCGTGAATTGCTGATGCATAATCCGTCCTTCGTGTTTTTCCGCGAAATTGGCCATGTGCCCGCCGACAAGGGACCGCTGGGGGCGATGAACCGCTCGATCACCGCGATGCGCACCGTGGCGGTGGATCCCGACTTTACTCCGCTGGGCGCCCCGGTCTGGATTGAAAAAGGCGGGCGCGGGCCGCTGCACCGTCTGATGGTGGCACAAGATACCGGTTCCGCGATCAAGGGGGCGCAGCGGGCGGACATCTTTTACGGAACGGGCGATGCTGCCGGCCGCAAGGCCGGAGAGGTGCGCGATGGTGGTCGGATGGTGGTGCTTTTGCCCATCGAGACCGCGCTTGCAATGCTGCCCGAGGGCTGAGCGATGAACAGGCGGCGTCCCAGGGCCCTCAGCCGTGAAGACCGCAACCTGTGGGATCAGGTCGCGCGCCAGGCCCGCCCGATGCACGCGGCCCGCGCCCCCAACCCCCAAGAGCCCGAGCCGTCCAAGCCGATGCCCACCCCCGCCCCGGGCCCGCGGTCGCAGCCGATTGCGCCGTTTCAGATCGGTGCGCGGTCCGGATCCAAGGCGGTGCGCGATGACCTGTCGGGACCGATTGCCGACCGTCTGGCCCAGGCGCCCGTGAAAATGGACCACAAGGCGTTTACCCGAATGAAGGGTGGCCGCCTGGATCCCGAGGCGCGGATTGATTTGCATGGCATGACCCTGGCCCAGGCGCATCCCGCGCTGAACGCCTTTATCCTGCGCAATCAGGCGGCGGGGCGGCGGCTGGTGCTGGTCATCACCGGCAAGGGACGCACCGGCAGCGACGATGGGCCGATCCCCGAACGGCGGGGCGTTCTGAAACGCCAGGTTCCCCACTGGTTGCACCAGGCGCCGGTGGCCCAGGCGGTCTTGCAGATCGCACAGGCCCATCGCCGGCATGGGGGCGATGGGGCCTATTACGTCTATCTCAGGCGCGCGCGGTAATATCCGCTATTGCCCGGCCAGCGCGGTCAGCGGGGACAGGATGATTTCTGTCGCGTTGCGCACCGTGATAACGGTGCCGGGCAACAGGCCGGGGCGGACCTGCGCGCCCTTGTTCAAAGAGCTTTGCAATTCGCCCACATTACGCAAAAGCGCGATCAGGTCAGGTGAGCTGCCGGGTGTAAAATGACCCAGGCCGCGCGAAAACTCGGTCACGTCCAGAACGGTGATGTTCAGGTCGGCCAATTCCTCGACCGTCTCGATATTGCCCAGCCGATCGGGTTGCCCCGACAGACGCGCGGACAACAGCAAGGCCCTGTCGCGCTGCGAGGTAAAGACGATGACATTGCGTGGCATCGGCCCGATATCGCGCACCTGTGAACGGAACACGTCCACGTCGATATCCGGGGAAAACATGACCAGGCCATCAATCACCCGTGCCACGCGGCCCGGCTGTTTCAGGGCCATCTGGCGCAGGGTTTCCATCGTCAGGAGCGAGCCCATGGAATGGGCGACAATCAACACCTCGTCCGGGTTGGCGGCGATGACACTGTCCAGAAACAAAGCAAATCCGGTGCGCGCATATAGCGTGCTGTCGCGGTCATAGGCATATCCGAACGGGCTGGCCGCGCTGGGCCAGGAATAGTGCAGCGTCACCCCCTGGATGCCGAAATCGTGGGTCAGCTGCGCCGAGCGATACAGCCCCTCGGCAAAGGTGTTGTTGAACCCGTGGACAAAGATCACCGCCGTGCGCCGACCGGGCGGTTGGCGGCGCAGATCGCGCGCAAGGGCCGCGGTGAAAGCGGCGGGTTGATCGTACAGGTCGGCCGCAGTTGTCACGAAATCGCGGGTCAGATCGGGGGCCGCGCGGGGATAGGACACCTCTCCGGCGGTGCGATCGGGCGGGATCGCGACGGTATAGGCGCCAAAATGCACGGTTTCGGCGCGGTCCCCCGAAAACTGACCCAGCGGGGCGGGTTCCCGCATGGTGCCGAAAAACACCTTTTGTTCATCTGCCCGGGGATCGGCCTGCGGGACAAGGATCAGCGCACCGCGCGGCGCACAGGCGACCAGCATCGTGATCAGCACCAAAATCGCGATATGTCTCAGCACCTGGCCCCCGTCGGGAAAAGCCTAAAGGATATAGCGGGTCACATCGGCCGAACGCGTCAGCTCTCCCAGGTTCTTCTCGACGAAATCGGCGTTCACTTCAACGGCTTCGCCACCACGGTCCGGCGCGGCAAAGCTCAGCTCTTCGAAAACCCGCTCCATCACGGTGTAAAGTCGCCGCGCACCAATGTTTTCAATGCTTTCATTGACCTCGGCGGCAATCCGCGCAAGCGCGGCAATCCCCTCGTCGGTAAAGGTGACTTTGACCGCCTCGGTGGCCATCAGGGCGCTGTATTGCCGGGTCAGCGCGTTGTCGGTTTCGGTCAGGATGCGGACGAAATCCCCCTCGGTCAGCGCGCGCAACTCGACCCGGATCGGCAGGCGGCCCTGCAATTCCGGCAACAGGTCCGACGGCTTGGCGATATGGAACGCCCCCGAGGCGATGAACAGGATATGGTCGGTCTTGACCGAGCCGTACTTGGTCGAAACCGTCGTCCCCTCGATCAGCGGCAGCAGATCGCGCTGCACCCCCTCGCGGCTGACATCGGCGCCGCGCGCATCGGCGCGCGCGCAGACCTTGTCGATCTCATCCAGAAAGACGATCCCGTTTTCCTGCACCGCCTCCAGGGCCGCGCGGTTCACCGTTTCGTCATCCAACAGCTTGTCGGCCTCTTCGCCGATCAGGATGTCATAGCTTTCGCCCACCCGCATCTTGCGCTTGACCGTGCGCCCGCCGAACGCTTTGCCAAAGATATCGCCCAGGTTCGTCATGCCGCCACCCTGACCGGGGGGCATGCCGGGGATGTCCATCATCGGCAACGGGCTGGAACTGTCGGTCACCTCCAGCTCGATCACGGTATCGTCCAGCTCGCCACGCTTGAGCTTGCCGCGGAACATCTCGCGGGTTTGTTCGCGCGCGTCGGTGCCCGCGATGGCGGCGATCACGCGTTCCTCGGCGGCTTGGTGGGCGGCGGCCTTGACGTCCTCGCGCATCCATTCCCGGGTCTGGGCGATGGCGCTGTCGACCA